>NZ_VJXY01000024.1 GCF_014831675.1 Komarekiella delphini-convector SJRDD-AB1 | reverse complement strand
AGCTTTCTCCAATTCTTCTTGGCTTTCTGAAATCTCGATTTGGAATGGACGACTCATCACAAAATCACTAAATGCACCTATCTATAAGTTTGACGTAGTTTGGCGCGTCTTCATACAGAATTGGTATTACTATTTTCTTGAAAGCTGGAAAACTATCCATACTACTGACAGATGCTTTACCCTTATTGGTATATAACTCTAGATGGTTAAAAATTAATAGTAACTATAGTTAAAATTTATAAAATGGATAAAAACGATTTTATATAGATAGGATGCCAACTGCTTTAATTACTGGTGCATCTAGTGGTATTGGTAAAGCCTTTGCTAAAGAACTAGCTGTACGCAATACAAACCTTGTTCTTGTTGCTCGTTCTGAAGAAAAACTAAACCTACTAGCTAAAGAACTACAAGAGGAATACAAAATTCAAGTAGATGTTATTATTAAAGACCTCACAGAACCTAATGCCGCTACCACTGTATTTGATGCTACAAAAAGTCTGGGATTAACAATTGACTTATTAATCAATAATGCTGGTTTTGGGTACTATGGAGACTTTGCCGAAGGTGATATTGAAAGACAACTTAAAATCGTACAATTAAACATTTTGGCATTGGTAGATTTAACCCATAAATTTCTGCCAATAATGCGGCAACGTCGTTCTGGAAGTATTATTAACGTATCCTCAATTACCGCATTTCAACCGATACCATATCTTTCTGTTTATGCTGCAAGTAAAGCCTTTATTCTCAGTTTTAGTGAGGCACTGTGGGCAGAAAATCGTGATTATGGTGTCCGAGTTTTAGTTACTTGTCCAGGGCCAATAGAAACAAACTTTTTTACAGAAGCTAATTTCCCTCCAGCACTAGCAGAAAGTACAGATAAGGTGTACTCTTGCGAAAAAGTTGTTCGGGAATCACTGGAAGCTTTAGAAAATGGCTACCCAACCGTTATTAGTTCTGATACTACCACTCAACTTAGAAGTAAATTATCTCGGCTCGTACCACGCAAAATTTTGCTGAATATGTTGGCAAAACATTTTAAAGCCTAAAAATGTTAACTTTTAACTCTACATATACCGTGTCAATTGAACTCGGTAGCGGTCTTTTTTAGTGACGGCGATTTCCCCAACTTCTAAACGTCCTTTACCGCGAATGGCAATTAAGTCACCTGATTTAACCTGAGAACTAGCTTGAGTAACTTCCTTCCAATTAACGCGGACATCACTAGCATCAATTAAATCTACCATTTTGCTGCGGGACATACCAAAACCAGCCGAGGCGATCGCATCTAACCGCAAAGAAGCCTCCACAGTAGTTAATTCTTTTTTCTTCGGTTCCCGAACTTTTAACTCATTAATATCAATCGGTTGAGTTTTCACAGGAACCGATCGCACCTGTTTAAGACTCATTTCCAAAAATTCCGTCAACTCTGGCGCTACAATTGCTTGCGCTCCGCGTTCTCCTAGAACAATAATATCTCCAGTCTTTTCACGGACAATTCCCGTTCCCAACATTGCGCCTAAAAAGTCGCGGTGAGTTGCTGTATCAAACAAGAAATTTCCCGCAATTTCCAATGCAACTAGGCTGACTTGAGATTGATCTAGAGGGATTTCCGAACGCGCGATCGCTATTCTTTGACGTTCAGCTTGCGGATATCCACCCCATGCTACCAATTGCACATCGGTTAACCGACTAAACACTCGTTGAATTTCTGCCAATTCTGGAGGAGACAAAAAATCCGTCAAAACCACTTCCCAAGTTTTGATGGCTTGCTCCGCCTGATCAATTACACGAGCTACACTATCTCGATTTTCTACACCTTTTAAAAGTTCTTCTCTTGGTAACATTCTTAAAATTTATGAGTTATTCAGTTGAGAATTAATCTGCTACAACTGTCTTGATTCTAACTTTAATTCCCATTCCAACAGGCTTACATCTCTAATGTTAAATCAACTATACAACCCAGATTAGCTGCGAGCGATCGCCAAGTTTTGGGTATAGTTGGATAACAAATCTTGCACCTCTGATTTATAAAAATCATCAGAAATCCTTACTAGTTTGTCAAGTTTGATTTGATAGGTTCGTAATTTGCGCTTTAGCGCTAAAGCGTAAATTACGAACATGTAAACTATGATTCATTCTCTATACACTGGTTGTATCAGCATAACCTTGAATATTTTCTGGCTCAAACTGACGTAATACTCTGGTTGCTTGCCGAGTGAGAGTTTCAGAACCTTGAACTGCAATTAAGTATTTACCCGCATCCAAACGGTTGCGGTAAGGTAAAGCGTCACCACTACCCACGAGTAAACCGACTCCACCACCGACAATTACACCACCCATAGCACCACTAGCAGCACCCAACACTCCGCCAACGATGTGATTACCAATTTCACCCGCCCAGGCAAAAGTGTCTAAACCTGTAATGACGCTGAAGGTAAATCCTGCAAAAAAACCAAATGGTACTAACCAGATTGTCATCAGCCGTGCTTGCTTTTTGGCTTGCTCCTTAGGGTCGATTAAGCCAAACTCGTCAGCAGTTTTATACCCCTTGCCCAGGATAGTACTGTTTATGCCTTCTTTTTCTAAGGCTAAGTAAGCAGCTTCGGCTTGGATGCGATCTTGTAATACAGCAACAAGGTAGTTCATTGATTAACAATAGTTGTCTAATAAAAGTTTTTGCTTTAATTAACAGCGTAACAGTGCTGGTTGAATCAATCTTGTATTAGTAGGTAGAAGTCAAAATTAAGATGTCAATTACCAGGAAACTCCTTAAATCTGACATCCCATCTCTCATATCTCCTGTCTCCCATCTCCTATCTCTTACTCCCCAAATTGAAAATAATACAAGTTAAATGCATATCGTCGGTCACTTTAGCGAATCCAGTGGCTCACAAAAATTGCTCACGCCTTGCTTGAGGACATATATCAATACTGGCGTTGCTAAAATCTTAGGAAACGTCGGCATTGTTTTAAGGTGTGCCATCATTCCCGCAAGTGAGCCGTTCAGCAATTCTTCCCGATATTCTTGTTCACAAATAACAGCACGCCATTTTCTAGCCAAAGCGTCTAACCACTCTGAATTTGCTCTTTCGGGTTGTTGTCCGGCTCGAATAGCTAGCGTCATTGCTGCATCTTCTAAATCTCCATCACAGTCTTCAATCAAGTCCAGCGCTTCCAGGGCTACGAGATCATCTGCTAATTGAGAGCGAAACTGTGCAATCTCTTGTGATGTTACTTTAGTCATGAATCCTTGACAAGGCGAGGGATTAAATTAGTAAACAGTAAACAGTAAACAGTTATCTTGAAAAGTTTCCTAGATTGGGAAACCCCGTTCGCATGATTGCGTCTCCCCTTCTCTACGAAACGCTACGCGAACCCACAGGGTAAACTACCACTTGTATTCGTGGGGACTCTGACGATGCGGATGAATACATCACTCTTTACTGATAACTGATAAATATTAAACACTCAGTTATGTTAATCCAATTGTAAAGTGTATCAATACCTTCATCCTGGGAGTCATGATAATTGGTAATTGTTACCCTATGTATAAATGCATTCATAGCAGTCGAGTATAGGTTAGGACAATGTTGATTGCTAAAAGCCCTGTAGACGCGAAGCGGCTTCCCGTAGGGTAGTACTTGGATTTATACGGGCTAAACCATAGATATCCCTCTAAGCGCAGCCATGCCCGCAGGGCTTTACAGCACTCGGCTATACTTTAAGCTTTGTAGTTCTCAACATTTGTTTTAATACAACTTTTTTTACCAAAAAATCTTCTACTTCAGCAATGGCACTGGAATAGAAGATTTTTTGGAGATTTTCATAGAGAACGCTATTTTATTTTGCGATGCCTTGAGGGCAGATGCGTGGTATTAGGGTAAGGCTAATCCTCTGGCTGTGACGGCTCGTTGTAACTGAGCTAAAGCGCGGTTGTAATCCAAAATCGCCTGGACTCGATTACCTTCGGCTCTTGTCAGATCGTTTTCTGAGTTAATGACATCAGTTTGAGTACCTACACCAGCTTGGAATCGCAAACGCGCTAAACGTAGAGCTTCCCTAGCTTGTTCTAAAGCAGTATTGGCGGTTTGAACATTGTTCAAATTAGATTGCTGGGTAGAAAAAGCTTGTTCTACTTGAAAGCGGATTTGATTGCGTTGCTCAGCAAATTGAGTTTCTGCGATCGCAATATTAGCTCTTGCTTGAGCTGCCCTTGCTCTTGATGCTCCCCCATCAAACAAATTCAGGCTAGCCCTCACACCCACCGAATAACCATCGGTAACGCTAACACTATCATCGAACTGATCTAGCAGATTGTAGCTAGCAACCAAACTAACTTGAGGCCCAAGCTCAGAAAGGGCTTGGCGTCGCTGTTGCTCGTTAATGTTACGTTGCGCCAACTGCTGTTGCAGTTCTGGACGGTTTTGAAAAGCTCGCACAATACTTTGCTCTAGCGTCTGGTTCCAAAGACCAGCTAATTGCACAGGATCAGCCGCACTGATATTTACTGACTGCGTTAAACTTAACCGAGTAGCTAGCTGACGACGAGCAACTTGCTGCTGAGAGATAGCATTAGTTAAATCTTGTTGAGCATTTGCTAAATTCACCTGAGAGCGCAACACATCGAACCGAGTACCAACACCCGCCCGTTCTAAAGCTTCGGCATCCCGCAAACTAGCTTGAGAGTTCTGCACAGCCGACTGAGCAATCCGTACGTTTTCATCTGCTTGTTGCAAATTGTAGTAGTCAGTAGAAACATTCAACCGAATTACCTCAGACTGAGTCTCTACAGCTAACTCATCGGAGCGTGCCTGTTCCTCAGCCTGCCTGATAGCAGCTTGCCGTCTCCCAGAAGTGTAGAGATTATACGTCAGTTCAGCTTGACCAGAAAAAGCTGTACTAGCTTCATCTCCTGGCTGGGGTATACCTGTTTGTCGTTCTCGTTGTTCTAACTGAAGTTGAGTACTAGCAGACTGCTGACGAGTTATATCCGCACCAATACTAAGATTAGGAAACAAAGCAGCTTGCTGCTCTCGTACAGCAGCTCGACTGCGTTCTAGCTGCAATATCGCTACCTGTAAATCCCGATTATTACGCCGTGCTAGCTCTAGAGCCTGTGCCAAAGTAATTGGCTCATTTCTCTCAAGTGTCACTTCTGCCGGTTTAGTGGGATATTGCAGAGGATTTGGACTAGGATTGAGATTCTCAGGAATTTGCACAGAACCGGGCGATACAGGGTTTACCGTTCCTGGCACAACAGGCGTTTGCACAGAACCGGGTATTATAGGGTTTACCGTTCCTGGCACACTAGGGGTATTATTCTGAGCCACGTTCCCAGCAGTATTTTTTTGTGGGCACGTGTTTGAGGCAAAAAGCAAATAAGTCTGAGGAGCAGTTTGGCTTTTCCTTACTTGCTGTGGACACCTATCAACCGCCAACAATTCTGCTGCTTTTGCACCCGTAGTTGAAGTTTGTAAAAATGTCTGCAACTGAGTATCAACATTTTTCTTCAGAACCCCTGGTTTCTGTGAAGAAGCCAGTGGTAAGATTTTTTTTGGGATAGAAGCAGGTTTTGAAGTAGAGTTGGGAACTACTGTATTTTCTAATTTCCGCTTATAAGTGGCTGAATTACTCTGTTGTTGGTTTTGAGCAGAATAATTCACATCTGGCCGTTGGAAAAGATTAGAGGTAGGTGTCAAACTGAAAAATCTACCTTTATCTTTCTTCGGGACTTGTTCTATTGGTACACTAGTGTACCCAGTCACAAGTATTGGAATACTTTTATTAATTAAAGGCTTTACACCGAGTTTAGTGATAGGAGCAGGTACTAGGGCTGGAATATTAACATCCCCAGTATTAGGCAGTTGGGTATTCATGATGTCCGCAACCAATGTTCGACTACGAGTAAAAGTCAAAACACTAGGAGAAGACGTTGGCTGTACCCCACTTACTTTTACAGTACCAGCCCAAGCAGGCTGGGTTGTTAAGACCGCTGCTGTCACACCAGGTAAGAAGCTATGGAATAATTGCTGTCCTTTCACCGCATCGCCTCACACGAAAATCAATCTAGCGGCAGAAACCTTTACCTCACCACAGAATATAGCACGATACTAAATTTAGGAAGGGATATACTACGATACCAAATTTAAGGATCGGAACTCTGTTTGTCTTCAAAACGCCTAACAATGCGAGAAAGTTCCGCCTTTTCATCAATAGTAACGCGGGTCGGAGCACCACTGACAATTCGTTCGTAGTTACGGAAAGAATCTTTAATTTCGGGGCCATCGGCAGTGATATTGTACTCACGGATACCCTTGTCATGCCATGATCCCCGCATTTTAAATACGTTGATTGCTCGTGACATTTCTCCACGAATTTCTACGTATTGCAACATCAAAATTGTGTCTGTAATCGTGGAAATGTGGGAGTCTGTAATTGAATGTGACCCCATAAATTGATCGGTTGTGTTGGTAAAAAAACCAGTTATTTCTTCTTGCTTAGCGTAACCAGTAACACCAATCACAAATTGTCGGAATGCATTATTGCTTACTCCTCTAGCTAGTGCTGAGAGAGAATCAATTGCAATCCGGGCTGGTTTAAAGACAGCAATTTCTGATTTAATAATTTGCAAGTGGTCTTCTAAACCAGTTGATTCTGGATATGTACAAATTATTTTGAGTAGACCTTGGTGTTCTAATTCTTCAAAATCAATTCCCCAGGAGGAGGCATTGCGAGATAGTTGAGCGCGTGATTCTTCATAAGCAAATAGTATTGCTCGTTCGCCAGAAAGACACCCATCTTGAATAAATTTGCTGACTAACAGTGTCTTACCAGTACCAGTGGCTCCCGTGGCCAAAATAATTGAATCTTTAAAGAATCCACCTCCACACATTTCATCTAGGGTTTTGACCCCAGAGGAAACCCTTACATTAGAAGACCTTTGAGTCAAGCGCATCGCTCCCAATGGGAAGATGTTGACTCCTTCATTGGTAATTGTGAAAGGATACTCGCCTTTCATGTGAGTAGTACCGCGCAATTTGAGGATTTCACTTGTGCGACGGCGGCGTTCTCCTTCTAATACATTGCGAACAATTACCACATTATCGGAAACAAATTCTTCCACTCCAAAAGAGGCAACAGGGCCATATTCTTCGCTACGTTCAGTGGTAATGATAGTAGTGACATTCAGTAGTTTGAGACGTGCTACAAGACGAAAAATCTCACGCCGTACTACTCCCATTGCTTCATACTGCTGAAATACCGCTGTTATTGAATCGATTGAAACCCGTTTTGCTTTGTATTTGCGAATAGCATATTGCAATCGCTCAATGAGTGCCGAAAGGTCAAAATTACCGACAATATCTTGGCCTTCAGGATCAGGAGAAGCATCAAGAATAAACAACTTACCTTCATCAATGAGGCGTTGCAAATTCCATCCAAAAATATAAGCATTTTTAATAATGTCACTAGGTGATTCTTCAAAAGTAACAAATACTCCTGATTCATCAAAGTAGGTGATACCGTTATAGAGAAACTGAAGAGAGAATAAAGTTTTGCCTGTACCAGATGTGCCACTTACCAAGGTAGTTCTACCAACAGGTAAACCGCCTTGACTAATATCATCAAAACCTTCTATCATCGTGCGAATTTTTTCTACACCCCCAATTAACGGTGTTTTATTTTGCTCTGCTTTGTCTTTTTCACTCATTGCTTGGTAACAAATTAGGTATCAACCCGGTGCTTCTATTGCTAAAGTTTGTAAACAATTTCTTATGAGTAAATTCAATCTTCAAAGTCTTCTTCACTCAATTCTTCATAAAGTAAATCTAAGCCAATTAATACTCTTTCTCTGTCTGAAAGATCTCCAATAATTTTGCGAACGGGTGGAGGCAAAATTTTCGATAACGTTGGCGTGGCTAATATTTTATCTTCTTCTGCCAACTGTGGACTTTTGAGTACATCGATTACTTTTAAAGCATAAACACCTTGAAACTCCTGCTCTAAAATATTTTTGAGTGTTTTTAAGGCCCGTACTGAATTAGGAGTGTTCCCTGCTACATAAAGCTTGAGAACATAAGTTTTTCTAGCTTTATCCATATTATTTACAGGCTAGGCTTGAGAATATAAATATTAAGATGTGCTTAGGGATTATGACGAAAGCTATAGTAGCAGCCTGTGCTAAGTTAAACATAAAATAAATAAATTGAATCTATTTAGAAGCTGAACTTCTATAAACTTCGCACAAGTGAGCCAATATATCTATCAATGTCAAGCGGTAATCAAGTAATGTTTCATCACTCCTTCCTTCTAATTTTAGCTGTATAGAAAATTCTTCAATTAGTTCCATGTGAATTTTGATGATTTGAGGCACAGGAATATTAGCATAAAATACGGCATTGATAAATTTATCGATTTTTTCTTTAAGATTTTTTTCTGCGGTAAAGTAGTAGATGAGTATTTGGCTGTAATCTAATTTAAGCTGCTCCAACAGTGCTTGTTGATCAGTTGGAGTCATCTGCTGAAATATCTGCTGATTTTTTTGCTTGTGACACGTAAATACATAGCAATTTGTGTCTATGGATTGTTCATGCAAGTTTGGTTGCACCCACCCAGGTAAATAGTGAGTTTTAACAGGGATGGTTGAAGCTACAGGCTGGTAGCCCAATTTTCCAATGATTATATAGAAAAAATTCCACATCCACTCGCTCAAACCTTGCTGTTTGGACAGAGAAGATGAATTATTTAAGCATTTTTTAACATGAGGTTGCAGAATCAATATGGGTAATAACATTTATTATTTACATATCTCCTTGATCGCCCTGACCAAGAGGGGTTAGCTGATAGGTATGGCAGAAGCTTGCAGTGTAAGATTGAGTGTGGAGTAAACCTGTGAGTTCCATCTCAGGGAAATACTTCGTGTCAAGATAAAGTGCTGGTTACTTAACAACCTGGTGCGGCGACTAAGTAGTAAGACTTAGTAGGTCGTTGATGAGGCGTTTGCCACAGAAGGTACATTATTTAAATTATGATTTGCATATACATATCTATCTACATACAGATTTCTATATTTCACTCCTTGATAAGATACTTAAACGAACTTAAAGGATTGTCGCATTCTAAATCATTATAATTCCTCAAGGTTCTAAAGCGAATCTTTGGAGCCATAATTGTTTTAACCGTTGCTATCGATGAGGAGTTTCAATACCAGTAGGATACAGAATCAGGCTAGTCACTGAAAAATTTGAGAGCAGCAAAGATAAACGCCACCGCTTGGAAAATTTAGACGCAGTCAAGTGTCCTTGAGGGCAAAGCCCATTAAATGATTTTAATGGCGTTGGTGTAACCAAAATAGCTTATGTGAGTCTTCTTGGAGAATATTACTTCAGGCTCAAAGAGCATCAGCAGTTGCCAGATGATCATGCCGGAGGTTCCCACAGGAAGAATGACCCCCAAATCCCTATGTCAATGCTACAGTACCCGCTTTATGACTTTCTAGCAACCGTACCCAGCTGCTTAGAAACAAGTACTCTGGCAGTGGTGCTGGAGATTTTTGAGAAAGAGCAGTGCGATCGCTTGGTGGTAGTGAATCAACAGCAAAGCCCTATAGGGTTGCTGTATTCTGCCCGTTTAATACAAAAATTATTAGCAGATGATGGTGATACATTTTTAAATTTACAGCAGTCACTCTCCACCTTAGGTCAAGCTCTAATTGACCCAATACAGACAATACCAGCTTCCAAGCATGTAGAGCAATTAAGTTGGTGGTTACGTTACCAACAAACCCAAAAACACCAGTTAGATTGGGCGCTAATTGACTCCGATGGCAAGTTTTTAGGGCTGATAGATAGCTTACGCTTGCTGCAATTATTGGCTAAGGAGAGAGTCACAAGCTCATTTACCCTTGGCTCAACTGCCCAAAGGTCGTCTCAAGAGACTTCCCCAGAGTATGATGCGGCTGTGACAACTCACTCGCGGGCACGGGTGCAAAATGAACATAAGTCGCTAGTACAGCTATTGGAAAGACTGCCTTGGCCTTTGATGTTGCAAACGGGTACAGGCGAGGTAGTGGCGCAAAATCCAGCTTGGTGGCAGCAATTAGGAGTTTTAAAAGATCCAGAAGGAGTCAAGCAACAGGTTGAGGCAATACTGGCCCCCGCCAAAGCCCAAAAAACAGAATACGCTACTCAAAAAGCAGCCAAGGTTCATCCTAATGGTAGAGGAAATGATCTTGATGATGAGGCACAACCGACGCCAAGCATACATCATCTAGAAGAACATACCTTGTCATTTCAGAGTGAAACAATACCCCAACCAGGCTTACCAATCTCACAGTCTCACAACCAAGAACAGCAAGCAGTTGTGGAGACTCCATTTAGTCGGTGCTTCTTGGATAGTCAAGTAGGTACTTGCACCTGTGTTGTCGAAGTTCAAAACGGTCAGGAGCGAATCTGGCAGTTTGCCAAAATCCCATTAGATAGTCCTGATTTGAAAGTCATGAATGCTGAGTCAGAGGTTTTTCTGGGCAACGCAGTAGCTTCTCAAATTGAGAGATCCGCCCACACGGCTGGTTCCTCAACACGGGCTACGCCCCTCTACGCTCACAGCACTGATTTATGGTTGGTGTTAGCTACTGATGTGACTGAACAGCAGCAGCTTTGCAAAGAACTGGCTGCTAAAAATGCCGATTTAATCCAACTAAATCGGTTAAAGGATGAGTTTTTAGCTTGTATTAGTCATGAACTAAAGACTCCGTTGACTGCCGTTTTGGGGTTATCACGGTTGCTCGTAGATCAGCAATTAGGAGAACTCAACGAGCGTCAAGCCCGTTACGCGGGACTGATTCATCAAAGTGGACGCCATTTGATGAGTGTGGTCAATGATATCTTGGATTTGACCCGCATGGAAACGGGACAGATGGATTTGACCTTAACCCCAGTTAAAATTCGGGCTGTGTGCGATCGCGCCCTATCGGAAGCAACAGCTATCCACACTCAAACCACCAAATCATCAGCCGCCCAACCTGAAACCAGCTCATCCACTCCTCAATTTACTCTCTCCATTGAACTAGGTTTAGACCAGATCGTGGCAGATGAGTTGCGCTTGCGCCAGATGCTAGTACATTTGCTTTCCAATGCCTTTAAGTTCACTGAAACATCTGGCGAAATTGGGCTGCGGGTGAGCCGTTGGGAAGGATGGATTGCCTTTACCATCTGGGACACAGGCATTGGCATTCCCGAACACCAACAACATTTAATATTCCAAAAATTCCAACAATTAGAAAATCCTCTCACCCGCCAGTTTGAAGGCACAGGTTTGGGGCTAGTATTAACCCGGGCCCTGGCTCGTCTCCACGGAGGAGATGTCAGCTTCTTATCTCGTGAAGGTAAAGGCAGCCAATTTACACTGCTTCTACCGCCCAGTCCTCCGAAAACAAGCTTTTCTGAGCCAGAGGTGGGAACCAGTGAAGACGGGGAGATACAGCCCAAAGGAATCACTACAACAGCTCGTCAGCTTGTGAGTGCGCCCTCACAGCATCACCCGACATCTTCACAACGTTTGGTCTTGGTAGTCGAAGCAGTAGCCCGATATATCGAGGATTTGACCGAACAACTCAAAGGTTTAGGTTATCGGGTAGTCATTGCGCGATCGGGAACAGAGGCGGTAGAAAAAGCTAGACGCTTGCAACCAATAGCGATATTTTTGAACCCCTTGCTACCCTTGTTGTCAGGTTGGGATGTACTAACACTACTGAAATCTGATACTGCAACCCGTCATATCTCCGTAATTGTCACGGCGACGGGAGCCGAAAAGGAGCAAGCATTTGCTAACCGAGCCGATGGTTTCTTAAGCTTGCCAGCCGAGCATCAAGTCTTAGCACCGATCCTAGAAAAATTATGTGCTACACCAGAAGTTCCTCAGCTAGGGTTAGATAGTAGCAAAATCATTCCGGCTAACACTCCACTACGAATTCTCAGGTTAGTGAATCCTGAGTTGGAATCGGTCAATCCCCACCCCTCACTTCGAGAACACCGAGTAATTGAAGTAGATGACTTAGATCAGGCAGAACTCTTAGCGCGAGTTTGGCAGTTCGATGTAGTTTTGCTAGATGTAGAAGGTTCCGTTGCCCAAACTTACCTGCAAAAACTGACAGGATACACACGCTTGGCGGCTCTACCATTGGTTACTTTTGATGTCGCAACCACTTTGGCTGCCTCTCAGATACCGGGATTGTCTGTGTTTCCCTGTTTAACACCAATTGGCAACAACAATCGCAGCGGCAAAACAGATGCTTTATTGTCAGTACTGCAAATTGCCTCTGGTATCTGCTGTCCTCCCAATATATTAGTAGTGGATTTAACAACGCTGCGTGATCTACCCCAGGGAAGACGCAAGCAGGTAAAAGGTTATCGAACAGAAAAAAATTGTTCAATCAGTAGTGAAACTGCTGAACGGGGATCTGAATGGTTCCAAGCCTTAATTCAGTACCTACAAACAGCAGGGTTTAAAGCAACGATGGCTCGCTGTTGGGCAGAAGTGCTACAACAAATTCGTCACCAAAGCGTTGATTTACTACTAATTTGCTTAGGAGAATCTGTCATTAATAAAGAGATGCTAAAAGCTCTGAGAGCTTTGAAAGATTTACCTTTAAAGTTACCACCAATTTTGATACTCAACCAGCGATTAAATCGCGCAGAGGTAATTTCTCAGTCTCAGGCTCATGAGCAAGGGGAAAAGCAGAGGAAGAATGGATTGGAATCTCTAGAAACTGTTGTGGGCGCGATCGCAACTCAAATCCTACCGCGTTCCATATCAATGGAAGACTTATTAAACCAGATTAATCATGCTTTAGCAGCCAACGGTCAACATAACAAATGCGAATGATGTCATTAGTCATTGGTCATTGGTCATTAGTTTTTCACAAAGGACAAAGCGCAAAGTCTGAGCGCCGGCTTTTGGCGATAGCTCCGCCAACGCCTGCCGTAGGATGCCCAAAGGGCTGTAGGGCGAACAGAACTTTGTAAGAGAGGACAAATCCCAAAAGACAATTTAATGAACATCAAATGATATATCCATTTTTTCACTTTTCCTTTTCTTAAAAGGAACTCGAATCAAGTTGTAAGCACCCTTGGTGGCTAAATTCTTGTAATCATCTGGCTGTAAGTCCATTTTGAGAAACTTTTTCTGTTCAGCCAGAAGCAGTAACGAAGGTGGCTGTGGTGTTTTAGCTGCCTCGTTTTGAATATGCTGGACAACTTCTTGGGGAAATCTTAAATAATTTACTTGGGTTTGGCTGTAGAATGCCACACTAGGTTTTTTAAAGCCCATCATCACTAATTCTTCATCTGGTTGTTTGGCTTGCAGTGCCATCACAGATAATTCCCTCAAAGGTAATTGACGCTCCCGATCAATAAAAAACATCGCAGGCGTCAAGACAACGATCAAAAACGCCACAAACCCCAGCAAATTAATATTGATAATATAATTCCAACGGCGATTTAGTAACAAAACTGCAACCAAGACAGCACAAACAAGCCAAATTACACCCCCTGTTACTGGTAAACCCGACTTTTGAATTAGTATACGGAAGTTGGGTATAGCCGGATCTCTACCTAATAATTGGCTTAAATTAAACATTCCTACTGCCAAAAATGAGAGAAATGCAACATTTACCCAACCGCTTACTCGGAGAAAGGAGGAGTAGGGGAAGGGAGGAGTGGAAGAGGGAGAAAGCAGAATTTGCTTGGTCTTCGGATCTAGGAAAAATTCGCTCCACAACAGCGCCACAAGGATAGCGGCGGCTGGCATTAAAGGCAACACGTAACTAGGGAGTTTGGTGACAGCAATGCTAAAAAAGCCAAAGATCCCAGCAAACCAGAACCACGCAAATAAACCCAATTGCTCAGAGCGTTCCTGGAGACGCCAGTGCGATCGCTGCCAAAACTTTAGCCTAACTATTGCGATCGGCAAATACACTGAATATGGCGCAAATCCTAACAGCACCACTAAAAAGTAAAAATACCAGGGAGCAGAATGGTGATTGACAACACCCGTAAAGCGTTCCAGATTATGATAACCAAAAAAGGAGTTAATATAACCCCAGCCATTGCGCCAAGTCACTAACGCATACCAGGGCGCTGATAAACCAAAAATAATCAAGATACCTACGAGGAGGCGCATTTCTCGCAACACCTCCCGCAGCTTTCCTAAATAGAGCAAAAACGCCACAATAATTAACCCTGGTAAGACAATTCCCACCGGGCCTTTAGCTAAAATTGCTGCTGCAATTAATACATAACAAGCTAAATACCACTTATTAGGTATTAAAGAGGTGATTTCGCTGCGAGATTGAGAAAATTCCTTCCTGATCCCTAGTCCCCCAGTTCCCAGTTTCCCAGTCCCCAGTCCCCATTGCCCCTTATCCCCAGAGGGGGCCCCGAGTTCCCCAGTCCCCCCTTTCCCTGCGTACCCCAGAAAGAAGCATAACAAAGCTGATGCCATGCATCCGGTAAGCAGCATATCTGAAACTCCAGTTCTCCCCCAAATAATCATTTCGGGATTGAGTGCGATGATAGCTGCTGCCATAAACGCTGTTAAATAGCGGCGCGCAGGACGTGAAACTTTCTCTAATTGGTCTTGTTTTGCTAGACACCACTGGATGGTGTAAAAAGCCAAACTAATTACGCCCATCGCGGCGATCGCAGAGGGAAGACGTACTGCCCACTCATTCACCCCAATAATTGCATAAGCGATCGCTTGACACCAATAAATTAAAACAGGTTTATCAAAACGAGTCTCGCCATTGAAAAATGGCGTAACCCAATCACCTGTAACAAACATTTGACGCGAAGCTTCAGCAAACAGTGGCTCTGTTTCATCAATCAAGCCAATGCTGCCTAAATTCCACCCAAAAGCTACCCAACCAATTAAACTCAACCACAAAACCGACACAGTCACAGCGAGGGCTGGACGCTTTTCTAGATTGTTGAACCACTGCTCAACAGCGCTTTTAACACTCAATTTCAGCCTCAATCAATCAATAGTCAACAATCAGTTACCAGTTATCAGATATCATTTTGCTAAGTCCCCCACTAATATAAATGGCTCATTCAAGTAGGGGCCAAATTCCTGCCTGAAACTTTAGTAACTGTTCACTGATTTAATAGTCGTTGGTTATTGATGTTTTGTTCTTCCTTATTTTTGAGTTTTTCATTGATTTTTGACTATGAACTACAAACTATGGACTCAGAACTAGTTGCCATTCCTTGTTTTGGGTGTTCCACTTAGGTGAAGGAGTTTCTCCCACAACATAAGGCCCCCAGTAGCGACGGGAACCATCTTGGGCAAAGGCAACTAAAATATCTCCCTTTTCCAGCTTTAAGTTACCTTGAGGCAAAGATAGAATCAGCCCCTTTTCACCACCTTCTTTGGGAGCAAAATCCCAATGTGCCGGAACATCATAGTTAGCCTGTTTAGAAGCTGCGCTTTTGACTCCTGACTGCCTTGCCAGTAAAGCCAGCCGCACAGGTTGATTGGTAAGATTACTCATCCGCAAAGTCCCTAATCCCTTAGCTTTGCCAGCTGATTGATTACGGGTCAAGACAGGATGAGTATTTTCTCTAGTGCTATATTCTACTTGCTTGGTTGGGATCGTAGCTGAAGTAGTTAGGCTGGCGGAGAGCGCTTTATCAGGTGAAACAGGTACAGAGGGAGTTCTCTCTAACTGTGAAGTCTCTGTTGACCTTTGTGTAGATATATTGGGTTCCGCCTCAAAAGATACGCTCATCTCAAAGCATCCCACCACTAGCCCAAGCAATCCCAAGCAAAAAGCTGCAACACCAACGTTACGGTATACTGAAAATCTCATATTGATAGTCTTTAAAAATAAGTATTTTGTTTAGGCTTGACCAAATAGTAGCCTATTATCACAAAAGGCAATCAAAGAAAGTAGCCTATTATAGATTCTCTTGAAATTTAGCTATCAAATGTATCATAAATATCATTTTTACTAGAAAACTTTGGTGGAAATAATTATCTTGATGCTTGTCCCAAAAGGGATGTAGACATTTATTTATTTAGGTATTAACCGTAGACTTAGAATAAAAAAATAAAATTTGATACAGATTAAGCGAATTCTCTTGTAGAATCAGAATTTCGGTTAGACCGCTAGCGATCGCCTACGGTGAGGCGTAGCCCATCATAACAAGGCGTCCTCTGCCAAACCTTATAGATAACTCTCCTAAGCTGTGAGATACTACAAGACGGGCAACTACCTTTCGGGGATCTATACTCCCCTGAAAATAATAAGATGGGTCAAGTTTTTTGGACACTGGAAAACCAGTACATATTCACATACTAACAAAGAAGCTTATGCTGAAAGCAATATCCTCAATATAAGAATATTTCACTAGTCGCGGCGATAGCGATAGCAATGAACAAGCGTCGGAGTTCCCCACCATATTAATTTGATTGGTGGCTCATGGCGAACCACTCCACTCAAAGAGTACTGGGAAATTGTTTCAAAATATATCTGGGGTTACAGCAAGTTCTATGATTTTTCCGCTGATTACCTAAGTTCCCAGTCCCCATTGCCCCTTATCCTCAGAGGGGGCCCCGAGTTCCCCAGTCCCCAGCCCCTTTTACGATATCTTGACTTTTGCCTAGAAGTCTCACTGATGCAAAATACTCGTCTCAACAACCTTTTTGATGCCATTGCTAGCCGTTTGGGGCAATGGTTTTTGAATCCTTGGCGGCGACTATCGCTGTTGATAATTAGTTTTTTGTTCGGTTTTTTTGTAGGAAACGCAGTTTCTACTACAGCTGGTCAAAGGGGTTTCTTAGACATTGTGGTAGCTGCGTTTTTAGTGGTGTTGACAGAATTTACTAGCAGGATATTTTATAGTCAGAGCTTTTTGTCTAGACGATCGCTTTGGGTAGACTCACTCAATTTCCTAAAAGTTGGTTTCATCTACAGCCTATTTCTTGAAGCCTTTAAGCTGGGATCGTGAGAAGAAGAGGGGAGCAGGGGAGGTAGGGGAGGCAGGGGGAGACTATGAAGTCGTGGTTTGAAGAGATTTTGACTGGAACAGAGGTAGAAGAAACTTGGCAGCAGGAAGCACGAGAAGCCGCGCTGACAGATAAGTTAAGGGCAACAGCTTTTGGGATCACACCAGAAAATGTGGATGAAGTTATCCAAGTGCGATCGCATTTACTAAAATCCGTTTTGCCAGCTTTTAGTGAATTCTGCCAGACTAATCTTCAGGTGCAACCCCAGGAAATGTTACAGGTGTTGTGGGACTTGTGGCTACCTTTAGGAATCAAACTAGCATCGCACTGCCAACAGTTGGAACGACCTCTAATTCAAGGGATTTTGGGAGCACAAGGCACAGGTAAAACCACAATGTCTAAGGTTCTCAACTTGATTCTTCAGCAGTTGGGATACCGGACTCTGGGTTTATCTTTGGATGACTTGTACAAAACTTATAGCGATCGCCTAGCCTTAATACAGCAAGATCCTCGCTTGATTTGGCGAGGGCCACCAGGAACCCATGATATAGAATTAGGCTTAAATTTAATAGATCAGATTCGCCAGCGGCAAAGTCCGGTTATAGTTCCCCGTTTTGATAAATCTGCCTATGGAGGTGCTGGCGATCGCACTACTCCAGAAATAATCACAGGTGTGGATATTGTATTGTTTGAAGGTTGGTTTGTGGGTGTGCAACCAATTAACGCAGATTTATTTGATACTGCACCGCCACCAATTATCACAGATGAAGATAAAACATTTGCCCGTGATATAAATCACCGCCTCCACGATTATCTTCCACTGTGGGCGCGATTAGACAGCTTAATTTTGCTCTATCCAACCGATTACCGCTGTTCCTTGGAGTGGCGTAAACAGGCGGAACAACAGATGATTGCTGCTGGTAAATCAGGGATGTCTAATGCAGAGATAGAGCAATTTGTCAATTATTTTTGGCGATCGCTTCACCCAGAATTATTTATCAAACCGTTGCTAGCAGATCCCACAGCGGTGGATTTAGTTATTGAGATTCAAGCTGATCATAGTTTTGGTGCAGTATATAGCGATCGCGCCTGATCTCGACTTTATCCATTTTTACGAAACCCAAAACCCGACGCTGAAAGCATCGCGGGAGTGTAGTTTTAGTTTTTCGACTTGATCGTGAATCAAGAATATAGGAAAAGTATTTGCCAAAAAACCAGAATTTTTGCCGGATAAGAAAAGCCGAGTTATTCATTTTGGATAAAGTCGAGCTGAGAGGATGTTTGAAAAGTCCTCTTGTTGGTAGCAAAACGTTCTAGATCCCCCTAAATCCCCCTTTCCAAGGGGGACTTTAATTCCGGTTTCTTCCCTTAAAAAGGGGAGCCAGCGAGGTCTTCTCCCAAAGGGAGAGGCTAGCGCCAAGGGGGTTTCCACGCCACTCCCCACAACGGATAGCGCAGCGTTAGCGAGTCATTGAGCGTCGGGAACCTCCGCAAGGGGGTGGCTCCCCATGAGCGACTGGCGTGGGTTAGAGGGGATCAACAAGTGCCTAAAATCACAGGTAACTACTTTTCAAACGACCTCTGATACCAAATTGAAACTGGACAATCAAAAATACAGGCAGAGCCTCAGATGCGACTCGCCTGTATTATTTTTAAGTGGAAGCAGATTTTAAACTGCTCGCCTTTGAATTTTGCTCAAACATAATTAAATTAAATTTGAATCTGAGCCTTCCACAACGGGAAGCCCATCAGTCTCAACATCTAACTCTTCTCGACGAAGCGTTTCTTGCGCTTCAACCATTTCTTGCTCGACCACTTTCTTAATTCTGACTTCTTCATGCACAAATGCTTCTTTGTGAATGTCAGCCGTCTCTTCATAAACTTCTATGCGTGCTACCTCACCTTCGCCGAAGTTAACACTACCAGGCGCAACCGCTTTTCCAGCATCTACAGGAGTCACTCGTTCAATCACAACTCGTTCTTTTTCGATTGGTACTGAAACCCGTGCAGTTTCAGTTTCAACACGTTTACCAATCGCTACTTCTCCTGTCTTAGTGCGAGTTTTACTTGCAATCAGCCGTTCTTGATATAGTTTGAATGTTTGATGATCCTGGTCATTGAGATCGTACAAAGAAGGCTCTTGTTGGTAGTTATAGGTATCGGGATTGTAAGTGCTAGCAGTCGAAGATGTTGCATCTAGAAATGTTGGGCGATAGACTTGCCTTACCCGTTCTTCATAGTCACGATCAACCTCTTGACGCTCATTAAACTCAGGTAAATTTTCCGCTTGCTCTTTAGTCATTCCCACAGCGTAAATACGGCTAGAATTCTGGTCAAGCCGAGAACGTCCAACTGGTAATAATACTTTTTTTCCAAAAATCCATAAGCCCAGATCAACTACAAAATATCGGAAAAGACCTTCTTCATCTACTAAAACATCACTAACTGTACCAATCTTCTCATCGCTATCTGTATAGATATCCATTCCCTTAATATCATTTTCATTAAAATTTTCATGATAGTTGGGATCGAAGTCTGCGATTTTTACAAGAGCCATAACATTTTTACTCCTACTTGGTATAGTTGATTTTTACGTCTTTAAGAACAGTCATAATTCGTAATTGATAATAAATTATGCCCCGCTGCGCTTTAAGCGTAGCTATGCCAAAGGCTTTACATAATTTGTATTTGTAATCAGTGCTTACTTTGCACTTTCTTGATTTACGAATTACATTAGCGTCGCGGGGCGTAGTCCATTAGTTAGCTTGCTTCTCGCTTTTTCTACGTTCGCATAGCGTGTCGTCGAAAGATGCTACGCGAATAGCAAGTATTACGAATTATTTGGTCATTGATTTACAAAATCAACCCCTTTTAGAGTCCAATTAAGTCCAATAAAGGGGTCGATTTCTCAAAGTTTGTCCAGCTTTTAAGCGTATTCTATGTAGAGTATGCTAGAAAAATTCAAATTTTACTAGTCAATATTCTTTTTAACTTGATCTTTAACGTCTTCTACGCCATGACGAACTTGGCTTTCAGCTTGCTTTGCTTTTCCTTCAGCTTTATCTTCAGGATCGCCAGTAATATTTCCTAGTGCTTCTTGAGCTTTGCCTTCGATGTTTTTACCAACAGCTTTTGCTCTATCTTCTATACTCATTTTACTTCTCCTTATGTTTTGACAAAATCGATTTTCAAGCTTACGTTTAGACTTACGAAATCGCTTTGTGATTGTATATACAGATTAGCTTTATCTTTTATATTGTGTCTTCTTCCAGAAGACACATAAGATTCTATGCCGAAAGAGTAATATATGTAAATTGCAATAAACTACTTAGGAAATCACTAGCATTGCACCAGATACTAATCGCTAATTGGTTATTACTATATATTTTGGTATTAACTGTAAGCGCGATCGCTCATTTAATCAGGCGGTAAGTATTGCTCCGTGAATAAACTTCTTCATGTCGAAAATGCTTTTTGTTTAAATGTGTTTATTTAGAGGGAATATTTATTTTGTTTTATGCGTTGCAATAGAAGTAAAGCATACTAGGTAACAAAAGAACAGCATGACAATAGACCAAACCAGCGATCAAGAAAGTAAGACAAATTTGCTTCAGCACCTTGTTGGAATCAGGATCATGCTGGTGGAAGATGAGCCAGATATTGCAGACTTGCTCATCTTCATTCTGGAAGCCGCAGGCGCAGAGGTGATGGCTTTTGTCAATGCAGAAATAGCCCTCGCCTTAGTTGAATCGCTTCATCCCGATATTCTGCTGTGTAATGTAAAGTTGCCCCATCATGATGGCAATTGGTTGATTGGGCAAATTCGGGTGCATTCTTGCCGATTTCTACGGCAGTTACCAGCGATCGCCATCACTTCTTATACACGTGAGGTTTCATGCCACAAGGCCTTGAGTGCTGGCTTTGATCGATTCATCACCAAGCTTGAGAATCCAGAGGAAATTATAAATGAGATTGCTTACCTGTTATCAGCCCGTGAGTAGCATAGGGCTAGAGGTGCAGGGGGGGCAGGGGAGTAGAGGGGGAAAGAAAAATTAATGATCAATAACTCTTGACAAATGACCAGAACTTACGCACGGGTAACGGAACGAACCACAGAGGACACAGCGAGAAGTCTGAGCGGAGGTTTCCTCCGGTCAGAACTTCTCAAGACAGAGGGCACGGAGAAATAAGAGTTTCAGAGAGTTTTTGCGTAAGTCCTAATGACAAATTAACCTACCCCTCTGTTTCACCTCCATATTGCAAAACGTCTTGAAGCATGGGTGCTAGTTGTTTATTTAACCGACCAGATTTGACAAATTCTGCATAAGTATCTGCTTCAATTGCTAGCAGTTCTCCTCGAAATTGTTCAGTTATAAAACTGCGAAGATTTGGATATTCAACCTGTAATTTGTCAATTTTTCCTTGCAAATCCGTAATTTCGCCCTTGATAAGTTTCTCTTGGTAACGGTAAAACTCTGGGTCGATGCCCGGACGTTGATCTGCCTGGAGGTGTTGCAAAACGCGTTCTAGAGCTATATAACGGGCAACTAACTCTAAATACTGCTCACGTAAGGGTGCGTTGCCTAGAAGATTCAGCTTTTGCAATAAAGGTTTGATGGTCAATCCCTGTGCAAGTAAAGTAAATAAAACTACTCCAAATACCGTAGCGATGATTTTCTCTCGTTCTATTAGTAGCGTCGGTACACTCAATGCCAAGGCAATGGCGACGGAACCACGTAACCCACCCCACCACAGTATAGTTTGGTCAGCCAAGGGAATTTCTGAGTTAGTGATTTTCACACTCAAGGTGCTGAGAATATAAGTAGCAATTGCTCGCATCAAAATCATTGCTCCCACTGTTATGGCGATGATTTGCAAGTTTTCTCCCAAACTAGCAAAGCGAATTTGATCACCAATTAGCAAGAACACAATCGAGTTAACAAAGAACGCTAAAAATTCCCAAAACTCGGAGACAATAATTCGCGTGCGGGGATTCATGCCGATGCGAGAGCCAAAGTTACCCAAAATCAAACCTGTGGTGACAACTCCAATTACTCCAGAACCGCCCAAGTCTTCGATAATCAGGTAAGTGCCGTAAGCGGACACCAAAGTTAAAGACTGTTCTACCATTGGCAAATCAAAGCGTTGCGTGAGGTAAGAGATGCCAAACCCAATTAAACCTCCCACCGCGACACCAATGCCGACAACTGTAAAAAACCGCACCAAAATTGGTTGTAAGCCCAATTCGACATTTCCTAAAGGCAGCGCTACCAAAAAACCGAAGGCAACCACCGCCATGCCATCATTGAATAAGCTTTCACCCTCCATTAAAGTGACTAAACGGCTACCTACACCCAATTCACGAAACAAAGCGGTTACAGAAACAGGGTCAGTAGCAGACAGGCTAGCGCCAATAAGCAAAGCTGTAGCTAACGAGAGTCCAGCTAGTTGATTGAGAGCGATCGCTACCCCTACAATCGAAATCACTACCCCCAGAACTGCATACAGGCAAATTGGCACTAAATCCTTTTTCAATTCTGACCATTTCAAATTCCATGCAGCTTCAAACAACAGTGGTGGTAAAAAAATGGACAAAATTAATTCGGGGGAAAGAGTCACCAGACGGACATCAACAAACGCCAACCCTAAGCCGACAATCACCAGTAGTAAAGTGTAGGGTATCTGGCGAAACCAGCTAAATATCTGCGGTAGTGTCGCTACGCTTAAAGATACCGAAAGTACCAAGAGAAACTGCTTGAGATTGGTGGCAATGACTTCCTCACCGATTGCTGATTCAAGTACCATAATGAGATTCCTAGTAAAATTTTGCACTTCATCTTTATCTGATTATTTTCAGACGACACCAGAGCAATATGAGAATTTAATTAGTCAGAAATCAAGAATTGACAACTAATCGAGCTTACATGTTAAAAATTTTAGACACAAGCGATCGCAGCCAGAGCAAATCTGAAGTTGCTAATTTAGCGACTTTAAGGTGAGAATCTATCAGTATTAAAATAACTTTTGAGAAAGTCATGTGGATGTTACTTTATTAGTCAAAGTTTCAATTATTCTCTTGCTAGTTGCTACAGGTGTAGCTTTACTATCCCGGCGATTACGAATCCCTTACGTCACAGGTTTAGTATTAGCAGGTTTACCAATCACTGAGTTATTATCTCGTCCGATTGGTTTAGATCCTTCCCTAGTTTTAAATCTTTTCTTACCAATTCTCATCTTTGAAGCTGGCATTAATACAGACGTCAGCCGCCTACGCAGCACATTTAAACCAATTGCCCTTTTAGCTGGCCCTGGGGCTGTGCTTTCTAGTGCTATTATTGCCGTCCTGTTGAAGCTGGGGCTGGGGCTGAGTTGGATACCTGCCTTATTTGTCGGAGTAATTCTGGCAAATACTGATACAGTTTCAATGATTGCGGTCTTTAAAGAGATACCAGTGCCCTCCAGGCTTTCTACCATTGTTGAAGGAGAAACCCTATTCAACGATGCCGCCGCCCTGGTTTCATTCAACCTGATTTTGCAAGTATATTCAACAGGTTCACTCACATTTCTAGAGGGAATCCAACAACTGCTATTTATCTCTCTGGGGGGTTGTCTTGTTGGGTTAGTTTTGGGCTACTTAAGTATACCTGTTTTTGCTCGTTTAGATGATCCTCTTAGCAGTCTCTTATTGACAGTCGCAGTTGCATTAGGAACTTTTCAGGTAGGGCAATTTCTCGGTGTATCTGGTGCTGTGGCTGTAGTTGTAGCTGGATTAATTTTCGGAAATTTTGGACTTTCTCGTAATACTTCTGCTTCTAGTCGCATTACCTTATTAAGTTTCTGGGAATATGCCAGTTTTACCGTCAATACCTTTATCTTTCTGTTGATTGGTGTAGAGATAGACTTGGTAACGCTTTGGAGAACTTTACCTGCAATTGCGCTTGCAGTTTTGGCTTATCAAGTAGGGCGAGTTCTTACAGTCTATCCGCTGCTTGCAGGGGTGCGTTGGTTTGACCGCCCAATTCCGCTACGCTGGCAACATTTACTGTTTTTAGGCAATATCAAAGGTTCACTCTCAATGGCTCTGGCGTTGAGCTTACCTACCACACTACCAGGGCGAGAAGTCCTCATTGCTTTAGTCTTTGGCAGTGTGCTGGTGTCGTTAGTGGGACAGGGTTTAAGTTTACCTTGGGTAGTAAAACGCTTAAAATTATCTCAATTTTCAGAAGCTCAGCAGCAAGTAGAAGAATTGCAAGCCCAGTTGATGACGGGTAAAGCAGCCCAAGATGAATTAGATAGCCTATTAAAGTCAGGGGTTTTACCAAAAGCCGTCTATGAAGAGATGCGTTCAGCTTATCAGGTGCGAATTGCTGGAGCGGAAAAGGCACTGCGGGAATTTTATAATCGCCGCCCAGAGGAGTTAGAAGCCAAAAATGGTGATCTTAGTAAACTCGATGCTGTTCGCCGCCGTTTACTACTGGCAGAAAAGGGAGCGCTTAATGAGGCAATGCGGAAGCGAATTCTCTCAGAAGAAATTGTGCGGGGGCGGATACAAGCTATTGATGAACAATTGCTTCAACTTGATGATGATTAAGTAGTTGTTGGGTATGGGGCATGGGGCATAGAAAGAAAGAGATCTTTTTATTTCCTGGTGTGCCTATTCAGACATGGAGGTTTAGATAGAACTAATTAAATTTTGTTTACAGGTAGAGATTAGGAGCAATACAAATATTAGACCTCTTGCAAAAGTCCCTAGCACCCCACCCCCAACCCCTCCCCTTGCTAAGGCTACGGTGTACACACAAGTCTTTGAGAGTGGCCTCACAAGTTTTTGATCCCCCCAACCCCCCTTAAAAAGGGGGGCAAAAACTTCTCAAAGTCCTCCTTTTTAAGGAGGATTTAGGAGGATCTACACGATTTTGGTTTGGTACAGAGATGTGTGTACACCGTAGTAGCAAGAGGAGGGGAGACAAAGCGTAGATTTGGCAGGGTGGGGTTCTTATTTTTGATTTATGCAAGAGGTCTATTGTAAATAAGTCTTTGATACTCGTGAATTAACCTCTGAGCTTTATCGATGAACCTTTGAGCTTCGTGAATGAACCTTTGAGCTTCGTGAATGAACCTTTGAGCTTTGTCGATGAACCTTTGAGCTTCGTGAATGAACCTTTGAGCTTTGTCGATGAACCTTTGAGCTTCGTGAATGAACCTTTGAGCTTTGTCGATGAACCTTTGAGCTTTGTCGATGAACCTCTGAGCTTTGTCGATGAACCTCTGATATTCATTAATATGTCTACCTACTTAGAACCACAGGTAAACACAGATATAGCCACCCTAAATTATTTGTGAGAAACTACAAATGAGAAATGAGCTTTCTAAAACAGTTATGGTGAAAGCGATCGCTGATTACTACTCTGATTTTGAATTATCCTACCAGGACTGATAAAAGAAATTCCTTGTTGAAAGTCAGTACCAATCATGATTGCCTCTACTATCGGCTCAGATATTTCTGTTTGGGCTACCCACTCTACAATGTAATTTGCGCCCAAACCTCCACTAGTGTCATTTCTATTTACAAAAAAATCTGTAGAAGCTAGTGCATCAAGTTGAATCGGGCGTTCTAAATACTGCTTGACTAATTTACCTTCTGAGTCATAGTAACGTACAGAAGTAATAACCATAGGATTGGTCAAATCTGTGTTCCGAATACTGAGCGTAACCGCTAAATTGAAAACCTCCTGCCGATTGTGATGATAAATATGAGAATAGACAGGAACATAGATAGTTTGACCCATTGCTATCTTGAAATTTTTATCCAGAGTTACTACCTTTTGAGATGGAGTTGACTCAGTAGTATTGGGTTTTGGTGATGTAACTTCTGTTGATTTACAAGATGTAAGAGCAATAATAGCGATCGCTAAATAAAAATGTGGATGCAGCTTCAAAACTATTTACAACCTTCGATAAAATCAATAACTTGATGTAATGACCCAGGTTTCGTCACAATCAGCACAGTTGAATCAGGTTCTAGTACTGTACTACCATTAGGAATCATCAAATCCTCGTGGGGATGAGGTTGATAGCCAATAATTAGAGAGCCAGTGGGAAACCGATAATCCTGAGCGATTTCGGCAACGCTACGACCAACAACATAGCAATTGTTTGGGATGGAAAGTTTTAGTACCTCAATCTGCCCCTGCTCAAAATGCATCATTGATTCTACTTGAGGATACTCAATGGAATTTACCATTGTTGAAACTGCTAGTTCAACGGTACTGATGATATGGTTGGCTCCAGCTAAACGCAGAGGTTCGGCAAAATCAGGGTGGCGCATCCGACTCAAAAGATGGGGAACACCGTAGTGCTTAGCAAGAGTTACCATTGCCAAGTTTAAAGCATCACTTCTCAGGACAGCCGCCAAGGAGCCAGCTTTGCGAATCCCAGCTTCTAACAAGACTTCTGTACTCACGGCACTGCCTTCAAAAGCCATTGCCCCCACTTGTTCACGGGCGTAGCGGCAAGCAGTAGGGTCGATGTCAATGATGGCAACTGTGTGCCCCAGTTCTACCAATTTCTGGGCCAAACTTAAGCCCACTAAGCCTGCTCCGCCAATTAGTACGTACATGGCTATTCTTAATGTTTGACTTCCTATTTCAGTTTACAGGTTAGCGAAAGAGTGTTGTCGCAGTGAATAGCTTAGATTTCCCAACTGTTTAACTTCTGGGAATGTCAAACACGCGCCATTCCTGAATACCCCAACGCTTAAGAATAGGCTCGGCTTGACGGATATCTTCTTCTGTGCTTTCTATTGTCACCAAATAATCGCCTTGGGATACTCGGTCGTTATAAAGTTGGGCGGCTTCTTCGGGAAGAAACCAACCTCGTAGTGCGCCAATCAGACCGCCAGCCGCCGCACTAGCTCCACTTCCTAAAAGGGTAGCTAAAACAGACTCTACTGCTAACGCTGGGCCAAAATCAGGAATCAGCAAAATACCTAGACCTGCAACCAAGGTAAGTAAACCTCCTGTCCTAGCACCTGCTAATCCACCCGCCCTAGCACCTTCAGCAGGAGTCATAGTATTATCACTCGTGTCGGAACTGTCAAGCTCCTCAAGCTGAGGTTTTTTAGTGATTACAGAAATTTTATTCATCGGAAAACCACTAATCCTCAGTTCATCGAGCGCTTGTAGTGCAATTTTCCGGCTGTGAAATATACCAATAGCGTGTTGGAGTTGGCTAGAAGCCATTTTGCCCTCCAATAAAGTGGGTTGTCGCTGGTTGATTTATTTACAGTATTACAAACAAATGTGACCAGAAAGTGATAGCACTTGTGAGCAGTTAGGCTTGTTTGAAACAAGATCCCCGACTTCTCAAAGAAGTCGGGGATCTGAAGCCCATTCGTGGGATTTTTTGAGCAAGTCTTTAACTTGAGCAGCTACAAGCGGATGTGGATCGTCTTGTAACTGGGGTAGTATTTCTAAAAGAAGGCGATGTGAAACCATGTTTAAATATGCGATCGCAGCTTCTCTGACAAAACCAGTTGGATGACGCAAAGCTGCCAAAATCTCAGCACTTGTCAGTCGGATACGAGTAATTTGAGCAAAATGAAAACAGCAAGCTAAGCACCAGTCAGAAAGTAAATTACTCAACAACAGTAATTTGTGGAGGCGATCGCTAATCAACATATTTTCATATACTACAACTTTGGCTTCTATAAGATGTTGCAGTTTTTCTTGCTGCGATCGGTTATCTAAAATATTCAGCAACAGACACTTTGAGGGTGAAGTCACGGTATGTTCTAAGATTTCTAATCCCCGTGCTAAGTTTACCCCTGATTGCGATCGCAGATTGAACGCCGCCGCCTGCATTTTGTCTGGGGAGTAAAGCAGCTTCAGTAACAACAGCAACCGCTCTTTAACATCCAATTCTAATTCTACTAGCGCACGTTGCATTAACTCAGAGACAGTCAGAATCCTCTGGCTTAATTGATCATATCCTAGAGGATCTATTGTTTTGAAATCTATGTATGCGGCGTAAATCTCACCTAAAAATCCTAATTCCTGCTTAATTAAATTTTCTACCCTACTTTCATAAAACCGATCTACTAAACCAGCAATTCCTGGTTGTTTGTGTATTTTTAGCAAGCTACGAAGAATATGATCCCTAGTAGTACCCCAAGATGTTTCTAAGTTTTGCCATAAAGACTCCATTGCTTCTTGAGTACTGATCTGACCAATAGTACGCCAAGCATACATCCGCACTACTTCTGGTTTGTAAATATTCGTAGCCACCTGCAACAGCATCTCTAAAGCTTCATTCTCCAGTCGTACTAGAGCTAACATTGCTGTACTGCGGGTTGATTTGTAGTAAAGTGCTGCAATTAGTGCCGAATAATATTCTTCTGAATGAGTTGCTGCAATCATTTCCAAGACAGCACAACGCACCCGTAAAGACTCATCCTGTAACAAATTCGGAATGTGAACCCGCAACGCCTGCAAATAAATTGCTTCTCTGAGCGCTCTGACTCCATTTACCCGTTCCCATTCTTGTTTATGAGTCAGCATTCGGCGCATGGTTTTAGTCGCTGCAACTTTTTGCATTGGCGTTCCCTGGCGTAAAACTAAAGCGGCGGCGGTAGCGCGGATGAGTGAATTTTGGCGGGGGTGCAAGTATTCTTCTAGTAGACTTAAATTGGGATTTGGTTCAGCCAACCAAACATAGCGTAGCGCTAAGGCAAAAACTTCAGGGGTAGTTGCTTCTGGCTGTTCTAACAAAGGGCGGATGGCGGGTAAATAAGCCGGATTTGCACCTCCCACTAGCATCACTTCCAAACTTTGGCATTGCAAATCTGGGGGTAATTTGACTAGTAGTGGTGCTAAAACTTCCGCTGCGCCTGGGGAATCAATTTGAGCTAAAAGTTCAATGCAAGAGCGTTTATCTGCCTCGCTGCCGTTTTCTCCTAAAGCTTTAACTACACCCTGCTTGAAGAATCGTAAGCCCACATTAGCCGCACTCAGGTTTCCTCGGGCCACACTTAAGACTAACAACTCAACATAACGCGATCGCAACTCCCAAACTACTTTTAAACAAGCACCAGCTACGACCATTGTTTCCCCTACCAACACCCACTTTTGTAGTGATACTGGTACAAATCGTCCACCAAGAAACAAAGTTGCAAAAATTACCAATCCTGTCAAACCAGTAGCGATCGCTTCCGCATTTCCGCCAGATAATGTCTGCATCCGGCTGCGAATGGCCTCTGGGATCGGTTGGTATAGTACTGGGCCACTACTCATGACAAAGGTGTAGCGCAAAAGTTCATCGCAGAATTTGAGAATTATCAGACCCCAGAAAAAGCTCTGCGATTGCATTGCTGGAACTAAATTTAGGAATATCAGCACTGCTGGTAATAAAAAACCTACAGTGATCGGTAAAAGCGTAGCGGTGAAAAATACCCCCATCCGTTCGATGAGTCGGCTAGAAATAAACCACTGCGTCAATAGCTCACACAGTCCGAGCATCCCACCAAATAGTCCCAAGAAACTGGCGAGTTCGCGATCGTCCAAATTAGACTGAAGTTCTCGTAGATACTGAAAATCTATTAACAACCCAATGACCTGTAACAGACCTACAAAGGCAAACAACTGCCAAACATAGTCCTTCAACGGACTTTTAACGAAACGCTGTCGTGATGCTTGTTCTTCAGGAATTAGTTTTTGGGGAGTTTCGGGAAAAGCTGCTCGATAGTGATGAGTTAAATAGAATAAAATCCCCGATCCCAATAGAATCATTACACAGCCGATGAGAATGACGTTATTCAACTTGGCAAATTGCACCAGCCAAGGCAAACTAAAGCCACTGATTACATCAGCGATCAATAAACCACTACTAACCAGTGGGTAAGTGCGCTTAATTTCCCGAATGTTAAATAGTTGGTTAGCGACAATGGACGTGTTGAGGTCATTGACCACGTAAAGTGCATCTACCCACAGCCGCAGCAGAAATATCGAAATAACTGCTAAGTATGAAACATGGGTTCCCCAATGTAATAAAACTAACAAAACTAATGGCATCACCATGCAAGGTGCGATCGCCACAATTACCCGGCGTAAGGGGAAAATCTTTTGCAGCCAAGAATATAAAAAAACCAGTCCTGCACCTAATCCAGCACTGGCAATATACATCCAAGGCAATAAGTCTGTCCCATATTCGTCTAAAAACAGTGCGACTGTACTGTCCTCTGCCCACCGCAATCCTACAGATACAGTTGTGTAAAAAGCAAACATCATCCAAGTCCGTTCGCTCTCTTCTGGCCGGAGATTTACCCACTGTAACAGTCGTGGTAGAACACCTCTATTTACAGTCAACCAGTCATTTTTCAGTTCCATGCAGTTTTAGTTTCTGGTATCGTCACGAGTGGGGGAGTCGAGGAGTGGAGAGGCAGAGAGCAGGGAGAGCAGCAAAGCAGAGAAGTAGGGGGAGAATATAATACTGACTCTTGACGGGCTAAACGCAACAGCACAGACTAAACGCCCCGCTACCGCTCCAAGCGCAGCCATGCCCGTATGGCTTTACAGCACTCAGCACTATTGACCCTTGACTCCTGTCTCCTGGACATAGCAAAAGTCCTGAGTAACTGAGTATTATGTTTCCCACTCAGCTCTCAGGACTATCGATTTCAGATAAATAAACCCAGAAACCTTGTAGAGACGTTGCAATGCAACGTCTCTACAATGCAACATCTCTACAATGAGCTATCTGTTGTTGCTATATCTTCAGAACTTACGCACTCAGATCCCCCAACCCCCTTAAAAAGGGGGCTTTAGAAATTCCCCCCTTTTGAAGGGGAGCCAGCGCGGTCTTGGGGGTTTCCCCCATGAGCGACTGGCGTGGGCTAGGGGGGATCTAGGTTTCAGCCTTCAGTGCGTAAGTCCTAATCTTTTGTACAGATAGACGTGATTAATCGCGTCTCCACTCCTGTATCCCCATAACAAAAGAATCCCCTGACTTTTAGCCAGAGGATTATCAAACTTCATCTATTAAAGAGTTAGAGGATTATTTTTTGGGCGAGATAAGCATCATCATATTTCGCCCTTCTTTTTTAGGCGCTTGCTGAACTTCACCAAATGGCTCTAAATCCGTCGCCATTCGTTTAAGCAAATCTTCTGCTAGGTCACTGTGTTGAATTTCTCGACCCCGGAACATCACAGTAGCTTTGACTTTATCACCATCTTTCAGAAAACGCTCTGCTTGCTTAACACGCACATTGTAGTCGTGTTCTTCTATCTTGTAGCGCATCTTAACTTCTTTAACATCAGCTGTGTGCTGCTTTTTCCGGGCTTCCCGCGCCTTTTTCTCCTGCTCAAACTTGTACTTCCCGTAATCCATAATCCGGCAAACCGGCGGATCAGCCTTGTCACTGAGTAGCACCAGATCTAGTTCTTTTTCTTCAGCTAGTTGTAGTGCTTCCTGTGGGGGCATAATTCCCAGTTGAGCGCCATCAGTATCAATAACCCGAATTTTCGGGAAGCGAATCCGTTCGTTAATTTGTGGCAGATCGCGAGTTCGTTTTTTCTCAATCACAGGCATTATGATTTGTGGGAGCTCTTAATGAAGGATTTGATGTGGTCTTGATTGGTGTAATCTTGATTGGTATGCCTCAGAGGCATAAATACTGGAATAACTAGGGTTTGAAGACATAGTCTCTGATTCTAGGGTAACTAATCCATAAAGTAGTTGCTTTGTTGTATTTGTCATTCTACTCACTCTGAGAGAATTTCTCTGCAATAGTTAATCTAAATTACACAACTTGGGACAATGTTAAGTATTGTTACAAATATTTACCAATACTTAATTGATAGTCGGGTTAACAAGCATATTTCCAAAATAACAAGGTTAGATATACAAGACGTTTATAAAAACCAATACAGTACATTGTATTACACAGAAATCGTAGTAGTATTTATAGTCAATAACTCTTGATAAATGTACTTAGAACGGATATGGTAGACATCTTTTACAGGTAGACAAAGGTAACAACTTCTCACAGCCTTGGCACTAAAGATTTGCAATTAAGCTCTTATATTGGAAGTAATGGTGTTTCAAAGCTGATGAATTGGAGGGACTGTGACTACTGCGGTACATTGGCAGGAGCGGGTTGGTAATCAAAGGGATTGGGTATGGCGGGGCTGGCAAACTCGTTACACGTTTATTCGCCCTGCCCAAAATCACCATCAGACAACACCATTAATCTTGCTACATGGCTTTGGTGCATCTATTGGGCATTGGCGGCATAATTTAGAGGTTTTGGGTGAGCATCACACGGTTTATGCCCTAGACATGCTGGGTTTTGGCGCTTCCGAAAAAGCCCCAGTCAATTACAGCATACAACTTTGGGTAGAGCAAGTTCACGACTTTTGGAAAACATTTATCCGTCAACCTGCGGTATTAATTGGTAATTCCAATGGTTCACTGATTTCTATGGCCGCCGCCGCCACCTATCCCGACATGGTACAAGGTATGGTAATGATGAGTTTACCCGATCCGTCATTAGAGCAAGAAGCGATCGCACCTGTACTACGACCAGTTGTCAGAACCATTAAAAATATAGTTGCTTCTCCGCTGATACTAAAGCCTGTATTTAACTTTGTGCGTCGGCCAGGTGTGCTACGCCGTTGGGCAAGTCTTGCTTATGCTAACCCAGAAGCAATCACCGATGAACTCATAGATATTTTAGCTGGGCCACCCCAAGATCGGGGTTCTGCCCGTGCTTTTAGTGCTTTGTTTAAAGCTGCGATCGGTATTAACTTTAGTCCTAGTGTCAAGACAGTATTACCGACCTTAAAAATTCCGATGCTTTTGATTTGGGGACAAAAAGACCGTTTTGTTCCTCCAGCCCTTGCTAACCAATTTGCTCAATATAACGAGAAATTAGAATTGCTAAATCTAGAGGATGTGGGACATTGTCCCCACGATGAATGCCCAGAACAAGTTAACCGAGCTATTTTAGATTGGATTGAGAGATGGGCTGGCGATCGCTAATATTCAGTTACTACCTAGATATCCTCAAATTCGATTAATACGTTCAACAATCAGCACCTAACCAATGGTCGTTTGATTGGTGTCAACATCTGTAGCACCACTTACAGAACGGGCTACAGAAATCATTTTGTTGAGGATTTCCTGGCTAGGAACTTTACCTTTCAATACTACAGTGCTACCCGTCTGAGCTACCCAAAGGCTATCAACATCATCAAGTTGGGGATCTTGATCGAATGCCAATGCTACTCGCTTTGCCAACCCACTTTGGTCGTACTCACCATTTAATCCCAAACGTTCTAGAGGAGTTGATTGAGTAGCAGTAGGCGCATTACTAGAAGTTTGCTGTACTTGTGGAGCCGGATTTACTTCTGCATTTTGAGGCTTTTCCATTCCAAATAGTCTTTTTAACCAACCCATAAATACTTTGCTCCTGTTGAAGGTTTTTCAAATATGAGTATAAATGCTTTGGAAAAATCCGGCATCTGCCAATGAAAAGATATGCACTCAGGAATATTCATACTTATGGCGTGATTTTTGCACAATTTCTTTTTAGGACTGCAATGAGTGTAGCTATTGAGTTTAAAATAGAAGGTCGCACTTACAATTTAATGCGGCAGTACCTCTAGCGCAGCCGTTAGCTAGTGTCTGCGTGATCAAATCCTGCTCTAGCCTTTTTGGCGAAGATGAAACATACTCTTTCAGTTCTCGTAGAAGATGAAGCGGGTGTTCTGTCCCGTATTTCTGGTTTATTTGCCCGTCGTGGTTTTAATATTGAAAGCCTCGCTGTTGGCCCAGCCGAGCAGGGAGGAGTTTCCCGCATTACGATGGTTGTACCCGGTGACGATCGCGTAATCGAGCAATTAACCAAGCAGCTATACAAGTTGGTCAATGTTCTCAAAGTACAGGATATTACCGAAACTCCTTGCGTAGAGCGGGAATTGATGCTCTTGAAGGTTAATGCTACCAGCAACAATCGCTCAGAAGTAATTGAATTGTCTCAGATTTTTCGGGCGCGTGTCGTAGATGTGGCGGAAGATTCCCTTACCTTGGAAGTTGTCGGAGATCCAGGTAAAATGGTGGCGATCGTGCAAGTGTTGCAGAAGTTTGGTTTAAGAGAAGTCGCCCGCACTGGTAAAATTGCTCTGACTCGTGAATCAGGTGTGAATACTGAATTGCTCAAGTCTTTAGAAGCAAAAGTTTAGTAGAAAGAGTTGGGCAAAGGTTAGCCTTTTCAAGGTGTAATCTATTTTTCTTGGTGTCTTAGTGGTTCAAAAATTGACTTTGAACCACTAAAGCACAAAAGTGAAAAGCCCAATATCGGGAACCGAATTTAAATTATTCATGCAACACACGCTTATTGTTAACTCCTCACACAAGAGTGGATTGCTAGTAATTGAGAACTGTGATCAAAATTTTGCCAAAGTGGCATGACTAAAGTGGCAAAAAATTGGTACAACATAAATGGACAAATATCTAATACTGCTAACTACCAACACAAACGAATTTAACGTTAGCTAAAAGTACTGTTTTTAATTGTATCAACTCCTTAGGACGATATTTAATGTATAAATTTCCGAGATTTTTGTAGTATGTCGTGATGATATAAATATTAATTGCTACTCACCAATTACTTGTTACTGAACTTTTAACTACATCTTAAGTTTGAGGAAAAAGAGAATTAATCAAAGTTTATAAAAACTGGTTCTTAGCTGAAGAACTTTTTAACAAATGCAGTATGAGAAAGTATTAACACTGCGCCACAATTTATCGTGGGCATTTATTGGCAATGCGGTCTATGCAGCTTGCCAATGGGGGATGCTTGTGGTGTTAGCTAAATTTGGTAATCCAAAAATGGTAGGGCAATTTGCCTTGGGTTTAGCGGTAGCAGCACCCATAATCATGTTGACAAATCTCCAACTACGATCTGTTCAAGCTACAGATAATAGAAAACAGTACAGTTTTAGTGATTACTTAGGGTTGAGGTTAATATCAATAGCGCTGGCACTTGTAATTATTACAGTTGTTAGTTTGTTAGGAGGATATGAATCGGAAACATCTTTAGTTATCTTCCTAGTTGGTCTAGCCAAAGCGTTGGAATCTATTAGTGACGTATTTTATGGGTTACAGCAAAACAAAGGCACGAATTGCATTGCTGTATCGCTGATAATTAAAGGTTTTCTATCGCTGTTACTACTGAGCATTGGTGTATATCAATCTGGCAATATTCTATGGGGAGTAACGGGGTTAGTATTTGCTGGGGCTGTGGTGCTGGTTGGTTACGATATTCATAATGGTGTTTTGATACTTAAGCATTTGTCAAAACTACAACCGCGTTGGCATCAGCCAATCCTACTAAAGTTGGTATGGCTATGTTTGCCTTTGGGATTTGTGATGATGCTAGTTTCACTCAATCACAACATTCCCCGCTACTTTATTGAGCAATATTTGGGTGTGGAGCAACTTGGGATTTTTGCAGCCATAGCTTACCTGATGGTAATAGGAGGGATGTTAGTGAATCTTCTAGGAGAGTCAGCTAGTCCCCAGTTAGCTAAATATTATGCCGCAGGAGATGCGATCGCTTTCCGCACTCTCTTGCTAAAGCTGGTAGGAATGGCTGCTTTATTGGGTGTCACAGGCGTTTTGGTGGCTCTCGTTGATGGACGGCAGATTTTAACTGTTCTGTATCAACCTGAATATGGCGAACAAGCAAATTTGTTTGTCTGGTTGATGGTTGCAGCGGGCATTGGCTATGTATCGTCCTCGTTAGGCTATGGAATGGCAGCAGCTAAATACTTTTGCATCCAAATACTTTTATTTGCTGTGGTGACAATTATCTTACCCATCGCTTGTATCTGGTTGCTGCCTCAGATGAAATTGCTAGGAGCTGCGATCGCTCTAATTATTGCAGCTACAGTACAAGTTGTGATGAGTTTAGGTGTGATTCTTCATAGCTTACACAAGCTCGCTACCAAAAACCTGAATCCATCCACAAAACTCACTTGAAAGTTAGAGAAAAGATATTACGCTATTTTTCGCAGTTTGAGTAGAAATGATCGCAAATATTGCGATTAATAGCATTTCTTTAAGAATCTCCTAAATATTCACTAAAAAACCTCTATTTCGTAAATAATATTGGCAATTATTTGAGTTGTTAAATTTATTCTTCCAAATGCTCCTTTGGGCAAGTATACAGGAATAACTTGCTGAGTTTCCGGTTACTTGGTGGAGGAAATAAGTTCTCAAAGAATTTGTTAGCGGTTCAATTTCGTACTGAGGCGAGAGATCCGCAAGTTTTTGCTGCTGCAATAGACTCTTGCATAAGTCGGTAAAAGGTGAAAGGAATTGTATTTCTCCTTTCTCACAAGCGTGCAAAAGGCAATGAATGCAAGAGGTTTAATACTTAAACACCTGGAATTTATGAATTGTCATACTTGCCTGTTCAAATAAAAGGAGCGTTTCATGCCTGTCACACCTACCTATCCTGGCGTTTATATTGAGGAAATTCCAAGTGGTGTTCGTACCATTACAGGGGTTTCAACTTCTATTACTGCTTTTATTGGATTTGCTCTGAAAGGATCAACCAATGATCCCATCCGAATTCAAAGTTTTGGTGATTATGAGCGCCAGTTTGGTAAGTTGACACTTAATAGCACTATGGGCTATGCCGTTCAGCAGTTCTTCTTAAATGGAGGAACTGACGCCCTAATTGTGCGCCTATCTGCAAAAACCAGAGCAACCACTGAACTCAAAGCTGCTGATAAAAGCTTGATTTTGGAGGCAATAGAACCTGGGAGAGAGGGCGATCGCCTGACCGCAACCGTCAACTACACTGAGGTTACTGATGACACCAGCTTTAACCTGATTATCAAAAAAGGTGAAAAGACGGTTGAAGAATTAAAGAATGTTAAATTCGATCAAATTGCTGGAAAACTATCGAAATCGGTGCGGATACTCAGTAGTACAATTACTCAGCGCCCCGATGCAATTGAAAACCAAGCCTTTACAGGTGGTACAGATGGAGGAGTCGAGGCTCAGGTTAGCTTACCCACGAGTAATGAAGCTGAGGCTCCAGCACTCGTCTTAAATGCTTCTAGCGAAGGAGCTTGGGGGAACGATCTGAAAGTTATTGTTGACCATGATACGGCTGATCAATCCAGTACACCCGAAGAGAAAAAAACGTTTAACGTAACGATTACATATATTGATGGTGAGCAAAGAACGAGTGAGAAACTCCGCAACCTCTCAATAGACAAAACTTCACCTCGCTACGTCGTCGAAGTTTTCAAAACTCAATCCTTCTTTGCGCGTGTTGATGAAGATAATATTCCCGCGGTTCGTCCTCAACCTAGCAACAATGAAGAAGGAAGTTCCTTTAATGGCGGACAAGATAGCAATGAACCGCCCACTAATGACAACCTCTACACTGGTAGCAAGTCTGAAAAGACAGGTATTTATGCGTTAGAAAAAGCAGACTTGTTCAACCTCCTCTGCATTCCACCTGTTAATCGTGAAATCGACATTTCGCCTGGAACTTGGGCTACAGCACTTCAGTATTGCTTTGAGCGCCGTGCCATGCTAATTGTCGATCCTCCTTTGGAGTGGATAAACAAAGATGCAGTCCTTAGAAATCTGAACAACCCTCAAGACTCTCTGCTAGCAGCCTTGGGCAAAAATAAGAACTATGCAGCCCTCTTTTTTCCCAGAGTGAAACTGGCAGATCCGTTAAAGGAAAATCGCCTAGAAACATTTGTACCTTGCGGGGTGATTGCCGGAACCTTTGCACGTACCGACGCTCAACGCGGTGTTTGGAAAGCACCTGCTGGCATCGACACAAGTTTGTCAGGCGTGCGAGGACTCACTGTAAGTCTGACTGATGGTGAAAACGGTCAACTGAATCCTTTGGGAATCAATTGTCTGCGATTCTTCCCAGTCTATGGCAATGTGGTTTGGGGTTCACGGACGCTAGAAGGAGATGATCGCCTTGCATCGGAGTGGAAATACATCCCCGTGCGTCGGCTGGCGTTATTTCTCGAAGAAAGCCTTTACCGGGGCACTCAATGGGTGGTATTTGAACCCAACGATGAGCCGCTGTGGTCACAAATTCGCCTGAACCTTGGGGCATTTATGAACAACCTTTTCCGCCAAGGCGCATTTCAAGGAAAAACGCCAAGAGAAGCTTATTTCGTTAAATGCGACAAAGAAACAACTACACAAAACGACATTGATCGCGGCATCGTCAACATCATCGTCGGGTTTGCGCCGCTGAAGCCTGCGGAGTTTGTAATCATCAAGTTTCAGCAAATTGCTGGTCAACTCGTCACTTAAATCAGTAAACAGTAAACAGTAAACAGTAAACAGTTGGGGGATTTAAACCTGCCAGATAGCGCCTGCGGCTAATCGGCTTTGGGCTATTAGTTTTCAGTTGGAAGTACTCACCCCCTTATTATGTTTACCGTTTCTTGTTTACTGTTTACCGTTTACTGTTAACTGTTAAAGGAGGATGTGATGGCTCAGTTTAGTGTCAATGCTCAACGATTTGACCCATATAAAAACTTCAAATTTCGGGTGAAGTGGGAAGGTAAGTATGTGGCGGGTGTGAGTAAAGTAGGAGCGCTCAAGCGATCAACCGAAGTGGTAACGCACCGGGAAGGTGGTGATCCTAGTAGCCCGCGTCACTCACCCGGACAGAGCAAATACGAACCGATCATGTTAGAACGGGGCGTAACCCACGATAGGGACTTTGAACAGTGGGCAAACAAAATCTGGAACTACGGTTCTGGGTTGGGAGCAGAGGTATCACTCAAAGACTTTCGCAAAGATATCATTATCGAGTTGTATAACGAAGCGGGACAGTTAGCGATCGCCTACAAAGTTTTTCGCTGCTGGGTATCAGAATTCACCGCTCTCCCGGAACTTGACGCCAACGCCAATGCTGTTGCTATCCAGAGTATCCAACTACAAAACGAAGGCTGGGAGCGAGATTATGAAGTGACAGAACCTACCGAACCGAGTTTCTTAGAACCGTCGTAGAAAGGCAGGGGGAGTAGGGGGGCAGAGGGGCAGGGGGGCAGAGGAGTAGGGGGGCAGGGGAGCAGAGGAGTAGGGGGAGCACGGGAGGTAGGGAAGATATGTTTTGCTAATGCAACAATGAATCTTTGATATTCGCGGGCGAATCTTTGATATTCGCGGGCGAACCTTTGATATTCGTGAACGAATCTTTAATATTCGTAAACAAATCTTTGATATTCGCAAACGAATCTTTGATATTCGTGAACGAATCTTTGATATTCGCAAACGAATCTTTGATATTCGCAAACGAATCTTTGATATTCGCAAACGAGCCTTTGATATTCGTGAACGAGCCTTAGATATTCGTGAACGAGCCTTAGATATTCGTGAACGAGCCTTAGATATTCGTGAACGAATCTTTGATATTCGCGAGCAAGTCTTTAACACTCGCCTCCCCTGCCCCTCTGCTCCCCTGCCCCCCTGCCCCCACTCCCCCACTCACCACCATGCGTCTCCTTTCTGCCGATCAGATTCTCCAAATTTGGGAAATTGGGCAAGCTCAGCATCCTTTGGATCGGGCGCTGACATTGTTATCTTTTGCGTTGCCTGAGCGATCGCTAGATGATTTAGCACAGTTCAGCATTGGGCAACGAGACGCGCTGCTGTTAACGTTGCGAGAGATGACGTTTGGCTCGGTAATGGATGGATTTGCAGTCTGTCCGCAATGCGGTGAGCAGTTAGAATTTACGCTGAAGGTGAAGGATCTGCGAATTGTCGAGCCAATGCTGACAATTAAGCCAGAGTATGCATTTTCCATAGAGGACTATACACTACAGTTTCGCCTGCCCAATAGTCGAGATTTAGCAGCAGTAGTACGCAGTCCCGATTTAGTAACAGCTCATCGGCTGTTGGCACAGCGCTGTATCCAGCAGGTTAGTTTGGGTGGGGAGATAGTCAAGAGTGATACGCTGCCTGATGCTGTATTAAATCAGTTGGGACAATATATGGCAGATTGCGACCCCCAAGCGGAATTACTGCTGGATCTTACTTGTCCTGCTTGTAATCACCGTTGGCAGGTGTTGTTTGATATCGTCTCGTTTTTCTGGATAGAACTAGGCGTTCAAGCAAAGCGGTTACTGCGAGAAGTCCATACTTTGGCACGCAGCTACGGCTGGCGTGAATCCGATATTTTATCCATGAGTCCGATGCGGCGACAATTCTATCTTGATCTTGTAAGCAGATGACAGACTTCCTAACACGACTAGCAGCACGCACGTTGGAGCTAATGCCGATGGTACAGCCCCAAATTGCGCCTATATATGCGGTGGGGGATGGGGATTGGGGACTGGGGACTGGGGACTGGGGACTGGGGACTGGGGACTGGGGACTGGGGACTGGGGACTGGGAACTGGGGACTGGGGACTGGGAACTGAGGAAGAGTTACGAAACACAAGATTCAGAGCAGTCTGCTGCTTTAGGGAGGACAGAACAAAGACAGAATCCGGCGTTGGCGATCGCCCGGCTCCCTCGCCTAACGCCGGAATCGCATTCGTTGGAATCTCAGGACATATCTCCAGCTATTGTGCGGGAAGAACCATCTGCCCCAGGGTTGGCAGAGGAGGTAAGGCGATCATTGCATCCCCCATCTGCACCAATAGCACCGTCTACCCCAGAACAAAACGCTATTTCTCCATCATCCGTCTATCCGGCAGTGCCACAAGTTCCAGTGCGATCGCCTGAACCACAGTCTTTGGGACAATCTATCATCCCTGATGCATCAGCAAAGGCTTCACAGCCTCAAGTCCCGGTGTTGTCACCGCCACCTTCGTTGGTACAAGTTATCCCTGATGCATCAGCAAAGGCTTCACAGCCTCAAGTCCCGGTGCTGTCACCGCCACCATCATCGGAATATCTGGTGACACCTGAAATGAATCGGTTGGTGCAGTTGAGACAGGCGCGGGTAACTCATGAAGAGGCAAACAAAGCGATCGCCCAGCCTATCGAATCACCAGCTGCTCAGTTGAATTTCCCTTTGCAAGATACTACTGCTCTAGTTCAGCCAGTGCAATCCGCAGGCTTGAAGCAGCTACAAGAGGCTGTGGTATCTCAATCAACAACGGCGTGGAGTGACAGACGTGTTGATGCAGCACCATCTGTACCCACTATTCACATCAGTATCGGGCGGATTGAAGTCCGAGCAGTGCCACCGCCTACACCAGCTCGTCCTCGCTCTGCTCCTGTTGCACCCCGCCTATCACTGGAAGACTATCTGAAATCCAGAGGAGGTAACGGATGAGTAACGCCCTCGCTATTGGTGCGGTAACTGCCGTAATTAAGAACTTGCTGGAAAACGGGCTAGTAAGACAGGGTATTGCTGCCAGTCTCGGAGACGCGCCCACTGTGACAGTAGTGTTGCCCAATCTGGACGGCACAAACGGCACGACGCCAGCTAAAGATCGGCTGAATCTGTTTCTGTATCAGACGACGTTCAATTCTGGCTGGCGCAACCTGGGTTTGCCCACTCGTAACAGCAGTGGGGAACGGGTGGCGAACCCTCCTCTGGCTCTTGATTTGCACTACTTGTTAACTGCTTATAGCCAAGAGGCGTTTCATGCCGAGATTATGCTTGGTTATGCAATGCAGTTATTCCACGAAACACCTGTACTGACACGGGATGTCATCCGCACCGCGTTGCAAAGTCTGGCCTCTAGCGAGAAACCAGCACTCAAGTCCTTATCTGTGGTGGATTTAGCAGAGCAGGTGGAGCAAATTAAGATATCACCGCAGCCAATGAGTACGGAGGAGATGTCAAAGCTGTGGTCAGCAATTCAAACACAGTATCGTCCGACAGCGGCTTATCATGTGTCGGTGGTGCTGATTGAGTCGCAGCGATCGCTTAAATCTGCCCTCCCCGTCCGAGAGCGACGCTTACACGTACTGCTCCTGCGCCAGCTGGTAATCACAGAAGTGCAACCGCAAATTGTCGCACCAGGCAATCTGCTGACGTTGCGGGGACAAAATCTGATGGCTGAACGTGTACAGGTTCAGTTTGGCAGCGTTACAGTGGAGCCGATGAAGGTAGGCGATCGCGAAATTCAGGTAAATGTCCCTACTGGCTTACAAGCAGGCATCAGTACAGTACAAGTCTTGCATCTACTAGATTTGGGCGCACCATCGGGGCTGCATCGTGGCTTTGAGTCCAACGTTTTGCCTTTCGTTGTACGTCCTCGAATTCTGCGGGTAGAGGCTCCAGGAGCCATTATTGCAGGCAGAGTAGATATTCGAGTGACAGTGGAGCCGGTGATTGGCAAGGGGCAACGGGTAACGCTATTGCTGAACGAACAAAACAGTGATACTACCATCGCTTATACCGCCACTGTTGACAAATCTAATGAAGATACCAACGTCATTACAATTCCAGTGGCGGGGGTAAAAGCGGGACGTTATCTGGTAAGAATTCAGATTGATGGCGCAGAAAGCTTACCAGAAGTAGATGAAAACAACCTGTATTCTGGGGAACCGACGGTAGCGATCGCCTGCGCTCAAAATTGCCTGCGCGTTACTCAAGACGACATCCAGCTGACAACCACACTGGATGGAAATCTCCTCATCGTCGAGGGAATTGTGACTGTCAAAGACCAAACAGGCGTTTTATTACCAGATGTGAAAGTTGCGATCGCCTGGACGCTACCTGATGGCTCCACCCGCCCCGACACTGGCAACACTGCCGCCGATGGTACTGCCACTTTCCGCATTATTGGCATCCCAGGTACATATACCCTAACTGTCACAAACCTCACGAAACCCGGTTTCTGTTTTGACCCCCCCGAAGACACCACCCAGATTCCCCCCCGGCGAACCCTGCCGTCTAATAGCGTCACACAGCCACCATAATTCGTATTAATGAATTCCGAACTTAATGAATTCTGAATTACGAATTACGAATTACGAATTATGAATTATTCAGTCATTATGACCAGCACCGTCCCCTTCACCTGGCAAGAACCCAACGAACAATATCTGGCGATCGCGATCGCCAGAGTGCGGACGGCGTTGCAGCAATACATCGCCAGTGCCCAAGGACAACCTGCACCAGAAGCACCTCCACCTATACAGCAACATCCGTTAACCCCGCCCGCAGCTCTCCAAACTCTCTGCACTGCTTTTGGTCTGACTTCCTTTGAGCGTGATTTGCTAGTGTTGTCTGCTGGAGTAGAACTGAGCGGTTCCCTCGCCCAACTGTGTGCAACCGCCCAAGGCAGCTTGCAACTAGCGTATCTTACCTTCAGCCTAGCGCTAGCAGCCCTGCCCGATGCCCACTGGAGTGCCTTGGCTCCCACTAGTCCCCTCCGCCACTGGCGCTTGATTGAAGTCGGCAATGGCGAAAGCCTTACCCAAAGCCGCCTCCGCATTGACGAGCGGGTGCTACATTATCTCAACGGCATATCATACCTGGACGATCGCTTGCGCGGACTGGTGGAACCAACAAAGAATACTGCTCCTCTCCCACCCTCCCACCAACAACTAGTCGAACGCCTTGTAAATAGACTGACAAAAAATCCCAGCATTTCTCAGCTCATTCAACTTTGTGGTGGTGAGCCGGAAGCTAAAGAAGCGATCGCCATTACCGCCTCTGCTAACTTGGGACTCAACCTGCATACTCTGCGAGCCACCGACCTTCCCACCACTGCCGCCGAACGAGATGCTTTAGCACGGCTTTGGGAGCGGGAGGCAGTTTTGAGCCGCAGCGCCTTACTAATAGATTGCGAAGTCGGAGAAAATCGAGATAAATTGCTGCCATTCCTCGAAACCGTTCAAAGCTTGGTAATGGTTGCCACCCGCGACCCTCTACATCTGCGTCGCTCCTCCCTGCGTCTAGATATCAACAGACCCACCTCTGCCGAACAGCGCCAACTCTGGCAAAATGCTCTGGGAGAAATAGCAGACCAAGACCTTGACCCCCTGATTGCTCAGTTTCACCTTAGCGCTGCTTCCATTCAGGCGATTTGTTCAGAAGACTCATTATCTGCTAAAGACCTCTGGGATGCCTGCCGTATCCATGCACGCACTCGTTTAGATGACATGGCTCAGCGCATTCAACCTGTTGCTACCTGGGATGATTTGATTCTGCCAGAACCTCAGTGTCGAACTCTCCGGGAAATTGTCGCCCAAGTGCAACAGCGGATAACGGTTTATGAAACCTGGGGTGTTGCGGCGGCCAGTGCGAACGGTTTGGGAGTAAGCGCTTTGTTTGCAGGAGCCAGCGGCACAGGCAAAACCTTAGCAGCAGAAGTGCTAGCACAAGAGTTACGGCTGGATCTGTACCGGATTGACCTCAGCCAAGTGGTGAGTAAATACATTGGGGAAACCGAAAAGAACCTGCGACGGGTATTTGATGCAGCAGAAGCAGGCGGCGCAATCTTGTTGTTTGATGAGGCGGATGCATTATTTGGTAAACGCAGCGAAGTAAAAGATAGTCACGATCGCTACGCCAATATTGAAGTCAGCTATCTGCTGCAACGGATGGAAGCTTATCGCGGACTGGCGATTTTGACAACAAATTTGAAAGGTGCGATCGATTCTGCATTCCTGCGGCGGATTCGCTTTGTGGTGCAGTTTCCATTTCCCGATGTAGCCCAGCGCTTAGATATTTGGCGGCGGATGTTCCCACCCAAACTACCAACCAAAGGGCTAGATCTAAATCGGTTAGCGCAACTGAACATCCCTGGCGGCAATATTCGGACTATCGCCCTCAACGCTGCCTTCCTCGCTGCCGATGCTAAAGAACCTGTGCAGATGAAACACCTGCTACGGGCAGCCCAAAGCGAATATCTGAAGCTAGAGAAAACCCTGACGGATGCGGAGGTAAGCGGATGGATTTGACACTTGGTAATATCGAGTTGCACATAGAAGAACTTATCCTGCATGGCTTTCCGGCAAGCGATCGCCACCGCATTGGAGCCGCCATACAACAGGAACTCACTCGATTGTTCACACAGGGCATCCCCCCATCTTTGATGCAGGGAGGAGCGATCGCTCAAATTAATGGCGGTATATTTGAGATAACACCTGGCACGCAACCAGAAATTATCGGTATGCAGATTGCTCAGTCTATTTACGGAGGGTTAAGTCAATGAGTACAAAAACATCAGCGGTAAATACAGCAGCTAAACCCTCCCTCAACAGCGATAAATCTGGACTGCTGCAACGCAAGTGTGCCTGTGGCAATTCTCCAGGGTTAACAGGCGAGTGTGCTGAATGCCAAAAAGAAAAACTCACGCTACAGCGACGGGCTACCACTCAGGATGATGTTTCTGAAGTGCCGCCAATTGTGCATGAAGTGTTGCGATCGCCCGGTCAACCCCTCGACCCCGAAACCTCTACTTTCATGGAATCTAGCTTCGGACACGACTTCAGTCAGGTGCGAGTGCATACAGATGGGAAGGCTGGTAATGCTGCACATCAGTTACATGCCCAAGCTTTTACCCAAGGTCAGGATATCTTTTTTGGTAATGGCTACTATCAACCTCATACCAAGACGGGGCAGACGTTACTGGCACATGAGTTAACGCATACAATACAGCAAATTCCTCAGAATTCAATCACGACGTTCAATTCAGATCTGTCTGGTTATGGTGTGAGCCAGCCTGGAGATCCATTGGAACATGAAGCAGAGGCGATCGCTAACCGGGTCGCTATGGGGAGTCCAGTTTCGGCAAACGCGATTTCAACCGGAGTATCTGAGGGCATAATTGCCCGCCAACTGATTGAGTTGCCCACTCCAAATCCTTGGACAGATGTAGCAGAGCCTACCGACGAAGTTGAAGCAGTCACCCAAGGAGTGGTTAAAAATCTTCAAGCCGATCCAGAAGACAGTTCTGGGCGAGTGAGACGACGGTTGAATGGGCTTGATTCATCTACTCGCGAAGTAGTGCTGGCACGAGTTCAAACCAGATTACCCGCATCTCTATGGGAAGAGTTCAATGCCATTTTGGCAGAACCTATTCCTGCGGGCGAAGAAAACGTTCCACCACCTCCACAGGTGGAAACAGAGGAACCTTATAAAGGAGCTGTCTCAGATAGTATGCTCCAGGAAGGTGGAGAGGCAGTCAGCAAAGAGGCAAGTGAACTGGTGTCGGCTGAAGCCGAAGCAACTGAAACTCAAACGGCTGCCGCTGAAACGCCACAAGCGGAGGTAGTGGATGCGGGATTGCTCGCTGAACCAACTGGAGCGACGACGGGTGAAGCACAAGCGTTATCCATTTCGGTTGCCCTTGCTACACCCCAAGAAAGGGCATCTGCGGTTTCATCTCCCACTGAAGCCGCTCCACCGCTTCTAGAAACGCCGTTGGTAGAACAGGGCAGTTTGAGTATGGCTACAGCCATCGTCGAAGCTGATTCTCCTGCCCTGAGTCAGGCGCGTGACTTCGCCAAATTCCGGGCAAGCCAGTTGATGGAGCGTTTAGCAATTAAACGGGAGCAGTTACGCGAACAAGGGACGATCGCCCTGAGCCAAGTTGCACAGCGGATTGAGGTAGAAAAGACACGGGTACTAACGGAAACTACCCAGGCTCGTACAACGATTAGCGATCGCTACACCGCTGCCAGAGAGCAAGCCACAGCCTTGTTTGCAGCCACCAGAACAGAAGTTACTTCCCTGATAGCCCAATATCGCGAACAAGTAAGCGCAATCGAGGCTACTGAGCAGGAACGCTTGCAAAATGCCTCAACCACGACGATAGAGCGACTACGAGAAGCCAGCAATCGTCATGACCAAGAGGCAACTGCTATTGGTGAACAGGAAGCGTCTAGAGCACTGAATGGCTCTGAGAATTTGGCCACTAAAGCCACTGCACTGGGCAGATCGCGGGCAACTGCCGCTACCGGAGATCAAACGCTGCGAGAAATAAAGGGTGAAGCAGTGACTACAGTGGCGTCAGAGACAGCAGCACACATTCGCTCAGTGGGCAGCGAAACGGCTGATGCAGCCCGCTCAACCGCTGCCGAAGCCCTAGGGTCATTTAGAGGGCAAGCAGAAGAACTTTTCACCCAGGTAGAACAAACGACCACTCAAGCGCAGGCGCAGCTTCCCAACATTTCTCAGGCAATGCTCAACCGTCTGGACGCCATGCTGAATGCAATTACACCTGAGTTGGAGAACGCCTACCAATCCATTCTCACCACGCTGAATGATGCCGAGCGGTTAGCAATTGAAACGGTTAATCAGTCACAAATAAGTGTCTTCGCTCAATTAGATCAAGCGAGGACTGACAGTACCGCAACAATCGAGTCGCAATTGACGCTGAATGATGCTCAACTGGTGCGGTATGCCGAATCTGTTCGGGGTTTAATTGAAACAGAAACAGCACCCAATATAGGGGCTGTCGAGGCATTGGCAACAGAAGCAGAATTGGCACTAGGCGATCGCGTCACGGCATTAGCAGCAGCCTTACAGGAAGGTTTGCAACAGCTGGATGCAGCGATAACTACCACAGGAAATGTGTTCAGCCAAGGATTTTCCGAGGCATATACATCTATTGATGGACAAATTCAGCAACTTCTTAGCTCCCTCGAAGCCAATCTAACTACAACGCGCAGCAGTGTCAGCGAACAGCTAGCTCAAGAATTTACTGTCTACCAACAGACCATCACTGAAGCAGTCAATTCTACACTGGGAACTTTAGACGAACTAGCAACTGGCATAGAGCAGTCCGTCGAGCAAGCACTGCAAGATTTACAGAATCAGATTACTACTTCAGTGGATGAAGCTTTAGACCACAACCAGTTGGAATACAACGTTTTGGGCCGCCCCAGTAAGCTAACTGAAGCCGAACGCCGCGCTCAAGAGGAATACAATAAGAGCTTCTGGGAGAAAGTCTGGGATGCCTTCATCAATGCGCTGCTGATCGGACTGCTAGTATTCGTATTGCCACTCGTAATTATTGGTTTGATATTTGGGGCAAAGGTGGCTGCGATTATCGGGCTAATCGTATTGGCAGGTGCTATTGTCTGGACTGTCTATCAACGTCTGCACCAACTCTGGGTCGAAGGCGCGCCTTGGTATCAGTGGGTTATTTATATTGGAGCATCTGTACTATTCCCAATTTTACCGATCGCAGATGCTTTGGGCATCGTAAGTCTCATTGAAGGTGCAGTCGGATACGACCTTGTAACGTGGCGACAACTGTCTGAAGATGAAGCAGCACAACGCTTGGGGGCTGGACTTGCAGGGGTTGTCTTACTCCTAGTTAGTCTTGGCATTGCGAAGGCGGTTGGAGCACGAGGCGGTGGGCGAGGAGTTACACCAAGAGGTAGTGAACCGCCTGTACCAGCTGAGCGTCCCCCCATTCCCGAACCAGGCCGTGGGGTTGAACCTATTAACGAACCTCCTCGTGGCTGCTTTGTGGCAGGGACAAAGGTACTCACCCTTGAAGGTGAGAAAAATATTGAGGCTCTTAGTGTCGGAGATAAAGTTTGGTCGTTAGAGCCATCATCGGCGACAAAAATTAGTCACCGAATTGAGCGCACGTTTATCCGACACGTCCCTGTTGTTTTGCATATTCAGATTGGCGAAATCACCATCACGTGTAGCCCCGAACATCCCTTTTGGATACCGTCTAGCGGTTGGCAGAAAGCCAGTATGCTGGAACCTGGAACTCCCCTGCTCACAATAACTGGTCAGGTTATTTTCGTTGATTCCATTAAAAATCAGCAAGGCGTATTTACTGTCTTCAACATTGAAGTAGATGGACTACACACCTACCATGTTTCGTCCCTTGGTATTCTTGTTCATAATAAAGCCATGCGGGCTGGACTTGTGATCGAGGGAACGAATACCTCACTTTCGGCTAAAGATCCAGGTACTAATGCTCTATTAGGATTAGCTGAATTAGATGCGGCCGGCTACGTTGAATTAGGGATTTACACAGCGGAAGCCAAGACCTCCTTTAGAGGAGGAGAGGTGTTCACTACCTTACTCAACGAATTTGCAGCCCGTGGAGTGACAGTTAGGGGAGTTCGTGGGCTATGGTATGGCGGTGATAATCTAGCTACCTTCAACAGCCTGATCCGGGCAGGGATGTCGCCAGAGAATGCAGCCTTACAAACCTTTACCGGAAAAATGGCTGGCAGACGAGGATTTACAAGGGTCAGAATTGATTATGCTCGTTCTCCTCGAAAGCCTGATGGAACATTTGAGAAAGCTGAGCTTTGGTTTGAGTAATGGCCGATATTGCATTGGAGTAGCAAAGTTTTATTTAATATTTAAGTTATGTTTGATACTTTCCTAAAATCAGGTCAGGCGATGACGATCCCTGTTACGGCGGCTTCCTTAAAGATTGCCATGATTTGGTGTCCTCCAGGAGAGTTTATAATGGGAAATCCAGAGGACGATCAACTAGCGGATATCACTGAAAAACCTCAATTTCGTGTCAAACTCAGTCAAGGATTCTGGATTGGGCGAACACCTGTTACTCAGGCGCAATGGCAGGGCGTGATCGGACAAATGCCACGCCTATTTGAAGACAATGCAGAGAGCAATGAACTTCCAGCCGAAGGAATAACATGGGAGGAGGCAAAGACTTTTTGCCAGAATTTGTCGCGGATACTAAGTGAAGAAGTCTTTCTACAAGACAATCAGCGAATTGATCTTCCAACTGAAGCCCAATGGGAATATGCCTGCCGAGCTGGAACTGGCTCTAGGTGGTACTTTGGAGACCAAGAAGCCACCCTATGCGAACACGCCTGGTATACGATAAACAGCAACGACAAAAAGCATCTTGTGGGACGCAAGGCTCCAAACCCTTGGGGCATTCATGACCTCTATGGAAATGTAGCAGAGTGGTGTTTAGATGATTTCAAGTTGTACAAGCCAACAACAGTTTGCTTAGTAGACCCGATTTCAATGAGTGAGGACTCGTACATGAAGATCGCCCGCGGAGGTGCCTTCAGCTACCCTGCTAGGGAATGCAGTTCTGCTAGCCGAGAGGCGATTCCGAAGCACAACCCATTTAATGAATCAACGGGACTGCGAATTGTCTTTGTTGATAGATAGTATGGTCGTACGTTTTTTTAATAAAGATCATTCGGTTTCGCTGCTTTACGAAAGCTAATCATAAGTGAAGGTGCGATCGCTAATAAAAAAAGGAATAATCATTAAAAATAAAAGGTACTCGCACTTAACTACAAACAAGGATGAATATTGAGCAAGTAAACGACTCTCAGATTAGGATGAAGGTATTAGTTAAACCAAGATTCACAGGGTGTTTTAACTCTGTCAACCTCACCTCCTTAACTTAAAGTGGAATTCTCGATATGCCTTTTGTTAAGTGACCACGCTGAGCATAACTGAAGACAATGGGGATTTAAAAAATGCGATCGCACACGACAACTAAACCACTACCAAAATCCTCCTTTACCCCAGCGCGATCGCCCTTACTCCAGCGAAAGTGTAGTTGTGGAAATTCGGCAGGATTAACGGGAAAGTGTAGCGCCTGCGATGAGAAATCACTAACCCTCCAAAGACGCTCTAAAAATCAAACAGAACCCCCTGCTGAAGTTCCGCCAATTGTGCATGAAGTCTTGAGTTCGTCCGGTCAACCTCTTGATCATCAAACGCTCAACTTCATGGGATCTCACTTTGGACATGACTTTAGCCGGGTAAGCGTGCATACCGATTCTAAAGCAGCAGAATCAGCACAGGCGATCAATGCTTTAGCTTACACAGTGGGACAAAATGTTGTGTTTGGAACAGGGCAATTTGCACCAAACACAACAACGGGTAAGAGGATACTGGCGCACGAACTAGCACATGTAGTTCAACAGAGCCATCAAGGATTAACTCCATCACTACAACGCCAATCATCTGCTGGAACACAGAGTGATGCACTTGAAGTAGAAGCAGACCAGATTGCTCAAAATGTAGTTACCAAAAGTCCGAAAAAAAAAGCTAGCTCACCTCAGAAGAAAAAAACCAAAAAAGCTGTCAGTTCTCTGTTGACCTTTGATCAGGTAGAGAAATATATTCTCAGCAATAACAATTCCAGCCTTAATAAGGAATTCCTGCTCTGTTTGATTTGGAAGGAAAGTGGATTTGATCCAAAAACCAAAAATTCTTCGAGCAGTGCAACTGGACTGATGCAAATGACCAAAGGAGCAGTCACAGAGGTCAATAAGAATACACCCAAGGGTGTGCATTTTAACCATAGTGAGATGACTGATCCTGAAAAAAATATTGCCTGTGGGACTTATTATCTAACTATCCGAATTAAGTGGGCAAAGGGAAATATCAAGAAAGGTGTAGAGGGCTTTGGTACTGGAGCCGGATATGCTGACAAAATCTTGGATTGTGAAACTTGCTTGCAAAAGCAGCCGCCTGAACCCAATGATTGCTTGTTTACTATTCATAAATAGCGTAAAATCATTGTTTTTTTGAACAATCTTTGAGGAAATATGCTAATGCTATCAATTTTGCAAACACTGATTTTTTTATTTGGGGCTGCATTCATCTTGGGTTTCCTTACCTATGGGCTAATTGATAACACCAATCCGCCCAAAAAAGATGATAAAAGTCCCGCGCCAATTCCTCCAGTAGTAGATTCTCCTACTGCTGAAAAAGCTGCACCAGTTTCTTCATAGCTTCAGGGTTTTTGGTGTCTAAACTTACGGATTCTTCTTTTGAGAGAGCAGTTCTGGATCGGGTTCTGGCAATAGTTGAGTGAGTTTTAAGTCCCAACCAAAGGCTTGTTTGAGCGTGCGATCAACCCAGATCGTCACAAGCTGAAAGGGTAGTAGTAAGACAGCAACAAATTTTTTCAAAATAGTCATCGGTGTGGGATTATCTGCTTCTAACCAGATGCGAAATCCGCGTCCTGTATGGAATCCCAGCAGCCAGACAAATAGAAAACCACCCACAATAGACAGCAGCAATAGCAGCAGCAACCGAGCAAGTTGAGTAAAAATCTGCCAAGTTTTCCAAACAGCTTCTTTGTATATCTTGCTAGTGTCGCGGCTAGTGACAGTTTGCCATAGTTCATTAGTCTGGCAAGAGAGCGTTGTCCACCAGCGTTGCCAAGCATCTTGCAGAGGTTGAAGAGTTGGAGGCTGAGAAGTCTGGGTTTGAAGAGAAGTCATATAGGTGATTATTTCGAAGGTAAGCTATTCAAAATTAGAGATTTTCTAGTTAATAAAACGTGAGTTAAAGCACTGTTGCAAACTATTGGGTAAGGGTTAAATCAGTTAACTGTTAACAGTTAACAGTTAACAGTTGACTGTTAAAGGTCAATGGGAAAAAAATCATGCCTTTAACGTTTGCCCCTTGCAATAAGTCTGATGAGTGAAGGGTATAACTTTTGTAAAACAATTATTGGGCGATCGCTAAAATCATTATGATTTTTAACAATTCTTTGGCTAAAAGTGAATAATCGTTACGTATTTATAGGAAGAGTTACAAATCTGGTAAAAACTGGCGGAAAACAGTATCCTTTTCACATAAAACTCTATCTTATCCAGCATAACAACTATAGTAATACTAATTAAATTTTGCAAAAAATAAATCAAAAATCTCGACTGAGCACAATCAGGCTTGTCCTTTTTTAAACCCTCGAAAGTTCATCATTGTTCAGCACCGTTTCAGTGAATATCCATTCATAATTTAGAAATCTAAATTAGCCTTTATGATTGCCTTTACTCTTTCTCCACGCCTGGTTAAAGGAGCCATCGTGGCAATTGATCCAACTACCAATCGAGTGGATCGAACGATTGTTTTTCAGTACAACCCAGAAACGCTTTCTCGGACTTTGCAGGTTCAAGCAATTGAAGAAAGTGGTGCTCGCTCAGAAGTATTTCGGCTCAAGGGAGCGCCAACTGAAACTATTCGATTAGAAATTGAAATTGATGCTACTGACCGTCTGGCCACTGGAGAAAACACGGCAGTCAATTTAGGCATTTATCCCCAATTGGCGGCATTAGAAACGTTAATTTATCCTGACGTTGAGCGGGTGTCTAAAAACATGGAAAATGCCGCTAAAGGAGTGTTAGAAATCATTCCGACGGAAGCTCCGATGACATTACTAGTGTGGGGAAAAAAACGAGTGCTACCCGTCCGATTGACCGATTTTAGTATCAACGAAGAAGCATACGATGTAAATCTCAATCCGATTCGCGCTAAAGTTTCCCTCAGCTTACGTGTCCTCAACTATGACGATCTTCCTTGGGGACAACGCGGTTCTAAGTTATTTCTGACACATCATCGCGAAAAACAAAACTTAGCTAAGCAAGGGCAAATATCGCTTGCTGAAGCTACTACAGTCTTTCAAGTTAACATCCCAAATCTGTAATTCACCGTCCCCATGTTCGACCCCAACAGCCGCTATTACCGCTTGGAAACTGCTGAGTACACCACCGCCGATGATCGCAAAATTGCCTATAAGCGGCGGCGCTTTTTGCCACAGGGCGAAATGCTGCCTCTACAGGTAGAAGTCACGGTAACACGGGACGATCGCCTGGATTTAATCACGGCGCAAACACTGGGAGAAGGAGAGCAGTTCTGGCAGGTTTGCGACGCCAACAACGCCATGCAGCCAGAAGACTTACTAGCAGAGCCGGTGCAAGTGTTGCGGATTCCAGTTCCTCAGCCACTTTCTCAGATGTGAGGACGCGACAATGCCCGGAATTACCCTAACGCTACGAATTGGGAAAAAAACACCTCAACTAGCTCCGATGCTGTTGACAGAGGCGTTACAGAGTGTGGAAGTCAGCCATAAAGACAGCGATCGCTCAGGGTTCCAGATAGTTTTTCAAGTCGGGCGATCGGGGTCACGCGATTTGCAGGATGATCGGTTACTGCAAAGTCCGCTACTCGAACCATTTAACCGAGTCATCCTAGTAATTACACTGAATGCCAAAGCACAGGTATTAATGGATGGCATCATTACACACCAAGAATTTTCGCCCAGTATGGAGCCAGGACGCTCTACACTCACGGTGACAGGGGAAGATGTGAGCGTGATGATGGCTAAGTCAAAGCTGAAGATTCAACATCCGCAACAAAGTGAATCGGCGATCGCTCGCAAAATTATCAGCAATTACTCAGAGTACAAACTCATCCCCGATATTCAGAAACCCCCAGTCGAAGCCGCACCCTCTCGAAATGAGCGCATACCCGCCCAATCTGGCAGTGATTTGGAATATTTGGGGTTACTGGCAGATCGTTTTGGGTACGTGTTTTACGTAACACCAGGGCCAGGAGTAGGACAGAATACCGCCTACTGGGGGCCGCCTCCACGTGGTACAAATCCCCAAAAAGCAATCACAGTCAACATGGGAGCCTTTAGTAATGCCGACTCAATTAACTTTCAGTTTGATGCTCAATCAGCAACGCAGATGCAAGGCAGTATTCAAGAACGGCAGAGAAACCAGATCCGGCGGTTGCAAGTGATGAAAAGCGATCGCTCCCCACTAGCGCGACAATCTGCCCTCCAGCTTCAACAAATCCAAGGTGTCCCACACATCAAGACATTTGAAGAAACTGGACACGACCTAGCCAGAGCACAAGCACGTACCCAAGCAATAGTCAACCAATCAACTGACAACGTTCTTACCGTCAGCGGTGAACTTGACACTCTGCGCTACGGCGAACTCTTAAAGTTGCGAGAACTAGTGAATCTGCGCGGCGTCGGCAACACCTACGACGGTACTTACTACGTCAAAAGCGTCACCCATCGCCTTCGCCAAGGGGAATACAAACAAAGCTTCAGCATCACCCGTGAAGGGCGAGGCAGCACGATTTCGGCTGTGAGGAGATAAATCTATGCCGCAATTTTTTGGTAAGTACCGAGGAAAAGTTGCCGCCAACAAAGACCCGCTTCATCTGGGCCGGGTTCAGGTTCAGGTGGCCGCAGTATATGGAGAAGGTCGAGTTAGTTGGGCAATGCCCAGCACACCTTACGCTGGAAAAGATATTGGCTTTTTTGCCATTCCCCCAATTAACACAAACGTCTGGGTGGAATTTGAGAAAGGCGATCCTGATTATCCCATCTGGAGCGGCTGTTTCTGGAATGAAGGGGAACTACCGCAAAATGCCAGGGTTGAAGATCCCGTTAAGGTGCAGGTATTTAGGGCTGAGGGCATTACACTAACCTGGAGCAATTTGGGAGAAAACAAAGGCGTCACCCTGGAGGTAGAAAGTCCTGTGGTAGAACGCAAACTCAAGTTAGTCTTTAACGCCGACGGGATTGAACTGAATAACAAAGATGAAACCACCATAAAACTTAAGGCTGATGTGATTGAGTTAAAAAACCGCAATAACTCCACCATCACCATTCGGGCGGATAACATCCAACTCCAAGAAAGTGGAATTGAAGTCAAACTGACCGCTAACAGCATCGACCTTACCTGCGCTCCCGCCACAATCAAACTCAGCACTTCCTCTGGAATTGAGTTAAGCAACTTACCAGCCACCGCCAAATTCAGTTCTTCTGGCATGGAAATGAGTGCTACTCCCGCCAGTTTGAAAATTTCACCAGCAGCAATTGAACTCAGCAACACTGCTGCCAATATCAAAATTTCTCCTGTTGCAGTCAATGTCAACAATGGCGCTCTGGAGGTAATTTAATGCCGGGTTTTGTATTGAATGTAAGCAGTACCGTTATTTGCGCTCATGGGGGACAGGCGAAACCCACCGTCCCTAATCCTCGCGTCCGGGTGATGGGGATGCCTGTGGTGACGCAAGGGCCGCCTTATGTGATTGCAGGCTGTGCCAATCCGCCGCCTCCTGTTAATGTGGGCCCCTGCGTGGTCGGAAACTGGGTGACAGCGGCAGTACGAGTGAAAGTCATGGGATTGCCAGTATTGCTTCAAGATAGTCAGGCAATTTGCGTGCCAACGGGAACTCCGTTGACTGTCATACTTGCTCAACCGCGTGTTAGAGGGATGTAATTTGTAATTCGTGAGGGTGCGATGCGAAAAAGTGCGATCGAAGTGAGCAAGGAAGTAGGGTCTACGAATATAAAAGGTTCGTTCGCGAATATAAAAGGTTTGTTCGCGAATATCAAAGGTTCGTCGGCGAATATCAAAGGCTTGTCCGCGAATATCAAAGGTTCGTTCGCGAATATAAAAGGTTCGTCCGCGAATATCAAAGGCTTGTCCGCGAATATCAAAGGTTCGTCGGCGAATATCAAAGGCTTGTCCGCGAATATCAAAGGTTCGTTCGCGAATATCAAAGGCTCGTTCGCGAATATCAAAGGCTCATTATTGCATTGCAAAAGATATCTTCCCTGCCCCCCCTCTAATACGCGGTGGTCAGATCCCCGACTTCTTTAAGAAGTCGGGGATCTAATAGCCCAGGGGATCTAATAGCCCAATAATCCTTGGACAATTTGGTAGAACTATGCAGATTGGCTATCCATTTCAAATTGATGGACGAGGACGAGTGGCGGATGCAACCCCAGAACAGCACATTCGCCAGATGATTGAGCAGGTTTTGTTTACACTGCCGGGGGAGCGAGTTAACCGTCCAGACTTTGGCAGCGGTGTACAACAACTCATCTTTGCACCCAACAGTGAAGAACTGGCAGCAGCGACAGAGTTTTTAGTGAAGGGGTCGCTGGAACAGTGGTTAGGGGAGGTGATTGAGGTAGAGGCGGTGGAGGTGCAGAACGAAGACGCCAGTTTACAGATTACAGTGCAGTATCGAGTGCGGCGAACCCAAGAGCGTCAGGTTGTGGAGTTTTCTCGCAATGGTTAGTACACAATATCGATGTAAAAATGAACGACGCCGAAACGAAGTTCGTAAACGCAAGGATGCAGACGGGCTGCCGATTCTGAATGGCATTGATTATTTAGAAGTCGCTACAGATCAAAAAACGCTGTTTGTTCATTTCATCCACATCCTGGAGCAAAATACTTTAACCATCGAAAACATTCAGGTAAGAAGGCTTGAGGGAACAACGGTGATTGAGGTTCCCATTGAATCGGTGAGTGCTTCAAGTCGGCTGTTAACAATTATGGTGACAGCACCTAAAGACGTATTTACGTACACGATGCGATTGGTAGAAGCATTCGGCAATGAAAAACCGCCAACCGGATTTGACTCGCAACTGGCACAGGTAGAATTTTTATTTCAGGTGGCAGATTTGAGCGAGTTTGACTGTAAGACACCTACTGAACCAACTGAAAAACCGCCGCTACCCCCAGTAATTGACTATCTGGCAAAAGATTATACTAGTTTTCGCCAATTGATGCTGGATCGGTTGGCGGTGACAATGCCGCATTGGCAAGAGCGGAGTCCCGCTGACCTAGGGATTATGTTGGTAGAGTTGGTAGCTTATAAGGCAGATTACCTCAGTTATTTCCAGGATGCGGTGGCAACAGAGGCATACTTGGGAACTGCTCGTAAGCGAGTGTCGGTGCGTCGTCATGCCCGTCTACTCAACTACCCGATGCACGATGGCTGTAACGCCCGCACTTGGCTAACACTGCGGGTGAATCAACCCGTGACATTGCCCGATCGCAACACTGCCAAAATACGCTTTTTAACAAATGTGCCTGGTCTTCCCAGCATCCTATCTGAAAAAGAATTTGATATCGCAATTAACCGGGGAGCGCAGGTATTTGAGGCGATGGAGGATACCAAGCTTGATCCTGTCTGCAACGAAATACATTTTTATACTTGGAGTGATCTAACGTGTGTGTTACCTACCGGGGCGATCGCTGCCACACTGAAGGATGAAACAGGGAAACTGGCGCAACTATTACAGCCGGGTACTGTGCTGATCATTGAGGAAGTCAAAGGAGCGCAAAGCGGTGAACCAGCAGATGCCGATTTGACTCATCGTCATGTGGTGCGGTTAACAAAGGTAACGTCAGATCGTGACCCGTTGGAAGATGTGAGCCTGGTAGAGATTGAGTGGTCGCAAGAAGATGCATTACCGTTTCCTATTACCATTTCCCAAATGGTGGGCGATCGCCCCATCTATAACATCAGCATCGTCCGAGGTAACGTTATTTTGGTCGATCACGGCTATACGGTGGATGGCTCAGAACGTATGCTCGACTGGGTATCAGCCAAAAACCGCTACCGGGCGCGTCTGCGGGAAAGACCGCTAACTCAACAGGGACGGGTACGAGACTTCCGTTTTGACCCCACCGCTTCAGCTGCGGCTGTTTGGAAGTGGGAGATGCGTGACGTCATGCCTGCCATTTTCCTAGAAGAACAGGATGCCTCAACTGAAGAGATCAACTTTTGGTATCCCCAGCGAGATTTGCTGAATAGCGATCGCTTTGCCCGCGAGTTTGTCGTAGAAATGGAGGATGATGGACGTGCCTATCTACGGTTTGGTGATGGCCAGGTGGGTAGACAGCCCCAAGCAGACGCTACCCTAACGGCAATCTATCGCATTGGCAACGGCACAGCGGGGAATGTGGGAGCAGAAGCGATCGCTCATCTCTTCTGTAAAGCATGGGATTTCCAAGAAGTTCTGCAAGCAAACACAAATCCCATTCGTAACCCCCTCCCAGCAAGAGGCGGCGTTGACCCAGAACCAATTGAGCAAGTGCGGCTCTATGCGCCCCAAGCATTTCGGACACTGCAACGGGCGGTAACAGAAGCAGATTATGCCGAAATTGTCCAGCGCTTTCCTGGCGTTTCTAGAGCGCTGGCCACCCGCCGCTGGACGGGCAGTTGGTACACGATTTTTATCACAGTAGATCGGCAGAATGGTTTGCTGATTGATGAGACGTTTAAGCAGGAATTGACCAGCTTTTTAGAACAATTTCGCCTAACGGGTCAGGATGTAGAAATCGAAAGTCCGAGCTTTATACCGTTGGATATTGCCCTCAAGGTTCAAGTCGCACCCGATTATTTTCAGAGTCAGGTGAAGGAAGCCTTGCTGAATGCCTTCAGTAATAAAGTGTTGGGTGAGGGACGCCTGGGCTTTTTCCATCCTGATAATTTCAGCTTTGGTCAGCCGGTTTATCTGAGCAAGGTGATTGCACAGGCGATGCAAGTGACGGGTGTACAGTCTGTTACCGCAAAGCGTTTTCAGCGCTGGGGATTGCCTCCACAAAACGAGTTGGAATTAGGGCGAATTGTCCTTGGGCGACTGGAAATTGCTCGCCTAGATAACGACGCCAATATGCCGGGACAAGGCAGACTTGAATTATTGCTGGAGGGAGGCTTATGACGTGTCCCGAACAACCGCAACAACCGCGCAATCGCCCTGGTTTACCCGCCCTGAGTTACCGGATTGGGGACTATGCCTCGTTTCGCGATCGCCTCCTTAGCCGCCTCACTTGCCCCATAGTCACGCCCGACAAGCCCCAGGGCATCTCCCTACGCCAGCTAAATACACGCACCAACGACGACCCCGCGATCGCTCTCTTGGATGCCTGCGCTGTAGTTGCCGATGTCCTCACCTTTTACCAAGAGCGGATCATCAACGAAGGTTATCTGCTCACCGCCACCGAGCGGCGCTCAGTACTAGAATTGGCGCGGATGATTGGCTACGAACTGAATCCGGGTGTCGCCGCTAGTACAGTTTTGGCGTTTACCGTCGAAGATGCCCCCGGTTCTCCCACCGTCGCCACCATTGCCAAAGGTACACAAATCCTCAGTATTCCTGAACAAGACGAACTACCACAGACTTTCGAGACTAGCGAAGACTTCACCGCTCATGTGGAATGGAACGCCCTCAAACCCCGCCCCAACCGTTCCCAAAAGATTACTGATACCCGCCAACTTTACCTCAATGGTACAAGTACCGGATTGCAGCCCGGAGATGTACTGCTACTAATGGATGGAGACGACTCAGACAAGCCTCATTATCTACTCAGTCTCGATACCGTTACACCCAACGCCAAAGATGGTTACACCGTCGTCACTTGGGAACGGCAATTACCCCCTACTCTAGAAAAACCACCCCGCAACCCCGCTGTTATCGCTTTTCGCCAGCGGGCAAACCTGTTTGGCTTCAACGCCCCCCGTTGGGACACCATGCCTGACGAGATTAAGCTAGCAAACGGCGGCAAAATTAAGGGTGGCGTTTATCGCTACAACGTTGGTAGTAATTCTCAGTGGCAGTCAGTCAATACAGGTTTGCTGAGTTTCGACATTCGCTGTCTCGTCGCCAATCCCAAAACAGGTTCCTTGTTTGCTGGAACACCCCTCGGTATTTTTCGCTCTAAAACCAACGGCGAAACCTGGACGCTGAATAACACTGGACTAACGAATTTCAGTATTCAAACCATCCTGGCAGCATCGAATGGGGAACTGTTGGCGGGTAGCACGGGTGGGGGTGTATTTCGCTCTACAGATGATGGCGAAAGTTGGTCGCCCATTGGTATAGGTTCGGTGAAAGTCAAGATTAGCGGAGCAGGTGGGACACAAACCTCGGAGCCGGAAATCACGGGCATTCCCAACACAGTTGTTCATGCTTTGGCGACTGATAATTTCACCCTTACGCCACCAACTCTATCCACAAATGGAACCACAATGACGATTACTAGGGGAGACGGAATTATTCCCCTGAACCTACAACCAGGAGATGCGATCGTTGTTGGGCAACAAATTAGATTTGTCATTGCGGTTAATGCTACAAATCCAGCACAAGTCACTATCAACGATTCGTTTCGCAATCCTCCTCCTCCGTTGCCGAATGGTGCAGAGATTAACCTACCAATTGGAACGGTTTTCATCGCGTTTCGTCCTTCCAGTTCTCCTGGTGCTTCCTCCCTCGTGCTAACGAGTAGTAGCGGGAATTACATCTTTGCGGCGACGGATGTTGGAGTTTATCGCTCCAATGATCAAGGGCATAATTGGGACGGTAAAAATAATTTATCTAATCAGGTTGTTCGATCGCTAGCAGTTTGTCCAGGTTTTATCTTTGCCAAAACCGATCGCGGCATTTCCCAATCTAGTAACCAAGGAGAAAGCTGGAATCCCACAAATCTCACAGATACAGATAAGGTAATTAGATCGCTGGTAGCGTTTGGCAATGATGCGTTTGTGGCTGCAAGCGATGGAGTTTATCAATCGCGCAGTGGGGGAAACTGGGAACAGAAAAACAATGGTTTAATTGATACCAATGTGTGGGCGATCGCAATCAACCAAGTGAGTCAGCAACCGGGTAATCTGTTTGCATTCACAGCTAGCGGCGTTTTCCAATCCATAGACCAAGGCGAGAACTGGACTGTATTTAGTAGTGCCTCGAAAAATCCTGACTTGACTGCCGTTACAGCTTGTGTAAAATCTGTTGTCGCCAATCCAAACCAAATCTTTGTGGGTTCTGCCTTTACTGGTTTTGAGAAAGTGAGTGAAGCAGGCTGGACAAACTACAATATTCCAACTCCACAACCGGGGCAAGATTTTAAAATTGATTTAGATACACTCTATCCCCGGATTATTGCTGATAGCTGGGTGGTGTTACATAATAAAAATCGCTTCCAACTGTGCAAAGTCACAGATGTTGTTGAAACACAGCGCAAGGACTTCACTTTAGACACGAAAATCACGCGAATTCTCACGGATACAGTAATTAGCCAGCTAGAGAAATTCAATCTGCGAGATACGATGGTGCTGGCGCAAAGTGAGACGCTTTTACTGACTAAAGATCCATTAACAGTTGCGGTACAGCAAGAAAATATCTTTTTTGACCCCATCTGGACAAATAAAGTACTGCTAAGTGAGTACATCAAAGGGTTACAGCCTCAGCATCCAGTGGTTATTAGCGGTAAACGCATTCGAGCCGAAGTCTTGAATGTGGGTGGAGTTGTGCAGTCTGGGGATAATGGCGATCGCTGGTTACGTAATAATATTGGCTTAGCTAACACCGAAGTTACTACATTTACTTCCCATCTTCAACCAGAATTAGGGACAATTACCAGAAATTTCACCGCCATCCAGGGAACAGAAACCACCTTCACCAAGGAACTCAAGGTTGGTGCAAGTATTACAGTAAATGGTGAAACTCAGACAATTGATAGTATCTATTCAGACACTTCTTTATTGGTGAAAACAAGATTCACCAATGAGCTATCCGAAGTTCCGTTTATATATACTGGAGCAGGAACAGGGACGATCGCCAGTAGTGACACTATGATTGCAGGCAGCAATACCGTTTTCACTAGAGAGTTGAAAGTGGGTGCTGAGATTAAAGTTGGTGAACAATCAATAAAAGTTAAGGATATTTTTTCTGATACATCGCTGGTTTTAGAGTCTGCTTTCAGTTTAGATTTACCGCCCGGAACAACCTTTACTTACGAGGGCGAGGGAACAGGCAGGATTTCGAGCGATCGCACTGCCATTACAGGCACCAATACTGAGTTTCTCACGTTAAAAGTTGGTCAAGCAATCACAATTAATAATCAAACCAGAGTTGTTACACGCGTTATTTCAGAGACTTCTCTATTTGTTGATGCTGATGTTGACGCTATAGCAAGTCAGTCTTTTGAAAGCAATACGCTGTTTGTGGGAACTAACGGCGGTGGTGTTTTCCGCTCGCTCAACAACGGTAGCACCTGGGAACCCATCAATCGCGGTTTAACAGATCTGATGATTCAGGCGATCGCTACTCAAACCATTCAACCAGAAACCAGTGATCAATCTCCAACTTCAGGATATAGATTGTTTGTGGGCACAGCAAACGGCGTATTCCAAACAGAGAAAGAAATTCAGTGGCAGGAAGTGAATACGAATTTAGTGTATTCTGATGTCCGTGCCCTAATAGTAATAGATAGTGGTGATTTACTGGCGGGGACGCTCAACGGCGGTGTTTTACGCTATGCCAATGATGGACAAACCTGGATGCAGACAGGATTGGATGTTGTCGATGTCCAGACTTTGGCAGTTGACTCTAATGGAGACATCTTTGCTGGAACTATTGCTGATGGTGTGTTCCGCTCTACTGATCAAGGCATCACCTGGAAAAAATTGGATGCGGGATTGGCTAATCCCAACGTTACTAGCTTGGTGGCTTACCGCAAATTGGGAACTGGAAAAGTAACCAGTATTGACGCCAAGGTACTCGGATTGATATCTGAACCGGATGAACCGGGTACAGCATTCACCACAGACTTTGCAGTCGGTGACACAATTACTGTTGCAGGGCAGACACGCCGAGTCACGAAAGTTATTTCTGATATTCGTTTAGATATTGACCGAAAATTTGATCGAGAAGATATCACCGAGGCTAGCAACTTTCAAGTAACACGAGTATTGGCGGGTACTGCTGGTAGTGGGATCTTTCGCCTCAAGTCCAATCAAGAACAGAACCCGATTTGGGAACCTGTTGCCAATAATCCCACCGATTTGAATATTCTGTGTTTGACGATTCAGCCTGTTACTAGCGATTTGTTTGCTGGTACGGCGAGCGGCGGTGTGTTCCGCTCCCGCGATGATGGCAATTTGTGGAAACCCAGCAATGCGGGACTGACTAGCCTAGATCAACAAATCAACCCTACAGGAAAGGTAAACACTGAGTTTCGAGCGATCGCAGTGCTCAATCAACATCTCTTCGCCGTCGGTATTGGTATCCTGATTTCGCCCGATCAGCTTTACACCGTACCAATTCGCTCAGGCGATCGCTTGCAAATTATGTCTCCACCTATACCTCTACCTGAAAAAGGTCGAGAGGAGCAAGCTGAGAACCTGGGACAAAAATGGTTGCTCAAAGACCGTGATGGCTTTACAGGCATAGTCATGACTGCTGAGATGGAAGATATACGGCTCTTAGGGGCAACAGCCGAGGATGAAGCAGTTAGTGAAATGAATGCGATCGCCATTCCACCCAGCGATCAGCAAGAACCATTGCTGACTTTTACAGAGCCAATTCAAAATAGCTACGACCCGCAAACTGTGCAGATTTACGCCAACGTAGTCCGGGCAACTCATGGCGAGACAATTCAAGAGGTGTTGGGTAACGGTGATGGCACAGTGGCGAACCAAAAGTTTATTCTCAACAAGCCGCCGTTAACATACATATCTGCATCTACACCCAGCGGTTCTCAAACCACGCTTCAGATTAGAGTCAACGATGTGCTATGGCAAGAAGTGCCTTCCTTATACCAGCGATCGCCTCTAGAACAGGTTTACATTACCCGCATCGCCAATGATCAAACAGTCACAATTACTTCTGGTGATGGCATCAGCGGGGCGCGACTGCCTACAGGCTTGGAAAATATCACCGCCACTTACCGCAGCGGCATTGGCTTGGCGGGACGAGTGGGTGCTAATCAATTAACTCTACTCAAGACACGTCCTCTAGGCATATCTGAAGTTACCAATCCGCTGCCAGCCACAGGCGCAGCCGACCCAGAAACCATGTTAGAAGCGCAGACAAGCGCCCCTTTAACTATCCGCACTCTGGGGCGAATTGTATCGTTGCAAGACTACGAAGACTTTGCACGGGCCTTTGCTGGTATTGGCAAGGCTCAAGCAAAGTTATTGTGGGCAGGTGAAACCCAGCAGGTGCATATTACTGTAGCGGCAATTGGAGGTGCAGCCGTGCTGCCTGATTCAGCGCTGTACATCAATTTAGTGAAGGCAATTGATGATGCTCGTGATCCGGTGCAACAGGTGCAGGTTGATTCCTACGAACCGTTGGCGTTTAACTTGGAGGCAAAACTGTTAATTGATCAGCGCTACTTGCCAGATAAAGTGCTGGCACAGGTGAAAGCAGCGCTAATGAAGCGGTTTACCTTTGAGCAACGCGACTTTGGGCAGGATGTGACGACAGCAGAAGCGATCGCCACTCTCCAAGCAGTCACAGGCGTTGTGGCCGTCGATCTGGACGCGCTACATCGCCGCGATTTGACCCGCAGTCTGGAATCATCTGTTTCAGCATTGCCCGCCCGTTGGGATGTTGTAAATCGCCAGATCCAACCTGCCCAGTTATTAGCAATCAGTCCGGCTGGAATTAGTCTGCGAGTGGAGGCAAGTTTATGATTCACAACGGCAAGCAACCCGAACGTCTTTACTCTCTTATCCCCGCCATCTACCGGATTCGTGACGAGTCCCAGGATGGAGCGCTGCGATCGCTGCTCAGCATCATTGAGAGCGAACTGCAATTAGTCGAAGAGGATATTGCAAACCTTTATGAAAACTGGTTTATCGAAACCTGCGACGATTGGGTAGTGCCCTACATCGGCAACCTGCTAGCAGTCCGTGAATTGAGTGCCGAAAGCCACCGCACCTCTGGACAGGAGCGCCGCGCCTTCGTTGCCAATACCCTCGCCTATCGCCAACGCAAAGGCACGACCCCTGTATTAGAACAACTGGCGCGAGATGTTACTGGCTGGGGCGTAAGGGCGGTAGAATCTCAAAGGTTGGTGGCAGCAACTCAAAACGTCAACCACATTCGCCCCCAAGCTGTCACCGTCGATCTGCGCCGCATCCGTCAACCAGAGCGGCTAGGCACTCCCTTTGAGGCAGGAGTTGCTTATACTACCCAGATTAGCCCTAGTCGTGGCGGCGGTAGGTATAATCCCAACAGCGTTATCCTCTACTTGTGGCGGTTACAATCCTATCTAGTTGAAAGAGGCAATCCCCGCGCTGTACCAGGGCTTGACTCCGAACCGCAAGGGCGCTATTTCACCTTTAATCCTCTTGGCTATGACAAAATTCCGCTGTTCAACACTCCGCAAACTGAGAGAGAAATCACCAAGTTGGCAGAAGAAATCAACGTTCCTGGCATCCTCACACGGGAACTGTTGAAGGCGTATCCACCAGAAGCGCGGCCAGTACAAGTATTTGTCAAGGGAGAACGGCAGCCGTATCAAGTAGACGACCTCTCAAATTGGCAGTCCGATGCTACTAGTACGCTCGTAGTCGATCCAGAATTGGGACGGTTGGCGTTCTTAAGCGAGCCGCCTGAGCAGGTAGAAGTAACCTATGCTTATGGCTTTAGCGGCGATGTGGGCGGTGGTGTTTACGAACGAACAGATGCGATCGCCCAGCAACCGCCAAGTCCGGGACAAATTACTTGGAAGGTAAATTCTGATGTGTCGGCGTTGTTACAGATGGTCAAAATCTGGAATCAATACGCCCGGAAGTGGCAACATTGCTATGACTTAATCAATTTCCCTGTGGCGCGACTGGTAGTCAGTCCTGAGCAACAGATTTATCGAGTTGATTTAGATAACAAGCAAAAAGAACGCAATCTCAATCTGTCTCCAAATATGCGGGCGGGTATCTTGCAGGGCTTAAAAGCGATCGCTCATCGTGGAGAAATTGACGTGGTGGTGACGCCCGGTATAGCGGTGGATATTCAGGGGCGAATGATGCGGCTAAATGTCCGGCATTCGGTGATTGTGGGCTGCTATCCCGGTCAAACGGTGCGACTGGTGATTTTTTACCCAGAACGAGAATGGGAGCCTCACTGGGAAATTCGGGCGCTACCTGTGCAAGAGTCGGAACAGATGCCAACGGCTTACATTCCGCTGGTAGAACTGACAATCAACGCTGACGGCAGAATTGAGAAAGTCAGCAACGCTGTACGCCAGAATTTTCAGCCGGGGTTTGTAGGTGATTTCAAGTTGTCCATCCCATCTAGTTTAAGTGGCTCGAATGACGTATTGGAGATTTCGACAGCGGGAGCTTTTGCCGTCAACCGTAATGGACAAAAGATAGATCTGATTCAGGTTGTTTCCTACTCATTGCCACCGGAACCACCGAAGACAATGTTGCTGTTTATCGCTCCTGGTAAAGAACCAGGGACAGGCAGACTAGATATTGTTCCCGATACAGAGCGTGTAATTATCGAACTCCAGGGCAACCACACCTATACTCGCAATTTAGCGTTCCAAATTCCCGCAGAAAAGCAGCTGCATCTAGTTGCTAGTAATGGCGATCGCCCCCACCTGTTGGGCAATCTCACAATTCGCGGCATAGCAACCCCCGATACCGAAAATGCAGGTGACTTTTTCCTTGAAGGGCTGCTGGTGGAAGGCAAACTTACTGTGTTACCGGGAAACCTGCAACGGCTGCAAATTGCCCATTCCACACTGGTTCCCCAGGCGGGAGGGCTAGTAGTACAAAAGGCGGAATACGAGATTATAGACGCAGATCCAGAAGATGTTACTTTACTGGCGCTGCTGATGTATAGCCTGACACTGTTGCAACGTTTGCTGCGAGTCGGGCTAAGTAGTAATGGCTTATCGACTCAAGAGCGGATTTCCCAAATGTCACAAATTGTCTTGCAGCAGGTGAGCACCTTGTTTGCAGGCATCCAGCGGGTGATCGAGCAGTTGCAACCGCCGCCGTCAGTATGTGAAGACGATGATTCAGCACAACCTCAACACGGCTGTGCTGCCTTGTGTCAAGAACCCGAAACGAACCTAGATGAGGATAATTCGCTCCTGGCGATCGCTATTTACCAGAGTATTTGTGGAGCGATCGCTTTGGTAGATACTGTGCCGGAACTCCGAATCACCGATAGTATTATTGATGCTGGGGAGGATAGTAATCAAGGGGCGATCGCTGCTTCTGGAGCCGATGTCGATGTGAAGACTTCTACTATTCTGGGTGCTGTTACTGTCCGCAGTTTAGAAGCCCAAGAGAGCATCTTTCGTAATCAAGTTTCTGTCTTACGCAGACAAGTGGGCTGTCTACGCTTCTGCTATGTACCGCAGGGTTCGCGCACACCTCGCCGTTACCGCTGTCAACCCGATTTAATTTTATCTGAACGAATAAAAGAACCTCCAGCAGCGATCGCTACCCTGTCTATTGACCCTGAAACAGGGCAAGTCTATGCGGGAACACGAGGTAATGGTGTATTTCAGTTGCTTGAAGAAGGAATCTGGATACCTCTAAATGCTGAACTGAGCAATTTGAATGTCACAGCCTTACTTGCTGCCGCCATTCCTAGTACTGGCAGTATCTCTAGTACACCCGCATCCCCAAATAGCGTTACAGGCATCAACACCCTCTTCACACAGGAGTTGAGAACTGGAGATTGGATTACTGCTGAAGGTCAAAACCGGATGGTGCGCGAAATTATCTCAGATCAGCAAATTAAGCTAGATGCACCCTTTAACCCCGCTCTCTCCAATGATGGAAAGCCGTTTACAATCCATACCTTATTTGCAGGTACAACAGATGGCACACTGCTGAGAGCAACGTCAACTATTCGTTCTGGTATTGGCACTCTTAGCAGTACTGGTTTGGATGCAAATAACTTCGTCGCGGTAACAGGCTGCAATACTTTTTTCCAAGAACAATTAGCAGCAGGGAGGATAATTACGATCGCTGATCAGCAGCGCACTGTACAGAGAATTGAGTCGAATACGCTGTTGTATATCGATACCGCATTTGATCGCACCGTAACGGGTGAAGAATTTTTGATTACCAATCCAGTTAATGGCACAACCACAGCCGGAACAGGAAAGGTCAGCAGTACGCGCGATCGCACTCTGGTTACAGGCTGTGATACGCGGCTGACTCAAGAAGTCTTTCCTGGAGACGACATCATAATTGTTAATCAACTGCCCACGGGCGAGGAGAAGATACAGAGGCGGACAGGAGTGGCGATCGCTTCTGATACTGTACTCAGCGTCAATGCAGCATTCGATGCTGATTTTGTCAATAGCTTCAAAATTCGGCGCACTGTTTGGACACCCATTACCCCCAACCTCACCAACACCCGCATCAACGCTTTGATGTCATACACTATGAGCGCTGGCACAATTACCAGCATTGGCGACACTGTTACAGGACAACAAACACTATTCAAAACACAATTTACCGCAGGTGACATAATTACCGTTACAGGGACAAAAACGCAAACGCGAAGAGTCACCGAAATTGTTTCCAACACCGAGTTGAAAGTTCACGCACCGTTTGATGCAGATTTAACAACTAACACCTCATTTCAGGTAACGGGTATTTTGATGGGAACGTCTGGGAACGGCGTCTTCCGATCTACCGATGGCGGTAGACAGTGGGTTGCAATGAATCAAGGATTAACAAATCTGGATGTGCGAGCGATCACTCAGCATCCCCGCACTGGCTACCTATTTGTAAGCACTCATGGCAACGGCGTCTTTCGTTCCACCGATCATGGTATGACTTGGACGGATGGCGACCCTCTCGACCCAGAAATCCGCCAGACAGGGTTGACCGTTCCTCACATCACTTGCCTAACCATCAATCCAATCACCGACGATATTTTTGCTGGAACCGAAGGCGGTGGCGTGTTCTGTTCCAGCGATTCTGGACAGCGCTGGATGCCTGCTAAAGATGGGTTATCTCATTCCACCATCACTGCTCTAAGTAGTTTCGCCCACAATGGTACAGGCACTCTTTCCAGCCGCTATACCCAAGTCACCGGACTCGATACCCGCTTTTGTTCAGAATTTCGAGAAGGCGATACCCTCACCATCAACGGACAAACCCGCACTATCATCCAAATACATGCTAATAACGACCTAATCATCAATGACGCCTTTGACCCCGATTTACTAGAAGGAACGACATTCAAAATTGCTAGCCTCTACGCAGGTGCTTCCGAGGGTACGATTTACCGTTCCACTAGCAATGGTAAAACTTGGGAAGTGATCGCCCACCTAACGGATACTGATATCTCAGCATTTGCCGTGCAGCAACGAGCACAAACACACCCAGTGTTATTTGCTGGAACGCAGCTTGGTAGTCTGTATCGACAACAGAGCGATCGCTGGATAGCCCTAAACGAAGGTATCCAAGGTATTGAAGAAACCTTACTGTTGCTGAACCAGATGCAACCTTGCTTCACTACCGAACAATATGGACAACCTGCCTATGCCCAACTTAGCAATATCTGTCCAGTAGAAATTTGCACAGGAGCAGAAGACGGCTCCGAAATGGGTGTTTTTCACTACCTGAAGCAACCGCAGCGTCAGGCAAACCTCCAAGCTAGCTTGCAAGAATATCTGCGCTTTGGGCTACAGGCAGACATTAACTATATAACTTAAATCAATTCTCCAAAATCAGGCTATAAACACAAGCCTGAAAACCTAAATTAAATCTAACTTTCTTAATTACGAATTACGAATTACGAATTACGAATTACGAATTACGAATTACGAATTACGAATTACGAATTACATTAATTCACACAAGGGGACAGCTCATGAAGGGCGACTTTACTCGATTCACCTTCCAACCAGAAAAGCGTTACATCAGCGTGCTGATGCAGCAGGGACGGCTGCAACTAGATGCCGACTGGAATGAGCAAATGAGCATCCTGGGATATCTCAACCAGACTCAAGCGCGAGACATGATTGGAGCTTCGGCCGGTACTTCCGAAACCGAAGGCGGATTCCAACTTCTCCCTACTCCCGACAACACCGACTTAATTATTCGGGAAGGGCGCTTTTATTTGGGTGGGCTATTGTGTGAACTGCGCCTAGGCACACCGATTAGCGTTAAGTGGCTTGATGAGAAGACTATCCAAGTTCCCTTTGTGATGGTGGACGGTTTGACATTGGCCAAAGACCAGTGGGTGGAAATCACGGGACAGAAGTTTAAGAAACGCATCAAAATCTTAAAAGATGACTTGAAGCAACAAACTCTGGAATTAGCAGAGCCAGTACCCAAACCCACAGATGTCGGCGAAACGCTGCAACTACGTCGGCTTATCACCTATAAAACTCAACCTGAATATACCAATCCTCCCGCTCCATCTGCCAACTTACTCTATCTTGTCTATCTAGATCTATGGCAACGACATGTTACGGTAATTGACGATCCAGAACTGCGGGAGGTGGCGCTGAACGGGATTGATACGACTACGCGCCTAAAAACCATTGCTCAGGTGAAGTTGCTGGATGTTACCGAAGATATTCATAAATTGGCACAGATGCAGCTCCAACTGAATCAAGAAACCGGCCTCTTGAAGCAAAAACCGCCGCTTTCAACCTTGGAAAACCTGCCAGCATGGCAAAAACTGCTCAACCATGATGTATGGATGACTGCAAGTACGGCATTAGATCCCACTAGTAGCAATACTTTGGGAAACTATCTGTGTAATGAGAATCGCCTCTACCGGGTGGAAATTCATGCAGATGGCACGTTGGAAAAAGCGACTTTCAAATGGTCGCGCGACAACGGCAGCATTGTTAGTGCTGTAAAGTCTATTGAAGGCAACGTGATCAAGCTCAAAGGTCAGGATGAGTACAAGCTGTTTGCAGATCCATTTTCGCAAGAGAAACCCTGGATTGAAATTATCAGCGAAGCCCAGGAACTCCACAATCAGCCTGGTATTCTAGTTCGGCTCAAGGAGCTAAAACCGCCTAATCAACTATTATTTGACCAGAGCCAAGTACAGGGTACTGAGATTCCCAAAGCAACGCTGAAACAAGCAGAACAGCAGAAGTTAAAGGTGCGTCGCTGGGATGGCAAGGATTCTACCAGTAGCGATTGGAAGGTTCTGGAGGAGGGAATTAAGGTACGTTTTAATACTACCAGTTTGGGCGATGAGTTCCGCAACGGCGACTTCTGGCTGATACCGGCGCGGGCGGCTGGGAAGCAAATTGAGTGGCCAAGGGATCTAGCGAAAGTAAAAGACCAACCAGGGGAACCACTCCCGCAAAAGTCCACAGGGATTGAACACCGTTACGCCATTCTAGCGCTGGTGAAAACTGAAGCAAATACTGGCGAGTTTGTCCCGGCGATTGAAAATGATGATTGGACTCAATCTGATCTCCGTATTAAGTTCCCGCCATTAATCAACTGTTTCGACAAAAACACTGGTTATACTGATGGTTCTTTTGGGATTGGAATTCAGCCAGAAGCGAGATTGCACGTCCGGGGAAATGCGACTCAAATAGCCCAAGGAAAAATTTCGACAGTCGGAAGCGATCGCTCAAAGATTGCGATCGCAGATACTAACCCCAATCAGATTTTAATCTACAAAGGTTACACGCTAACAGTTAACGGTAAGACCAAGCTGGTAACTGATGTTGATATTAACGGTGTCTTAACAGTTGATCCGCCATTTGATGCTCCCCTAACTGAGCAGCTAGTTGAGTTCCAATATCAACAACCCATCATCCGCTTTGAGAGTAGTGCGATCGGCATTTCCCCGCAATTTTTCCTGAACCCACAGGGTAATATTGGCATTGGAACGTTTAACCCATCGGCAAAGCTGGAAATTAGAGGCATTCCCCAAGACCAAACTCCCAGCTTACTGCATATCAGAAATTCTACTGGAGCCAGTTTACTAAACGTCCAAACTGACGGCAAGGTAGGCATCGGTATCGAGCAGCCCCAAGCTAGCCTGGAAGTTAAAGGTATTCTCAAAACTACAACTGGTACGATTAATCCTGGTTTTCTAGAAATTCAACCGCAGGATAACAGTCACGTCAACTTCAGATCAAATGCAGGCTACAGGTTCGACAATAATATCTCAATCGCTAGCGGTGGACTCACAATTACCCAAGGCAGTGCAACGATCGCCAATGATGTCACAGTTAAAAATGGCAATATTAAGGTTCAAACGGGTAGTGCAATCATAAATAATGATGTCACTGTTCAAAATGGCAACCTGAAAGTTGAAAAAGGCAACGCTGCGATCGCCAATGGCCTCACCGTTCAAAATGGGGGAATGACAGTCAAAGGAAATGTGCAAATCAACGAAGGCACTTTAACTATTGGCACTTTCCAAATTACCACCGACGGATTGCAATTTAATAAGCCCATAACTTTTGGTGACAGCATTACTGTCAACCAAGGAATTACCGCCAGAAATGGCATTTCAATTCCCACTGGTGATGTGAATATTGGTACAGGAATTTTGCGAATTGGCAGCTTTCAAATTCGCGGTACTGCGCCCCAATTTAGCGAAGCTGTTAGCTTTAACAACGGCATCACCATCAATCAGGGCGGTGCTACAATTTCTGGCAACATTACCTGTAATTTTAGTAGTGCAGAAAAACTTACCCTGAGAAATTCAATAGGAGAGCCACCAGAGAATTCGCCAGTTATTGATCTTCCTAACCAAAGACTTTCAATTCAAGATGGAGCAAATAAACTCGTTACTTTCTCGCCTCTACAAAACACAAATAACATCAAACTGAATATCTGTGGCAGTGCTGTCATCGGTAAAGAATATGTGAATCGGAATGCTCTAGTAAATTTGGCGCTGGATAATGGACTTCTGGTTGAGGGAGATGTGGGAATTGGTGTATTTGATACTACTCCTCCTATAGCAAAATTAGAAGTTAGAAGTACATCAGATGCTAATAAGATTGCGTTGAATATTACCAAATCAAACCGTGATAGTTTGTTTTATGTGAGAAACGATGGGCAAATTGGAATTGGTACGGGAGGATTAAATCCTTTATTTGCTCCTGTTTTTGATAGTAGTATTCCCCAGGCAGCAGTCAATCAAACTAAGCTATATGTGAAAGGTAACGCTTACGTTGACGGAAATATTTTTGTCAAAAAAGTAACGGGTGGAACGTTCACCAGCAATGATTTTGTCCAGATTTCATCTCGAACTTTAAAGGAAAATATTGCCAATCTATCTAGTCAAGAAGCGACAGAGATGTTGAAAGCGCTCAATCCAGTTAAGTTTAACTATACGATTGAGGGGGATGATCGCACTCCTCACGCCGGATTCATTGCCGAAGAAGTGCCCTCGCTACTTGCATCGTCTGATCACCAAGCAGTACGCCTGCTAGATGTGATCGCAGTGTTGACAAAAACAGTCAAAGATCAGCGAGAAATGTTGATATCGTTAGCTAAGATTGTCAAGCAGCAACAACAGGCGATCGCTACTCTTACAGATAAACTTAATACTTCGGATAAATAACAATCTACTCTTTTGATAATCCCCTAGTCTTAGCATAATACTTTTGAATTAACCAATTCACGAAAATCTTGATACGTATAGATTTCTCATAGGGGCACGGCATTACCCATACGTGTTAACTTAACGTGAAAGCTTAGTCTGATAAGCATTTCAAAGTTTTTCGATGTACCACCTAGATTTGAGATCCCCCCTAACCCCCCTTTCCAAGGGGGGAATTAGAATCGAATGCCCCCTTTTGAAGGGGGTTGGGGGATCTGAAACTACGGGAAATTGAGTGTTTGAGCTTAAGTTGACACGTATGGGCATTACCGTGCCCCTACCAACGTATTTGTATCATTTTTAAAGTTAAATGGTATTAAGGTCTATTAACGATACTAAATCGCGGTGTCTTTAACGAAAAAATTCAGTTGATTAGACTTCTTGCAAAATCCGAATGAAATTAAAAATAACCACAGATAAACACGGATATTTATCTGTATTTATCTGTGTTTAAATTTAAAAAATCTTGACTTATGCAAAAGGTATACTCTAGATACCAGAATTATTTATTGCCGTTGCCGTTGCCATTACCGTTATTGTGAAGGACACGTTCAGCAAGTTTTTCCGGTACTTCCTGGAGATGATCGTATTCCCAATGGAAAGAACCAACACCAAGAGTAAGCGATCGCAACTCTACAATAAAGTTTTGCATCTCTGCTTGCGGCAAGTATGCAGATACATTATCCCAGCCTTGCCAATCGTTTTTACCCTCATAACCCAAAATCTGTCCGCGTCTACCGCTCAGTAGTTGCAACACTTTGGAGGTAAATTCACTAGGGGTTGTCACCTCAATTCGCAAAATCGGTTCTAGAAGGGTAGGTTGGGCTTGGGGTATCCCCGTTTGCATCGCTAGACGAGCTGCTTGCTTAAACGCTTGCTCAGAACTATCGACGCTGTGATATGAACCATTGGTTAGAGTTACCGCTACATCTACTATTGGGAAACCCAAAGGCCCATGTGACAGAAACTCTCGCACGCCCATTTCCACCCCAGGAATATACTGTCTAGGAACTACACCGCCCACAATGGTTTCATTGAAGTTAAATCCTGTACCACGGGGTAAGGGCTTAATGTCGAGAAAAACATCACCAAACTGTCCGTGACCACCGCTTTGGTGCTTGTAGCGCCCATGAACCGCAGCCACCGTTTTACGGATAGTTTCTTTGTAAGGCACTTGCGGCAAGTGGGTTGTCATCGGTAGGTTATATTTGCGGCGTAGTCTATCTAAGGCGACTTGCAGATGAATTTCGCCTTGTCCCCAAAGGATCACTTCGTGAGTATCGCCATGTTGCTCCCAAGCAAGTGAGCAGTCTTCTTCCAACAGCTTGGTGATGGCACTGCTCAGTTTAACTTCATCGTTGCGCTTTTCAGGTGTAATAGCCAGAGCATACACGGGTTCTAATTTTTCAGCTTTGGGTAATTCTATAGCCAACTGCTGATCTGTAGAGATTGTATCCCCTGTCTTAATTCCCTCTAAACGGCTCAATGCGACAATTTCACCAGCACTAATTTCATTAACTGATTGCTGTTGTTGTCCCATGAGGCGATAAATTCCACCAGTGCGAATGCCATTGAGGACAATACCATCAGTTAATTTTCCCTGCCAAACACGCACCAGGGATAGTTTGCCACCTTGAGGAGTATAGTAAGTTTTTAGTACCTGGGCTAAAGGAGAAGTTGTTTTGCTTGTGAAGTTTTTTAAGCGACGTTCTGCTGTGGTTTCTGGTTCGGGAGCTTCTCTTAACAAAGCTTCTATTAGAGGTCTAACACCATAATCTTGTTCTGCCACACCAAAGAAAACGGGCACTACTAAATCTGCCCCTAATTCTAGTTTCAAGTCTTTGAGGATTTCCTCTTGGGGTGGCTCAATGTCTTCTAAAAGTTCTTCTAGTAAGTGGTCATCAAAATTTGCCAGGGCTTCAAGCATTTCTGCCCGTGCTATATGTTCTTCTTCTTTTAAACTTTCGGGAAAGGGGATGGGGTCAGCAGGTGCGCCTGGATGATATTGATATGCCTGTTCGCTCACCATGTCGATAAAGCCGGTGAGCTGCTCCCCATTCATGATGGGATATTGGTGCGCTACTAAAGGACGGCTGGATACTGCTTTGAGAGCGTGCAATGTTTCTAAGACGTGAATATTTGCCCGATCCATTTTATTAACAAAGACGATGTGGGGAATTTCCCAATCGTCTAAGAATTTAAATAAAGGGGCTAAGGTGAGGACTCGTTCGCGGATGGGTTCACAAACTACAATTGCTGCATCGACTCCCATTAAAGCATTGTATGTTTCTTGGGCAAATTCCACGCTTCCCGGACAGTCAATAAAGGTAAAGCGAGTGTCGTTATACTCTGTGCTAGCGGCACTTACTTCTACACTCATTTGGCGATCGCGTGATTCGGCGGCACTGTCTCCGACTGTGTTACCATCCTTGACATTGCCTTTGCGCGTAATCGCCCCTGTGACAAATAACAAGCTTTCTAGTAAAGTGGTTTTTCCACTTAAATAAGGCCCAACAATTGCAACATTCCGCGAACCCGATTTTACTTTTTCGTTCATAAAACCTCCCTTGCGGCAAGTCACTCTAACCGCATGATTCTGTTGATTTCAGGGATAAAAAATGGTTCTCTGGAGTCAAAATTACCCCTTCTTTAATTTGTTATTATCCTCCCTTTAATCAAAAGCTAAAAAAATTGTAGTCTCTTGTAAGGTTTAGCTTAAGAAAAGTTAAGTATCACAAAATTTAATGCCAAATTAAAAAGTTTTGTAAGAGACTTCATCTGTAACAAAACTTTATGTGAAGTAAAACTAATTAAAAGTGTTGCAAGTCAAAAAATCAATGGGATCATCATTCTCTAAATATCGCATAGCAACAGTGGCGAGTTTAATTTTGCTGGGAGAAAGCATCCTCTTTTCCTCTGCCTCCCCTGCTCCCCCTGCCTCCCCTGCTCTCCCTCTGCTTGCACAAGCAGGTGGTCAAACTGCCACAGACTGGTTAAAGCAAGGCTTACAGGCAATTCAGGCGGGAAAGGTACAAGATGCGATCGCTGCCTTTAAACAAGCAACTCAATTAGATCCAAATTTGGCAGCAGCCCACTATAATTTAGGGCTAGCACTGCGGCAAGTGGGACAATTACAACCCTCTGCTGATGCGTTTTATCGGGCAACGCAAGCTGATCCCAAATTTGCTCCAGCTTTTGCCAATTTAGGTGGAGCATTGTTAGAAGGGAATAATTTACAGTTAGCAAATGATTACTTGCAGCGAGCATTAGAACTTGATCCCAAATTGGGTTTTGCTCACTATAACTTGGGGTTGGTAAGAGAGCAGCAACGAGATTGCAATCGGGCGATCGCATCTTTTAAAAAGGCAATGGAATATAGCAAAAATGCCCCGGAGCCTGCCTACCATATCGGCATGTGTTATCTTCAACAAAGCAAACTAGACAAAGCAAAAGATGCCTTTCGTCAGGCAGTCAAAATTAATCCAAAATATTCAGAAGCTCACTACAATCTTGGTTCAATTTGGTTTAACCAAGGCAAATTACAAGAAGCTTTGGCAGCTTTTAGAAAATCAGCCGAAGCTAACTCCAACTACCCCAATGCCTATCACGGTGCAGGGTTAGTTTTTATGCAGTTACAGCAATATGGGGATGCAGCCCAAGTATTGCAATTTGCTAGAGATTTATACAACGCTCAAGGTAATTCCCAGTGGGCAAAAAATGCCGAACAATTGTTGCAACAAGCACAAAATTTAAATTACCAACCTCGCTGAGGCGCGATCGCTTAACATTGCGTAATATAAGATTATTGGGTTGACTCGCTGGTGTGGTGTGAACTAGTCCCGATTGGAATAAAATCTACATGCAAAAGCGCCTCAAGAGTCGATTTTTATTTTGCGATCGCTGGCTTGATCGGCAATCAATTGTTCGCAACATGGAGGCTTTCCAAGACTTAATTGTGATCGTCCTGTGTTTGGGTTTGTTTGCCGTCATGCTCATACAGTTGTGGGGGATACTTATCGCCCTAACGCAGCCGCTAGATTATAAACATGTGACCGCAAAAATACTATTTGTGTTGATTTTAGTTGAGTTATTTCGATTACTAATGGTCTACTTGCAAGAACATAGTATTTCTGTTGGTGTAGCAGTTGAAGTCACAATTGTCTCTGTACTACGGGAAGTAGTTGTTCATGGAGTGATGGAAATTTCTTCAGTTCAGACCGCAGCAATTTGTGGTTTATTGTTGATTCTGGGTGGGCTGTTAGTAGTGTGTGCTAAGACGCCACATATGGATTGCATAAGTGCTAATACTAAGTTTTGCCCGATTGTCTATGAAGACCGTAGAGAACTGCAAAACGATCTAGAATTCCATTATTCACGTCACCGTGATGAGAATCAACCTCGTGTATGAATGTTAGTAAAATATTGCACTTCATCACGAATTAAATTTAGAAAATCTCTGCGTCTCTCTGCATTTGAAAAAGCGATAATTGTACCCAAAATCGTCTTGTACGCTTTGATTTGGCACTGCTTCAGCAGACTTGATGTATCAACAGGTGACGATTGCTAATCTAACAGTAGTACTTAACGCACCTTTACAAGATTCTTCTGGCGTATTGAACTATACTCTTTTAGGGAGATGAATCACCCTTTTAAGATGAGTAAAAATTAATTGGAAATCTTAAAAGAGGATCTACCAATGGCTAATAATACAGGTAACGGACAGTCTCAACAGCCCATTAGCAACCTAGAGTACGATTTTATCACCGTGTTGCACAACAAGGCTGAAGCAGTTAAAGCTTACGATACTTACATTCAAGATGCACAGCAAGTTGGTTCCCAACCTTGTGTAGAGTTGTTCCAAAAATTACGCCAATCTGATATTGAGCAAGCACAAGAGATTCGCCACCATCTGCAAGAAGTAATGCAGCACGGCAAGATGTAACCTAAGTATTTACAGCCGTTTTCAATTGAATAGACTACACGCGTAGGGGCACATATATTGTTTGTGCCCCTACAATGATCTGTATTCCAGATCATCAGAACTTCGGTGGCTGCTCAGGCTTTGGGAGCGTTTTGTGATAATCGCTCTCCATTTAGATAGACAAAGAACAAAGGGGCAATGTTCACAACAAGCCGCTACGAATGTGTCTACGCACTTTAATACAACAAAAAGTATTTTATTAAGAAATTTATTCTTTTAGTTTTGTTGACTTTTGCTTATAGGTGCAGAGAAGCCCAAAAGCTTATATTACAAGGCTTATAAAACTTTATATTACTCAAAATTACAGATGTTAAAAATCAAAAAGCCTAAACATAACTGATAAAGGCTTGATTTCTCATAACTAGATATGCAATACTCTATTTCACAAACATCGGTAAATCAATCAAATTACTGGAGTTAAGTTTATTTAGATAATACTGCATAAAAAATTATCTATCTAAGTGTTTCGGATAGCTAAAATAATACTTTTTGGTTGAGACTAGCACCACCTGAGAAATGGTGAGATATCTAAGTATTAAATATTACTAACCCAAGGAGCTTAGTGTAAAAGAATATTACATAAAGCTCTCCTTGATTTTAGTAAAACTCTATACATTTTCAATGTTAAGGGATAGCTTTTATTGTCATCTGTGCTAATTTTTACCCTTAAAAAATTATTTAGTTAGGGAAATGCAAGCTTATATCATCAAATTTCTACAAACAATGCAACTTTTATACCAACGCATAATTAGAATTTGGTTGAAGAAACGCCGTGTGCAAGGCTTTGTGAGTCTATTGCTAATAGGCACTGTTTTAAGTATAGCGATCGCCTCTTGCTCTGGAGGTGTTTCAGCGAACAAGGCTGACGTCAAGCTTAAGCTTGTCTCCTTCTCCGTCACCAAAGCAGCTCATGATCAGATAATTCCCAAATTTGTCGAAAAGTGGAAGCAAGAACATAATCAAAACGTCACGTTTGAACAGAGTTATGGGGGTTCTGGCGCTCAAACGGCTGCTGTAATTGCTGGCTCGCAAGAAGCAGACATAGTACATTTGGCCCTTCCTTTAGATGTCAACAAAATTCAGCAAGCAGGTTTGATTAAATCAGGTTGGGAAATCAAAGCTCCGAGAAGTGGTATTGTTAGCAGATCCGTAGCTGCGATCGTCACTCGCGAAGGTAATCCTAAAGGCATTAATACTTGGGAAGATTTGGCAAAAGACGGCGTGACATTGATTGCAGCTAACCCGAAAACTTCTGGTATTGCTATCTGGGAATTCTTGGCTTTTTGGGGTTCGGTAACTCTTACAGGAGGTGACGAAGCGACAGCATTAGATTATGTCACTAAAGTTTATCAAAACACCTCTGTGCTGATAAAAGATGCCCGTGAGGCTAGTGATTTATTTTTTCAAAAAGGTCAAGGAGATGTCTTAATTAACTACGAAAATGAAATAATTTTGGCAGAAAAGAATGGGCCAAAATTACCATATAGCGTACCAAAAATTAATATTTCCATTGATAACCCTGTAACAGTAGTTGATAAAAACGTTGATAAGCACGGTACAAGAGAAGTTGCACAAGCATTCGTTGATTTCCTTTACTCAACAGAAGCCCAACGCGAATTTGCTAAATTACAATATCGTCCTGTTAACCCTACAGTTACTCAAGAAGTAGTATCAAAATACCCTAAAATAGAAACTTTATTCACATCTCAAGACTTAGGTGGCTGGGATAATATCCAAAAAAAGTTTTTTGGAGATGGGGCAATTTTTGACAAAGTGCAAGCTGCTAAAAAAGCATGATATCTATTTTTGTCATGCAGCATTCTCTACTTGCGTATAGCCAAGCATAAGAAATTCTCAATCACTTTATCATAATTGATGATTTATGAGCTTTCATAGTCGATTTAAGAATAGCTTTTTCCTCACATCTTTAATGCTTATTGCCAGCAGTATCAGTGGTTGTAACGGCGGACAAGAATTGAAAAGTCAGGTGAGTATTGACGGTGCGGCTGTAGGTTTTCCTGTTTCTTTAGCAGTCGCAGAAGAATATGGGAGGGTTAAACCTGAAGCTAAAGTTAGCGTTGCTTCAAGTGGTACTGGTGGTGGTATTAGTAAGTTTTGTGCTGGCGATATTGATATTGTTGGTGCTTCTCGTACCATTAGAGATGAAGAAATCAAAAAATGTAAAAGCAAGAACATTGAATTTGTCGAGTTGCCTATAGCTTTAGACGGTATCGCCGTGATTGCCAACCGTCAAAATAACTTCGCAAAATGTCTAACTATTAAGGAATTGGGCAAGATTTGGGGCGCTAAATCAGATGGCAAAATTTTGACTTGGAATCAAGTGAATCCCAAATTCCCTAATCAAGCACTGAAGTTATATGCTCCGGCTTCTGATACTGGAACATTTGATTATATGACTCAAGCTGTTACTGGTAAAGCCAAGAATGGTCGTACAGATTACAGTCCCAGTCACAATCAAAACCTTCTGGTACAAGGGGTTTCAGGTGATGCCTCAGCTTTAGGTTATGTAGGGATATCTTACTACATTCAAAACCAAGATAAACTCAATCTAGTTGCTGTAGAAAGCCCCAAAGGCAAGTGTGAAAAACCAGTTCCGGTAGATAATGTAATTAAAAATATCTATACACCTTTGTCTCGTCCACTCTTCATATATGTCAGTAAAAAATCTTTAGATAGTAAGCCAGCAGTCAAAGAATTTGTAGACTTTTATCTAGAAAATTCTTGGAAGTGGGTAGATAGCGTGGGTTATGTAGCATTACCTGATGAAGCTTATGTCAAGGTAAAACAAAAATTGGCTACTGGTGAAACGGGTACAAAATTTAAAAAAGCAAAACCAGGTGAGCCAATCACCAACTTTATTTAAATAAAGTCCCAGTCCTTATAGTGTCAATGTAGCCAAAACTTAATTGTTTATGCAAAATACAAATTTTTCAGACAATCCTTATCTACAATCTAGACAGTCATTAGATAAAAATGCATCTGAAGATATTTCAGAAAAGATTATTGCAGTGATTTTATTTGCTTGTGCTTTAGTTTCGGTTTTGACTACCTTTGGTATTGTTGTAATTATCTTTCAGGAAGCATTCGGTTTTTTCCAAGAAGTTTCGTTTGCTGAATTCTTTCTTGATACTAAGTGGACACCTCTATTTGCAGATAGACATTTTGGTGTTTGGCCTTTGATAGCTGGCACTTTTTTAACTACAGCTATTGCTATGGTAGTTGCTATTCCTTTGGGTTTGTGTTCTGCAATTTATTTAAGTGAGTATGCTCAACCCAAAGTAGCAGCAATTTTACGTCCAGCAGTGGAACTTTTGGCAGGGATACCCACGGTAGTATACGGTTACTTTGCGCTGCTGTTTATCACGCCATTGTTACGAAATTTTGTCACTCTGGAAATATTTAACGCTTTAAGTGCAGGGTTAATGATGGGAGTAATGATTACTCCGACTGTGGGTTCCATCAGCTTAGATGCTATTCGAGCAGTTCCACGTTCTTTGCGAGAAGGAGCTTACGCTTTAGGTATCACTAAGCTGGAAAGCATTTTTAAAGTAGTTCTCCCAGCAGCGCTTTCTGGAATTATAGCCTCGATTATTTTGGGTATTTCTCGCGCTGTGGGTGAAACTATGACTGTCCTTATCGCCGCAGGTCAACAGCCAAAACTAACTATTAACTTTGCGGAATCAGTAGAAACAATGACAGCTTACATGGCGCAAATTTCTGGTGGGGATAGTCCGCGTGGTAGTCTCAATTTCCAGACTTTATATGCTGTGGGTGCTCTTTTATTTCTAATTACCCTGGCTTTGAATATTGGTAGTTACTGGATTGCTAATCGCTTTAAAGAAAAGTACGAGTAATAGGCATGACGACAAGTTATCAACAAGATGATTCTTTGGATTTAGCGGCAGAATTTACTGATAATGTTGATCAAAGAGAAAGTTTAGGAAAAGTATTTGAAATAATTTTTTTGTTGGGGTTGCTAGTTGGTTTATTTGTCCTAGCGTTGCTACTTTTTGATATTTTTCGAGATGGACTAGCCAGATTTTTAACACCCGGCTTTTTAACAGAAACCCCTTCTCGTTTTCCTGACCAAGGTGGCATCCGTCCTGCTATTGTCAGCAGTATCCTTTTAGGAATTATTGTTATTTTAGTCACTGTACCCATTGGTGTCGGAGCAGCTTTATATCTAGAAGAGTATGCACCTAAAGCTTGGTGGACAGCGATTATTGAGATTAATATCAGCAATTTGGCGGGTGTGCCTTCTATTGTCTACGGGTTGCTAGGTTTAGGAGTTTTCAATTATTTGCTTGGGTTTGGCCCCGCTTTAATTTCTGGAGCATTGACTTTATCTTTACTGTCTTTACCAGTAATTATTGTGACGGCCAGAGAAGCAATTCGTGCCGTCCCAGATTCCTTAAGAAATGCTTCCTACGGATTAGGCGTCACCAAATGGCGAACTATCAGCAATCATGTTATACCCTATGCTGTTCCTGGTATTTTAACAGGGGTAATTATCTCTGTATCCCGTGCCATTGGTGATGCAGCATCTCTAATTGTTGTAGGTGCTGTGGGTTTTCTGACGTTTAACCCTGGTTTGTTCCAGAGATTTATGGCATTACCCATTCAAATTTACAGTTACATCACTCGTCCTGAACCAGGTTTTGCTAATGCAGCAGCAGCCACAATTATAGCTTTGTTACTCTTGATTTTAGTTTTAAATGGTGTAGCAATTTATATCCGACAACGCTTTTCAATCCGTTAGGTAACTGACTAAATAATTGGATACATTCTCGTTTATTAGGAGATACGCAAAATGACTTATAGCAACAGTAGAAGTCAACGAGATAGTGCCACAATAGACCAAGATAATGCCGTATTTAATGTTGAAGGTGTGAAAGTATACTATGGCGGATTTTTGGCACTTATAGATGTTTATTTGAAGATTCCTGACAAACAAATTATTGCTTTTATTGGGCCTTCAGGATGTGGTAAAAGTACTTTATTGCGTTGCTTCAATCGCATGAATGATTTAATCCCTGGAGCTAAGGTAGAGGGTAGGTTGAATTACCGCGATCGCAATATTTACGACCCTAAGATCAATTCTGTAAAATTACGACGCCAAGTCGGAATGGTTTTTCAAAGACCGAATCCTTTCCCCAAGTCAATATACGAAAATATTTCCTTTGGGCCGCGTGCTAACGGTTATAAAGGTAACGTTGATGAATTGGTAGAAGATTCCCTGAGACGCGCCGCCATCTGGGATGAAGTCAAGGACAAACTCAAAGAAAAGGGTACTGCATTATCTGGTGGACAACAGCAACGACTTTGCATTGCCCGCGCGATCGCTATGAAGCCAGATGTATTATTGATGGATGAACCATGTTCTGCTCTCGACCCAATTTCTAGCCGTCAAGTAGAAGAACTCTGCTTAGAACTCAAGCAGCAATACACCATCATTATGGTGACTCACAATATGCAACAAGCTTCCAGAATTGCAGATTTTACGGCTTTCTTTAATACAGAAATTGATGAGCATAGCAAACGTCGCGGAAAATTAGTCGAGTTCAATCCTACAGCCCAAATGTTCAGTTCTCCTCAAACTAAAGAAGCTGAGGACTATATCAGTGGACGCTTCGGTTAAGCAATATACTGCACAGTATTCCCAAAAGATAAAGCGCAAGACATAAGCAGTTGAGAATCAGCCAGACTGATTTTCAACTGCTTGCTGCACTCGCTCTATGGTCAAATCGAGAGCTACTGCTACTTGTTCAACACTTAATCCCAGTGCCAATAACCGGGGTATAGATTCTAACTTAGCTTGGAGCTTACCTTCTTCTAAACCTTGTTGTCTACCTTGCTGTCTACCTTGCTGTCTACCTTCCTCCAATCCGTCTTCTTTGATTGACTGATACATTCTGCTCTTTTTGAATTCATCGTCTATGCCTAACATTTGAGCCAACTCCTCTCGGCTTAGCCGGGTGAATTTGTATAAAAGGATGGTTTCTATCAATTCTATAATTTGCTTCCTGGTTGTTTCATCTACCAGTTGTTGCTTTGCCTGCAAAATCAATTCTCTACCTCTCTCAACAGCTGTCTCTTCTCTTTCGATAATTAATTTAACAATTGCCACTTGAAGTGAGTTCTCTGCTGTATCTAATTCATCTAAATAAATGCACTGTACTTGCGGACTGTTTAGCAGCAAACGATATGGTAGTTTGTCTTCTGGATCTAAATTCCTTTGAGGATAGATAACCACAGCACGCCAAAAATTAACAGATTCGTTTTGACGCAGGTAAAGAAAGATTTCAGCAAACAAGCGTCTATAAAAAGTCAAGTCTAGTTGAAACTGAACTTCAACAAAGTACAACGGTTGGTTTGTCGTTTCATCTCTTGGAATGAACACTCCATCAATGCGAAAGGCAGTGTCTTTTAGCTCAACAGAAACAAATTCATAGGCGTTGGTATTGACAGTTTTGTCACCAACTATTTCAAAAAATATGCTAGGGAAAGCTTGAAATATGCTATAGAATATTTTGTCAGTTTGCACCTAGATTTGACCACAGCGAAAATTTTATATTCAAAGTTTATCAAGGATGGCGATCGCGTGATAATTTAGCATCAAATAAAGAGTTTCACAAGACACTTAAGCCAATGCCAAATTATAGGAAAAAATAATTTAATTTAATTTTTAATTACTAATTACCTTGTATTGCTATGTCGAGTTTTTCTAAATTTTGACGGACATTAACAGTACGAGGATGATTTGCGCCCCAAACTCGCTGACAAATATCTAAAGCTTGCAAATAAAGGGGTTTTGCTTCACTGTAGCGTTCTGTTACACGATAGATTTCTGCAAGATTGTTGAGACTTTCAGCAACATTAGGATGGTTGTCTCCTAACAGATGTTTATCAAATTCTAACGCTTTTAAACACAAGGGTTCTGCCTCATTATAACGCCCCTGTTCTCTGTACATATAACCAAGAGCGTAGATGGTATCTGCCAAAAGAGGATGAGCCTTTTGTAATACACGCTCTTTAAGTTCCAAGGATTGTAAAAATAATGGTTCAGCTTGGTCATAACGTCCTTGAGCACGGTATATTAATCCCAAATTATGAAGGTCTGTAGCCACATCGGGATTATCTTCTCCTAAAAAATGTTTATCTAGTTCTATTGCTTGTTGTGATAACGGTTCAGCTTCACTGTAGCGTCCTTGATGATAATAGAGTAGCGCTAGATTATTTAGTATGAGAGCGAAAGAGGGATGGTTTTCACCAAGCAGCCGTTTTCCCAATTCTAATGATTGCAGATACAGAGGTTCTGCTTCGTCATAACGTCCTTGTTCATCGTATAGTAGTGCCAGGTTGTTAAGACTAGCGGCAACATCGGGATGGTTATCTGCCAATAAGTGTTTTCTTAATTCCAAAGCTTGTTGATATAGAAGTTCCGCTTTGTTGTACTGTCCAGTAGATTTGTAGAGTCCCGCTAAGTTATTGAGACTAGTAGCAAAAGCAGGATGATTGTCTCCCAGCAGGCGTTTCCTCAGTTCTAAAGCTTGTTGATACAAGGGTTCAGCTTCACTGTAGCGTCCTGTAGCACGGTATAGTCCTGCTAGGTTATTAAGACTAGTGGCTAAGTCTATCTGTAAACCTGATTCATTTTGCAGTTCAATCGCCTTACGCCAATATTTTATCGCTAATTCCTGTTCTTCTTGATAATTCTGAGATTCCCCTCTATCTAATCTGCTGCGGTAAATATCAGCCAACCTTGAATATAAGGTAGCCAAGCTGGGATCTCTAACTCCTTTTTCCTGTTCTATCTTCTCAATTAAACTTTGTAAATCTTGAATGGGCAAGAAAAAAGGATTATTTTCATTAGTATCTGTGCTAGCTAATTCTGTGTCTCTAAAAACAAAGCGTATAGGTTCTAATTCTTTACAAGCAATAGCATTCGTTTTTTTAGATACAAACCGAAAAACACCATTACGCCAACTCCAAAAATCAGGAGCTTTTTTAATTAAGTTGACTAAAATTTGGTTAGTTACCCAAAGCACGATCGCAAAAGGAAATTCACGTAATCCTTCCCGTGTCCATTGTAAATAACCAAAAAATTTTTCCTGTTCCGATTGCTCATTCCCCAATCTGAGAAAATAAAGTTGCTCAGCACCCGTTACAGTAATCACCGCTGGATTACGCTGACGCAGATATTCTTCTTGTTGTACAAGTTGATTAAGAGCAGCTTTCAAGCTCGGTTCCTGACGTGCTAACGTCACTCGATATAAACGGCAAGTGGATTGTAATTCGGCTTCATATTGAGCAATAATCTCATCACGAAAGTTAGCATCATCGCAAACTGCAATCAGTAAATTCAATCCTTGTTTTTGAGCTTCAATAGAAACGATTAAATCATCATAAGCATCTTGATTGTCTCCATCTTCATCATCTATAAAATCCTCATTCAACATGAATAACTCCCTGGACTTTCAAGCTTTCTATAATAATTGGGTGAACATCATACCAAGTTTCATCAGTGCGATATTCCAAAACATATAGTCCATGTAGCAAATCCAAAAACTCTGTTTGTTTAGGGTCATCGGGCATAAATTGCTTATAAATACTTTGCAAAATATCTATGTCAACTTTTCCTAAACGTATAGAAAAATCATTGCGTATCTTATTGATTGCTTGGAATAGAATTTTATCATCAATAATAACTTGCGCTGTTGGATTTCGCCGAATCATTCGCAAACAAATACGGCAACATTCTTTAGAAATCCGAATTAGCTCTCGTAAAACACCACCACTGTATATCACAATTTTTTCAGATGTTTCTGCTGCTATTAATTCACTAGAAATCCGTTTTCGTAAAACTGCACCGAGAATCTTTGTTGCTTCAGGGCGTGGCTGAGCATTAGGCAGTCGATTTTTACCTTTCTCAAATATTTTTAATACAGGCATTGCCACAACTTGGTCGTTAGTCTCAGTAGCAATTATTGTACTAATAAACGTTTCGCGCAGTACAGCAATTGGTATAGTATAGATAATCCGAAAATTAGGTTGACAAAGAGCTTTGATGTTGTCTCTATAAATTTCATTGACTCTTCCTAAATCAAGTTTATCTAAATCATCAATAATTACTAATACATCTTGTTTTGTAGCCGCTTGAATAAGAGCAGCTATTTCATTAATTCTGGCAACCAAATCTGATATTTTACGTTCAAACTCTTGCTTAATTTCATCCCTAACAATAGCATCAGCTTTTAATTTAGAGCTAATCAACTTTAGTAAATCAAACCCAATTGCAGCTTCTATCTGCAAATTTAATTCTTCAGTGCGAGTTCTGGTAGCAAACCACTTATAAAGAGCTTCCTTAGTTGATTGAGGAATTTCAACTCTACGGGCTTCCGCTTCGGTCATTAAATTAACTGCGATCGCAAACAATATATTAATATGATTAACAGCCGACATTTCAATTTTGTCAGCAATAGAAAATAAAACTACAAAATATTTATTTTGAATTTGTCGGCTAAATTCAGCTAATAAAGTAGACTTACCACATCCCCGATGTCCTGTAAAGACAATTTTGCCATCTCCATTAGGGCTATCTTCCACTAATTGGTTCAGGTCTGCAATCAAATCATCACCATATTCGACTCGAAATCTTTCCATTTCGTTCTGTTCCATCAACGGAAACAGTTCGAGATTGCTGTATGCTTCTTGAAAGGAGTTTAATAAGTCTTTAGACATTGGATAGTGCCGTAAACGTGCTAACTATCCATATAATGGCTCATGATTTTTGCAGCAAAAGTTTAGGCAAGTGCAACCTTACCAGTTATGTCAATAAATTATTACTAAGTAGCTAGTAACTTATATTTTCAAAACGCAAGCTGTACCTCCGAGAATTGTAACGAAAAAATGAGTAATAAAGGCTTTTAATAAATAAAAGTGAATAGCATATTATACATTTGATGAATTCTAATAAAAGATGAATTATACCTTTGAAATAGCGAAAGTTACTTAACAGATAAATAAAATAAAATTTTCAGTTATAAAATTTAATTTTCCGTATCCTGTGCTTATGTCTCCTCTGCCTATTCTTGCTACAGTAGCGGTTACACAACTTACGGGAGCGGTTACACAACTTACGGGAGCGGTTACACAACTTACGGGAGCGGTTACACAACTTATGGGAGCGGTTGCACAACTTATGGGAGCGGTTGCACAACTTATGGGAGCGGTTGCACAACTTATGGGAGCGGTTGCACAACTTACGGGAGCCGTCTAACTAGTGACAGCAGTGGTCTTTGTTACAACATTGGTCGTCTATAAAGTATCTGCCCATTCACGTACACGGTCATGCGCTACTTCTGAACCTGTGCGACGGTACGCTTCGAGAGCGGATTGGCTCTGCTCAACCGTTTGAGCTTCAGTAAGAGGTTGCAAATTCAATGCTGGGTCTATCTCACCATACTCAAATAATTCTTCTGTCGTTTGAGTAAAGCGATGTCTAGCTTGAAAAGTGACGCTCCTGCGTCGCTAACAGAACGGCGGAAACCACCGCTCTAACTTTGCGCTTCCGACGCAAACGCGATTGTTCGCACTGGCTCGACTTTTCGCTGCGACAGGCTACGCCTACGCACTAATTACCATTGAAATCAAACTTGGCAACACTACTACCCAATAGCTCTAAGCAGGCTCTCCTTGTTAGCTCTCGTGCTTCAATTCTTTCATGAATAGCCTGCTGTACCATTTTTGTTACTTTTCCCTGCAACAATTTGTCTTTTGGAATAGGTAATATAAGTTCATTAATCCGATCTCCTAAAGAATCAATAATGTCTTGAGTAAATCTCTTGGATTTAATCTGCTGTTGAACAGGAACAGAACTTAATGCCGCGAGCAGTAGATAAGGGGAAAGTTTAGAAGTATCAGTTACACGAAGCTTGTATAGGTGACTTTGGTAAATAATGCGAGTATCATATTTTGTAACAAATGCACAAGTACCAATCAGATAAGTCCCATCTCGCACCATCAAAATGTCTCCTTCTTGAACATCTTGTTTTTTGGCATAAGTAGCATAAATTTCTTCACTGATACAATGTTTTGGATCTACTTTTATTTCCCAATTAGATATGTCAGAGGTGCGAATAAAAGGTATATCTCCATTTCCATAAGCGAGCTTACCTACTTCATCTCCTGTACTAATTGTTATCACTCCTGATGAAACTAAATCCCCAAATTTTATTAAGTGATGAGTATCTTTAAGCAGTTGCAGCGAATCATTAACTTCGGGATTGTAATATCTAGGAGCTAAAACATTATCTACGATTTGATTATCGGAGATGCTATAGCCCAGATGACTATACTTTTTTGGTATATTGCTTAAAAATTCATGGTATTTCCTACCAATTTCAGGTAGTTCATCACATCCAAGTTGTCTTCCCCTGCTATCGTGACCACACCATTTAGCTTCTGCCATGAAGATTCTGATTTTGCCACCATCTAATTCTCTTTCGGACTTCTTTTGAAAAAGAACTAAGCAGGTTTTAGTGTGAGTTCCTCCCTTCCCTGAAATTTTAAAAAGAGATTCTGGCATACCCAGTACTGCTTTGATGTATGCATATTCTCTAATATAATTAATAACATACCGATAATTTTTACTAGATATAAGGCTTTCTGGAACGACCATGCCTATGCGCCCATTAGATTTCACTAAAGAGAGGCAGCGTTCAACAAAAAGTACCTGTGGTGGAACGGAGTTTTGAAGTATATCAGATCTGACAAATTTACATGTTTTCTTATCTGTTTTCCACTTATAACCGAGCTCAAAAACTTTCTGCACATTGCTTATTACCGACACAATACGAGAGCCAAAAGGAGGATTGGTCACTACACCATCAAACGTGCCCAAACTGTCTTTCAATAGGAAATTTCTTTCTCCTTCTGCTACCCAAGCAAGCGAGTCTGCACAGAAAACATTAACGGGTGAGAGTGTAACCAGCGACAAGCGAGCTGCTGCGAGATTAACTAGATAGTTATCTTTATCTACTCCAAAAACACTGTTGGAGATATCGTTTAGAGAAACACCAGCATTAACTAGACTACGTGCTATGGCATTGAGAAACCCGCCTGCTCCACAAGCTGGGTCAATGAATCTTTCTCCTGACTTGGGGTTTACAAGCGAAACTAAAAGTTCAACGGCATTTTGAGGTGTAAAAAACTGTCCTTCTTGTCCTCTAATAGTAGAACCTATAAAAATTTCGTAGGCGTCCCCAAAAGGGTCACGGCTCCAGTTATCAAGGTTGATTTTATCAAGTTTATGATCAATATACGTGATGCTTGCTGGGTCAAGCAATAATTCTTCTCCGTGGCTAAAAATAGCCTGTGTACCAAACAAGTTGGGCAGTAAATCACGTAGCTCTGAGAATGCTTTTCTATACTGCTTGGCAACTAAAAAGGCATCGTTGTTATCAAACTGTAATTGCTGCTTTATAAGATACAACTTGCAAAAGAGACACTTAATCACCTCTACTAGCAGTGCTTCGTCACGAGTTGCTCCTACGTATTGACCAGCAAGATAGTTGCGGATTTGGCGGTAAGCTTCTTTGTAATCCAAGCCCTCACTGGCTTCTGATGGTAGCAATGACAACTGCTCATGATTCTGAAGCCTATTTTTCATCTTCTGTGATAGAGTTTTTGATTTTCATATTTTGATTAAATGAAATACTAAAACAGATTCTGTTATTAAACAAGTCTTAATAGAAAATTTTGACTTTTGAATCATAACCACTTGAAGTTACTGGCTTAGCTTGTTCTCTGGAACTACTTAGCAAGAATTTCTTACTGCTGGCTTTGAAGTTACTGGTCTGTCTAAGAGACAATAGAGAACTATTGAGCAAATTAAAATAAAACAGCCCTAGTAGTCTGCCAAGGAAACTTTGCATGGTGATAGGCTGAGGAAGCTGGAGAGGCTGGGGGAGAAAAAGCATTATTGAAAAAGAATTATTTCTCCCCCTGCTCCCCCTGCTGCACCTCTCCCCCTGCTTTGCCTACACGGCAAAATTGGGTTGGTGAACTACTAGTTTCAGGCTATTTAGCAACCCAAATTTGTTAGCTACGAAGCTAACGCAGATAAGTCTGCTACTAAGACCGTTAAAAAAGTCGATTTTTGACTATTCTAAATCAGACTTTAAGATCTGAGGCAATGTATTTCAAAACATGCCAAAATCTCTGTTTTCCAAGGATTACGCAGTTTTTCTGGCAGTTCTCATAGAAACCAGAAAAAAAGCTGGTTTAACACAAGAACAAATTGCTGATCGCCTTGGCACAACTCAATCGGTCATTAGTAAGTGTGAACGTGGTGAAAGAAGATTGGATATTGTTGAATTGCGTCAGTGGTGCAGTGCGATTGACATCGGATTGCTCAATTTCATTGCCGACTTCGAGGAACGCTTGAGCGAATAAATATGCATCCGCTTCAGGTATCTATTGAGCAGGCTTGTAATGCAGAGCGCTTCAATATGACTAATCTGTATCAAGTTGCATTGCCATTACTCAGTAGTGATTCAAGAATATCACAGCTGATCATGCCTATCACTGCACAACTTTGCAGTGAAAACTATCTCCGTTTAGCCAGTGGGGCAATTTTACGACATGTATTCCTCATTGAACTTGTCAAAGTTCCAAAAATAGATTCGACTAAATTCCGAACACGTTGGTTTGAGCAACTAAATGGCGATCAACGGTATTGCTCCTTTGATGAATGTCTTGAAATTGCCATAGACCTTATTTCAAAACTAGATCAGTGGTTACAAACGCCAGAACATAGAGAAAGCTTAGAACTATTTTTCAGATACCCACTACTTCCCTACGAAGCACCTATCGACTATCTCGCTAAGCCTGCTATATCTGATAAGACTACAAGGATACATCGACTTGGTAATGTAGCTTGGACATACACTCAAACAATTCTACGCACGTTAAAGCTGCGAAAATTTCTGACTCAAGGCGAGACTAGCCCGGATGCAAAATTTTTCAAATTGGTTCTGAGGGATAAGATCACAGTTAAAACTTATCTGACTGATCGTGCTTTAACTGGTAATTTCAAAACCAACAGAGAAAAGCGATGGGAAACGCATCCGCATTCAGTTCAATTTGCTGACCGCCGAACTTGCATGGAGATTGAGTACGTTTTAATTGAACAGCTTTGCACTTTTGATGGTTTTCCAGCTACATCAAGACAAGCACTTGAAAGGGAGAAAGTTCTCTTTAATACACAGATAGTGTTTCAATGCCCAATCACACTCATTCCTATGTCCTTTGAGAAATTCGAGGCGGAGCTAACAACCCGAACGCACGGCAAATCAAGCTTCCAAGTTGGTCATCTTAACCCGCTGAAGCTCGATGATCCTGCAAGCACTACATCTGGACACACCGCTGACAACATAAGCTGGATTTCCGATGACGGCAATCGCATTCAAGGAAGCAGAAGTCTAGACAGCATCCGAAAGCTGCTTAAGCAAATTGCAGATAACTATCAAAAACTTAAACTTCATTAGCTAAAAATTAGCTAAGTGCCAAAATACATTTATTACTAAATAAGTACAGTTGAGCATTTGCAACTCATGCCCTTGTAAAAACATAACCCCTCTCCGCCACCGGAAAGGGGTTAATCACTACTGAAACTCAGAACTCAGCACTAATTAATAAGCATCTTGCAACTCGTAAAAATCAGGCGAGATGTAATCCTTTCGCAAAGGCCAACCTACCCAATCTTCCGGCATCAAAATCCGCTTGAGATTTGGGTGTCCTTCGTAGATAATGCCAAACATATCGTAAGACTCGCGCTCTTGCCAATCTGCGGTCTTCCAAATCCAGTACACTGATGGCACAGTGGGGTTTTCTCGTGGTAAGAACACCTTAACCCGAACTTCTTCAGGGCGATCGCTATTATCACCGACTTTAATCAAGTGATATACACTGACCAATTCCTGTCCTGGGCCGAGGTCAACACCACCTTGAAACTGGAGATAATTAAACCCATAAGCATATAGGGCTGTAGCGGTGGGGAGCAAAAAATCTGGCTCCACCTTAATTATCTCTACCCCGTTCTTGTCTGGTTCTAAAAACTCATGGTCAAAACCATTTTCTGTTAACCACTGAGAAACTTTACCCGCTTTTACCAAGAACTCTTCTTTGGCTGCTGGTACTGGTTTAGATTCTTCTTCAGCCACGGGTTTGTTCCTCCTTTTCGGCCTTTGCTGTTAACAGCGCAGGTGGTATTGGCATACCAATCGCTTCCGTCAATTCCTTCGGTGGTGTAAAGCGAGTTTCTGACTGCATATACTTACCAGTTAAAATTTGCTCAACTGGCTTCAAGTTATGGGTCGTGCTGTAGTAGCGGTGAGTTTGCTTGATTTTACCCCGCTCTTGCATCGAATCATTGGTGATCTTCTTCCGCAGCTTAATAATCGCGTCGATAATTGCTTCGGGACGAGGAGGACAACCGGGCAAATACACATCCACAGGAATCAGTTTATCAACTCCACGCACTGCCGTAGGAGAATCAACGCTAAACATCCCGCCAGTAATCGTACAAGCTCCCATCGCAATTACATACTTCGGCTCTGGCATTTGCTCATAAAGACGCACCAGTTGAGGAGCCATCTTCATGGTGATTGTGCCTGCCGTAATAATTAAATCGGCTTGGCGAGGACTAGAACGGGGAATTAGCCCAAAACGGTCAAAGTCAAATCGTGAGCCAATTAAAGCTGCGAACTCAATAAAGCAGCAAGCAGTGCCAAATAGCAATGGCCACAGACTAGAAAGCCGCGCCCAGTTGTAAAGATCATCAACCGTGGTCAGAATGACATTTTCTGAAAGGTCTTGAGTGACTGTGGGGCGCTCAATAGGGTTGATGATTCGCTCTTTGTCCTGAGTTGTTAAGTTAGAATTCAAGACCATTCCAAAGCTCCTTTACGCCATGCGTAAACTAAAGCGACTACAAGAATTGCAATAAAGACTAGCGCTTCAATAAATGCCAATAGCCCCAAACGATGGAAAGCTACCGCCCAAGGATACAAAAACACCGTCTCCACATCAAAGACGACGAACACCAAGGCAAACATGTAGTAGCGGATATTAAACTGAATCCAGGCTCCCCCAATGGGTTCCATGCCAGATTCATAAGTAGTGCGTCGTTCCGGGCTGGAACCACTGGGTCGTAGGAGCTTGGACGCTGAGAGCGCTAGGGCAGGCACTAGGCTACAGATTATGAAGAAGCCTAGAAGGTACTCGTAACCGCTGAGGACAAACACAATGAATATCTACCGCTTATAGTGTAAATAAGGCTGTTACTTTCTTTTACATTATATCTTTTTGACTTTTCTGAAACCTAAGAAACAGATGCACTTCAGGTATTTGATTCGTTTTGGCTGATGATAGAAAAGTCTAACAATTATGTCATAATTTTTAACGTATATTTAAGATTTTTTCTCTGTGAGGCCTTAGCCATGAGTGAACCAGCTGTTGAGACTCCAGTGCTAGACCGCTATGAGTGTCGCGCCTGCGGTTATGTTTACGAACCCGAAAAAGGCGACGACAAGCATGATATTGCTTCAGGGACACCCTTTGCAGAACTACCTATAAATTGGCGCTGTCCAGTTTGTAGTGCTAAAAAGACCGCTTTTGCCAACATCGGCCCAGCAGGTACAGCATCCGGTTTCAAAGAAAATCTCGGTTACGGTCTTGGTGTCAACAACCTAACGCCAACCCAAAAAAATATCTTGATTTTTGGTGCTTTGGCTCTTGGCTTCTTGTTCTTTATCAGTCTCTACGGCTTACAATGACACATGTTACCTTTTTGACCTACCTCGGAGGGTGGCCACTGCCTTAAGGTAAACCTTTTAGAAAACCCTTACACAAATTTAGAAACAACTAAGAGATACTGATGCATTCATTTGTGAGAAGTTGGCAACGAATATTTGCCTTGTTAATCGTAGTCCTCATGTGTATAGGCTGTAGCAAAGTTCCCTCCGTTAGCTACAACCCCTGGAAAATTATTTCTGTGCCGACAGACTCAAATCTACTGGATATTTCTTTTACTGAAAATCCTCAGCATGGCTACTTAGTAGGTAGCAACGCTACACTTTTGGAAACAAATGACGGTGGTTATACTTGGAAACCTCTAACACTCGAACTGGACGAGCAAAAGTATCGCTTTGACTCAATAAGTTTCGTGGGTAAAGAAGGCTGGATTGCTGGAGAGCCAGGGCTGCTACTGCATACTACTGATGAAGGTAGTTCTTGGTCACGCATTCCCTTGAGCGAAAAGCTACCCGGTAGCCCGATCGCAATTAAAGCACTAGCCGAGAATACAGCTGAAATGGCTACTGATGTTGGAGCAATATATCAAACTACGGATGGCGGCAAAAACTGGAAAGCTAAGGTGGAATCAGCTGTTGGTGTAGTGCGTAACATCGAACGTTCTGCTGATGGCAAATATGTTGCCGTTTCTGCTAAAGGTAACTTCTACTCAACTTGGGAACCAGGACAAAATGCTTGGGTTCCTCATAACCGCAATAGTTCGCGACGAGTAGAAAATATGGGTTTCGCTGACGGTGGTCAGTTATGGATGCTAGCAAGGGGAGGTCAAATTCAGTTCAGCGATCCAACTAAACCTGACGAATGGCAAAAGGCGCAATATCCAGAACCGTCCACCAGTTGGGGTTTACTGGATTTGGCATATCGCACACCCAACGAAGTTTGGATAGGTGGCGGTAGCGGTAATTTGCTACGCAGTACCGATGGTGGCAAAACCTGGGAAAAAGACCGTGAGGTCGAAGAAGTAGCTGCTAATTTGTACAAGATTGTTTTCTTGAAGCCAGATCAGGGATTTATAATCGGCGATCGCGGTGCTTTGCTGAAATATATCCCAAACCCTGAAACAACTTCCCCACCAGAAGCAACTTAGTAATCAAAGAAGCAAAGGAGTCGAGGAGAATAACTAATACCCAACGCTCAATGACGCCAGTTGCTACAACGCAGGGAACCTCTGCAACGCACTGTCTCCCCAATGTCTAATTTCTGAGAAGGACGTTGCAACTTGTAACTCTTTCTAAACTTTGTAGGATAATAAACTCAATAACATTCTTTGTGAAGGTAGGGATCTAAATGTCAGGTACTACTGGAGAACGTCCGTTTTCGGACATCATTACCAGCGTTCGTTACTGGGTGATTCACAGCATCACCATCCCAGCATTATTTATTGCAGGTTGGTTATTTGTCAGCACAGGGCTGGCTTATGATGCGTTTGGCACACCCCGCCCCGATGAGTATTTCACACCAGCGCGCCAAGAAGTGCCGATTGTGAAAAACCGTTTTGAAGCTAAAAAGCAAGTTGAACAATTTATCGGAAAGTAGTTTGAGATCATGACTAGCGGCAATAACATCAATAATCAACCAGTTACCTATCCAATTTTTACGGTTAGATGGCTTGCAGTTCACACCTTGGGTGTACCAACTGTGTTCTTTCTAGGCGCGATCGCCGCAATGCAGTTTATTCAACGCTAGGAGAAATTTATGGAAAGATCGCCCAATCCTAATAATCAACCGGTTGAACTAAACCGGACTTCATTGTACCTAGGACTTCTACTAGTTTTTGTTCTGGGTATACTATTTTCCAGTTACTTCTTCAACTAATTAGAAGTACTGTTGTTAATCTTTGTTTATTGATCGTGTGTTGATTTGTTGTTAAGGGAGGAGAAAAGCTGTGTCTGGAAGTGGGAGAATTCCCCTGTGGGTCGTCGCTACGGTCGCAGGTTTAGGTGTAATTACTGTTTTAGGCATTTTCTTTTATGGTGCCTACGCCGGACTCGGTTCTTCGATATAACAATAGTCTGAACCGAATACTATAGAGTCTGAATTTTCTAGTAATTGTTGAAAAATCAGCGTAAAAAAAACCGCCTGTCTCCATGAGATAGGCGGTATTAATTTTTAGTCAATAGTTTAGAAAAATCTACCACGGACTTGAGCACAATCGCTTACCCAACAACTTGACTAATGACTACATCAGCTGGCATCACTGATATCATCGCTTTCCATATATAAAAATAGAAATGCGAAGACCACACCGGGCAAAATCCAACCAATTGTGTAAACCAAGATAGAAGGCAAAAATGGAGCTGCCATAGTAAAGATTCCTGTTTAATCACACTACAATTCAAAATGAGCTTACTGCAAATTCAGCCTGAATTTTGAAATTCTTTCATATTTTTAACACAGACTATTTTTGAAGCATCTTCACATACCCAGTAGTTCATCTAGCTGTAAAATCGGCAAGTCGGGAGGAATCACAGTCCGCACTATTGTGACTTTGTGACTCTCCTGTTGAGTTACCATATCTAGAGCGATCGCCTCTAAGCGAATTTCTAAACAGCCAAAGGGAATATTTAATTGAGTCATCACTTCCAAACCTCCCCAGGAGTTAGGCAGCAAATTTGTCAGCAAATGGGGGCCATCTAGCAACCCGCGAGTTTGGCAATCCTCAACCCATAACTTAATAACAACTTGCGGGTGTACATCAGGCATTTCTACGCGCACTGTTATAGACTTGCCAGCAATCAGTTCGCCGCCTGGCACATACAACTGTGGAATTGGCAAAGGGTCAATTATTGCCGCAGTCATAGGCAAAGAGTGGGATGAATTTAACAGTGTTTGTGCCTCTTGTTCAGAGAGGTAGTTACTTGTCACATCGGCTGGTAATTCATTATGTGTATCATCTATAACAATTTCTTGCGCCAACCAAGCTGACACTGTCTTAATAAGAGAAGAAGGGGGTAGTTGTGGTAATGGATGCTGTAAAAATGAGGAGTTTCCTGATACATTTTCTGTTTCTGGGTGTCCCTGTGTCTCCATCTCCTCTACTTCCACCAAGTTCGTGTCTGCCTTTGTTTCCGTTTCAGTATCTAAATTTAATGACAAGTTGACATCAACAGTTATAGTTTCAGCACTAAGCAAAACCGACGTCTCTTGGGCTGGAACATAGGTATCGTCTTGGTACTGCAAATTGATAGATTCAGGCGAATATCCTTGAGTTTGCATCCACTTCTTGATCAGGGGTGACGAGTGAGAGCTAGCCGCTGTGATGGATTCTGCACTAGAAAAGGTTACTTCGGCTATAGATTCATCGAGGAATTCTGCACTCGACAGGGCTAATACTTCTGGTGCAACAGATTCATGCTGGAATTGGATATCGTCTGTCACCAATTCAGGTGTATTTTTATCCTCTACTACAGTTGTGTCTAACTGCGGCAATTCCTCAGCAGCTTGAAATTCCAGTGCATTTGGTACATTGTTTTTTACTTCTTCTCTACTATCTGGCAAAGCTTTTAGCCGTCTCAAGTATGGAAAAGTTGGGTTGAGCATTGGAGATCGACGATGCTTGATAACCAACTGCTCTAAATTGATGGCAGCCATTGTAGTATGGTTCTCCACAGGTTCCTCCTGTGTAGGGATTTCTGCAACAAGAGCAGTGACAGTGAGCGCCGAAGTTATTGCAGCAGTTTGGCTAGGAGGCAACTTTGGCAATTGAGGCGAATGCTCAGTTGCGGAATTCTTGAGTATAGATGCTCGTAGGGCGGCTTCTCGCAAAACTCGCGGGTTAATTCGCGGTGGCAGGGGTTTCTTTGGGGATGGATTAAATATCTGAGACTGGCCTGTTTTTGGGGCTTTGACCAGATTGAAAAGTTCCAAATCGAGGCTGACAGATGCCTCTGGCTCTGTGAAGGCAGCAAGTGGTACTGATAATGCGCTAGATTCTGACACTTCTGGTGTGCTAGGCTTTGCTACTACTGTCATTGCCAGTAATTCTGTTACATCTGCTGTAATTGTGAAGGATTGGCTGGCTAAACGTATGACTTCATCAAGATCAGTAATTTCACCATATAAACAGATATCTGCCAAAATTAGTTTAGATTCACAGTCAACAGGAACATCAATTGAGGTGTTGATTGTAAAGGGCAGTACTTGATTGGGTAATGATTGCCGTACCTGAGCCAGGATTTCCGACTTTAAAGGCGATCGCAGTTCAATTCCTAGTTCAAGCGTACAGAGGCTTTTTAGGGATAATGTTTCAGCTAAATCTAAATCTGTCTCTTCCTTTAATTCAACGTGCCCATTGATTGTGAGAGCTTGCCCCCAACGAGCAACATAAGTTTCCTGATCTAAAGTTAGTGATAATGGTGGCGGTGGTTGCGTTGTTATAGAATCTGTCACCGTTTCATCTTCCAGCAAGGGTTCAGAAGCAGGTAGAGCTAATTCTATCAAGTTTTGTAAAATCTGTTCTGCCGTCTCACCTTTAAGCCAGACAGGGCTGACAGGCTGATCAATTTCTTTAGTTTCATCTAATAGAGTAGTGTTAGTAGGACTCCTGTCTATAATAATTCCCAGTTCTGCGGGAATTGCAATGGCGTCATCTAACGTCATTGCGGTTTCTGCTACAGTGGATACCAAGTTAGCATCAGAAATAGTATCTGGGTAATCAGGAACTAACGGTTCCCAGGTAGACTTGTGTAGCGCAGCTTCTCGTTTATTAGTTAAGTTGGTAAATAATGGAGTAATGCAGTCATGCGTAGAATTGGATTCTGCATTTTCTCCTTCTCTCCCTCTTTCCCCCTCTATTTTCTGAGGTAAGACTTGCAGTAGAACTCTGTATTGCCAGGATTTACCTAGTAGATCCGACATTAAATCGCCAGAGCAACGCAACTCCCAGACTCCCGGATTGAAGTAGGTAAAGGGAATTACCGCCATTAAGCCTTCAGAGTTAGTGCGACGCGATCGCCTAAAAATTCGCCGCTTTGGTGGAACTTCTTGGGTTGAAGAGTGAGAAACCCGCACTTCCACATCTGTATTAGGAAGGTTAGAACGAGCCAAAACTCTATATTCACCTTCCAAAATTTCTACATTTGGCGATTCCAGGGTATGCCAGGAGCGATCGCCCTGTTTTTGTATCAGAAATTGCCAGTGTTCCATTATAAGTTATGCCCAGACCGAAGAGCCGCTGAGTAATATTTTGCATTACCTTGCTTGCAAGTTTACCTCAGCAATTTATAATTGCATCACCTAATTATGATGCTTTGATTTACACACTGGCAAAACTGACTTGAGTGTAGCAAGTCAAGGTTTCAGAACACTTCTACTTACCTAACTTCTAGCACTTTACCTGGGCGCGTAAAGCCAATTCAATGCGTCGCCGTTTCGCATCTGATCAATGCAACGCCATTTTGTGAGTTTCTCCCCTCGATTCTTTCGGGAAATTAATATTAACTCAAATTGTCAGAAGACAAGATAGCGATTTTGATAGTAAGTCAAAATTTCGTTGACGCGTTGCCGACTTTCTAAACCAGAGTTGGCTGTCCAAGAAATCCACAAGCCACCAATTTGACTTTGATTGTAATCAAACTCTTGGGATGACTGAGAAATCAAATCCACTTCTACCCCTTCTACTTGACGCAAATGAACTGCTATCTCTCTATAAACTGCTAAAGGCAAACCAGTAAATTCAATTTTTTCCTTGTTCTCCATCTTAAATAAAGCTCCAGCAGTAACAAGATTTTAAAGCGGCATTGCCATCGAAACAGAATTATTAGTAGCAGATGCAGCTGATGACGTTGACTTGGCAGGGCTTTCCCCTACCATTTTGGCAACCTCAATACCATATTGTTCCAGAATTACGACAGGATTATAGCCTTCATTCATTTCAATACGTTTAATCAGCACACCGTTCGCTAATCGCTGTCCTGCCTGCACATAACGACTTGTCGGCTCATTCGGCACTTTGATAATTGCCTGGGGTTCTCTACCAATTAGAACTACACCAGTTACAAGAACTGCCTTTGCTAACTCAGGTTGTGCTGGTGGTGGTAACACAGATACTAAAGTAGGATTAGAAATAACTTGAGGCAAAACTTTAGGTAAAACCGAAGTCAACCTAGTACTGGGTCTTTTCGCTATTTGTGTCGAAGAGATTTTATTTTTTTGTTGATTTAAAGCTGTGCTGCTGACTGGAAGTTTTCGGCCTACTATCGATGCAGTAGGTAGGCGAGGCAACACAGGCACAGGTCTTGCAGCTGTATTGTAGGGCATTGCGGAAAGCGTCTGTCCGGCAATTTGAGCAAACGGGTCAGTCCGCCCTTTTGATACCACGACTACTCGCTCTGTGGCATTAGTCGGTTGAATCAGGTTGAGAGTTGCAGAAGCAACTTGTGAAACCTGTTTGGCAGGCACTACTGGATTTTTAAAAGATTGAATTGCTGGTTGCGACTTTGCTGCCGTTTGGGGAATTGGTGTAGGATTAATCGCTTGTTGTGTATCTTCAGAAGCACATCCAGCGATCGCCAAGGTTAAAATGGCTGCAACTGCAATTTTGGAATTTTTGCCCATGAGTTTTTCTCAAAAGCCATTAGAAAATTTACTTGTGGAAAGCAACATGCCTGAAATTAGTATCAAAGGCGAAGTCTGTTCCTTTATAACCTAATTTTTTGCATTTCAAGGGTTATTTTTAGCACTACTAGCCCAGCATAACTGCGGTTTGAGTTTGTTTGCAGTTAATCCTCTGCTACACCCATGAGGTGTTTCATCAAATCCAGACCTTTCTTGACTCTACGGGAAACCGTTACTACACTAATCCCCAAATGCTCTGCTACTTGTTTTTGTGTCAAATCCTGTAAAAAGACACATTCTAATACTTCGCGGGTGCGTTTTTCGAGTTGCAGTAGTGCTTGTTGTAAGCGAAGCTGATCTTCTTGTGCTAGTTGAAAGCTGCGGTAGTGAGGATCTGGAACCAATTCTCCCAGGCAAGTAGCACCTTCTTCTCCATCCTGGATTGGCACATCTAAACTCAAAGGGGCACGATTAACCCATGCTAATTTAATTTCTTGCCATTCGTTTGGAGAAATTTCCAGTGCTGCTGCTAATTCCGAGTCGGTAGGTTGGCGATTGTATTTTTCACGCAGAGAACGTGCAACTCCTATTGCCTGCTGTTGTAGTGCTAACCATCGCCGAGGGATTCGTACGGTGACACCTTTGTCTCGGAGGTAGTGTTGAATTTCACCCCGAATATAAGGAATGGCATAGGAACTGAATGCATGCCCCTTGGAAATTTCAAATCTTTCAATAGCTCGAATTAAACCCAAACAGCCAACTTGTAGCAAATCCTCGTAGCTTTCATGACATTGATTTAGCCAGTAGTGAGCTTCTTTTCTCACAAGTCCAAAATTGAGTTTAACCAGTTGATTACGAACATTTTCTGACCGAGATTGCTGATACTCTCGCAACAACTGCCAAATTTCATGTTTCAGTTCATTGGTGACTGTGGTAGGCATAGCACCATTTTTATTTAGTAAATAAATAGTCAATTTCTAATTTTTAAACTCAGCTTTGATTACACGATACAAAATAAAATACCGCGCTAAATGTCTTAGTAAATCCTATGGCATATAGAAAATTTTTTGTGGGATAAATGCCATAATTGAATTGACATTGAGCAAAATTTAAATGGACGAAACTGGTATTTATATTTGGGATGTCATGTAGTTTTTTAAAACCACATGGAAACAAAATATAAAATTAATTACTAAATATCAAACCGAGATTGTACTTAATTTGATTAATTAATTATGAAATTAACTTATAAATACAAAATTATATTGTTCAAAACTTTGTTGGATGAGTAAAATTTGCATTCACTGTAAAATTACGTATTTGCTCAAATGATATTTCTCCCATCTTTAGAAAATACTGATACAAAGCGGAAATGTTTATGTATATTCACTGAAGTCAATAAAAAAAGGGCGAGATGCCCCTTGTTGTACTTCAGTTCGTAGCCATTTAGCAAAAAACCCGCTTATTACCCTGAAAAACCTATCCATTAACCATATTTTTTTTAACAAGCTTGTAACCCTTATTTGATAAGGCTCGCAAGGCTGAGATTTTATCGCTATTTTGACAAATCAGACCTGACTATTCTCGACAAAAACTCAATTTTATTGAGAATTAGATCCGAAGATATAAAGGTTTGATTATTGATGAGCGTAGACAAAAAGACAATTCTGAGAGCGAACTTACTGCGCTCAGAACTTCGGGAGTAGTTTGTCATCAGACATAGCGATCGCAAATGTTAATAAAGATCTGAGTAATGGATAGCTTTTCAGAGAAGTAAAAAAGTTAAGTTTTGTGATGAAACCTGATGCTTACAGAATTGTAATTCTGTGCCAGTCAGTTGCATGACTCAAGAGCATTTAGCCACGAGTCGGCTCAACTCGACCATAAAATAGACCGCGAATCTTGACTTCTTTTGGTTCGCCAGCACCTAAATCAGTATCAGATGGCTGTTCGCTCTCAAAAGTACCAGCAATTTCACCACTAGAGCTATCGATTTTAGCTACTTGCAAAGAAATTTTGCCATTAAGAATTTCAGCACGTTTAACGTTAGTGCGGGTAAGTTCTTCATCATCCGCTTGGGCGGGGAGAGCCACGGCATTATCGTAGCCACTAACAACACCACGACCTTTAGGATCTAGAAAAGCAGCACCACGATAGGAAGGAACTTTGAAAGTGCCTTCAAAGTCCGTGGAGGTACTAATACTGGTCAAATTGGGTTGTGTTTGAGCAACCAAGTTTTTGATGGTGAACAGGAAAGGTACTCGTTCACCACCAGGAAGTTGCACAGTGATAGCTTGGAAGTCAAGACCATCAGTTTCCACAAAGGTCAAGCTATTATCTGGGTTGATTTTCAGGTCACCTTGCACCTGGTCAATAGTGGAAGTATATCTGGTCAACAATTTGCCAGCAACAAATTCTGCTTCTTGGCGTTTATTAGCAGGTTCTTCTTTAACAAAGAAACTAGTTGGTTCCAAGCAAAGTTCTTTGATGGCATAAGACTGGCTAGCATCAAGGGGAATCGAACCACGGCGTGTTTCTGCTAGTTGGGGGCATTTGTTAGCTAAGCCAGTGCCTCGAATTTGTTCATAAGTAAGTACATCCCTACCACTACTAGTAGAAGAACCATCACTACAAGCAGTTAGTAGACCCAGGCACAAAGCCAAGAATCCAACAATTAAAGCGCGATACCTCATAATCAACCTCAATTTCAAAAATTAATTTCTAAGTTGTAGAACTGCTTTGGATGTGTGTTCCTAGGGGAGCAAAACCAGCAGTTTCACTATTGGTGGCATTTGTTAGAGTTAGGCACGTGGATAAGCAAGCTCCAACACAGAGCGGCATAAGTGCTTGCCTCTAAAAGCGCAAAGAGAGGTGTCTGCTTCACGCTTGGCTCTTGCTCGTGGCAAAAGCTGTGTCGTTCTCATTCTGTATTATGTATGTGTTGCCACTACATACAACCCATTGTTTGATGGGTAAATCAGCCAGATCATACGATTTTTTTTAACTCAAAATCAAAGCACTCCAGTCTTAAAGTAAGAACGCTGCGATCGCATCTAGCTCATTTGGAAGGTTTAGCAAACATCATCGCTCCCTTTTAGAAGCGATCGCAATTGCCTTTTAACTTCGATCTAGACCTGACTATACCCAGCCTCTACTAAGACAGTACAACGATGATGAACTAAAATATCAGTCAGCAAGGTGAGCCGAGAAAAATCTCTTTAGAACCCTCTATGAGCCTGCTGAAGGTTCATCTTCTGTGTTCTTTTAGGAACTATATCAACTCATTAATAAAGCAAGGGCTTGGGCAGAGTTTTGAGGTAGGGTGTAAAAAATTGGAAAAACACCACATCCTCCACCCAGCTTTAGAAGATAATTCTGCTACGTCAGTCATGCTCTTGGTATAAAGTGACAAACAGAAAATTAACAATCTCTTGTAAATTTGAGTTGACTTCATTTACACGGAAAGGGTGGCATGAGCAACGACAAAAGTTTTGAATCAGGAAAATTGTCCTGTAACGTGCAAGCGATCGCAACTGTGGTACATGAAGCGGCTCAGAGTTGTCAAGGAGATACTGTAGCTCTTTTGGCTTTGCTGCGGCAGTTGGAGCAGTTACACCGAGAGATCAGGGATGGGGCTTTTCAAAAGAGTTTGCCTGATAACCGTCGGCAACTCTACTCACTACTGAAAGATATTGAGTCTGAGGGGGGCTGGCCCTATATTGAGCGCATGAGACTACAGGCATTTTTAGCGAATTTTCCCCAAGAAGCAACTGAGGAAAACAGTGATCTCAAAAACAGTGATGATGTGTTGATTAGCGATCGTTCCTTTGAGTGGTAAACTCGAAACTTAATTTCGAGATTTTAATTAACAACCCTGAGTGCCTCATCAACCGCTAAACTGATAGCGATTGTTTGTTGAGGCTTCAGGGGATGAGAAAACAGGTAAAAATTAATACATACTCAATCAAGCGAATCTAATTTAGGAATTGTAGGTAATGCCATTACAAAGAAAGCGATCTTGCCCTTCAACATTGCGGTTGTGTTTGAGGTAATTACTTACCAAGTTGCAACTTTGAACAATTAGGTCATCAAGATCTAAATTCCACATAATTATGGTGTTGTCATCACTAGCTGATGCCAGTGTTTGACCATCAGGGCTAAAGCTAACGCTTAAGACAGGAGCGCGATGCCCGTTGAGAATTTTAATTAATTCACCTTCACGACTCCAAAGTTTGACTGTGCTGTCCCAATTGGCGGCGGCGAGCAGTTCCCCATTGGGACTGAAAGTAACAGCATTGACGCTATCGCTGTATCCCTTTAACAAAGTTTTTAACAACGTACCATCTCTTTCCCACAACCTAACTGTGTTATCCCAGCTAGCAGAAGCTAGCAACTGGTCAGTAGGACTAAAGCTCACACCTAATACCCAGCTGTCATGCGGCGAAAAAGTTTTAATCAAAGTACCGTCCCGCCGCCAAAGTTTGACTGTTTGGTCATCACTGGCTGAGGCCAGAACTTGACCATCGGGACTGAAATTCACGCTATTCACTCGCGCCTCATGCCCTACCAAGGTTTTTAGCAAGCGACCATCACGATTCCAAAGTTTCACTGTCTTATCCAGACTAGCTGATGCCAACAGTTGACCATCTGGGCTGAAGTTGACGCCCGTCACGCCATCGCTATGTCCTTGGAGAGTCTTGATTAAAGTACCGTCGCGCCACCAAAGTTTCACAGTTTTGTCATAACTACCAGAAGCCAGTATTTTTCCATTGGTGTTAAAAGTGACACTAGTAACTCTATCTGTGTGCCCCACTAGAGTTTTGTAGAGTTGGGTTTTAACCTCGCCGCTACTAGTATCTCTTTGCCAGAGTTTTACCGTATGATCGCGACTACCAGAAGCCAACATCTGGCCATCGGGACTCCAAGCCACGCTCAAAACTCGATCCTGATGTCCCTTGAGAGTTGGTAATTTTGGGGTATCCAGACTCCACAGTTTCATGCTTTTGTCATGACTTCCTGATGCCAGTAATTTGTTATCTGGGCTGAAAGCTACGCTGACAACAGCATCGTTGTGTCCTTTGAAAGTTTTAAGTAATGTGCCAGTGATACTCCAAAGGTTAATAGTATTGTCTTCACTTCCAGAAACTAACTTTTCACCATCAGAACTGAAGCTTAAGCTCCAAACTGTACTGGTATGCTGCTGCAAGGTTTTATAGGTACGAAAGTCCCAACTATCTTTACTACTGTACTCTCGGCGCCAAAGTTTCACTGTTTTGTCTCGACCTGTAGACGCTAGTAGCTCACCATTAGGGCTAAAAGTGACAAAAGTCACACTCTGCTGATGCCCTTGCAAAGTTCTGACCAAGCTGCCGTCCCGTCGCCAAATTTTCACTGTCTTGTCTTCACTTGCTGAGGCAATAAATTGACCGTCAGGACTAAAGCTTACCCAGTTAACCCACCCTTTATGTCCCTTGAGTATTTTGACTAAGCTACCGTCCGGGCGCCAGAGTTTGATGGTTTTATCCTTACTACCAGTAGCTAGCAACTCCCCATCAGGACTAAAACTGACGCTATAAACCCAATCTCCTTGTCCTGACAAGGTTTTGAGTGGCTGTGGATCAAATTCGCCTGTAATTGGGTTTTTGTGCCAGATTTGTACAGTTTTGTCGAGGCTGGCTGAAGCTAATCTTTGACCATCAGGGCTAAAGCTGACGCTAGTAACAGCATCGGTATGACCTTTGAGGGTTTGAAGTAAAGTACCGTCAGGACGCCATAGTTTCACCGTCTGATCTCGACTGCCTGATGCCAATAATTTACCATCAGGACTGAAAATTACACCCCAAACTGTATCTGTATGCCCTTCTAAGCGATTTACCTCCGTTAGTCCGTAAACTGCCTGTTGGAGGGCTGTCACCACTCGTATTCGGGTTTCTGGTAGAACTTTGTTTGTTTGTTTAAGTTTTCTCCAAGCCCGTAAACTTTCTAACAAAGCATCAAATTCCTTATTAGATGCAAACAGAGCTTCACTGGCCGCGGTGATCGCACTAATTTTAAAATTGGTTTCACTGTGTTCAGCTCGTAGAGTTTGGCTAATTGCGGCTCTTTTTTGTAAATCAGCTTGCCACCATAATGCCGCTATTGTCCCCCCCATCATTGCTAAAACTGCGCCTGCTATCCGTGCTTCTCGTAGCCGTCGTTGTAATACTAAATTGAGTTGTTCTTGACTTAGTTTTTGGGCTACTTCGGCTTTATTTTTTTCAATTTTTATTTTTTCTAATTCGGCAACCATACCATAGTTGTTTTTTTGGCGAATTGGTTCAACTAGATAATCGTGAACTAGCTGGTAGCGATCGCCTAACTCTTCTCGTACTCGCAACACCAAGCCTGAACCAACCAAAATTTCTAAAATCAATTCCCAAGCTGGGTCAAGGTTCGATATTCTATCACTATGGTTATTTTTGCCTAATGTAGTTATTAAATCAGCTTTAGTTTTGAGTGGTCGTGTACCCTTTTCATCGGTTAACTCAAATAATAATTTCCAACTGAACTCTTCGTTTTCTTGACCGCAGTCTTTGATCACTTCTTCAAGCCAGCGTTTCACTAATTTTATCGAGCCGCCGCAAAGCTTGTATTGTTTAAGCGTGGTAATGTTTTCTGCTTGCAGCTGAGCACCGACTATTTGTAATTCAATTGGATGTACTTCGTCTAGTTCTCCTGCTAAATCGTTTACTAATTGATTAATTAATTCGTCGCTTAATTCATAATGCGAACGTTGAGTAAGACTATGAATTATAGTTATTGCATCTTGGCTAGAAAATTTACCTAGGTAATAGCGAATATCTTTATCAAGAATGTTTTTATTAATTACATCTAAATCATTTAAACCATTGCTACATTCTTTATTTAAACGTTCAAACTCTAATAAATAGTGTAAATAATCTTCTCTTAATGAAAAAATAATTTTTACAAATGGAATATTTAAACATTCACTAAAAAACTTATAAAATTGTATTTTTTCTGCTGGAGAATTGCTAATAAAAAAAAACTCTTCAAATTGATCAAAAATAAGAATAATTGTATAATTGTGCTCAGCCAAAAAACGTATTTTTTCAATTATCTTAGTCGCAGTATTTTCTATATTATTAAATATTTCAATATGTGTTAATGCATGGTTAATACTGCTGCATAAAGCTGTAATCCAATCAGTATAAACAGATAAAACAATTGGTATCGGAATGCGTTCACCAATGACTTTTCCCTTCAAAGCTGGTACTAAACCAGCTTTGATAACTGAACTTTTACCAACACCTGATGGCCCATGAATTACTGTAAGTTTATAGTCAGCACGAGTAATTCTTTCAATCAAGCGATTGACATCTTGCTGTCGTCCAGAAGCAGAGATTTCTTGGGCAACCTCTTCAGGAATAAAAGATGTTTGTTGTGGCTCTAAAACTGGATTAATTCTGTAGTGTTGAGGTTGCAATTGACTGGCTCCAATGAAAGCACGAAAGCCATATTGATGTTCTATTTGAATTTTTTCTTGCTTGAGGCTAAAGGCTTCTGTATAGTTACGACGCTCACAAAAGTAGAGCGATCGCAATTCCTCTAAAATCTCTAAGTAAAGTGACGGCTCATGTTGTAACTCACATACTACTTTTGCCCATTCTAGGTTGTTGATGGCTTCTTCCCACTCACCTAAATGTCGCTGTGTACGTGCTAACAACAAAAGATACCAACTTTCTTGCTGCCGTGAGACTTCTGTTGCTGTTTCTGAGATAGAAAGTGCCGTATTTGCTAATTCATGAGCTAGTACCCAATTTGATTCAGAAGCCGCCACATATGTTAAAAAGCCATAATCTTGAGCAACTTGCGCTGAAGTTCCGTAAGTTTCATGCAGTCGTAATGATTTTTGAGCTAATTCTTTTAAGTCTTCCCAAGCTTGTAAGCGTTGCATACTTTCACAAGCAAGCAAAATAAATTTGGCAACTAAATCTTCTCTTTGTGTCTCCTCTAATACATCTAAGCATTGCTTAAACCATAAAAGAGCATTTTGCCAATAACTACTGTTGGCATTCTGATGTAAATCTGCCATTCGACGATAACATAGCCCTAGGTGAAATAATACTATTGCTTTCCACAGTAAAGAGGAAGAGAAGAAAGAAGAAGACAAAAGTAATTGTTCAGTTACTTTACCCACTTTTATGCTTTTGCCTTCTCCCACTCTCCTAGCTTCCTGTTGCCACAAAGCTAAGCTTCTTTGATAATGAGCTAAAGCACCATTAATTTGATCATTGGCGTATTTATCTCGTCCCAACACAACTTCTAAACTAGCTTCTAATCCTGGTTCTAATTTGACACCATATAAGCGCAGTAAATCATTACGAGCCGATTCTATTTCGTGTCTGTGTTGAGATTTAGGATCTAAATCTAGAGATGCATTAGATAAAAATCTTTCGGCACCTGCTTCTAAAACTTTGGTAAAGAGAGATTCTGTTTCTTGGCGAATCAAAGTAATTAAATCTGATTTTTCCATTTCAAATTTAATAGTGGTTGCAGCCCAGCTTTTAAAATCGGGCGCTAGTCTAGAAAGCAATGATGCCACTTCATCTTGTAACCATAACACCAGTGGAAAGTGAAATGTTGTGGCATAAATATCTCGTGCTTGGTTAATGCTGGTAAGTAAGTCGTCAAGGTCGATAATTGACTCTAGACCAAAAACCATCACAGCTGATGGCAAAGAATCTGTAGCAACTACAGAATTGTCTAGGAATAATTCTGTAGCTATTGTGCTGTGTAAAGAGCTAGTTGATGAATTGATAACGATTTCACGTAAATTGATATCTTGAGTGATGGAGCGGAGATGTTCTAACATTTGCTCTCGTAATTGCCCATAGTTACACCGGACTAAAATCAAGGCAAATTGACCTTTGGAAAGCGCGATCGCCCGAATTAGTCTTTGCAGAGCATCTTGATTTTCATTGGCGATCGCGCCTGTGAACTGCCACTTTGTCATAACTAAACATCAAGCTAGAAAGGAAGAAAAAACATCACATCAAAAAGAGCCTATGAGCCTTTTAAATTTTTGATTTCTTATGGCTCATACACTATGTCGATATGCCTGAAGATGCCCTACAGCCGTCTCTACTCTAATTCAAAATTCATAATGATCAGAAATTCAAAATTAAAGATTGTCTGAATTTTGAATTTCAAATTTTTAAGGCTTCGACCTTGCTACTTATTTTGTTGCCAAGCAAGGACTTTTTCTGTTTCTGACAATGCTGGACTGATGCCAAACCAGCGCCCCAAAGGATCGCGATATTCAAACAGGTACATACTCCGCAGTAAACTTTGGTAATCAGACTCGCCTTTAACCCTTTGCTGTTGCACTACTTCAAACAATAATTCCCACTGGTATTCATCAATTGCCAATAGTAAATCATCACGGTAGTCCTTAATTACGGCTTCTAAACAATTCCTAGAAAAAGGTGGATCTTGCCGTTGCAAGCAGCTATAAAGTAAACCTAATAAATTACGAATGTGACCACCACTAACGCGACATAGACGATCCAGGGTTTCGGGATGATCAAATAATTCTGTGATGATTAACATCCTTCCATTCCAGGAAACTTCTGGAAAAGCTCTTGCTAAAACTAATTGGCGCAATAGTAACATTCCTGGTTCGTAGTCACTACCATCTCTTTGCCGCACTAGTACCATAGGCAACACTTTGGGCGCAATACCTCCCCCAAGGCGATTTTTCAGTGTCTCGTACTCATTGGAGAAAATTAATGCTAGGGGAATTGTATAAACTAAGTGACATTTGAGTCGGCGTAACTGTTCGCCTCGATCAATAAAAAGATATTCTGGTTGCGATCGCCCGGATGCAACAGGGCGCATATCCACTCGATCCAAGTTATCTACAATTACTACCAGCCCTTTTTGACCTCGCAGCTTTAACTGTTCGACAGCCTTTTCTAATACCTCTTCGTTAATCGCTTGTAAAATACTATTGGTACGTGGTTCTAAATATTGCCTCAGTTGATTACGTAACTGAGCGCTATCTTTAGTTTTAGCGGTAATTTTGGCAATACCCAAGGACAACTCTGCTTGTGCTGAAAGCTCTATGGGGCTTTGTAAAAAGTCGCCAACTTCTTTAAACAAATTGGTAAAATAACTGGGCTTGAGTTTGATGCCAATCCCTTCTAAACTGACACTGACTTGACGGGCTACACTCAACAGAATATCGCTGACATCAATATCTGCCATGTCTAGGTCTTGACTAGACTCAAAATAAACTACGTGAAATTCCGCCAACTCCAGTTCTGCTTTCAGGCGTTGCAACTCTGTTGACTTACCACAGCCAATGTGACCCGTAAATAACTGGCAAGTTGGCTCATCGGGAGAAATACGGGTAATAGTTCGTTGCAATTCTTCAACAATCTTACAACCACGTACATCAGCAAAATCTATGTAGTACTGCTGATCTAGCACGTTACTTATGTTTAAGGTGTAACTTGGATTACAAGCCTTGTAAAAACGTGACAGATTTAGTGTCGTTCTCATGTATATAGAGGTGTATGTAGAGGTATATGTAGATGCAGTTTAATTCGTATTTTTTATACAAATAATCTCTAGCCGAAATATAGGCATACAACTAACCTGCAAGTTGGTTGTATCTTGCAGGGGACAGCACTCGCGGCAAAACCACTGCCAGTAACTAACTGTCAGTAGTATGGTAGAGATTAATTGACCCTAATAACATTAAGCATATGTGTCCTTTTTACAGCTGCTGTTGAGGTTTTGACGATCTTTAGCTTTTAATTGACCTGGCATAAACCTTTATGGTTTTGCTAATCAGTAAAAAACTATTAGAGGGTGTAAGTCTCAGTTTTTATAGCTGATGAGGTAGGACTGGTATTAATTCTAGCAAGGTACTCAGAAATTAGTACAGTATAAGCACCATTTCACATAATGTTTGTCAAGAAAAATCTTCACATTACAGCTTTCCTCCTTAACTACCGTGAGCTAGTTAAAAACATCCATTTAGATTATGGTAAATTTGTCAATTACTGCTTTGTAGTTCTTTTGGCAGGTATTGGCTGTCACACTACAGTAAAGAGGCTACAGTTGGTTGAAAGTGGACACAGAAAACTTGAACAAGTAGAATTACTGGCGTCATGATATCTTTTGTGGTTACTGTAGAGTGTTAATAAAAGTAAAAAAATCTTGAGATTAAAGTGGCTAATACATGCCAACAGGGTTTACTACACTTAATTGATGATACGAGCGCATCAATGAATTGAATTGAAACCAGAAAGGGGTTTGAATGGCTGGCATAGTATCAGTTTCCCGCACGGATTTAGCCCAACGCCGCAAGAAGTTACGTCGACAGCGGCAGATGAAAATTCTTCAGACTATTTGGCGAACCTTTGCCATAAGTGGGCTGGCGGGTGGATTGCTGTGGGTGGCAATCCAACCAATATGGGTGCTAAATACTCCCAAACAAATAGTAATGAAATCAGGCAATCAATTATTGTCGGATGATGCCATTAAGTCACTACTGGTGTTATCCTATCCCCAGTCTTTGTGGCGGATTAAACCGTCTGCGATCGCCGACTCGTTGAAGCAACAACCAACTATTGCACAAGCAACAGTTAGCCGCCGTCTTTTTCCACCTGGATTAAACATCGAAATCCAGGAACGAATACCTGTAGCTATTGCTCAAAAACGCATAGAGGAACACAAAACTACTAACAAAAAAGTAATTGTAGGCTTGCTAGATGCCAATGGGGTTTGGATGCCCTTAGAAAAATACAAATCACTAAATCCTACCAGTAAATTGCCCACTCTCCAGGTTATTGGTTTGCCAGAACAATATAGTTCTTACTGGACTCAACTTTATCAAGCTGTCAGCCAAAGCTCCGTGAAGGTGATAGAAATTGATTGCGAAGATCCAACTAATTTAATTTTGAAAACAGAATTAGGAAAAGTGCATCTTGGTGTTCCAAGTCTCCAGTTACCTGAACAAATTAGGTTACTCGCCCAAATGCGCCATTTACCAGCAAAACTCAATTCCAGCCAAATAGAGTATATTGATCTCAAAAATCCCGAATCTCCATTAGTACAAGTGAACCAAAAAAAACCGAAAATTGATTCCCAAAATCCTTAGCTCTAAATAACGTGATTTATATATCAAGTGCTCCTAGTAAATCAATAAGTTTTATGCTAATAAAGATATTTATTATTTTGAGTTTTCCAGCAATCTACGAAAAAATGGGTATTAATTTCTAATTAAAATGAGAGGATCAATCATCAAACCTTTTCTCAGAGCAAAAGACCTTGAATTGTTATCCTAACATCTAGTGATAAGGTACAAGATGTTAGACAATCTGATGATGGCATCTGGTGTGCAAAATACCTTTTGTCTGTATGGTCTTCGACTGAAACCAGCGCGTCAACACAAAATACGTAAGTTTTTCATTAAAGTCTGACTGACAAGCCAAGGACACTAGTAAGAACAAATGATGCTACTAGATTTGTGTAGATCCCAAAATGTTCTAACTTTGGTAAGTTGAGGATACTTCCAAAGACGGTTTACCAAAGTTCCTAACCGTAACGAGAAACCATAAGTTCTATAGCGTTGCTTTTGGTGAGTCAGTTTGGATTTCTTTATGCTGTGCTTCCTATTGAGTTGCGAAGCATCTCTGAAACTCTTGGTTTGTTGACGGCACTGGTTAGGGTTCTTGCAAGATAAAATATTGCTCCAACAAAGTGTCCATTAAAATCCACCAAATAACAAATCAATCAGCTATAGTCTGACAAGCAAATTCTTCTTTACCCTTACCGGAAGAACAAGTAAGTAAAAGGTAAATATTGTGTCTTAAGTTGCAATTATCCCCAATGGTGAAACAGATTAACAATATTATTATGACAAGCAAGACGCACTGTGGCGCGACTTTACAAGTTATACCATCCGCAGATAATTTTGAGTGCGGGGTTGGTTTTACTATGCTTACGTGTATACGTAATTACGTAAGATTATTCTCAGTAATCAATTTAAAACCAAGACTGAATTGCTACCAGCCGTATTTTTATTTTTTATTTGATTGCATTTTATACAACACAAACACTGTGGTTGTGGTAGCTAACCAAAAAATAACTGAGATTCACAGCTGTAAAATTAATGACCAACTTAAATCATTAACGCAAATAGAGGGAGGACATTGGAAATGCCAAAGGGAAACTGAAAGAGATTGTCAGCATTGCAGGGCACAAATTAATGTCTGGTTGAGGTTATACAGATCAATTTTAAGTAAATGTAGGTATACTTCTCTAGAATCGGCTGTGCGATCTGCTGCATTGAAGGTTTATTCCATAGCAAATTTCCGCACTATCAATCCTGTTAGGGTTGGAAGTAGCGAGAACAATAAAGAACAGTGCCATAGATTGTGGCAGTGTCAAACTATAGTTGACTCTTAGGTGAATAACACCTAAAAAAGTCGTTTATCTACCTTTCTGAATGCAATGACACTTGATAATAACCAAGGACTTACCTATAAAAACTCCCAATCTGCGGGACAGCCAGGGTTCTCTCTGGCAGTTAATTCGACGAATCCCTTTAATAACTCTGGGCTAAACTTTGGACAAAATCACGATAGTAAGAAGATTTCTCCTGAAAATAGCCGAATTGGCGAGATTGTTCCAGGTCGGGTTGCCAACATCAAAGTCATTGGTGTAGGTGGTGGCGGCGGTAATGCGGTAAATCGCATGATCGAGTCTGATGTCTCTGGGGTGGAGTTTTGGTCAATTAATACTGATGCCCAAGCTTTGACTTTGGCAGGTGCTCCTAGTCGATTGCAAATTGGACAAAAACTGACTCGAGGTTTAGGAGCAGGTGGTAATCCTGCCATTGGTCAAAAAGCAGCAGAGGAATCACGGGACGAAATTGCAACGGCTTTAGAAGGTGCAGACTTAGTATTTATCACTGCTGGCATGGGGGGTGGTACTGGAACAGGTGCAGCCCCGATTGTGGCAGAGGTAGCTAAAGAAATGGGCGCTCTCACTGTTGGCGTAGTTACACGTCCATTCGTATTTGAGGGACGCCGCCGTACCAGCCAAGCAGAACAAGGTATTGAAGGACTAAAAAGTAGGGTAGATACGTTGATCATTATCCCCAATAACAAGCTGCTGGAAGTGATCCCTGAGCAAACGCCTGTGCAAGAAGCTTTTCGCTATGCAGATGATGTGCTACGTCAAGGGGTACAAGGAATTTCTGATATCATTACGATCCCCGGCTTGGTAAACGTTGACTTTGCCGATGTCCGAGCTGTGATGGCAGATGCAGGCTCCGCGTTGATGGGGATTGGTGTTAGCTCTGGAAAATCTAGAGCCAGAGAAGCAGCGATCGCTGCTATTTCCTCGCCTTTACTAGAATGTTCTATTGAAGGAGCCAGAGGAGTTGTCTTTAATATTACTGGTGGTACTGATCTGACCCTGCATGAAGTAAATGCTGCGGCAGAAGCAATTTATGAAGTGGTTGATCCCAACGCTAATATTATTTTTGGCGCAGTGATTGATGATAGACTCCAAGGTGAAGTAAGAATAACTGTAATTGCCACTGGGTTTACAGGTGAAGTACAAGCTGTACCACAACAAAATATAGCTAACGCCAGGGTAGTAACCCCAACTCAAAAGCGACCAACACCGCAACAGCCACCTACGGTTAATCCTCCAACCCCAATTCCAGAACCAAAAGAAAAACCTGGATTGGATATACCTGATTTCCTGCGAAACCGAAATAAGCCAAGGAATTAAGTGATTTTGGATTTGAGATTTTAGATTAAATTTACAGTCTCAATCCAGGCTGAGGGCTGTATAAAATCTATTATTGCTAGGGTTTGAGCGGAGTTATCCCTGATACCAATTGGTGACGGTACTCCTCAATGCTACCTATAGAGCGAATAAAATAGGGCAGGAGTCTGCTGATTCTTATGTCCTGTTGTGCTTTTGGAGAAAAGCGGGAAGACTTACCCGACTAAACGGTTGCGATCGCGTTATATCTACCCTCGCGATCTATTGTCCTATGGCTGCCTCTGCTCGGAATAGATGCGGTTTGTAATCAAGTGTTCTCTAGCTTTGCTAAAGTTTGAACACATAACCATTTTTCACATGCCTTGGCTGAATCTCAGCACTAGATACTGCTGTAATTTTTAGGTCAACGCAAGTGATCATCATATTTTTGAGCTAACTGTAAAAGCCTATAGACAGGTAAGCGGCTTCCCGTAGGGTAGAACACTAAGAAAAAAGCGAAGTCAATATAAATTATTTCGGTTTTTTGGTTTGTAGAGTCTGTTCAACCCATTGAATTACTTGATGACCAAGGCGCGTGCTATCGAGTCGGTCGATCTCGCGAATTCCGGTTGGACTGGTAACGTTGACTTCAGTCAGGTAGCCACCGATAACGTCAATACCCACAAAAATTAAGCCGTCTTGGCGTAAGCTCTCAGTGATTTGAGCACAGATTTCATGCTCTCTTGGAGTAATTTGGGTTGAAGCGACTGTGCCACCCGCTGCCATATTATTGCGAAAATCAGTACCGCTAGAAAGCCGATTGAGCGAACCAATTGGTTCACCATTGAGCAGAATAATTCGCTTGTCTCCCTCTTTTGCCTCTGGTAGATAGGTTTGTACCATTACTGGCACTCGGCCTTGAAGAGTACTGAGTTCGACAATGGAATTGAAGTTGCGATCGCCTGATTGCAAAAATAAAATCCCTTCCCCAGCTTTATTACCCAGTGGTTTGAGAACTGTTGCCCTTTTTGCTTCCACAAATTGCCGAATAAACTGCTTATCGGCACTGACAATCGTTTCTGGAATCGCTTTGGTAAACTGAAGAGCATACATCTTTTCGTTTGCTCCCCGGATGCCACTGGGACTGTTAATTAACAAGGTTTTGTTTTGGTCAATGTAATCCAGAATATATGTGGCATATAGGTAGGAATCATTGACAGGTGGGTCTGTCCGCATAAATACGGCATCCATTGTGTCTAAAGGATTTAAGGAGCGATCGCTCAACTTGTACCAAAGATTTGCCGCTACCCAGCGTCCCTCTACTAATTTTACTGGTACAAGTTCTACTCGCTGTAAGACAGCCCAAGCTTTGCCCTCCATCACGCTCAGCAGATTTGCTTGAGTCACCCAAACTTCGTGTCCTAGAATTTGCGCTGCTTCCATGAGGGCAACGCTGGTATCATGACACGGGTCAAGCTGATGAATGGGATCAATTATAAAAGCTAGTTTCACGCTTTCTACCTACCTCAATCACCAGGAAATTTAATAGTTATTCAATTTAGATTATCTCTTGATGATCTCACTAATTGACGTACATGTGTACTGCTGAAGATAACCATTTAGTTTCCCAGGTAATGTTTTGTTGTCTAGGCATAGTTTTTGTATAAAAAACTGGGATATATAGTGCCTTGTCCTTGAATATTAGCAATACCTTCTCCACCTACACACTATTGCTAGAAGCTAGTAATTCATCAAGTTTGCCTTGACGGTCTAAAGCATGGATATCATCACAACCACCAACATGCTCATCGTTGATGAAGATTTGTGGTAAAGAGCGTCTTCCATTTGCCCTTTGAGCCATTTTGTTCCTTGCGGCTTCATCTCCGTCAATACTGTATTCGATAAATTCAACTCCCTTATTATGCAGCAAACTTTTAGCACGGATACAAAACGGACAAGTTCTCCAAGTGTAAATTTCTACTTTTGCAGTCATAAAGCTCTCAACTTAATTTAGTACTTCTTAATTTTAGAACGTTGCCAACTATTCCTAGTGGCAACGTTCTATTTTGCTAAAACTGTATATAAAATTTTTTATGTATTAACCGAGTTGATAAATGTAGCTATTAACCTAATTTGTTTATTTTATAAAGTAAGTGTACTTTCTGATCAAGTAGTACTAAGCTGAAATGCTTATTTAAAAAATAATTACCGCTATCTAGCTAATGGGAGAAGAAGTACCTTTGTGCTTCTCCACCCAAATTGAATTAGCAGTGTTGCTGACTGCTATGGAGACTGTTTGCTTTTTTGGTGAGTCTCAAAACACCTACAGCAAATAAGCCAAGAGCGGCTAGTGTGCTAGGCTCAGGTACTTTTTTAGGTGGAGGTGGTGGGGGGGTATAGTAAGGAGCTTGTCCTTTAAGTTTGCTACTTCCTTCGCGACTACTTCCAGAACCGACGCTCATTAGACGCACTCCGAAGTTCTGCTGAGAAAATTGAGCCAGGGTTAAAGCTTGTGAACTGTGGGATAGGGTAAATGTAGTTGATTGAATGTCGCCTTTTCCATTCCCTATACCTTCTTGACCAATTTCTACCGCAGCATCAAAATTACCGCCACCACCGTTGAGATTGTTACTACCGCTGCCGACAGAATTAATTGTTCCAGCAGGGCCAAATTTGCTAGCTGTTATATCTGTACCTACTACTTGGAGACCACTGAGGAGCGAATCGTTCAAAATATTAAAGAAAACGCCGCGTATGTCAGCAATTGTGTTACTACCAGTCGGTAAAAAGTCTACCTTGAACCGAACTTTGCCAGCTCCTGCTATTTCGTCATCCAAGGTAAACTTCACCTGAGTATCATAACCTGTGAATTCGTTGATAGTGAAATTTATAGAAGCGGCGTTAGCAGGGGAAAAGGCAGAAAGTGATATGACAACGGCTGTAGTAGCCAAGACGCCGGGTAATACAGAAGTTGAAAAGGGGTTTTTCATGTTTATCAGTAATTACGAAACAGAACGTTGAGACTAAATTGGTGAAGATGGGAATTTAATAAATTGCTATCCATCTGACTGATATTAAAAGCACCCTACAAATAGGCCTTACACTAATCTAGGCATCCAAGGCTAAGTTGTCTATAATACACACCTTATATTCAAGAATACTTTATCTTTAGCTTCATACCATGAAAAAACCCAGTATTACTACTGGGTCATAAAGTGCTAAAAAATCAATTAAGTTTCTATATTTACCCACCATCTACGGCGTATTGAATCAGCTGAGCAAGGCGCTGGCGTAGAGTTTCTAATCCCAAGCGCTGACTCGCAGAAATAAATACCGCTAGAGGAAATTCTTCCCTAGCTAAAGCTAATGTCTCGCTACTTGCTTGATCAATCTTGTTAAAAGCAACCAGTGCCGGGCCAGGGGTCACTGGCATTTGCGCCAGGATTTCCCTGACTGCACGAATATGACTCAACCAAGCAGGATGAGACAAATCTACCAAATGCAGTAGAGCATCGGCTTCTGTGACTTCCTCCAAGGTAGCGCGGAAGGCATCCATTAAAGATGTGGGCAGTTCGTGTATGAACCCTACCGTATCTGTGATCAGAATTTCTTGAGGTTCATCAGCTTCGCCATGAGGAATTACGAGGCGGCGCGTGGTGGGATCGAGAGTGGCAAATAACTGGTCGGCTGTATAAACTTCAGCATTAGTGAGAGCATTCAGCAAGGTAGACTTGCCCGCATTAGTATAACCAACCAAAGCAACTGAAGGAACTTCTCGATGCTGCCGTCGCTGCCGTAACCGCGAACGATGTGCTTGTAATTGGTTTACTTCTTTTTGCAGTCGGGAAATGCGCTGTTGGATGGCACGTCGTTCTGTTTCTAGTTTAGTTTCACCAGGCCCACGAGTCCCAATACCACCACCCAATCTAGACATTGTACGACCTCTACCAGCAAGTCGCGGCTGCATGTATTCTAACTGTGCTAGTTCTACTTGTAATTTACCAGCACGGGACTGAGCGCGTTGGGCAAAAATATCCAAAATTACTTCGGTGCGGTCAACCACCCGGATACCAATTTGCATTTCTAAGTTGCGGACTTGGGAGGGTGAGAGGTCGCGGTCAAAAACGACTAGATTAACTCCTAGGGTTTGGGCAGTTAAGGCGATTTCTTGTACTTTACCTTCGCCAACTACTGTTTGAGGATGAATACGCGATCGCTTTTGTTGTACTGTTTGTAATACATCTCCACCAGCAGTATCCACCAACCGTGCTAATTCTGCTAGAGTGTCCTGAAATCTTTGGGGACTTGTTTCACTGGTCATCAGCCCCACAATTAGCACGCGATCGTGGTCAGCGTCTACTTCTTGGGCGATGAATTCCCGCTGGAATTCCGCTTCCAGATTTTCCACCAAGTCTACTAAATCCTGCTCTGCAAGATCATCCAAGCTAAGAGGCGGCGATATATTCCAAGCTGGAGTTTGGACTTGACTCTGCTCTACCTTGAATGCAGCAGGACTAGTTACAAGGGTGCGAGACTCTTGGGGTGTCAAATGAGCCAGATAAGCTTCTTTGACGTATCCAGTAGCGCCGCCTCCTCGCTTTGTAAATCCTGTTCCAGTAATGTTTAGGACGACCAAAGCATCTAAGCGTTGCAGTGCCATAGCCGTCAGCGCTGCCTCATTAGGTGGTTCTGGCTTGAGATGGGTAGCGATACAACGAATACCGCTGAGTCGTTCTGCACCGTAACGCGGCAATTCCAGCGGTGGGATTTGTGTTTGACGCGGTGTACCTACGCCTACACGAATCACTTGCCCGCGACGGTTGAGGTACGCACACACAGGCTGATTGACTTCTGTGCTAATTGCTGCCAAACGCTGGGAAAACTCGGACGTGGTGATGCGATCGCCCGGTATGCGCTGGTGATACAGCCGCTGTAATTGCTTCAGCTGGCTGGATTTTAAACCTTGGAGATTTCCAAAGATAGTTTCTATAGGCGTTTATGACCAGTAAATGGCCCCCCAAATCCTTCTATAATGTCTATTTTACAACAGGATCTAGGGTACAAACTCTCTCCTATGAGGGATGGTATCTAAGAGGACAAATTTTAGGTGTCTATTTCACCAGTTTGTTGCAATGGTAAATTGATCAGTAGCGATCGCATTTGATTTCAAAATATGCTCGTGATTGCTGCGCCGATCTTCTTTGACTATGTGTACAATCCGAGCAAGGTTATCGGCGATAACTACTAATTGAGAATATCCAGAAGGTAAGCGTTTTTTGCCTCTTTAAATAAACTGATTCAACGCTGCAATCAAAGTTGTAGTGTACGGATCAACTCGCTTAAGAATTTTGTGACGAAGACTTGCTAACAAATATCAAAGACTCATTCATAAGTATTAAAGACTCGCTAACGAGTATTAAAGACTCACTAAAAAAGAAACTACAAGGAAACGGGAAAATTTCTACTCCCTTGTCTTTACAAAAGAGAAACTGGGTTTAAAGTATTTCGCCATCGTCTCACTGATGTTTGCAACTCTTCCGACAACCAGCTATCAAATTGCGGATAAATCGGTAAACGCGGCACTAACTTCCACCAAGCAGGTTGTAAAATTTCTCTCAATGCTTGCTCTTGAAGATGGGGATAATCAGGATTCACTTCATCTTTTGGGCCAATTCCACCCAAGTCTCGCGCACCAGCTTCGATACAAGCAAGTAACCATTGCTTATCTTTAACTAAATTCGGCGGAATTTGAATCGTAATATCTGGCGGTAAAATTTGACGTGCTTTAGCAATCACTTCTGGTAGTTGATGGGGGTCAAAGGGAGGTGCATTAAAGGTTTGCTGATTTCCGGGACTGTGGGGTTGCAGAATGACTTCTTGAATGTGATGGTAACGTTGATGCACATTAGATATGGCTGCCAATGTTTCCCACCAGTCATCCTCAGTTTCCCCAATTCCCAACAGTAGCCCGGTTGTAAAAGGAATCTGCAACTCTCCCGCCCATTGTAATTGTTGCAACCTTACTGCTGATAATTTACTCGGTGCGTGTTGATGAACAGTATTTAACAATTTTGGTGTTAATTGTTCCAACATTAATCCCATTGAAACATTCACACACTTCAGCTTTTGCATTTCCTCAAAACTCAGTGGGCCTACATTAGTATGCGGTAAGAACTCCATTGAAAGCGCTAATCCACACAAATCATAAATCAGCTGAAACCACTCCTGACGCCTTGCTGAATAGGGATATACTTCACCACTGAGTATGAGGATTTCACAGATATTTTGGCTTTGAAGCTGTTTTAGGATGCTTTCTGCTGCTGAGAGGCTCATCCAGGGACTTTTGCCCGGTTCGGTGCGAAAGTTGCAGTACGTGCAGCGATTAAAGCACTCATAAGTCGGAACAATTGTATAAGCAGGGCTATAAGTGACAATGCGGGAATAATCAATTGGCATAAAACAGGATCTATCTCACTACGCTACAATCTCTACCTGAGTAAGGTTACAAAAACTGAGCCGATTCAAATTGTCATATTAGCTAGGCGATCGCAATTAAAGTTTATATTTATTACATTCTTACTCTCACTGGGTTTTAGGCAATTTAGGCTAGGAAAATAGCACTTTGGAGCTTTATACAGAGTTATTAGAAAAATTTCTTTGCAAAACACTTTACAAAATGCAATATTTTCTTTAAGATAAATTACAGGTAGCAAAGCCTACCTAAACATTCATACACAAATCGTAATCATTAAACCATGACAGCAACCTTACAACAGCGCTCTAGCGCCAACGTATGGGATAAATTCTGTGAGTGGATCACCAGCACCAACAACCGCCTATACATCGGTTGGTTCGGCGTCCTCATGATCCCCACCCTACTAGCAGCCACCACCTGCTTCATCATCGCCTTCATCGCTGCTCCCCCCG
>NZ_VJXY01000089.1 GCF_014831675.1 Komarekiella delphini-convector SJRDD-AB1 | reverse complement strand
GGGAGAAACAACGTAATAAGCAAAAAGCCAGTGTGTATTGGGGTTTCCAAACCAAAGACGCTCGCCGGAAAATGCAGCATTTATATCCGAGCTTAACCTAGCAAAGTTTGCTTGGTAGACTACTAGTGGGCGATCGCCGCACGATCGCTGACCCCTATACCTTTGCCATGACACGCTGGGGCAACAACTTACCCAAACCCCTATCCGACTATCCCAATTTATACCGTTTCTATCAACATCTGTGTGAAGATGCAGGCGTACAACGGGCGATGGCGCAACAGGGCATTCATTGAGCGTACTGAGAAATTTATGACTCAGCGGTGACAGTAGATATGAGCCAATCCGCTCAAGTAGACATGGTGGCTGAACGGGCAAACTTGATGTTTGGGTCAATGATGCCGGATTGTTGGCAGTAAAAGCGGCGCTGGAAGTGACCGCAGCATTTTCAAGAACGTCAGCGCACCTTGCCGCAGAGAATCTCATTTATGAAGAAGAATTTACCAAGTCAGAAAAAGGAAGTCAGAACAAATTTTCAAATGTAAAGGGAGAACTCGATGGAACTTGATGGAAAAGTGGCGTTGGTAACGGGCAGTAGTCAAGGGATCGGACAAGCGATCGCTATCCGGTTGGCCCAAGATGGAGCTAGTGTAGTGATTAACTATCGCTCTCATCCTGAAGGGGCGCAGGAAACTTTAGATAAAGTGCAGGCAGCAGGCGGCAAATTTCACATGGCGCAATCTGATGTCGGCGCAACAATCCAAGCTGATTTAGGGCAAGTTAGTGAAGTTCAGCGATTAATCAGTGAAAGTGTTGAACGCTTTGGCAAACTAGACATTCTCGTGAACAATGCTGGACTGGAGAAGCGGGCGGACTTTTGGGACGTGAGTGAAGAAGACTACGACAAGGTAGTAGATGTGAATTTGAAAGGTGTGTTCTTTGCTGCTCAAGCTTTTGTCAGACATCTTAAGGAAACTAAAAGTCCTGGCAAAATCATTAACATTAGCTCGGTTCACGAAGAACTACCGTTTCCACATTTCACCGCATATTGCGTCAGTAAAGGCGGTGTCAAGATGATGATGCGAAATCTGGCAGTGGAGTTAGGGCCTTTGGGAATCACAATTAATAACGTTGCTCCAGGGGCGATCGCCACACCAATTAACAAAGATTTACTCGAAGACAAAGAAAAACTCAACGCCGTGCTAAAAAGTATTCCGCTAGGACGATTAGGCAAACCAGAGGATGTCTCAAACCTAGTAGCATTCTTAGCTTCATCTAATGCCGATTACATTACAGGTTCTACCTTTTATGTTGACGGTGGCTTGCTGTGGAACTATCAGGAACAATAAGCCTGTGAAAACTGACAAGCTGAGAATTAATCAACTTTCGCCCCAGAACTACGAATGGTATCTTGCCTATTTACAAGCTATGGATACCAAAAACGTGGAACTGTATAGCAGCTTCCTCACAGAGGATTGCCTAATGCTCTCTAACAATCAGCCTCCTGTTCAAGGTAAAGAGGCAATTATTCAGTTTCTCTCGAATTACTGGATGACATTTGATAGCTTGGAACACGAGTTACTGAACATTTACGGCAGTGATTTGTTTTTTGTTCTAGAAGCCTTAAACCATTACAAACGCCAGGATGGGAAGGCTGTAACCCCGCGAGCAGTCGCCTTTACCGATCGCAATCAAGCAGGTTTAGTAACTTCTGTCAGATTTTACACAGATACAACAGAACTGTTCTCGTAATCCAGTCTTTGAAGAAAGTAGGGGCAAGGGACTGGGAAAAAGCAGGGGAGCAGGGAGTAGGGAAGTAGAGGAGAAATTCTTACTCAGAACTCAAAACTCACACTTCGGCTTCGCTCAGTGAACAGCACTCCTAACTTAGCACTCAGTACTTTTTACAGAATTCACAGGAGATGTCTATTATGGGTAGCTTAACGGATAAAGTGGCGATCGTTACAGGTGGTTCGGGTGGCATTGGTTCGGCGATTTGTGAACGACTGGCAATAGAAGGAGCTAAGGTTGTAGTTCACTACGGCGGTCATGCTAATTCGGCAAACGAAATCGTTAAGAAAATCAAAACCAATGGTGGCGAAGCAGTTGCAATTCAAGCAAACCTGAGTAATGGTGATGAAGTGACAAAACTGTTTGAGGAGGCGCAGCAGCAGTTTGGCACACCTGACATTCTCATTAACAATGCTGGAACAGGAGAAGGTGGCCCCGTTGCCAAGATGGATGAAGCCGCGTTTGATAAAGTGTTTGGACTGAACGCTAAAGGAACTTTTCTGTGTATGAAAGAAGCTGCCAATCGTCTCAACAATAACGGGCGAATTGTGAATATTTCTAGCGGTCTGGTTGTCCGCCCAATGCCGGGATTCAGTTTATATTGCGGTAGTAAAGTAGCCATTGAACTTATAGGCAAAGTGCTATCGATGGAATTGGGCGATCGCGGCATCACTGTCAACACAGTCTCACCAGGGCCAACTGAAACCGAGATGTTTGCCAACTCTGGCGATGATGCAAAAGCAGCAGCAGAGCGATCGCCCTTTAATCGACTTGGCGAACCAGAAGATATTGCCGATGTCATCGCATTTGTTGTCAGTGAAAAATGCCGCTGGATTACAGGACACACCTTTCAAGTAGGCGGTGGCTACGTATAGCAATTGGCTGTTGCAAAAAGAAGACATTGCCGCTGCGATCGCTTACGCCGTCACTCAACCTGCTCGTGTTAGCGTCAACGAAATTTTGATTCGTCCCAGCAATCAGGAAATGTAATGAGGCAGGAGGCAGGAGAGGCAGGTAAAATTAGAGACTCGTCCACGAGTATCAAAGACTCGCCCGCGAATATCAAAGACTCGCCCGCAAATATCAAAGACTCGCCCGCGAGTATCAAAGACTCATTCACGAATATCAAAGACTCGTTCACGAATATCAAAGACTCGTTCACGAATATCAAAGACTCGTTCACGAGATTTGGTTATTCACTGATGAATTAGGAAACTCAATCTTATGAAAATTGGCATTATTGGCTCAGGCAACATGGGCAGGTCGGTAGGAATTCTTTGGGCAGAACGGGGACACGAGGTTTTCTTTAGTTCTCGTGAGGCAGCGAAAGCACAAGCGATCGCGGAACTTGCGGGACACGGCGCTAGGGGCGGCACAAACGATGCAGCGGCGGCGTTTGCAGACGTAATTTTTTATGGCGTGCGGGAGTTACCCTCTAAGGTTTTTTCTGCAACCGATGTGTTGGCAAGCAAAGTACTGATTGATTGTAATAACTCACCCATCCCTGAAGATTTTGCTTTTGAACCAATTGCAGAATCAATTGCTGAAAAGTTTGCCGCCGACGTACCCAATGCCCACATAGTCAAAGCCTTTAACACCTTTGCTCAAGAAGTGTTTGAACTGAGTCCAGATCCACTTGGGCAATATCAGGTTTCGTGCTTTGTGTGCAGCGATAACGAGCAGGCAAAGCAGACGGTGATTAATTTGATAGCAGAAATCGGGTTCAACCCTGTCGATTGTGGCGAATTGCGTCGTGCGCGGATGGTTGAGGGTTTAGGCGACTTTATCCGATTTATGATTGGTGGCAGGAAACTTGGCTCTTATGCAACAATTTCAGTTCATCAACTTCCACAAGCCAAGGAACAACGCTTAGGCGGACGTAAACCAGGATACGCCTGAAGCAACTAAAAAAGCCTGTTGATAGTGATTCATTCAAAGAGCGCTTTCTTAAGCTGCTTAATCACTCACATTCAAAAAATGATTGATATTATTTATGAAACTCCAAAACAAAGTAGCCGTAATCACTGGAGGCAGCAGCGGTATGGGTTTTGCCACCGCCAAACTTTTTTTGAGTGAGGGTGCGCGGGACTTGAATGATGGAGGCGCGATCATTCTGAATGCTTCTCTGACTGCTTATCAAGGTTTGCCAATTTTAACGGTATATGCGGCGACGAAAGCAGCGGTTAGTTCTCTGGCTCGTTCTATGTCAGGACTTTGGCAGCAATAACAGCAATAGTTTTGAGTAAATTCTTCAATTAAAAGAACTATGACCGCAGAAGAACAACGCTTGCAACAAGACCGCGATCGCAAGGCTTACTGGCGACGCTGGGGATCGTACCTGAGCGAACGGCAGTGGGGTACGGTTCGAGAAGACTACAGCCCCGATGGCTCGGCTTGGGACTACTTCCCTCACGACCATGCCAGATCGCGTGCTTACCGTTGGGGCGAAGATGGCATTGCCGGAATTTCTGACAATCATCAGCGATTGTGTTTTGCGATCGCCTTATGGAACGAGCAAGACCCGATCCTCAAAGAGCGGATGTTTGGCTTAACGAGCAACGAAGGCAATCACGGTGAAGATGTTAAGGAATACTACTTTTTCCTTGACAATACGCCAACTCATGCATACATGAAATGCTTGTATAAATATCCGCAGCAGGCATTTCCTTATACCCAACTAGTCGAAGAAAACCGTCGCCGCAACAAGCAGGAATCAGAATTTGAATTGATTGACACTGGTGTATTTGCCGAAGACCGCTACTTTGATGTGTTTGTTGAGTACGCTAAAGCTTCACCTGAAGATATATTAATTCAGATCGCGATCGCCAATCGCGGTTCTGAGGCCAAGCCACTACATTTACTGCCGTCGCTTTGGTTTCGCAATACTTGGTCATGGGATGGCAATAGTCAAAAACCGCTGCTGAAAGTGCTGAAATCGGCTTCTGATTTCAGCATCATCGAAACGTCCCATCCTGACATGAGTAATTATTGGCTCTATTGTCAAGGTGCAACAGAACTTTTGTTTACTGAGAATGAAACGAATTTTCAGCGGCTATATGGTGTGGAAAATACCTCACCTTACGTTAAAGACGGGTTCCATGAGTATCTAATCCGCGATCGCTCGGATGCATTGAATCCAAACCACATTGGCACGAAGTTTGCTGCTAACTACAAATTAATGATTCCACCGGGAGCAACGCAAACTGTTCGCTTGCGGCTGGCGGATTCGCCTGATATTGTCGATCCCTTTGGCAGTGAGTTCGAGCAAATTTTAAGCGATCGCATTTTAGAAGCAGACGAATTCTATCAACGAATTACGCCGTTTCCCATGCCAGATGACGAGCGCTCGATCCAGCGTCAGGCGTTTGCTGGGATGTTGTGGAGCAAACAGTTTTATCTGTATGTAATTGAAGATTGGCTCAAAGGTGATTCTGGCACTCTCACGCCTCCAGATTCGCGTCGTAGTATTCGTAACACCGATTGGGTGCATTTGCATGTTGATGATATTCTCTCCATGCCCGACACCTGGGAGTATCCTTGGTTTGCCGCTTGGGATTTAGCATTCCACATGATTCCCCTGGCAATGATTGACCCAGATTTTGCCAAGCGACAACTGCAACGCCTGACACGGGAATGGTATATGCATCCTAACGGGCAATTGCCCGCTTACGAGTGGGAACTGAGCGATGTTAATCCACCAGTACATGCATGGGCAGCGTGGCAAGTCTATCAAATCGAGCAGCAATTCTACGGATACGCTGACAGAAAATTTCTCGAACGGGTATTTCAAAAGCTGCTACTCAACTTTACTTGGTGGGTTAACCGCAAGGATGCTGAGGGTAAAAATATCTTTCAGGGCGGCTTTTTGGGCATGGACAATATTGGTGTGTTCGATCGTAGCGCCCCCTTACCCACAGGTGGCGATTTAGAGCAGGCAGACGGCACAAGCTGGATGGCAATGTTTTGCATGAACATGCTGACAATTGCCTTAGAGTTGGCGATGGATGAACCGATCTACGAAGATATTGCCAGTAAATTCTTCGAGCATTTTTTGCGAATTGCCGATGCCATGAATGGAGTTGGTAAGGATGAACTTGCCCTCTGGGATGAAGAAGACGGATTCTTCTACGATGCGCTGCGTTTCTCAGACGGACATCACTGTCACATGAAAGTGCGATCGATGGTTGGCTTAGTGCCTTTATTTGCGATCGGAACCCTGGAACCCGAAATGTTAGAAAAACTCAGCGGATTCCGCCAGCGAACCGAGTGGTTTATTAAAAATCGCCTAGACCTCACCACTGGAATTGCCTGTATGCATACCACAGGCGAACATCAGCGCCGTTTACTGGCAATCATAGATGGCAAGAAGCTAAAGCGGATCTTAGAGTGCATGTTGGATGAGCGCGAGTTTTTAAGTCCCTATGGCATTCGCTCGGTATCAAAATTTCATGCTGCTCATCCCTTCATTATGCACGTCAATGATCGGGAGTATCAGGTGGATTACGAACCGGCTGAGTCCACAAACAACTTATTTGGTGGCAATTCTAACTGGCGTGGCCCGATTTGGTTTCCGATGAATTATCTGCTCATCCAAGCCTTATATCAATTTCATCATTACTTAGGAGATAACTATAAAGTAGAATGTCCGACTAATTCTGGGCAATGGATGACTCTGCATGAGGTAGCGATCGAGTTATCAAAACGACTTGGAAGTATTTTTCAACAAAATGCCAACGGACATCGACCCGTCTACGGTGCTGTCGAGGTTTTTCAGACGAATCCTCATTGGCGAAATTTGATTGCATTTAATGAGTACTTTCACGGCGACAATGGTGCTGGCTTAGGAGCAAGCCACCAAACTGGCTGGACAGGAGTAATTGCACAATTAATTCACCGATGTAGCGAGCGTGTTGACAGTTGACAGTTAGCGAACACCACGCCTCACATTCGCTCTCCCCCGCAATCTGCCTCGCCAATATCTGCTTCGCCTCCGTCACTGACCCATGCCGCAGTTCGTGGATGGCTTGATGCAGTCCAGTGTGGGCATTAGCTGCACCGTTGATTGCTCTTGAGTAAAACTTGTGGGTCTGTTATATAACTCTACTGATGAACAATGATATTATCGCGGTTAATTTCAATCAAAGAATGTTGCTCAAACAAGTTTGACAGTTGGGACAAATTCAAAGTAAATAACTCCAATAGTTCAGTATTTGTAATATTGCCTGTAGTTACCAAAAGTAACTTATAGGGTTGTCTGCTAATTAAAAAAGAATCCACAAAATCACTATCTTTAGTTACTACTATGCGCTCTTGTTGTATGGAGATAGTGTTGATTTCAACATCTGTCGTTGCATTTTGTAAAGGTAAATCTCTAGTGTGAATGGTATCATAGCCAGCCAGTTGCAGCAGCTTCACCAATCGAGTGGGTAACTGAGCATCAACCAAAAACTTCACCGTGCTACCTTATAAATACTTTTAACTTGTGTCAACCGAGTTGCAAACGCCAAAGCTGCAAAAATATCTGCTCGTTCCAAATCCTCATAATCTGCCAAAATTTCATCAGCAGTCATACCAGAACTGAGCAACTCCAAAATTAACTCCACTGGATAACGGAGTCCACGAATACATGGCTGACCATGACAAATTTCTGAATTGATGGTTATGCGTTGCAGCAAATTATCTTCCATAAATAGAATTTTCAACCTTTAAAATAGCTTGAACTAAGGAGCAATTAAACACTCTTGTTCTATAAAACTCAGTAGTTTTTCCTCGAACTTAGTCAAATATGGACGTTTCAATTCTCCCAAACACTTCAAAACTGCTTCTGCTGGTGCTTCCAGCTTGCCACTGTCCCGCAACCTCTTGATGCGATCGCACAATAACTGCATTTGCTGGCATTCTGAATCTAAATAATTGAGTGGTTTGAGGTAGTCGATTCTCACAGTATATTCTCCATCCCACATCGTTACTGTACAACTGAATTCGCCAACGTGGTTGACTATCCCCCAGCACCCACCCTTTCCTCTCAGTTCTAGGTTGTCCTTCACAAGAATTTGACATACTTCGCCTATTTGGTAAGTGTTTGGTACTTGCGTTCTTTCCATGATGCGCTGCACAACATCTTTGACGATTCTACCAGTCGGCACTTTACCGCCTGCTTGTTCCACTGCCTGTTGCCACACTTCTTGCTGCTGTTGGGGTTCAAGCTTCGTAAGGGGACGGACTTGACGCTCATTCGTGGGCAGAATTTGGGAACCAATGGTTGTCAAATCCTCATTCACCACATTTTGACAACCAATGGTTGTCAAATTTTCATAAACTTCAGCTGCGGCAATCAAATAATTCGATTGTTGGCGACTATGCCCAAATCTATCACGGCAGTATTCTTCAAAGGTTTTGTGAGTCGAACGATATAACCTGCGATCGCGTAATTCCATCAGCGCCTTCCCAGCTTCAAAAAACGCCCGTTCCACTTTTCTCTCCAGGAGCAGGCGATCGCTTTGTTCTTCATCGCTCAGTTCTGGAATTTCTACAGCAGACACATCAATGGTGACTGAAGCTGGATTGTCTGGGTTTACTGGTCGTGTTGAATTACTGGATACGGCAGAGATGGCTTTTTTACGTTTGGAAGGTGGCTTAGTCATGATTCCACCTTTTCTACTTCGATACTATTCGCTCTGAGTCAATTGCAATGTAGATTTTGAGTAGAATCGGTAACTGCGTAAACCTAGCCTGCCGTAGGCATTGCTTCTCTAGTAAGACAGACGGGAGAGTAAGAGAATTGATAGTCTGAGGGTCAATCATCAAACTGCACCCCTAAATCTACACCCAAAACCTCTTCAATTTTCCGAAGAGTCTCTTCTGCTACACCACCCAAAACAGCTTCCGCTTCTAACTGATACCAGTAGTTACGAGATATTCCAACTTCTTTGGCCATCTGTGTTACTGGTCGCCCTCTAGCTTCCCTGGCCTGCTTAATGCGCTCACCCAATCCAGGAACATCAACTTCTAGCTTAATAATCCGTCTTACTTTCACAGTCATAGTCATAATTCCAATTCTAAAAGTATATGTTAATTGTCAACTAAACAGTTGACAACTTGTTAATTAACAGATTACACTATTAGGTATAAAGAAAGCGCCCCAGACTGGTAATCGAAGCGCCTTCTGTCCCTTTAGGAACTTATCAATTATGACTCACAATATTTACAGTCATCAACAGCTGCAACTGAAATCTATTGCCCGTCTCAAGCAAATCTACAGCGAAATCGGCTGCACAGTCGAAGTACAAGACAAACGGTGCAAGGATGCGTGGATGAATGCGATCGCTCAATACCAAGCCAGCAAGCTTGAGAAAGTCGCCCCTGCTGCCCCCAACGAACAAGCCACAGCCCAAGCCGAAACCGTAGCACTTAAAGAACTGACCCCAGTCGAAATATCCTTCTATGACCACGAATATTACTGCGGCGACAAACTTGTAGCCGCAATCACTTATGACCATGCTGACTTTGTAACGCAACCTTGGTTAGTAATAGTCAACGATAAGGAAATACACCGCGCCGACACTTGGGCAAAATGCCATAACTTCATTACATGGCATCATAAAGACGGCACACTACCAGTGCAACAAGAAGCACTTGTGCAGGGAACTCTGAGCATGGGAGAGAATATTTTCCCTCTGCACCCCGCACCCTGCCCCTTATCCTCTTCCACCACTGGCAACGAAATCATGTCCCAAATTTTCAATGAATGCGAAAAGTTTGGGTTTGAAATCCTGGACGATGGCATTTACCGCAATTACGAGAAGCTGGGGGAAATAGGACAGACTAACGGTAACTGGTGGTTTATCCGTGCTGAAGACGAAACCCAACAGCGCATCTCCTGTGATTCTGCATTAGATGCAGTGTGGTGGCTGTCGATGGTTGACGTATCACTGGCCAGTGAATCAGCTGACGAATACTTGCAATACCGCCCACTGGAGCAGATGACTGGTGATGAACTGCAACGGCTGCTGGAGAAAGCGGAATTAGTCGCAGCGTAAGGGAAAAGTGGGCATAGAAGCCCACTACCTCAATATGACTATTTGCTTGATCCCAGTATAAGCACTCATTTCTATCTTTTTGGGAGAAAGCTTTATTCAAGCACTCCCAAAGTTTTACCAATCTCTTCATTCACCCATTCATCTATGCAACGCACAATATCAATTCCCCACGGTTGGGATTATCCACGGTTTACCTTTGGGCAACTGACAACAAAAGGTGTTGTCGTCGGTTTAGTTTATTACCAAAAAGGTACTCACCTTGCTGAAGAATTTGGTGAAGGATGGCGTTACACCATTTCACCTAACAAACACTCTGAAGAGGTACACCATTATTTAGAAGATGAGTTTACTTTGCTATCTCCCGAAGAGTTACAAGCACAAATCAAAGCAGAGATTGACTGCCATCAGAATCAAATAAAATCCTTCATTCAACAACTATCAATAGTATCTGTAGGTCGCAGTAATGCCCAAACCTGTTGATAACTATATGGAGCGTACCTCTTATAGACTGATGGATTCACTCCTTCGCTGTGGTGGTTATGCTCCTCTACACCGTGTTCAATTTTCATCAGCCATTATTCAATATCTGCTGGATCAAAAGCTAGTGCAGGTACAAAACACGGGTCACGGCTTCTTGTTGTCGGTCGTTGAAGATAACTAAATTTAGAAGTAATAAATCATGTCTTGTCCCAATCTGTACACATTAGTTGATGCTGCAAAGTTTATCCTTAACGAGATTGCAGCACATCCTAATTTTGTAACACTTGAGTATTACCCTGATTTGACAATTGGTGATGCCCAAACTGCGCTTTCTTATCTGAAGCAAGAGCTAGAGGATAATCAACAGCCTTCAATTGTGCCAGAAACTTCGGTTTAAAAAAGAGCGTTCGCCTGAAGAGTGCTTTTATTCAGGCGATTGCCTATGGCTTAAAGCTACATTGCGCTAAAGAAATTTCATTATTGCACACTGCATACATTTTAGAGGTCAACATGAGTACTGAAATCAAATTAGGTTTATGCCAGCCACCAGAACCGATTTATTTATATGTTAAAAATGCTGAATTAGGTGGGGAATCTTACTTGTGGTATCACTACGACATTGAAAAAGATAAAACCATTCCTGTACACCAAAAGGGGCTAACTGGTTATTTATCAGAACTGCGATTGACAACAAAGGAATTCAAGGGAAAAGATAACGTTAAGTTGGATATCGTTGTCAGAGCAGATGAGATTTATATCATCAGAACAGGCATAGAAACGAATTTTGCAAAGACATTTCTCCTATCTGCTTCCCTTGTTCAAGACTTCTCTAAACCACTAATCATTGCTGTTACTGCTGGCGAAGAGAATACGGTTTTCTGTCGGCTTTATAATGCAGCAACTAAAACTAGGATTTATAGAGAATGGAATCCTGCTGCTGATTGGGCAACAATCATTCACGACATTCAATCACGTTTAACAGATACTTGCATACAACCAGCAGCACATCCCCAAGATTTACGGGTAAAACAAGTTCGTACATTATTTGACTATCCTCTTGATTTAGTCAAAGAATATTTGCAATTTCAAGATGCGAATAGCCCCAGTCAATTGCACATTAGCAAAGTTGACGAACTAGTGAGAACGATGTGTTTAGCTTGGGCTGCTGATAAGTGCGAACATCCCAATTATGCGGAATCTTCGTATCAAAAGCAGGTTGTTGATGCTGTTGCTAATGGTACAGATGAATTAGCAGCAATCAACGCGTGGATGCAACAGTTGGCAACAGCAAACGTTGGGGCAGCCTGAAGAATACAGAAGCCAGGATTTAGTTAGATTCTGGCTTCTTTTTACGTCACTTAACTATGCAGAATTAACCCATGAGAGTCATCGTTACAGTAGTCGAAAAAATCACCAGTGAAGCACATATCGATATTCCAGATGAGTTGAACGAATGGGCAATTAAACAGCATATCACTGACCTTTATAACAGTGGCGAAATGCTGATTGATATGAACATATATCAAGCCGATTTTGAATCGATTAGCGCTCGGATTGTTAAAGAACAAGAATTCAGCACCCAGCAGTCAAGAATCAGCACTTAGAAAGAACAATATTTTTCTGACTTTTTAACTATTCTGACTCCAGAATTCTTGCTAACAAGCTTCTACAGGTTCCATAATGTATGACGAACTCAACAGAATTGACTACCACAACAGAAGTTAACTTACCTCGTCGATATAAACGCTTGTACACCAGCCAAAAATGAAATAAAAGGCCACATCTGATTGCCAAATATGGGATGCAGTGTTTCTGGTGTAGTTGTGAATTGAATTATGAAACATTGACGATTGATCACTACATTCCGTTATCAAGAGGCGGAAATAATCAAATAAAAAACTTGAGACTGGCTTGTTTTAATTGCAATCAGAAACGGGGAAATTCATTACCAAATTCAGCTAATAAGTTTTATCATCACTGAAATATCGGAGATTTAAGCATGAGAAGAAAATGGACTGATGAAGAGTTATTAACTCTCGATGAAATGGCACAAATGTACACCCTCAAGCAAATAGCTTTCCGGCTCAAAAAACGAGGGTATTACCGGACAAGATTCGCCATTAGCAAGAAACTGTACGCTTTAGGATACTCTACGCGCCCGATTCTTGATAATTACAGTTGCGAAGAAATAGCCAAAACTCTTCATTACCATTCAACAACTGTTACTCAATGGGTACGCAAAGGTTGGCTGAAAGCTCAAAAGCGTTCCGCTACTTGTTATCAAGTTAGAAGTCATGATTTAAAACGCTTCTTAAAAAATCCCCCGCAATCACTTACTAATCGGATTGCCGCCATAGACCCGCAAATTATTAAATACTTGGTAGGGTAATAATTATGACTGGTGCAATCACCACCCTAGAAAGATGCTGGTATCTCTCACCACAGTGGGGTCAACAGATTCCACCATTTGAAGCGAGGTTGTTAGAAAGAGTTTACCTCCCCATCAGTAAAACATTTGGTTACTGCTGCGGTGTGGAATGGAAAGATGATCGCTGGATTTATGCAATTGCTTGTAACTACCAAGTCGTCCACGCTACAAAACACCAAATCATTGGTACTGGTAATTTAGAAATTACTACTTTAGAAAAACCTGCTTTTGTTCCTGGCAATCGTGTCATGTTGCCTTCTTTGGATCAAGGGACAAAGCAAAGGCTCATTCTAGGGCTTCAGTTATTTAACGAGTCTTGGTTTTACTTTGTCGAGTCTATGTCGCCCAAGTTGGACAAAACCATCAGCCTCGAAAATCGGCTGATTGTTTTACCCCAGAAAGATTTGGTACGAGTCAATGTCTGAATCCTGCCTCACGTAGGAGCCAGGAAATAACGGCGGCTGATTGATGGTTTTGTAAGCAACACAAACACAGCGAACAGTTTCAAAGCGGCATCCCCAAATGCCGCTCCATTTTCATGCGTCTAAATAACGGAGGGGACATGGAAGCTAACGCTCAGACTAACAACGATTTAGCACAAAAGCATTACCAGGAATGGGTGAAGGGTTCAGCCGTTGACCCCAACCTCACTGCACTAAATGTCCGTTCCTTATCAGGCTCGGAAGTATACGAGTACCTGTTGTACGCCCTACCTCAAACCGCCCGACGCAACGATCTACGATTACGGGACTCCTATTTGAGAAGATATGCCCACGCTACAGAGAGTGCATGGTGGGTAAGTGGACTTGATCCACTCAACGACTGGCTACCAATGGATTGGGGAAGAATGAAACCAGATTCTCCTAGTAGTCTGCCAAGGTAACTTTGCTAAGTAAAACCTCTAATTGGTAAAATAGCCAAAAACGGGGTGTAACATGGCGAAAAAGTACATTGTTGACTTGAATAAAGATGAAGTTTCCCAGCTACAAA
>NZ_VJXY01000023.1 GCF_014831675.1 Komarekiella delphini-convector SJRDD-AB1 | reverse complement strand
CCGTTTTGAAGGGTTTGCTTTTTCGCTCAATAGCTGCTCTTTTTTAACTTCAGCTTAGTTAATTATTTTAATTGACGCATGCCACTTGCTCTATCATGGCTTTCAAACTATAATCTTTTCATGGTTCGGCGTCCTGGTAACGTCGCTCTTTCGCGCTCGCTTTTCAGGCACTTATCCAATATAGCGAGCGTACATAAGTTTGTCAACTACTTTCTTCAAAATTATTTTTGGGCTGTTTTCAGCCTCTAAAAATGCTCACAGTGCTGGGTTTAAGCAACAATGGTTTATGCACTGTGCTGACAAAGGAAGGGTAAAGCGTGAATTTTCAGTCGGTAATAGCCATATTGCATCAGTTTTGGAGCGATCGCGGTTGTCTCATAGCCCAACCATACGACATGGAGAAAGGGGCTGGAACAAAAAACCCTCATACTTTTTTGAGAGCACTGGGGCCGGAACCCTGGGCTGTTGCTTACGTTGAACCTTGCCGTCGTCCTACAGATGGTCGCTACGGCGAAAATCCTAATCGCTTTCAACACTATTATCAGTACCAAGTTCTAATAAAACCTTCGCCAGATAATATTCAGGACATTTATCTTGATTCGTTGAGAGCTTTAGGGATTCGTCCTGAAGATCACGATATTCGGTTTGTAGAAGATAACTGGGAAGATGCGACAGTAGGAGCTTGGGGTACTGGTTGGGAAGTTTGGTTAGATGGAATGGAAATTACTCAATTTACATATTTTCAGCAGTGTGGGGGTATTGATTGCCGTCCTGTGTCCATTGAGATGACTTATGGACTGGAACGACTGACAATGTATCTTCAGCAAGTGGAAGCAATCACTAAGATTCATTGGACAGACAATATTACTTATGGTGATGTTCACCTCCAGGGAGAGATTGAACAGTGCACATATAACTTTGAAGCGTCGAATCCTGAGTTGTTGCTGACGCTGTTTAATTTGTATGAGCAGGAAGCTACGCAATTAACGGAGCGCGGACTGGTTTTACCCAGCTTGGACTATGTAATTAAGTGTTCGCACACGTTTAATTTGCTGGATGCTAGAGGTGTGATTTCAGTCACGGAGCGAACTCGTTATATTGCCAGGATTAGGCATTTGGCACGGAAAGTTGCTCATTTATATGTTGAGCAAAGAGAAAAATTGGGTTTTCCGCTGCTGAATAAGGCAAGTTCTTGAGTGGTTTGTGTTGGCAAGGCACAGTACAAGAAAAGACAATTAAGAAGAAATCACGTATTTTATATTTACCTTGAGCCTTATGACGAATTTTCAAGAACTACAAATAGATGACTACTTTCGGATACCTGGGATAAGTCCCAGATATGTGTACAAAAAGGCTAGTAGTTCACATTGCACTCTAGGAGCAGCGTTACAGCCAATTCGACATAGAACAAAAGTTATACGAATGACTTCTACAGAGGTTGGTGATTATTTTGCTGATTATTTTGCGGCAAAGCTGGATTTTCTCAAAAGCTTGCAACAATAAGCGTTTGACTCACGACTTTAGTTAATCTGAGAACCCATGCATGAGCACAAAGAGTGAGAAGGGTATGAGATTGGAATGGTGAATTGGAGTGAAGTTTTAGAACCGATCGCAGCTTGGTTTCGTTCACTTAAAATCCCCGAACCGATTGTACATTGGGGACATCCATTGATGATGGCGATTGTTGTTTTTGTAATGGGCAGCTATGTGGGACTCGCAGGTTGGCGAGGAAGATTGATTGAGGATAAAGATGCTGCAATTAAAAGCCGAAGTGACCATCGTCAACTAGCACCTTGGCTATTTTTATTCATGGCAGCTGGTTACATGGGTGGAGTTTTGTCTTTGGTAATGCAGCACCAACCAATTCTGGAAAGTCCCTACTTTTGGACTGGTTCGCTGGTATTACTACTATTGCTAATCAACGGTGCAATTTCTCTAAGTCTATGTAAACAGTATTGCACTTTGTATTCTATTTTTCCACGCTGTACTTGGGTTTAAATTGGGAATAGCCCTCTGATCGAGCTGTTGCTAGATATAAATGCCTTCAGATATTCATTCATCCTATATAAGCTAAAGCTACACAAACAAAGCCCTTAGACTGGGCTTTGTTTGTATAAACTTGATGAACTATACTTCACCACAAGCATGAAAAGTTTTCTTTCCTGCCCTATGAGCTATTTTTAAGTCAGCCGCGAATTTTATTCGCTAGGTGCTTCTACAAAAAATTTTATGATTCAAACGAGTAGTGTAATTATTTGTCTTGGCTACATTCTAGGGTTACTGTTTACAGCAATTCCTTGGGGTGGTGTGTGGATTTTGGTTTTAGGGTTAGTCGGAGCGGTTTTGTTTAGAAGACGCTATGCTGCTCCACCACAAGTTGCTCAAAAACCAGAAAATGCTGGAGGTAAAACCAAGATAGTGTCTAACACTTGGCAAGCTATGCCCCATTCTAGAATATGGGTAGCTGCTGGCTTAGTGGGACTTTTGGCAACTTTGTATTTTCAATTTAGAGTGCCACAACCAGGAGTAAAAGACATTAGTCAGTTTGTTACGCTTGGGAATAGCAGTAATCAAGAACAACTTGTAATTGTTCGCGGTGAAGTCGCCAGTAATCCACGATTGACTCGCAGTCAGCGGGGACAATTTTGGTTAGAAGTGACTCAGCTAGATGAGGTCAAAAACGAAAAAGGCCCAGCAAATGTGCCGAAAGGGGTAACAGGTAGACTGTACGTAACTGTACCTTTACTTCAAGTTACTGAGTTGTACCCTAATCAACAAATTGCTGTAACAGGAATTTTATACAAACCTAAAGCAGCGTCAAATCCTGGCGCGTTTGATTTTCAGAAGTTCCTCAAGCAAGAAAGAACGTTTGCTGGTTTGATTGGACGACAGGTAAATATTCTTGATGTAGATGCAAAACGTAAATGGGGATGGTGGCAAGTTAGAGAGCGAATTGTGCGATCGCAAGTTCGTTGGTTAGGTGTTCCAGAAGGGCCACTAGTGAGTGCAATGGTTTTAGGAAGCAAAGCTGTTGATTTACCTTATGATATCCGCGACTTGTTTGTGCAGGCAGGATTAGCTCATGCTTTGGCAGCTTCCGGGTTTCAAACTTCTTTAATTTTGGGTGTGATATTACAGCTGACAAAGCGTTTCAAGAAGCGAACACAATTTACTTGTGGCTTGTTAGCTTTAATTATTTTCCTGAGTTTGACAGGTTTCCAGGCAGCGGTACTAAGAGCTGTAATTATGGGTTTTGCGGCATTAGTTGGTTTGGTATTAAAGAGGAAAGTAAAACAGTTAGGTTCACTCCTCTTAGCAGCAACGCTATTATTGCTATTTAATCCTTTATGGATTTGGGATTTAGGTTTTCAACTAAGTTTTTTAGCAACGCTAGGGTTAATTGTCACAGTACCCGCAATAGTTGAGCGCTTGGGTTTTTTGCCGCCTGCGATCGCTTCGTTGATTGCCGTTCCTCTTGCTGCTACTATCTGGACTTTACCTGTGCAACTGTTTGTCTTTGGAGTTGTGCCATCTTACAGCCTGCTACTGAATATCGTTAGCACTCCATTGATTTCTATCATTAGTATAGGTGGAATTATTAGTGCGATCGCAGCATTAATTTGGATTGATGCAGGAAGTTTTGTAGCTGGGATATTGCATTATCCTACCGATTGGCTAATAAAGTTAGTAGAATTTTTTAGCAACCTGCCAGGAAACTCTGTTGCTGTGGGTAGTATAGCCACTTGGCAAATACTGACGATTTATGCGTTGATTATATTGGTTTGGTTGGTGCGTTGGTGGCAGCAGCGATGGTGGTTTGCTAGTCTAATTGCGGCTAGTTTGGTACTTCTTCCAATTTGGCATTCTGCAAACACATTATTTAGAATAACTATTTTGGCAGCAGATGAAGAACCAATTTTGGTTGTTCAAGACAGAGGAAAAGTAACTCTAATTAATAGTGGCGATCAGGGAACAGGACGCTTTACGATCCTACCGTTTTTGCAACAGCAGGGTGTGAATCAAATAAACTGGGCGATCGCTAATAATTTCCAAAACAATGATAGCAATGCTTGGCTGGAGTTACTACAACGTTTACCTATTAAAAATTTTTATTTATATTCCTCCCAGCCAGAAAGTTCTATTGCTGTTCAAGTGATTCAAAAGGAACTACAAAAGCATCAAGGTATCTACCAAGCTTTGGCAATTGGTCAAGTTGTGAATACTGGTTCGATAGTAACGCAATTAATTAATGAGCAATTACCTATCTTGCAATTACAAATTTTTGGTCAGAATTGGTTATTAATAGGTAATATCAAATCTAAAGAAGTACAACAGCTAGTAAAGAATGGAAGTTTACCTAGCCCAGAAGTACTATGGTGTTATTCTCAGTCTTTAAAAGATTTAGTTTTAGCTCTAAAACCAAAAGTAGCAATCGCTTCTTCTGCCAATATTGATGAAAAAACTTTGTCTGAGCTTAGTCAAAGCCAAACGCAGCTGTTTTTTACAGGACGAGATGGAGCAATCCAATGGACACCCAAGGGTCAATTTGAGACGTTTATTCAAGCAGCAGAAAATAAATCCTCTGTTTTATAACTAACCCACAAATAAATAAAAGGCAGGAAACGAACAGTCCTGCCTTGAGAAACGACCAGATGAATAGGTCTGTAGCCAAATTAAGCATTACACATCATTTTGACAAAGCTATGAAGAAATTGTGACAACAGTATTACTAATTTGGCTTGGTTTTTGCTTTTTTCAAAGATACTAAAAAGTCAAAAATATCATACTATGGCTTGCTGATAACAAAAAATTAGCGATCGCCCAGAGAAGTATCTCGACTAAACAGCTTACTCTTCAAGAAAAACTACGCTGAACAACGAACACTCAGTATGAAAACTATGGAACTTGAGATTACGGTTATTGTTGCCTGTAATAAGTTGTGAGACGACCGCATGGCGATCACTTTATTGCTCAAAATGCTATTATGACGAAGAGGATGCGATCGCATTTTCTTAAACCCACGGAATTTGCATACTGAATGTATAGTCAAATCCGCAAATGAATAGCTGGAGAGGTGGCAGAGCGGTTGAATGCGACGCACTCGAAATGCGTTTTGGGGCAACTCAACGGGGGTTCGAATCCCCCCCTCTCCGTTTTAAAATATTGCAGTAATTCATATAGCAGTTATATTCTCATAATCACGTATTATGATGTTTTTATACGGCGTTAAAATATACACATAGAACAATAATTTTTGGGATAAACTAATGCCATCGTATGAGGAGTGAACGATGGCAAATTCAAGACTAGTACAATTACTATCATTAAGTTTTATTAGTTGCTGCTTTTGTGTAGGCATTGGTATAGGAGTTTTCATCAGGTTTGGGCAATTCCAACCATCAGACGCCGCTACCACATCTACTGAGCCGGAGCCATTTCCGTTTGCTTTCCCGGAACCTACGCCACCGCCAGGGAAAGAGCATCTAGATACTATTACTATCAAAGCAGTTGGGGATATTATTCCTGGAACCAATTTTCCTAACTACAGATTGCCGCGCTTGAGCAATCAGCTGTTGCCAAGGTCGGTGAGAGGATACTTACAAGGATCTGATATTTTGTTTGGTAATTTAGAAACTAGCTTAACTAATTATCCTTATACTACTAAAGACATTAGTCGAGGACAAGTTTTTGCCTTTCGCTCTCCACCTGCATATGCCCAACTGTTTGCTGAGGCTGGATTTAATGTGTTCAACATGGCTAATAATCATGCAATGGATTTCGGTAAGGTGGGGTTCCAAGATACAATAAACAACCTTAAGGCTGTGGGCATAGCAACATTAGGTCATAAAAATCAAATTCTCTATAAAAAAGCTAATAATATTCCAATTGCAATGATCGGGTTTTCTCCTTACAACATGTATAACTCTATTCACGATCTAGCAGCAGCCCAAACGCTCGTAACACAAGCTAAAAATAATGCCCAGATTGTAGTTATATCAATGCACGCTGGAGCTGAAGGAACAGAGGCAATACACCTAAAGAATCAGACAGAGTTTTTTTATGGTGAAAACCGAGGTAATTCAATTAAGTTTGCTCGAACAATGGTTGATGCCGGAGCAGATTTAGTTTTGGGACATGGGCCTCACGTTCCAAGAGCGATGGAAATTTATAAAGGAAAACTCATAGCATATTCTTTAGGAAACTTTTTGGGATATCGGACTTTATCCACAAATGCCCAAACGGGTGACTCAATGATTTTAGAAGTCAAACTTAATTCAGCAGGAGATTTAGTATCGAGTAAAATTATCCCCATTCGTATGGATAGGCAAGGAATTCCTCATATCGATCAGCTTTTTCAGACTGTGAAACTTATGCGTTATTTGAATAATCAAGCTTTTCCTAATAATCCGGTGAAGATTACTAATAAGGAAGAAATTCTTGTGCTTAATAGTAAATAGGAAATTCATCTAAAAGATCAAACAAGAAAGCAAAAGTCGTGATACTTGCATAAGTTAAGAGCGGTAATTGACTCGACTAATTTTTGTCATCTAGTGGCTCTTGCTGAAACTTCTCTTCCTTCTGGGGTTGAGTGTCAGTAGGCAAGTTTTGCTTTTCCTCTAGTGTTGGTACTATTACATCATTGGGATCTGACTGTTTTAATTCTTCAGGTGGTGGCGCTGCTGGTAGAATTACAGGATTTGACGGACTAACAGGTTGGGGCAAGGCAGAATCCTTATTCAAAGAGGGTAAGTTATTGCGTGGTGATGCTGTGGGTGAAGCGTTACGAAACGATCGCAATGATCGCAATGCTCGCTCTGCCCGTAGCTTATCCACTACCGAAGGTGAAGAGGAAACGCTAGGCGAAGGTGTCGATTGATTAAGGTTGCGGCGTTGCGATTCTTCTTTAGAATTGTTAGCACTACTGGGAGATTCCTCCTGGGAAACACGACGGCGCTGACGCCGCTTGGAAGTAGAGACGGGTGCGGATTCAGCTTGGGAAGTGCTATTTGTGTCTCTACCTGATGGTGAAGATTTACTATCAATGTTGGGTACTTCTGTCGCAGACTCTTGAAGTGGCTGCTCAAAAATCGGCTTTGGGCTAGACTGCGGCTGAGATTTGGGAAGCATACTAGTGATACCAAAACCTGCTGTAGCTGCAACAAAGGCTACACTTATACCAATTAATATTTTAGACGATCGCAGTTTCTTAGTCAGTACAGTTCTCTTCTGTGCAGATGCTTGCTGAATATGATTTTGGGCAGCTTTTCTAGGCAACTTCGCTGACTGCTGAACAGATAAATCGATGGTGGGTAAGGCTTGTGGTGTCACATTTCCCCGAATTTCAGGTAGCAGTTGCAGCCACTCAGCAATAGTTGCTGGACGAAAGCGAGACTCAACAGCCATACCACGCATCACAGCCTGATTGACAGCAGCACTCAAGTGGGGTTGCAATTCGCGGGGGGAAGGCATTTTTTCGCGATCGCGCAGCAGTGCTGACATAGGAACTTGCGCTGTTAACAGTGCATACAAAGTTGCTGCCAAACCATAAACATCCGTTGCAGGTGTACGAGGTGCTTGCGAAAGGTACTGCTCAATTGGGGAATAGCCCTCAGTAACTAAACCCGTGTGAGTCTGCCTCACCCCGCCATTAAATTCGCGAGCTATGCCAAAATCAATCAGCACTACCTCCTGAGTTCCTTGGCGGAGAATGATATTATCTGGTTTGATATCCCGGTGCAGCAAACCATTGTTGTGTACTACCTGCAACGCTGCCCCAATTTGACGGATGTAATGAATTGCTTTAACTTCTGGCAAAGGTATACCTGGCAATACAAATGCATCTCCCAAGGTTTCGCCAGGAATGTATTCCATCACCATGTAAGGCAGCCCAGCTTCAATAAAAAAGTCGCTGACTCGGACAATATTTGGATGGATACAAGTAGCTAATCGTCTGGCTTCATCTTGGAATTGACGCTCAAACTTGGCAAAATCAGGATTTTGCCGCAGCCGTTCATTGATGGTTTTCATTACCACCTCATGGCCTAGGTATTGATGAGTAGCCTTAAACGTAATGCCAAAGCCACCTCGCCCTATTTCCTGAATTAGGGTATATTTTCCACCCTGTAAAATTGTGCCTGCTAACATAGAGAGTTTTGAGTCCTGAGTCCTTAGTTCTGAGTGAGCAGATAAGTACTGAGTCCTGAACCTTAAGGGATTACCAAAAAAGTCTTCCCAGATTTTTTCTAGGGCAAGGGCCTCACCCGCCACAGACTAAGCTTGCTTGCCTATGCTATGGGATGATTTAGTTATTGAATCACTCTGAATGAGAATAACTTCCTCATCATGGCAATAGCTTTGTCTTTTTCATAGGATAGCGCGGACGTGCCGAAAACCAAAGTGGGAAACAAGCCTAGGCTGTGTATTCTACTTGTGCGAGTGTCAGAGAGGAAACACAGCTAGGTACTCCACTTGTTAACAGAATTTAAAAGTCAAGTGTTGACATTTCTTTTTTGAGCAAGCGATCGCTCTAAAGCCCTGCTATTAGAAGAATATTCCCACGACGGTTCTACCCTGTGCCACATCTATCCATAACACTGATTTAGTTTCAAAGTAGAGGTTAAGAAACTCGGTTTTTTAGGATTAGTGAATTGGTGTTCTAGAACCAGATGCCGAAGCTTGGGTAGATTTGCTGTGTGGAATTTAGAGACAAATCTAATTTCTAAAAATCCAACTTAGGTTAAACAATCGCCAGCTTGGCTAAGTTACCGTTAAAACCAGTAATCTCAATGATGGCGTCATTTGAGGCAGAGAATCCATTTATAGCATCATTAAGAGCTAAGAATGTCTGCTGATTAGCACCTGTCCCCAGGCTAAATATTGCTGCCTTGTTGGCAACAAAAGTAGTTATGTTTAATAAGCCTTGAATTTGAGACTCAGCAAGGGCGTTAATATTACCAAGCTGGACAACATCAGCGGCATTTACAGCACGCTGAGCATTGATATTATCTACACCAATTTTTAAGTCCTTAATCACATCAAAGTTGGGTAGCAAAGAATCACTCACATACTCAAAAATAAATATATCAACACCATTACCGCCAGTCAGGATATCAGCACCAGCACCGCCGACGAGGTATCATTGCTATTGCCACCGTTGAGTTGGTCATTGCCGTCAAATCCCGACAGTTGGTCGTTACCGTTGTCACCAAAAAGTCCATCATTGCCATCAAATCCCACCAGTTCATCACTACCTTTACCACCGTAGATCAAGTCATCGCCAGCTAGTCCCAACAGTTCATCGTTACCGTCGCCACCATAGATTTGGTCGTTGCCAGCATCACCAATCAATTCATCGTTACCACTGCCACCTTTGAGGATCAAACCTTGTACTAGTTGATCGTCAAAGGTCTTAGATATAAGTTGACCGTTGTCATTATAAATGTAGCTGACAAGCGCATCAGTAACGCCATCATTATTATTATCAATTTGCTCAGATGTCAGCTTGCCGCTCGCATCATAGCTGCAAGTAGTAACGGCATCAGTAACACCATCATTATTGTTATCAATCTGCTCAGATGTCAGCTTGCCGCTCGCATCATAGCTGTAAGTGGTAACGGCGTCAGTGATGCCATCGTTGCTGACGTCAAAGTTCTTGGTTGTCAGCTTGCCACTGGCATCATAGCTGTAAGTGGTAACAGCGTCAGCGATACCATCATTATTGTTGTCACTCTGCTCAGATATAAGTTTGCCACTGGCATTGTAGTTGTAAATAATAACCGCATCAGTTACGCCATCGTTATTATTGTCATAGCTTGCAGATGTGCGAGCATAGGTGTAAATTATTACACATTCAGCAATGCGATCGCCATTGTTGTCATGGCTTTCGGATATCACCTTACCGTTGGCATTGTAGGTAGCAGTGTAGGTACTATCAGGGATGCCGTCGCCATTTTTGTCATCGCTATAGGATGTCTGATTGCCGTTGGCATTGTATGTAGCAGTGTAGGTACTATCAGGGATGCCGTCGCCATTGTAATCATAGCTAGAAAATGTCAGCTGACCATTAGCGTTGTAAGTGTAGATGAAGATTGTGTCAGTCGTGCCATCACCATTTTTGTCCTCGCTATTAGGATATCCGCTGACCATTAGCGTTGTAAGTGTAGGTGGTAACTTCATCAACCATGCCATCGCCATTTTTGTCATCGCTATAGGATGTCACCTGACCATTAGCGTCATAAGTGTAGATGGAGATTCTGTCAACGATACTGTCGTTATTGTCGTCATAGCTAAAGGATGCCTGTTTGCCGTTGGCATTGTAGGTAGCAGTGTAGACATATTCAAAGATGCCGTCGCCATTGCTGTCACGGCTTTCGGATGTTTGGTTGTTGTTGGTATCGTAGGTATAAGTGTAGCTTTCATCAGGAATGCCGTCGCTATTTTTGTCAAAGATTTCGGATGTTTTGTTGCCGTTGATATCGTAGGTATAAGTGGTCACTTCGTTAGCGAGGTCGTTGAATTGGCTAGAGATATTGTCACCATCGTATTCAACAGTTTTAGAAGTTAAATTATTATCTAAACTTTAAGTATAATTAATAACATAGTTATCAGGATAACCTACATGGCTTTCGGTTATTCGGTGGCCATTAGCATCGTACGTATAGGTTTCACTATAGCTATTACCAATAACTTTCTCAGTGAAAATTTTGGATATCAGGTTGTCGTTAGCATTATAGGTATAATCTGTAACGAAGTAGCGAGATGGACTGAAATAGGTTTTGGATATTAGTCTGCCGTTAGCATCGTAGGTATAGCTAAAACCATCTTCAGCATAGCCGTCACCATTCCTATCACTGCTCTCAGATATCTGTATACCGTTGGCATCGTAAGTATAAGTGTAGGTTTCATCAGGAATGCCGTCAGGCCCGTTGTCATAGCTTTCGGATTGATAGTCATAGCTTTCGGATGTTTTGTTACCATTGGCGTCATAAGTAAAAATGCCGATAAAATCAGGTGTACCGTCATTATTGTTGTCAGAAATTTGGGATATGATATTGCCTTTGCCATCGTAAGTATAAGTAGTGACAGCATCAACTGTACCGTTGTTATCAGAGTCAGAACTTTCAAATATCAGATTATATCTGTAAGTAATGATTGAGTCGGGTATACCGTCGCTATTGCTATCAATGCTCTCGGAGATGCGATCGCCATTTACATCGTAAGTATAAGTAGTAATTGATGTCATGATTTTATCTGGAGTGTTATACGTATGCATGTATATTCATCCCCATTTAAAATCGTATTTAGTTTTTAAATATGTAATATTACTTAAATCAATGTAAAAAAGGTTAAAACCGCTGACCTATGCCTAAATGCACTCGGCTTTCTCCTTGGTCATTAATGCCATAGTCAGCACGGATTAAACCCAAGGGAGAATTTAAGCGCACTCCCGCACCATAACCAAAACCATGACCTGGTTTACCCCGTACACCTGCTGGATCTCCTAGTACAGTATCACCAGAGCCTAAGTCTGAGGCATAATCGGCAAACAGCACACCTCCCACTATTGGTAAGATGGGGAAGCGGTATTCTGCGGAAGCTAATACATAAGTGCGGCCACTACCTACATTTCCAGCCTCATAACCACGTACTGAGTTGGAACCACCCAAATTAAAGGTTTCATAAGGCGGTAGATTGCCTATGACAGTTCCAGCTTGGACATTTAAGGCAAATACTTGTGGCTGTTTGCTGTTAAATAGCTGCACTGGGACATATTGGCTGTAATTGGCTTTGAGGCGATTCAGAGAAATATTACCTTGACCGACAGGAACAGATTGTTCTGTACTCAGACTTAAGATGGAACCTTGAGTTGGATTGATGGGGTTATCCCGTCGGTCTTTAATGGCGGTAAAAGATACGGTAGTCAGGTCATCAACACCAGTTCCACTTGCAGATAGGGGATTGCCTTTGGCATCAGTTGGGGTAATATTACCTTGGCGATCGCGAATACTAGTACGGGTATAGTTAAATCCTAAAGAGGTATCCCAATCGTCAATCGGTCTTTGGAAACTAATACCACCACCTATTTGACCTTCGCGTACTTTATCACCATTAGCCAGCTTGATTTCATCATCAAAGGTTTCGGAAAGTTCTCGGTTACGAAAGCCATTCACAGTGTAACCTAAGCGATCGGGGTCAGTTGAACGATAAAGACTGGTAAATTTGGTGTCAAACTGTAAGTCTCGGCTACTAACCCCAAGATTCACAGCCAAAGTATCGTTATTACCGCCTATATTTTGATCTTGATAGTTTAATGTGCCTACCAATCCCAAATCAGCGTTGTAACTACCTCCCAAGTTAATACCACGCGCTCCAGTTTCCTTGAGATTGTAGACTAAATCAACTTTTGTCGCATCACCTTCGAGGGCAACATTCACACTCTCAAATAAACCAGTGCGATATAGTTGCTGGACGTCTTGCTTAACTACATTTTCTTGAAAGATTTGACCAGGTTTGAGCTGGAGTTGCTGTTGTAAGAAATCTGGTTTAGTACGTCCCTCCACTGGATTACCTTTGCTATCAACGATTTTCCCTTCATCGTTGACAAAGCGAAATTTGATATTGCTTACTAAGCCTTCAGCAACATTTAAGGTAAGAATTCCCTGACGATTGGGTTTAATTGATAACACTTGTGCCAAGTTATAACCATTGTCGGCGTACCATTTGTTAATTTGTGTCACTGCTTGCTGGAGTCCCGCTGGACTGATACTAGTTCCAATTTGAGACTGCAAACGTTCTTGAACTACTTTGTAGGTGAGTACCTTAGCACCAGAAAGTTGTAGCGATCGCACGATCACTGGTTCTACCTGATAGACTACACTCAACCCAGCAGATGTACTACGACTATTTACATTGGCATTAGTAAATAAACCTGTATTCAAAATAGCCGCTATATCCCTTTGTAGCTGGCTTTGACTAGTTTCTCCACCCGCCTCAGTTTTTATCACCTTGCGGATTATCTGCTGCAATTCCTGACTGGCTCCCATTACTTGCACATCTGTAGCTGTAACTACTAAATCATTATTAGTAGTTGGGGAAGCGGGGGAAACAGGAGTAGTGAGATATGAATTTTCTTTCCTTTGTTGTTTTATTCCTTTATCTTTTAATGTTACTACTGTGGAATTCTGACTAGGATTTTTTTGCACAACCACAGTATTTCGGGAAAATTGTTGTGCAACTACACCTTCTGGGGAAGCAACCGCCTCTACTCGTAAAGGGGTGTCTTCAATTATTGGCACTACTAAGTTTCCAGATTTTTCAGTTTGAGTAGCAGCTTTAGTAGGTGCAGCCATTACCTGCTGAGTAACATTACTAGCAGCTAAAGTAGCTAAAGTAAAAATTGCAGTAGGAGAAACTCGCATAATATTTAACTTAATTAACTGGGAGTTAGTGATGAGAAGGTTATGGAATGAGGACTAGCCCTCTCAAGATGGGTAAAAATCTTGAAAAAATTTCTCAAATTTTGGGGTTTTTACCTTAGTGTCTTAGTGGTTATAAAGTTAATTTTTTAACCACCAAGGCACTAAGACACCAAGAAAATATAGTACACCTTGAAAGGGCTAGGAATGTTGATAATATCAACTTCCTACGGCTTCGCCGATTTGTATTTCCATTGATCCCTCTGCCCAAAGTGACAGTTAATTGTGATTTTTTGTTTCGTGTCAGCAAATACCTGACTGTGTGACTATTTATAACATCACATCTAATATTACGGTCAGCATCATTTTGATAACTACAATACTTACCGCGAGGTTCTATGAGTGATTTATCCCAGTTGTCCTCAGCTTCTCATCCGCAAGCTGCAAGTTCTCGTCTGCGCTTGCTTGTTTTAAGCAATGGTCACGGGGAAGATATAATTGCAGTCCGCATTTTGCAGGAACTCCTGCGGCAATCAAACCCACCAGATATCTTTGCTTTACCTATAGTGGGTGAAGGACACGCTTACCAACAGTTGGATATTCCACTTATAGGTTCAGTACGCACTATGCCTTCTGGTGGCTTTGTTTATATGGATGGGCGCCAACTGATGCGAGATGTGCGTGGCGGTTTGCTGCAATTGACTTTTACCCAGATGAAAGCTATCCGCCGCTGGGTGAGTTCCCAAAAGAAATTAGGTAATAAAAGAGCTATCTTAGCAGTGGGGGATATTGTACCACTGTTATTTGCAACTTTCAGTGGCGCTAAGTATGCTTTTGTCGGTACAGCGAAATCAGAATATTACGTAAGGGATGAAGTTGGATTATTATCACGAAAATCAAAAGCTGCACGCTGGGAAAATTTTTCCGGTTCAGTTTACCATCCTTGGGAACGTTGGTTGATGAGTCGTCGCCGTTGTAAGGCGGTGTTTCCCAGAGATGCGCTGACGACGGAAACATTAAAACAATGGCCAATTCCAGCTTTTAATTTGGGTAATCCGATGATGGATGGTTTAGAACCAACGTTTTCGTCCCAACAATTTTATAGTCATGATACGCAACAGCAAGAAAAAGTTAGACCGCTTGTTGTAACTCTTCTCCCAGGTTCCCGCCCACCAGAAGCATACAATAACTGGGAGAAAATTATGATTGCGGTGTCTGCATTAATGGCAACTTTGCAGGAGAAAGATTCAGCGTTTTATGCTTCTGGTACGGTGGTATTTTTAGGTGCGATCGCTCCCAGTTTAGACTGCAACATTCTCGCCCAAAATGTTAAATCTCAAGGCTGGCAATCTAACTTGGAATCACCCGTTCAACTTCCTGATTCTAATACTTTAATATTTAAGCAAAGAAACGCATATTTGTTACTGACACAAAAAGCATATAACGATTGCTTGCATTTGGGGGATTTGGCGATCGCAATGGCAGGTACGGCTACAGAACAATTCATTGGTTTGGGAAAACCTGCGATCGCTATTCCCGGTGATGGGCCTCAATACAACCCTAACTTTGCTGAAGCTCAAAGCCGCCTTTTAGGAGCATCTTTGATTTTAGTCGAGCAGCCAGAAAAAGTTGCCAAGGCGGTACATTCGTTGTTTAAAGATCCCGACATCTTGCAAACTATCGCTGAAAATGGCATTCAACGCATGGGAAAGCCGGGAGCAGCACAACGTATTGCTAATTGTTTACAGGAGCTACTGGGTTAAGCTTAATCCCCCATTCAGAGTACGTTAAATTTAACTTTGTGTCGCCAACACCAACACCAGCATAATATTCTTTCCTATACCCAATTCTGTAACTTTTGTCTCTTGACTCCTCTATTGGCAACCAATACAAGCTAAACTCGTGTCATTTTACGCCACTAATCCAGAACGCAGAGCGCGAACAGCAGCTTGGGTACGGTCATCAGCACATAGCTTATTTAGAATATTGCGAACATGGGTCTTGACTGTACCAACTGTAATGTAGAGTTTCTCAGCAATTTGCCCATTGCTACATCCAGCCACAATCAACTCAAGAATTTCCAGTTCTCGTTGAGTCAGAGGGTAAGTTTCCAAAACTTGTTCGTATTCGGTCGCTAGTGCTTCAATTTTGACAGTCTTAGGCTTATCAGTTGATTGGCTTTCTCCTGGAAAACCTTGCCGCATTTTCTGCAACACCACGTTAGCAATTGCGGGATCAATCCAGGAGTTACCGCCGTGAGTTGCTTGTATTGCTTCTGTTAATTTACTGATACTTGTCTCTTTCATGTAATACGAATCGGCTCCTGCTGCGAAAGCAGCAAGTACCGCATCTTCTGTATGATCCATTGTGAGAATGAGAATCTTTGTTGTTGATTGCCCATTTTCAGCTTGGTAGCGCTTAAATTTCCTGGTGAGTTCAATGCCATCCATGTCAGGCAAGCCGATATCTACAACCGCTACGTCTGGCTTAGCCGTTTCTAAAAGTTTTAGTCCTTGAGTGGCATTTGCTGCTTCACCAATCACCTTCAATCCACTGTGAGACTGTAATGCAGCTCGTAGTCCCATTCTTGTTAAGTCATGATCTTCAATCAAAAGAATGCTAATCTCACTCATTGCTACACTCACTCTTTCGTTATTTGCATCTTTCAAAGTATGACCTTTTGTAAGCGCTACTTCTTATTTTCCCAAACCAAAGATAGATGATATTTTCACAAGCTTGCATCCACCGATAGAAATAATAAATATACGCTTTTTTTATATTTAGATAGAGCATAAATCTAGCTGAAGGTATATAGATACTTACACAAAAACTATGAAATATTGAGACGAACGCCAAATTTTCATCTCTTACTCAAAATTTAGCCATCATTTGCCATGTTTCATTAGTTATTTTCTATTATTTTGTACAAAGCTTTGAAAAAGGCTTACAACAATGGATAAGTTAGGACAGGTCGAAGTTGCTTTAAGAAGAAGTGAGCGATGCTTTCAAGCTATTTTTGACCAGAGCTCTGGATTCATCGGACTCATAGAACTAACTTGCGTCCTAATGGAAGTAAATCAAACGGCGTTAGAATTTAGTAGACTTAGCAGCAGTGAGACGACTCGTTCTTCATTGACTGAAGCTTGGTGGTGGAAAATTTTAAGAGAGGCTCAGGCGCAATCACGAAGGACGATCGCCCATCTAGTATTGAAATTTATCCGTTGCAAAGTCAATACCTTGGGAGATTTTGATACAGCTGCAACGAGCAATTCTTCTGTTAAATCCATCAATAATCAAAGTAAGCAAGTAATACTTTTTGTCCCTGGAGGTTGTGATATTACTGATAACAGCCTTACTGTGAATGATATTGTCTTAGTGCAGCCAAAAAATACTAATATCACTGTCACTTATGTAACGAGAGTATCTTTGGCTGATAAAGTTGCTAGTTACATAACTGAATGTTATCCTAGCACACTTACAAGGAATAGAGCAGACTTAAAATCATCCGTCAATAATGATACAAGTATTGCTCCTGAGGGTTACCAGGAGATAGTTCTACTCTTGCCAATGGGAGCTAGCGATCGCCAGAAAAACCCTGTCACAAGTTAGGCGATTATTAGCAAAATTTTTAAGGCACAAGGAGGTACGATTACTTCAAATTCACAAGTAGGTACAGACAACATTTTTTATTTACCTGGTTTAAGCAATCTGAGGGCTAAAATTGCTCAAGCTTATGGTACATGATGTTTATGTGCAACTATCACTAATGACTGAGGACAGGCGCTTACTCACTCATTTACAATTGTGTTGAAGCTCAATAAAGTATTTTATTTTACTTTATATTGGCTCTGTCTGTATTAGCAGATAAGTCATTTTCAGTTTGTTAGTTGCTTACTATTTTAGAGCCATTGGTGATAACTATGATGTAAACACACCCTCAAGTCAGGAGCAAAATATAGTTCAAGGTTACAACTTAAATGTTGCTTAATTTATATTCAAGAATTTGATCTTTACAAACTTTATTAAGATCAAAGCAGTGCTAAAAAAGTGTAGGATCTTTAGAAAAATACCTTAGTTAATGAAAGTCATAATTTTGGATGTCCGAAATCCGAAATTCTTTAGTTGGATAATCTAAAAAGAGAAATGTTATACATCAATCTATTTTTGGCAGCGACAATAAAAACCGATGGAACAGACCCTGAGAATTCTGGTTGTAGACGATGACGAAGTAGACCGCATGGCAGTACGTCGTGCCCTGATTAAAGCAGGTGTTCAGATGGAACTGTCTGAGGTAGGTGATGGCAATAATGCGATCGCTGCCTTAAAAAATGCTGTCTACGACTGCGTTTTCCTCGACTATCGCTTACCAGACCAGGATGGATTAACCCTAATCCAAAAGCTACGTTCTTCGGAAATTAAAGTTCCTTTAGTAGTTCTAACTGGTCAAGGAGATGAACAAATTGCTGTCCAATTGATCAAAGCTGGTGCTACAGACTATCTCTCTAAATCAAGAATATCATCAGAAATACTGGCACAAGTTTTACGCAGTGCAATTCGAGTCTATCGTGCTGAAATGCAGGCAGCTTTAGCAAACCAGCATCTTAGGGAAAGCCATGAACAACTTATTCGTAAGAACCAAGAACTAGAGAGACAACGACAACAAATTCAACTGCAAAATTTGAAGCTATTGGAGGCATCACGGCTAAAATCACAGTTTTTAGCAACCATATCTCATGAATTGAGAACTCCAATGAATGCGATCATTGGTTTTTCACAAATATTATTGCGTCCTAAGTTTGGTCAATTGACGCATCAGCAAACGGACATGGTAGAACGTATTTTGAATAATGGCAAACATTTGCTGATGCTGCTCAATGAAGTTCTCGACTTTTCCAAACTGGAGGCAGGACGATTAGAATTCAAACCGGAAATATTTGATGTATTAAAGGTCATAAATACGACCGTGTCTGAAATGCGTTCCTTAGCAGAAGCAAAAAAGTTGTCTTTGCTAGTACAAACAGATTTGCAAAATCCATTGCTATTTAATGACCCAGTTCGTATCAGACAAATTCTAATTAACTTGCTATCCAACGCGATTAAATTCACGGATTCTGGCTGTATTTGGGTTGAGCTTAAAGAACTTGCTGCAAATAGAGTAGAAATTTCTGTTCGAGATACGGGTATTGGTATAGCTCCCAGAGATTTTACACATATTTTTGAAGCATTCCGGCAAGTCGATCAAACTATCACACGCAAATATCCTGGGACTGGTTTGGGTTTGGCAATTATAGATTCGCTGGTACGAATGATGAGCGGGAAAATCTTTCTCGAAAGTCAATTGGGGGTCGGTTCAATATTTAGAATTGAATTGCCACGTCAAGTAACATTATCAACTTTTGTTGATAATCCAGCTTTAAACTTGGATAGCAACGAGGTTTTTTGCTCTGCTAAAAATCCTCATCAGTCGGCTTCTCAATTCAGTAAAGCATCAATGGGATATCCCAAGCTCAAATGATAAATTAATTACAAAAAGTTAAAGAAGTGGACAAGTCATGTCTGTTGTGGAAAATTCTCAAATAGACCGTATCCTCGCCGTTGATGATACTCACGATAATCTCATTCTGGTTCAAACCATTTTAGAGAGTGAAGGGTATGAGATTGACTTAGTTTCAGATGGTATAAAAGCTTTGCAACAAGTTGAAAAATCTCCACCTGATCTGATTCTGCTAGATGTAATGATGCCAGGAATGGATGGTTATGAAGTAACACGCCGCATTCGTAATAACCCTACTTTGGCCTATATTCCAATTCTGCTAATCACTGCTTTTCATGAATCTAGCGTTGTTGAAGGTTTGGATGCTGGTGCTGACGATTTTATTCGGAAACCATTTGATACTGATGAACTACTGGCAAGAGTGCGATCGCTACTACGCCTCAAACATAGTCTTGACGAACAAAGAAAGATGGCACGCCAGCGGGAAGACTTTGTTTCTCGTCTAACTCACGATTTGCGAACTCCCTTAGTAGCGGCTGATCGCATGTTGAATTTGTTTGAGTTGGAAACCTTCTGCAAGATTTCGCCAGAAATGAAACAGGCGATCGCAGTCATGATTCGCAGTAATCAGAACTTAATGCAAATGGTAAATACCTTGCTAGAAGTATATCGCTTCGAGGCAGGCAAAAAAACATTAAATTATGACAGTTGCGATCTCCGGGAGATCGCTCAAGAAGTTGTTAGTGAACTCAGTCCTCTAACTAGTGAAAAAGGTTTAACTCTGAAAATAGAGACTCGTGAGTTAGAATCACTAGGCAAAAATGCTGGCATAGTCATGGGCGATCGCTTAGAACTGCGGCGGGTTTTAAATAACTTAATCGCAAATGCCATCAAATTTACAGATACAGGAGGTATAACAATCCGCATTTTTGAATCAGCTACTCCTGAGAAATCAGATTCGGTGAAAATTGAAGTAGAAGATACGGGATATGGAATTGCGCCCGAAGACCAAGCAACAGTTTTCGAGCGATTTCGTCAAGGCAGAAATAAACGCTCAGGTAGTGGCTTAGGACTACATCTCTCGCGCCGAATCGTGGAAGCGCATGATGGAACAATCGAAGTAACTTCTGAACTAGGTAAAGGTAGTTTATTCACTGTGCAAATACCTAAGCACACCTAAGTTTTTATTCCTCATAAGTATTATCTTTGTCGGAGCTATTAATCCTGACAAAGCTCAAAAGCAGAGTGAAAATCAAATTTTCCGCAAAGTACACGACGAATCATTGCTTCTAAATCTTCGATCATGTATGGTTTGCTGATGTAGTCATTGAAACCCGCCTTAAGAATTCGCTCTCTATCTTCTCTGCTAGCTAAAGCTGTAACTGCAATTACTGGAATTTTACAAGTTAAAGGTTCTTCCTTGAGATAACGCACAACATCGATACCACTGTGACCTGGTAACAAAATATCCAACAAGATCAAGTCTGGCTGATACTCTTTAGCCACCAGCACAGTCGCTAAACTGTCTCCTTGACAAATGAATCTACAGCCAAGTGACTCAAGAGCATAACTAATCAGCAGTAGACTATCGTCATGATCTTCAACCGCCAAAATCAAAGGCTGCTGAGAGCTTTGCTTCTTTTCATCACTCATGAATGAATGTGTCAGATACATCTCTTCTCCAGAAGATTATATTGCGATTCATCGTTTTTCTTCATAGAACAGATGAAGCATCCTGCGAGCGATGGGATAGCGCTCACTCAAGATTAGTTCGTGTTTCGCTTTTACCCAGTTGATAATTCTTGCCCACGCAAGACGCGTTAAGGAAAGAAAACCTTAACCTGAGAGGTTCAGCTGATACTTTTTGATTATACGCAAAATTACAGAATATTTTCTTAAGAACTTCATAATAACTTTATGGATAAAAATTAAATAATCGTGGCAGTGTATCTTCGTAGGAGTTAAAAATACATAGCCATGAGTATTAAAAACTAGATAATGTTAGATTCCGTACTTTTGTGTGCGTGAACAATCAGATTCCCGACTTCGCTAAGAAGTCAGGAATCTGATTTTAATATAAGTAGGATGCCATTTTTCGCTTAATTTACGCTTTTATATATCGGTTTTTAGAAAATTTTAGTCTGAAATTGTTGCTGTTGTAAGATTTTCTGGGAACTATAGAGTTGTAAAATCCGAAAATTGTCATGCAATTCCGAACTCTTGTTTCCAAAGTTTCTGACTGTACCTCACCCACTCCATCAGCCTACAAAGTTGCAAAATTTGATCCAATGGTGTTAACGGAACGCAAAGAACACACATTTTAAAGTTTCAGGACTAGACATTTTATTTTACTACAGATAACAGATAGTAATCTAGCTGCGATCGCTGAGTCAATAGTGAATAAGCAGCAAGAAATCGAATTCATCAAAATTGATAGTATTCAAAAGTATGTGTCTTTGTTCTACTTCAAGAGGTGAATTGGTCAGTTGCTTGAGTAATTCCCTGCAAAAATGAAATTATTACATCTCATAGTCTTATTAGTGATGTAACTATAAAAGATGAGTAAATCACTATAATTCCAAACAATTTTCAATATGAATTATAAAATAAATGAATTTTAAACAAGTAATAAAAATGTCTAATATTCTAGAAGAGAGCTTAATTTTAGTAGTAGACGATACAGCAACAAATCTAGAATTTGTTTTTGCAGTATTGAGTGATGCTGGCTTTGAAGTTGCTATAGCATCTGATGGAGAAATAGCACTCAAGCAAGTTCAGTATAGACTACCTGATTTAATTTTGTTAGATGTAATGATGCCGAGAATGGATGGATTTGAAACTTGTAAAAAGTTAAAGAAAAATCCAGAGACTTGTGATATTCCTGTAATTTTCATGACTGCCAATTCTGATACAGATAGTAAGGTAGAGGGTCTAAGTATCGGAGCAGTTGATTACATTACAAAACCATTTCATGAGAAGGAATTATTAGCTAGAATCAAAACCCATCTTCAATTACGAAACCTCACAAAAACTTTAGAAAAACGAGTAGCAGATAGAACAGCAGCACTTTCTAAGGCATTACAAGATTTACAAGAATCTCAACTCCAGCTTGTACAAAAAGAAAAAATGTCTGCTCTTGGTCAATTAGTAGCAGGAGTTGCTCATGAAATTAATAATCCAGTTAGTTTCATTCATGGTAATCTTGGTCACGCTTCAGCATATTTCCAAGATATGATTAACCTCATTGATCTTTATCAACAGCATTATCCTGAACCTGTTCTAGAAATTCAAGAGGAAATTACAGCCATAGATCTGAAGTATGTACGTTCCGATTTACCTAACTTAATTTCTTCTATGAAAGAGGGTGTTCAGCGTATTCGCAACATTAGCACCAGTCTACGAACATTTTCTAGAGCAGATAGCGATCGCAAAGTTTCTTGCAATATTCATGATGGCATAGACAGTACAATTATGATTCTCAAACACCGCTTAAAAGCATCTGAGGATCGCCCCGATATTCAAGTAATTAGAGATTACGATCATAATTTACCACAAGTCAAATGCTTCAGCGGACAACTAAATCAAGTATTTATGAATTTGTTAGCTAACGCTATAGATGCTTTAGAGGAGTCTAATTTAGGACGCAACTATATTGAAATTGAAGCAAACCCTAATCAGCTTTTGATTCAAACTATTCTCACTACAGACAAAAATCATGTCTTGATCCGAATCAAAGATAATGGAGTCGGGATGTCAAATGATGTCCAGCAAAAAATATTTGACCATTTATTCACCACCAAGCCTGTAGGTCAAGGTACGGGGTTAGGACTATCAATTGCCCGTCAAATTGTTGTCGAGAAACATGGAGGAACTCTGGAAGTCAATTCCGCATGTGGACAAGGCTCAGAGTTTATAATTACTCTTCCAATTCGTTAGGTATGGCAGCACACGCTAAATTATACAGAAAAATTAATATTAGTTAGACATGAACCAGTTACTTGGAAGCAATTTTAGGGAATTCTAAAACTGTAGTTCAAAAACTGCATTTTCAAAACTTATTTATGAATAACTCGCTTAAGCACTCAATAGACGCTCTTAATGTCCCTTTAGAACGTGATGTATTCTTGCGTACATTAATTCGAGAATTATCTGGGACTTTGCAGGATGTAGTTGGTCTAGAAGAAGCCTCTGGATTTATTAGCGTAGTTGGTGAAAGGATGGGTAGGCAACTAAACCAAGATTATAAGTCTGCCTTGGTAGTCTCCCATCTTTCCCCTGAACAAGTTGCTGATGTTTTAGTTGATTTAAAAAGACGAATTCAAGGCGACTTTTATATTATTGAACAGAATGATCAAAAGATTGTGTTTGGTAATCGCGTCTGCCCATTTGCTGAGAAAGTGCTTGATCGTCCTGCTATGTGTATGATGACTTCAAACGTCTTTGGAACTATAGCGGCTGACAACTTAGGATATGCCAAAGTCGAACTGCAAGAAACCATAGCAGGGGGTGCTCCTGGATGTAGAGTTGTAATTTACCTAAAACCTACAGTTGAGTCGGAAGATGCAGAAGGTCGAGAATACTTTAGGGGACTAGAAGCGGTGTAGACTCTTCAGCACTAAGCCAACCAAAGGTGATGAGCTTAGTGCAGCTAGCTGTGTAAAGTTATAGTCAAACTCTGAAATTAAAAGCCACATGACTCCCGAACAATTTCTTGAACTTGCCAGAGTTTTACCAGAACCTCTACTCCTGGTGAGCAGTGAGGGTCATCTGCTGGCTACCAATCAACCAGTAGCAGATATGTTGGGATTACGCCGTCAGGAATTACGGGACAGAATGCTTGTTGAGCTAGTAAATGAGTCTTCTGACGAGATTTTAAAGTACTTGCAAGCTTGTTCAACTAGTAGAGCAATGGTTTTGGGCTGCTTGACTTTATGTAAGAATGATGGACAAACATTAGTATGTCGTAGTCAAGGAGCGGTTATTCAACCCTGGTCTACTGAGTCTTCAGCTATAATTCTCCTACGCTTAGAAAATAGAGTTATAGCCAACAATAATTTTGTTCTACTTAACAAAAAAATAGACGAACTAGCAAAAGAAGTCCAGAAACGTAAACAGGCAGAGGAAGCACTCTGGAAAGCGAATCAAGACTTAGAAATTCGTGTTGATAAGCGAACAAACGCTTTACAAGAAACACTAAATGAACTACAACTTACCCAATCTCAACTAATTCAAGCCGAGAAAATGTCTGGTTTGGGTCAAATGGTTGCTGGTGTTGCCCATGAAATTAATAACCCCGTAAACTTTATTTATGCTAATCTTCACCATGCACAAAAATACACTGAAGATTTAATGAATTTGCTACAGATGTATCAACAGATATATCCAAATAGTCCTATAGAAATACAAGAGCAAATAGAACTAATAGATTTGGATTTTATAATCAAAGATATAATTAAACTCTTCCAGTCGATGCGAGTAGGAACAGAGCGTATTCAGAAAGTTGTGAAATCGCTGCGAAACTTCTCTAGACTTGATGAAGCAGCACTTAAGTCGGTCAATGTCCACGAAGGAATTGACAGTACTTTAATGATTCTGGAGAACCGCTTACAAGCTATACATAAGTCTCCAATTACAATTATCAAAAAATACGGTCAACTACCTAATATAACTTGCTATCCTTGTCAACTCAATCAGGTATTCATGAATATTATTGCCAATGCGATCGATGCACTTGAGGAATCAGCAATAATAATCAGTAAGCATAAATCAACAATATATAATCCTCAGATTCAAATTCACACTAAGATAATTGATGAGAAATGGGTAGCTATTACTATTGCTGATAATGGAGTGGGAATAAATGAAGAAATAAAATCAAAATTATTTGACCCTTTTTTCACTACTAAACCTGTAGGTAAAGGTACTGGTCTAGGATTATCTGTTAGCTATCAGATTATAGTTGAAAAACATTGTGGAGAACTTAGCTACTTCTCTACTCCTGGAAAAGGTACAGAATTTGTAATTAAGATTCCTGTTAGATAAGTTTACTCAAAATGAACTAATACTTTAAAATACTAAAACTATTACTAAATACTAACCTATTTCCAGTTAAAATTTTTCCAGATAGAGTTAGAAGTCGATTATTGAAGAGTATATATATTTATTATTTTATTAAATGTTAAAGATGGCTAATAGTTAATCATTAACTATTAGCCATCAACAAAAGTACAATCTACAATTCTGGTTGCTTAATAGGAATTGTACTTACCTGAGTTCTATCAACAATTGATGTTTGTAAGATTGGGGTATGGGAAATGGAGTTGTTAGCCAATGTAAACAGCGGATTTGACAAAATCCCTGCTATGGAAGTAGCAATTAACGTTACCACTAACCCGACCTGTAAAGGTCTTAACCCAGGCAAATTCCAACGCACTTCTGGATAATTCTTCACTACGTCGGACATTTCTTGTGGTTCTTTGACTACCATCATTTTCACTACGCGAATGTAGTAGTAGATGGAGACAACACTAGTAACCAAGCCTAGTAAAACTAACCCGTACAGACCTGCTTGCCAACCAGCCCAGAACAAGTAAATCTTACCGAAAAACCCAGCTAGTGGTGGAATACCGCCCAAGGAAAGCAGGGAGATACTCAATGCCAATGTTAGGAGTGGATCTTTTTGATACAGACCTGAGTATTCAGCAATCTGGTCGGTTCCTGTTCGTAGGGAGAATAAGATTATGCAGGTAAAGCCGCACAAGTTCATAAACAGGTAAACCAGTAGGTAAAATATCATACTGGCATACCCTGCCTGTGTGCCAGCAATCAAGCCGATCATCACAAACCCAGCTTGGGCAATGGATGAATAAGCTAGCATCCGTTTCATGCTGGTTTGAGCTAGGGCGACTACGTTACCCAAAATCATACTAAGAACAGCCAGAGCAGTGAAGACAAACCTCCACTCGTCTGCAACAAGGGGGAAGGCTGTTGTTAGCAAGCGGATGGCTAACGCAAACCCAGCTGCTTTGGAGCCAACAGATAAAAAGGCAATCACCGGGGTGGGAGCGCCTTCGTAAACGTCTGGTGTCCACTGATGGAAAGGTGCAGCCGAGATTTTGAAGCCAATACCTGCAATTACAAAAACAAGAGCAATAACTAAACCTAGAGATTGACCAAGGTTAGCTGTGGCTATGCCGTTAGCGATCGCACCCAGTTCAGTTTCTCCACCTGATAGCCCGTACAACAGTGATACGCCGTACAAAAATACTGCTGTACTAGAAGCTCCAATTAACAAGTATTTCAGCGCCGCTTCATTGGAGCGGGGGTCACGCTTGGTATAACCTGTCAGTAAGTAAGAGGAGATACTTAGGGTTTCTAGAGAGATGAAAATCATTACTAACTCACTAGCCCCGGATAGAAACATGCCTCCTAGGGTAGCACTCAGCAAAATAGCAATGAATTCTGCTAAAGCGGTGCCACTTTGCTCTACGTAGCGAATTGACATCAATATAGTCACAGCGGCAGACAAAGCAATGACACCGCGAAAGACAATACTGAGGTCGTCACCATTAAAGCCACCGCTAAAAGAGATGGGATTGGCAGCATCCCATTGAAAATACAGGGCGACAATCGAAGTAAGTAAACCTGCGATCGCTAGATATCCAATCCAGCGTGAGGATGTACGCCCCAAAATCAAATCAACAATCAAAACCCCCAAGAGGGTGATAATTACAATCCCCTCTGGCAAAATCGTTCCAGCATTTAACTGGGATGCAAGATTAGCAAAATCCATGAGATATATAGGTTTTGGCGATTAGACATTAAGGCTAACTTTGTTTATTCTATCTATTGTTCTTGACCAAAGTTACATTTACTTTTCTATTTGTGTGTAGAGGTGTGCTCAGCTAAAAGTAGCTGATGGCATGGTGGAACATCTGATCAGACCTTGATATTATCTCTACTATCTTCACTATCAGATTAAATTATGTTGAAGTTGAAATTGACAATTTATATTTAAAGTAAATAACAGCTTCCTTTAGTTAATCAAATTCTTTATCAAACATTAATTTTCACACAAATAAGCAGTTCAGCAAATAGCTGAACTGCTCATATACAAACCATACAGATTAATTATCTATTAAACTGCGGACTTTAAGATTTTGCACTAGGCAAACGCAGCTTGTGCATTTACCTTGCTGAATGACCTCAAGACTTAATAGCGTCGCGAGTATCCACCACTAGAGCGAGTACCTTTCTCCTCCCGTGGTCTAGCTTTATTGACTTTCATCACACGCCCCATCCATTCGGCGCCGTCCAAAGCCTCAATGGCAGCATCTTCTGCGGCTGCTGATTCCATTTCTACGAAACCAAAGCCCCGTGCGCGACCAGTTTCCCGATCAGTGGGTAATTGAACTCGCTTTACAGTACCGTAATCAGAAAATACCTTAGTGAGGTCGTCTTGCGTGACGGTGTAGGATAGGTTCCCTACGTAAATAGACATGAAACTCTCCAGAATCCATTGATGCAGAGATGTTTATCCGGAGAGCCGCTTGTAATTATTACTAAAAACAAGATCCGTATCGCCGTTAACTTCTCCAAAATTATCCTACCATAACTTTATATCTGGCCAAGTCCAAATCCGTCCATTTGTTCTGAGGTATGGTAGAATGCATCAGTTTTATCTATATTGACTATATTGACTATCTATTTTTTTTAGCTTGTTGTTCAATTCAAAAATCAGGTTTGTACAGCAAAGCCCTCTGGATCTATTCTCCAATTTACCCTGAGAATCGCCTCATGTGCTGACTTAGTATTAGAGGTAACACGCAAAATATGAATAAACACTGTACTGGGATACGTCTTGGATTGCGGGTTTGCCTTCTGCATGGGGACAATTTTGAATGTCGAATCGAAGGTGAAGCGGGCGATCGCATACAGATGTCTATAGAATAGACTATGTCCGTCATCTCAACAGTTACTATCCAGTTCAAAATAAAGATAATCGTATATTTATAGTGTCTGCGTATTACCTAAAACATTGGTGATTATATTAATTGTTATGAAAGTATATTTTCTTTCCTATCAGTTCTGGGAGAGGCTGAAATAATGGCTGTTACTTTGTTATTTTGCTTATAAATAATTTATTTAATCTACCAAAAATTGACAATTCAAATTTGTGTCTTGATTAGTCAATTTTATCCAAAAATATTTTATTGAAAGCAGCGTATGGACTATCACAAAAAATAATCTTAGACTCTTCAAAGTCAAATATACCATAGGCAACTTTTACCGCTTTCGCCGCCTTTTCTTGATCAATACGCTCAGTAGAAAGTGCAATATTACGCCACTTGTGCCGATAAACTGGAATTAGAGCCTCTTGCTCAAGCATTAGCTTGTCAATTAGCGACATACCGCCAACCTTCAAGCTGATATTTTTGCTGATTTTTCTTCATCCAATGACTTTGGGGAGTAAAAATAGCGTTATGCTCCTGATGAGAAAGCAATGCCGCTTCTGAAAACACACGTAAAGAGTTTGTGCTATCTTTGTCATATAATTATGTCTTTACTTAAGTAATACAATGCTTATACTTCATAACTAACCCTTGTATCAAAATTAAGTGAGGTATCTTTTGTTTTTACACTTGCTGCACAGGCAGTAAGATGACATTACCTTGACAAATCGCTTGCATAGTTTTGTTTCCCTGAGATGAGTACAAACCCTACTTCGCTTTTGCCCTCAAGTTTAGTTTAATTTTGTCGCAACATCTGTAAAAGTGGGGAATAGAGGAGCAGGGGAGGTAAGTGGACAACTTCTCTTGTCCCCCATCTCCTCATCTCCTCCTCCTCTTACCCCCTCCCTTCAGTCACAAAAGGGTATTCTCGTATTACACTTCAGGGGTATTTTGAAAACTGTAGTCGCCAATTCTGCGCTAGATAAGTTAAAGATTGAAGTAGCTGGATCACACTCAACGTTACCCTACCCTATCCTCTGGGAAGGACTACGCCCGAAGTTTAGGGAATTTTTACTCTGACAGGCAGTTTGTGTGAGTATTAAATCACAGCCCTAAGCGTGACGTTTTATCTTGACAATTCGCCGAAATTACCTCAATTTGACTGTTTAGCTTAGCAGCTATTCTTTTTTTTGAAATTTCCATGTCAACTCTCGTCATCGTCGAATCTCCAACCAAAGCTCGTACCATTCGCAACTACCTGCCAAAAGACTATCGGGTGGAAGCGTCTATGGGTCATGTGCGTGACCTACCCCAATCGGCTAGTGAAATTCCCGCTAACGTCAAAGGGGAAACATGGGCACAGCTAGGGGTGAATGTGGACGCCGACTTTGAACCGGTATATGTTGTCCCGAAAGACAAAAAGAAAGTTGTCACCCAGCTCAAAGAAGCCCTCAAAGATGTAGATGAACTAATCCTGGCAACAGACGAAGACCGGGAAGGTGAAAGCATTAGTTGGCATTTATACCAATTGCTTAAGCCGAAAGTTCCAACAAAGCGGATGGTATTTCACGAAATTACTCAAGATGCTATCAAAAAAGCTCTGAAAAACTGTCGTAATGTCGATGAACAGTTGGTTCGTGCCCAAGAAACACGGCGGATTTTAGATCGGCTTGTGGGTTATACTTTGTCTCCTCTGTTATGGAAAAAAATTGCCTGGGGGTTATCTGCTGGGCGAGTTCAATCCGTAGCTGTAAGACTTTTAGTCATCAAAGAACGCCAACGCCGTGCTTTCCATGAGGGTACATACTGGGATTTAAAAGCTAGTTTGGTGCAAGAAAAAGCTCCTTTTAGCTCTCAGTTGATCACACTGGGAGGAACCAAAATAGCTAATGGCAGTGATTTCGATGCTGCGACTGGACAAATTACCGCAGGTCGCAATGTTATATTGCTCAACGAAGACCAAGCAGTAGCCCTTAAGGAACGTCTGACTGGGAAAACCTGGAGCGTTACTGACATTGAAGAACGCCCAGTAACGCGAAAACCCGCACCACCGTTTACTACCTCGACACTGCAACAAGAATCTAACCGGAAACTGCGTTTATCAGCACGGGACACGATGCGGATTGCTCAGAACTTGTACGAGCAAGGGTACATTACCTACATGCGGACAGATTCAGTGCATTTGTCCGATCAGGCGATCACTGCTGCTCGTAGCTGTGTAGAAAAGCTTTACGGACAACAGTATCTCAGTCCCCAACCTCGGCAATACACCACGAAATCTAAAGGCGCACAAGAAGCACACGAAGCAATTCGTCCAGCAGGTAGTACCTTCCGTACCCCCCAAGAAACTGGTTTGGGCGGTCGGGAACTCGCTGTCTACGATTTGATTTGGAAGCGTACTGTCGCTTGCCAAATGGCTGATTCTCGCCAAACTCAAATTTCTGTGCAGTTGCAAGTTGAAGATGCCGGATTCCGTTCTTCTGGCAAGCGCATCGACTTTCCAGGATACTTACGCGCCTACGTCGAAGGTTCAGACGATCCCGAAGCAGCATTGGAAGACCAAGAGATTATCTTACCTAAACTCAAGGTAGGAGATCATCCAAATTGTACAGAATTAGAAGCAGTTGGGCACGAAACTCAACCGCCAGCTAGGTACACTGAAGCTACCTTGGTGAAAACCTTAGAAAGCGAAGGCATCGGTCGTCCCAGTACGTATGCCAGTATCATTGGCACTATCATCGACAAGGGTTATACGCAACTGGTGAGTAACGCGCTTATTCCCACCTTTACTGCCTTTGCTGTCACCGACTTGCTAGAAAAACATTTCCCGGATATCGTCGATCCCAGCTTTACCTCTAAGATGGAGCAAACCTTGGACGATATTGCTGAAGGTGAAGTTGCTTGGCTACCTTACTTGCGGGAATTCTATCTAGGAGACAAAGGTTTGGAAACCCTGGTTAGAGAACAGGAAAACCAGATTGATGCCACTAAAGCTAGGACTGTAGAACTAGAAAATTTAGATGCCAAAGTCCGCATTGGTAAATATGGGCCGTACATCGAAGTTGGCAATGGTGACACTGTGATCACCGCCTCCATTCCCAAAGATTTAACACCAGCTGATCTCGATCCTAAACAGGTAGAAGTACTGCTGCGGCAAAAAACTACCGGGCCTGACCAACTCGGTCGCCATCCAGAAACCGGCGAACCAATTTATGTGAAAATTGGTGCTTACGGCCCTTACGTCCAGTTAGGTGACAAGTCTGATGAAAATCCCAAACCTAAACAAGCTTCCCTACCCAAAGGTGTCACCCCGGAAACTGTGACTCTGGACATGGCTGTTGGTCTTTTAGCACTACCGCGAACATTGGGGGTTCATCCTGCTACTGGCGGCAAGATACAAGCAAGTTTGGGACGTTTTGGGCCTTATGTCGTTCATGATGAAGGTAAGGAGGGAAAAGATTACCGCTCCCTCAAAGCTGCTGACAATGTATTGACAATTTCTCTAGAACGTGCATTAGAATTATTGTCCGAACCGAAAAAAGGACGCAACTCCACCAACAGCAAGTCTAAGGCAGCGTTACGTGAATTGGGTACACACCCAGAAGATGGCGAACCAGTCAATATCTACGATGGCCCCTACGGCCCTTACATTAAGCATGGCAAAACCAATGTGAGTATTCCAGAAGGTCAATCAGTGGAAGGTATATTACTGTCTGAGGCGCTAAAATTGCTGGCAGATAAAGCATCAACAGCAAAATCAACTCGTAAAACGAGTAAATCAACAAGTTCTCGATCTAAATCAACTACTAAGACATCAACCACTGCGAAAAAAACTGTTGCGAAAAAAAATGATGCAGAAGGTTAATTAAAGTCAGGAGTCAGGAGGAACCAGTGCGGTGAGTCCAGTTCTGTAAAAGGGTCTGCCAACCAAGGAAACTGGCGATAGTATAGTAACGATAGTAAGGAAAGAACGTCGCCTGAAGGGTCTTCTCCCAACACGAAGGAGCGTCTCGTAGAGAAGACCGCGGTAGCGACGCAGGAGCGTCAGTAGCCCTAACACTTACGACTGGCTACCCAAATAAAGCAACAAGCATTCACCAGTCGAGAGTTAGAAAACAGAAATTTATGGTAGGCAAGTTTTTTTACCATTGACTAGTGACTTATGACGATTTATTACGAATTCAAAATACCTGTCCTTGGTAGGTGTAGTCCGGCAGCTTGCTAATGTGATACTCTAAGAATTAAGGTAGAAGACAACACCAAATTTTAGAAGTGGCTAATGTCCCAAACGCGGGAGAGTGTGTCAGCCCGATTGGAAGCCAGAGGTGCGAAAACATGCTAGTTGCTGCGTACCTGTTAATCAAAAATTGAGGTAGTATCTCAGGAGCGATCAGTTCAATGGATTATATAGAAAAGGTACTGGAAAAGCTTAAGGAATTAGCACGCAAGCTAATTGAGGCCTTACTAGGGCCGGAGGCTGAGCCGGAACCGGAACTGATTCCGATTCCTGTAAATGAGCGATCGCGCCGTCGATAAGAGCATAAGCGTGCTAAATTCGACATTGCAACCCTTAAGTATTTTAGTACTGCATGGGCCAAACCTGAATTTGTTAGGACAAAGAGAACCAGGTATTTATGGCTCTTTGACTCTGTCTGAAATTAATCGCCTGTTAGAAGAAGAAGCAATTAAGTCACAGGTGAAAGTTTTTTCAGTGCAATCAAATCATGAAGGGGTTTTAGTAGATACTATTCATGAAGCATTAGGACAATATCAGGGAATTTTAATTAATGCAGGAGCCTACACCCATACAAGTGTAGCTTTGCGGGATGCGATCGCAGCTGTTAACTTGCCCACAGTAGAAATACATCTAAGTAACATTTACCGCCGAGAAGAATTTCGCCATCATTCGTATATTGCTCCAGTAGCCATTGGGCAAATAAGTGGTTTTGGCGTTCAAAGTTATTTGTTAGGCTTACAAGCTTTAGTGCATATTTTAAGAAAGGATAAGGTGTAAAGAAGGCATTATTGAAGATTAGAGGTTTCCTGGGGATTAAGTCTTTAGTGTAGTGTGGCGGAAATAAATCACCTGTTCACGATTAATCAAACGCTTGCGATATCGCAATTATGAATTATGTAAAGCCTTCTGTTCTCTACCAGAGGCTTATCTACTAGAGGCTGCGTCAACGCCAACGACATAGATATACTTAGAGGGCAGTGGGACGTAGCCCCAGAGCAAATTACACGAAGTGAGGGTAGGGTAGGATAAAGTATTAAACGTTTTAACCTGCCATCCTTCAGGAATTTTATGCGCTACTCTGTTATGAGTCGATTTAGAGGCACTTTATTGGGAGCATTCCTGGGGGAAAGCTTAGTCTCTAATCGTGAAACAAAGTCTGAAAGTTGCTTGCATTTCGGCAAAATAGCAGTTGTGGGTACTGAAAGTTTAATAACGCTCGGCAGATTAGATGTAAATGACTGGATAGCGCGTCAACAAATAGAATCTCCTGATTTAGACACAAGTGATATCCTCTCAATAAAAGTAATTCTTGCCACACTACCAGTGGCACTTTTTTTTCACGACAATAAAATTAAACTACGACAAAATTTGCTGCGTGTGCTACAAATCTGGAAGGATGACCCAGTGCTCCGAGATGGAACATTAGCAGTAGGATATGCGATCGCTCAATCCCTGAATGAAAAACTTGACCCACAAACTCTTATTCCACAAACAATTTCTTTTCTTGGAGAAACGCCGACATCAGTACCACAACAATTATTAAAAGTTCATACTTTGTTAGAGCAAAAAGCTGGATTAGAAAGAGCACAAGCCGAGTTGAGTAGGGAAGAAAAGCTGAGTAACACGATTGCTATGGCATTTTACTGCTTTCTTAGTACATTGGAAGACTTTCGCCTTACAGTTTTGCGAGCTACCCACAATAGCGATTCCAAGATGCAAGATACTACACGTCTAAAACTACAGGCCACAGGTGCAATTACTGGAGCTTTATCTGGAGCATATAACAGTACAGCAGGTATTCCTGTAAATTGGCGAGTCTTGCTCTCACAAACAAATTTCACAGCATGGGGACTGACCAACTTTTCTCAAATGCTAGAATTAGCTGATGCGCTTTTGGCTGTGTGGTCAGGAATGTATAATTTCACTTTAAATCCCAGCGAGTTAAAAGAGGACGGATGTGCCACATTTTTGGAAGTTACTCCGTCCGTCTACGCAGCTCCTCGCGTTATCCGATCGCGTTAATGCTACTGTCACTAAACAACAGTGCGGTTGTGAAATGCTAAACACCACCAATGAAATCAGTAATTAGAGATTTTGGTAGTTTTATATACCACAATTACTTAGCAAACCCTCAACCTTAGTGTGCAGGTAGCTATTGTGGCAAATCGGCTTCAACCAGCTCCTACCACCGAAGTTGCGATAGCGGAAGCCGCAGATTGGACTTTTCTTCGGATTGTCTTATTTTGAGCTATCAAAGTCAGCAACTGCAGGTAGAAGTAATGAAAACGCAGCAATTTTTGCAGTTCTTGACCCAGAAATTAATTTACTGGCGACGACAATACAAAGCACTACGTCGCAAGGTAAAGTTGTTTGGAAAAAACACAAGTTCTGGCAGCCAAAGCGATAAAGAGGAACTTCACAAGACGATCTTCAGGAATGTACGCCTATATTTCTCAAAAACCAATGACAAAGGCGGACACCGAAAACGAGGAATAGCTTTAAGGTCAATGGCATCGGTCAAAACTAACAGAGGCACTCATACAATCTTTTTAAGTTGGGTGCATAAACAGCGTTCCTCTGTGATTTTGGCGATCGCAATAATAACTTTAACAGGCATAATTGGGCATAAATTCTACAACCAGCCCCAACTCAAAGTAGGAACTCCTGCACCACAGACGATTAGAGCACCCTACACAGCCAGTATCGAAGATAAGAAAAAAACAGAAGCTCAGCGCAAAGCCGTCAGTAGAAGTTCCATTTCAGTGTTAATGGTCGATGTGCGAATGAATGAACAAATCGACCAATATCTACAACAACTTTTGGATAATGGTGACGAAATTCGTGCTCTTGCTGGCTCATTTCCTTTTTTTGACACTTCAGTTTTGCCTATCTCTATCCAGCGTTACCTGCGCTCTTGTCCTGAACCAGAATGGCAAGCACTGCAAGTAGCTTTAGAAAATACTAAAAACAATCAAAAGAAAGCCGCAGGACAACAAACCTCTCTACCTGGTAAAACTTCTGCTGCTAAGCAAACTGGTGCTTGGTGGAACGCACCCACAGGATTGCCTCCAGAGGATGCAAAACCCATTGATTTTTCTAAAAACATCAACTTTACTCAAGCAGTAGCCGAACTAGCAGCTTATCGCGTCACAACTTCTGAAAAAAACTTGTCTTCACTGATTGCCCACATATCCCAAGCACGTCAAACATATACCCAAGCCACTGCTAAACTTTTACAGTTGGAGACACTTAACCCACAAGCAGTATACGAGGAAACTGTTCTTTTAGACTTGTCAGATGAAGAGTGGCTAAAAACACAAACAGGAATCCATCAGAGTGCCGAGCGGATTCTCACTCAGGGCATTCCATCAGGACTGCCAAAAAATATTTTACAAGATGCAGTAAACCTGCAAGTGCAGGCGTTTGTACCGAAAGAGGCTGAATCCCTAGCAAGCAGACTGTTGTTGGCCGTACTCCAGCCGAATCTAAAGAACGATGAACAACAAACCAGACAACAGGCTCAAAAGGCAGTTGATGGGGTAACACCTGTGATGGTGGAGGTGCAGTATGGTGAGGTAATTGTCAGCAAGGGAGAGCAGATTAATCCGTGGGACTTTGAGGTGCTGGAGCATTATCGCCTGATTCGTCGAGAAGTTAACTGGCCGGAGTTGACGAAGTTAGGAGGTGTTGTTGCGGTTGCAGTTGGCATTTTCGTCTGTGTAGAACGCCATATTAAGAACCAATTGCGACAACGCGATCGCCTGTTGGTATTGCTGCTTACCCTGAGTACGCCAGGACTAGTAACGATGGGTATACTATACACCTCTTGGAGCGCCATTGGTTTATTGTTAGGTAGCTTCTACGGCCCCACTTTAGGGGTGACAGTTGTAGGACTGCTGTTACTATTACTAGGAATTAGTTTAGATATCAGCAAGATTTCGCTGTTAGCTGGTGCTGCGGGTGGAATATTGGGGAGTTCCTTGGCGCAACGACTGCGATCGCGTGAAGAACTGGCTTTATTGGGTATTGCGATTGCTTTAACTCAAGGTGGCATTTACCTAATTATTAAGCTTTTAATCGGTCAAGCATTTGGCTCTACATGGTATATTGTACTTCGAGAAGCCGCGTTATTTGCTTTATCTGGCTTAGCTTGGAGTGTTGTAGCTTTGGGCTTGAGTCCTTATCTAGAAAAACTTTTTGATTTAGTCACTCCCATCCGTTTAGCAGAACTGGCAAACCCCAACCGCCCCTTGCTAAAACGACTTGCTACTGAAACTCCTGGGACTTTTCAGCATACCCTGTTTGTCTCTACCTTAGCCGAAGCCGCTGCTAAAAAACTCGGATGCAATGTCGAACTGGTAAGAGCTGGGACATTATATCATGATATCGGCAAAATGCACGACCCTCTTGCTTTTATTGAAAATCAAATGGGGGGGCCAAATAAACACGATACAGAGATTAATGACCCTTGGAAAAGTGCAGAAATTATTAAAAAGCACGTCAGTGAAGGGTTAGTAATGGCGCGTAAACACCTTTTACCCACAGCAATTCAAGCTTTTATACCAGAGCATCAAGGAACGATGCTGATTGCTTATTTCTATCATCAAGCCCAGCAAATGGCGCAGGAAGACCCCAGCCTAACAGTAGACGAAGCCGATTTTCGCTACGATGGCCCAATTCCCCAGTCACGGGAAACAGGAATTGTGATGTTAGCAGATTCTTGTGAAGCGGCGCTGCGATCGCTCAAGGACGCCTCGCCAGAACAAGCCTTAACAATGCTTAACAATATCCTGCGTGCCAGATGGCAAGATGATCAAATGGTAGATTCTGGGATAACACGTAAAGAAATGTCACAAATCGCCCAAATCTTCGTGGAAGTTTGGCAGCAATTCCATCATAAACGTATTGCTTATCCCAAGTTACAGGCTAGTAATACTGCGCGGAATTCGTAATTAATCATAAACCCCTAGTTGCAAGTATCCTAATAACTTAAGTGCAATCTAGCCAGATAATCGCTGCCAAGTTAGTTCTTTTGTCGCTTCATCCCAATGCCAGCGCAATAAATTGGCGGGTTGATTTGCGGTAATTCCTGGTAAAGCGATGGCGATCGCTTTTCTCGGTGCATCGGTAGCTAGTGCGATGGCTTCGCCGACGCCAAAGGCGTACGCATTTTCTAGATCACAAATCCCCCACTTCACCAAATTCTGCACTCCCATTAATAAAGGTAAAGTAGTCCCCGATAAAGTACCATCTGGCAATCGTGCCGTACCATTTTTTACTTCAATTTGCCGACTGTCCCAAGGATACACCCCATCAGGTAATCCCAGAGGTGCAAGGGCATCACTGACAAGAAAAAGCCCCTGAGAAAAATGAGAATAGCTAGCACGAAGTAGAATTTGCAGCATTGTCGGTGAAACGTGCTCACCATCAGCAATAAAACCACACATCACATTGGGATGGATAATTGCTGCCCCTAATAATCCTGGTTCACGGTGATGTAATGATGGCATAGCGTTGAAAGCGTGAGTTACCATCGTCGCACCTAGTTCAAATGCACGTTGCGCTTCGGCGGCTGTTGCCTGAGAATGTCCTAAACTAACGGTGATTCCTAAAGAACGCAAATATGGAATGACTTCATCAGTTGGATCTAACTCTGGCGCTAGGGTGATAACTTTTACAACATGAGCATAATCGCCTAAAACCCGCTTGACTTGATCAATTGTTAGGGGTAACAGGTATTCTGCTGGGTGTGCGCCGCGCTTTTGAAAATTCAAAAATGGGCCTTCTAGATGTACTCCCAAAATCTTTGCACCTGCTTGTTGATTGGGGAGAATATCAGCAATTACAGCAAGCGATCGCTGAATATTTTCTACCGAAGTTGTCACTAACGTTGGTAAAAATCCATCTAACCCAACATTCCACAAAAATTGAGAAATTTTCTGGAGCATATAAGCATTTTCTGGATGCAAATCGGGAAATGCCAATCCTAGTGCGCCATTAATCTGTAAATCGACGCCACCTAAAGAAATCCAATCACCAGCAACGTCCACCACTTGCAAAGCGTTTGCTGGAACACGTTTGAAAACTGTACCCATTGGCAAAATTTGCTCAATTATGCCTTCTTGACCAATTAAGAGCATCTGCAAATCTTTGTAACCAGGTACTCTAGCATTAATAATGTCTATGTTTGTCACGCCGAGATTTTGTGTTGTGGTCATCACATTAGCTAGAGAATAAGTAAATCTGACCCGATTTTAGATGCAATAATCGGCGATTAATCCAAAATCTAAAATTCTATGACTCCTCTTATCGGTATTATCATGGGCAGCGATTCCGATTTGCCCACTATGAAAGATGCGATCGCCATCTGTGAAGAGTTTGGTATTCAGAACGAAGTAGCGATCGTTTCTGCTCATCGTACCCCAGAACGCATGGTGCAATATGCCCAACAAGCCCACAAACGCGGTATTAAAGTGATTATCGCTGGCGCGGGTGGCGCTGCTCATCTCCCCGGAATGGTAGCATCTTTAACCCCACTTCCTGTAATTGGTGTTCCCATATCCACCCGTCACCTGCAAGGTGTTGATTCTTTGTACTCAATTGTACAAATGCCTGCGGGTATCCCAGTGGCAACAGTGGCAATAGGTAGTGCCAAAAATGCTGGTCTTTTAGCTGTACAAATTCTTGCTACCCAGCAGCCAGAATTACTAGAAAGAGTGCAACAGTATCGCCAAGCCCTGTCTGAATCAGTAATTGCAAAGCAAACAAAACTAGAACAACTGGGCTACGAGCAATATTTACAACAGATGCTATAAGTAAACGTAAGTTCGATAAACCTCTCTCTACGTTGAACTAAAGTTAAAGTATTTCCCTCTCGCCCACCGCAGAGGGACTATTTTGTGTAGTCACTCTCAAAAGTCTTTTTAATACGTCTAATTAGATAAGTACCAAACCAAGCGAAAGATTGAAAAGACTTGGGTAATAACAAACGAAACCCAACAATTATCTTTAATCCAAGCGTATTGAGTAATAACAAGGAGTAATTAAAATTTCAGTCCTTTTGAAAGCATAGATAAAAAGCTATGTTGTTTATAGAGTTTGTGCTTATTAAGAGGATTTTAAATATTTGTTTCAATAAAGAACCTTGTACTCATACTTACTATTCAATATTTATTTTGAGTCTACACATTAAATACCAATATTCATTTGATTTAAATTGAAAAGCCAGGAATCAATATAAGTAAAAAGCTATGATGTCTATAGATTTTTTACTATTCATTAATATTTTTCTAACTACTCATGGAAATAGATAAACTTTTACTTATACCTGCCATCTAATATTTATTTAACAATTAAGGTTTTCGAGTGGACTATTTTATCTTAAAAGCCTGTACACTAATTTAAACAAGCTTAGCAACAACTTAAACTCATACCCAAACTAAGTAGATCAATTCATCCAAGAATTGACCAGATTAGTCATACTCAGCTTTTCTATTACAAAAAGCTGAAATCGGCGAAATAGCTAGAGCTTTAAATCCTCATTAATAATGCAGCAGACATTAGTTTTCTTTTGTCTAAATTCTCATGTTTAAAAAATAAACTTCACCTTTAAGGAGACGTTATGACAGAATTTTTTAATCAATCTCGCCGTAAATTTATCTTCACAGCCGGAGCATCTATGGGTGCTGTATTTCTTAAAGGTTGTTTAGGAAATCCCCCTGAAAACTTGACTGGTGGTAGCACACAAGCACAGTCAGCAGTTGTGCCTGTTGCTCAACTTAGCCCTGAACAAACGCCAGAAACTACTACAGTCAAGTTGGGATATATTCCCATTGTGGAAGCGGCTCCTCTAATTATTGCCAAAGAAAAAGGCTTTTTTGCTAAGTATGGCATGACCAAAGTTGACCTTTCTAAACAGGCTTCTTGGGGTTCAGCACGAGACAATGTAGAAATTGGTTCTGCTGGTGGTGGTATTGATGGCGGTCAATGGCAGATGCCGATGCCACATTTAATTACAGAAGGTTTAATTACCAAAGGCAATCAAAAAATTCCCATGTATGTTTTATGTCAATTAATTACACATGGAAATGGAATTGCGATCGCCAGCAAGCACCAAGGTAAGGGTATTAGTTTACAACTTGCTAGTGCTAAGTCCTTATTCACACAACTCAAATCATCAACACCCTTTACCGCCGCCTTCACCTTCCCCCAAGTCAACCAGGATCTTTGGATTCGCTACTGGTTAGCTGCTGGTGGCATAGATCCAGATGCAGATGTCAAACTGCTCACAGTACCGGCGGCTCAAACTGTTGCCAACATGAAAACCGGAACAATGGATGCTTTCAGCACTGGCGACCCCTGGCCTTATCGGCTGGTTCAAGAAAAAATTGGTTACGTCGCAGCATTAACCGCAGAGATTTGGAAGAATCACCCCGAAGAATACTTTGCGATGAAAGCCGATTGGGTTGACAAAAATCCCAAAGCGACGAAAGCGCTACTCAAAGGCATTATGGAGGCGCAGCAGTGGTTAGATAACTTTGACAACCGCAAAGAAGCAGCTCAAATTCTAGCTGGACGAAATTATTTTAATCTTTCTTCACCTGAAATTTTGGCAGATCCATTTCAAGGCAAATATGACATGGGTGATGGTCGCAAAATTGATGATAAATCAATGGCAGCTTTTTACTGGAAAGATGAAAAAGGTAATGTTTCTTATCCCTACAAGAGCCATGATTTATGGTTCATAGTTGAAAACGTTCGTTGGGGATTTTTACCGAAAGATTATCTTGCCAATAATGCAACTAAGGCTAAAGAACTGATCAATAAAGTCAACCGCGAAGATATTTGGAAAGAAGCTGCCAAAGAAGCAGGATTTGCCGCTGCTGATATTCCTACAAATACATCCCGTGGTATAGAAGAGTTTTTTGATGGCACGAAGTTTGACCCAGAAAAGCCAGAAGAATATTTGAAGAGTCTGAAAATCAAGAAAGTCAGTGTTTAGTCAATAGACGCGATCAATCGCGTCTGTACAAGAGTCAAGAGTTAGCGGTCAGTGGGAAAAACAAATGACTAATAACAATAAAATTTGAGGAGAACGCAAGAATATGACACTCGCCCAAAAACGCCCTGCAAGCCCTAAGTTTAATAACGGCTTTACATCCCGTCTACAAAAGCAATTTCCTGACCTGATACCGCCAGCGATCGCGATCATCATATTTCTAATTATCTGGCAGCTATTCGCTTTAACTCCTGGAGCAACATTGCCTGGCCCAATACAGGTTGTTCAAGATACTTGGGTACTCATTTTCTGGCCGTTTTATGACAGAGGTGGCATAGATAAGGGTCTATTTTGGCAGATTCTCGCTAGTTTAAAACGGGTTGCGATCAGTTATACCCTAGCTGCGATCGTTGGTATTGGCTTGGGCATTTTAATCGGTGTCAATAAAACAATGTCCAAGGCTTTAGACCCAATTTTTCAGTTACTACGGACTGTACCACCTCTAGCTTGGGTACCGATTTCTTTAGCCGCTTTACGACAAAATGAACCAGCTGCTTTGTTCGTGATTTTCATTACAGCAATTTGGCCCATCTTAATTAACACTGCTGTCGGCGTTACCCAAATCCCCCAAGATTACAACAACGTTGCTAAAGTTCTGCAACTTAGCCGCAAAGAATACTTCACGAATATTCTGATTCCAGCAGCTTTACCCTACATTTTTACCGGATTGAGAATTGCGATCGGTTTAGCTTGGTTGGCAATTATCGCCGCAGAAATCGTCATGTCCGGTATTGTCGGAATTGGCTTTTTTATCTGGGATGCCTATCAAAACAACAACGTTAGTGAAGTGATTTTGGCTCTAATTTACATCGGCGTTGTTGGTCTAGTGCTAGATAAACTCATGGGTTGGCTGCAAAACAAGATTTTGCCAGCAGAACAAAAGTAGGGACTGGGTACTGGGTATTGGGTAATGGGAAAAACTATTACTCTACACCCAATCTCCAATTCCTAGTTCCCAATTCCTAATCCCTAATCCTTAATCTCTAATCCCTAATCCTTAATCCCCAATCCCCTAAGCTGCCATGTCTATATTTGTTGCTGTTGACCAGATTGAAAAAGTTTTTGAATTAACCGGTGGTGGTAAATATATCGCCCTCAAAGGAATTGACCTCCAAATCAAAAAAGGAGAATTCGTTTCTCTAATTGGTCACTCTGGTTGTGGCAAATCCACTCTATTAAATATGATTGCGGGTTTGGATTTGCCAAGTGAAGGTCTTGTCACATTGGAAGGACAAAAAATTACCAAACCAGGGCCAGATAGAATGGTGGTCTTCCAAAATTATTCGCTATTACCTTGGCGGACAGTGAGAGAAAATATTGCTCTGGCTGTGGACTCAGTAATGAAAGGTTTACCCGCAGGCGATCGCAAAGCCATTGTTGAAAAACATATAAATATGGTAGGGTTGCAGCCCCATGCTGACAAACAGCCGGGAATGTTGTCTGGGGGACAAAAACAGCGAGTTGCGATCGCCCGCGCCCTAGCAATTCGCCCCAAATTACTATTGCTAGATGAACCCTTTGGTGCTTTAGATGCACTCACACGCGGTAATTTGCAAGAACAACTCATGCAAATCTGCGAAGAAAATCAAGTCACCGCTGTGATGGTGACTCATGATGTCGATGAAGCGGTGCTATTATCTGACAGAATTGTCATGCTGACCAATGGCCCCGAATCTAAAATTGGCGACATTCTCGAAGTAGATATTCCCAGACCCCGCAAGCGGATGGAAGTAGTAGAACATCCCAGCTACTACAGCTTGCGGAGTGAGATGATTTACTTCCTCAATCAACAGAAACGTATCAAGAAAATTCGGGCGAGAAAAACCGCAGACATCACTCGTCATGGTTTAGAAAAAGTTAACTTGGAAATTGGTTTTTTACCCCTTACCGCCTGCGCCCCCTTAGCAGTTGCCAAAGAAAAAGGTTTCTTCACCAAGCATGGTTTAGATGAAGTTAACCTTGTGCGGGAAAGTAGCTGGCGCGGTATCGTTGATGGCATGACTGGCGGATATTTGGATGCTGCTCAAATGCCTTCGGGGATGCCGATGTGGTTAAGTTTGGGAGGATATAACAACCAACCTCTACCCGTTGTCACCGCCCTTACCATGACCCGCAACGGTAACGCCATCACCTTGGCAAAACGCTTTTACGATCAAGGTGTACATAGCTTATCAGACTTCAAAAGATACCTACTTCACACCCGCGAACAACGGCACACAATGGGAGTAGTGCATCCCGCATCCATGCACAATTTGCTGCTGCGTTACTGGCTTGCAGCTGGTGGGATTGACCCCGATAGCGACGTTGACATGAAGACCATTCCCCCAGCCCAGATGGTAGCCGACTTGCAAGCCGGCAGCATTGATGGTTACTGCGTTGGCGAACCTTGGAACTACCGCGCCGCCGTCGAAGGCGTTGGCTTTACCATTGCTACCGACTTAGAAGTCTGGCTGGGACACCCCGGTAAAGTTCTCGGTGTGCGAGAAGATTGGGCAGAAGCTTATCCAAATACCCACATTGCCTTAACCAAAGCATTGCTTGAAGCTTGCCAGTATTGTGCAAATTCCGAGAATGCTCAAGAGATTCGGCAAATCTTAGCAAGTCGAGAGTATGTCAGCACTGATTTAGAGTATATCCAACTCGAAGATCCCAATAATGCCAGCTGTAGCTTAGACCATCCGTTGCGTGACTATGCCCACCACCAGTTTTATTCTGAGTCCGCCATTAACCGTCCCAGCCGCACCGAACAAATTTGGATCATGAGTCAGTTAGCCCGTTGGGGTGACACACCTTTCCCCAGAAATTGGGTAGAAATCGTCGAACGAGTGTGTCGAGTGCGTGTCTTCAGCACTGCTGCACGGGAATTAGGTTTAGATATTAGCTACATTCGCCAACCCATCAAGCTGTTTGATGGTACTCCCTTTAACGCCGATGACCCAATTTCCTATCTCAACAGTTTGCAGATTAAACGTGATTTTTCAATAGCAGAAGTTATTCTTGATGCACCAAGAAAAAAAGTCGCGTCATAAAAGAATGCGGAAAGAGAGAAGAAGTTAGAGAAGCAAAATATCACGCGCGAGCCTCTGAACTCGATTAATGAACCTCTGAACTCGATTAATGAACCTCTGAACTCGATTAATGAACCTCTGAACTCGATTAATGAACCTCTGAACTCGATTAATGAACCTCTGAACTCGATTAATGAACCTTTGAACTCCGTTGCTTTAGAAAAGGGAAACTTAAAGCTTCCTTTTTAAGGGAGTTGGGGGATTTCTTCTGCCTAAGTCCTATCCCAATACAGTTCGGTTAAGATCCCCCCGCCTGCGGCGACACCCTTTTTAAGGGGGTAAAAGAGGATTATAAGCCCCCCTTTTTAAGGGGGGTTAGGGGGATCTTCAAAATATTAAAACGTTAACCGAACCGTATTGAGTTCTATCCTGGCTTTAGACATGAGATTATTCTGGCTCCTGAATTCTGTCTTCTGACTCCTATTTATGAGTCTTTGAACTTTAACATTAAGCTTTTTAATTTCCAAAACGCCATGCAGAACAATAATTTGAGAACAAGCAACATCGCTACAGAAGAAATGGGAAGACGATTTGCCACTGCAACCAGCAGCCGCCAACCTTTCCTAGAGATTAAGGACGTTACCAAAGTCTATCCGACAAAGAAAGGCCCTTTCACCGTACTTGACGGTGTTAATCTCAATGTAGAAAAGGGCGAGTTTATCTGTGTCATCGGTCACTCTGGTTGTGGCAAATCGACGCTGCTAAATATGGTATCTGGCTTTAACTTTCCCACATCTGGACAAGTATTACTAGAAGGAGAACCCATTACTAAACCAGGGCCAGACAGGATGGTAGTTTTCCAAAACTACGCTCTGCTACCTTGGCGGACTGCTTTTGAAAATATTTATCTCGCCGTCAATGCCGTTTATCCCAAAAAGCCGGAAGCTGAGAAAAGGGCGATCGTCCGGGATCATTTGGCAATGGTGGGACTAGGTGACGCTATGGAAAAGAAACCAATGCAAATGTCTGGTGGGATGAGACAACGGGTTTCTATCGCGCGTGCTTTGGCGATTCGTCCCAAAGTCTTAATTTTAGACGAACCTTTTGGGGCGCTGGATGCGATTACCAAAGAAGAGTTACAGGAAGAGTTGCTGAAAATTTGGGGCGATAATCGCTGTACAGTGTTGATGATTACCCACGACATCGATGAAGCGCTATTTTTAGCAGACAAATTGGTGATGATGACCAATGGCCCCCACGCCAAGATTGGTGAAGTTATGGAAATTCCTTTTTCGCGTCCACGCGATCGCGCTCGCATTATGGAAGATCCACAATATTATCAACTGCGTAACTATGCCTTAGATTTCCTCTTTAACCGCTTTGCCCATGATGATGTTGGGTAGCTACTTTTGTAAAATTCTCAACTTGTTAATGGTATTGGCTTGCTCGGATCAAAGAAAGTATTTCATGAACGAGTAAGCTTTTTTTACTTACAAAAAGTTTTTGGAAAACCTTTGCACTATCTTCCATCGATTTTGCTGTGTCTGATATGGAAGCGCGATCGCCTGACTCATCCCGTTACTGCTCAAGGATATTAAAAGCTGTAACCATTATCCTGCATAGCTTAGAACTTTACTTGGGGCCATTTTGGTCTTACTCTTTATTCGCCAGCTGTATTCTCAAAGAAGTTGGGTATCTTTGGATGCAAGTTCTATGCATTAATAATAATTAGCTGCAATAATGTTGGTTCTGGGGGAGGAAGGTTATGAAGCGTCGCAAGTTTGTCTATTTAGTGGGACTAGCAACTGTTAGTGGTGGATTAGCGATCGCTTGTAATGCTAATCAAACTCCTACAAATACTGCCGAATCGCCATCATCACAGATTACACCCGCTGGTACGACTGCTAGTAGTGAAATAGAAAAAGAGCTAGTAGTTTACTCAGGACGCAACGAAAAACTTGTCGGGGAGCTAATCAAGCAGTTCGAGCAACAAACTGGCGCTAAGATACAAGTCCGCTATGGCGATACCGCTGAGTTAGCATCAGCAATTTTGGAAGAGGGAGCAAACAGTCCCGCAGATGTCTTCTTTGCCCAAGACGCAGGCGCACTCGGAGCTATTCAAAAAGCAGGTAAAGCAGTACAGTTACCAACATCTCTTCTCAATCAGGTAGATACTACTTACCGTTCACCAAATGGAAACTGGGTAGGTATTACTGGCAGAGTGCGTACAGTAGATTACAACACTAAATTAGTAAAGCCAGAGGAATTGCCATCATCTATCTTTGGCTTCACTGATCCAAAATGGAAAGGTAGAATTGGCTGGGCCCCTACAAACGGTTCGTTTCAATCCTTTGTCACAGCCTTACGAGTTGCAGAAGGAGAAGACAAAGCTAAACAGTGGTTAGAAGGTATTAAAGCTAACAACGCCAAGGTTTATTCTAATAACACATCAATAGTAGAAGCTCTCTCCCGTGGTGAAATTGCTGTAGGATTTGTTAATCACTACTATCTAGAACAATTCAAACAAAAAAATCCGCAAGTTCCAGTGGCACATCATTTTACAGATGATCTTGGTTCGCTGGTCAATGTAGCAGGCGTAGCAATTTTAACCAGTGCTAAACATCCTAATATTGCTCAAAAATTTGTGGAATTCATGCTAAATGAAAATGCCCAAACCTACTTTGCTAGTAAAACTTATGAATATCCTCTAACTTCAAAAGTTGCCCCTCAAGGTCAATTAAAATCTCTCCAACAAATTCAAAAACAAGGTCAAAAAATTGACTTGAGTAACCTTAGCGATTTAGACGCAACACTCAAACTTTTGCAGCAGTCACAAATTATTTGATAAGAGTTATCTACTAAGGCAGGGAAAAAATAAATTTTTTGAGAAAGCAGTTGAAATCGGTTCGCCCTCCATTATTTCTCACCTTATCAGCAGCAGTAGTGGCAGTTGCCATTGCTCTGCCATTACTATACTTAGTCATCCGCACAATGGGTATTGGTGGGGAAGAGTTTTGGGAATTGATTTCTCGTCCCCGCAATATCATGATTTTTTTCAACAGTGCGGCAATGGCAGCAACAGTAACGTTATTTTCCGCACTAATTGCCGTACCATTAGCATTTTTAACCGTGCGGACAGACTTACCCGGAAGACGCTTTTGGTTAGTGGCGACAACATTACCCTTAGCAGTTCCCAGCTATGTAGGCAGTTTTGCTCTAATTGCGACTTTAGCGCCACGGGGTAGCTTTTTGCAGTTGTTGCTTCAACCCTTGGGAGTAGAAGAACTACCTTCAATTTATGGTTTTCCTGGGGCAGTTTTGGCAATTACTTTGTTTACCTATCCTTATATGCTACTGAGTGTACGCTCTGGCTTACAAGGTATAGATCCATCCTTAGAAGAAGCTGCTCGTAGTTTGGGTTATGGCAGTAGAGAAACCTTTTTTCGGGTAGTTTTGCCACAGTTGAAACCATCGATGATTGCAGGTGGCTTATTGGTAGCTTTGTACGCTTTGCGCGACTTTGGTACACCCTCACTGATGCGGTTTGATGCTTTTACAAGGGCAATTTTTTTGCAATACAAAGCTAGTTTTAACCGTAACTCAGCCGCAGCTTTGTCTTTAATGTTGGTGACACTGGTGCTGCTAATTTTATGGCTAGAGTATCGAATGCGATCGCGTGCTGCTTATTATAGTCGTGGTTCAGCTTCCCTGCGTCCGCCAAAAATTGTCAAGCTGGGAATTTGGAAATGGCCGGCTCTTGGCTTTTGTCTAAGCATTACTAGCTTGGGTGTAGTGCTACCAGTAGGCATTACCTTATTTTGGCTGATTCGCGGACTCAACAGTGGCTATAACTTTCCTAACTTGCTACCCACTATTCTCAACACAGTTGGAGCGGCTGGACTAGCGGCTTTAGCTATCACCATTTTTGCTTTGCCAGTGGCAATTTTATCAGTACGTTTTCCAAGTCAAATCACCGCTATTATTGAACGCTGCTCTTACATCGGTTTTGGTGTACCAGGAATTGTTGTTGCCTTATCCCTAGTATTTTTTGGGGCAAACTATCTGCCAGCACTGTACCAAACTCTACCAATGCTGGTGTTTGCATATTTGGTTTTATTTTTACCGCAATCAGTAGGAACAGTACGTAGTTGCCTTTTACAGGTAAATCCCCAACTAGAAGAATCAGCACGCAGCTTAGGTAGGACTGCTTGGCAAACTTTAAGAGAAATTACTTTACCTCTAGTACAACCTGGTGTGTTGAGTGGTGCAGTGCTGGTATTTTTAACAGCCATTAAAGAACTACCTGCCACAATGCTGTTAGCACCCATCGGCTTTGATACCTTAGCAGTGCAAATTTGGCAAGCCACAGAAAATGTTGATTTTGCTGATGCTGCGGCTGCTTCACTAGCTATGTTATTGGTTTCTATGGGTTCAACTTTATTGGTGCTATCCCAAGAAAACGTCAAAAAAGAGAAAGTAATAAGTAAAGTACAAGCACAAACAAAGTTTTAAGCCGCCCCCTTTTATCTACTTATGCAACAAGCAATTCTACAGTTACAGAATGTCACCAAGCGGTTTTTAGAAAATGCCTCTCCCGCTGTAGATAACGTATCTTTGACGTTGCAACAAGGAGATGTATTGGGATTGCTTGGCCCATCAGGTTGCGGTAAAACTACACTGTTGCGATTGATTGCTGGTTTTGAGCGTCTGCAATCAGGAGAAATTGAAATTGGTGGACAGATAGTTTGCGATTACTCTACTTACATCCCTACAGAGCAACGCGATATCGGTATTGTTTTTCAAGATTATGCACTGTTTCCCCATCTAAATGTGTCAGAAAATGTTGCCTTTGGGTTGAAACATTTCAGTAAACAGCAAATACAAAAACGTATAGCCGAAGCCATTGCTCTAGTGAGACTTGAAGGCTTAGAAAAACGTTACCCCTACGAACTTTCTGGTGGACAGCAGCAGCGGGTTGCTCTCGCCCGTGCTTTAGCACCCCAACCTCAACTCATGCTGTTGGATGAACCTTTAAGCAATCTTGATATCCAAGTGAGGTTGCAGTTACGCGAAGAAGTCAGAGACATTCTCAAAGCAGCTGGGACTTCAGCAATTTTTGTTACCCACGATCAAGAAGAAGCGCTAGCTATTTCGGATATGGTGGGTGTAATGCGGCAAGGACATTTAGAACAAATAGGCACACCAGAAGAAATTTATACTCATCCAGCATCAAAATTCGTGGCTGAATTTGTCACTCAAGCTAATTTTATTCCCGCTCACCGTCAAGGTAATTTATGGGAAACAGAAGTTGGTAGTTTTGAGCTAACAGCTAATCATACTCACGATACAGGCGAAATCATGATTCGCCAAGAAGACTTTATTTTAAAACCAGCCACTAATGCGCCTATAGTCATCCGCACCCGCCGCTTTTTAGGACGCGAGTACCAATATTGCTTACAAACTCCCTCTGGGAAAGAACTCCATGCGCGGACGATGACTGATGTGGCGTTACCTGTAGGTACACGAGTGCAGATATCTGTAACAGTTAATGCTATACAGGTTTTTCCGCAGTAGTTTTTGGCATAGACTATTAGACCTAGATTCCAATACGGTTCAGTTGGGAGATAAAACATAACCCTGCGTAGATTGGGTTGAGGAATGAAACCCAACATTATTATCGAGGCTTTGTGGTTTTAGCTGTCGCTTTACCCAGCCTTGTATCTTGACTGAACTGTATTGACCTATATTCCGCATTTTTGTTTGAAAGGTCGCAAAATAAAGTAAGTTACACTTTATGCCAAATCAAGTGTTTAAGACAATCTATTTTCCTCGTGAGCGAACCCGAAGAGGTAAGTCAGCTAGAGTTACAATTAGTATTCCAATAGAATCTAGCAATCCCAACTTCACAAAACAGTTCTTGGCATACATACAATCCTTGTCTAGTCGTGACTTTCGGTTGGCAATCCAAGATCCATTCCTTGAAGATTTAGAAAGGCAAGCAATCGCAAGGGACATTAGCTTCAGTGATACTTGTCTCCAAGGGCTTTTGCAGCATTATCATAACTGCATAATGGTAGATGTAAATTCCTTACAGACAGACAGACAATTTGAGTTACCCCAGAACTATGAGGATTCTTGCGACGTTGGTGTTACCTTTCGTGAAAGTCATCATCAAGGGCTTCACGGTTGGTATCCCTATGTTGAAGGATTTTCTGCAACTTATGTAAGAGATACATTATTGCGAAGTGGTTTACCACCGCGTAGCGTTTACGATCCATTTGGTGGTGCTGGAACAACACAACTTGCTGCTTCGTGTTTAGGAATTTCTTCCTTTTATTCTGAAATCAATCCTTTTATGTGCTTCGTCGCTGAGACGAAAGTAAAAGCCGCAGCTTGGGCTAGAAATAACCTAGAAATCCTGCATCGGATAACAGCCAAATACGTTCAATATATGACACCTAAATGGCTTGACGAACTTGGTGCAAAAGTAGATTTGGATGCTTTTGAAGCTGCTTTTCCTGGTCGAGATTTCTTTGAAGAACGGCATCTTCGCCACTTATTAGCAGCTCGTAACCTTGCTTACACTTTGGCAGAAGAAGCAATTCAGATACAATCTTTGCTTCTTCTTGCGTGTGCGGCAAATGCAGTTCACTCATCTAATATGACTCGACGTGCAGACCTGCGACGACGAAGGCCTGATGAGTACAAAACAAGAAGAGTCGATGTGTCTGCGTTTATAAGTCAGGCTGTGCGCCGCATGGTTGAAGATATAGAGTGTCTCCCAGTTCAAATGGCTGACAGTATTAAAATATCTGCGGATTGTCGCCAAATTCCTTCAGAATTTGCCAATTCCTTCGATATGGCAATTACTTCTCCACCGTACTTAAACGGTACTAATTACTTCCGAAATACAAAAATCGAACTATGCTTACTTGGGTTCATAACTTCGGAAAAAGAATTGTCAAGTTTTTGCAAGCAAGCTGTTGCAGCTGGAATTAATAACGTATCACGTTCACGGTCTAATTATAAAATATTTGACTCAGTAGAGGCTGTAGCTTCCCAGCTTGATGATTGTGCTAAAGACAAAAGAATCCCACTTTTAGTACGACAGTATTTCTCTGACATGCAAGAAGTTTTGTCAGCAGTTTATCGAGGGTTGGTTCCTGGGGGACGTTTTTTTCTGGATATCGGCGACTCTAAATTTTATGGAGTTCATGTCCCGACAGATCATCTTTTAGCTCAAATTGCTCAATCGGTTGGATTTGTAGTGGAACACCAACACGTTTTAGCTAGAAGATACTCCAGAGACAAGTCTAATCTTGTTCAAGTTGAACTTGTTTTTCATAAACCTATACAGGTTTATGTCTCAATAGCTGTTACAAATGAACTTAATAACCTTGAGAGTAAGATTAATAATTTTGGTCAACATTTACCGTACAAAGATGCTCCATATAGCAGCCGTAACTGGGGACACAACTTACATTCCTTATGCTCTTATCAAGGTAAATTGAAACCAGCAATTGCGCATTGGTTAATTCGTAAATTTGTTCCAGAAGGTGGCCGTGTTCTCGATCCTCTGGGAGGAGTCGGAACTGTAGCTTTTGAAGCTGCACTCATGGGTCGAGTTGCAGTATCAAATGATAAGAGTCCTTTAGCATCGACTATTGCCACAGCCAAGGTCAACCCTCCTTCTTTAATAGAAGCAAAAACAGCATTACAGGAAATTGAGTCCCGTCTTACATCTATTCGTCTCAATTCCCAAGACTATGCGGCAGCTAAATTTGGACTCAATGCAACTGTAGCTGATTACTATCACCCCAAAACCTTAGAGGAAATTTTAAAAGCACGACGTGTGTTCATTCAGGATGGGCTAAAAAACCAAACTGAGGCATTTATATGGGCATCCCTTCTCCACGTACTTCATGGTAATCGACCTTATGCTTTATCTCGAACATCACATCCAATTACTCCACTTCATCCCAAAGGTGAGGCAATCTACAAACCTATAGTGGATAAGGTTTGGGAAAGAATCGAACGAGCCTTACAGCCCCCACTTCCCGAAATTTTCCGCCCTGGTGTCGGCTATTATGGAGATTTCCGTGAGTTGCCTTATAAGTGCCAAGAGCCTTTTGATACCATAATTACATCCCCACCTTTTCTAGGTATGAGATTTGACCGTCCTAACTGGCTTCGACTTTGGTTCTGCGGTTGGCATGAATCTGACTTTCACAAAACAAGCCTTTCATTTCTAGATAGGCAGCAAACTAAGTCGATGAATTGTTATCTTGATTTTTTCAAAATTTGCAATGAACTTCTAAAACCTACAGGTTTATTAATCCTTCATTTAGGTTCAGGAAAGCGTGGAGATATGGTTAGTGACCTAAAAAAAATAGCACTGCAATATTTTGAATTAGTTGCAGATGTGTGTGAAAATGTCCAAGCGATTGAGCAGCATGGAATCAGTAACAAAGGATTAACAACAACACATCATTTATTATTTTTTCAATCGTCTTCTATAAAACGCAATAGTTTAAATAATAAAAACAGTATTTTATTTTAAATAAGTTAAACTTCTTCCTCTCCAACTGATAATGGTCTTTCTTGAAGACGTTCTATTAACTCTTGGTAAACGTCTGGATTTTCTTTTTCAAGTAAAGTGTACAGATTTATATCAGGGCGAAGTTCACTTATTTTCCTGGCTGTGGCGGCAAACGTTCTTGGCTCCCATTGTTGTGCAAAACTAGGTAGGTTTGACAAAATCCTTTGCAGTTCTACTTTGTTTAGTTCTTTTTTGCGTATTTGCTCATACGAGAGTCCACAAATCTTTGAGAGTTCCCGAAGTTGTTCATCACTGTAGAATTCGACCGGGAACTTCTGCTTTTTTTGATTGTTATGTTCGGCGCATAAACAAGTTGCGTGTTCGTCGATAGGCCACAAGTAAGCCAGTGGACGTGTATGGTCTAGCTGAACGTCCTCAAGTTTGAGGACTTTACTACAATAAAAGCATTTTCGTTCAAATCGTTCCCAAATTTGAGATTTCAATCCTGCACCTGTACGTTCTTTAATCCCTTGAAGGATTTCGGGTTCTCTGAGAAAAATCTTACGTTCTCTAGTGATGACTGATGACTCGTGTAGTTGATCTGTAGTCCTCAATGGATTGAAATTGTTATTGATACGCCACTTTTTACATGAGCGACATTCATTTTGGTGGTTAGTCAGTTTTGCATTGTGCTTGTGAAATGATAGAGAACCCAAACGTTGCATATTTACAGGAAGTAATCTGCCGCAGTATGAGCATTTTTTAAGGGTGATCTCTTCGCCTTCCAATAGATGAAATTGGTTAGAATGTTCCTCATCTATCTCCATCGCTAACGCTGCTTCATGAGGCAAGTAAAATGTCTCTGGTACTAAATGAGATTGTTGTAGATTAGACACGTTAGGATTTAATGAAAGAATCTCATCAGGAAGGTTTAAGGCATCTGCGTTGAGTCCCCAAAAGTTGAGCCTAACGGATGCAGACCACGTTAGAGTGACTGTTATAATTTCCGTTTCGGGAGCATCAACAATAACTCCAATTCGATTCCAAGCGTTAGTAAGTTTAATAACTTTTGATTCGCTAGCATCTCCGGTATCTAGCTTTACTTCAATAGAAATACCTTCTGATGGGTATAGAAAACCACCAAAGACAACACAGTTAGTATTAGCAGAATTTTTTATCGTGTTTGTTAAAACAAGCGAGCTTTTTTCACTACCAATGAACTCCAAGGCTTGAATTTTCACTTTATGTAGCGTTTGGTAATCCCTTTGAGAATTATACGCATCATCCCTACTTTGTTTTGCCAATCTACGCATTGTTTAGCCTCAACTACCAGCAAACCCTGAGCCACCCAGTATTAAGTGATTTCTTCATTACCGAAAAAGCTTTCAGAATTGGACTGGGAAGTGTTAGCTTCTTGAAAGAAAGCAGCAGGATTTATACCTAAAGCATCTGCAAGACGCCAAATATTGTTGAGACTAATGTTGCGCTCTCCACGTTCTACATCGCCTACATAGGTTCGATGAAGCCCAGCTACTTCCGCTAGGCGCTCTTGGGAGTAGCCTTGTTTTTCTCTCAATTCCCTCAACCTTTTTCCAAAGGCTTTTTGCCGATTCATTAGGATCAGTTTTATGAGGGATGAAGTCTATGAGTCTACAGACTATAAGTGGCATAAATCTAGTAATAATTCCCGAATCCTTTTATTGAGGAGGTTAGAGGACTCTGATTTGTAGCAATATCACAAAAAATTGGTATTACTGTAAATGGCTAATTCACTCTGTTACTTTTAACTTTTCCTACCCACACTATGATTCCTAATGGTCTTGAAGTGAACCAAGGCTTGTGCAAAACTTGAGATCCTTCGCTTCCAGCCTACTTTTAAGGAATTGATCAATGGCGCGTCTAGCCCTGCTGAGTGTATCTAACAAAACTGGTTTAATTGACCTAGCCCGTAGCTTGGTCGAAAAATTTGAATTTGATTTAATCAGCAGTGGGGGAACAGCCCAAGCTCTCCAAGATGCGGGATTACCAGTTACGAAAGTCGCTGAATATACGGGTTCTCCTGAAATTTTAGGTGGTCGAGTCAAAACACTGCATCCCCGAATTCATGGTGGAATTTTGGCCCGGCGAGATGTTGCACAAGATGTTACAGATTTAGAAAATAATCAAATTCGCCCGATTGATTTAGTGGTAGTAAATCTCTATCCCTTTGAAGAAACTATTGCTAAACCAGACGTGACGTTAGCTGAAGCTGTTGAGCAGATTGATATCGGTGGCCCAGCGATGCTACGAGCATCATCAAAAAATTTCGCCCATCTTACAGTATTATGTGAGCCGGCACAGTATGAGGAGTATTTGCAGGAATTGCGGCAAAATAACGGTGAAGCATCGTTAGAGTTTCGGCAAAAGTCGGCTTTAAAAGGCTTTTTGCATACTGCTAGCTATGATCGCGCGATCGCCTCTTACCTCAGCAATCAATCTCAGGCATCCCTACCACAACAATACACTCTATCTGGGCAACAATTGCAACCTCTGCGTTATGGCGAAAATCCTCATCAAAGCGCTGGATGGTATCAAACTGGTACTAACCCAACAGGATGGGCAGCTGCGACGAAACTACAAGGCAAAGAACTCAGTTACAATAATTTAGTTGATTTAGAAGCCGCACGTCAGATTATTGCTGAGTTCACCGATATCCCGGCAGCTACAATTATCAAACACACAAATCCGTGTGGTACGGCACTAGGCAACACGATTGTGGAAGCATACCAAAAAGCTTTTAATGCTGATTCTGTCTCTGCCTTCGGTGGAATTGTCGCCCTTAACCGTCCGATTGATGCTGATACAGCCAGCGAGTTAACCAAAACATTTTTAGAATGTGTGGTTGCACCGAGTTGTGAAACGGATGCTCAAGAAATTCTGGCTGCTAAATCGAAAGTACGGGTTTTGACTTTAGCAGATTTAAGCAGTGGCTCCAAGGATACCGTGAAAACTATCGCCGGTGGCTTCCTTGTCCAAGCTGCTGATGATGCGATCGCTGACACTAGTAAATGGCAAGTTGTCACCGAACGTCAACCCACCCCTAGCGAATTAGCAGAATTGCTATTTGCTTGGAAAGTATGCAAACATGTTAAATCGAATGCAATTGTTGTAACGAGCGATCGTACTACTCTCGGTGTGGGTGCTGGTCAAATGAACCGCGTCGGCTCAGTGAAAATTGCCTTAGAACAAGCTGGAGACAAAGCCAAAGGTGCAACTCTAGCCAGCGATGGATTCTTCCCCTTTGATGATTCAGTTAAAACAGCAGCAGCAGCGGGAATTACCGCCATTGTTCAACCAGGGGGAAGTTTGCGTGATAAAGATTCTATCAAAGCTGCTAACGACCTGGGTTTAGTAATGGTGTTCACGTCTATACGTCACTTTTTACACTAAATTATTGGCTGTAAGATGTGCAGTTGGCAAAGTGTCACTCAATATACTTGCTCTTTAATTAAATCAGTGATATTCTGCAGTTGTGTGTGAGGAGCAAGTTAAGAAATAAAAAGCGTTTGGGGTGGAAACACGGCAACACTCCCAGACGCTTTTTAATTTACTACTAAAAATAAGATTATTTGTACAGTTTTGAAAGTGTCACTCAATATACTTGCTCTTTAATTAAATCAGTGATATTCTACAGTTGTGTGTGAGGAGCAAGTTAAGAATAAAAAGCGCCTGGGGTGGAAACACGGCAACACTCCCAAGCGCTTTTTAATTTATTACTAGAAATTAGATTATGTACACTTTTGAAAGTGTCACTTATATATACTCATTTTTGAGTGAACAAGTGTTATTTTCTATTTGTGTGAGGAGCAAGTTGAGAACAAAAAGCGTCTGGGGTGGAAACACGGCAACACTCCCAGACGCTTTTTGATTGGTATGTAGAAAACTTCCTTGCAGATTCGCTAGAATTTTTTAGATAATTAGCTGCGGTTCAAAATCGAAAATTCAGGTGCAAATCAACCGACTGACTCAACAAATTCAGTTCATCATCGAAATTGACCAGCTCAAACAGGTGATGCGCCAAACCTTGCTTACTGATAGTTCACGCCGAGAAAATAGTGCAGAACACTCTTGGCATTTGGCTATGATGGCGATCGCATTGATAGAATATGCACCAGAAGGGGTTGATATATTCCATGCCATCAAAATGCTGCTGATTCACGATTTGGTAGAAATTGATGCAGGTGACACCTTTTGCTACGATGTGCAGAGTAATCACAGCAAAGCAGAACGAGAAGCACAAGCAGCATTACGCTTATTTGGACTTTTGCCAGCAGACCAAGGTAGCGAGTTACGTTTACTCTGGGATGAATTTGAAGCAGGAGACACACCCACCGCCAAATTTGCCGCAGCCCTAGACCGCATACAGCCATTGTTGCACAACCAGCAAACTGAGGGTGGAACTTGGCGCATTCATGGCATTAAGCGGGATCAGGTGATGAAACGGGTAGCACCCGTAGAAACAGGTGCGCCAGAACTCTGGCCGTTTGTTTTGCAATTAATTGATGATTGTGTGACAGCAGGGTATCTTAAGGAAACCCCAGCCCTCAAGATTCAAGGCTGACATGGCAAAAGTTTTTAACTCTTTCCCAAGTATATAGGTTCTAAGGTCGTTTCTTTAACTGTCTCATCTATTCTTTCGAGCCGATAGGCTTTTGCTTGAGGACGAGAACTTACTATTGTCTTTAGTTGATTGCCGATAAAATGCAAACCCACTCCATCATCTGTGGCATACCCTTCGCCAATTAACCCTTGTGATAAAAGTTGATGATAAACAGGTCTTCTTTCTGCTTCGCCGTCGTAGTGAGGGCAGTTACTACCTTTTAGAAAGCCAAGACACTGTAATACAGTCATGTTCCCAGGAATAGAGTCTGTCACTCCCTGTTCAAACCAACAAATAGAACCTGCACTCAAGCCACAAAGAATAACACCATTGTCCCAGACTTCTCTCAACAGATGGTCAAGTCCCCATTCTTTCCAAAGAGCAATTAGGTTTTTAGTATTTCCCCCTCCAACATAAATAATGTCTTGCTCAAGAAGGAAAGATCTAAAGTCAGATGTATGTGGATTAAATAGGGACAAATGAGATGGTTTACAAAGCAGTTGTATAAAAGCTGAGTAGAACTTAACAATATATTTATCAGAATCACCACTTGCTGTAGGGATAAAACAAACCTTCGGTGTTTTTTCCTTACACAATCCAAGAATGTATTGATCGAGCAGAGGATTTCCAGGTTCCATTGAGAAACCCCCACCTCCCATTGCAAAGATTTGTTTGGTAACTAAATTTGTGGTCATTTTTAAACTCTATTTTATGATATTTATTTTCTATCAAATGACCTGAGAACTAGTTTCCAAAATTGCTCGCCACTCATCGTCAGAGAGAGGTTGGACAACTACCTGTATATCAAAACAATTACTAGCTTCGGCAACTAAAGCTGTAATAATCTTTTCAACACTAAGGCTTTGAGGTAGTTGTACAGTCGTAAAAGATTCTGTACCAAATACTTGAGCAAATAGTTCAGCGTCCGGTTGCAAACGGATGGAACCATGTTGCAAAATAGCCCCTCCACGCCGCAGTTGGGCGCTACCAATGAGCTTAGCGCCATCTGGCAAAACTAAATCTGCACCAGTAGCAGTACCAAAACAATTAGGGTTGTGGATATAGCCTCGCCCAGCTGTACCATAATGCAATTCTACGCCGAGCGATCGCCACCCTTGAATCAAAAACTCACAAATTTTTTCGTATACCTGGAGGCGACTACCCATCAGTCCAGATGTAATGACAGCGTAAGTTAAATCACCTTGGTGCAACACTGCGCGTCCACCCGTAGGACGCCGCACTAAATCCAGTTTTTCACCTTGCCAAATCAGATTTTGCCAATATTCAGGATATTGACGTTGATGATAGCCGAGAGAAATGGCGGGTGGCGACCAAGTATAAAAGCGCAGAATTGGGGGATACTTTCCCGAAAGGTGCTGTTCTAGTAACCAACGGTCGATCCCCATCTGCACATTGCCAGTGGCTTTTAGCATAGGAATTAGTCGCCAAACCTGCTTGCTATGCATTGGATGCAGCAGACTCCCATCTATGAAATCCGTCTTGAAAAGTTGAGCTAGTCGCGTTGCTTAAGCTGCACCAAACTCAGATTGTAAAGCTTCATCGTTGTCATCTGCGATCGTGGCCACAATGGTAATCAGCCGAGAGACTTCGCCAGGAGACAACTCCGCCAATGTGCGTGTCGAGATGACAACTATTCGATTTTCAATAATACCGAACCGCGCTTCAAGGGTGCTAGAGCAGTTCAACTCCAACAGATATCGCATTAACCTGGGTTCATCTTTAGCAGGTAACTGGAGCACTACCGACCAAACCGTTATAGTGTCTTCATCGCTTTTTCCAGTGAGTTGTACAAATACTTCTACACTACCGTACTTAAACTTCCAAAGATAACCACCCTCTGGGGTGTGACTAACCATCGCACTGTCATCTTGTTCTAAAGAGTCAATGACATTTTCAATTACTTCTACATGGTTCATGCTCGTTGTCTCAGCAATTAACCTATTGGTCAACTCTTCGCTATTTAGGCTTTCTTGGTAGCTTGTCATACAGATTTTTTGCTCAAAATACTCGCTGTTTTATCTACACATACTTTATAGCTTGTGGGGACGCTTAGTTTTAGCTTCCTTAAGTGATAGTCTGATCATCAGTTATGCAGATCAAGGGCAGAGCAAATTATGGTTAAAAATGTTACCACAATTCAAGCGATAAATTATTTTTAAGATATCTTTGACTGCACTAACCTACAGACAAAGAACAGCATATTTAAAGTTTAACGCCGAAAAGGATGCGTGATATGTCCTCTCTCTCCCAAGCCGTGCAAAATAGTGATGTCCGCCAGTTGGGTATTAACCCGAATCACTGGTATGTGGTTGCATTAAGCAGTGAGGTTACAAATAAGCCTATGGGTGTGACAATTTGGCAGCAAGCGATCGCACTTTATCGAGATAGTACAGGAAAAATCCACGCTTTAGAAGACCGCTGTCCCCATCGCCAAGTTAAACTGAGTCATGGACAAGTTATGGGCAATGAATTGGAATGTGCGTATCACGGTTGGCGCTTCAATTCAGGCGGTGAATGTGCAGTGGTTCCTCACTTAGCAGAAAATCAAAAACTCCCAAATTGCAAAATTCGCCGTTACCCAGTCAAAGAACAAGATGGTTTTATCTGGCTATTTCCTGGAAATGTAGAACCATCTGTAGAACCTCTGGGATTACCAGAGTGGGAACATCTAAATTATATTGCAACAGTTTCAGTTATTAATTGTAACGCCCATTATTCTTATTTAATTGAAAATCTGATGGATATGTATCACGGACATTTACATCAAGATTTACAAGCTTGGGCAGAAGCATCACTACAAGATATTGACGAAGATAATAATCGTGTAGATGCTCATTATGTAGCACAAAGTTATTATAAAATAGATAAAATATGGTCTATATCTCAGTTATTTATTCCAGCTTTGCGGCGGTTGCATCTTGAACCCTTGGATGTGAGTTATATTTATCCGCACTGGGTTTCTACATTGGGGAAAGATTTTAAAATCTATTGTTTATTATGTCCAGTCAATGAGACACAGACCAAGGCTTATTTGATTCATTTCACTTCGTTAAATGCCTTTTGGCGATTGCATAAATTACCCGTGTGGTTTCGGCGATTTGTGAAAAATAGTTTATTTGGTGCAGCACAAAAGTTACTTGATGGTTTGGTGGTTCAAGATGTGCAGATGATTGAGGAAGAACAGCAGGCGTATTTGCAGAATCCCCAAAGGCGGAATTATGAATTGAATCGGGCTTTAGTGAGTGTGCAAAGATTGATGAAGAGTCAAGTTGATTTGGGGTGACTTGGTATAAGCGTTTAGGCGATGGCTAAAATATAGTCAAATGTATGAGCAGAACGGAAAACTTCGATTTGTGAAGGTACATTTAAACATACTTAAGTATATTTAACCAGAAATTTATATTTTCATTCTTTGTAATATGCAAGTATTACAAACAGCAAATGCATTGATCTTTAAAAGCAAAAAGTATAAATTATGTCCATTATTGTTGGTACTGCTAACGATGATTTTTTGTCGGGCACTAATAGTGATGATCAGATTTTTGGTCGTGGAGGCAATGACAATATCTCCGGTGGTCTTGGAAATGACCTAATCGACGGTGGACAGGGCAATGACAAGTTGGCTGGTAATGGTGGCGATGACACATTTAAGGGCAGTCGAGGTGACGACAGCATTGATGGTGGAGATGGCATTGATACCGCAGACTACAGTAATTTGGGTAAAAGCATTACCCTTTCAGGTGTAGGGACAATTACCAAGGCTGGTGGGTTCGGAAAAGACCAACTCTTTAAAGTAGAAAGGATTATTGCTAATGCTGGTGTTGCCAACAACACTATAGATGCTTCCCAATCTCTTGCTGACGTATTTGTCACCGTTGACCTGCAAAACCAAATTTTGGCTGCCAATAACGTTCCCACACTCGGGAAATTGCCATTTACGGTAGTCAACTTTGTCAATGTTAAAGGTACAAATGCAAGTGACACCATTGCTGGCGATGACCAAAAGAACCAATTATTTGGTAATGATGGCGATGACAGTATTGATGGTAGAGGCGGCAATGACCTGATTGACGGTGGACGCGGTAGTGACAAGTTGGCAGGTGGTGCAGGCGATGACACCTTCAAGGGCAGTCGAGGTGACGACAGTATCGATGGCGGAGATGGCTTTGATACAGCAGATTACAGCAAACTAGGTAAAACCATCACCCTCTCAGGTGTAGGAACAATTACCAAAGCTGGTGGATTTGGAACAGACCTAGTTTTTAAAGTAGAAACGGTTATTGCTGATGCTAGTGTTGCCAACAATACTATAGATGCGTCTCAATCGGTTTCTGGCGTATCTATCACCGCTGACCTACAAGCCCAAAGTATCTCTGCCAATAACGTTCCCACACTGGGGACATTGACATTTGATGTAGTTAACTTTGACAATATCATCGGTACAAATGAAAGTGACAGCATTACTGGCGATAGGCAAAATAACCGATTAGTCGGTAATGATGGCAATGATACTATATCCGGTGGTTTCGGTAATGATTCCATCACTGGTGGACAAGGTGATGATATTCTCACGGGTGGCTTTGGTGCAGATAAGTTTATTTTCAATAGTGTTAAAGAGGGTCTTGACACTATCAAAGATTACGATTTTGCTCAAAAAGACGTAATCCAAGTTTCTAAAGTAGGGTTTGGTACTACTAATATTAGCGACTTTTCTTACGATGCCTCTAGCGGTAACTTGTCTTTCTTAGGAAATCAGTTCGCCTTCGTTGAAAATCTCTCATCTAATTTGAGTATTAAATTGGTCTAAAACTACTATAGTATTCCTAAATCAGCCAAGATCCCCGACTTCTCAAATAAGTCGGGAATCTGAGCACCGCTGACTTATTCTTCTACAAAATTAAAGAGTAAAACTTATGGTATTCACGACAAATCAATTATTCAAGTCGTCTGCCAAATATTTACTAGCCATTACAGCTATAATCACGGTTTTACCATTACCAGTTAAAGCAGCTACATTTTTAGTTACTGAACGCGCTGTTTTAGAAGGCAATGATGAAGTTGATTGGGTAAGTTTAGGTAAAGTATTCAATCCCTCTGCTCCTGACTTTTCTGCTTTTTTATCGAACTCTTTTTTGGCAACGTCGCAAGGTGGTTTAGAATTAGATATAAATATAGCTCCAACTAATAATCCTCAGATTACTCCACCGTTTGTCTTTCAAACTTTACCACCACCTGGCATTCGGACTAACTTCGCTCAAGGAGATTTTATTCTCTTCGGAGGTATAGATCCAACAGGTTTTCAACCTCTTCCTCCTGGTGCTCCTGATCCTCGTACTCAGGGTAATGGAGGGCCTTTTAGCATTAGTTTTGCTCGTCCTGTTTTTGGCGCTGGTACTCAGATAGCTGTAGACATTAGTAATTTAGAAGTTGAAACTTTTATCACCGCTTTTGATAACGCCAATAACCTGTTAGGTAGTTTCTCAGTTATAAGTACTTCGTCGCTAGCATTAGATAATTCAGCAGTTTTCTTAGGAATTCGTAGTGACACTCCAAATATTTCACGAGTCGTTTTTAGCAGTTCTTATCCACAATATGGTTTGGCCATTAATCAGGTAAGCATTATTGCAGTTCCCGAACCAACTTATACTTTGGCGCTATTAGCTTTTGGTGTTTCAGGTACTATTTTGAAACTACGTCAACGCACTTGATACTCTTACGGCGTCGAAATAGCTTGAATTTAAAAGGCATATCTACACCCTCAGAAAATTGATTAATGATTATTAATAAAATAACAAAACTACTATCTAGATTGGACAAAGTGTATTACTATTCTTCAAGAATTATTACTAATACTAATTTTTGAAGTGCATATAATAGCTGTACTCAAAACTATTGCCAAACAAAGATTTTAGAGTTTGATATTATGTGCAAAATCTTCACAAATTGGTATAAGCTTAAAAAGCTTAACTATAGTTCAGCAAATAAGTTAGAGATTTCGGACATACTCAAACTTATGTAATTACGTAAGTTTCGCATAACTCTTGTCTTTAATCCAATTAAACTCAATGTCATACAAAGAATTAGAAGACATCATAGACGCCAAGATCCAAAAAGCCATAAGGAAGCACGAGATTATAGTTGCTTTTATTAGTAGTATTATTGGCTTAATTTTTATAGTGGGTTTGTTTCACGCTATTTGGCTTAACCACGTTCAAATTAAAGAACTTTGGTTGAACTAATTACTGGTTGCATTCAATGGAGCTTTATAGTCAGCGTTCCCTGATGTCCATAAAACTAATCAAAGTTACACATATTGTTTATAAAAGGGAATTGCACCTATGGATAGTAAGAATAATGGCAGGGCAATATTCGTCTTATTTTTGACTGTATTTATAGACTTACTCGGCTTCGGAATTATCCTGCCAATACTGCCTTTGTATGCTAAGCAATTCGGCGCAAAATCTCATGAAGCGACTCTACTTATAGCTATTTATTCTTTAATGCAGTTCTTATTTACACCATTATAGGGCAGCTTTAGCGATCGCTACCTTCTCTGCGTCCGATTTTATTACTTTATTAGGTTCTGTAATTGCATACACAGAGTTAGGCTTTGCCAACTCATTATGGATTTTGTCTGTTGCAACTACGAATTACTGTCTTTGCATTAGAACGTAGCCCATTACGAATTATAAATTACCAATTAATATGACAGGTCGCCGAGTATTATTTTTAGGCATCTTTGTAAGCATCCTCCTCACTTATACAATTTGGCTAGGTGGGAGCATTCCTGCAAGCATTATCAAACTTCCTGACCAAGGATTAAACTGGTACTATTGGAAGCTTCCTAATCCGACCTTTTGGAGTCGAGCGACGGCTTGGAGCATGTACCTTGGGCATCAGTTTAGCATCTGGGCGTGTATATGGTGGGCGCAGCGATCGCAGTTGAAATACAAAACAGCGTTGCATCCGATTAATTACCTGATGCTTGCAATTAATAGTGTATTCATTGCCTTACACTTTCTCCAAACTTATATTTGGTATGATGCTTTGGCTCAAGATACTTCAATTTGGGCTTCCCAAGGTGCAGTTGTGCTCCTACTGGTATTCGTACTGATTTTGGAAACACCTCGACGCGGGCTATTTTTTGGCAATTCTGTTCCATTTCATCAACAGTTTTTGCGAATTATTAAGCTGTACCACGGCTACTTTTTCTCCTTTGCCGCTATCTACACCTTCTGGTATCATCCAATGGAAGCGACTTTGGGGCACTTAGTTGGTTTTCTCTATATGTTCTTGCTTCTGCTCCAATCGTCGTTGATGTTTAACCGCACCCATGTAAATCGTTGGTGGACATTCACTTTGGAAATCTCAGTGCTTTTACATAGTGTGGTTGTATCGTGGATGCTAGGACAGAGCAAATGGCCAACATTTCTTTTTGGTTTTTTTGGCATTCTTGTGCTGACTCAGCTTCACGGTCTACCTCTGGGTATCTCGATGAAACGTACTATCTACACAGCCTTTTTAGTGAGTGTACTGGCCGTTTATGGACTGACTGAACGCGGCTTGGGCAGAATTTACGAAGTAACCTATATTCCTCTGATTGAGTTTGGGCTAGTTAGCGCGATTTACTTAATTTTCCTGCTCATTTTATGGACAATTTCCCTTTTACCTGTCAAGACGTAATATCATTCGCATGACGCCAAATTTCAATCAATGCGATCGCTCCGGCACTCGCGGCATATCGAAAATGCTAAAATCGCGCTAGTACAAATGCTTTCAAATGAGGCAGCGTGGAAAAAATAGAACTGCAACTCGACAAAAAAACCCTTGAGAAAGCACATGCTTTAGCAAAGTCACGCCATTGTGACTTGTCGGAACTGATTGCATACGCAATTGAACAACTCCCAATGGCAGAACCACCAAAAGACCGATTGTTAGGACTATTTGCTGACGATCCTGAGTCAGTAGATGAGATGCTAGAAGAGGTCATGAAAGATCGGGCAGCACACCCACTAAATCAACGCTTTGGATAAGGTACTAATTGACACCGATATTTTTTCAGAGATTCTCAAAGGCATTAATCGGCACATTGCAGCTAGGGCTTCCGCCTATCATGCTAACTTTGGTTACTATACTATCTGCACCATTACAGTTTTAGAGATTGTCAAAGGCTGGCATAAGCGCCAACGGGAAGATAAGATTCAGCAGTTTTTTGTTGAAATTATAGAGGCACAAATTTTAACACTACAACTCAGTGATGCTGAGTTGGCAGGGCGCATTTATGCAGATTTAGAACGAACAGGGCAACCAATAGGACTTGCTGATGCTATAATTGCTGCGATCGCAATCCAACAAAATTTAACCTTAGTAAGCGGCAATTTATCACACTATCAGCGGATTCAAGCACTGGGTTATAGCTTGAAGCTGGATAATTGGCGAATATAAAAGTTAACTAGATCCATTAATAAATTACCTTTGGTCTGGGACAGGGGAAAATAAAGACATATAAGAGCGATTGCCTGTATGAGCTACTGCCTTAATCCCCGTTGTCCCAAACCAGAAAATCCTCATAATGTCAAGTTTTGTTTGACTTGTGGTGCTAAGTTACTGCTTAAAGAACGCTACCGTGCCATCAAACCGATAGGACAAGGCGGTTTTGGCAGAACCTTTTTAGCTGTGGATGAGGATAAACCCTCAAAACCCCGCTGTGTAATTAAGCAATTTTATCCCCAAGCCCAAGGCACTAACACAGTGCAAAAAGCCGTAGAGTTATTCACCCAAGAAGCGGTACAGTTGGATGAATTGGGTAAACATCCGCAAATTCCCGAACTGCTGGCATATTTCACTCACGATGACCGCCAGTATCTTGTACAAGAATTTATAGATGGGCAAAACTTAGCTCAGGAATTGGCACAAAAAGGGGTTTTCAATGAAACGCAGATTCGGCAACTATTGAATGATTTATTGCCAGTACTGCAATTTTGTCATGCCAGACAAGTTATTCACCGCGATATTAAGCCAGAAAATATTATTTTACGCCAGAGCGATCGCAAACTAGTTGTAGTAGATTTTGGTGCTTCCAAATCTGCCACCAGCACTGCTTTAAATAGAACTGGTACTAGTATAGGTAGTCCCGAATATGTCGCCCCTGAGCAAATTAGAGGTAGAGCTGTTTTTGCTAGCGATATCTACAGTTTGGGTGCGACTTGTATTAATCTATTAACTGGGCGATCGCCATTCGACTCGTATGATATCAACAACGACAAATGGGTTTGGCAACAATATTTGCAAACTCCCGTCAACAATCAGTTGAGTCGCATTCTCGACAAGATGCTGGAAAGTATTCCAATTCGGCGTTATCAAACAGCAGATGAAGTCCTCCAAGACTTAAATCGACATTCACCAGTAGCTACTACACCAGCGATACCAGTAAAACCTATTACTCAATCCCCACCTTCTACACCTCCCTTTGTCACAAAATCTCCTAGTCAAATAGACCAAGAATTAGAGGAAATGAAGACTCAATTTTTGGGTGGTGGCAAACCTCAACCTAATAAAATCCAACCGCCCAACCCAACATCTCAACCTTCTACTAAAAGTAAAGTAGACGATGAATTGGAAGAATTAAAAGCTAAATACCTTGGTAATAATAACTCCTAATACCAATTCGTAATTCGTAATTCGTAATTCGTAATGAGCTACGCTAACAGCACTTCTTTAGTCAGCACTCTCCAAAAAAAAGTGACTCTGAAACTCAGAGCCACTAGTAAAATTAAATTTTGAAGCTTTCTAGACTTTCACAATCTGCGGATATTGAGATATGAAAGTTTACTTCTCGGATTCAGCAATAGGAACCCATTCAGTATGGAAGCTTCCAGGTTTATCAAGACGCAGGTAAGTGTGTGCACCGAAGTAGTCGCGTTGTGCTTGAGTCAGATTTTGGGGCAAGCGATCGCGGCGATAGCTGTCAAAATAATCCAATGATGCACTAAATGCGGGCACTGGAATTCCTAGTGTCGCTGCTGTGGCTATCACTTCCCGCCAAGCTGTTTGTCTGTCGAGAATTGTCTGCTTAAATTCAGGAGCTAATAGCAAGTTAGGTAATGCTGGATTTTCGTTAAAAGCCTTCTTAATTTTGTTCAAGAAGCCAGCGCGAATAATACAGCCACCTTTCCAAATCCGCGCCATTTCGCTCAGATTCAAATTCCAGTTATATGTCTTGGAAGCTGTAGATAACAGCGCCATGCCTTGAGCGTAAGAACAGATTTTTGAGCAATAGAGGGCATCTCGCACCTTATTGACAAAATCTTTAATGTTTCCATCATACTTACCAGATGGGCCTGTGAGAATCTTGGATGCTGCTACCCGTTCTTCTTTGATGGAAGATATAATCCGGGCATTCACTGCCGCTGTAATTGTGGGGATAGAAACTCCCAACTCCAACGCAGTTTGTACAGTCCAGCGTCCAGTTCCCTTTTGACCAGCGGCATCAACAATCAAATCAACCAACGGTAGATTGGTTTCAGGATCAATGTAGGGGAAAATATTGGACGTAATCTCAATCAAAAATGAATTGAGTTCATCGGTGGTGTTCCATTCGGTGAACACCTCATGTAGCTGAGTATGGTCAAGTCCAGCGGCATTTTTCAGCAAGTCGTAGGCTTCAGCAATTAGCTGCATATCGCCGTACTCAATACCGTTATGTACCATCTTCACGTAGTGACCAGAACCACCAGGGCCAATATACGTGACGCAAGGGCCATCATCGACTTGGGCAGCAATTTTGTTGAAAATTGGTGATAGATACTCGTAGGAGCTTGTTGTACCTCCGGGCATTAGAGAAGGGCCATTTAGCGCCCCTTCTTCACCGCCACTGACACCCATACCAAGATACCGAAGCCCAACGGGTTCTAATTCCTGAGTGCGTCGTTCTGTATCCTCAAACCAAGAGTTGCCACCGTCGATAATGATATCGCCTTCATCTAGCAAGGGTTTAAGTTGAGCAATTACCGCATCCACTGGCTTACCAGCTTGCACCATCACAAGGATTTTGCGAGGACGTTCCAATGCTGCGACAAATTCTTCTAGGGTAAAGGCGGCTTTGACGTTCCGTCCTGGCGCACGCTGCGCCATAAACGCATCCGTTTTTTCTCTGGAGCGGTTATAAACTGCAATTGGGAAGCCATTACGCTCGACGTTTAGAGCAATATTCTCGCCCATTACGGCTAAACCAATCACACCAAAGCTTTGTAGTGTCATAGAAAATTTTTGGCTAACTCTTGCAGATCCTTTTATCTTTAAGGGTAGTCTGAGATTTTTGCTTCTCTCCTAAAGAAGACCTTAAGAGTTGATATAAATGACAAAAATCCACAACTAACACAGATAATTAATTTTAATTTGTATCTAAATCAACAATTGACTTGCAAAATTTGCAAAATTGTTATTTGAGGGATTGGGGACTAGGGACTAGGGGACTAGCGACTGGGAAGGAATTTAATTTACTAGATTAGTTTTTCTTCCTAATATCTAATACCCAGTACCCGACCCCCAGTACCCAATCCCCAATCTTAGTCAAAGGACACAGTAAGGAGTAACCAAATAATGCTGGCATACGTCCTAGCTTTAGTGGTGGGTCTTGGTAGTTTAGCCATTTACGTATCAGCTTTCTTTTTCCCAGAAATCCATCGCAAGAATGATTTTATTTGGAGTGGTGTAGGGCTGTTCTATGCATTAGTCTTATGGGTGTTTGCACCACGCATTACTGGAGGTTTGCTGTTGGGTCATGTGGCTAGTGTGGCTCTTTTAGTTTGGTTTGGCTGGCAAACTCTTTCATTACGTCGGCAACTAACCCCACTGCTACAACAAACTCAAGTACCGAGTCCTGAGACAGTAAAAACTAGCATTCAGGAACAGGTGAATAAGTTGTCCCTTCAGCAACGACTTGCTCAGTTGCAACAGGGTATTGGTAACACCTTCAGTGGCGCGAAAAACCGGGTGCAACAGACTGGGAGTAAAAAGACACCCACAACCCCCAAACCTGAAGACATTACCTCTGTACTGGCACAACCTGCTGTTGAGATTATCGACAAAACTACTCCCATACCAGAACAATCAGTAGAAAACGCAGGTGCTACTACTGACACCGAAGCAAAAATCGAGAATGTACCGGAAGCCATTCCACCAAATCCCCCATCTCCCGAATTGGTGGAAGCAGCGCAACCAGATGCCGAAGTTGAGGATAAAGAACCAATTCCTGTGGAGGAAATTGCTCCAGATGCGGTACTTGCTCCCCCAGCGGAAACGCCGCCTGATGTAGTACCACCTGATAATCAGGCTAGTTAACTTTAGTGAAACCCAACGTTAACCTAAACGTAATGTTGGGTTTCACTCAACTTGTTTTAATGTTCTGCCACAAATCGGCTCAAACAAACCTAAATAAGTGCCCAACGTTAGTTGTTGCGATCACTACATCTGTAACGATAATAGTTATAGCTTGAGCTACTAAAATTATGTCACCGTCAATTGTCTTATCACCAGCTGTTGGTTGTCCTTGTTGACGAGCCTGCGCCCACAATAATGCAGCTTGACGCATTGCAGCTGTTGTGATTGCTAAATATTCTAGAAGTTGACTTAACTCATCTAAACGAGCAATACCTTTAACTTTGTTTGCTCGTAATAATTCTCGCCGCACTTCATAATCGGCGATTTCAGGAATTATAACTCGACTGCTAGAGGAAACGAGTATTTGCAGCCATTTAGAGCAAGCAAAGCTTTCAGCAGACAACTTTGGGTTTGTGACTAGACCGATTGGCCCTGCATCCAACAGAATAACCTGACTCACCAAGTTATACCTTTTAACTCAGCACTAAACAATTTACGATAAGATAATCTATCTTCATCTAACGTATGAATTAAGTACTCTCCTGTTTCTTGCTGCTCATCAGCGTCACCCTCATTAATCCAAGACTGAAGCACATTAACCAATTTAGATTGTTTCTCTTTTGGCAGAATATATTCTTGCAAAATCTGCAAAGTATATGTTTCCATAGAAAGCCCTTGCTGTTTAGCTTCTTGTGCAAGATACTGTTCTAATTCTGGTGGCAAGTTTAGGGTTAGAGTCATAAGTCTTTTTTGAGTCATACCATATATTTTACCCTTGACAATCCATCTACAAAACACTTAGCTGTGACACACCATTACAACTAACTATTGTATTTTTTTTTAAAAGTCTATGTTAAGTAATAAACTCTAAAATGTTGTATAATTTTAACAAATAAAATAGAGTTTTATTACTTATGGATAGAATTACAGTTGGTTTACTAAATACTTTCAGAAAACAACAGTCTTTCTCAGAAGATTTAAAAGAATCAGACCTGTTTGAGCATTTTGTTAATTATTACGTTATTTCCAAAGAATATAATTATCAATTTGGACTCGAAGAAATCCATGTCGGAGGCAGTGGTGATAAAGCCTTAGATGGCATTGCAATCATTGTTAATGGTAGTTTAATTAACTCAAAAGAAGAACTGGAGGATTTGCAGAAAAGAAATAAATATTTAGATGTTGAATTTATCTTAATTCAATCCAAAACTAGTAGTAGTTTTGATGCAGGTGAAATCGCTAAATTCTTATTAGGATCTACAGATTTCTTTAATGAAGAATCTGAGTTACCAGCCAATGCTCAGATCAGAGAAAAGTCTCAACTAATGGGATTGATATATGAAAAAAGTAGTCTGTTCAAAAATAGGAAGCCCATATGTAAATTATACTATGTTACAACTGGCAAGTGGTTTGATGATAAACATTTAAAGGTAACTATTGAGGGTTTGAGAAAAAGACTTGATGATATGGAGATTTTTGAAAGGGTTACATTTAATCCTATTGATGCTAATGGCATTCAGAATTTATATAGATTAGCAAATAACAAAATATCAAGACAAATTAAGTTTGAAAGACGCGCTACTATTCCTAAAATAGAAGATATCAACCAAGCATATATTGCAATTTTACCAGCAAGCGAATACTTGAAATTAATTACTGATGATGATGACAATCTAATTAGAGGCCTATTTTATGATAACGTAAGAGGTTTTCAAGGTGAAAATGATGTAAACCAAGAAATAGAAGCAACGATAAAATCTGATGAGCGTCAGTTTTTTGTATTATATAACAACGGTATAACTATTGTTGCTGAATATGTTGATGTTATTGGAGACTTAATTACTATTAAAGATTATCAAATCGTTAATGGATGCCAAACCAGTTACATTTTATATAATAGCCGAGAATCAATAGATGATTCTTTATGTATACCAATTAAAGTAATTGCTTTAGATCGAGATAGTAAACTAAAAAATAACATTATTAAAGCTAACAATAGACAAACACCTGTTAAATTAGAGGAGCTTGAAGCATTAACTGACTTTCAAAAAAAATTAGAGGAATACTATAATTCTATACCAGAGGAAAAACGGCTTTACTACGAAAGAAGACCAAGGCAATTTAATGGAATAGATGATATTGAAAAAATAATAATAGTAGATATACGCTCTCAAATGAGATGCTTTGCGTCTATGTTTTTAGACCAAGCTCAAAATGCAGGTAGATACCATACAAGGTTGCAAGAGGAAACCAAAGAAAAAATATTTTTACCTTCTCATCACCCAATAGGATATTACGTTAGTGCCTATGCAAAATTTTGTTTAGATGCTCTATTTAGAAAAAGACTAATAGATCCTAAATACAGTCCATTTAAATACTACATTCTTAATATTCTAAGAATACAAGTTTCAGGTAAAATTATGCCTGATATAACATCTAATAAGTTTATTAAATATTGTGAAACACTAGAACAAGCATTATGGGACGAGAATCAATGCAGAGATGTATTATTAGATACTATCAATATTGTTGATCAGGCTGTCAATGGAGACTATGATCGTGCAGTAGCAAAAACCGTAGGATTTTCAAATGCTATCAATAATTGTTTTAAGTAAGCTCAATAGCAATTAGAACATGATGGTAATTCAAATTTAAAACTATTTGATTTTCCAGAAAAGCCAAAAACTGTACTCCTTTCAGTTCAATTAGGGCCAACTGGATATTGAAGGGAACTTGACTTCGAGAACCGTTTTCTTTTCTTTGCATCTGCTGTTATTTACAGTGAACAGTTTTATCTAAAATCATGCCATCTTCTATAATTAGTAAAATCTGCACCTATAATCTTAGGCATGAGACTGTGACCGAAACTGGAAGTTACAAAGATACTGTAAACCTACCCAAGACTAACTTTGATATGCGAGCAAACGCTATCAAGCGTGAGCCGGAAATCCAAAAGTTTTGGGAAGAAAATAAAATTTATGATCGCCTCTCGCAAGAAAACCCCGGCGAATTATTTATACTGCACGATGGGCCTCCCTACGCTAATGGCTCACTTCATAGTGGTCATGCATTGGGTAAAATTCTTAAAGATATTATTAATCGCTACCAACTGCTAAAAGGGCATAAGATTTGCTATGTCCCCGGTTGGGATTGTCACGGTTTGCCTATTGAACTGAAAGTTTTGCAGAACATGAAGTCAGCAGAACGGCAAAACTTAACGCCTTTACAATTGCGGCAAAAAGCTAAACAATTTGCACTCGAAGCAGTAGCAGATCAAAGCAAAAGTTGTATACGCTTTGGGATGTGGGGCGATTTTGAGCATCCTTATCTGACTTTGCAGCCGGAATATGAGGCGGCGCAAATTGGTGTGTTTGGTCAGATGTTCTTGAAAGGGTTCATCTATCGTGGTTTGAAACCTGTTCACTGGAGTCCTAGTTCTAAAACTGCTTTGGCTGAAGCTGAGTTAGAATATCCAGAAGGTCACACCTCTCGCAGTATCTATGCAGCTTTCCGAATCACAGGTTTGACTGAGGGTGTAAAACCAGTTTTGGGGGAATATCTCTCAGAGTTGGGTGTAGCTGTGTGGACGACTACGCCTTGGACGATTCCGGGGAATTTGGCGGTGGCGGTGAATTCAGATTTGGATTACGCGGTAGTGGAAGTGTCACACCCAGACGCCCAGACGCAAAGTAATCTTAGCGCCTCTGCGCCTTTGCGCGAGATAAATTTCAAATATCTAATCGTCGCAGCTGATTTGGTGGAGAGTTTATCTTCGACATTGGAAGTTGAGTTAACCGTAAAAGCCACAGTTAAAGGAAAAGATTTAGAACATACTACTTACCGTCATCCTTTGTTTGACCGCGAAAGTCCGGTGGTTGTGGGTGGAGATTACATCACAACTGAGTCGGGTACTGGGTTGGTACATACTGCACCTGGTCATGGTCAAGAAGACTACATTGTAGGTCAGCGTTACGGCTTGCCTATCCTTGCGCCTGTTGATGACAATGGCAATTTCACCCAAGAGGCGGGTGAGTTTGCTGGGTTGAATGTGCTAGGTGATGGGAATCAAGCGGTAATTGATGCGTTGACGGTGGTTGGTTCTTTGTTGAAGGAGGAACCTTACCAACACAAGTACCCCTATGACTGGCGGACGAAAAAACCGACGATTTTCCGCGCTACTGAACAATGGTTTGCTTCGGTGGAGGGATTTAGGGAAGAAGCGTTAAAGGCGATCGCTACAGTAAAATGGATTCCAGCTCAAGGTGAAAATCGCATCACGCCAATGGTGGCAGAACGTTCTGATTGGTGTATCTCTCGTCAGCGTGCTTGGGGTGTCCCAATTCCCGTTTTCTACGATGAACAAACTGGAGAAGTACTGCTAAATGAAGAAACTATCAACCACGTCCAAGCAATTATCGCCGAAAAAGGTTCCGATGCTTGGTGGGAATTGTCGATAGCTGAGTTGTTACCAGAATCTTACAGAAATAATGGTCGGTCTTACCGCAGAGGTACAGACACAATGGATGTATGGTTTGATTCTGGTTCATCTTGGGCGGCTGTATTAAAGCAGCGTCCAGAGTTACACTACCCCGCTGATTTGTATTTGGAAGGTTCCGACCAACATCGCGGTTGGTTCCAGTCAAGTTTGCTTACCAGTGTAGCGGTCAATGGCATTGCGCCTTACAAAACTGTCTTAACTCACGGCTTTGTTTTAGATGAACAAGGGCGGAAGATGAGCAAGTCAGAAGGAAATGTGCTTGACCCAAATATAATCATTGAAGGCGGAAAAAATCAAAAAGCAGAACCGCCTTATGGTGCGGATGTACTGAGGTTGTGGGTATCATCGGTAGATTATTCCTCTGATGTCCGCATAGGTAAAAACATCATCAAGCAACTAAACGATGTCAGAGGCAAGATTCGCAATACAGCGCGGTTCTTATTAGGTAGCTTGCATGACTTCGACCCAGAAAAAGATGCAGTCCCTTTAGAGGATTTGCCGGAACTCGACCGTTATATGTTGCACCGCATCACCGAGGTGTTTCAGGAAGTCACGGAAGCCTTTGACAGTTTCCAATTCTTCCGCTTTTTCCAAACAGTGCAGAATTTCTGCGTCGTGGATTTGTCCAACTTCTATTTAGATGTTGCCAAAGATAGACTCTACATCAGCGCCCCGAATGCTTTTCGCCGTCGCAGTTGTCAAACAGTGCTGAAGATAGCTTTAGAAAATTTAGCACGAGCGATCGCCCCAGTACTATGCCACACCGCCGAAGATATCTGGCAATATCTCCCCTACAAAACACCTTACAAATCGGTGTTTGAAGCCGGTTGGGTGCAGATAGAAGAAAAATGGCGTAATCCAGAAATAGCAGGATTTTGGCAACAAGTCCGGCAGATTCGCACTGATGTAAATAAGGTGCTAGAACAAGCCAGAATAGAAAAACTGATTGGTTCTTCCTTGGAAGCGAAAGCTTTGCTATATATAGCTGATGAGCAATTACGCTCCTCAGTAAAAGCCCTAAATCCAGTCATCGGTAACGGTATCGATGAACTCCGCTATCTATTCCTTACCTCCCAAGTAGAAGTGTTAGATTCTCCTGACAAACTGCAAGGGTTGAAATACAACTTGCAATCAGATAGCTGGGGAATTGGGGTAGTAAATGCAGATGGGGAAAAGTGCGATCGCTGTTGGAACTACTCCACCCATGTGGGAGAATCAGCAGAACATCCCCTAATTTGCGAACGTTGCGTTGCAGCCTTAGCCGGAGAGTTCTAGAAGTAAAAAGTGAGGAGTTTTACTCATAACTCCTCACTCAGCACGGGCTAAACGCCCCGCTACCGCGCTTCAGCACAGACGCGATTAATCGCGTCTCTATTCAGCACTCTTCACAGCTTTTGCAACAACTCCTGAGTTAACTGAAAGAATGCTTTAGAACCAGCTGATTGGGGAGCATTTAAAACAACTGGCATAAAACTATCAACAGCTTTAGCAACATTGACATCAACTGGTATTTGAGTTTTACAAATTTTTTCTACGCCAAAATCTTCAACAACGCGGTGCATAACTTGTTTATAATATCTGCCAGTGAGCAGGTTAGCGTTGGACATGCTAAATACAATTCCCAGCATTTTTATATCTATCTTGGTTTCATTCCCGTGACTGTCTTTTAATTGAGCAATCCGTCTTTCCAGTAATTGAATACCCACCACAGATAAAGGTTCTGGTTTAGCAGGAAGTATATAGAAATCACTACCAGCTAAAGCGCTACGAGTCAATAGATTATAACCAGGCGCACAATCCAAGAGGATAAAATCATAATCTTGGCGAACAGATTTTAAGATGTTATTAATCAAAACTCTTTCAAAGCGATTCCAAATCGTTTCAAAATCCTGTTCACCCAAAGCAACTGCTTGTTGATGCAGCATTTCTGAAACAACAAATTCATCATACAAGTCTATATCTCCTGGTAATAAATCTAGTCCAGGTAGATTACAAACTTGAGATTGAATGATTTCCTGAATCGTCAGTTTTGCATTTGGTTCTGGATTGACAACTTCATCTATCAGATATCTAAATGTCAGTCTTTGTTTGCGACGCTTGGCAAAATCCAAAGGCGACATCAGACTGAGTGTGGCACTAATTTGGCTATCTAAATCAAGGACAAGCACCCGCTTACCATGATTTTTTGCTAAACAAGTCGCTAAGTTGACGGTGAGGGTAGTTTTTCCCACACCACCTTTCATATTTGCAGTAGCAATTACATATCCCATTGGTTAATTCCTCTGATGACGCCTTCCCATCTAGGTAGCGTACACCCCTGCTGAACAATTGAAACTTCCGTTAAATTTAATATTTTCGCGGACTTAAAAGAGTCTTCTCAGTCATGTTTCCTCAATTGAGGCAGTCAGATTATATAGCAACCCGGCCTTAATTATGCAACGCTGGCAAAGAAAAAAACCTGTTCCTCTGAAGTATACGTCTACACTTATCTAACCTGTGAACTTAAGTCGGGAACTTATACTAAAGCTCACATGTCGTTGGTAGAGATACACAGATGATGTGTGTCCTTACGGCATTTAGCTTTTACTTAGCCTAATACTTTTGAACATGGCTAGCTCTCAGAAATAGCTAAATTCTCAGTGGAAACACTACCTATATTATGAATTTATTAAATTTTTATAAGTATTTTTTATTACTCAAGACAATTAACGCCATGCCATAATCAAACATAAATCCCTTTATTACCAATATTTTTATTTTTTTAGAGGTAAAAAATATTGCTTTTTAATCCTGAGCTGTGTCGTAATGAAAGCGAAGTTGAAAGCAAACTCATAGTGCAATATTTGCTACCACAGCTAGGGTATACTCCTGATACCTGGCATCAAGAAGTTGCCCTTGGTAGCATCCGCTTAGACTTCTTAGCATTTGCAGCGCAAGTAATTCCCTTTGTCTTAGATGCCAACTCACCCTTGAGTGTCGTCATGGAGGCGAAGCATCCTAAACAAAACTTAAATAATCACGTCCTCCGACTCAGGCATTATTTAACAAGCTTGAATGTAAGGTATGGGCTGCTAACTAATGGCAAAGAAATCAGAATTTATGAGAAATTTAAAAATGATGTTCAGCTAGTGTTTCAGTGTTATGGAAAAGAAGTCGAGAAAAAGATAGATAAAATTAAAAACTTTATTGGTAGAGACAGCCTAAAAGAAGAACATCTGACAGAAAATTCACAGATACAAGTATCGGAAAATAATTTAAATTTTCAAACTGAGAGGCAATATTCAATGAAAACAATTGCGATTTATCATAATAAAGGTGGTGTTGGTAAAACTACCGTTGCAGTAAATCTTGCAGCTGCATTGAGAAAAAAAGGTAAAAGTGTACTTTTGATTGATATAGATTCTCAGGCAAATACTACGTTTGCTACAGGCTTAATAAAATTTCAATTTGAAGAAGATGATGATTTGCGAGAGCAAAATATTTCTCATTTATTAGAATCAGCAGATTTTAATTTCATACCAGAAATTTTACGTCAGTCTAATTATTTTAATGATCCAGAAATAGATGTTGTTCCTTCACATATTAACTTGATCGATAAACAAGATAAACTAAACAAAATAGCAGTTAGCAGAAGTAGGCTAATTTCTAAGCTCAAAATTATAGAAACTCATTATGATATCGTAATTATTGATACACCTCCATCAAGGGATTATTATGCTGAAGTTGCCCTAATTGCTTCTGATTATTTGATAATTCCTTCGGATTTAAAACCATTTGCCAACCAAGGCTTACCAACCGTTAAAAACTTTATTAAGCAAATTAATGAATACAGAGGGCTTATGAGCAAGGAACCTATTAATATAATAGGAGTTCTTGCTTCTAAAATTTCAACTAATTCTAAATTTTTGCAGTATACTTTTCCAAGACAAAGAAGTACTATATCTGAGCGCTATAATCTCCCTTTAATGGAAGCAGTTATTTATGATAGAACTGCTCTTTCAGAATGTATGAATAATACAATAACAGTTGGAGATTTAGAATATCCAGATCCAAGATCAATTATTAAATATGCAGATTTAAAAACTAATGCTCAACAATCCGCTATGGAATTTGAGATGTTAGCTAAAGAAGTTTTACAAAAAATAGGGGTCAATTAATAATGGAGTTTTATACTGTAGATGTTAAAAATATTACTTGTGAAGTTTCTCGTTCCAACTTTACAGATGATGCTGTAAATAGCCTTGCTGATATGATTATAGAAAGCGGAGGAATTATCAGACCATTAATTTTAAAAGCTACGGGCTTAGAAACTTATACAGTAGTAGATGGATACCTAGAATATTATGCTGCTGTCAAAGCGAGAGAAAAAAATTCTCGTCAATGCGAAATGGTCAATGCTTTTGTAATTTCATCCAAAAGTGAGGAGAAAATAGCTAAACAAGTAACTGCGTTTAAAAAATTTGATTCGGTCGAAAAACTAGAAATTAAGACTCCAATTGAAACAACTAATTCAAAATCGATTTCAACAAATAATAATTCTCATTTGTTTGCCAAGCAAATCAATGATTTAAGGTTAGAACTGGCACAAGAAAGACAAGAAAGACAGAAGTTATACGAGACTCTCAAGCTGATTGAAAGTCAGATACCAAAACAAGTTACACCATTAGATGCATTTAATAGTTTAAGTTTACTAGAATTGACTTTTAGATTAAGAACTGCTGGATTTACTGATAAAAAAGCCGTTCAGGTGGCTGAAAGTGTCGAAAAAGAACGTACTAAGAAAAAATTTGAATCTCTGAAAGATGTACTAGCAAGAGTAAAGGTTGCAAGTGGCAAAAAACAGGTTAAAGGTATAAGTGGCGATAAAATGGTAGACATTGTTGATAGCTGGTCACGCATCTTATTTATTTAAACTTTACTTCTAGCTAATTTGTAATAATAATTCTGGGTCAATATGGATAAACTAGAATTCCAAATACTTGAAATATTAAAGCGTGGTACTCCGCTAAGAGCAGTAAAAATTGCTGAAATGCTAGGAGTTGAGAGACGGGAAGTAAATCACTACCTGTATTCTTCATTGAAGAATATGGTTGTCCAAGATAGTGAATATAAATGGTCATTTCAAACAAATAAAATAGGTAATAATCAGCGTATCCAATCTCAACCTCAAAAATCTCAAACTAAATCACCAATACCTGTACAGCAAGATACCTCGTATAGTTTTACTAAAAAGGAGATTAAACAAGATACTCCGATTCAGCCGCCAATTTCTCCAATTCCATCCTCACAACCAGCCAAGTATGAGAAACTAGAGAGGTTTTCTCAAAAATATTTTGAACCAAAATCTCCAACTCCATCTTCACAACCTGTAAGGCAAAGTAATCCATTTGAGGTTGTCAGGAGAGAACTTGCTCAGGTATCTTCAGAACAAAAGGTAAAAATCCTAGAAAATGCTTTTAGGCAAGATAGATTTTCAGAACTAGAAGATGAACAAATAAATGCTCTCCAATCAATTTTGGAAGAAGCTAAGCGAGAAGTAAATATAGTTAATACTGCATATACACAAGGAAAACTAGGCTCTTGGAAGGCTAATCGTTTAGCGATCGCAGCCGTATCCATTACCTTAGCTCTTACTACATTCTTTGTGATTAATCAACTAAGATTCAGCCAAACTTATCAACCTACCCCAACTATTCCACAAAATAGGTAGATTCGCCAACCCTTAACTGAGTATTTGTATTACATAATTGTGGAGCATTGCTTACTGTTTGCAGTCTTTCTTTGCGCCTTTGCGTGAGGAATTCTCATATATAGTCTACGCATTCCCACATAACTTGTAATCATTGGAGACATACTTAAGTGACGACTTCCTCGATTCGCACTTTATTCATTACAAAAGAAGTGCCTTATCCACCTGTGGGTGGAGCAAGTTTACGTACCTGGCAAAACATCAATATTATGATGAAATTCGGCCCAGTTGCCGTTTTTTCAGCCTCCAACTGGACTCCTAAAAGCACGTCTTTACCTGGGGTTGAACTATGGAAACACTCCAACTTTGCCAAACAGCGGTCAAACTGGGAAAATTTAGAAAGTCGGTTGTGGTGGCTGAACTCTCGCAGACATCCAGATGCAGATTGGGCTTATACAAAAACTGCTGCTCAAGAATTAGACGAAACTCTGATAAAATTTCAGCCTGATGTTGTAATTCTTGAGGAGGTATGGCTGTATCCTTACTTGAGCGTGGTCAAGAAACATAAATGTCACATTATCTTCGATAACCATAATGTGGAAGCATCTCTATGGCAGCAGAGATACCATGCAGTTCAGGGTTTAAAGTCAAAGTTAAAAGCCAAGATTCAGCTAGACCATCTCAAGTCCATTGAAAGCGACTTTACTAAACAAGTTAGCCAAGTATGGGTATGCAGCGAAGACGATGTGAGCTTGATAAACAAGTTTTACGGACAAGTATCGCCCACTCACGTTGTACCTAATGGCATCAATGTAGCCCACTACGACTGTGTACGTTCCAGTGAATACAGCCCAGAGACGGGATTGGAGAATACGAAGCGGAATGTACTTTTTCTTGGTCAGCTTTCATACTCACCTAATACAGTGGCGGCTGAATTACTGATTAACCAAATCTATCCCCGGCTGCGGGAGCTTTACCCAGATAGCCGTTTACTGCTAGTAGGGCGCAGTCCCACTCAATTTATGCTGGATGCTGCCAAGCGATCGCCTGGAATTATCGTTACAGGTAGTGTACCAGATGTCCGACCCTATTTGGCTGCTGCTAGCGTCATGCTTGTACCATTACTTCAGGGTGGAGGTACGCGCCTGAAAATTGTAGAAGCCTTTGCTGCTGGTTGTCCTGTTGTTAGTACTGCTAAGGGTGCTGAAGGAATCAACGCTGAAGATGGGGAACACCTATTAATTAGAGAGGTAGAGGAGTTAGTTGCAGGAGTATGTCAAATCTGGACAGATCCTTTTTTGGGAGAGAAACTAGCTCGTTCTGCCTATGAATTAGTACAAGCAGAATACTCTTGGGAGGCAGTTAGTTGTAAAGTGAAAAAGGCTATCCACAAACTGTTTTGAAGAAGTTATCTAATAGACTGTTTTTTCTAGCACAATGCACTGTGTAAGAACGTTGTCAATAACTAAAAATTCATCCAAACGCTGACGAATATTGTCTGGTTCAAACTCAGAATAGCCGTACAATTCTCCAGGATTACCTATTTTAAGCTTTAATCCTGAGTGTGCAACTAAAGAACTAATTGAAATATTAGAACCATATTTATTGGAAGGCTTACTGGTAAATGGATAACAATCTAAGAACAAATCTATTGTTGCTATAAAACAGCCACCAGGTTTTATCAGGCGTTCGATTTCTTTCGCCAATGATGGTAACTCTTCTGATGGAATATGTTCAATTGCAGAGATAGAAAAGATGCGATCGTAATAATTACTCTTCAACTTGGCATTTTGTAAAAAATCCTGAATAAATTTAACTTTACCACCAAAAACATTATTCAATTTATGAAACTGCTCAATAGTAAATATCCAATCTACTTTTTCGCTAGGATTAATAAGAGGGTCAACTGAGGTAACATCAAGTCCGCATTGAGCTAATACAAATTGAAAACCAGAAGCTCCAGTTCCAACTTCGACTACACGCATACCTGGTTCTAAAGGTGTGACGAAAAAACACCAGGGATATTCAAAGATGCGTGTCAGGCTATTCATTTGAAAACCAAAAGGCCCAATCTGTTTAATTAACTCACCAGGTAGGTTATAGCGATTACGCCAAGCAAAATTGTTTCCAGTAATTTTGGAATTGGTGTATTGATACCACCATGAAGCTCCCACAGGTGCTTTGTACTTTTGGTTCCAGATAAAAAACTTAGAAGGTATAATCTTAGGTGCTAGCATAATTCAGTTATTTACTTTTAAATTGAGAAGCTCATATTTTGTTTTATCAGGTAATTTTAACCTCTTGCTTGTCGCAGCACGCTAAACGCCTTACTTCGTAACTCAACTGGTAATAACGATAGACCTAAACCAGTCCATGCTTTAGTAGTTGAAAAAGACTGTCCTGCCAAAATTAATTCTCTACCTTTTGGCGTTTCACCTTTTTCGACTAAACGCAAACCTAATAATAATTGTGTTTCAGCAAGACGATTTTTTCGGATTTTCTCCAATTTATGTGAATCAAAGTGATAACTTTCTAAATATTGCATTTTATCGAATAAATAAGGAATAGCTCGATTAATACCTTGCTGTTCTGCATGATAGCGATATTCCATTAATAACTCTGGTAAGTAATAACCTTTTTTCCCAGCTAAAGCTAACCGTACGAACAAATCATTATCCTCGCAATTTTGCAAATTGGGTAACATAAATCCTAATTCTTGCAAGGTTTGACGCCGAAATAATGTTGCTCCAATTTGAAAGCTTTGTTGAATAAATACAACTTCTAGCAAATTGTCTACGATACCTGCTGGTAAATTTGTCCTACCCCAGCGACGAGAATTTTCCTGAGTTTTCTCTTGATCGCGGACATTATTAATATCGATTATCCAATGATCTGTACCAACAAAATCAATACTAGAGTCTTGTTCAAAGATTGCAGTAGTACGTGCTAAAAAGTCAGTTGTTAGTCTATCATCGTCATCAAACTTCATAAAATATTTGCCGCTTGCAGCATCAAAGCCAGAGCGCATATTATTGCTTTTGCCAATATTTTGCGGATGACGAATATATTTAATACGGTTATCTGTGTACTGTGACATTAACTCAGCTGTACCATCGCCAGAACCGTCATCACAGACAATTAATTCAAAGTCTTGTTCAGACTGCTTAAGTACACTGTCAATGGCATAAGGTAGGAGATAGGCACGATTAAAAGTAGGAATACAAACACTAATTTTAGACATATTTTATATAGAAATTACTGTAATAGTATCAATTAAAAACTAGATGTATGGCGGTAATTTACCACCATACTGCTAAATTCAAGCGATAGTTCTTTGAATTTTCTTGATAGTCTTTTTGATAAATCGATTGGTTTTTGACGCCACACTTGGTGGTTTTAGCTGTTGTGGTCTTTGTTCTGGCTGTTTGAGAAAACGATAGTATAAAAACTCATCTCTGTAAAGAATGTTGACATCTTCTCCCTGAGATAAACGAGCAAAATCACTAGAGGAATAGCTCATGTAGTGAATACGATGAATGGGTTTTAATCCATCTTGATTGTAAAGAACATTATTGATATTTACGAAAGGATCAGCATTGGCACAGTTGCCAGTTCTATCTTGACCATTAGGGCTAAGTGTGAAGTTGAATAGTGGGCGATCGCACCGCAAAGTCATGTAATTAAACAAAAAAGCATCATCCCACCATCCATGTCCATTAATCCATTCAATTTCTCTTTTGTCAATTAATTGCTGCTTCATTACTTGAATTTCGTCAGCAGTAAATAATCCTCGCTTAGACCCAAAAAAACTAGAACAATGCAGCTTAGGACGAATATCAGCTTCCTTATATAGCCCAGTTTTCTCTATAACCGAAATATCTAAAGCCGCTACAGTTCTATTCTTAAGATGTTCCCAATCATCAAAAACAAAATCGTATTTGTTTAGCTTTTCAATTACATCGGTGGCTGGCTTCATCGCTAAGCTATCACCGTCATAAAATACAAATTGCTCAAAAACACCCTCAAAAGCGACAAACTTTCTTTGCAAATGACTTTTGTACCAACTAGGACGTGATGCTTTTGTCTCTCTTTCTCTGGGATGAACCGCCCAAACTTGGTGAGCAAATTCTTCCCAGCGTTGAATCACATCCCAATCGTCAAACAATATTACGTTCTTTCGAGAATTAATTTCTTGCTTAACTCGGTCTAGTCGTTCGTCATAGGGAATAATACAAACTGGGATATCTGCATTAACATTCATCTCAATGCTATTTAGCAAAGCTACTAATTGATCATAGACTACATCATTCGCAAGGGTGTAAATACCGAAAGATTCCATTTGACAAAATCCTTTTTTCTAAGTGATAAATTGTTTTAGCAATGAAATTATATAAACAACTTGGGGATGACATGATTAAGCATGTATACCTGTTAAAGTGGTAGGTAGACTAGCTTGAATCATGAAATATACTCCACAAATGAGTCTACAACCAAAAAATTTGATGTTTTCAGAACTTACGCACTCAGATCCCCCAACCCCCTTAAAAAAGGGCTTTATAAATTCCCCCCTTCAAAAGGGGGGCTATGGGGGATCTAGGTTTCAGCCTTCAGTGCATAAGTCCTAGTTTTTTTGGTTGCTCTATTTGCTAGGATTCCCAGATATTCAATTAAATAAACATTTTAATAGTAGCTTTCTCTTTACCTTATTCGTCAAGGCTAAGGAATTCCCAAGATTCCCAACTGCTTTAAAGTAGTCGGGAATCTTAGATTGATTACGCCAATTGTGAGATATTATTAATTTTATACAAACTAAACTCTTCATGAGTTGATTGTGCCATCCATCTATAATCTAATAAAGCTTTTATTCTTAAAAGCCTTGATTTTAGCGGTAGTGCTTTATTTTTGTTTGCAACTCCAAAATAAATATTTTCACCATTTTTAATATAAACAGCACCAGGAAAAGGTAGAGGTTCAAGCGGTGTTCCTTTTTTTGCCAGAGTACTTGTTATGTCACGATGACGATAGGAATTAAAAATATATTGTGTATATTCATGATCACATATAGCATTGACAATTTCAGGTACATTATATAAATCATATCTAATTATGTTGCTTGTTCCGCAGTATTGATCAAAACCTTTCCTCATAACACGTATGAGTTTACTACCTTCATTATAAATGTAGCCTTTTTTGATAAACCAACCATTGGCTTGAGGATTACTATTAACAAACTCTGCTAAATATTTGCTTACGCAGTCATCAGCATCAACACACATAACATGAGATGGGTTGAGTTGCCGCGCATAGATTAATCCCGTTGTAAATTTTGATAGTTTATCTAACTGTTTGCTTTTCCAGTCTTTGCCTTGTAGTTCAAAGTTATGCTCAATATATGTGATCTGAGGATGGCTAAATTCTATCTCAGGCTTTTCATTGCAAACAACAATCACTCTGAAGTCGTTGACGGTTTGGTTACAGATTGATTTTACACATCTTTCAAATAATTTAGATACAGTTTCCCATGATGTAGAAACATATTTGCTTTTGACTGGAACTATAAAAACAAGCATCTTGATATTCCTGTCTGGTCTAAATATGGTTACATTTTGCCCTAGGCTTCTATGTAAAAACAACACTTTAGGTGGAACTATACAGTAAATTTACCGTTATTGTGATTCAATAGCTAACCAGCTTTTTGTTTGCTTTAATTTATAAAAATTTTCCGAATAATATATAAGGGATATTTGTGATGACATCTAGCCTGGAATGAAGTCATGGTGTATGTACCACGTACTAGATATCACTTGTATGAACATCTTAATGTTATCTTCTACCTTTCCCTATCCGCCAACGCGTGGCGGAACTCAAGTGAGGACATTTAATTTACTTAAGTATCTGAGTCAACGCCATGCTATTACCCTTGTCACTCAACGCGATGACAATGTTACAGACGCCGAAATAGCGGGATTGCGCGATTGTGTTGATCATCTAGTGGTTTTTGAGCGCCCCCCAAATTCTGGAACCACCGCAGGAATACTCAAGAAAATCCAGCGCTTTGGCATATTTCTACAACAAGGGACGCCACCAAGTGTACTCAACCGCTATTCAGTCGAGATGCAAGCCTGGGTTGATAACTTTGTGCAGCTAGGAAAATGTGATGTGATTACCTGCGAACATAGCGTTAACGAAATTTATGTACAATCGCATTTTCACAAACAGTTAAAAACCATAGTCAATGTTCATAGTTCTGTTTACGGTAGTTGTCGTAACCAACTAGCAATCGGTATTTCTGAAAATGCACTCAGAGACAAAATTAATCTACCGCTTCTGCGTCGTTATGAACAAAGCTACTGTTCTAAATTCTCGGAAATTGTAGTTACAACCGAAGAGGATAAAATTCAACTACAAGAATTCAACCCAAATAGTCAAATTACAGTCATTCCTAATGGCGTGGATTTGGTTTCTTTCCCTAACCGTACCGTTGATCCAGGAGGACATTGCTTAATTTTTATTGGCGCAATGGATAATTTGGCAAACATAGACGCTGTTTGCTTTTTCAGCAATGAAGTCTTGCCAAAAATCCAAAAATATTATCCTGAAACAACCTTCGATATTGTCGGTTCTCATCCAACACCAGAAGTTTTAGCACTTCAAGAAAAACCGGGAATAAATGTGACTGGGCGTGTGCCTTCGATGGTAGAGTATTTACACAAATCAACTATCTGCGTTGTGCCAATGCGGACTGGGTTTGGCATTAAAAATAAAACTTTAGAGGCAATGGCAGCAGGTGTGCCTGTAGTGGCAAGCGATCGCGGCTTAGAAGGACTATCTGTAGATGGTGCGAGTAAATTATTACGGGCATTACGAGCAAACAAGCCAGCCGATTACGTCACTACTATTAGTCAACTGTTTGATAATGCATATCTGCGCTTTGAATTATCTCACAACGGCAGACAACTGGTAGAAACGGAATTTACTTGGGATATCGCTGGTAGAAGTTATGAACAAGTTTGTCTTGGCGGAGATAGTAACGGGTAAATAAAATTGGTGAATCTCCGAAGTCTCATGGTTTATGGTGATTTGTTAAGCTCATCCCATCCCCTTTTATGAGTGGATAACACGAAAGACTGTTGACAGTTGACTATTAACCGTCAACTGTCAACGGCCTAAAAAGGCGTCTTTCATCACCTACCGAGAAGGAATGGGTTTTCCCAACGCCTTTTTATAAGTTTGTTTAACTATTAGGGGGTCAGACCCCCTATTTGCCAGTTGTTTCTTAAGTCGGGGATCTGACTAAATATGGGTTTTTGCTAACCTAATTAAAGTAAGCATTAATTTTCTATTAAAACCTTTTGTTTTGGCTTTTCTATAAACACTTGACAATAATTTCTATTGAATCAAAATCTTGCCTAAAAGCGACAGCATCCAGATGAAAATAATTCTTGTGTAATCAAATTTTCTGCTTGTTGAAGAGATAGGATTTACTAGAAGAGTAAGATTTAAGGAGCAAACCCCTGTCTTTGCAATTTATTACCGTTCCTCCCGCAACTTCTCAGCCACCCGCAGGCTTAATCGTCACTTTGCATGGTTGGGGTGCAAATGCCCAGGATGTGGCATCTTTATTGCCATTTTTCAACCTACCAGATTATCAGTTTATGTTTCCTAATGCTCCTTATCCTCATCCCCATTCGCCTGTAGGTAGGGCATGGTATGACCTGAGAACGGAAAATATGTATCAGGGCTTGGCAGAAAGTCGGCAACTGTTAGTAGATTGGTTGCAATCTTTAGAGACTAGCACTGGTGTGCCTCTATCACGCACCATTTTGAGTGGATTTTCACAAGGTGGAGCGATGACTTTAGATGTAGGATTAAATTTGCCCCTGGCTGGTTTAGTTGTGATGAGTGGATATTTACATCCTGGTGCAGGAACAGTAACTCAAAGTAGTATTGCGCCGATTTTAATCACGCATGGAAGATATGATGAAGTTGTACCACTGCAAGCTGCCTTAAAAGCCAGAGAGACTGTAGAATCCCAAGGAGTGGCAGTGGAATATCACGAATTTGACATGGGGCATGAAATCCAGCCACAAATGTTAGAGGTAGTACGGAATTTTGTCGGGAATGCAATTAACTAGTCAAACGTTACAAATTTTTTATAAATTCTAGTATAAATCCTGAAAAATTTCACGAAATCCACGCCTTCTAATGAGTAATATATATTGGGTGGCTGCGTAATAGCGCAATTTCACCCATGCTGAAGGCGAGTGCTGCATAAGGGAGGGGCAAGCATTATGACAACTCTAAGCATTTCCAAGAAAGAAATTGCTGCCATGACTTCGGCAGAAGTAGAACAGTTGGCTACACGTTTGGAACTGGATAATTACAGTAATGCTTTTGAGGGTTTGAATGATTGGCATCTACTACGAGCGATCGCATTTCAGCGTCCAGAGTTAGTTGAACCCTACATCTACCTCCTAGACTTGGAACCCTACGATGAAGCATAACAATTTTAGATTTTAGATTTTAGATTTTAGATTGGGTCAACTGGCTAGAATCAGAGATGATCAGGGTTAAATGTATTACTTGGTTGCCTGAAACTTATAATGCCATTACCACTTAATCCAAAATCAAAAATCCGTCTTGAAAAGTTTGCCACGGAGGGAAACCCTCCTTACAACTTTTCGCAAAATCCAAAATTGAAAAGGGTTGTAATTGGCGTAGGCGGCGGTATCGCCGCCTACAAAGTTTGTGAACTAGTTTCGACGCTGTTCAAAACAGGTGTAGAAATTCGAGTCATTCTCACTCGTTCGGCGCAAGAATTTATCAAGCCTCTAACTTTAGCAACCCTATCCCGTCATCCCGCTTACACAGATGATGATTTCTGGCAACCGACTCACTCCCGTCCATTACATATTGAGTTAGGTGAATGGGCGGATGTATTGGTAATTGCCCCCTTAACAGCTAATACACTAGCAAAGTTAGCCTATGGTATGGCTGATAATTTACTTACAAATACTGTGTTAGCTTCTACTTGTCCGGTGCTGTTGGCTCCAGCGATGAATACGGATATGTGGGAACAAATAGCAGTGCAGCGGAATTGGCAACAGTTATTAACAGATAGTCGATATCATGGTGTCGATACAGCGTCGGGGTTATTGGCGTGCGATCGCGTCGGTGCTGGTAGGATGGCAGAACCCCCAGAGATTTTGGTTTACATCCAATCGTTGTTGCATACTCAAGGTAAACGAGATTTAGCAGGTAAAAAAGTGTTAATTAGTGCTGGGGGAACGCGAGAGTATCTTGACCCAGTACGATTTATTGGCAATCCTGCTACGGGTAAAATGGGATTGGCTTTAGCGCAAGCTGCACTCCACCGAGGCGCAAGTGTCACCCTCGTGCATGGCCCAGCTAATTGGGATGTACCATTGGGAGTGCAAGCAATTCCTGTCGTTAGTGCCGAACAAATGCAGCAAGTAATGCAGGAGTATTTAGCCAACGCTGATGTCATTGTGATGTCGGCAGCTGTAGCAGATGTGAAGCCCAGAGATTATAGTACAGAGAAATTGCCTAAGCGATCGCTTCCCCAAGTCCTACCTCTAGAACCAGTACCAGATATCGTCGCTCAATTAGCACAACTCAAACAACCGCATCAGCTGTTAATTGGGTTTGCAGCACAAACTGGAGATATTATCAAACCTGCGTTAGAAAAGTTGCAGAGTAAAAAATTGGATGCTATTGTTGCCAATCCCATCGATCAACCCGAAACTGGTTTTGGCAGCGATCTTAATCAGGCAATCTTTTTAGACAAGCAAGGGCGTCAGGTAGAAATTGCACCCTGTTCTAAATTACAAATGGCTCATCAATTGTTTGATTTTGTCAAAAGCTTTTAGGTCAATAGATAGTTTCGTATTCTACCAAAAGTACGATAGCCTGTCTCCAATTTGGGCAGATTACAGGCGGCGTTATAAATTAATAAATGTATCTGCAATACCGGACTTGTTCTGGCTTGATCTCAATAGCAAAGGTTTGGAGATGTCTACTTTATCAGAAACTTCTATCCTTGCAGCAATACTGCTGGTAGCTTTCGGCATTTTGGGCTGGGGCTTTTATCGCGCCAGACCTTTTGGTAAGCTGGGAGTCTTAGCCTGGTTACAGTCGGTGGTGTTAATGGCTCCCTGGTTGCTATTTTTTGGATTGTTTGCAGCCGGGATTTACATCAATATAGTTGGTATATTGTTTTTGGTGGTTGGTTCTGCTGGTCTATACATATATTTGGGAAGACAGCTACGCACAGCTGGTCAAGATGCCCTGCTCAAGCAGCGAGCCACAGAAAGGCTCAATGCTGATTCTTCGTCTGAGACAAATCCTACAGAGTCAGCAGTAATTGCAGAATTAAAATCTGAAATACCGCCAATACCGGATGATGACTTAAATGCAATTAAAGGTATTTTTGGTATTGATACGTTTTTTGCCACAGAAACGATCGCTTACCAAGATGGAGCTATTTTTAAAGGTAATTTGCGGGGAGAACCAGAAGAGGTTCACAATCGTTTAACTACAAGTTTGCAGCAACGCCTTGGTGATCAATATCGCCTGTTTTTAGTAGAAAACACAGACGGCAAACCTGTAATCATTGTCCTGCCGAGCCGCAATGATCCCCGTCCGATGTTGTTATCGCAAAAAGTCTTTGCAGGTATCCTGTTGGTAGCAACTATTGCCACTAGTCTAGAAGCCGCCGGGTTAGTGCTGAATTTTGATTTCTTTGCCAATCCTGGACGGTTTCAAGAAGCTCTACCTATAGGCGCTGGTATATTTGCGATTTTGGTAGCTCACGAAATCGGTCATTGGTTACTTGCTCAGCGTCACAAAATCCGTCTCAGCTGGCCCTTCTTTCTACCCGCTGTGCAAATTGGCTCTTTTGGTGCAATTACCCGTTTTGAATCTCTGTTGCCTAATCGCAAGGTTCTATTTGATATCGCTTTGGCAGGGCCAGCAGTCGGTGGTATTGTTTCTTTATTAATGTTGATAACTGGCTTGCTACTTTCTCACCCAGGCAGTTTATTTCAATTGCCCAATCAGTTTTTCCAAGGCTCGATTTTAGTAGGAAGCTTAGCGCGGGTTGTACTTGGTTCTGGTTTACAGTCGTCTCTAGTGAGTGTTCATCCCCTAGTGATTATTGGTTGGCTGGGGTTAGTAATCACCGCTTTGAACTTAATGCCCGCAGGACAACTAGATGGTGGTCGCATTGTCCAAGCAATTTATGGACGCAAAACTGCAAGACGGGCAACGATCGCAACTTTAATTTTACTAGCATTAGTATCTCTCGGTAATGTTCTAGCCATGTACTGGGCGATCGTGATTTTCTTCTTGCAACGAGATCCAGAACGCCCCAGCTTAAATGAAGTTACTGAACCTGATGATGCCAGAGCTGCTTTGGGGCTTTTGGCTTTATTCTTGATGATTACCACGCTCTTACCCTTGACTCCCGCCTTAGCTGGGCGTTTAGGAATTGGGGGTTAAGAGGTAGGAGACAGGAGATAGGAGTCATTTGTCATTAAGTGCTCTCTCCCCTACTCCTACTCCTATTACCCTATGGTTTCCAACCCGCCAGCAGATTTGGATAAGCCGTTGGTGTGGGAAAGATTTTCTGGAAGCCAGCCTGACGCTCTTGGGGCTTTTCTTTGCTCATGTTCCAGAGAGTTTCATAGAAAAAGAATGATACCCCAGCAAAGTTGCGATCGCGTACTTTTTGCACTTGTGTCTGAATCTGTTGCATTGGCACAGATCTATTTTTCAACCCAGCCAAAATGCCGATACTCACTGGAATATGGCTTTTTGCTGCTTTCACTTCTGGGTACTCTAATTCGCTGACAAAGACATTCAAGTCATCTCGATATATCTGCAAAACCAGTTCTTCAATGATTCCCAGACGTTCCCACTTCTGCCAGTCTGCTAAAAAGAATTCATAGGAGAAACGTTGAGGATTAGGCGCAACAGAAACGAGACAATCTTTTTTAGTGGCTTTGATAGCTTTAAATACCCGCTTTGTAAAGTCGGTAATTTTGTTAGCTCTCCAGCGCACCCATTCTGGATCTTTATAATTTTTGGAGGGCGCTCTACCACGATGTTCTTTTTTGTAGAGTGCGACTGTATAGGCATCGTATCCCAATTCTGATGGCAAGCCAAAATGATCATCAAATTGAATTCCATCGATATCGTAGTTTCTGACGATTTCAACAATTAGATCTTGGATGAACTGTTGTACTTCTGGACGAAAGGGATTTAGCCAAACGCGATTATGTGTCCCTTCTTTAATAATCCGCGTACCGTTGCTGCGATTGGTAAGCCATTGAGGACGATTTTTCGCTAATAGAGAATCCGCTGGTGCCATAAAGCCAAATTCAAACCAGGGAATGACTGTTAAGCCTTTTTGATGTCCGACATCGACAATTTCTTTAAGTATATCTCGCCCTTGCAGTCCGGGTGTGGGATCAAGCGATCGCCCAATAACTTTGGCTGCAACTTTACTGGGATACAGTGTATAGCCCCAATTCCAAACCGCTGGATATATAGTATTAAAATTGAGTTCATCAAGGCGTTGCAATGATCCCTTGAGGCGATCGCTTGAAAACAGCACATCGCTATCAATATTTGTTAACCACACACCTCTTAACTCAGATGATGCTCTCTGAGGAACAGTTTGAGCGTTTATCGGAAACGATAGCATCACTGTAGCCACCATACTCAAGGTCACTATGACGGCAAACAAGCTCGGCTTTATGTTTTGGCGAATATTCCACCAACTATGAAGCTCAACACACCACTTTACAAACCTTTTCATCATTTGCTACAGAGATCATCAAATTATGAACAATGACTGGCATGTGTACATATAAGTTGCGTTCTCGCTCTACATCAACCAATAGCCAGATAAGTTTTCTCTCACTTCCTGAAGTTTATTGTTAAGCCTTTGTATAGTATTTATTTTGACATTGTTAAGATAATAGCTACTGTGTCGCCTTTATATGTGACAATCTAAACAAGGATACGGTAATAATTTTACTGCTAATTTTTCCCTGTATTCTCTGATCCATACTCAGTTGATATTACCTCCACATTAACCCTTAACTTTAGATGTGGAATAATACACAATATCTTCGCTTATTAGCTGATGCGTAGGATTATGCTAAGTATTACAGAGAAAATCTCATGCAAATTACATAGATCCACTTTGTAAACAAAAGTTAATAAATTAGCGGATATTACTCAGCTATTTTTAAAATAAAAGCAGGATTTTTAATGATCAGCCTAAGTAATTCAGAAGATGGCAACGTTAGCACCACAGCGGCCACTGAGCGTCTAGCAAGAGCAATGACAGTATCATCTGGAGAGTTTTCACTGATACTAGCATGTTGTAACTGTGTCACAACCCAGCAGCAAATACTGAATTCATTGACAGAATTTTCACCAGCTAACATCCAAGACATTCTGCTTACACCTGAGCTTGAGACACTATACACGACTCTAGTAACTACAATTGGTGATACTCAACCCGAAGCTTTGATGGTGAGAGGTTTAGAGTCTGTAGTAGCAATTAATCAACTAATCATCAGTACCAATCTCATCCGAAATGAGTTTCGGAAAAAGTTTCGGTTCCCCTTAGTGTTGTGGGTCAATGATGAAATTCTTCGTAAGTTAGTCTGGCTAGCACCTGATTTCAAAGACTGGGCGGCTAGCACTATTAGATTTGATGTACCAAGTAATCAATTAATTGAATCTGAACAGCAAGCAATTAGCGCCTAAGCCCGACTTTATCCAAATCGCAAGATAAATTTAATATTATTTAATACAGAGTATTTACGTAATTTTTTAATTTTCTGTAAATATTAAGGAACAAATAATCAGTAAATCCGCGTCTATACTATACATCAGCACATCAGCCTTTAAAAACAGATGCCAATTTAGTCCCAGCTAGTTCGGTTTTGGTAGCATGTACTTTTTTAGGTATTACTAAATCAGATAAATAATACCAATAAATGTAGATTTGCTGCATAACTGCATAAATCCCGAAGTCACTTCCGATAAGTTAACAAAGATTTAAATCGGAAAAACCAGATTTTATACTCCATTCCAATACTTGTCGGGTTTTGCAGGAAAAGGGGAAAGAACCTTTAACCTTTTCCCCAAATCAAATTTCGGGTTGAAAATGCAAAACCCCAAGTAGTATTGACTTCCATCCTGCAATGCTTTTTGCCGTTAGTTGCTAGTTATTAGCACTTTGGCTTTTGACTAAATATATGCTGATTACTAGCTAATCCTAAATCTGGATCATATTACTATGAAAAATCTCTTGAAAGGCAATCATACCAGCAATCAAGGACGAATTGTCACTGCTTGGTTTTTGACTGTTATTTTGTCTGTTGGTAGCGGATTAACTCTAATTAAAACTGCCTCCGCTGCTTCTGCAAATCTCTCGTTAGAAACTGGGAATTCTTTGCGCTTAGCTTCTACAAAGAATCCTACTAGCAACCTGCCAGCAAATTTTCCACAATCTGTCAAAAACGCTGTTTTACGAGCCGCCTCTGTACGTTTGCAACTGCCAATTTCTCAACTAACTATTACTGAAGCTCAAGAGCGAACTTGGAACAATGGCTGTTTAGAATTGGCTAATGCTGATGAATTGTGTACCCAAGCTTTAGTACCAGGTTGGCATGTGGTTGTTGGGTCTGCTAACCAAAGTTTGGTTTATCACACCTCTCAAAGAGGTTCCGTAATCAGGCTAAATGAAAAGGCTAGTGAAACTAAACTGGCCCCTGTACCAATTCCCGCAAGTGAGTTACCACCACCATTAGACCAAGGTGTAGTGTTTCGGGAAATTTCTAGTGGAGGTATAGCTGGTAGAACATACGAAACTGTTTTACTCAATGACGGGCGCTTGATTCGTGTGCGGATTGGTGATGCTAATGATTCTGAGCGTAGTGTTCGCCGCGTTTCTGTGCAACAGGTAAAACGGTTTGAGCGACTACTAAAGAGAAGACAATTTAGTGAGTTCAAGAATCTCAGTTATCCAGCACCCAGCGGTTCTGCTGATTTCATCACTTATACCCTTACCAGCCAAGAGGGTACGGTTCAGTACAACGATATTTCTCAAGAGCACCTACCAAGGAGGTTACGAGCAGTAATCGCAGTCTGGAATCAGATTATAAGCAACGCACAATGATAATTTAGAGATCGATACGCTCTATCTCATTAATTTTGATGGTTATATATGTTTGTAGTAAGGACTTTAGTCCTTGATTACTAAAGTCCTTACTACTAACTCTCAAAACTTTTGCGACAGACCACTCAGCTGGGTGTCTGCTTGCGAAACCCAGCATTAAACGTTAATTGTTGGGTTTTTACAAGGATTTATTTAGAGTCATAAAAAAGCGCCATTCAGTCTTTTTGAAAGCCATACAAATTTAAACTCCGATTTAACTATCGGAATTTAGTTGTATTTTTTTGGTAGTTGATGGTAGTATTATACTTGTAGTAAATACTTCCGGCGATAGATGAGCCATCAAAGTGGATACTCACACCACCGTTGGGTACAATCTCATAATCCTGCAAAGCTAGAGCTGAAACTGCTACAAAAGCAACAAAAAGAACCGATGTTCTACTATTTTGCTTATGGCTCTTGTATGTGTCCGGTGGATTTGAAGCGATCGCTTGGCGAAAACACTCACCCTTACGTCATCGGGACTGGAATCCTCAAAAGCTATCGGCTTGGGTTTTATCTTTATTCTGATCTGCGTAAATGTGGTGTTCTAGATGTAGTGAAAGACCCCAAAGCTAGCGTCAAAGGTGTACTTTATCAGTTACCCTGGCGGCTGAGTGAATACTTGGATAAACGTGAAGGTGTTTCCCAAAATGTCTATCGTCACGAATCAATAGATATTCACTGCCAAGATCGGATATACAAAAATGTTCGCACCTATGTAGTGGTTAACAAGCTTACAGAAGAAGCTGCGCCGAGCGACTGGTACTTTAATGTTGTTTTACGAGGTGCTATCACCTGCGGACTACCAGAAGAATATTGTTGGCATTTATTTAACCACATGCACCAGTTACAACAGCGCTATCAAGACACGCAAATATTACGATCTGCGTAAGAGTTGCAAAGGTGACGCTGGACTTATCAAGAGAATCTTTGTTTTTTGGCTCGGCTAAGAGTGAACTTTTGATAAGAGGAACAAAATGATGATATCTACAACTGTTAATTCCACGGTGAGTGACATCTGCATTCGTATTCCTCAGCACTACCATCGCCAACCGATTATCTCGCAATTAGTTTCTCGCTACGATTTAATAGTAAATATTGCAGCAGCTCTTTTAAAAGTTGATACGAGAGACGATGGTTGGTTTAATCTGGAAATACAAGGTTGTTTTCAACAGGTAGAAGCAGGTATTGCTTATCTCCAAAAGCTGGATATAGAGATTGAGCAGCTAAATTTCAAAAGCCTTGGGAAGCAAGAGACAGAAAAGCTAAAGTGCTTAGGTGTGAGTAGCGATCGCTGTAATAGCTTCCAGTCAAGTCCCCAAATCCAAGACAATAAATCAGAATTTGATTGGAGCGTAGTCCAAAGACAAACAAATCGGGCGAAATTTCATGTCTGCATTTCCCAAAACTACCGTTATTCTCCGGTAATTACTGGACTGGTTTCATTTGGATTAACTGTAAATATAGTTGGAGCTTCATTAAATATAGATACTAAAGATGATGGTTGGTTTGATTTAGAAATTTGGGGTAGTCCGCAGCAGATTGTTTTTGGCTTAAGGTATTTAAAACAACTAGGCTTGCAAATTTGGTTATAAGTTGATCGCCCAATCTGCAAAAATTCAAAATAATTACAATTTTTCATAGTGTATTAGAGGTACAAAACTATGGCTCATGCTTGCTGCGGCCCTGGCTACGCTTCTCCAGAAGCAGCTATCAATGCAGAACAGGAAAAGGTGCTTTATACTATCGCTCTCTATACGAATACAGGTATCGAACAGCCAGATTATCTTGCTACCGTAGACGTTGATCCCAATTCCCCAACCTACTCCCAAGTGATTCATCGCCTATCTGTACCTTATATTGGCGATGAGTTACATCACTTTGGCTGGAATGCTTGCAGTTCTTGTCATGGCGACACCAGTAAATCCCGGCGGTTCAGTGTGATTCCTGGACAACGCTCTAGCCGCATCTATATTGTTGATACAGCAGACACAAAAGCACCCAAACTGCATAAAGTCATTGAACCAGAAGAAATCAAAGAAAAGACTAACTTAACCGCCCCTCATACAGTACACTGCCTAGCAGATGGTCATGTGATGATTTCCATGCTGGGTGACAGTGAGGGTAATGGCCCTGGTGGCTTTTTATTACTAAATGAGAATTTTGATATTGTTGGACGCTGGGAAAACAAAGCCGACGCCATGAGATTTAACTATGACTTTTGGTATCAGCCGCGTCATAACGTTATGGTGAGTAGCGAGTGGGGCGCACCCAAAACCTATTATCCTGGATTTGACCTTAACGACATAGCAGCTGACAACTATGGTCATCATATACATTTCTGGGATTGGTCAAAACACGAAATTATCCAAAGTTTTGATTTAGGAGAAGAAGGATTACTTCCCTTAGAAGTGCGCTTTCACCATAATCCTGACAGCACTCATGGATTTGTCGCAGCAGCACTTAGTAGTAATGTATGGCATTGGCACAAGTCTAATGCTCATTGGGAAATAAAGAAAGTGATTGATGTGCCATCGGTGGAAGTGGAAGGCTGGCCGATCCCTGTGCCATCATTGATTACTGATATCTTAATTTCAATGTGCGATCGCTATATTTACTTTTCCAATTGGTTGCATGGAGATATTCGCCAGTACGATATTAGCGATCCCTTTAATCCTAAACTCACTGGTCAAGTTTGGTGCGGTGGTTTGCTGGGTAACAGCGGCGAAATTCAAGGTCATAAATTAGCTGGTGGGCCGCAAATGCTACAGCTAAGTCTTGATGGTAAGCGGCTATATGTAACGAATTCCCTATTTAGCACTTGGGATAATCAGTTTTACCCTGATATGTCCAAGACTGGCTCATATTTGTTGCAGATTGATTGCGACACTGAAAATGGCGGACTAAAAATCAACGAAAATTTTTATATTGATTTTGGTAAAGAACCCGCAGGCCCAGCTCGTGCTCATGAGATGCGCTATCCTGGCGGTGATTGTACTTCTGATATTTGGGTGTAGCAAAGGGCAAGTAAAAATATAGGCTAATATGACGGCTCAAGTATTTTTGTAAGAAGTCTATTTAAGGCGTTACTGAGTAGAAATATGAATTTGGATCACGCAGCGGAAAGTCTGTAGCTTGCTTCCCGCAGGGTGCGCCGGCTTCCGGCGAACAGAACTTTCCAAGACAGAACCGCAGAGAGTAAGAGTTGAGAAGAGTTGATTTTTAAACTTCATATTCAATTCAGCAACGCCCTATTTAATAATATTTACTAATAAATAAACAATAATGATTATCTGCTGTCGGTTCATAACTTAAGTCGTCAGCAATTGCAGACATGATTTTCAAACCACGCCCACGCTCTTGATCATTCTCCTCTAATTCAGATATTTCTTGCAATTGTTGCTCTAAATTAAAAGGTTCACCCTGCGACCAGATGCGAATTTCTATCTGTTTATCTAACCGTAAAACTTCTATTTCAATAGGAGTTTCAATCGGTAAATTTTTGTGGGCATGTTCAACAATATTAGCGAAACCTTCTATCAGCAACGTTTGACATTGCCACCATATTTTTTTATCTGGAATGGGTGGTTGGTTTATCTGCTCGAACCAAGATAATACCTGAGACGAAGCGGTCAGGTCTGTATTAACTTTTAGATGAATGTGATTATTCACTTTTTAGCAATTAAATATAGTTTGACATTATCATATTCGAGAATTAATTTATTGAATTTGAGTAATTTTACTATACATTCTTAATTAAATTACATGTAATTTGAATGAGAACAATTATCTAGTTTTTATTCTACTTATTACAATGTAGTTTATGTTAAAAATCTTGGTTATTGATGATGATCCTATCGTGCGAGCGGCACTTAAAAGAACACTCCAAAAACAGGGTTATGATACAACTGTAGTCAGCAATGGCGAGGAAGGAATCACGCAAGCCCAACTGCTACGTCCCGCGCTAATTATTTGTGACTGGGTGATGTCACAGCTAGATGGGTTGGAAGTGTGTCGCCGAATTAAGGCAAATCCAGAGTTAGCAACTACTTTTTTTATTCTGTTGACTGCAAAAGGAGCAGCTCCAGGAGAAGAGGAAGATCGAGTTAGGGGATTGGATGCGGGAGCAGACGAGTTTATCTCGAAGCCAATTGAGATGAATGAATTAAAAGCACGAGTCAGAGCAGGGCTGAGGTTACACCAACTGAATCAGGATTTACAAAGTCAAAAACAAGTTTTAGAGACACTCAATCAGAATTTACAAACTCAAAAGCAAATTTTGGAAGCAGAATTGGCTGAGGCGGCTGATTATGTGCGATCGCTTCTACCCTCAACGCTTATAGGAGCAGTCAGAGCAGAAGCACTGTTTATTCCCTCAACACAATTGGGAGGTGATAGCTTCGACTATTACTGGATCGATGATGATCATTTAGCTATTTATCTGTTGGATGTCTCAGGACATGGGGTAGGTTCAGCCCTATTATCTGTATCTGTACTTAATGTTTTGCGATCGCAATCTCTGCCCAATACTAACTTCTGTCAACCTAGCGAAGTTCTAAAAGCACTCAATCATGCTTTTCAAATGAAAAATCACGGTGATAAATACTTCACAATTTGGTATGGAGTTTATAACCGTCCTAAACGTCAACTCGTTTATGCTAACGCTGGACATCCACCGGGTATACTGTTATCGGGTACACCTGCGACAAAAATCCAAGTTAGACAATTAGACTCTTTAGATCTACCAATTGGTTTTTTGTCTGATGTCAACTTTGATGATGCTGCCTTTGATATCGAAGAAAATAGCACTTTATACATCTTTAGTGATGGTGCTTACGAAATTAATCAGCCAGACAGCAAGATGTGGGGTATTGAAGCTTTTATTGATTTATTAATCAACTGTAGCCAAGAAAATACTCGTCATATAAACCAGATATTAACTCATATTATGGCTTTAAATACCAAGAACAATTTTGATGATGATTTGTCTTTGCTAAAAGTTGACTTTGGTTAATATGGATAAAACTTGTATCCATGATTATTGAATGTTATTTTAAATTCTCAATTGCTGAGTAACTTATTGGGTTGCAAGTACTTGGCGATTGAATTCATCTTGATCAGTAAATGTTTGAAAAATTCGATCCAGTTTAGTTAATTCAAAAAGCATCTTTACTTGATCATTAACAGAGCAGAGAAAGAGTTTGCTCTCTGCTTTTCGTACCATTTGCATTGCTGATACTAGAGCACCTAAACCAGAACTATCAACAAACTTTACATCTTTAAGGTCAATCAACAAAATATCAGAGCCGTTCTTAATAACCTCACTAACTTCCTGACGTAGTTGATTGCCCCTAATACCATCTAAAATACCAGTTGGTTCCAGTACTGTTACTTTAGGATTCATAGTTTTAAATTTCTATTATTTTGTACATTGCTATTTTGGCATTTGACTACTAAAACGGCAAGGCATTATACAATTATTCTTGGGTTAATACTTGTTTATTACTGTTTGCCATTGCAGCAAAGAAGCTAGCATCAACCCATTGTCGAGCAATTTCAAAAGCTTCAAAATAACCATCTTTTTGACCTAATTCTCGTGCCCAAAATCGAGATAAAACGAGTATGGCGTCGAGTTGCATAAATGCTTTAGACATTTCTGATTCATAACAACCAATAGCTGCAATTTTTTCCTCAATCACAGAGGTTATATCTACAAAAAAGTTTGGTTCAAACCCGCGCAAAAAAACAGGTGGCGCTGAATACCACAGAGGAATATTTTTACGAGTAGCCACATTGGAAATTGCGATCGCACATACTTCATGATCTCTATGCCCATATTTTTCAGATTGTGGTGCATGAGTAATAATCAGATTTGGTTGCCAACGTTTAATAGCTTCTTCGGCAACTTTAATCACTGTTTGTGTTGAGAAATTACATTCCTCAAGAGCGTAAAACTCATAAGTTGCGCCAATAATTTTACCAGCTGCCTCTGCTTCTTGATGACGTGTACCCTTTATATCCGAGCTAGAAAGACTGCCATCAGTTAAAATCAAGCAGCGAACGTTCCATCCCGTTTTAGACATTAAACTGAGAGTACCAGCAGCAGGCAATACTTCATCATCAGCATGAGCATAAATTGTCAAGACAGTTTGTTGAGCAAATTTGTTGGAGTCCAAATAAGTGTTCATAGCTGTTTCTTTTGTTAAAGTGCATTAACTGGCATGATTAGAATTGTATATTCCTCATGAGGATTGTCCTTTACACATACAAATGACTAATGACAATCAAAACTAAAAAATTATAAATAATAAGTACAGCAAATTATTAAACCTCTTTTTCTGGTTGCCAGAAAGAGGCGCGGATAATAGCCCACAAAAGTAACAAATTATAAATAGCCCAAGCACTATTTAATAGGTGAACCCAAGGAGAATTTAAATGACCAATTGCAAAGCGGTAAAGACTCCACAGTATACCTAAAATAGTAAAGAGGAAAACGAGTAATTGCGGCCAAACAAGTTGGAGATAAATTCCAGACTGGCGCTGTTTAGGCGTTACTTGGAATTTTAGATTGCCTCCAATAAACACACTCAATACAGCTTGGATAAATAAGGGAAATAAGGCGATCGCGTATTGCTCGGCTCGCCAAACTTCTCTAGCGGGAATGCCCCAAGTAGCTGCAATAAAAGTCAGGCGATTGATCAGAAAAGCTGGGAAAAAGTGTAGAGCAAAATCAGGGCCGTAGGTTTTTACTGGAACTATATCAGTGAAAAAATAAATAATTGGACAAGAGATAAAAATAACAGTAGCAAAACCAGAAAAGTAACTATACATTGTCTTAAAATAATGCAACCGTTGCCAAAATGTTAGTCCTGATTTGGTGAGTGGATTTTCTCGAAGTAGCACTTGAATAGTACCTTGTGCCCACCGTAATCTTTGTTTTAAAGTAGATTTTAAATCATCAGGTGCTAAACCTTCTGCTAAAAGTTCATGATGATAAACAGATTTCCAACCAGCACCATGCAGACGCATAGCTGTATTCATATCTTCTGTAATACTGTTGCTAGATACACCACCAACTAATTGAAATTCCTCTAAACGTTTTTCATCTTTAGCAAACTCATCAGAAAAGTATTGCAATCCGACATTAATTAGTGCTTCACGCCTCAATATTGCATCTGTTCCTGTATAGAAGGCAGCATTCATGCCATCTTTACCCTGTTGGAGTGGGCCATAAAATAAATGCGCTTGATGTCCAAAAGGATCGCCTGGAGGAATGTTGTAAAAATCCTGGGGAGTCTGCACAAAAGCAATTCGGTTCTGCTCATATTTTCCTGTGAAAATATTGTAAGTGTAGAAATATGGCAAGACACGCTTGAGAAATTGTGGCTTGGGAATATGATCAGCATCCAAGGTAAGAATAAAATCTCCTGAAGTTTCTCCAGAAAAAATCGCATAATTGAGATTGCCAGCTTTAGCATGGTGCGGTATGCCAGCTGGTTTCGGACGAGCAATGTAGCGAAAACGAGCAAGTTCAACTAGTTCAAGTTCTTTTTGGCGAATAGCTTCTTCTAATAAGAGCCGTTCAGCGGTGAGGCGATCGCTTAATGTTGTTGCAGGAGAATTGCTAATACTTTGATGAGCAGGATGTAACCATAGAACTAATTGTTGCAGACTTTGCACAAATCTAGCGGCAGTTTGGTCAAGACTTTGAGCTTGTTCTGGTGATAATTCTTGTAACCATTGTTCAGCGGCTTGAGTATTAGGTGTCAACTTTTCGAGTTGTTGAAAGCGCTTTAATAAATAAGCATGTTCTGCGTAAATCTGAGCAGCTTCTTGCTGTAGTAGTGGGGACTGTAAATCTTCGATACAGAGCTTTTCGGTCATAGTTCGCATAGCAGCTGAGTTACCATCATCCAACACATAAACGCGCAACTTTGTTGGAGGATAATCCATTGCTAGAGCCGCTTGAGCAGTTTGTTCTACAATTTCTGGTGGTTCGTTGTAGCAAGTCACAAACACATCTACTGTAGGCCATTCAGATCTGGGTAGAGGTGGGGTCATCTGGTCGATAGATTTAATCTGTCGAACTAAAGGACGCCACAAGCCAATCACAAACATTACACCACCAAAAAAGCTATAAATTTCTGCTAGCAGTAATGGAATAGAGAGCCACAGCGCCTCAAAATTGATTGAATGGGTGATGCGCCATTGCAAATACCAAATACCAAAAATTAAATTGATTTCTGCCAAGTAGCGAAATAACAGCGTTCTTTTTTTTAAGATTGAGCGACTATTGCCTGAAAAAGTTGATGAATTGTCAATAACGGAAACTGAAGTCATATTGATACCAAAAATAAAAATACAGACTCAACAATACAGAACTTACGTACTCAGATCCCCCAACCCCCTTCAAAAGGGGGCTTTATAAATTTCCCCCTTTTGAAGGGGAGCCAGCGCGGTCTTCTCTACTTTGAGGCTGCGCCAAGGGGGTTTCCACGCCACTCCCCACAACGGATAGCGCAGCGTAAAGCCTTCTGTTCGAGAGGCTTGTCTGCGACACGCTGCGCGATCGCCAACGCTTAGAGCGAGTCTTGTCTGTGACACGCTGCGCGAACGAGCGTCGGCAACCTCCGCCTTGGGGTGGCTCCCCATGAGCGACTGGCGTGGGCTAGGGGGGATCTAGGTTTCAGCCTTCAGTGCGTAAGTCCTACAATATAGATGTATTGCTAGGCTTCACAACTGCTTGGTTGCTAAAGGCTGCGCGTCTCTTCCACATAAATTTGAAATGATTACCAGGGTTGTGAATTTTCATGTCTTTTGCTCTTGCGGTCAGGCAAGTAATGAAGCCATTGCTTCATAACAAGTATTCCCAAGTTCAGTTCATAATTAACAAGCCTTATGTAAAGCACAAAGAACTAAATTAAGCTTGCCGTGAGTTCTAGGCTAAATGAGGCTTTGAGAGAGTTTTTGGACTTTGCGATCGCCTATGGTAGGCACGTAGGCGATCGCAGCAGTTGCAGCACACTTGATCACTTTTTAAAAGCACCCGTAGAAAATACTTTTGCCTTAATTACACCTGCGGTTTGGGGTTCTAATCGGTTATCCCAGCGAGAACCTGTTTACTTAGAAAAACGCGATAAGGCTTTCTACGAACAACCAGAACCAGAAAGCCAAGAAAAAAATGTTTGGAAACTAAAAGCATTGTTCACAGAACGTCCCATACCCTTCCGTTACCGCTTAGGAAGAAAGGGTGAAATTAAGCTACTTTCCAGAGGACGTTATGCTGTTCCTGCGGGTACTGTTTACGTGTTGGAAAAACCAATAAATCAACCTTGGCAAGATTGGGATGTCAATTGGTTCCCCAAAGAAGGCCCATCTTTGAAGCGTTGGGGATGCGGTTTGGCACTACCTTTAGCGAGTACAGGTAATTAATCGGGAGTTATATAAATGTATCAAAAAGCCTACGGTATTATTGAAACCTTAGCACCTCTGCACGTTGGAGCAAGTGCAGGGGAAGAAACAGGTAATCTTAACCTAATTTTCCGCGACCAATTTACTCAGACAGGGATTCTTCCTGGTAGTTCAATTCGAGGTAGATTTAGGGCAGATATGCGGGAAAAGATAAGGGTTGATAACACAGAAATTAGTGGTAATGGAAAAAGTCAAGAAGAGTTAGAAAAAATCAAAAACGAAACAGAAAGAAAATGGTACGGTCATGAAGCCATATCGGGAGAGGAAAACAAAACTACAGAAGCATTAGTAAAGTTTGAATATGCTTCTCTGGTATGGCTTCCCGTATTTTGTCCCGGTCAACCTATTATCTGGGTAACTTGTCGTCGGTTGCTGAAGCGCTATCAGCAGATTACAGGAAAACCAACAGTTACAGAAAACGGGAAAACAAAACTTACACAGCTACCCCAACCTGGAAATGCGAAACTCAAACGCGATCGCAAATTTCTCTTCTTCAATTTAGGCTTTTTGGACGACCTCACCCCCAATCCCCAGCTATCTGATTGGGTTTCCGATGGGGTTGAACTAGATAACTTAGTCGTGGTTGATGATAGCGAAATCGGTATTATTCATGACATGGCACTTTACCGTCAAACTCGTACCAAGCTAGATAATGATGTCAAAAAAGTAGAGAATTTTTTTGGGGTTGAGGCTTTACCAGAAAGCAGCGTTTTGATATTTCCTATTGCTATTAAAGAAGCAAACGATGCTAGGGGAAGTTGATGGAAAAATGACACTTTCAACCTGGGGACAACTGATTTGGAATCAGTGTAAAGATGATTTACTCGCAGGTGATTTAATCCCCTTTTCTAGATTAGAGTATCAAGATACTTTTAGGGGTGACTATAACAGAGTTAAAGAAAAATTTAAACGAGTCAAATTACAAGAAACTTTAGCGACAGTGACACGTTTATTGGATGAGTCAAATGGTGACACTGTAATTCTTCGGCAACATGGAGGGATACAGTACGACCGCTATGTGAATAAGGGAAATATCGACCATTTTCGAGTAACTCAAGATACACGGGTTAGTAATACTATTTCTCAGGGAAAATTGATATTACGTCGCTATGGTTTAGAACCGGAAATCAATAATAATCCTTAGTAATAAGTTTATCAAACCGCCTACTCTTATGGGGAAGTGAGCTACGCAGTGGCCTTACCCAGCAAATAGAAGAATGCCTTTGCGTAGCGTTTCGTAGAGAAGACTTCGTAGAGTGTGCGTAATGCCTGGGGTAGTATTGTTTGTGCTGCTACAGCCTATCTGCTAGCTTCTATTGGATTTACTGAGGTGCGATCGCCTAGGGCGGGGCGCAGCCCATCGCGTTTCCCCGAAACCCAGTAATTCCCGGAGCTATCAGAAATCAACTTAGCTTTTTGTGTGGCAGTACTGGGTAAACCTTGACCAGAATTTCCCTTGGCAACAGTCTGCCACCAAGGAGAGTTCATGGCTGTAGATGGACGAATCAAGGGTTGCCGATTCATTACTGTGTAAAGCAAAGATTGTAAAATCATGCTGTTGGTGCTGCTAGTGAAACCAATCGCTGTTTTACCTGTGGTTTCATAGAAGCCCTCATAAAAGCCAGTTAACGGGTTATATAAATCTGTCGTCCCTCGCACTAACTCTTGAGCATACTTGTCTTCTGGAAGCAGGGCATGATACGCAAAAGCCACTGCTGTACTGACTACTCGCCCCTTTGGTACAGGTTGACCATCATCTCCTAAAGCCACCCAAGGGTCGCCTTGTCCAGTAATGGTGCTGTGGACAGTGTAGGGTTTGCGATCAATTAAGGTGGTAGCGGAGGCTGTAAGGGTTCCGGTACGACGGTAACGCTCGGCTTGTGCCTGGAAAATTGGCTGAAATAGCGATCGCATTTGCGGATCTAGTCCAAATTCCAGAGCATAAAGCAAGAATGGATTGCTGACTGTGTATTGGTTTTTTGAGTTAGTGTCGGTTCTGCGGCGCTGAATTGGCACTTTCACACCCTCCACCAAAGCAGTTTGATAGTCACCCCCAATAGCAGAACGCGTCACATCAAATCCCCATAATTGAAAAGCCCGAGCTGCATATTCTTCATAGCCCAAGCGGGTTTCAGGATTAACACGAGTAAGCGATCGCCCAGCATCTTTGGTGACAGTGGCGCTAGAGAGCATACCCTCGCGCACAACTCGCAAGTATGACCAATCCAGCACAATTTGATCAACTGCTGCTGTGTATTCTGGATGGCAACTTTTTAAGTTGTAAAGCGCTGCCAATATCCTACCTACATCAAGAGATGACCAGCCGTTACCTTCTGGAACTGGATTACCGCCGTAATCTACAGGTTGCAGCGATCGCGTATCATAACCTCGATTTGGTAACTCCCCAGCAAATAGCGGGAGTTTTGTCAAGGCTGCTAAAAGATGACGGGTACGCTGGTCAAATTCCTTGGCAGTAATGATATCGAGCGATCGCGCTGCATGGAGTGCTGCTAAATAATCACCTAAACCCCAGAGAGTTGCACCTTTGAAATCACTGCGATCATCAATTAGCCCACTCTTCGAGTGATAATTTGCCTGAAAGTAGCGCCATGCCGCTTCTGCATAGCGCCGTTCAATAATCGTCAGCGGTCGAGCTAACTTAAGTTGAGATTTTGGCTCTTGACTCCCAACTGGTGGAATGGGTGCAACGCTCACCTCGATCACCTTAGAAGTATCCGCAGGAGTTGCGATCGCAGTCGTAACAGGGGAATTCGCTTGATTTGAGGGTGTTGCAGAAGGAGCATTAGCACTGGGCTTAGCAGTAGAAACACTAACAGAAGCAGATCCAATTAAAGGACGATTTCCCCTAGCTTTATAGTATAAAATCTCCAAAATTAACCCATTGGTATTGCCAGTCAGGGCTTTATTAAGTTGCTTTGATTCCTCATAAATGCCAGCATAATAGCCACCATCATCGGGACTACGGAGATCCTTGACTGCATCAAAAACTTTTTGGGCATAGGCATTATCTGGGAACAGATAGCGCCAGCCAAAAGCAGCTTTTGTACTGATGCTGCGTAGCTGTGGGTAAGGCTGGTTGGTATCGGTGATTGTTGCCCAAGTTTCACCATTTGCGTAGACGGTGTTGTAAAGAAAATACGGTGCTTGATCGATGTTATCTTCTGTAACCGCAGTCAGCTGACCGGTGGCATCGTAGCGCCGTTTTTGGACATCTAAGACCCTAGCAGCAAAATCAGCTAACTCACCTTGCAAGCCAAATTCAATGCCATCAAGGATATAAGACTCACTGACAACATAATTATTAGCGTTGGTGCTTTTGAAATCACGGGTATCAACTGGAATCTGAACACCATTGATTTCGACCAACTTAAATGGATCTAGAGAAATAGCTTTCGGTGCTGGAAAACCCCAAAGCTCATAGCCTCTAGCACTGTATTCCTCATAGCCAAGTCTTCCTTCTTGCACCAGTAATGTTTTGTTATCTGGTAGAACTGTAGCTCCAAAAAGTTGTCCATCTTTAAGCGATCGCCCTACCTGCCACTTCGCTACAATACCTTTTAGCCAATCATTGTATTCAGGATGACAGCTGCGAATGACATCAAATGCAGCCAGCATCCGACCAAGGTCTAAAGCAGACCAGCCAATACCCCGTTCAATCGGATTGTTTCCGTAATCAACTATCTGTGCAGTGGCGGCATTATAGACTTTATTCGGTAAGGTATCTTCAAATAGTTTCAGGTTACTAAGAGTCGTCAAAAACTTATTGAGACGAGCATCAAAGTCTGCTTGGTCAGTCAGATTCAACCAGCGTGCAGCATTTAACGCCATCAGGTAGTTACCCATATCCCAAATTGTGCCGGAAGGATAACCCCCGGTGGAATTAGTAAATCCGGTTGCTGGCTGATAGTTTTTGACAAAATACTGCCAAGCAGCACGAGCGTAAATCTGTTCATCAGGTGTGAGCGGGACTGTAATATTGCTACAGCTATTAGAATTTTGCGATAAGACTGGTGTTGGGATGTACAACCAAAATTGCAGAAATGTCCCCACCAGGAGCAATGCAATCCATCTCAACAGCTTTTGTTGACGGGGTTTGTGTGTCATAAGAATTTAGGAGGTAGGAGACAGGAGGTAGAAGACAGGAGGTAGGTAGAAGATGGGAGATATAGGAGTTAGGAGACAGGAGTTAGTAGGGAATTATGATAAGCATCTGGTAATTTATAGGACTTACGCACTGAAGGCTGAAACCTAGATCCCCCCTAGCCCACGCCAGTCGCTCATGGGGAGCCACCCCCTTGCGGAGGGAACCTCCGTTGTGGGGAGTGGTGTGGAAACCCCCTTGGCGCAGCCTCAAAGTAGAGAAGACCGCGCTGGCTCCCCTTCAAAAGGGGGGAATTTATAAAGCCCCCTTTTTAAGGGTGTTGGGGGATCTGAGTGCGTAAGTTCTGATTTACTGACTTGATCTAGTAGAGAAATCAACTCTGTACTGTCTCTATATCTGAGGTCTTGCGCCAAAATTAAGTAATATCGGCATTCCTCAACAGAGCCTTGTGCAATATTCATAAATCGAGCTTTATCTGGTCTGGTCTTTTTCTTGAAGCCTTCAGCAATATTTGCCGGAATTGAAACAGCCGCTCGCCTAAATTGAGACGTTAGTCCATATATCTCTGTTTTCGAAAAATTTTCACTAAAAAGGTATGTAGATAAAACAAATTGATGTGCTTTTTGCTAAACAATCAAATCTTGAAAACTTCTTGCTGGTCTTCCGTCCATTCTGTCTTTTATCTCCTATCTCCTATCTCCTATCTCCTATCTCCCTACCCCCGCCCAAACGGTAAGTGGTTTACCAACTTGCTTGTATAGTAAGCTCTCCAAAATCACACCATTATTATTGGCTGTGAGGGCTTTATTCTGCTGACGTAGAGACTCGTAGAAGCCGTTATACCAGCCATTTTGAGATTTGAGGTTAGTTTGAACAAAATCAAATAACTGACGCGTGTATGCAGTGTTATAAAGCACATGCCAGCCGATCGCAGCTTTGGCACTGAGAAACCGCAAGTTGTTGTGCTGCTGTTGGGTATCTGTGATAGTAGCCCAAGGTTCTCCGTTAACAAATAAGCTGCTGTAAACGAAGTAGGGAGGGCGATCTAGGTTGTCTTCGGTGAGGGCAGTTAATTGTTTTGTCGCTCGGTAGCGTGCCTCCTGAGCGGCTAAAATCCGGTCGGCATAAGCTTTAGGCAAAGCTTGAAACCCAGTTTCAATACCGTCTAAAATATAAGGCTCACTGAGAACGTAATTATTAGCTCCAGAGTTTTTATAGTCGCGACGATCATAAGGAACGCCCTCTCCGTAAAGATTCACAAAGGCGGTGTGAGATTGATGATCTAAAGCTTGCTTAACATCCAAACCCCACAACTTCAAGCCATAAGCGGCATAATTCTCGTAGCCTAAGCGACCTTCTTGGTTGTACTGTTCTTTACCTTTGACAACAGCAGTACCGTACATTTGCCCATTTTTTGTAAGACGTTTGACCTGCCAATGCTTCCAGACAGCATTCGTCTGAGGTTGCAACTTTGAATACTTTACTCCGACAATCTTTAGCCAGATTGCCATGCGTCCTAAATCTATGGCTGACCAACCAATTTCTTCGCGTTTTTCTAGTTGACCGTAATTAACAGGTATGAGAGTTTTTGCGTTGTAGACTTTGTTGGGTAGTTCCCCTTTGTATAGAGGCATGGATGCTAAAGTCTTCAACATCTTGCTTATCTTGGCTTCAAATTCCTCAACTGGTACAATATTGAGTTCTCTAGCACTGACTAAGGCAGCGATCGCAGCTGCTTGATCCCACATTGTTACAGAAGTAAAGCCATCAACGGAATTGACTAAGCCGGTTTCATTGTTCCAGTTGCGCTGGAAGTATAACCAAGCTTGACGGGCAGTTGCAGTTTCTTCTGGAGTGAGTTTTCCAACTCCAGGAGCAATATAGGTAGTTGTGGTTGCTTGAGCAAGACTAACAGGCGTCCCTGGTAAAACTACCGATTTGGCGTCAATAGCAGCTGTTTCAGCTTTTTGGGATGTTGAGATTTTAGGCTTTTCTACAGGAGCACTCTGAGAGAGTTGCTTAGACCAAAAATTTAAAATTGCGATCGCAATTACAGCGGTAACTACCCCTCCTACAGAAGATAATATGGACAAGCTTTTAGGAGGTGGTTGAAAATCAGAACTCATGCTGACTAAAGCCTCATTTTATAAGTCACTGTTGGTTGCAAAATTTAATCAAATACATTCTTCCCAACTTTGAAAGCTAACTAACACTTTAGGAAAGGAGATAGGAGACATGAGACAGGAAATGGGAGATAAGGGTAAAGACGCGATTAATCGCGTCTTTCTTTACAGGAGTCATATCAATTCACGAAAATCTAGATACATGTAGACTTCTTGCCCAAGCACGGTAATGCCGCCCCTACTTGGGCAAGAAGTCTAAAATTTGATTCGCAACTGCCCTGTTAACGAGTTACCATCGTAGGCGCTTGCCCCTGTATCTTGATTGCGAACATTACTAAAGCTGTAGCCGAGATCTGCCTCTATATTGGGTGAAAGTTTTACCGTGCAGCGAGATTGATAGGTATTGGCGTTGTCAAATTCTCCTTTAAGTTGTTGTCGTCCTAGGTTGGCAGATAAACGACAGCGTAAGAAATCAAAAATATTTCCTTCCCAAGCTACTTCAGCGTTGTAAACCAGGAAATCTGGTGGGGAGAAGTAGCCACTTGTACGTTCTAAATCGCGATCATAACTCCAAGTGAACAAGTTAGCTGCTAAGGAAAACTGCCCAAACTTGCGCTCTAATCTGCTAAACGACTGGATCTCGGAATTACCATCGTTATAATTACCCAAACGTAATGAAGAGAACAAACTAGTGTCGCGGTCAATTTGCCAGTATAAATCAGGGCCAAATCGCCAAGCAGTAATTTGATTTTCTAAAGTTCGAGCGTTGGACTTATAAGGAGCTTGATCTAAGTTGGCTGATAACGTCAAACCCGAAACTAATCGACCTGATGAAGAAACTTTTGGCGGCAAAATTGGAGCTTCTAGTTTGACATTCAGATTGATAGCTGTGGGTAGACGGTTGAATAAATCCACCCCTGCTGCTGTTTGCAGTGTCGCTTGCCCAATTTTTCCTTGCCATCCAATTTGAAAAGGAATATTGGTAATTGATTCAACACCGCGTTGTTCAAAGAAGTTAAAACCTGTCTTGAACAGTATTTTATTGCCATTACTCAATCGAAACTGAGCCTTTGGTTCGATGAATAAATTGTTCTGTCCAAAGTTGTCTGTATCATTGCGAAAGTCTGTTTGGATACTTTCCAAAACTGTGATGCCGAAGGCGGTTCGCTTTGCGACGGTTCGCTTTGCGACCATCGCCTCAGTTGGTTCAGTAGGGGTTGGTGGTGGCTTGGGTAGCGCTGGCGGTGTTGGCGGTGGTAATCGCAGACCGGGATTGAAGTTTTCTGGTGCTGCAATCAAAATCGGTGTTGGCTTTAATTGATAGGGAAGTGCAACTGGTTCCTGATTTGTGGATTCTTCTTGAGTCAATTCCAAGGGTGAGTTCCAGTGTTTATATGGTTGGGCAGCTTGTAACTTAGCTCCTGATAACATCCAAATACCTATTGCGATCGCTACACATTGGATCTGTATACATCGCAAAATCAACTTGGTGTACAAACTATGTCGAGAGGCAGAGATATAATCTCTAAAATTACCTGTCATCGGCTAATACTACAGTTTTATATAGAAAAACGAGCTGCCGGAGAACTATTTCTTCGACTTGGCATTATGATGCCCAATTTCTCTTCATCAGCACACTCATAAATAAAACCCTCACTAAATAGTGAGGGCATTCACTTAAATCTTTGCCAGATCTAAACTGCTTCTAAAATTTTTGTAAAAAAAACCGCCACCTATATGAAAGATAAAAGTCAAAGGGGCGGGTATTTATCTGCAATTAAATCAAATGACTGAAAATCTACAGGGTGTTTGGTAAATCCCCACTTTGTGAAATGCCACGGGAGCTACGTCCTTCAGGGAATCCAGATGCATCCGCTTCTTTGAGGAATCCACTGTAGGCTTCCATACCATGTTCACCAATATCCAAACCTTCAAGTTCTTCTTCTCTAGATACTCTGATACCTAAAGTCGCTTTCAGAACCAACAAGAAGATACTGCTGAGGAGAACGGTCATACCGCCTACCGAGAGAATACCAATTAGCTGAGTGAATAACTGTCCAAAGCCACCACCTGCCAATAAACCTTTGGCTGGGCCAAGCCCATCACCATACCAGGAATAAACACCAGGGCCAACAGACCACAAACCAACTGCTAGCGTTCCCCAAATACCACAAACTAGGTGGACTGAGGTAGCTCCTACTGGGTCATCAATGTTGATTTTATCAAAGAATGTTACAGAGAAAACTACGATGATTCCAGCAATCAAACCAATGATGAAAGCACTGCCAATGCTGACATAAGCACAAGCGGCCGTAATTCCCACTAAGCCAGCTAAAATGCCGTTGATAATCATCGACAAGTCTGGTTTACCTAAGTACAACCAAGCTGTAGCAGTGGCAGCAATACCGCCCGTAGCAGCAGCCATATTGGTGGTTAAGGCAATGTGAGTGATCGCACCAGGATCAGCAGCCATTACAGAACCGGGGTTGAAACCAAACCAACCCAACCAGAGAATTAAGCAACCCAAAGTTGCAATGCTCATGTTGTGACCAGGCAGGGCAACAACTTGCTTATCTTGATATTTGCCAATACGTGGCCCAAGAAATGCTGCTCCCATTAAAGCTGCCCAACCACCGACTGAGTGAACTACTGTAGAACCAGCAAAATCCCAAAACCCAGTTTTTGCTAACCAACCACCACCCCAAATCCAGTGTCCGGTAATGGCGTAGGCGATACCTACGAGCAAGAGGCTAAAAATCAAGAAGTCAACAAACTTAATCCGTTCAGCAACCGCGCCAGAAACAATTGTGGCTGCGGTTCCAGCAAATACTAGCTGGAATAAAAACTTGGCGGCTAGAGGTACACCAGCCCAATTAAGAGCGCTATAAACACCTTGATAAGCATCTCCTGTGGCGGGACTGTTATCTGCTCCTCCTAGGAAAAACCCATTCAATCCGATGAAGCCATTGCCGTCGCCAAACATTAACCCAAACCCGATCGCCCAAAAGGCAACTGTGGCAAGAGCAAACACAATCAAGTTTTTGGCAAGAACGTTAACAGCGTTTTTTTGGCGACAGAACCCGGTTTCTAACATACAGAAACCAGCGTTCATAAAGAACACTAAAAAGGCAGCGATCGCTACCCATAATGTGTCAAGCGCAACTTTTAAATCAGCTGTTGTTGGCCCTGTAGCTGGAGTTTGGGCAACTGCTACATAACCCCAGCCCAATACAATTAGACAAGCTAGAGGTAAGCAAGCTTGCCAACTGGGAGAAAGTCGCTTAATTGCTAGATTAAATATCTTGACTTTTGAGTTAGATTGTGTTGTTTTAGCGTAATTTCTTGCAAACAGACGCCTACTTTTTGTTTTCGATTTCTGTTTGTTCATAAATTTGAACATCATCCTCCAAACCATCCTTAAAAACGCGAAAAACACAGTTTAAGCAGAAAAAACTAATGCTAGAAGTTAAATCCGGTGGTTTTTGATATTTTTCATTTAAACCACTTATTTGCAAACCAGAAAGTCAAATAACCTAAGTAGGAGTTTAGGAAATTATAGGTACTTCTGTAAATATTGCAGTTGTTATTAAGAAGTTATTATGTAATCTCTTAATCAGTCAAGTCTCCTTCACTTAATCTTTAATCTTTAGCAGGAACACTTTTATAGGGCGATCGCTTGGGTCAATATCATCCTACAATTGGGTTAAGAAGAATTGTCAGTTGGGTAGAGTGAGAGCGAAAACCAAATAAAGTTTTCCAATCTGCCGCTAATTACACCTAGATGCTTGATTAAACCTTCTCATAACATGGCAAAGCCGATTTGCATGGATAATAGTAACAAACTCGGTGAACAGTAATCAGACAGGATCAATTTAAATTTGTAGTTTTGTTCTATTTTCTGCTAAAAACTGAACGCTTGGATGGTCTGCTCTCTGCAAAACTATTGAAACACTCGCTAGAGACAGTATGTGATGCCAAGGTCGAAAATGCTTCTTTATGAATCATTTATTCCTACTGGAAAATTGGTAATTAATATTGATAATGGATTTACCAATATTAACTTTATTAGGGAGACTCTTTAAGGTTTTCGCTAACACTGTTGAAAAATAATTATCTCATTTTTTGTGTCAGTTATTTTCTCTATAATTCGCTTTTTATAGCATCCAAAACTCTAACTTGAAGGAAAAAACCCAAACATTTTTGTACAGGTGTTATGAGACTAGTTTCTGTAGCACTTTGGTGAATTTATGACTAAAAGGATAAATTTGATTGATTGTCTATTTAGTAGAACTAAAAAACTGTATCATTTAATACTTTTTTAAGGTTTTAGTCCCAGTAAATAGCCACTAATTTATTTAGTTCAAGCAGCTATATCCTTTATGAACTCAGTATTTGACGTTATCAGGATAGAGCAATCCCGAATGTTATTAAATTTATATACAAAGAGTTAATAATTTGTTACTTTTACCTGGCGTTGAAGAACAGCAAATACGCGGTTTGCAGTTAAGTAAAATACAGAGCTAATCCTACCTCTTTCTAACAAGACTATCTATTAACGCTACCTTGACAAATCAGCCTTTATGTTTATCGATAAAAACTTAAGTTTATTGAGAATGAACAACATAGGTTTAAGCCTTTGGTTCTCACTGGAGCAATCAGATAGCTCTGGCAAATGTTAAAAAAAATCTGGGTATTTGGATAGATAGCCAAAAATACAAGGGGAGTAAGCTTCAAAACCTCGCTACTTTCGCGGTATTAACAAAAGAGGCAGAAATTTTATTACTACATTCCCCCATCTCTTTTCAATAATTTATAAATAGTAATTATCAAGTTATTAGATGCATACTTACTTCTACGGTATGTAATTGCTGTATGTATTTTTCGGAAATGGCGCTGTCGCAATTATGCAATCAAGTTTTCTAAATCTGGTAATTAAGTTTGCATAAAGTGTAAATGACTAACCTAAATGCTTCCACGTATTGTATGAATCAAGCGAGGAGTTGAGCAGCCAAAACAAGGTAATCAACTAGTAGCGAGTAAATCAATCTTAACCAAGGACTAAAAAACCATGCAAGCTATCGAAACCAACGCTCTTTTCACTGACATCACAGCTGAAGAATCTGCTACCGTTAGCGGTGGTACTGAAGTTAACTTTGACCTTAACAAATACCTGTTTGTCTTAGGTGTTGGTGTTGTATTTGGTAACCCAACATTGACTCCTGATGAAATCCAATTCGGTTTTGAAGAAGCCATCTCCTTAGGTTAATTTCCTGAAGTTTAGGTAACTGTTAGACTTTTGCCGGGCGCTTATCTAAAAATATTTGGAATTATATTTCCGAATTTTTTAGATATTCCCAGGAATGCTTTAGGGATAAACGAGTAATAACTATCTATTTTCTAAATACTGGGGCATCTTTCGATGTTCCAGTATTTAGATTCACTACCTGTTTAACCCAGAGCATACTACGAAATCAATTTAAGGAGAACGAAAATGCCAATAACAAGGATAAAACCTCTGTTCACGGAACTAACAGTGGAAGAATCTGATATGGTGCGTGGCGGTGCTCCCGTGGCTGTTGTGAATCCTGACGGTACAGTTACTATCAAATACGTTGATGGTGGTAGTAAGTTTGTGATTCTTGATCCCTCTGATCTTTCTTCTTATAACCCTTCTGTTAACACACCCGATCCTCTTTTAGGATTAAGCTTACCAACTTCAGCTTGAAACGTTTATTCAGTTAATAGCCAAGAATAAGTAATTAAAAGTTTTCACTACTAATTACTTATGAAGTTCATTGTTTAGTCTCTGCTCCTGGGTTGTCAATTTACTCACCGTTATACCTAATTTTAATACAAGGAAGCAATGGAAGATATAAGCCCGCTTTTTACAGAACTCAACTTAGAAGAATCTGCTGCCATCAGCGGAGGAAACCTACAAGTTAGTTTTGATCTTAATACTTACTTGTTCATTTTGGGGGCTGGTGTTGTATTTGGCAACCCTGGACTTACTCCAGATGAAATTCAGTTTGCCTGGGAGTCATCATTTGTATTTGGGCCTCAACTCCCCTCTTGAAAAAAATGTCGTTCCAAATAGTTTATGTAAACCAGCAAAACATTAAATCAGGGTGTTTTTGTCATCTTGAATAATAGGTAATCAAGACAGGCTTCTTACCTTATGAAATACCCTCACGTTGAGCAACACAGCGAAGAAGATTGTGGCGCTGCTTGTCTTGCTTCAATTTCTAAATACTATGGGCGCACTTTTACGCTCAGTCACATCCGTGAAGCGGTAGGAACTGGACAGCTTGGAACCACATTATTGGGATTAAAGCGAGGAGCAGAAACACTTGGATTCAATGCTCGTCCAGTTAAAACTTCGCCAGAACTTTTAAATCGGATGAACGAAGCGCCTCTACCAGCAATTATTCACTGGAAAGGACATCACTGGGTAGTTTTATATGGCAAGAAAGGTAATAAATGTGTAGTTGCAGATCCAGCTGTAGGCATTCGTTATCTGTCTAAAAAAGATTTAGTAGAGGGTTGGACAGATTGGTTAATGCTTTTGCTGGAACCAGATCCAACCTTTACTGACCAAAAGAACGATGAAATTGGTGGTTTTTGGCGTTTCTTTAAGCGAGTCTGGATTTTCCGTAGTATTTTAGCTCAAGCGTTGCCTCTCAATCTGCTCTTGGGATTGCTATCTTTAGCTTCTCCTTTTCTGCTACAAATCCTCACTGATGATGTGTTAGTTAGGGGCGATACAAAACTACTCACTACTATGGCGATCGCTGTGGTAGTAATGAATCTTATTTCTAGTAGCCTTTCACTTGTGCAGTCTAACTTAATTGCTCATTTTGCACAACGTCTACAATTAGGACTAGTCCTAGAATTTGGACGGCAAATTTTGCGATTACCTCTTTCTTATTACGAAGCCCGACGCAGTGGTGAAATTGTTAGTCGTCTGCGAGATATTGAGCAGATTAATCAGTTAGTTTCTCAGGTTGTTGTTAACCTACCAAGTAAATTTTTTATTGCTACAATTTCTCTATTTTTCATGGTTTTTTATAGCTGGAAACTTACTGTACTAGCTGTATTTGTAGCAGCATTTATGTCTATATCTACAGTTGTTTTTCAGCCTGCTTTACAGCAAAGAACTCGCGATGTTTTAATCACAGAGTCGGAGGCACAAGGAGTTTTAGTAGAAACTTTTAAAGGCGCACTCACTCTCAAAACCACCACAGCCTCACCTCAATTTTGGGATGAATTTCAAAACAGATTTAGTCGTGTTGCTAAACTGTCATTGAGCACAATACAAATTAGTATTATCAATAGCAGTTTCTCAACTTTAGTTTCTGGTATTGGTAGCGTTGCCTTACTATGGTTCGGCGGAAATCTAGTTATTAATCCTGCTGAAAACCTCAGCATTGGGCAATTACTGGCGTTTAACTCAATGAATGGTAATTTTGTAGGTTTAATTGGTACTGTAATCACTTTTGTAGATGAATTTACTCGTGCAAAAACAGCTACACAACGCCTTACAGAAGTTATTGATGCCACAGCAGAAAATGAAGGTGATGGTAAAAAGCCTTTTGCAAAGATTCCTGGAGATGCTGACATTACTTGTACAGATGTCAACTTTCATTATGCTGGTCGGCTTGACTTACTAGAAAACTTTTCTTTAACAATTCCTGGTAGTAAGGTTGTCGCCATTATTGGTAAATCTGGTTGTGGAAAAAGTACCCTAGCTAAACTAATTGCTGGCTTATATTCCTTACAATCTGGTAATATTCGCATTGGTCATTACAACTTACAAGATTTATCTCTTGATTGTCTACGTCAACAAGTAGTTCTCGTTCCTCAAGACGCTCACTTTTGGAGTCGTTCTATCGTAGAAAACTTTCGTCTAGGAGCTCCTCACATTACCTTTGAACAAATTGTAAAAGCTTGCCAGATTGCGGATGCTGATAGTTTCATCAGTAAACTTCCTGAGAAATATCAAACTATTTTAGGAGAATTTGGAGCAAATATTTCTGGAGGACAACGTCAGCGATTGGCAATAGCACGAGCCATTGTTACAGACCCACCAGTGCTAATTTTGGATGAATCTACTGGTGGATTAGATCCAGTTAGTGAAGCCCAAGTTTTAGATCAATTGTTTAAGCATCGTCGCGGTAAAACTACGATTTTGATTACTCACCGTCCCAAGGTAGTTAATCGCGCTGATTGGGTTGTGTTGCTAGATCAAGGTAAGTTAAAAATTCAAGGTTCTTTGGAAGATTTACACTCCAAAAAAGGAGATCATTTGGACTTTTTAAATCCTTAATTATTGATATTTATTCAGGTAATTATGTTGCACACCCACAATAAAAAACTTCTCCCATCAGTTCAAAGTGAAGAGTTTCTTCCTCCTGTTAGTCGTTGGACATCTTTAGCGGGGATTTTTCTGATTGCGAGTGTTGGTGCTGGGATTAGCCTTTCCTCATGGTTTAAATATGATGTCACAGTGAAAGCTCCTGCCTCTGTGCGTCCTACGGGAGAAATTCGGCTAGTGCAACCGAAACTAGAAGGAACTGTTAAAAGTATCTTTGTTAAAGAAAACCAGCTTGTAAAACAGGGAGATGCGATCGCTCGCCTTGATGATGAACAACTGCAAATTAAAAAGAGCCAACTGCAAGGTAATATCCAACAGAATAGGTTACAAATAGTTCAAATTGATGCCCAAATTAAAACTCTAGATGCCCAGATTTTAGCGGAAGAAAGAGTAGCAGAGCGGACGGTTTCTTCTGCTAAAGCAGATTTGGGACGCAATCAGCGGGAATATCAAGAACGCCAAGTTACTACTAGTAATGATTTACTAGCAGCAGAAGCAAGCTTGCAAAAAGCTGGGGCAGATTTACAAAAAGCTCAAGCTGATTTAGACTTTGCAAAGTTGGATCGCGATCGCTATGAGCAGCTAACAGAAATCGGTGCAATTGGTCGCCGTGAATTTGAGCAAAAAAAACTTTTGGTTGAGCAGACAAAAGCAGCACTGGAAGGAGAAAAAAAAGCTGTTGAAATCGCTAAATCTAAAGTAGAATCAGCTAAATCTGCTGTTAATCCTACTACAGCAACAGTGGCGATCGCCCAAGAAAGAATTGCTCAAGAAACTGCTAAAGGTGAAGCAACTATCGCTACTTTAAAAAAAGAAAAGCAAGCCTTAATTCAACGGCGAGTAGAAATGCAAAGCCAACTCGGACAATCTCAAAAAGAACTTCAGCAGCTTGCAAATCAAATACAAGATACTATTTTACGGGCAAGTAGTAATGGTATCATTCTTAAGCTGAATTTGCGAAACCCTGGTCAAGTGTTGCGTGCTAGCGAAGCTATTGCAGAAATTGCTCCTACTAATACTCCTTTAGTCATTAAAGCAATGATTCCTACTCAGGAAATTAAAAATGTTGCACCTGATCAAAAAGTGCAACTACGAATTAATGCCTGTCCCTATCCTGATTATGGTACTCTCAAAGGCGTTGTTAAAACCATTTCTCCTGATGCAATTACACCTCAAAATAATAATACAGGTTCAACAACCTCAAGTTCCACATCTCCAGTTGCTAGCTACTTTGAAGCGACTATTCAGCCCGAAAATCTGACATTTGGAAATGGCCATCGCCAGTGTCTCATTCAATCAGGGATGGAGGCGCAAGCTGACATTATTTCCAAAGAAGAGACAGCATTGCAATTTATATTGAGAAAGGCAAGATTAATAACTGATTTATAAGCAGCTTAAATTTATGTATTGTGTAGCGATTCAGTGCTACAGATCTCTTTTTTCTCATCAAACCAAAGAATAACAATGTTTTTAAGCAAACTAACCATGAAAAATATTACGTTAACTCATTTATCCATCATGCAATTTTTGAAAGTCGCAATGGCATATTTTAGCAATCTTCTTGTACACTTTAAACAATTTATTTGGCATCAACATGACATTACCTACTTAGTATTTTTTTCTAATGGTAGTAAAATAATTAACATAGCGATATCCTGTGAGTCTGAAATTGTATACGCAAATTATACTTTTAATTGTCTACGTTATAACTATTGTGAGGTTTCTGACTTCCTACCATAGAATTCAACAAGCATTGCAATGGTGGTCTTCTAGACAGTCTATGCGACTATTCTTAGAAGCAGAGAAAATCCGAGAAGACTTATTACAAGAATCCTTCACTATTCGTCGCAGCTTAGATTTATTGGCTAGAGATAATGTGAATTTGACAATTAATAGAACTCAAGAATGTCTAAAACAAGTCGATAATTTTCATCACTCTTTAGTGCAATTGAGCGATCGCCTATTTCCGGCGTATCTCCAAGATAGCTTACCCTTGGCTATTGAGTGTTTATTAGAACCGTGGCTTGTATCAAATCCTCACCTATATTTTCACATCAATATGCCAACCTGTTGGCGACATGAATCAGCTGATCGCAGTCTGAGCGTTTTAAGGGCTTTAGAGGAGTTGCTTATTATTACTTTACCAGAAGTTTTGATGCCAATATCAATTTATATCAATTTAGAAGAACGTAAAAATATCGGTGAGTTAATAGTACAAATTACATATCCTGATACATCTACATTTATTTCTTATTCTAGCTTACCAGAGTTAAAGTATCTTTGCGAAAGCTTTCAATTTTTAACCTCAGGGAAATGCTTTTATCGTAGTCAAAATCTTACTATTGCATGTTATTTATGTTGGTAAGCATAATCATTAAGTTGTCTTCTGCTTTCTTCAAACAGACCGATAAAGAACTATTATGAGTCAAAAGGCTGAGAATATCACTAATAAGTATATTACTAAATAATACAATTTTATATAAGGAAATTTATTTATGCAGGCAAAAAGAAAAATTCATGTCTACGTGAACAGTTGGCGGGGTGTTAATTATGAAACAAGCTTTAACCGAGAAGGCATCGCTGAAAATTCTGGTAATTGATGACCACGAATCAGTTTTAGCTGGAACAGTAGATGTACTACGAAAACACTACCCTGGTGCTGAATTTATCAGTGCTGTAGATGCGAAGAACGCTCTCAACCAAGTTACTAGCTCACAGCCTGATATTGTGGTTATGGATCTTTCTCTTCCATTTACTATCGGAATGACCGCACGACCTGATACAGGTGTTCAACTGCTCAGGACTCTGATGAAAAATTATCCCAACCTAAATCTTGTTGTCCAAAGTGCTAATGTAAGAACACTAGTGAGAATTAGACCTGATATTGATAGTCATAAAGGAGGTTTTACAGTTGCAGATAAAAGTCTTTCTACTCAGGAAATGTTGACTAGAGTTGATTGGGCATTGCAGGGATTAACTCATACAAAAGACATCAAAGGCATCCATTCAGGATTAGAAGTGAAACCAGAATGGCTGAGGATATTGACTCTAGCATTTGAGGAAGGATTGCAAGATAAAACTATTGCTGAACGAATGTGCATATCTGAACGCATGGTGCGTCATTACTGGAGTAAATTACAAGACGCTTTAGATGTTTACCCAGAAGATGGAAAGAATATCCGTATTCAAACTGAAATGCGAGCTAGAGAAGAAGGGTTGATTGATTAGTTACGCATTAAGAGTCAAAGATCATTAGTTATTAAAGATTAATAGAAGCTTGGCTTTTTTATTAATTAATAACAAGTGATCAACAGCTGCGGGCTAAAGACTAAAGCAGACGCTTATGCAAACTGGAATTTGGGCAAAAATCAAAGAGGAAATGGCCATTTGGCGTGTAGGTGCATTACCCGGTATTGCAGTAATTGGACTAGCAATTATTGTTCGCCTCACTGGTGCAATGCAATCTTTAGAGTGGCTAGCCTTTGATAGCTTTTTGCGTCTGCGTCCTGAAGAATCTATAGATGAACGAATTGTGATTGTGGGGATTAATGAAGATGATATTCGTACTCGCAAAAATTATCCAATTGATTCTCCCATATCAGATCGTGATTTGGCACAATTACTGTTAAAATTGCAGATTTATAAGCCGAGAGTAATTGGTCTTGATATTTATAGAGATTTACCAGTTGACCCAGGTCATACTGAACTAGTTGCAGCTTTTAAAAGTATTAAAAATTTAATTGCTATTGAAAAAGTCTTACCTGATCAAGTAGCTCCACCACAAGCATTGTCACCCCAACAAGTAGGTTTTGCAGATCAAATTACCGATAGTGATGGTAAATTAAGACGCAGCCTATTGGGAACACCAACACCTCAAGGATACAAGTTATCTTTGTCTATACGTCTAACAGAAGTTTATTTAGCTGATGAAGGTATTAGTTTAGAAAATGGTATTCGCGATCGCGCTGCTATGAGGTTTGGCAATACCGAACTACCGCGGTTTTTACCCAACTCTGGTGGATATGTACGAACTGATGCAGGTGGAGTTCAGGTACTACTGAATTTTCGGAGTGGTAAAGAAAGATTTAGAACTTTATCTTTAAATGATTTCCAAAGCAATAAATTTAATCCAGACTGGATACGCGATCGGATTGTAATTATTGGGATGACGGCCCCTAGCCGCAAAGACTTCATCACTACTTCAGCCATTGAATCTATTAAACCTGCAACAGGGCGAGTTTATGGTGTAGAAATTCAAGCTCATGCTGTTAGCCAAATTATCAGTGCAGTACTTGACTCTCGACCACTTTTAAACACCTGGGATGACAGATGGGAATATTTGTGGATTTTTGCTTGGGGTTTTTTCGGAATTGCTAGTGCTAGGCTAACTAAATCTCCTCTGGAAAATTTTGTAGTTGTTGGAATTGCTAGCTTTAGCCTAGTGGTCTTTAGTTATTTACTCCTGATTTGGGGTTGGTGGGTTCCGGTAATACCAGCACTCCTGGTTTTAGCTTTAAATGGTATAGAACTCACAGCTTTATATCAATACGACCAAGCTTTGAGATCTAGAATTCAAGCTCGCCAAGCCATTATTGAACGTACATTTGAAACAATTCACAATGGGCCTTTGCAAAACCTGGCTAAAGTTTTGAAGCTAGTTCGAGATCAGGATTCGCCAACCAACGAATTACTACCAGAACTAGAAAAAGAACTTGAGAAATTGAATCACGAGCTACGGGGAATTTATGAATTTTTGCAACGAGAACCGCCAACCCAAGATACCAGTCTTTATTTAGGGAAAAGTCTAGTACTAAATTTACAAGACCCCCTTCACGAAATTCTCTATCAAGTTTATAGCTATACTTTAGAACGAGAGTTTCCCTGCTTTAAAACCATCAGGATTAAAATCCGAACCTTTGAGCCAATAGATGAACGACGTTTGAACATTGAGCAAAAGCGAAGTCTATGCCGATTCTTAGAAGAAGCTTTGTGCAATGTTGGCAAACACGCCACAGGAGTAACCCGTCTTGAAGTTACTTGTTCTTCATCTGAAGGTTGGTACACTCTAAGTATTGTAGATGATGGCTTGGGAGTTAGCTCATCTAGAGAAGGTCGCGGAACCCAACAGTTTAGGAATTTAGCCCGACAATTCAAAGGTAAATTTCGTCGAGTTCCTCTATCTCCTAAAGGGACGCTTTGTGAATTATCTTGGCCTGTGGCAAGGTTTTGGTTGTGGTATTGAAAAAAGTAGAAAGTATAAAAGCAAAAGCGCCCCCCATTGCTGGAGAGCGCTTTTCGTTGTAGAGACGCGATTCATCGCGTCATGTTCAATGATTAACCGTTGATAGCAGGAGCGCTGAGAGCAACAGGAGCAGAATCAAGAGCAGCCAAATCCAGAGGGAAGTTGTGAGCATTGCGCTCGTGCATCACTTCCATACCCAGGTTAGCGCGGTTGATGACATCAGCCCAAGTACCAATCACACGACCTTGAGAATCAATGATTGATTGGTTGAAGTTGAAACCGTTCAAGTTGAACGCCATTGTGCTCACACCCAAGGCGGTGAACCAG
>NZ_VJXY01000088.1 GCF_014831675.1 Komarekiella delphini-convector SJRDD-AB1 | reverse complement strand
CTTGGGAGAAAGAACGCAATCAAAAAAAAGCCAGCGTCTATTGGGGTTTTAAAACCAAGGATGCACGTAAAAAAATGCAGCGTTTATATCCGAGCATTTAACCTAGCAAAATTGCCTTGGCAGACTATTAGTTTCGGTTGCTGCTCCCTCTTTTTGGAGCCAATCGATTGTTTCCAGCAGTTCTTTTTTACTCCAAGCCGCAGTAGATGCTGGTAATGCAGCAATGGATATAGAACCTGTTAGCTGTTTCATCTGTCTTTACCTTAAAAATTATTTAACTCTGTACCGCCTTCATCAATTACCACTTTGCGTGTTCGTTTTGGCTTTCCTGATTTGAAATTCGTTAGCTTTAATTACGGGCATTGCTGCACTTTTCACGGCTGCTTTTGCCTGGTGATACAAAAATTGAACTACGCCGTCTGCATCTTCTTCATCTTCCACTTGTGCCTAGAGAGAACAGCCTACTTCGAGAGATTCGTAATTGCCTAAATTGAACTTTCTAGAATAACTAATTGAAACAGTACTGATTTTCATTGACTGATTTTGCTGCTAATAAGAGTGGTGATAATGTGATGTAGTTCGGAATTCGTAAAGGTGGTTAAATACGAATTCCAAATTTAATTACTATTTCCGCTTTCCTTGTGACAATACTTGCTGATTTTGAGCTTGTAAAGATGCTCTTGCCTCTGTTTCCGATACAGCAGGTAATGCAGGTGCGGTAACAATCGCGTTGGATGCCCACCTCTCGTAAGTATCATTCGTCACCCAATTGAGTATTGCCCCAGACTCCGCGCCGCTACGAATCATTTCAGCCGCAACGAGCGCGTCCTTTTCAAAGTCAGACTGCGGGTTACGATACGACCACTGAATAAACCAGTAGGTTCCTAGCGCCCCTTCAACCTTTTGGAATTCAGCAGCGAAAATGTAGTTTTTGAGTACCGAAGCGATCGCGCCATAACAAAACTCTTTTGGATCTCCCGGCATACCCTCTTCACACCAGGCTTGAAAAGCGCGATGAGCGAAATGCTTGTAAAGTCCAGCGAATGAATCCTTACTACGGCGATGCATCAAAAAACTCAGCAGCATTGAGGCTGGCCCTTTAAACTGGTCTTTAAGTCCGCCAGCAACCGGAATCACCCACAGTTCGGTAAACGGCTCATTGGTGAAGTTCTCGTTGATCGTGAGTAGACGGTCAGGGCGTGAGATTGCAATAGCGAAGTCTGCCTTACTTCCCTTGAGATAACCTCCGGCTTGTGCCTCCAAGATGGTAAGTTTTGGCGGACAATCAAGAAGGAACTGACCGTATTCTTTTGCACAGTTTGCTTGCAGTTTAGGCTGCGATGGAGGGATGAGAAAGACGCTGTTGTTGATTTTGATTGTTTCCATAATTGCGTTGTTGTTGCTCAAAATTGCGTTGATATTGGATAGTGTTCGACTTAGCTATTTATGACAGTGCCAGGAATTGCTTTTAGCTCCTGTGTCAGTAAGTCAATTTGGTACAAGCGTTTTTGAATTTATGCTTCTATTTGTGTTCTTAATTCTTGTAGTGTTAGTAGTTGGAGTTCATCTTCAAGGTGGTGTTCTTCATCAATAGAATGTGGCATTATTTTGATTGTCAGAAATTTCGTTGTAGGAGCGATTGCATATCCTCTCGGTTAGCAATCGCCTTTCTCACTTTGGAACTAAGCCGCGACTGCTGCTTTCACTCTTACTCCCAAGGATGCCACCGCTATCTCTGCGGAGTGGGCAAACTGATTGCAGCCCAGTTGAGTACGTCTGGCATACCACAATCCTTGTTGATTACACCCAACTAATCCAATGCACTGTTTATCTCGATAAAGTCTGGTGCTGAAGGATAACCAGTCAACCTGCCCCATTTGAATCCCAAACTTGTTGCAAGCTATTGACAATTCCTCATGCAGGCGCTCGTTGCGTTCTCGTGGTGTTTCAGGAAGTGTTACTTTTACTTGTTGTACTCTTTTTGCGAACCAGCCGCGATCAAAGGGTAGGCGTCCGCCATCTACGAACTGCACCCATACGGTGATTCCGCCTTCTATCCAGATGGTACGGACTGATTCGGGCTTGACTTTGATAATCTCGCCAATGATGCGGCGATTGCGAGATGTCAGGGGGTCTTGGGCAGCGACCCAAGAGTACGAAGTGATTAAATCAGACTACTGGACGGAATTGACCAATGAGGAAACAGAGTTAATTACCGCACTCCAGAACGCATCCTCTCGACCAGACACAGACACTATTGGACTCGATTCTATCGTTGCTCACGCTGACCCATACCGTACTTTGTATGTCGAGAGAGGTGAAGTTGTAGAGGACTTGGGCGAAGAGTTGGTAGTTGCTTGGGATCATTGGCGAAACGAGTCCAAGAAAACTGACAGGTATTTCCGAGACGAGTTGCGATTCTGGCAACCTCAATAGGCTTTCAGTATATCCGTAACTTTTTAGACAAGCGAATATCAAACTAAACCCTGCAATTGCTGTAGGGAAAATTCCGTGCGTCAAAATAAACAGGAGATTTGACGATGACTGCAACGATTACAAGACCCAAACCCAAAAAGGCTGCTGCTAGTAAACCCCAATCACCATATAAAAGACTTCATGTGATCATTCCGATTGAAGATATGTTGTGGGCTTAAGAGCAAAAGCCATCAGTTACGCAATTGTGGCAAGAATGCTGGACGGCCGACCCTTACGGTTCTCGATGGATGCCGCTAACTTCTGCTTTGGGGTACAGTATTTTTATCTGTACGAAGAAAATTACATCTGAAAGTGAACTGTTCATTTTCAAACCCGATAAGTCGATTCAAGATGGTAGGAAAACGGCTAGCTGGATGGTGAAGAATTTGCATAGCAGTCGGATGAAGGAATTTTGGGAGAAAGCCAATTCTCTTAATCAGCAACCAGATTCTCTAAAACAAGAACCAAATTCTGAAAAATGGTCGCATGAGGCGATTGTAGCGAGGTCAAATGTACGACCTCTACGTATGCAGAAACTCAAAGTTGCGGGGAATTCCGGGCAGCATCCGGGGTTTGACTTCTTGCACGAGTGTTGGGATGATCCGGCGTTGCAGATTGTGATCAAGAAGCTTTTAGCGAAGTTTCCACAGTGGGGTGTTGCGATTGTAGATGGGGTGTTGGTTGATTGGAATGAGTAGCGATAACTTCCGACGGGCAGGTACACCTTCGCGCAAGGGCATTGTTACGATCTCATGAAATTGGCAATTCTTCTTTCCTTTGCTGATAATAGTTTTAGAGCTAATTCTTTAAGAGGTTGATTGTGGTCTTTGCTCAAACCAGTCCCCCAGATGTGATAATAACTCGCCTGACGTTAGATGAGTATCGGGCTATGGAAGAAACAAACCCAGAACGCCATGAATACCGCAACGGAGAGATTATTACTATGTCGGGAGGTTCGGAATTTCATAGTGCGATTGCCAGCAACTTCTTAATTTACTTAGGGTTTTTACTGAGAGACACCGATTTTCGTTTGTATAACAGCGACTTGCGAGTTTGGATTCCTGAATATCAGTGTGGGACTTATACCGATTTGATGGTTGTTAATGGTGAACCAGAGTTGAATGGCAATCGTAATGATGAAATTCTCAATCCAATGCTTATTGTCGAAGTTCTATCGCCCTCTACCGAAGCTTATGACCGAGGCGAAAAGTTCAGAAAATATCGCTCTGTTGTTAGCTTTTGTGAATATATTCTTGTGAGCCAAACTGAACCCTACATTGAGCAATATCACAACTTGGATCGTAATAATAATGATCGCTGGCTATGGCAAGTTCACTCTAACCTTGAGCGAGTGATCGTTCTGCACAGTTTAAACGTAGAAATTCCTCTGACTGAAATCTATCGTCGCATTAATTTTTGAGGGTGGCTAACTTTCTGACGAGAATACCAAATAATCCCATCGATGGAGCGTTACCCCACATTTTCACATCCTAAAAGAGTGGTGATCGCTTTCATCTGCTGGCGTAATTCAGCACCCGCTCCTATTCCCAGCGCCATGCTGTCTCTAGTGTTATTTCTTTACCATTGGTGTATTTTTAGCGTTGCTGCATTAAAGTATTAAATTCCAAAATCAAGTCTTTAAAACTCTTATCTTTGTGTCTTTGTCTTGAAAAGTTTCCTAGGTCGGGCTAACCCTCCTTCTCCTGACGGAGACGCTACGCGAACAGAACTTTTCGCTGCGCCTTTGCGCGAAACAAAATTGGTCAAACTGGATAACCGCGATATCATCACCAAGGTCAGCAGACAGTAAATCCAAGAAGTTTTGAAAACAATCACCATTGAGGTAGGGGAACTCATAGAAAAAGCTGTATCCACTTAAGGGTTCTACAACTCCGTATAAATAAAAATTTTCACGTTGCAATTGACTTAAACCCACAGGTTTAACGCCTCTAGCTGTAATTAAATGTCCTGCGATTGTCTTTAATCCTAAACGTGTTTCATCCTGGCACAAATACCTCAATCGTTTCCCTTCTCCAAATTCCTCCTGCAAGAATTTGAATGCTAGAGGCAGTTTTTTTTTAAGTGAGATAGACTTTCTGGATGTTGTTTCGTGCTTTGAGGACGAGGCACTTTCAACTTCGCACCTAAACGGTTGCGAACAACTTCATAGACTGTTTTGTACGCAACAGCAAGCCCTAATTCACTCTTGAGCCATTGGTGAATTTGACCATAGCTTTGAAACCCAGATGGTTCCTGCAACCGCTTTTTTAAGCGTTCTAAGTCCTTTCCACTGATACTCGGGACTTTTCCAGGTGCATGTTTGAGTTCAAGCAAGCCCCTTAATCCTTCATCTTTACACTTTCTCAGCCAACGAGTTATGGTTGCTTCATCATGCCCTAAACGTTCTGCAAGCTTACGCCTACTGCTGACTTGACCACTCTTGAGCCAATAAAGCATTTGCAATCTTTCTTTGCTGCTTGCCGTTGTCGCATATCTAAGACCTTTCTCCAATTCTTCTTGGCTCTCTCTGTGAAATCTCGATTTGGAATGGACGACTCATCACAAAATTACTAAATGCACCCATCTATAAGTTTGACGTAGTTTGGCGCATCTTCATACAGAATTGGTATAAGAGGATGTCTGAAAAGTAAAATTTATGCCAATCTACGAAGTAAATTACGTAAGCTGGCTGAGTAGATGAAGGCTTCTTCAGTTTCTGGCAAATACTCATAATCCTTGCTCAAGCGTCGATACCGTCCTAACCAACCGAGTGTTCGCTACTACCCATCGGCGAGGGATAACTTGGAAACTGCGATCGATTGGAGCAGGTTCTACTCCAGGAGCAGTAATGCGGCGACGAGAGCCTGCATTGGGATGTTGAACCCGCTCAACTGTCCAGCCCAACTGCTCTTTAACCCAGGTGACAAAGGTATTGCGGTATCCGCCATCAACCCACAAATGCTTTAAACGTGGAAACTGTTGTTGGATGTCTGCTAGTAATTGTTTAGCACCTTCTTGGTCTGCACTATTTGCGGCTAGTACCTTGACTTTTAGCAAAAATCCTTGAGTATCAACTAATAAATGCCGCTTGCGTCCTTTGACCTTCTTACCACCGTCATAACCACGTTCTGTTCCACCAACTTCCGTAGTTTTCACCGATTGAGCATCTATAATGCCTGCACTTGGTGTATCTTGTCTGCCATTTGATGAGCGCACTTGCTCACGAATAGCTTTGAGCATCCCTTGCCATACGAGCGCAATCCGCCAATCTCGAAAATAATCATAAACTGTCTTCCAGCATGGAAAGTCATGGGGTAGTAATCTCCAAGCACAGCCACTGCGTTGAATATAAAAGATGGCATTAATGATTTCTCGTATATTCACTTGGCGTGGACGACCACTAGGCTTCGCAATCGGAATTAACGGCTTAATAATTTCCCATTCTCTCTGTGTCACATCAGTATCGTATGCTTTTCTGCTCATGTGTTCACTCTAGCGCACGAGCTAAACTTTATACTTTTCAGACATCCTCTAACAATGTGAAGACAAATTAATGGAAAATAGTTTATTATAATGTTTTCATTTATCTTGGCGAGAAGCCTCCACTAACAATGTGGAGGCGAATTAATTAAAACTAATTAATCGCATTATTGTCACTTCAAAGCGGAAGCTTTTTTGTTGCGATCGCACCTCCAAAGACTTAATTTGATACGGCGTTCAACTTCCGAATTTCCTCCAAAATATCTTGGTGATAATTCGTATTTCCTTGTTCGTGAAACAAGCAATGACATTTTAGTATATATGTACTAAAACAATTGCTCATTAATGCTTGTACTGTAAATATTTTGCCGTAACGACAACACAAGGCATTTTTGCACAAACAAACTAATGTCCACTTCTCTTACTTCTACTCAGCGACAAGTTAACCCTACTCCACAGTATGAAATCATTACTGGAGTAATAGAACGCTTGACCTTTCATTCAGAAGAGTCGGGGTATACTGTGGCGCGTCTAGTACGTCCTAAGTCCAAAGATTTAACCACTATCGTCGGCAGTTTCGCCAATATTCAACCAAGGCAAACTCTGCAACTAACTGGTTTTTGGCGTGATCATCCCCAATTTGGCCCGCAATTCCAAGTTGTTAATTATCGAGAATCCTTACCCGCTACACTCACCGGGATTGAAAAATATTTGGGGAGCGGTTCAATTAAAGGCGTAGGGCCTGTCACAGCAAGACGCATCGTTGCACACTTTGGTTTAGAAACTCTTGAAATCATCGAAAACCAAATTGAGCGCTTAATTGAAGTTCAGAGCATTACCAAAAAGCGGATTACCTTAATCAAAAACGCTTGGGAAACGCAGAAAGCCATCAAGGAAGTTATGGTGTTTCTCCAAAGTCATGGTGTTTCTACCACCTAGGCGGTGAAAATTTACAAACAGTACAAGGATGATGCAATCGCTACTGTCACCAGCAACCCATACCAGTTAGCTACTGACATCTACGGTATTGGTTTCCTGACAGCTGATAAAATTGCCTTTAATTTGGGAGTTGCACCGGATAGTGAGTTTCGTTACCGTGCTGGTTTAATTCATGTTTTGGGTGAAGCTGCTGCCGATGCACATTGCTACTTGCCTCAGCCTGAACTAATTGAGAATGTCATTAAACTGCTGACTACAGAATCTCATCAACCTACAGAAGATACAATAACTGACATAATCAAAGACATGGCACTCAAGGACGACTTAATCCGCGAGAAAAGCGAAGACCAAACGCTGCTATGTTACAAACCGACTTACTTTCATACAACAGAACCTTGCTCAATTAATACAATCTAGATTAAGCCAACCAGTTCAACAGGATATGCCTAGTGTCCGTAACTGGCTCGACCGCTTTACCAACAGTCGCAAAATCCAACTTTCAGAGCAGCAGCGGCAAGCTGTAGAGATGGCTGCGTATTCTCCAATTCTCATTTTGACAGGCGGGCCTGGATGCGGGAAAACCTTCACCACCCACACCATAGTCTCTCTGTGGAAAGCGATGGGTAAATCTATCGCCCTTGCTGCACCCACCGGACGCGCTGCTCAAGGTTTGAATGAGATGACAGGACTCGAAGCCAAGACCATACACCGCACCTTAGAGTTCGACCCCAAAACAATGGGCTTTAAATGCGACAGCGAAAATTCCTTACCCCACAATGCAATTATTGCTGATGAAGCCAGTATGCTTGATTTGTTTCTAGCATATTCCTTAGTTAAGGCGATCTCTGTTGGTTCACAACTATTATTAGTGGGAGATATCGATCAGTTACCATCGGTTAGCCCAGGTCAAATTCTCGCTGACCTCATAAATTCTGGTCGTGTGCCAGTGGTGCGGTTAACCCAGGTCTTTCGCCAAGCCCAGCACAGCGCAATTATCACTGCTGCCCACCAAATTAATCTTGGGCAGTATCCCACAATCGAGCCAATAAGTGATAATCCCGTGTCTGATTGTCTGTGGCACGGCGGCGGACATCAGCCTGAACATGGTGTTCAAGCAATCTGCGAGTTGATTACTGACCTGATTCCTCGACTTGGTTTTAACCCGGTGACTGATGTTCAAGTGCTTTGTCCCATGACGCGAGGACTTGTGGGAACTCGTAATCTCAACACTGTGTTGCAGCAGTTGATTAATCCACCCAGCCCCGACAAGGTGGAAATTACCAGGGGTGGAAATTTACTGCCAGAGGGCGATAGGATCATTCAACTGACCAATGACTATAACCGAGAGGTATTTAACGGGGATTTAGGAATTATCCAAAGCATTGACACCGTTGAGCAGGAAGTCGCTGTGCAGTATGGAGAGCGTACTGTCATTTATGATTACGCAGACTTGATTGACATCCTCCCACCGCTAACCCGAAGGTGTAGCGGGGGATTCCTAAACCTCACGATTCAGGTTTCTGTTTCTTACCCTTACGGGTTTTTCGCAACTGCCCTTTAGATTTATGCCCAAGAGGTCTTATGTTCGCTCCACAGACTGTCACCGTGTGTCCCACGGCCAAAATATTTCTAGCTGCGTTAACATCCCGGTCGTGATGCGTCCCACAGTTAAGGCAATCCCACTTTCGTATACTCAACGGCAACTTTTCAACAACGTGACCGCAATGTCCATAGCGTTTAGAACTGGGGAACCATCGGCCAATCTTCACCAAGTTTCGACCATACCACTTGGATTTGTACTCCAGTTGCCTCACCAACTCAGACCATGCAGCATCGCTAATAGCACGAGCCAGTTTGGGATTTTTGACCATGTTCTTAACTGCCAAATCCTCAACTACTATCGTTTGGTTTTCACGAATCAGTCGGGTTGTCAGTTTGTGCAGATGGTCTTTCCTGGAGTCGGAAATCTTTGCTTGAATACGAGCTACTTTAAGTCTTGCCTTGTCTCGATTGCGAGAGCCTTTATGTTTTCGACTCAAGGATTTTTGCGCCTTCCGCAGCTTTTGGTAGTGCTTGCCGAAGGCTTTAGGATTAGCAATCTTCTCACCCGTACTCAGAGTAACAAGACTACTCACCCTAACATCCAACCCCACGGCGTTGTCAACCAGTTGCATGGTTTCATCTATTGGATCGTTGATCCGCAAACTAAGGAACCAGCGCCCAGAAGGCTCAAGTCTAACCGTGATGGTTGTGGGTTGACAATCCTTGGGAAGTTGCCTAGACCATTTAATCGGCAATGGTTCAGCACACTTAGCCAAGTAGACCTGTCCATCCTTCCACCGGAAAGCAGACTTGGTAAACTCTGCACTGCTGCCACTGCGTTTCTTTTTGAAGTTGGGATATTTCGCTTTACCTGCAAAGAAGTTAGTGAACGCAGTTTGCAGATGTCTCAAACCTTGTTGCAGTGGAACGCAGCTAACCTCATTCAAAAATTGCAGGTCTTCAAGCTTTTTCCACTGCGTCAACATAGCAGAAGTTTGAACGTAATCGGTTCGTTCTTGCTTCTCATACCAAGCCTCGGTTCTCGCTGCCAAGGCTTTGTTAACAACCAACCGCACACAACCAATTGTCCGGCGCAATATTTGTTCTTGCTCGGTAGTTGGGTAAAAACGGTAGCGGTAGGCTTTTTCCATACTTCACATTTTACTATAAATCCTGTAAAGCACGTATATCTTGCTATGCACCAAAGTCTAATTACTCACTCGTCGCTCACCGCCAAACTTCGTTGTAGCGGGAGTCTCCTTGGGGTGCTATATGAAGAGTTTCATACAGTCTTAAGTTGTTAGCAGTAATGTAATTCCAGGTATAATTCAGTTGCACATTCCTTTGTGCATTCTGAGCCATTGCTGCCAACAGTTGAGGGTGAGAAATCGCCCAGTCTAGAGAACGAATCAAAGAGTCTAAATTTCCAGTTTCAAAAAACATTCCCTGTTCGTCATTAATTAATTGTTTATGGGGCGGGATGTCACTTGCCAACACTGGTATACCTTCTCGCATAGCTTCTAGCATTGCTAGAGGTAGTCCCTCTACATCAGAGGGTAAAACAAATAACCCTGCTCCTCGTACAATTTCCCAAAGACGAGTTCCTTGAAGTTCGCCTGCCAAGACAATATCTCGATTTTTTGCAACTCTCTCTAATAGTTTTGCGGTGAAGGATTTGGTATCGCTGACACTTCCAACCAAAAGAAGTTTCCATCCAAGAGGTTTCAGGTCACAGAAGGCTTCAACAAGCAAATCAGGACGCTTTTCCGGTACCAATCTACCTAAAAACAAAATGTAGCGTTTTCGTTGCAGACTAAGCTGAGTCCCGTAGGTAAAATTTGGGTTTGACTCACCGTAATTAGCAGGAGCGTTAGGAATGTAAACTGTTCTCACACCATAAGTTTGCCAAAAGTAGGATTGGAGTACATTAGAAACTACGATTAGTTTATGAGCAAAACGTACTGCTGTTTTCTCTCCCATTTGAATTAAACGAGTAGAAAAACTACCCCATTTTGCACGTTGCCAATCTAACCCATGACAAGTAACTACAACTTTTGCAGAGGTGGCAATTTTGGGTAAACAAGTAAATAGAGATGGGCCAAGAGCATGGAAATGAACAATATCATATTTCTTGCCTATGGCGCTGATTGCTCCCAGTGCCGAGGTAATAAAAGCGTCTATCCCTCTTAAATTTCCACCAGGTAGGGAAATAACTCGAACACCCTGAAAATCGTAATGCTCAAGCCAGGAACCTGCTGTGTAAGAAGATCGGCCAAATAAATCTACAGCGTGACCCTGTGCTGCAATGCGAGTATATAGTTCCGCACAATGATGCTCAATACCTCCCTGTTTTGGAGGTAAACCTTTTGCACCAATCACAGCAATTTTCATAGTTAATAATATTGTGGAAATAGTGTATAAATCAACATCAATCTGCAAAAAAATTACCAGAATTTATATTTTATAAGTTAAAATTAGCGACCACATTGCCACTAATGATGTTAGTGAAAACTCCATAAATGACACTATATTTTTGACATTATCAGTGTTCTCATCTCAAAACGCTTTTGATAAATTTGATAAAATGGTTTCAGCCTCTCATTTCTATTTTATCTCCCACTCTGACAGAAGATGGATAACAGCTTATTAACAGTTAAGTTAAGCTTAGCCACTAATGCAATTCTTATTGAAAACCATTGTGAAAATCAATACTATCAGATTTTTACTAAAGACATAAATCAGGAAATTATATCTTGTTTAGATTTTTATTTTAAAATTAACAAGTCTTATTTAATTTGTTAAAAAAATATAATCAACTAATTAAGTCTGAATACTTTTAATAAAATAAAGCCTAAGGCACATGCCAAAAACGAAATATTTGCTCAACTGCTATTAGATAGTAATAATTATAAAGTTTAAATGAATATTATTTTATCAGATTTGTTTAAAATATGCTCAATATCACCTAATAAGGTACGAGTTAATTATATTAACTAATAAATTTAACATATGAAAAATATAAAAAGACTTAATCCCAATAGTTTTGTCCAGGAGATTAATAAAAGTTCAGTAAACTAACTTACAGGATGATATAACCCCGTATTGTCATGAAATTCCCACTCCATCCCCGCTCTACCCCTTACACCAAGCTATAAAAAGTGGTGGGTGCAGCTGATTACGCTGCTCGCGTATAGTTTCTACACTAATACCAAGTCTTGTAGCCAAACCTTCTTAGGTTAGCGGTTGGATTCTCTGAGTAGAGCGTTGATAATACGAATTGTTGTACGATTTCTTGGTTTGCTTGAGTTGGTTGTTGAGATAATCTTGAATTTTAAGCCCTCTTTTGTTACTACGGGGAGAGTATAATCAGGAAGGAAATCAAAACACTAAGTAACGGGGATGGTTATACCACGCAGAGAAGCAGTAAATAAAGTCGCCTTCATAGATAACTATTGTCAACACTATTATTCATTATTTGAGGATGTAAGACATTTTGAGGCATTTAAGTATTTACACTTAGGAATGCTATCAGAGATTTGAACAAAATCGCTATCAGAGATAGCGAAAATAGTAGGGTAAAAAGACGGACAATCACCACATCATTTTTTAAGAGACGCGCTGTGGGATGTCAAAAAGTTAAGAGAAATAAGGCTTTGGCTAACAAAAATGCTCATTGGGGAAAGAGAAATAATTTTATGTATTGACGAAACAGGAGACAAGAAAAAGGGGAAAGCAACAGATTATGTAACTCGCCAATATACCAGAAACTTAGGCAAGACAGAGAATGGAATAGTATCAGTAAATACTTATGGATTAGTAGATGGGATTACTTATCCATTAATGTTTGAAATATTTAAACCTAAAAACCGCCTGAAATCAGGATATATAGTCATTAGTTTGACTTAAGTTTGACTTATTTTTTACTAGGAAAAATAAAATCCTTTACAGACAACTTGAACTGTTTTATCCCTCCGCTATAGTGTCTTTTGATGCCTTTAACTATTTCTTACTCTGTAAGTTCTTCAACCTCTTCTGGACATGACAAATCCTGCCAAGGCAAACACTCTTTCGCTCACAAAAGCTTATTAGCGGTCAGTTGCTCTACTTGTATTTTCATCCTATTTCAATTACACTGCCGCATTCATTGACAACTTGAATTGAAATTCTGTACATATTTACAAATCCTTATTTGCTTATCGGCTAAAAACCTTGCTTCTGAGTAGAATCACCACACAGATGAAGCGAACGCAGTAAATTAGCTGCTATTAATTTAGAGCAGTTTTGGTGTTTTTCAGGGAGTCCATTTAAGAGGATGTTTGAAAAGTCTGGTGTGTTGTAAAAAAGCCCTCTCAGTATACGCTGTGAATAGATCATAAATAGCACCGAGAGAGCGACATGAGTAAAGCTTACCCTAGTAACCTGACCCGTGGACAATATGAATTTCTCAGTGAGTTGATTCCAGAAGCCAAACCCGGTGGTCGCCAGCGTCAAGTCGATATGTGGTCAGTTCTAAATGCGATTTTCTATATTTTGGTAGAAGGAGTGAGATGGCGAGCATTATCTGGGGATTTTCCGCCTTGGCAGACAGTCTACACATATTTTCGCAACTGGCGCAAAGATAGTACTTGGCTGAGAATTCATGACAATCTCAGAGAGTGGATTCGTATTGAGATGGAACGCCATCCAAGTCCATCTGAGGCAATAATCGATAGTCAAAGCGTTAAAAGTGCGGCAATGGTGAGCCAATCAGTAGGCTTTGATGGAGGTAAGAACATCAAAGGACGTAAGCGATTTCTGAGCGTCGATACCTTGGGATTAGTGTTGCGGGTCTTAGTCACAGCAGCGAATGTGGGTGAACGCTCTGGGGGGCAACAAGTTCTCAAACTGGTCAAACATTCCAATCTAGAAGATATCACGCTTGACAACAATCTGGGTCAATGGTGGCTTTGATGGAGAACCATTTATGCAGTGGGTAATGAATTTTTGTCGTTGGGTTGTGCAGGTAGTTCTGCGACCACAAGAAACTAAGGGCTTTGTCTTGCTCAAGAAACGTTGGGTTGTTGAGCGAACTTTTGGTTGGCTGATGGGATGCCGGCGATTGGTTAGAGACTATGAGTTATTGCCCCAAACATCAAAGACGTTTATCTACCTTGCCATGCTCCGCATTATGGTTAGGCGATTAGCATAATATTTGACCCCTCAAAACTTTTCAAACACCCTCTAAGCGAGTTCTTGATTACAGCCTTGTAGCGGTTGCAGAGCGTGCAGTTAATGGTGATACACTTAGCTCCTTTGGCTTGCTCCCCTTAATTGAGGAAGAGGGCAAAATTCTCAAGGGTGAGTATGCCGGCATTATCAAGCATCCCAACGGTGAGCCAAAGCAGTTGGCGTTACGGGAGAACTAAATAGTTGACTTGTTGGAGAAATTCTTGCACTACGAGACGGACACAGCACCAGGGTCATCTGGTTCCCCTGTCTTTAGTGACCAGTGGGAGGTAGTAGCACTGCACCATTCAGGTGTCCCCAGGCGAGATAGGCAAAGATGTATTCTTGCTAAGGATGGAACTCTTTGGAGACCTGAACAAGGAGAGGACAAGATTGACTGGATAGCTAATGAAGGTGTAAGTATTAGCCGACTTGTTAGGCATATTCGACAACAGAATCTTTCTTTAGCACAACAGCGTTTGAGGGAGCAGCTATTTAATATACCATCTCAACTGGAAAGCAACTCCGTTCAGTCTCCTTCTGTGTTTACTGCTACACAGCAGCCTTCAATTAATCCAGATGGTAGTGCTGCTTGAACTCTCCTCTTGCAAGTAAGTGTTCGTTTAGGGCAACCCACTTTACCCAATGGTATCAACGATTCGCAGATTAGCAGTAATCGAACCCAACCATTAGATAATGGAATTATTACAGCAAACGGAAATCGGTCAGTAAATGGTCAAGCTAGGTCTCTTGAGGAAAACCCGGAGCTTCAAGCAGCTCTATCAGAATTAGAGCGGGGACGTAGCATAGAATACTACAACGAAGACCAGGACAGACAAAATCGAGAGGAATATTACAGTAATTTGCCTGACTCTCTAAATCGGACTAAGCTTTTCAACAGTTTGAGCAACTTGCTTCAGAGGACACATACTACTTGGCTAGAGTATAAGCCAAGCACGCACTTGTATCCATTTGTTGACCTGCGACCGGGAAATTTAAAGCTGCCAAGTATTTACTCTGGAAACGAGTTTGAGCCAGAAGAGTTCATTCGAGAGGCGTTTCAAATTGAGGAACTCATTAGACGGTTTCAAGAGAGCATCACAACAGAGTCAGCTATAAACGAGAAACAGAGAGCGGCTCAACTTGATTTGTTAGAAGCAAGTATGCCTTTTAACTGTGAACACGTAGTACCGCAGTCCTGGTTTACTAGGCGCGAACCTATGCGTGGTGATTTGCATCATCTCTTTGCTTGCAAACCAGATTGCAACAGTTTTCGTGGTAAAGTACCATTTTTTGACTTTCCAGATTTTGGAGAAAGCATCCGCGATAAATGCGGTAAGCGTGAAGAAAAGAAGTTTGGGCGTTGCAGAATAGAAATATGAATGAGAGCGATCGCTATGAAATGTCCAAGGTGTGCATCAACCCACATTCGGAAGAATGGAAAGCAACGAGGTAAACTTGCATTACATCTGTGTCAATTGTAAACGTCAGTTTATTGATTCTTATGATCAGAAAGGATATGCAGAAGATATTAAAACCGAATGTCTAGAAATGTACGTTAATGGTTCGGGATTTCGGGCGATATCAAGAGTTAAAA
>NZ_VJXY01000022.1 GCF_014831675.1 Komarekiella delphini-convector SJRDD-AB1 | reverse complement strand
GGGGAGCGGAGGGGCAGGGGGGCAGGGGAGCGGAGGGGCAGGGGGGCAGGGGAGCAAAGGGGAGCTTTTAAAGCATGACGGTTGAACCTTTGAGCATGACGGTTGAACCTTTGAGCATGACGGTTGAACTTCTGGGCATGACGGTTGAACCTCTGAGCATGACGGTTGAACCTCTGGGCATGACGTTTAAACTTCTGGGCATGACGGTTGAACCTTTGAGCATGACGGTTGAACCTTTGAGCATGACGGTTGAACCTTTGAGCATGGCGGTTGAGCTTTTGAGCATGGCGGTTGAACCTTTGAGCATGGCGGTTGAACCTTTGAGCTTGAAAGTTGCACCTCTAAGCACGACAATTGAGCTTTTGAGCTTGGAAGTTGCGCTTTTAAAAGACTTAATTACAAAAACTTGTTTCTCTTGATAAGCAAAGTCACTAATTTTTGACTCCTATCTCCTGTCTCCTATCTCCCAACTTCTATCTCCTATCTCCCAACTCTTAAATATGGCACTCAAAAGCAAATTATTAACAGATATATCCCTGAAAGGATTAGATATTGCACCTTCCCAAGTCCGGGGAGCAGTCCGTATTGTGCCACTACTGCGGCGTCAAGTGCATGGTGACTTGCGCTTGCTGCGCCGTTCTTATGACGAAGATATTACAGTTGTTTCCCTAGAAGGTGAAATGACAAAACCAGGTATGAAGTACTTTTCTTATGTACCTCACGGGCTGGTAATGTCTTGGAGTGATGATGGCAGTCCAGTCGCCAGCTTTGGCGGACAGATAGTTAAGCCTGATGGTAAGCGTTTGGACTGCGGTTGTGCAAGTGTGCGGTTGATGCATCGCATGGCTAAGCGAGAATCAGCGAATCAACTCAGGTTTTTACCACTACACTTGGCAATGGAAGGTTTTTTGTCGCTGTTTTTTTCTGGCCCTGATATTGCTTGGAGTGAGTATTCTCGGTATGCCCTATCTCACGGACTTGGTTCGCGCTATGAAACTGCTGTTAGTGGGCGTTATATTGCGGGATTGGAAGATGCTTTGCGGGTGTTTGAGATCCATAGTAGACAAGTTGGAGTTTTAGTATTTGTTGCCGAAGCTTTAGCCTCTGCTTTTGTGGTTCCCACGCCGGAGGATTATCGGGCTTTGCACACTAGTTTGCTAGAGGATTTCTACAGTGACTTGATTTACCAGTACGGCTTGCTTTACGATACGACCTTACCAATGGATGTATCTGTAGATGAGTCTAAGATTAATAGTTTGGCAGATTTGAGAGGAGCGATCGCCAAAATGCGATCAGATTGGGCATCATTTCAGGGGTTCATGGCGGAAGGATTACTGCAACGTGAACTGCATTCTCAAAGAGTTTATACGGCTGGGCCTTTTGTGCTGCAACGGTTTATGACTAATTTGCAACTCAAGCACGAAAATTATATCGGGGAAGCGATCGCGCGCGAAACTGGAGAAATAGAGTACCTCAAAATCTATCGTCTCTCAGAAGCCCAGACTCGTCGTGCTTATTTACTCAGCAAGCTAGCTCAATACAATTGGAATCTGGATGCTACTGCCAAAGCACTTTCCCATACCCGCGAAGAGTTTGTGTGTCGTATAGAAGCAGCCGGCTTTGGCTATTTGCTAAATCAACAAGTGCGCGACGCAGCACGCAAAAAGGTTAAAAAGTCTTAATTAGAATAACCCAATAATTAATCCCAAAAACAATGCGACAGATAGACCACGTAGAGACTTTGCATTGCAACGTTTCTACTATCGATACAGCCAAACCCGCAATAATGAAAGCAGTTGTTCTGTATCTACAGGTTTGGTAATGTAATCAGAGGCTCCAGCTTCGATGCACTTTTCACGATCGCCTGGCATAGCTTTGGCAGTTAAAGCAATAATTGGCAGTGAGCGGAACATCTGTTGCTGGCGGATGGCGCGAGTTGTTTCGTAACCATCCATTTCTGGCATCATCACATCCATCAAAACTATACTAATCTCAGGATTAGCTTGCAGCATTTCAATGCCATCTCTGCCATTTTCTGCAAATAGCACTTGCATTTGATAGCTTTCTAAGAAACTAGTCAGGGCAAAAATATTACGCAGGTCATCATCCACAATCAGAATTTTCCGATTAGCCAGCACTGGATCGGTTTGGCGCAGTTGCTCTAATATCTGACGTTTAGGCGGGGGTAAATCTGCTTGCACTCGATGCAAGAATAAGGCAGTTTCATCTAACAATCGTTCTGGCGATCGCACATTCTTAATGATAATTGTTTCTGCCAGTCCCCTGAGTTGGCTTTCTTCTTGCCGATTTAGTTCTTTGCCAGTGTAGATGATAATTGGCAGTTTCAAAAGGCTGGATTCTTGCTTAATCTGCTCAATCAGGTCAAACCCGCTCATATCGGGCAAACCGAGATCCAGGACGATACAATCAAAGCGATTTGAGCGCAAAATTGCGAGTGCTTCTGCTCCCGTACCCACTGCCGTACTATGGACATCGCTATTGCCGATTAATTCGATAATACTTTGGGCTTGCACGGGGTCATCTTCGATTATTAAAAGATTTTTTACCTTACGCTCAATAAAGCCTTTAATTTCAGTTAAGACCTGAGTTAAATCTTCTGGAGAAACGGGTTTTTGCAGGTAAGTAATAGCTCCTAGCTGTAACCCCCGTTGCTGTCTGTCATCACCAGAAAGGATGTGTACTGGTATATGCCTGGTATCTGGATCGCGTTTTAAACGATCTAGTAACGACCAACCGTCCATCTCTGGCATGTGAATATCCAGCGTAATTGCATCGGGCTTAAATTGTTGAGCTAGGATTAAGCCTTGTTTACTATGCAAAGCAACGAGCACTTTAAAGCCCTGTTCACGTGCCATTTCTAGTAAGATGCGGGCAAATTTATCGTCATCTTCGATTACAAGTAAAATGCGATCGCCGCTTTGAATTGTATCCCGATCATCTGCGACTTCATTAGGCAGATTGGGGATTTGCTTCGCTAATAGAGATAAGTCCGAAGGTCGGCTTCCTGTGAGCGGAACCTCAGATGTTGTGGGTTGATGTAGAGCAGTCCGGGGGTCAGCTTCCTGTATTTGGGATTTTGCAAGTTGTAAGGAAAAAACTTCTTTTTTGTCTTGCTTGTGAGTAGTTTCCCCATTTTCTGAATAAGTCTGCGGTAGATAGAGAGTAAAGGTACTTCCCTCCCCTGGTTGGCTAACTAGTTCAATTCTTCCCCCCAACAGCTGAGCAAGCTCGCGGCTAATCGACAAACCTAAGCCAGTTCCCCCAAACTTGCGGCTAGTTGTGCCATCTGCTTGCTGAAATGCCTCAAAAATGATCTTCTGCTTCTCGATTGGAATGCCAATACCCGTATCGCTGACTGCAAAAGCAATCATCGGACTGCTGTGTTTGCTGCCATCAAGTTGTGCCGCTTCTGCATCCATGCTAATTTGTAGCTTCACGCCTCCTTGTTCAGTGAATTTCAAAGCGTTAGATAGCAAGTTTTTCAGCACTTGTTGCAGGCGTTTAGGGTCGTTAAAGATTGCATCTGGTAAGTTATCATCCAATTCAATAGCAAAACTGAGTCCTTTGTTCTGAGCAATTTGACGGAAAGTCTGCTCTAGAGAACTCTGCAAATCTGTTAAGTATATTCGTGAAATATCTACTGATAGAGTACCTGACTCGATTTTTGCCAAATCTAAAATATCATTAATCAACTCCAGCAGATCCGTGCCAGCAGAGTAGATTGTCCGACTATATTCCACTTGTTTGTCTGATAAATTGCCCCCAGAGTTGTCTGACAAAAGTCGTGCTAAAATCAGCAAGCTATTAAGCGGCGTCCGTAACTCGTGGGACATATTCGCTAGAAATTCTGATTTATATTTTGAAGACAATGCCAGTTGCTCGGCTTTATCTTCCAAAGACTTTCTTGCCTGTTCAACTTCCTGATTTTTGCGGGCAACTTCTCGGTTTTGCACCTCTAATAATTCTGCTTTTTCTTCTAGCTCCTCATTCAACTGCTGCAATTCTTCGTTAGATTGCTTCAAGAGAAATCTTGATTCTTCTAAATCCTGTGCTTGTTCTTCTAGGCGTTGATTGCTTTGCTGTAGTTCTTCTTGCTGGGTTTGCAATTCCTGTGTTAAAGTTACTGACTCTTGAAGTAGTTGCTGAGTTTGCACGTTGGCAGCGATATTGTTCAAGAACACACCTAAAATTTCACAAAATTGCTCCAAGAATGTTAAATACAACTCGCTAAAAGGCTGAAAAGAGGCAAGTTCAATAACAGCTTTTACCTGCATCTCAAACAGTATAGGCAACACAATAATATTGAGCGGTAAGGCTTCTCCCAACCCAGAACTGATGCGAATATAATCACTCGGAACTTGAGTTAGAAGAATTCTTTGTTTTTCTAGGGCGCACTGTCCCACCAACCCTTCACCCAAATGAAACTGATTTGCAACATTTTTGCGTTCTTTGTAAGCATAGCTACTCAACAACTTCAGCACAGGCTGGTCGTCTACAGATTCCATTATGTAAAAAACGCCTTGCGGTGCTCCAAGCAGTGGTGCAAGATTCGACAATATCAAGCGAGACACACTTTCTAGATTTCGCTGACCCTGAAGCGTTTGGGTAAATTCAGCCAAATTAGATTTGAGCCACCTTTGCTCCTCATTTTTTTGAGTTGTGTTTTGCAGATTAATAATCATCTGGTTGAAAATTCGCGTTAATACGCCAATTTCATCCTGGCGATCGCTGTTTGGTAAACTTACCGAGAAATCCCCATCTGCAATATTTTCCGCCAAATCAGAAACTTGTTTCAGCGGTTTTGAGATATGCCGACTTAGTAAGAATCCTATCAAAGCTAAAATTAAAAAAGATGAGGGAATACCATAAACAATACTGGCGATAGTTTGCTGGGTAGCTACTTGTGCTTTTTCAGAACGCTGTTTCAGCAGTACATTTTCCTCATTTTCCATCGCCTGCAACAGTTTTTGAATCTCATCCATTAACTGCTTGCCACTGTCTGTTAGAATGGCTTGCTGAGCAGATTCTAAGCCTTGCCTTTGCCGTAGATCAATGACATTTTTCATTACAGCCATCCTCTGGTTTATCAATGGCTGTAATCTATAAATCCGATTTTGTTGATTAGGATTATCTTCTGTTAACTTCTGAAGTTCTTTAATTTGTTGATCTAAGCTTTTCATCGCAGCGCTGTAAGGTTCTAGATAGCGCTGTTCGCCTGTAATGATGAAACCGCGTTGCCCGGTTTCAGCATTGATCAACTGAGAACTGACCTTATCTAGCTGATTTAAAACCTGGTAAGTATGTTTTTCTCGGCGCGAAGTTTCAATTAGTTCATTGGTACTTTGGTAAGAGATTAGACCAATTGTGGTCAGAATTGCCAGACTCAAGGCAAAACCTGCTCCAATTTTGGTTCCAATCTTCAAACTGTTTAACATTATCTAAGGTAATTATTTACGCTATCTCTCTATAGTATGATGACATTCCTTACTTAGATTCCCGACTTCTTAGAGAAGTCGGGAATCTTGTTCTTGTTCAACAAACTCCACAAATACTTGTTAGTCAAGGTTAAAAAATAAGCGGTAAAGGGAAAAGAAAAAACCTTTAGCCCTGTTACCTTAAGATTTTAGAAGTTACGTTTGTTACTAAGAATCTGGTAATCGTTTTTAGTTGCATTAACGGGTTGGTTATATATGCAAAAATCTTGAACTCTATGATTCTCTAAAATGGTTTTTGCAGCTGCTATGTGAATATCAGTACCATTCAGCAACACTAGGTAATCACCCTTGGTTACTTGATTTTCATAGTATTTGGCTAAATCGTCAGGAATTTGTAATGCAACAAAGTTATCTTTGGAACTGCTGATATATACTTCAGAAAGTCCAGTGAGAGTGGTGATATCTTTAGCAATCACTGTTATGTGACTCATCGGAAAACCAGCTGCCCTCAGTTCAGTAAGTGCTTTTTCAACGTCTTGTCGCGTCGAAAAAGCACCAATTCCGTACTTATATCGACCACTTGGAGGTAAAACCATATTATAAACGTCCCATTTTTGAATACCACGATAATGGAACATATTTCTGGCAAGACGAATCTCTGCTTCTATACCTGTTACTATCACTAAATAGTAACCTTTAGATACTAGGTCGCTATAAGCCTGTGCTTGGGCTTCAGGAATTCCTAAGCCCAAGAGCGCACCAGTTAAACTACCTGCGGTTACACCGAGCGCACCACCAGCTAAAGCCGTAGCGATGGCTGTTGCTTCGGCTCCAGCTAGCATGATTGGCCCTATTCCAGGAATTGCCAAAAGGCCTAGACCAAGTAGTAAGCCAGTCAGACTACCTAATGCACCCCCCGTAATTGCTCCAGCAGCAGCACCCTCCTCAGCTATATTGCCAGTGTTTTCTTTGACTTGAATACCAGCAATATCACTTTGCTCTTGTGCGTTTCGCGCAATTACAGAAACCTTATGCATTGGAAAATTAGCAGCTTTTAGTTCCCGAAGTGCTAGTTCTGCATCTGAACGTTTAGCAAAAACGCCAACAGATCTTCGCTCTTTTTCTAATGTCATTTTATCTGTTTCTTGCGACTAGCAATGTTTTACGATGATATTAGCTGAGTCTCGTAAAATTACACAGCTCTACGAGTCACTAAACCCCAAAGGAAGATCAATAGCATTGCACCAAGAACAGCAAATAAAATACTTCCAAGTGATAAAGCGCCTACGGATGCTGCCGCTGCCGAACCACTTCCTAACAATACTTGTCCTAGATAACCCCCAACTACCGCTCCTAAAATTCCTAATACAATAGTGGACAAAATACCGCCACCTTGTTGTCCTGGATAAAAGAATTTGGCTAACGCACCTGCAATTAACCCTAAAACCAACCAAGCAATTATGTTACCCATAACAAATGTCTCCTGTTTTCTCTAAAGATGCGGTTTTGCTCCGCTTTTGACTATTTCATCTTAAAATTAAGTTACAAAATTCATGCTCTATCTAGCGAACTAATATTAAAAATCTTTAGATATTATTTGAATCCACATTAGGTCATCTCTAAGATCGACTTGATCCAAATCCCGGAACATAACCCTTGAAATCTGGCAGAAACTCTGATTTTGTAGCAAAAACTTTCTCCGAGGGAATTAGTTTAGATCAAATCTGAAAAGACACAATTTAACTTAGAGAAGGGTCTTAAAGTATGCGATCGCCTACGCTGGGCGTGTACTTGCGCCATTGCAGCATCCAAAGATAGCAATACTTAATTAACATAGATATTGCGATCGCGTATTGATGTAATGTCTAAACTTACTACTATTATTACTTGTATAAAAAACTGGTTAAAAAATGAGTTTATTTACACTATCAAGCTAATAACTTGTTACTCTAATTTTACATAAAATAGAGCTTTACAAATAAGGGATTTGACCATACTATTCCCAGTTAAAAACTTAAGTTTTACTTAATCTAAGCGTTAATAATTAAAGCCTAATACTATTTATATAATTTTTTCTTTGGATATATACTAAAAGATTAATCTAAATATGTATACTATTTAACGACTTCTGGCAATAGTAGGTAATTTATCAGTAGATTATCTCTACAGAGTCTACCTTTAGGCTGAAAGGTATTTATCAAAAGATATAGCTATGGAACCATTGGCTTATCTCTTTTGGCTACTTTATTAGATTCTCCAAGATGAATTAATGTTTTAAAAAACTATGTATAACGGACAAAAAACTTTTCAATAAAAATAACTCTAGATAGAAGAATTAAAAATTGCACAAATATAATATATAAACATTGCATAGCTTACTAAGCAAGACTGACCAAATAAATCAATAAACATAGGAGTTAAAGATGAGTATTGAAGATAGAGCAAAAGCTGTTGCTAAAAATATTGAAGGCAAGGTACAAGAGATAGTAGGCGAAGTTACTGGCAACCCTAATGACAAAGCTGAAGGTCAAGCTAAGCAAGCCGAATCCCAAGTTCGCCACACTGTTGAAAACATCAAAGATGATATTAAGAAGTCTTTAGAATAGAGTTCAGATTCTCGACTTACTAAGATACCCGACTTCTAACAGAAGTCGGGTATCTTAGTAAAATTGGACTATTAGCGCAATGTACTAGCTGGCATACCCAAAATATCCTCAAGCCTTGGCATGTCTTCTAATGAAATCACGCGCCCTTCATCCTCAAAACCAACGATTTGATCAAAGTTTAAATACCGATACAAATCATCGGCAAAAGGATGAATTTTGTTGGCCACAATATCCATATATTCCTGTACTGTGGGAATGCGTCCCAACAGCGCACAAACTGCGGCTAATTCAGCTGAACCAAGATACACTCGCGCATCTTTGCCCATGCGATTATTGAAGTTGCGGGTAGAGGTAGAAAACACCGTTGTTCCATCAGCAACTCGCGCCTGATTACCCATACATAAACTACATCCTGGCATTTCTGTGCGCGCATTTGCAGCATCAAAAATACCATACACACCTTCTTCTTTAAGTTGGTGTTCATCCATGCGAGTTGGTGGACAAATCCACAAGCGAGTTTTTACTTCACCTGCACCTTCTAAAACTTTAGCTGTTGCCCGATAATGACCAATATTCGTCATACAAGAACCGACAAATACTTCTTGCACAGCATCATTAGCAACTTCCGATAATAATTTCACATTATCAGGATCATTAGGAGCAGCTACAATTGGTTCTTTGATTTCGTTCAAATCAATTTCAATAATTTCGGCATACTCTGCATTTGCATCAGCTTCTATTAGCACGGGATTAGCTAACCATTCTTCCATTTTGGCGACGCGGCGCAGGATGGTACGCGCATCTTTGTAACCTCTGGCTGCCATGTTTTTCAGCAGCACTACATTAGAACGCAGATATTCGGCAATTGTTTCTACACTCAGCTTAATTGTACAACCTGCACAGGAGCGTTCGGCACTAGCATCGGTAAGCTCAAATGCTTGTTCAACTTTCAAATTTGGTAAGCCTTCCATCTCTAGAATCTTTCCAGAGAAGACGTTTTTCTTATTTTGCTTCTCTACTGTCAGCAAACCTTTTTGAATTGCTACGTAGGGAATGGCATTTACAACATCTCGTAAGGTGATACCGGGTTGCAATTCACCTTTAAATCTTACCAATACGGATTCTGGCATATCTAAAGGCATCACACCCAAAGCACCCGCAAAGGCTACTAACCCGGAACCTGCGGGGAAGGAAATACCCAAAGGAAAGCGAGTGTGAGAGTCTCCGCCTGTTCCGACAGTATCGGGTAACAGCATTCGGTTGAGCCAAGAGTGAATAATCCCATCACCAGGACGCAAGGCGACACCGCCACGGGAGGCGAAGAAGTCGGGTAGTTCTTGCTGAGTTTGAATGTCAACTGGTTTGGGATAAGCGGCTGTGTGACAAAAACTCTGCATCACTAAATCTGCACTAAAGCCAAGACAAGCGAGTTCTTTTAATTCGTCGCGGGTCATTGGGCCTGTGGTATCTTGAGAACCGACGGTGGTCATCATGGGTTCACAAGATGTACCGGGACGGACACCAGGTAATCCGCAAGCTTTACCAACCATTTTCTGTGCTTGGGTATAACCTTTACCTGTGTCGGAGGGTTGCTGGGGACGGATGAAAACGGGGCTGGGTTCTAAACCAAGTGCTTGGCGAGTTTTATCGGTGAGGGTACGCCCAATTAGTAGGGGGATACGTCCACCTGCACGGACTTCGTCAAGAATGGTATCGGGTTTGAGGGTGAAGGTAGAGATGACTTCGCCAGACGTTGCATGCAACGTCTCTACAGTGGTGATTTCGCCTTTGTAGGGATGGATGGTAATCACCATACCAGTTTCTAGTTTGGTGACATCGCATTGAATGGGCAAAGCACCTGCATCTTCAGCTGTGTTAAAGAAGATTGGCGCGATCGCACCACCTAAAATATACCCCCCAGCGCGTTTGTTCGGCACAAAAGGTATATCATTTCCCATGTGCCACAACACAGAGTTAATGGCAGATTTGCGCGAGGAGCCTGTACCAACTACATCACCCACGTAAGCAACAGGATGCCCTTTTTTCTTTAACTCGGCAATTGTTGCTAAACTTCCCGGTTGCCGTGACTCTAGCATCACTAAGGCGTGTAAGGGAATATCCGGGCGTGTGGTAGCGCTTTGGGCGGGGGATAAATCGTCGGTGTTGGTTTCGCCAGGAACTTTGAAGACGGTGACGGTAATAGCTTCAGGTAGTGTGGGACGCAGGGTAAACCACTCGGCTTCTGCCCAAGAGTCAATTACCCGCTTGGCGAAGGGATTAGTTTTAGATAATTCTAAAACATCGTGGTAGGCGTCGTACACCAACAAAATTTTGCTTAAAGCGTTGGCGGCGTATGCAGCGATGGGTTCTTTTCCTTGTCCCCCCATCACCAGCGGTGTTTCGGAAGAGTCGGAAACGGATACAGTGGGGAATTGCAGCAAATCAATTAAAGATTGTACATTATAGCCACCTATCATTGTCCCTAATAATTCCACCGCTTCTATGCGCGAAATTAAGGGGCTGGTAATTTCTTTTTTGGCAATGGCGGTGAGAAACCCAGCTTTGACGTAAGCTGCTGCATCAACACCAGGGGGAACGCGATCGCGCAATAAATGTAATAATGTTTCTGCTTCACCCTCTGGTGGATTTTTCAGTAATTCACATAACTCTGACGTTTGCTTTGCATCCAAAGGTAAAGGGGGAATTCCCAGTGCTGCTCTTTCGGCAACGTGTTTACGATATGATTCCAGCATTCTGAACTCCAAATATTCAGCCAAACATTCTTTAAGTGTTTCTAATCACTTCCTAAGTTTCAGGAGCATTCTACCTTACAAATCTTTACAGGTAGAATTCACAGGAAGTGAGCCTCCTTACTTTAAGTTTTTTGTCTAGCGAGGACTTATAATTATAACTGTATAGCTATTTTTGTCGATAAAGCTGTTTAAAAATAATTCTCTTTTTGTCTTTCTTAGCTTGTTTGTGTGCTTATTTATCAGATAATATAATTCGTTTGTCCACCGAACTTCTGATCTAAGGAAGCCTTAGCTGAAAGTTCTCATTACATCACACTTCTATTATATATGCCCAAAACTTACACTGTGGAAATCCACCACCAAGGCAAAATTCATACTTTGCAAGTTCCTGAAGATGAAACCATCTTATCAGTTGCCGATGCCGCTGGTTTAGATTTACCGAGTTCCTGTCATGCGGGTGTTTGCACAACTTGCGCTGGACAAATAGCCGAGGGAACTGTAGATCAAACCGAAGGCATGGGCGTTAGTCTAGATTTGCAAAAACAAGGTTACGTATTGCTTTGTATCGCCAAACCTCTTTCTGATTTGAAAATTGAGACAGAAAAAGAAGAAATAGTTTATCAGTTGCAATTTGGTAAAGACTAATAATCGGTAAACAGTTATCAGTACACGCTTTGATTGATAACTGATATTATCAAGACTGATAAACAACATAAGTATTTATTAGCACCTGATATCAATTATTCTAGAAACTAGAAAATAACAGGATTTAAAACGATGACAACTCATTTTATTACCGCAGAAATTGACCTTCAAGAAACTCCGACAGAATTACAAAAAGTAATTGAAGCAGAGTTACAAAAACAAGGTGAACCCCTACGCTGGGCAATTACCTCTGTGGAAGTTGCACAGCAAAAAGCTACTGTTGAAGCCGTTGTCACCACAGCCAGTGCTGAGTAGTTCAGTTATCAGTTATCAGTCAATACAGTTCAGATAAGCCCAAAACCCTGATGTAGAGGCGCGATTTATTGCGTCTTCCAAGACCAATAATCTACTGTTTACTGTTTACTGTTCACTGTTGACTGATTTAATATGCAACGTCCATACACTGCGATTTTAATTGTACCAACTGGCGTTGGGGCTGCCATTGGTGGTTATGCTGGTGATGCTTTGCCTGTTGCCAGAGTTATAGCACAGGTTTGCGATCGCCTGATCACTCACCCTAATGTTCTCAATGGCGCTAGTTTGTACTGGAATCTCCCCAATGCTTTTTATGTTGAAGGTTATGGGCTTGACAAATTTGCTGCTGGATGCTGGGGATTAAAACCTGTACATACCAATAAAGTAGGCTTGCTTTTAGACCAAGGTATTGAGCCAGAATTGCGACTACGACACTTACAAGCAGCAGATGCAGCCAGAGCAACTCTAGGATTGTCAGTAACAGATTATGTAATTACTGATGCCCCGCTAAATGTAGAATTACGCACAGCCCCATCGGGAGCTAGTTGGGGAACAATTGGCAACCCAGATAGCTTGTTAAGGGCAGCTGAAATCTTAGTTAACAAAGTGGGGGCAGAAGCGATCGCAGTTGTTGCCCGTTTCCCCGATGATATGGATGAAGAGGCAGTACAAAACTACCGCCAAGGTAAAGGCGTAGATCCCTTGGCGGGTGCAGAAGCCGTAATTAGCCATCTGCTAGTGCGAACCTTTCAAATACCTTGCGCCCATTCTCCTGCCCTTGCAAGCGTACCCCCAGAACCAGATTTATCACCTCGTTCCGCCGCCGAAGAATTAGGCTATACTTTCTTACCGAGCGTCCTTGTCGGCTTGAGTCGCGCCCCACAATTTATAGTAAATAAAGGGTTAGTTGCATCTTCACAAGAAGATATTTGGGTAGATCATGTAGATGCTGCGATCGTACCCGCAACTGCTTGCGGTGGTAGTGCCTTACTCAGTTTAAATCAGAAGCGATGCCAAATAATTACAGTCGAAGAAAATAAAACTCAAATACAAGTTCCTCCCCAGCCGTTGGGGATCAAATCCATACAGGTAAACTCATATTTAGAGGCAGTGGGTGTATTAGTAGCACACAAAGCAGGCATTAATCTATCTGCTCTCAGTTCAAGTCGCTTTGCTCCACTTCGTAATTCATGAGTCAACACTCAACAGTCAACAGTCAACAGTCAACAGTCAACAGTCAACAGTCAACAGTCAGTATATATTCTCCTCCTGCCCCCCTGCCCCTCTGCCCCTCTGCTTCCCCCCTCCCCTATTCCCCCCAAAAAACCGTGGTTGAACAACACAAGCAAGAGCCAGAAATTCCATACCTGACGCGCTTCCAAGTACTTGGGGCGATGGGAGCGACTGCAATCATTCTGTTGATAGTCGCCAAGCTATCGTTATACTTTGGCAACTTTTCCTTATTTTCCTGGAAATGGGATCAAAGGGAATTGCTGCTAGGTGTAGGGTTGGGGATCATCATTACTGCGTTAAGTGGCTTAGCTTACCGCTTTTTTCCTCTCTACCGTAAAAGTGCAGATTATTATTTAGAACTGGTACTTAAACCCTTAGCTTTACCTGACTTAATTTGGCTAGGGTTACTACCTGGTTTAAGTGAAGAATTGTTATTTCGAGGTGTAATACTGCCAGCTTTAGGTTCAGATAATACAGCTGTCATTGTATCGAGTCTTTGCTTTGGCGTCTTACACCTTAGTGGTTCCCAACAATGGCCTTATGTGATTTGGGCATCCATTGTTGGGATACTACTAGGATATAGTGCCTTGATTACGGGTAACTTATTAGTGCCGATTGTTGCTCATATTGTGACAAATTGGATTTCCAGCTATCTGTGGAAAATGTGGCAATTGTCGAAAATTAAAAGTTAAGAATTAGAATTTGACAAACAGTAGAGACGTTGCAATGCAACGTCTCTACTGTGGTCTATCTGAACCGTATTGCACTATCAACCATAAAATAATAAATTAGGTGGTTTGAGTGCTCTGACTGGATACTTTCTGTGCAGCAGTTTTTAAGCGAGTCGCTCTGCTTTTACGGAGACTCTCACTTCTGCGAACTCCACCAGCCATCTCATATTCGCGGCTATCTTTGCCGTATTTAAAAGCAATCCCCATGAGCATCTTCTCAGAGAACGTGCTCAACATTTGTTCTAACTCTTCAAGTTCTAATTTGGAAGAGTCGGCCATGCTGAGAATAGTGTTATAGCCTTCTAACTTGGTGCGTACCTGTTCAATTAATTGTGTTAGGTTTGTTAAGTTGTAAGCATCTCCAAGATCCAGATTAGTATTTATTGCTCTGAGTCCAGCGAATCTTAACTCAGCATTTTCTAGAATGCGGGATGCGCGTTTTCTCTGAGGCATAGATTTACTTCCTTGTGAGGTTTCTAAAATTAATATGCCCCGCTGCAACTATATTTTGGCTCAGCAAAATCCACAAATAATTGTATTTTGTGTTAGATAGTTACTAGTAAATTCCCCCGACTTAGATTCCCGACTTATTGAAGAAGTCGGGAATCTGCGAAGTGGGAAGTAATTTTAGCTGTGTTAACTACAGAAGAAGCATTTATAACTACAGAAGAAGCTGTGTTAACTAAAATTTGTTCATTGATAACTTAAAAAGAAGTTTCAGTTAATAAAAATCATAGTTTGCTTATGATTTAAGGAATATTTATAAGTAAATAATTAATTCTATTGAATATAGCTTTAGTTTTAGTTATCAAGTTACGAGCATTTGTAACTACAGCTTCAACATCTATAAGCACAGAAGAAGTTGTATTAACTACAGCTTCTTGTGTGCTTATCAAAGGATGAGTTTTTGTATGGGTTATGTATTTTTACGCTTTATCAAATGCGGTTTTTGACGAGTAAGCTGCTAGCGCGATCGCCTGTGGTAAAATTCGATGTTCCTGAATTTGAATCCTGGCGTGGAGTGTTTCTGGGGTGTCATCCGCTAATACTGGCACTGCTGCTTGCATTAATATTGGGCCACTGTCCACTTCTAAACAAGCTATATGCGCTGTACAGCCAGTAATTTTTACCCCAGATGCCAAAGCTTGTTCGACAGCATGGACTCCTTTAAAACTTGGCAACAAACTAGGGTGGATATTAATAATCTTGTTGGGAAAGGCATCGATTAATACTTCTGTAACTAGTCGCATCCAGCCGGCCATAATCACCCATTCAACATCGTATTTCTGCAACGTCTGCACAATTTGCTCGTCAAACTCTTCCCGGTTTTTGTAGTTGCGGTGATTCAATAAAACAGCCTCAACACCTCTATTTGCTGCCCTTACCGCTGCTTTAGCTGAGGGATTATTATAAATCAAAACTTGAATTTGAGCGTTTAACTGTCCGTCTTGGATAGCTTGAGCAACCACCTCAAAATTGCTGCCATTCCCAGAAGCCATAATTCCTAGTTTCAAAGGAGCGCTTTGTGTAAATTCGTTACTAGAGATGTTGGGAGAAATCAGGCAAGCAGCATCAGCCTTGACTGGGGAATTATCACTCATAAAACTTCTATCTTACTAATAAATGCGAGCCTAATGGACATTTAACTTGCTGAAAATTATTAGAAGGAAGCGTTGGCGGAAGTGGCGGTTTAGTTGAGGGTTTATCAGTTTCACAAATAGCAGTACTTGTAAGATCACCTTTAATTTTTCTGACAAATGTAATGCCCGTATAGCTTCTTAATTCAGGTTTTTTGGCAACTGCTGTGCTGATTACACTTTGGGTTTGCTTGTCTTGGGATACTATTCGATAACGATAATTCTCTGTTTCTGGCTTAATATCAAGACCTAGTTGCTCAATAGTTGTACTAAACTTTTGGTATTCCAGATAGTGAGCCTGTTGTCCGCGGTTGATAGTACCAATAATTTGTTTAGCTTCAACTTCTGGCTGATTGGTTGCTTGATTTCCTGCTTTTGGGTCGATAAGTTGGACATTATCAGGCAATGTAGTAGCATCAGAAACTTTTTTGAATAGCGATGCCTTTGGAGAAAAAGCTGTGGGTCTGGGTTTTCCCGGATTGGTTTCATCTAATTGCAGTCGCATCTGACCATCAGCAGTAAATTCAAAAATTGTCAATACTGGTTGCTGATTACTGGGAATTGTGACATCTAGATGCATAGGTTGTGGCGTCGGGTTGATGCGATATTTAACTTCGGCGGCAACAGAAGTATTAGGATTGGGCAATAAGATAAATAATTTACCTTCTGGTGTGAAAATGAAGGTTAGTCTTTGAAGCGATGAAGATTCTTGAGTTTGCCATTGCCCCGACAATTTTTGGACAATAGGGTTTGTCTGCTTAGCTGGTTGAGATGGCGTTGGCGTTGGTGCTGTGGCAGGCTGAGCTAACACAGTCGGTTCGAGTTTCATCAGTAGTACTATAAATACGCTAAAGCTAAATAATTTGCTAGCGATTTGGAGTTTACTAGAGTAGGCGAATTTAAGCATTTGCGTAATAGTCATTAGATTGACAGGATCTTAACAGTACTTTTGTAAAGATGAATCCGACACTGATCAAAACGAGATTAGTCCCCAATCCCGAGTCCCTACCATCGCCATGAAAACAACCCAACGATCGCCTATACAACTGCTGGATAATGATACTGTAGCAGCCTGGATTTTTCTCACACCAGCACTAATTTTACTAGGCGTCTTTATTATTTGGCCGATCGCCTATTTGTTTTACCTTAGTTTCACCGCTGGTAGTTTCACCTCATCAGGTACTTATTGGATAGGCATAAAAAACTACTGGCGCTTGCTACTCAACCCCGATTTCTGGCAAGTTCTGGGTAACACCTTTTATTTTACAGTTGCCACCGTCATTCCCAGCTTAGTTATTCCCTTGGGACTAGCAGTGCTACTAAATCGCTCCCTAGCCTTGCGGGGAATATTGCGAAGTACCTATTTTTTACCTTCAATTATTTCGCTTGTGGCGGCTGGTTTGGGATTTCGCTGGCTGTTTCAAACATCAGGGCCGGTTAACGGACTTTTAGCTCTTTTTGGCCTTCCGGCAATATCCTGGCTAGGAGACACATTTTGGGCCATGCCAGTACTGATATTATTAAGCATTTGGAAACAACTGGGTTTCAATATGGTGGTGTTTTTAGCGGGGTTGCAAACAATTCCCCCCAGTCGTTATGAAGCAGCAGATTTGGATGGAGCAAATGCTTGGCAACAATTCTGGCATATTACCCTGCCCGGATTGCGATCGACTATCATATTTGCAATTGTCACCACTGCGATTTTTACATTGCGGAGTTTTGAGCAAGTTTATGTGATTACTGGCGGCGGCCCCCTGAATTCGACTAATTTACTGGTTTACTACATTTACCAAGAAGCTTTTGGTCAATTTGATTTTGGCTATGCAGCAGCAGGGGCGACAGTGCTGTTAGCAGTGACGACGGTACTAGTGTATTTGCAGTTGCGAACTTGGAGTGAGGAGTAGGGGAGGGAGGCTACGGTGTACACACATCTCTGTACAAAACTAAAATCGTTGTAGATCCTCCTAAATCCTCCTTAAAAAGGAGGACTTTGAGAGGTTTTTGCCCCCCTTTGCAAGGCTACAGTGTACACACATCTCTGTACAAAACCAAAATCGTTGTAGATCCTCCTAAATCCTCCTTAAAAAGGAGGACTTTGAGAGGTTTTTGCCCCCCTTTTTAAGGGGGGTTGGGGGGATCAAAAGCCTGTGGGACAACTCTAGAAGACTTGTGTGTACACCGTAGGGGAGGGAGGAGGGAGGAGACAGGAGGGAAACGGATCTAACTCAACTGTGCTACAAGTTGATTTTCTAATAGTGTGTTATTTGTCAATAAGTCCTCGACGGTAATTCGCAAAAAGCGTTGTTCATCAACTTGAAAGAGGATTTTAATGCGATCGCTTCCTGGATATCCAGTTGGTGTAAGTTGGGCTATTGTTCTAGCACCTTCTTGATCGTTTAGGGGCTTGACGATGGTTTCACCATTGTCAGAACGGCGAGTAATTAAGCGATCGCCATCAAAATAAACTTCGGTGTTACCTGTATCTGCTCCCAATTCTCCCATAATTAATTCGATACTGGGTTGATTTTCCAAAGATGCGCCTAAAACTAATTCCATTGGCTGGCTCATTGGGTATGCTTGTCCAGCTTTAATAATCGGATGCCATTTGTGGAGTCCTTTACGACGATCCCAGTAGCGAACACCGTAACTATGGTAGAGAAAGTCTTTAATTTCTATGCCTTGAGCTAACTGTAATGCACCTTGGGCGATCGCTTCAAAAGGACGTTCGCAACGAATTTTCTCTGGCTCAAAATACTGTTTTACCCATGTCTGCACTGCTGGTAATTGCACAGTCCCACCAACTAACAACACTGCATTAATATCTGCAAGTTCTATTCCCTGGCGTCTTGCTTGCTGCAATAGTGTCGTCATCGACTCATCTAGTAACTCAAAAAATGCATGTTCTTTGAGAATATTTTCTAAGGTATCGCGGTTTAGTTCTAGTTCGTAGCTTTCAAATGTCTCATCGTCAAAATAAACTTCACTGGCTTGGTTTTGAGTTGATAGTTGAATTTTTACCTTTTCTGCTAGTCGCATTGTCAGCGGACTTACCGCCAATCCTTGAGTTTTGGCAAAGTAATCTACTAACCAATTATCAATATCAGTACCACCTAAATTTTGCCCTGCTTTCGCTAGTACGCGGGCAGTTTTTACCTTTTGCTTGGAGTCTTCAGCTAAGGATTTATTACCCCACTTGAGAATAAATCCTAGGGGTTTTGTGCTTGCTTGCACACCTTGAGCCAACTGTACAAGGGATAAATCCAAAGTACCGCCGCCAAAGTCAATTACTAAAAGAATTTCTTGATCTGCTAAGCCATAACCCAAAGCTGCGGCTGTGGGTTCATCGAGCATCCGCACTTGTTCGACGGGGAGAGATTGACAAACTTTGCCCAACCAATGACGATAAGCTTCAAAGCTGTCTACGGGAACTGTTAAAACTAGAGAATCTAACCCACCTTGCAGGGGTACTAGTTGTTCGATTATCTTAGTGAGAAACCATTGCCCTACCTGTTCAAAGGTGATGATTTGTCCATCTAGTTCAGGTAAGAAACCTTGGATATCTGCTCCGATTCCCCGTTTGAAGCTGCGGAAAAATCGGGCTTCGCCTTTGAGGTCAAAACCGCGATCGCGTACTTGTTGCCCTACCAAGATTTTACCCTGTGTTGCTTCTTCAACATAAACTAGGCTAGGAATCAATGGCGGATTTAAACTTTGTTGAATTGATAACCCAGGTAGGTTTAGGGTTTCTGGCTGCTGGGTTACGGGATTCCAACGAGTAATGACTGTGTTGCTAGTACCAAAATCGATTGCGATCGCCATATATTATTGATGATTTCGCGCCAAGATACAAACACTAGGGTGGAGAGTGCCAATTGTGATTATTCTATATAAGCCACCAAGAGCGCAAATGGGCGATCGCTTCTTCTTTGTGTTTGGCTTCGACTTCTATCCACGGTGCTTCATGGTAGACATTAGGCATAGCAGTAATCAAATCACTGTGTTTTCTGTCGTTGAAAGCTATTTCGCCGTTCGAAATATGCACTAACTGCCAATCTGGATTCGCCCAAGTTTCTCGCGCTGCATAAAACATTTCTGCTACACTCGGATGATCGTAGCTGTCTAAGTTTTCGTGGCAAATATGGTGATGGGCATCGAATACCATCGGTATGCCAGCTTGCTGACACACTGCTAAAATTTCGCTGGCACTGTAAGCGTATTCATCATTCTCTAAAGTTAAGCGGCTTTTAATTGCTTCTGGTAATTCTGAAATTACTCTTACTAGTTGTTCGGTGCGTTGAGATTTGCCACCATGAATATTCATCAACGACCAAGGCGATCGCGGTAAACTCAGTAAGTCAAATGTGCGGGCATGTCGTTCTAAAATTTTGATACTTGCTTGTACCACTTCGGCAGAATCAGAACTCAACACTACATATTGGTCTGGGTGCAGCACCATTCTAATGCCCAATGCTTGAGCTTGCTGACCAATTTCGCTTAAGTTAGCGCTCATTTCCTCTAAAATATTTGCGCCGATTTCGTCTTCCATGTCACTCAGAGGAAACAAACCAGAGGAGATACGATACAGCCGAATCCCGTTCTCCTGACAAAAGGAGAGAGCATCATGCAAACGCTGTAAGTTATGTCCATATAGTTCTCTTAGCGTACTTTCACGCTCACTTAGAGAGAGTTTTAAGTAGCGTGTACGCGTCATTGTCCGAAAGCGCACCTTTTTATCAACGGTGATGCAAACTAGCCCTAAATGGGGCAGAGTGCTTTCTTGGCACTGCTGTGTATTAACTAGATTTTGGAGATGAATTGCGGTCATTAACTAAGTTTATCAACTATTGCCCTTCTTTATATTTAAGTAAATTTTGCAACTGAGTCATGAGTATCTAAAGAATGAAGTCTGAAATTTTAAGCATTTAAGCTCATCCCACCCTTAAAAGGGAATGGGATAACACGAAAGACTGTTGACTGTTGACTGTTAACTGTTGACTGTTAACGGCGTTGGGGCATCTTTCATCACCTACCGAGAAGGAATAGGTTTTCCCGACGCCTTTTTATAAATACCTGATACGCATCCTTTAGCCAATAGTCATAGGCACGTTCTTCTTTTTCTTGGGCTGCCATGAAAATACATCTGCCTTATGGAGTATTTTTTGTCATATATCCATAAATGTTTATATGGTTTTTTAATGATTTAGTAATGAAAGTATTCAAATTCTAGGCTAAGAAGCTCACAACTCAAGCCATTGCAGTGCATCCAAGGTGACTTAACCAAAGAAGGAATGTCAAGATTAGGAGATGTACCTACAGGTAGGGAAGTCAAGTACCTGAAATATTTATTAATATAAAGTAAATTCAGCGTCAGGAGTCAAAAAAGTTTTTACTAATCAATCACCAGATTCTTCACGAACGGAGCAGAAGATTATGAACGACCAAGAACCATCAGAATCTAAGGAATTTGTCGGAAATCTCAAGAATGGGATTTGGCTGTTTGGCCTTTCATCTTGGGTATTTGGCATTACTGACCGCAGTATTGCTTCATTTGCCGATGGCTATCTATCTGCTTTGGATTTAACGCAACTATTTACAGCGGCGACATTCTTTGTAGCGTGGCTATTTTTGAAACCGACATCCAAGGCTTAAGCAATTCAAAATGCTCAAACTGAATAGCAATCACCATTCTGGCTAATTGGCTAATGTAGAACAGGATTACATCAGTCTTGTAAAAAATTCGGAAAGATATGTAAAGCAAAACACTTTTTACTGTAATGAGGGGTGTGCCAAAAAGTGCATCTTTATTTTTTGTACACTAAAAAATCGGCGTCATTTTGATTCCTAGAATGACGCCGATTTTTGATTAATCAATACTAACTCAGAATAGCGATCGCATTTTACAAAAAATATAGTCAAGAGCCAAAATGGCAATAGTTATGAGCCGACTGTGCGATCGTACACTTCACTACCACAATCGAGATAATAATTTAAAACCAACAATAAGCAAGCTTCACTTAACTATTTTAAACACAGCCGCTCACAATTAATTAAATGTAATCTATTTTACCTAAACAAGCTTTCCTGAGCCAAATTAATCACTCTTTAGACAGACGAGTTCAAAAGTCCAACGAGTTAAATTTTTGAGCTAAGTCATATATTTTCAACCTTTAAAATTTTCTACTGAAGTTATAATGTTAGATGTTTTGGCAAAATCAATAGTTGATAATCAACACATTCCAGCTACTATTATACTGCAAAATATTATCTTGCCCAATTCAGATATTTATAGTAGTGTAGAAAAACTATTTTTAAAATTGAACTATAATTCCGTGCTTAATTACAAACAAAATATTGTTGAACTCAAAAAAGGTGGAAGCATTAGATTTGATACTTATTTTAATGTTTTTTCAGTCCAGAAGTGGAAGAATTGTATTAACATAAAACGTATAAATATAAGGTTATATTTAAAAGGAGCATTTCAAATTAAGCTTTTGGCGATAGATAACTTATCAACATCTGCACGTTTAATCAACCAAAAGTTTATCAACGTTAATACTTTAAGTGAAGTAACCGTGTTCGATAATATAGACATAATATATAAAAATTTATTGTATCTTGAAATTAAAGCTATATCAAATAACTGTTTATTCAAAGATGGGTACTTTTACATAATAAATATTCGTCAAAATTTAGATAAAAAATTGCAGTAATATAGCGTTTCCTAACCGACTAAAGTACAAATTTATCTGTCATGAAAAGTTTCCTAGGTTGAGAAACCCCGTTCGCATGATTGCGTCTCCTCTTCTCTGGTAGACGCTTCTTCGCGTTGGGAGAAGTTAGAGGATATCTGAAAACTTTTTGGTGTTGTATTCGAGACTTGTAGATCCCCCTAAATCCACGCCACTTGCTACAAGTCGGGAAACCCGACGACAGTCGCCTCAAGTCGGGAAACCCGCCCACGGCGCTGTCTCCCCAACACAGTGGCTCCCCTTAAAAAGGGGGACTTTGATTCCGGTTCCCCCCTTAAAAAGGGGGCTTTATAAATTCCACCCTTTTTAAGGGGGTTGGGGGATCTGAGTGCGTAAGTTCTGAATTTGCTTTATGCCTCTCAAGAGTAAAGCTGGAGACTCCGGCTTTGCTCTTAAAGATATTTACAAGAGGTATAGTATATTAGCGATCGCCTAACGCATCCTAACATTAAACTTTTTGGCATTGTCAGGTAGGGGCACGGCAATGCCGTGCCCCTACAAAAAATCTATATGTATCAAGATTTTCGTGAATTGGTATTATCCTGCGAGTTCGTAGTTTCAAGTTTTTGATATGCATCCAGGTTTGATTTTGCCCAGATACATACAGGATTTTGGCATATCGCACAACAGAATTAAGTTTGAAATTTTAATTTAAATTTTTTATTCAACCTAAAAGGCTTTCTTATGCAGAGCTGATTTTAGTCCTATCGGACTAACTAAACAAACAATACGTAGTCTCATAGATAATTTAAATTACTCCGCTCGCATGAGGACAGGATTCTGAGATTTGAGAGAATAGGTACTGTAGAAGCTAGTTATTCAACAACTTCTAGAAGTGATGGAGGTACATATGAAAGCGATATTTCTTACAGCAGCAGCATTACTCAGCACAGTAGCTCTAACAGCTCCCATTCCCGTAAAAGCTGAAAACACCACCCCCCTCCGGCGCTTACTAGAAACTAGAGAATGTTTCGGATGCGATTTAACAGGCGTTAACCTGAAAGGTGCTCACTTAATAGGCGTTGATTTGAGAAAGGCAAATTTACAGGGTGCTAATCTTGAAGGCGCTAACTTAGAAGGTGCAGATTTAACTGGTGCAAATTTGAAGTCTGCTAACCTTACAGACACTTTTGCTAGTGGTACTACCTTTGAGAACGCTAATCTGACTAACGCCAACTTAAGTGATGCTAATCTGCATAATGCTCAAGTAGATGGCGCTGTGATGATTGGCACTAATCTAAATGGTGCTGACGGCTTTGACATTAATCTTGGTATCGGAGGAGAAGAATGAGAGTTATAAGTTAAGAGTTATCAGTTTTAAAATGAAAACTCCTAACCACTAACTCCTAACTCCGAGGTTTTACTCTCCAGTAATGGATAGTTCATCCACCCAGATTTTTGGACAAACGCCTCCTGGAGTTAATTCCGCTTCTTTCTCGATATAAATAATTGACTTCAAGAGTTCCAAGAAATCGCCCGCAACTGTTGCTGACTCAATACTTGTTTTAACACCCTTGTTGACTAGCCACCCATCAAACGGCAAAGAAAACGAGCCTTGTAAAGACTTAACTCCAGCATGGAGAGCTTGTAAATCATCGATAAAAATCACATTCTCAGAAGTTTCTAGACTAAATTCCTGTTCAGGAGTTGCTGCTGAGAAAACATGATAAAAATTGGGACTAACATTGACTTTTGCGCCAATACTTGCATTACCTGTTGGCTGAGCATTCATCCTTTTAGCAGTTCCAGCACTGTGAAGAAAGCCTGTTAAAACTCCACTTTCAATCAAGGAAATCTGACGAGTGGGAGTTCCTTCACCATCAAAAGTTTCTGCGCCTACATTAGCTGGATGCAATGCATCATCATAAACCGAAAGCAGAGGTGAAGCAATTTGCTTACCTAAATCATCGGGAGTAGATAGGCTTTGGTTGTCCAGAATACTTTGAGCATTGAACAAGTTAGAAAAACCACCCAACAGACTTAAGAAAGCTTCCGCTGAGAAAACAACTCTATATTTACCAGTCTTGATTTTTTCATAGTTCAAGTGACTGATAGTTTTATCAGCAGTCTCTTTAATACAACCATTAATGTCTAAATTATTTAAACTCCGGTTGATTCTAAAAGCGCCTGCACTACGCGGTTTTTTTCCTTCTTCCTCAGTTTTGCTATAAAGATAAACCGATGCTAAAGAGTGAGATTCAATTCTTGCTGCACCGTCGCTATTGAGATAGAACCTATCAATATCTCTTTGCGCCAAACCGTTATAAGGCACACCTTTAATTGCTGGATGAACTGCCAATAATTCTTTTTCAGCAACCAGCAGTTTTTCAATCAGTTCAGCAACAGGTGCTTGGGGTGCTTTGTCTTCAGCTTTATTGGCAATTGGAATAGTAGCCTCTGGACTAAAATCAGGGACATTTTCCTTAACACCAAAGAAACTGGCTTCGTAGGCAGTTTTTAAAGCTAATTCCAATCCATTGGGATCTACATCTGTGGTGCTGGTGACTCCCATTGTATTGTCTTCATTCCAGACACGGACAGTGACACCAGAACGATTTGAGGCTTTGACTTGTTTTGGCTCACCTTGGTCTACTTGTACACTAGTTTCGTCCACTGTTGAGCCATAAATGTCGAATTTTTTGATGCCAAGTTTATTAGCATTATCCTTGGCATAACTTGCTATTTCGTTGATATTTGGCATACTCAATTTGAGATTTTAGATTTTAGATTTTGGATTGAAAACGAGTAAATTTTAGATGTTAGGTTTTGGATTTTGGATTTTGGAAATTGTATTTTTCTCGTAGTGTTTTGATTGACGCCACGGTCATGGCAAGAATTTCGGTAGTTTCTTGCATTAGGCTTTTTAGTTTTTCTGCTGTCATTAATCCTGATTCAACAAGAAGCTCTAACTAATAAAGCGTTTCATCCGCTTCTTCTTCCACGATGCCGAGTTTAGCAATCAAATCAGCTGTTGATTTAGATCTACAAGCTGCTCGATAATTAGCACCCACAGAAGTAGCCGAACGCAACAGCTGCTTGCCAATGACATCAGCAGTTTTAGTTGGTGGCAGCACCTCAACTAGACGAATAACTCACAATGCAAGCTGCTTTGTTCTAGTTTTAAACTGCTGTTCATTCACAATCCAAAATCCAAAATCCAAAATCTAAAATTCTCTAGCGTCCACCTACGGTAATCGAATCAACTTTGATGTGGGGTTGTCCTACTGTGGTGTAAATACTGCCACTGACGGAGCCACAAAAACCTGGTGCGATTTCCAAATCTTGAGAACACATGGAAATTTTGTTCATAATTTCCTTGGCTTCACCGATAAGGATGGCTCCCTTTAGTGGTTTGGTGATTTTGCCATTTTCAATTAAATAAGCTTCATCGACACTAAAGTTAAATTGGCCTGTTGCGCCAACACTACCGCCGCCCATCTTTTTGCAGTAAATGCCTTTATCAATAGAGGCAAATAAATCTTCAATGCTATATTCACCAGAATCAATATAGGTATTACGCATCCGGCTAGCAGCGGCATAGGTGTAATTCTGGCGGCGTCCACTTCCCGTCCTAGGGTGTCCGGTGCGTGAGGAACCTGCTCTATCTGCTAAAAAGTTTTTGAGAACACCTTTTTCAATTAATAGGGTTCTTTGAGCAGGCATACCTTCATCATCCATGTCAATTGTGCCAAAGGCATTTTCAGCACGCCCTTCATCCCAGGCTGTTAAACTTTCGTGGGCAATTTTTTCGCCTTTTTTGTCAGCAAAGGGAGTGGTGTTGCGTTCAATTTGAGTGGTTTCTAGCAAGTGTCCACAGGCTTCGTGGAAGATGACGCCGCCAAAGTGATTCGCCATAATGATGGGGTAAGTGCCTGATTCCACGTAATCTGCATAGAGCATTTTCCCAGCAGATTCGGCTATTTGCTCGGCGGCTTGTTGATAATCCCAAGTTCTTAAGAAGTTAGCATCGCTAGTGTTACCAGCACGTTCACCGATGGAGGAGCGATTAGCACCATCAGCAGACAGGAGGTTAAATCCTACTGACTGGGTGAGGCGAATATCACGAGCAAAAGTACCATCGCTGGCGGCGACTAAAACTTCTTGCCAATCTCGGAAATAGGTAGCGCGGCGCGATTGGACGTGACTAGCTTTTCGCTTTAGCTGGGCAGTACCATCAAGAAGGACTTCTCCCATTTCTCGGATGGAGCTACACAGCGTCAGCCATCCATCTTTACCTCTTTTGGTGGCGTAGTCTCTCAATAATTCCAGGTTGATTTCTGGGATGAAAGCGTTGGGAGCGGGTAGTTGTAATCCCAGGATAGAAAGACCTTTTTCTAAGGCTGCTTTCAAACCGGAAAATGAAAGGTCATTGGTGCTAACGTAGCAGTCGGCTTTGCCGCGAAAGACTCTGACGCCTGCACCTGTAGCTAAACTTGGTGAAATACTAGTGATGGCGTCGTCTTCTGCAAGACAACTGATGTAGTTGCGACGCTCTAAGAATAATTCGATGAAGTCAGCGCCAGCGGCGCGTCCTAGTCCCAGGAGGGTAGCCAGAGGGGCTTCCCAGGTTTCATCGAAACGCTCTGGGGTGGAGGAATATTGTAGGGTGGGAAGTTGATTTGAGAGAATTAGCGTACTTGTAAGCATGGGTAGCCTCGTCTGCTGGCGTAATCAGAGATTTGACTGAAAAATCCTGGTGTGTTCACTCTAGCAAATTTACCCAGATGACATCTGGCGTGGCTTTTTGAAAAGCAACTTGGTTTTAGCTACTTTGCTTGATTTCCTTTGTTCATCTCACGCCTACGCAACTTCACCAAAATTCTGACTCGCCGCTTAAATGCTTCAAAGTCTTCAGCGCTTAATTTGGTTTTCTGCCACACTGGGCGTTGCATCAAGCGCTCAGACCATTGATTCAGCTTGGAGTAATTACTGAGATGGAAACCTAAAGGAGGTAATGAATGGATGGCTATTCCAGCAACGATATCAGCCAAGGTTAACTGCTGACTGCCAAAAAAAGAGCGATCGCCAAGCACTTGTGTAAAAAACTGCAATACTTTATCTATATTCTGCTTTGCCTGTGCAAATTGCGGTGAGTCTTCATTTTCATAAATTAGTGAAATCACTTGGGGAAATAATTCATTTGCAGTCACCATTTGCACCATCCGCACTGTTGCTAATGCTTGAGGTTCTGTAGGTAGCATTGCAGGTGTAGGATATTTGCTTTCTAAATAATCCATAATTGCCAAAGATTCTACAATTTGAAAACCGTCATCCACCACAACTGGAATGTGGTGAAAAGGGTTAACTGTCAAAAAATCTGGTTGCAACTGATCACCATCTAAGTTAAGCAAGATTGCTTCAAAGGGAATTTCCTTTTCTAGTAAAGTAATCCACACACGGCGAGCATTGGGCGAAAGGGGATTGTAGTAGAATTTGAGCATATAAAATTCCTGAAAAAGTTGATATTTTGATTTGTGCCACAGATTTAAATCAGTGAACAGTAAAGAGTAAACAGTAAACAGTGGTCAGAAACAAACTGATTACTGTTTACTGATAACTGTTAAAGATGGCTTTCTATGTATTGATTTAGATGATTCACTGCTCTTTGCATGTGAATCGAATTTCCGTATAGTTTGCTCATCATAATCGCTCCTTCTAAAGTTGCAGTTATGATGGTTGCGATTTCATCAGCATTTACTTCAGGGCGAATTTCACCCTTTTCAATGCCTGTTTCAATAATTCGACGAATTAGATTCAGCCAAGAGTTCATCACTTGTTGAGTGCGATCGCGCAATGCCGGGTAAGCATCATCACTCTCAACAGCAGTGTTTAGCAGTGGACAGCCTCCCGGAACTGGTGGGTTATCTACAAAACCACTAAATACGCTAATAATTGCTTGAAGACGCTCAACTGCATGGCGCTTGCTTCGCAATACAGATCTATAGTGTCTACTAACACAAGCGATCGCAAAATCAAAAGCCTGTAATGCTAGTTCATCTTTGCTTTGGAAGTGATTGTAAATTCCTCCTTTCTGCAATCCGGTGACACGCATAATATCTGACATAGACGAGCCTGCATAACCTTGTTGGTTAAACAGTTCCGCTGCTTGTTGGAGAATTTTGGTTTTTGTTTCTTCGCCTTTAGACATTAAAACATTTCAGACCGATTGGTCTGATTGAGGTTAGCATGACATTTGCTTGAGAGTCAAGTATTGGGGATCAAGGTATTAATACTCTGCAAAGTTAGGGCTGAATTTCGCCAAAATTATTTGTACTAGCTTAAACTTATATTTTTTTGTCAATATCAATGCATTTTCCTCCTTGATCTAACATTTCAGGGTATAACCTTAGTTAAGGACTCCTCTACTAGATTTGGTGAGACGACAGGAGTCAAATTACGACATTCAAATCTATTGTTTAAAACAGGAGATGGACTGTCATGACACAGCAAAATGCTGCCCAACTTTTTAAAGCCGTAAAACAAGACCAAGCATTAAAGGAAAGACTCAAAGCCACAGATAACCCAGAAGCTTTCGTCAAAATTGCTAAAGAGCGTGGCTATGAATTTACTGTCGAAGAACTGCAAAATGAGATTGATAAATTGTCTGAAGAGGATTTAGCAGCTATTGTTAATCCAGGTTTAGCACCTAGACGACACATTCATCCCAGGTAATTCTTGAACTGGGGGAGTAAAAGTTAAAAAAACTAAGGATATCGCTTGAATGCGCTTCTTGCTTTAACCAAGAAGTATTGGAAAAGACCCACCGTTATAGTTAAAAGCTTGACGGTGGGTACTTTATTTTATGAGGTAGAGAATTAATAAAAGGCGATCGCTCAAACTTTGCTTGTGTGATCGTAATTCGAGAATGATCGGGTAATCTTTAGGTTTTTACGATAGCTACTAATAAAATTTATACATTATATACATAAGTAATTTTTGCCTCGTTTAGGTGCTGAATGCTTCTATAAGGTTAAGATTGGCTAATATCACCCCAAGAGGTAAGACAAGCAGGTGTTACAAGTAGATTTTCAAATCTGGTAAGATCTCTTGCTTCGGAAATTCGGGGTGATGTGTCAACAGAAGTGTTACCTTTGACTGAGATGCCTGCTATCAGTATAGATGCTAAGTCAATTGATCTTGGCTACGGAGTTCGAGCAGAGGATACAATTTGGTGTAATCAGGCAATTATGCGTGTTTCTGATCTTCGTGACAGCGATGATGAACAATTCCTTGCAGACATAATATCATCTATTGCATTAGGATCTCCTTTTGCTGCTAGCAAATCAAAGTTTAATAACTACTACGGCAAAGGTGATGTCGATAAGTTAGACGAAATTGATGTTGCCATTGCTAGATATGGAGAAAATAATTTAGGAGAAGATATTAAGATGCTAGAATCAAGTGCCGGCACTGACCCTGTATGGTATAAAAATAAATTGTACATACGTGATGGACACGAAAAAAAGCCGCAAGAAGTATCAGGCGATCAAATTGCTGCTGTATACAGTCTATTCAAGTAACTAGTGTTCGAGAGACTTCTCAATTAATTTACTGGAAACATTGCTTTCATACTTAGACAAACAATCTTCCCACTAAACAAACAAAACCAGGTAACAAAGGTGAGTTAAGTTCATCACTAGCAAATAATGTCGCTATCAGTACCAGTGCTGCTTTTTGCCGCTGATAGACTTCAATCTGTTGTAAACGCCAATCAAAAATCCAATATTCTTGAACTCCTCTGGATGAATAAAGCTTGAGTTTTGCCTCTCTGTCCCGCCGCTCATTTTCGATACCTGGAGAAAGTACTTCAATTACCAGTTCTGGAGCACCAGTCAAGTGTCCTGCATCATCTAGCAAGGTAGCCAAGCGTTGATTACTTGCCCAAACCACATCAGGAATGACGTTATCGGTATCTGTAAAAAGAATTCCCGGATTGGGTACAGTTTCTCCCAAACCTGTTGTCTCTGACCAAATATTCAGTACGGACAAAATTTTGGTACAAACTTTTTGATGATTCCAATGTGGCGCTCTGGTCACAAATAATTCCCCATCAATAATCTCGTAACGATTGCCGTTATCTGGCAACAGTTCTAGGTCTGCGGTTATCCAGCGTACTCCCTCGTATGTCGTCTGGCTCATACAGCCTCCTATTGAGTAATATGAACAAGTGCAATTTTAATGCGTTACAGCTTATTGTGAACTAAACCACAGTTGGGTGGGCAGTGCCCACCCGAAGTTAAATTTAACAGTAAACAGTCAAGATAATTGGGTTTAAGGGGAACCACTAAGGGGGTGCTCACTTCCAACTAAAAACTAATAACCCAAAGCCGACTAGTGGCAGGCGCTATCAGCCGATTTTAAATCCCCCACCATACCCCTTAATAACTGTTTACTGTTTACTGTTGACTGATTTAAAATCTACCTAGCTGCAAAGTAGGCTTCTAACGCCTCAGAACCCCCAATTAATTTGCCATCGATAAATACTTGAGGAACTGTTGTTGCACCTGTAACTGCTCGTAAAGAGCGTGTGGTAATATCCTTACCCAAGGTGATTTCTTCGTAGTTTATGCCATGTTCCTTGAGCATTCCCTTGGCGCGGGCGCAGAAGGGACAACCCACTTTTGCAAACAGGGAAACGACTTCGGGCTTCACTGCTTCGGGGTTTATATATCTGAGCATTGTTTCGGCATCGGAAACTTTAAAGGGATCTCCTGGCTCGTCTGGCTCAATGAACATCTTGTCAACTATGCCATCTTTAACCAGCATGGAATAGCGCCATGACCGCTTACCAAATCCCAAGTCTGATTTATCTACCAGCATTCCCATGCCTTCGGTAAATTCACCATTGCCATCGGGTATTAGTTTAACATTTTCTGACTCTTGATCCTTTGCCCATTCGTTCATTACAAAGGCATCATTGACAGAAATACAGACAATGTCGTCTACACCGTTTTCTTTGAAAACCTTAGCCAACTCGTTGTAACCAGGGAGATGAGTTGATGAACAAGTTGGAGTAAAAGCGCCTGGTAAGGAGAAAACCGCGACTGTCTTACCAGCAAACAGTTCATCGGTTGTCACATTTACCCACTGGTTATCTTGACGAGTACGGAAGGTGACTTTGGGGATTTTTTGTCCTTGACGATTGGAAAACATAGTTTTGCTTTTTGAAGTAACCAATCCACTAATAACGCATGATGGGGAGATTGGTCTAATCTAACTGTCAATCAGTTAGCATTCATTGATAAATGGGGCGATCGCTGCGACAAATTCAGCGGTAGATTCGTATGGTAGGACATTGCGCCCATTCATTTTAATCCCACGACCTTGAGGTAAACAGGCGAGGTAATCAGCTAAACGTTCATCTGGTGTTTCTTTTTTACCTTCTTGGCTGATACTCGATGCTGTTTCTCCTACAACTACCAGTGTTGGTTGCCTAATTGAGGCGATCGCGCTACTATAATTCTGCCGCCAAAATCCTGCTAAAAAAGAAAATACTGCATGGCGATTCTTAGGATTTTCTGCACCTGCGACTAAAGCATTTAACCACTCTGCATCGACAGCATCGTCTGAAGCGAAGAGTTGGCGAGTCGAAAAAGATGTTAAAAACTTTGGCGTGCGTGCATAGCGATAAAAAGCATTCCCAAAAGGCGAATCTAAAATATTCCAAAGCAGTTTTTGCTGCCATTCTGGTGATTTTTTGGTAATCACAGCCCAAGCTGGCGGCCCAGCAAGTATAAGTCCAGCGATTAAATTTGGTTCTTTTTGGATTAATTCGATTGCAACTGGCAATAAAGCACCTTGCACTACCACAATTACAGGTTTCTGTACTACTGTTTGTAAAAAGTATTGCAGTTGTCTTGCCCAATCACTAGGAGTGTAAGCCAAATGAGGCATCTCACTTTCACCGCATCCCAATAAATCAGGATTGTAAATTGGATTTTGATGACCTGTGTTATACCATTCGTGGCAAAATCGCCGCCAAAATTGCCGTGATAATCCAACGCCAATCGGATGAATTAACAGCAAAGGAATACCTTCAGGCGTTGAATTAGTTGGTTGATGGACTTCGTAAGCACAGCGATAATTCTGCCAGGTGTAAAACTGGGTGGGAGATGCTGTCATGAATGTGTTAGTTACAGCAGATGGTTGCATAATTCCAAGCTCTTGATATCTGCTAAAAAATTATTTTTGGATGGATAAATTGGTATCCGGCATCTTTGATCTTTTGATTAGATACCCAGACATTATACGGACGATCGCTTTTAACAGAAGCATCCCATATAACTTTAGGTAAATTGTGTTTATCAAACAGAGTATCTAGTAATTCTCTGCTAGTGAGATGTGCATCATCCACTAAATTATAAACTCCTTGTAAGCGGTTGCGACGAGCAAATTCTATTGCACCAACAATATCATCTAAATGAATCCAATTTGTGACATCCTCGCCGTTACCAGGACGGGTTGCACCAGGATATCTACTAAATATTTTTACCAATTCTCTACCAGGGCCATAAATTCCTCCTAAGCGCAATATACAAACGCGGAGATTTTCATTAGATGCTGATAACAAAACTTCTTCAGTTTTACGCAAAATTTGGGCATTAATATTAGCAGGTGCAAGTGGTGTTTCTTCATCTACCCACACACCATTTCTATCACCGTAAACTGCATAACTACCTGTATATATTAACTGTCTAACGCAGGGAGCTTGCTGTAAAACTGAAACTAAAGTTTTGGCAGTTTGTAGATAAGTTTCTTCATACGAATCTGCACCTTTTGCGCCAATACTCAAAAGTACAACATCTTGATTTTGCAATAATGATTTTAGACCATCTCGGTCATTACCTTGGGTAACTATAACTCGTTGGGCAATTGGTTGTAGTGCTGGGACACGCTCAGGGGAAGTTGTCGTGGCGCTAACCACAAAATCCATATTTTGCTGCCAATATTGAGCAACCACATAACCAACATAACCACAACCAATGATTGCAATGTTCATGACAATTTAGACACAAATAAATTAAACGCTTTCTGGAATCAATATTTTCACCCAATCAGTTAACAATCTTTCAGTTGAGAGTTAGAGTACCCACTTCTAAAAGCAGGAACTTTGAGATGGGGATTTAGATTCTAACTCAAACTTTGATAACTGTTTTAATTATGTAGCTGAGTAGAGTTAAACTTAATAATCCAAAACTAATAGTCAATATTATAAGAGTTTTTAAATATTGACTATTGACTATTATCTATTTTGCTAATTCTTGCTCAATTATGGCAATTACTTCTGGGGAATATGGCTGAACACTACTTTTAAATCGAGCTACCACTTCACCTTGCTTATTGACTAAAAACTTTTCAAAATTCCAAGCAACAGGCTCCGTTGGTTCAACTGCGTTGGTGAGTCGAGCATAAAGTGGATGTAGTTGCGAACCTTTAGCGTGAACTTTATCAAACAGTTCAAAAGTCACGCCATAGTTACTCGTGCAGAATTTTACAATCTCTTGATTGTTTCCTGGTTCTTGCGCTCCAAAATCGTTGCAGGGAAACCCCAAAATACGTAACCCTGCTTGCCTATACTCTTGGTTCAGCTTTTCTAGTCCATGATATTGGGAAGTATAACCGCAGTAGGAAGCCACATTCACAATTAAGAGTACTTTTCCGGTGTACTCGTTTAGCTGCTTATCCTCGCCGTTGATGGTTTTGACTGCAATGTCAGAAATTGTGCTACTCATCTTGAATCTGATTTCTAGGGAATATTGCCAAGTTTCCCATATTGCAGGTACTACAAACTCGGTTTGCTTGGGGAAATCAAGTTTGTTAGCTTTTTCCACTACTGATGAATCGAGCCATCAGGCATGATAGCCCCAGTCAAGTTAGCGCCAATCAGTTTAACCAGTAAGCGATCGCCTGAGCGAATCCGCGCTCCTGTAAAGTCGGCTCCTCGCAAGTCGGCCCCACTTAGATCTGCTCCAATCAAATTAGCAGCACGCAAATTTGCTTCCCTGAGATCGGCTAAAAGCAAATTTGCTCGAAACAAATTTGCTTCAGACAAATCCGCTCCTCTAAGATTGACTTTGTGCATAAAAGTATCACTGAGATTAGCACCACTCAAGTTGGCATAACTCAGGTTTCTGCCAGATAAGTCTTTGTTGCTCAAATTGGCTCGACTGTAATCTTTGCCACTCAAGTCTGGGTTTCGCTTTGCTGGTGGCTCAGTTCTTTGCTCAGTTCTTTGCTCGGTTCTTTGCTCAGTTCTTTGCTCGGTTCTTTGCTCAGTTCTTTGCTCAGTTCTGTACTCGGTTCTGTACTCAGTTCTTTGCTCTGCTTTTTTCTGCTTTTGCGGTGGCGGTGAGCTAGGCGCAATGTGATGTTTGACTTTTTGCGATCGCAATTTATCACGCGCTTCATTAATTGCTTTGAGCTTGTCTAGTGCTTTCTGGTGTAAGCGCAGATTTTCTTTGGGAATGCGATCGGGATGCCAAACAAAAACCAAATCTTTATAAGCCTGGTTCACTTCTTCAAGTGTTGCCCCAGGCTCCAATTCCAAGACTCTATAGTACCGCTCCAGCTCGCTCATACAACGTTTTGGTGGACAATCAACTTAATTATGAGTGATACAACCCTATATCGGCTGCATGTTTTCTCAAATCTCTTTGATGAACCAGCTTTTTGGCGGTAGCTAATCCAATGTTCTCATCTCCAAGTACAACAGTTATTGAGCTGCTGCATAGCAACTAATCTATGGAGAAGTTGTATGGAGGAGAACGCCCAAAAAAATATTGTACAAGCTTATGGCGGCAAATGACAAATTAATCAGGATTTAAGCAACTCGCAAGATCAACAAGGTTAACAATACCTCTCGGTTAAAAGGGAAAGGGAAAAGAAGTCTATGTTTGAATTTTCCCTTTCCCCAAGGTGAAGAGTGCTCATCTAAGAAGTATTGCCAAGGGTCAAGGTTTTTTCTGGATTGTTGACCCAACTCAGTACTGAGTAAAGAAGTGCTGAGCGAAAAAAGTACTCAGTACTGATGTACTTGATACATGCCCCGCAAGAAAGTGGGCGGAATCTTTTGATCAGAAGAAGTACGCTAGAATCCAGTTTTCACTAGGGTTAGAATTATCCCCACTAAAGAACCTATAAGCAGTATTAAAATCATCAAGGCACTAATTGCAAAACCAACAGTCCGTTTTTCAGGAGCTTGATAGTAACCAAAAGCGTATACAATACGACTTATGATCCAAACTATGCCAATTACGTTTGCCCAGACTGGGGATACGAATGAAGAGAATAACCAGAGGCTAGGCAAAAATAGGATTAGTTGCTCTACAGTATTTTGCTGGATACGCAGCGATCGCTCGAAGTAAGGGTTGCCTGATATCTGAGGAGCCAGAATCTTAAATTTTACTCTAGTTCTAGACACATTTACTGTAATACCAAAGTAAACAATTAAAGCTAATACAGTTATCAAACTAGTCCCAGGTGACATGCCGTAAACTCCTAATTGAAAAAACGTCAGATGCTTTACTAGTCGTCTAAAGACGACTTGAGCTATTAGCCATAGGTTATAAACCTATGGCGGTTGTTGGGATTGGTATAAAATCCCAAATTCATCAAACAATAAGTTTTTGCAACACAATCCCCAATATTACAACGATAGTGTACTTAAAACAGTGAACAGTAAACAGTAAACAGTGGTCAGAAAAAAACTGATTACTGATTACTGTTTACTGATAACTGTTAAAAAACCACTACGTTTAAAGTAGGAAAGATAGGTACTCAGCAAATTACTCTCCATTGGAGGACATACAATGTCAGTATTTGCAAGTGCAGCAAGTGTTTCTTGGCAGCTAATCTGCATTCTTCTAGATTGCTGATATATTTCAGTAATGGTCAGCTGTTTTTCAGTCCATCTTTTAACAAAGAAAGGCAGTAGAGGATATAAAGGATTTTCAGGCGATCGCACATTATTTTCTAACTGCGTTTGCCAATCTTCATAGGAAAGCTGCTCAATTTTATAACCAAAAGACCGCAGCAAATCTCCTAACTTTTTCCAGTTAATTGGTTGCGGATTGCTCAAGTGAAAAGCCTTGCCCAAAGACTCTTTTTGTCTCGATAAATAGACAATTGCTTGGCTAACATAATCCACAGGAGATAAATCTAACTTTTGGTCTAAGTCTGCTATACTACCCATCTCAATACAGGTTTTAATCATCCGGCAGATAATATCATCCGTATTCCAAACCCCTGTTTGACTATGTCCAGAAATAAAAGGAGGTCTGTAAATGCAAACTGGAAGCCCTCGGTCACGTGCCATCATCACTAATTTTTCTGCTACCCATTTACTCTGGGAGTAACCTAAATACATCCCCTCACTATGAGCGAGTTGATCAGATTCTAATACCACCTTTTGGTCATAAGCAGATGACTCAAAAACTGCGACACTAGAAATGTAATGAACCGGCTTAACCTTAACTTGACTAGCTAATCTTAGTACTTCTTGAGTTCCCAAAACATTAATTGGCTTAAATCGTTCGTAGGGAAACACATAGTTTAGTAAAGCTGCACCGTGATAAATAGTATCAATTTGGCTAGCTAGCTTTTGGAACTGTTCATCTCCAAGACCCAATTGAGATTGAGATATATCACCCAAAACTGGGATAATTCTGGAACTGTAATTTTCATGCCAAAGTTCATAAGATTCTAGATTCTTTTGAATCCTCCTCTTGCCTGATTCCTCATTGGCAGAACGCACTAGACAATAAATATCCGCCTGAGTCTGCTCTAGAAGTTCCTGAATTAAAAACGCTCCCAAAAACCCAGTTGCGCCAGTTAAGAATATAGCAGCGGGTTCTGTTACTAGTTCAACCTGTCTATTACCAAGACAAATTGTTGGGTCAAGTATAACCTCGGCGTTCCAATCCATGCTTGAATCTAAGTCAGACGCCTCAGACCCACTAACTAAATGCTGTGTAAGTTTTTCAATCGTGGAATAATCCCATAACAAACTCGGAGAAAATCGCCGTCCTAGCCAATTTTCCAACTCACCTGAAATATTCACAGCTTGCACAGAATCTAGCGCATAGCTGGTTAAGGGTTCTTGAACATCTATATCTTGTGGATTAATTTTGAGCTGCTGGGAAATCTTGTGAACTAACCAGGCTTGAATAGTTTCTGTTGTTTGCGACTGTTGTTCAAACTCCTGTTGGTGAGAAATTTCCGCTTCTGGCGAGGGATACAACTTACTTTCCGTCAAATACCACTGACCTACTACATCAAGGCTGTTATCCAGAAATCCCACCCGACATGCATGGCGCTGAATTTTGTTACTCGAAGTTTTCGGGATACTGCCAGCATTTAGTAGTAACACAGCATAAACTTGTAACTCGTGCTGCTGCAATACTGCTTGACGGATGGCTTTAACCACCTGATCTACATTTAACTTTTCTAAATCAGTCTCCTTGATTTCTTGGGTGATGACTAGTTGTTCCTCACTCTCGACTTCCACCGAAAAAGCAGCACCACAACTCGGTTGCAAGGCTGGGTGACTTTTTTCTACAGTCAATTCAATATCTTGGGGGTAATGGTTGCGACCCCGGATAATAATTAAGTCTTTAAGACGACCTGTGACAAACAATTCACCATCCAGTAAAAATCCTAAATCGCCACTACGTAGAAATGGGCCGACACCCGTATCTGCTAGATAAGCCTGAAAGGTTTTCTCTGTTGCTTCTGGTTGCTGCCAATAGCCTTGAGCCACACTCGGACTTGATACCCAAATCTCTCCTACTTGATTGGCTGAACATGGGGTTAAAGATTCAGGGTCAACAATGAGTATTTTCTGATCTAACCAGGTGCGACCGCAGCTAACAATTTTCTGAGTGCTTTCGCTTTCACCAACTGCTACCACCACCCGGTTTTGCTCTAGTGCAGCCTTCTCAATGTTATGGACAATCGGTAGCTGTTTTTTTAAACCTAAAGAAATCCCTACCACGTTTTCAGCCATCCCATAAGCCGGATTAAACGCCTCTCGACGAAAGCCATAGGGTTCAAAAGTAGCGACAAATCGATCTAAGGTTTCTGCACGCACAGGTTCAGCACCGCTGACAGCTAATTCCCAGCTACTTAAATCAAGCATTGCCCGTTGTTCAGCAGTAGTCTGGAAACAGGCAAGGTCATAAGCGAAGTTGGGAGCAAGACTTTGAGTTGCTTTGTAACGGGTAATTGCCATTAACCAGCGCCAAGGCTTCTGTAAAAAGTCCAACGGTGACATGATCGTTACAGGGAAATCGCTGTAAAGAGGCTGTATAACTCCAGTTAGCAACCCTGTGTTGTGACCGAATGGCAGCCAAGTAACCGTGTGGCTATCAGAGGTAAACTCACCTGCTTGATGGCTGATCTCCAAATTGTGCAGCAAATTACCATGACTAATCATCACTCCCTTCGGTGTCCCCGTAGAGCCAGAAGTGTACTGGAGAAAAGCCAGATGATCGCTGCTCACTGTGGGTTTTTGCCAGTCTGCTCCTAAGTCACTGGCAATATTATCAGTCGCTAGTAAGTGTATCTTTGCCAATTCTGGATTTTCGGCAAAGCGACCTTCTAAGTATGCTAATAAGGGTGTGGTGGTGAGGGCTACTTTTGCTTGGCTATCTGTAACGATCGCCTGAAGTCTAGAAAGCGACTGATTGGGCCGGGGTGGATAAGCGGGAATTGCGATCGCTCCTGCATACAGACACCCAAAGAAACCAGCAATGGATTCTAGACCAGGTGGATACAGTAACAATACTCGTTCGCCAGTAGCATTTAGAGACTGGAGAGAAGCTGCGATCGCTCGTGCTTTTAACTCCAATTCTTGATAAGTCAAACTACCTGCTTCTGTTTCACCATCCTGGAGATAAGTATAATTTTTTTTATTATGTTGATTTAAAGACCGATAATGCAGCAGATCTGTTAAAGTAGAAAATTTCATATAACCTCGCGGAAAGTGGGAAACCCAAAAGTAGCAGTCAGTCTAAGCCCATTGGTGTCAACTTAACGTGAAAGCCTCCTCTGATAGGCATTTCAAAGTTTTTCGATGTACCACCTAGATTTGAGATCCCCCCTAACCCCCCTTGACAAGGGGGGAATTAGAATCGAATGCCCCCTTTTGAAGGGGGTTGGGGGATCTAAAACGAGGAGAAATTGAGTGTTTAAGCTGAAGTTGACACTAATGTTTTTCGATGTACCACCTAGATTTGAGATCCCCCCTAACCCCCCTTGACAAGGGGGGAATTAGAATCGAATGCCCCCTTTTGAAGGGGGTTGGGGGATCTAAAACGACGAGAAATTGAGTGTTTGAGCTGAAGTTGACACTAATGGTCTAAACCTGACTGCGACTTTTTAATACACGTTTACAAACACGGCACAAAATATGAGATCAGCAGATCAAGCTACTATCAGCTATTAGTAGATCGGCGTAGAGCTTGACGCGATCGCCACAGCCACATTAAACTACCAAAGACTATCAAGCCTGGGATAATTGTCGGCTCAGGAACCGGTTTGATAGATTTGTAATTTTTAATTGAAAAGGATTTTTCTTGGTCAAGCTTAAAATCCCATTGGAAAGCATAACTATTTTCACCAGTCAATGGCCCAGAAAAATTATTTAAGGTAGTAGGAGCATCGTCTTCCAAGGCCTCTAGGATTTTAGAAAAAGGAGACACTTGATAATAACTTGCTACGGGATCAATAACTTCGGTTGCCCAGGTAAATGTATCAAACTGTTGAGCTTTATTACTACCTATTTTGATTGTGTCCTGCTGACCGTTTTCATTCAGGTCAAAATCAGTGTAGTTAAAGAGATGGAAGTCTAACTGCTCAGAACCAGTATTTTTAATTCTGATATTTTCAAATAAATTAGAGCTACCACTACCCAGCGCACCACCATCCAAAGTTAAGTCAAGTGTCACTTCAAAGCCAGTGCCGGCGTATGCCACAGAGAGTTGCTTATCAGCTGGTTGAGATTGCTCAAGGCGAATCAAATTGAGCGTATTGAGCGAATTTTCTCTACCTTGGGAACCAATACGATACCAGAATTGGTTCTGGAACAATTGATTTACATCATCAACAGTCCAGAAAATTAGACCATTATTTGCTGGATTATCTGATTTATCAGGGTCAAACGCAACTATCGAATTGTCATCACTGAGAGCGACAACAGCAGACTTAGCTGGTCTAGCTGTAATTGCTATAGTCAAAGAGATGGCGGCAGTCGCCACAAGCATATATTGTCTTTGGAAAAACTGATTGCAGCGTTTTCTTAACATTTTTGCAGCTTCTTGCTAAATAACTTTGGTTAAAGGCAATCCAGAAAGCAGAACATTTCAAACTAGTACAGCACAGCGTAAACGAACCACCCATTGCCAATCAATGAAACGCTTGCCTTGCAGTCTACGAATTACGAATTACGAATTACGAATTACGAATTACGAATTACGAATTACGAATTACGAATTACGATATCTTCTGCCAAAATCCGTTCTAAGCAGCGCTCTGCTAAAGCCGCAATAGTAAAAGAGGGATTTGTGCAACCTGTTGAGCCGGGGATAAGTGCGCTATCAACTACATACAGTCGTTGATAACCAGAAACCCGACCGTAGAAATCGCAAGCTTTTCCTAAAACTGCTCCACCTAGAGGATGAGCAGTCAGAGTGAAAATAGCTCCACTTTTAACTGGATTTTTTTGATAACTGTGACTACCCAACGCTACATCTGTTTGTGGCTGGAAACTCGAAATTGCGTTTTTTCGATCTAGCAATTTGAATGCAAACTTCGTTAATTGTAGAACTTTCGGATCTCCTGTACCATTACCACTATCTGGCCAGTTAAGTTTGACTGAACCTGTTGTGTAATCGTAGTTGAATTTGCCTTTAACAGAAGGAATTGCAAAGCTAACTGTTTGCAAGAATCCATCGGGAGCATTCCATAGAGGGGCTAATTGGATAGCGATGGGGCCGAAGGGGTTATCGAAGTACTCAATAACTGAAGTTCCCGGCCCCCCTTGTCCTGGATTGGTCGGTTTTGGCAGACCTGAACGACCAGCTAAAGCATCTCCATTGGTTCCCCACTCTAGACCAATGTAGTTATTTAAACGGGGTAGGGTTCCTGTAGCCTTGGCTTTGACTAGAAGCGCAGAGGTTCCCATAGAACCGGCTGCTAAAAATAGATATCGACAAGTGATAGTTTTACTAGCAACAATTTCTCCATACTCGTTAATTTGGTTGCAGGAGACTCGATAACCATGTCCAGGAACTTCCGAGATTGTTGTTGCTAGATGTAAAGGCAGAATTTCTACATTCCCAGTTTGCTCAGCCTGAGCTAAATAGTTACGATCTAGACTATTTTTCGCTCCACTATTGATACCGTACCAGTGTTCGCCAACAATAGCGCCAGGAACTTTAGTTCCTTGGATTTCTTGCCGAATCACATCCCAATCTACGGCTACGTCTAACAAACGACTGGGCAATCCGGCATCTGCTCCTTGTTTAAGAAACAGCCGGGTTGACAAGTAGTAGCTACTAGCCAAAATATCTTGAGGAATTATTGCTGGCTTGAGAACAGAACGAACACGAGGATAATAAACTGTATCCATCTGGTCGTAGTCAATATCTTTAGGAAAGACACGATAGAAGAGTTCGCGGGGAGGTTGGTAAGTGTAGCCGTTGTAGACTAACGAGCCACCGCCAACGCCAGCCCCACACAGTACAGCAACGCCGTTTTCGATTTTAGTCTCTAGAACGCCTGTGTAGATAGGTACGCGATCGCCAAAAAAAGTTACCGGACTCAGCCACGCAGCCCGACCATCAGGTTGACGAAATGTCGCAAAGGTGTTTTGTTCAGGTGTAATCGGCCAACGACGACCACGTTCTATCAGTAGTGTCTTGATACCAGCTTGCCCTAAACGCAAAGCTGCAACAGCACCACCAAAACCACTCCCAATCACTAAAGCATCCACAGACTCATCACTGGCTCTAGCTAGATTAGCTGTGCCTAATGAAGTCATTAACCCAGCAGAAAACAGAGCAGCACTTTGCAAAAAATTGCGCCGCCCGTAGGGCTTTTTATCAAGCATGAATTTCCCACACACCTGGTAATTATTCTCTTGTTTATACCAGATAAAATTGTTATTAATTAGAACTTAATGGCAATTTTATCTATTCGCAAATATTTTAGTATCAAAAGTTTGCAGACTTAACGAGACAACTCAGTATGACTGTCAGTTGCTTCAATCCAATAACGCTGGCGCTGGAATGGATAAGTCGGTAGTTGGAGACGGCGACATTGATAGTCTCGGTCAAAGTTTGACCAATCTACCGATGCACCGAGTAAGTATAATTCCCGTAAAGTCTCAAGTAATTGTTGCCAATCTGACTGTCCTTGACACAGACCGGGAAGTTGCAACTCCAAGTCATCTGACGAGCCATACTGTTCATTTTCTTCAACATTTAGGTATATTTCATAACTTTGCTGAAAGGAAGTTTCTAATCCAGATGCAAATCTTTCTGATTGCTGCAAATGATTTAACCAATAGTCAGGGGTAGTAATCTCATCTGTAACTAGCTTGCCAGTAAGACTGGAAACTAAATTTATATTGGGGGTTGAGTAAGTTACTGCTTGGGCAATTTGCTCAAACGTATATCGCGTTTCCTTGACTGTGGTTGGTAAAGTAGCGATACCTTCTCTACGAGACGCTGCGCGTAGCTTGTTTCCCCGCAGGGGTACGGTGAGCTTCGCTAACACATTGTTGCAACCATTAACGGCAGATTCAATTGTTGCTGCTACCTGCGCTAAAGGTATGTGCATCAAACCAGCCCTTGCTGTAATTAACTTCAGTCCATCTTCCAAGCTGAAAACCCCAGCAACACAAGCAGCAACGTATTCCCCGACACCGTAACCCATGACAGATGAAGGTTTTATGCCCCAAGACTGCCATAATTCAGCTAGTGCATATTCTAAGGCAAATAAAGCTGGTTGATTATAAGTATTTTTAGCTAAATGTAAAGTTTCACCAGATACAGGATAAAGAACTTCTAGGAGAGACTTTTCTAAATAAGGGCGCAGAATTTGATCGCAACGATCTAAAGTTTGGCGGAAGACGAGCTGAGTTTCGTATAATTGCCGTCCCATGTTGACATACTGGGAATCCTGACCATTGAATAAAAACGCGATTTTCCGACTTTTGGGGGTTTGTCCCTGACTGCTTGCTAATCCGACAGTCTCCCTCCCTGCAACAAAAGCACTTAGTTGCTCACACAGTTGCGTGGTAGACTGCGTGACAACAGCAAGACGATAAGGAAAATGCGATCGCCCGACGTTAGTAGTAAAGCAGACATCTTCCAAAGTCGCTTCAGTGTGAGACTGCAAATAGGTTTCATAACGGGTTGCGAGTTCCCGCAGTGCTTTTTCACTTTTTGCAGACAGAGTTAATAAGTGTACAGGACGTTTGCTATCACTAACTGCCGTAGGCAAAACGGGCGCTTCTTCCAAAATTAAATGGCTATTAGTGCCACCAAAGCCAAAAGCGCTAATTCCAGCTCGGCGGGGTGCTGTATCAACAGACCAGGGTTGACACTCGGTGGGGATAGAAATTGGAGTCCCTGCTAAAGAAATGCGGGGATTTAGATTTTTCAGGTGTAGATGCGCTGGAATTTCTTGGTGTTTGAGTGAGAGAACCACCTTAATCAAGCTAGCCATTGCAGAAGCCGATTCCAGATAGCCGATATTCGTCTTGACTGAGCCAATCCAACAAGATTGATTTGGTGAACGATCTCGCATCAGCACTGTTTTTAAAGCATTAGCCTCGATAGGATCTCCCAAAGGAGTCCCAGTACCGTGAACCTCAACATAGCTAATTTCGGCAGGTGCGACTTCGGCATTTTCCAGAGCTTGGGAAATTACTGCTTGCTGAGCCGGGCCATTGAATGCTGTCAGTCCATTACCAAGGCCATTTTGGCTAACTGCTGAGCCTTTAATTACAGCCAGGATATTATCTTTGTCTTTAACAGCATCAGCAAGGCGCTTGAGGACAACTACGCCGCAACCCTCACCCCTAACATAGCCGTTAGTACTGGCGTCAAAGGTCTTGCAGCGACCATCTGGAGCCATGACACGCGCATGAGAAGAAGCGATCGTCTCTTCTGGGGATAGAATCAAACTCACCCCACCAACTAGCGCCATCTGAGACTCTCCTGTCCGTAAGCTCTGGCAGGCCAAATGTACTGCAACCAGTGACGAAGAACAAGCAGTATCTACAGCCATACTTGGGCCTCGTAGATCTAACAGATGAGACAGGCGGTTGGCAGCAATGCAATGATAAGTGCTGGGGCCATGGTGAGCGTTGACGCGGGAGATATCCTTGCATATAATTCTGTCGTAATCATTATGGCTAATAGCAATAAAAACTCCTGTCTTACTACCAGCCAGCTTTGCTGGTACTACTCCAGCATCTTCTAGAGCTTCCCAGGCAACTTCTAATACCAATCTATGCTGGGGGTCTATTAGCTTAGCTCTGCGTGGCAAAATCCCGAAGAAGCCTGGATCAAATTGATCTACTTGATTTAAAAAGCCTCCCCAACGGGTGCTCATTTTGCCTGGTATACCTGGATTAGGGTCATAGAAAGCATCGATATCCCATCTGTCTGACGGCACTTCTGTGATGGCGTCTCCACCAGACCGCAGAAGATCCCAGAAAGACTCTGGGTTTTCAGCACCGGGAAACCGACAGCCAATCCCAATAATAGCTATGGGTTCCATTTCAATATCTCTACTTATTTAATAGTTCGTGTTTCTACTAGTAGTACGTCAAGTTGAAATTGATAGATAAACAAGTTCGTAGTAAGGACTTTAGTCCTTGGCTTGAGCGCTGAAGCGCTCACTACGAACCTATTCAATCAAATTTGACAAATTGACTAATCAATCACGAGGGTTATCTATGCGTCGCAGTGTAACTCGTAGTAGTCCCATAGTTCCTACATGAAACCCGATGATCGAAAATTTCAGGTATTTTTCATAGCGGTTGACTACTTCTTCACCAACCAGATTGACTGCTGCTGCGCGGTTGGCTTTCAGCCCCTTTTGCCAAGCTCTCAGCGTACGTGCGTAGTGTTCGCGGTCATTTCTCAGCGCCACAACCTCAAAAAGTCTCTCACTTGCTGTGGCAATGTCTGCTAAACGAGGTAAGTCTGATTCTGGGAAAATTTCATTAGCATAGAACTGGCTGAAGTCTTCACGGCGGGAATTCTCATAGGAAATGCTCTGGAGCGATATACATCCCCCTGGTTGCAGCCACTCATGACACCGCTGGAAAAACGCCCGATACCCTGCTATTTTCTCATCTTGAGAAAGATTCAACTGAGCAAAGTGTTCAAATGCACCAATGGAAATAATTGCATCGTAAGGCGCTGTGGGAACATGGTCTGACCAGCTTTCAACCCTGGCATCAATTTGTGGCTGGTTGAATGACGAAATCCACTCTGCTTGGCTGTTACTTAAAGTTAAACCTACAGCTTGCTGAACACCATGTACTTCTACCAAGCGTTTGAGTGTAGAACCCCAGCCGCAGCCTACATCTAAAACTCGTTTAGCATTGCTGGCTTTAGCTTGATTGATATGATAGTCAAGCTTTCTAATCTGCGCTAACTCTAGGGTGTCATTATCTTCCCAAAGTGCTGCTGAATAAGTGTTGGTAGAATCAAGCCAAAGTCTGTAAAACTCATTACTTACGTCGTAGTGATGCTGAATTGCCTCTGCTGATGCACCAGGATTCTGAGTTGTTAAAGTGGTCACAGTGTTACCTCGATTGATGACAAAATATTGCTAATTAATCTGATTGTGGGAAAGCGGAATAGTTTATAGGGCTATGCCCCTATTTGCTAAGGGATTTCCAAGAAATAAATTATCCAAATGAACGAACCGCAGAGACACAAAGGACACAGAGAGATGAGGAATAGAGAGTTTTCGCGTCAGTATTTTGGAAACTTTTTTATTTGTTAGTCCCTAACACGCAGAGGCGCAAAGAAGATGATTTACAGCAGTTTTCATTTGTTTAAACCACAGCACGAGAGCATTCTTCTTTCTCTGCGTCTCCGCGTCTCTGCGTGAGGTAAAAATGTAGTCTATTCATTTGAAAATTGCTGTATGAGTTAGTTTAAGCTGCCACTAACTGCTCAGATAAAACTTCAATAGTTGGGTAATCGTACAAGATGGTTGGTTCTAATTCGTATCCTAGTAAATTCTCTAAGTCACCAGTCAAGCCAATGGCAGCTGAGGAGTCTAAACCATAGCGCTCAAAAGGAACGTTAACATCAATTTCAGATTGTTCAATTTCTAGTAGTTCAGATAGATAAGAAATTAACCATGCTTGAATCTCTGCGTTGGTTAAGGGTTGTTTACCTGCATTTGTTGTAGCGTTGTCAGGTAGTGAAGTTGTAGAGGGAGTGGTTAGAGTGGTCATAGTGTTACCTCAATTGATGACAAAATAATTATTAATGAATCTGATTGTGGGAAAAGTCGATTTATGAGTTAGTTCAAGCTGCCACTAACTGCTCAGATAAAACTTCAATAGTTGGGTAATCGTACAAGATGGTTGGTTCTAATTCATATCCCAACAAATTCTCTAAGTCACCAGTCAAACCAATGGCAGCTGAGGAGTCTAAACCGTAGCGCTCAAAAGGAACGTTAACATCAATCTCAGATTGGTCGATTTCTAGTAGTTCAGAGAGATAAGAAATCAACCAGGCTTGAATCTCTGCATTAGTTAGTGGTTGTTTACCTGTGTCTGTTGTAGCGTTTTCAGGTAGTGAAATTGTAGATACTTGTTGAATAGCCATTGTGAAAATCTCCTTTGGGGTGTTCTCGTTGTACTAAATCTGCATTCAGGGCTTGAATTGCTTGCTTTAGTTATTAATCAGTTAATCTTGTAACTTTTATGCATTTTGGAATATGCATTTAGAAAGATTTGTTAAGCGATCGCACATTTAACTTGTACGCGATCGCTTAACGGTTCTGTTAGGCGCTTCTGGTTTTGGCTTCCATCATCCGTGCTGTCGGCGTCTTGAGATCCCAGACTAAGCCCACTTTTTCCAGTGCGCGAATTACCCAGCCAGTTGGATCTATTTGCCACCACTTCAATCCTGCCATTGCTGAGTTGGGGAAAGCGTGGTGATTGTTGTGCCAGGATTCGCCTAATGTGGGGATAGCTAACAGAAAGTTGTTTGTACTCATGTCATGGCTTTCGAGGGGACGGCTACCAAAGACGTGTGCAACTGAGGTAATACACCAAACCATGTTGTGCCAGAAGAAAAGTCTTACCAGTCCACCCCAAAGAAAACCGTAGAAAGCACCTGTCCAAGAACCTCTAAGGAAACCCCCCGCAACTGTAGGAATCAAAAAACCCAGGAATACCCAGAGGAAGTACATCTGGCTGACTTTTGAGAGGACTTTATCTCGCAATAAATCGTTGGCGTAGTAAGTTGCGTTGGGAGCGTCATAATCGATTGTCCAGGCGAAATGTGCGTGCCATAGTCCTCGTAGCATCCCAAAAAAACCTTTTCCATGAAAATGAGGTGAATGAGGGTCGCCAGGGCGATCGCTATGTTCATGATGCAACCGATGCAGTGCTACCCAAAAAATTAACGGCCCCTGTGCAGCCATCGATCCCAAGACGGCAAGGACAACCCGCACGGGCATTGCTGCTTGAAAGCTTTTATGGGTAAAGTGCCGATGAAATCCTGCTGTAGTACCGATGCCTATTACAACTGTCAGCGCCAGATAAGTTCCAATCTCGATGGGGCTGAGGGTATTTCCAGCCAGCAATAGCGCCACTGCAATCACAAATCCTAGACAAGATACCAAGCCAACTGTCAGAGCATGAATCTGCTGTAAAGTTTTCAGGTAGCTACTTGTTACAGTTTTTTTCTGTCTCTTGACTTTGGCTGGAGTTTGTGTTTTTGTTTCAGCATAAGAATTGTCAGCACTTGCAGTTATAGACATCTCAGGTATTTGCGAATTCAAAACTTCCATTTTTCACCTTTTTGGTTTTTAGTTGTTGTATTTGTGGAAAGGGCGGGCGAGACGCCCTTTAAATTGCTGCAAGCTGTGAGGTTACAAATCTACTGAAGATTCAGACGGGTTCTTTTTTCTGGCATTAATCAAGCGTTGTGTAGGTCTTTTGACATCCCAGGCTAAGCCCAGCTTTTCTAGCGCCTGAATTGCCCAGCCAGTTGGATCAATTTGCCACCATTCCAAGCCAGCGATCGCAGAGTTAGGAAAGGCATGATGGTTGTTGTGCCATCCTCCACCCAAGGTAGGGATGGTCAGTAAGAAGTTGTTTCTACTATGTTCGCGGGTATCAAAGGCACGGTTGCCCCAAATGTGAGCGACTGAGCCAATACTCCAAGTTGCGTGCTGTCCCACAAACATCCGCACGAAGCCACCCCACAATAACCCTTTCAAAGCTCCCATCCATGTCCAGGTGATAACTCCTCCTAAAACAGCGGGGATAGCAAGACCGATGATGATCCACACTAAATACAACTGACTAATCTTGACAATTAAAGGATCTTGAATTAAGTCTTTGGCAAAGAACACGGCATTGGTCATCTTGCTGCTGAAGAACCAGCCAATGTGAGAATGCCATAAACCGTGCCACCAACCTAATTGCTTACCTTCGTGAATATAAGGTGAATGGGGATCTTCAGGCAGATCGCTGTGCTGGTGATGGTGACGATGAGTAGCTGCCCAGTAGATTACAGGCCCTTGACCCGCCATCGACCCTAGGATTGCAAGTATCGCTCGTACTGCTGGTTTCGCCTCAAAGGATCTATGAGCAAAGTGTCGATGAAAACCCACTTCAGTCGCACCAACAGTTATGATGTACATGCCCAAAAACAGACCGATTTCTACTGAACTAATACCTGTAAACCAAAGTAGGGCAATAGCAGCAACAAATCCGATGGTGGGGACTAAGACAGTACCTAGAGCAAAACGTCTTTGGAGATTTTGGAGGCTTTGATTCTCTATAGTTTTGCTTTTCTTGCGCCAGACTTTTACTGTTTGAGTGGTCATGATATGTTGTTAACTCCATTCAGAAAGATGAGAACGATATAGTTACTAGTTGTTTTTAGCCTTGAGTTTAGACTCAATCATCTGAGCTGTAGGCTTCTTGACATCCCAAACTAAGCCGACTTTTTCTAACACCCAAATCACGTAGAAACCAAAGTCTATTTGCCACCACTTCAATCCAAAAATTGCTGAGTTAGAAAAAGCATGGTGGTTATTGTGCCAAGCTTCGCCACCAGTGGGTATAGCTAGCCAGATGTTGTTTCTACTATGTTCTTTGGTATCAAAAGGACGGCTACCGCATAGATGAGTGATGGAGTTAATACTACTGGTGAAGTGAAATATTAGGAATAGCCGAACGCAACCACCCCAGAGAAATCCCGATATTGCACCCATAATCGTCCCTGTAAGAATTCCTCCCAAGATGGTGGGTATAGCCAGACCCAGCAAGGCCCAAACGTAGTAAAGCTGGTTGACCTTAGAAATAACAGGGTCACGAAGTAAGTCTTTAGTAAATAAGAAAGTATTGGTGATTTCGTGCTTAAACATCCAACCAATATGTGAATGCCACAGCCCTCGCAACCCGCCTAGAGATTCACTTTCTTGGAAAAATGGTGAATGAGGATCTCCAGGGCGATCGCTATATTGGTGGTGACGTCTATGATTGCTTACCCAATAAGTTAGTGGGCCCTCACAAGCCATAGATCCCAAGATAGCTAAGATAACCCGGACAGCAGTGCTAGTCTGGAAGGCAGTGTGTGCAAAGTGGCGATGAAAACCTACAGTAATTCCTACCAAGGTCAAGATATACATGCTCACTAACAATCCTATCTCCACTGCACCTATCCCTGAGTAAAAAGCGATCGCTAATGCGGCTACTGAACCCAGTAAAGGAATCCACAAAAGGGCTAAAGCATGAAGCCGTTGCGGTGTTCTTAGGTAATCACTCTTAATGGTGATACTTTTTTTAGCACTAGGATTTACCAGCAGTTCGGCTGGTATGGCACGATCAAGCTGCATTGACATTTTGTCTTTCCTGATTATTTTTGACTTATAAATCTCTTGATGGACTGAAGATACTCAGTACAGCATTTGATCATTCTCTTTCACGTCTGGAAGCTTTGATGATTGAGCGCAATCATCTTGAAACGCAGAGGAGCGCAAAGGTAAGCGCAGCGAAAAGTTCTGTTCGCGTAGCGTCTCCGTCAGGAGAAGGAGGGTTAGCCCGACCTAGGAAACTTTTCAAGGCAAAGGCACGCAGAGTGGATAAATCCTAAGTACTTTATCGCTCTACTTTGATAGACTTCATGTCATCTTGAATCCTAGAAGTCTGCAATTGCTGCAAGAGAGAATCAACTTCAGCATTCAAATGCACAAACTTTGTTTTGCTCTGAGGATTTTCGCTCCAATCCTCCACTACATCCAAACTTCCAGTTAAGAACGCAGCTCGACAAGCATGGCGCTGAATCTTACCACTCGAAGTTTTGGGGATACTTCCAGTCTTCACTAATACCGCAGCATAAACTTGCTGTTCATGTTCTGTCGCCACCGCTTGACGAATATCTCCAACCACTTTATTCACATCCAGTTTTCGGAGGTAATTCCGCTCTACTTCCTGAACAATAACTAACCGCTCTTTACCTTCTACTTCCACAGTGAACACCGCACCAGAACTTGGTTTTAGTGCTGGGTTGCTTTGTTCTACTGTCAGTTCAATATCTTGGGGATAATGGTTGCGACCCCGGATAATAATCACATCTTTGATTCGTCCGGTAACAAATAACTCGCCATCTTGTAAAAATCCTAAGTCTCCTGTACGCAGAAATGGGCCCTCTCCAGTGTCAGCGAGAAAAGCATTGAAAGCTTTTTGTGTTTCTACTGGTCGATTCCAGTAACCTTGAGCAACACTCAAACCTGATACCCAAATCTCTCCCACTTGACCAGATGCACAGCGAGTTAAGGATTCAGAGTCAACAATCAAAACTTGGTTAGATAGTTCTTGTCCGCAGCCAACAATTTGTCTTACCTCATCTTTTCCAGGAGTCGCCACTACCACCCGGTTTTGCTCAATATCTTCCTTTTTAACGGAGCAGACAATAGGAGCAGCTTTTTTCAAACCCCCGGTGACGATGAGTGTTGTCTCAGCCATCCCATAGCAGGGATAAAATGCTTCTCGGCGAAAGCCACAAGGCTCAAAAGTCGCAGCAAACCGATCTAGTGTATCAGGACGAATCGGCTCAGCGCCATTAAAAGCTACTTGCCAACTGCTTAAATCAAGACCTTCTCGTTGTTCTGGCGTAATTTTCTGAACACATAATTCATAAGCAAAATTGGGGCCGCCGCTGGTAGTCGCTTTATAGCGGGTAATCGCCTTTAGCCAACGAATCGGTTTTTGAAGAAAGGCTGCGGGTGACATAAATGTTACCGGGAAACCACCGTAGAGTGGCTGTAGGACTCCACCAATCAACCCCATGTCGTGGTAAGGTGGCAACCAAATTAATCCCCAACTCTTGGATGTATGCTCAAAAGAGTTATAGATTAGTTCTGAATTATGCAGCAGGTTGCCATGAGTAACCATTACACCCTTGGGTATTCCTGTTGAACCTGAAGTGTATTGCAGAAATGCCAGCGTATCACTGCTAACTTTTGGTTCTTGCCAGTCTAACGTCTCTTGGCTGGGATTATCGGTTGCTAACCAACGCAGTGAAGACAATTCTGGAGTTTCAGAAAATCTATCTTTTAAGTTGGTTAACACAGATGTAGTAGTTAGCGCTACTGTAGCCTGAGCATCTCTGACGATCGCCATCAGCCTAGACATTTTCTGATTGCGCCGGGGTGGATAAGCCGGAACAGCCACTACATTGGCATACAAACATCCGAAAAACGCAGCTATGTAGTCTAATCCTGGTGGATAGAGCAGTAATGCGCGTTCACCACTTGCTTTAATTGATTGTAATTGAACAGCGATCGCCTGCGCCTGTTGGTCTAACTCTCGATAAGTTAGGCGAGCCGATTCTGTCTCTTCGTCTTGCAGAAAAATAAAAGCAATTTGATCTGGCTGGTATAGTGCTCTGTGACGTAAAAGAGCAGTTAAGGTGGGAAATCTATGCAGATGTTGCCGGGAGATACTTGGTATAAGATTCTCTAGCATTAACTCAAATAGAAAAACTGTGGGTGTTATTTACACTTCAATCGCAAAAGCAAAAGTTATGCAGCGAATAACAAAACTTTACAAACAGAGGAGTTACACAATTTACAAACTAACCATAGTGCAACTACGTAATTTGGTCATTTTATGGCTAGATAGAACCTTGATTTATTAATAAGGTGCGATATTTTGCCATCTAGATAATATAAAACACATTTTGTCAACAGAAATAATGCTGAATATATATATTAATTGTGTATAGAAGTATAATTTTGGTAAACTTATAACGTAACTTTAAGTGAATTCTCTCCCGTACCCTGAAAAGTTATACCTGTTAATAGTTCCTTGCCATAAGTTATAAAAAAGCGTCGGGAAAACCCATTCATTCTCGGTCGGTGATGAAAAATGCCCCGACGCCGTTGACAGTTGAAGATTAACAGTCAACTGTCAACAGTCTTTCGTATTATCCCATCCTCTTTTAGCCCTTCGACTATGCTCAGGGCTAACGGTGAGCGAAGCCGAACCGTTAGGGATGGGATGAGCTTAAAGTTACTTCGCAAAAGCCAATTCACTTTCAAAAAACTTAGCACCTGTCAGATTAGCTCCACTCAAGTCACAAAAGTGAAAATTTACCCCTCTTAAGTCTGCTAGTGCTAGATTAGCTCCTCTCAAGTCTGCATTAATCAGGTTAACTTTACTTAAGTTAGCCATGCTGAGGTTAGCCCCCTTCAGGTTTGCTAGTTGTAAGTCTGCCTTAGTTAGGTTTGCTCTCACTAGAGATGCTTTACTCAGATCTGCTCTACTTAAATTAGCTTGATTTAGGTCTGCTGCTGTTAAATCAGCTTGAGTTAGGTTGACTTGACTTAAATTAGCCCAACTCAACTTGGCATAACTTAGGTTAATCTTACTCAGATTCATTGATGCAAGCACTGCACATCTCAAATTAGCGTTAACAAAATTCCTTTCTCCCATTGCATAGCGGCGCAAAAGTTCATCATTTGTTAATCTATCTAAAACGGCTTTTGAATCACCTTGGTAACACCATGCTGCTTCCAATAGTTGGGCAGCAGTATTAATAGCTACCTCATCAAATTTAGCCATGATTACACCATTACAGCCATCCCATTGACCATTAAGCATTAAGGCAATTTCATCCGCAGCAGTAATTGAGTCAAATAACAACACTGATTGTTTCTGTTCTTTGAACAAGCTATTTAAAGCAATAGATATAAAATTTTTCATTTCTATAATTTCTAGAGTGCCGGGGTTATTGAGGCTCTAACTCTAAGGTATTAACAAACTCTTTCTACTTGCCTCTATCTTATGGGGAATGGGGAATGAGTAATGGGGAAGAAAAATACGGTTTCCCAATGACCAATGACCAATTCCCAATCCCTAATCCCTTTTACACTATCTCCCCAGAACCTCATTTCTCCATCTACTCATAGCTCTCAAATAAGCCCCAACTGGAACCTGGTAAACCTCAATAAAAATCCAAACAATAATTGATAAATGCGACAAGAAAGTTAATACCGTCCAAATATAGGGCATCCAGCTAATGGGCGCTTGTGGAGTAGGCGGAAAATAGTAAGCGACTGTGCCAATTAAAATTGTAGGAAAAATTACAAAAGCAGCAGAGGCTAATCCATAACCCCAACCTAATTCCATACCTTCCAACTGGGCTTCTGTCCAACCGAAACCATTCCAACGCCAAATTAACGGAGGTTGCCGAGAAGGCATCTTAATTTGCTGTACTTCTAGGTTGACAGTAAAAATTTCTTGGCAAAAGTCACAAGCCATAGCCTCCATCAAAGGCATATGAGAAATCTTACCTATCCTACAGACTGGGCAGGGGTAAACTCCGTGATAGTCGAAAGATGTGGCTAAGATTTTAGAACTGGGCATAATCAACTGGTGATCCTAAAAACTTGATCGGGTCAATGAGGACTTAAGTAAGAATGATGAATTTTTTGCATTCATTTTGGATCATTCAATTACGGATTATCCATGACCTAACAATTTTGGTAAAGTTATGTAACTTTGGCAAGATCTAATGGCAAGCGGCCTTCTTAGTCTATACAAACAAGCAACTAGTCTTGATTCCCACAGTCAGTTGTACTGAGTCTATCGCTTTTTTTGGGCGTTGTGGGGGTCTTGACAGCGCCGACTCTTTCTGCTAATTTTCTGAATAAAGGTATAGACTAGAATTTTGTAAGTAAACATCCCGCAAATGTTCAACAGAAATTCTTACTTTTATTTTTGGTTTAGGGTGGTTCACTGGGAGTGAATCGAGTTTCCTAATGGGAACCGCCCAGTGAACCGCAGAGCAAACTCTGCGGTTTTTGTTTTTCAAGGAGCATAATCTCATCGTGATTACCTATCTAAGTAACTATTTTTATAGCTTTTACTTTTGGCCCAGAATCAGTTCCGGGTAGATAGCGTCATGTCGATGAATCAGAACGCGCCCGGAACTTCTCGAAGGTTCCGGGCTTTGTTGTTAATAGGGATTAGAAAAATTTAAGAGTAGAGACGCGATTAATCGCATCTGTACAAGGGTTAAGGGTCAAGAGGCGGAGGAGCAGGGGAGAAATACCAATCCCCAATCCCCATTGCCCCTTATCCCCAGAGGGGGCCCCGAGTTCCCCAATCCCCAATCCCCAATCCCCAGTCTCCAGTCCCCAATACCCAATACTCAGGAGAATGAAATCATGATTAACGCTAAACTTGCTGCACAATCTCATACTAACCACCAAACAATCGTTAAACTTTCAGAAAAAGTCGCTTTCGGCGGCGAAGAACTGGTAATTATCGGCGGGCCTTGCACTGTTGAAAGCTTGGGACAAATGGAGACAGTTGCCCAAAAGCTAGCTACTACATCCGTACAGGCGTTGCGTGGCGGTGTCTACAAACCTCGCACATCTCCTTACGCCTTCCAGGGTATGGGAGAGGAAGGGCTAGAAATTTTGGCTAGAGTGCGATCGCATCACCAAATCCCAGTTGTCACCGAAGTTATGTCAATTTCCCAAATTGAAGTAGTTGCCGCCCATGCTGATATGCTGCAAGTTGGTAGTCGTAATATGCAGAACTTCGACTTGCTCAAAGCTTTAGGGCAAGCTGGTAAGCCAATACTGCTCAAGCGTGGTTTAGCAGCGACAATTGAAGAGTTCGTGATGGCAGCTGAATACATCCTCAGTCATGGAAATCCTGATGTGGTTTTGTGTGAAAGGGGTATCCGCAGCTTCGATGATTACACACGCAACGTCTTGGATTTAGGAGCAGTGGCAGCACTCAAGCAAATAACTCACTTGCCTGTAATTGTAGATCCTTCCCACGCCGTAGGTAAACGGGAACTAGTAGCACCGATGGCTAAAGCTGCGGTGGCTTGCGGAGCAGACGGATTAATTATTGAGTGTCACCCAGAGCCAGAAAAATCCGTTTCTGACGCACGTCAAGCGCTTTCCTTAGAAGATATGATGCATCTAGTTGATAGTTTAAAGCCGATAGCGGCAGCTGTTGGGCGGAATATATCAGAAGCGATCGGGGCAGGTTCCAAACCCACCCCGATTTTTTGTGCTGCTTAAATTTTGGTCAAGGCAAGAAACCATTGTAGAGACGTTGCATTGCAACGCCTCTACTCTTTATCGGATCATGTGATAGCGAGCATTGTGGGGAATAACAATACACAGTTACATTGCAACGTCTCTACTCTTTATCGGATCATGAAGAATGATTAAGAAAAATTGGTTTAGACAAACATGATGAAGATACTAGCTGAATTGATTGGGATTGAGGCAAAATTACAGATTGATTGGGTTTTGGTAAATACTTGCTTGCAGTTTGCCAGTTGGGGATTATTTTCACTTTTGCTCGCTGAGGTTTTGAGAGACAGTTATCATGCTTTGTGTCATCAAGTCAGTTGGCTGGCTAAATGGCATAACAAGCACCACATGGCGTATCGCCGGGATTTATCGATAGTTTCCCTGAAAACGTACCAAGATTCCCAACTATATCACGACATTTTAGAATCAACTTTATTGGTAGTGGTATTGATAGTAATTGCCTTAGTTGTGGGGCAAATGGGTTTATGGTTAGGAGTAGCCTATGCTTGCACCTTCTTGTTTGGTGCATCTCAACGATATATCCTAGGAACAATTGATACAGATTACAACCACTTACCTGGCCCTTTAGAAACAACTCCATCCGTTTGGTGGGTGAATCGTTCTTACCATTGGCGACATCATTTTGATGATGTTAACGCCTATTACAGTGGAGTCTTTCCCCTAGTGGATAAAATTCTGGGAACTGGATTATCTCTTAAAGGTAAAACAATCGCTTTAACCGGAGCATCAGGTGCTTTAGGGCAAGCGTTGGCTGCTGAACTTTTAAAGAATAATGCTAAAGTCGTCGCTTTAACCACTAATCCAGAAAAATTGGTAGAGCAAGCTGGGGTAAAGGTGATTCCTTGGCAGTTAGGTAATGAAGCCGAACTGAGGGATAGTTTAGAGAAAATTGATATTTTGATTATCAACCACGGAGTAAATGTCTATGCTAGCCGCACACCTCAAGCAATCAACTCTTCTTATGAGGTGAATACCTTTTCAGCGTTGCGGTTGATGGATTTATTTTTGACAACTGTAACAGGGTCACAGGCAAAGGCAACTAAGGAAATCTGGGTTAACACTTCCGAAGCTGAAGTATCCCCAGCACTTAGTCCGCTTTATGAACTCAGTAAACGAGCGCTGGGGGAGATTGTTACTTTGAAACGGTTGGACGGAGATTGCGTAATTCGTAAGTTAATCCTCGGCCCGTTTAAGAGTCAACTCAATCCTTATGGAGTGATGTCGGCACAGCAAGTAGCTCGTGCCATCCTGTTTTTAGCACGACGAGACTACCGAAATATCATTGTGACAATCAATCCTCTCACCTATGTACTTTTTCCTTTAAAGGAAACTAGTACTTGGCTATATTATCGAGTTTTTAGTAAGACAGCGAAGAATCATTCATAAAATCATCAGGCAGAGATAACTCTGCCTTATTTTGTAATCGCTCAAAGCTTTTGAATAATGTTACTAATAACAGACAAAAATATCAATGCCAAAAATGTGGTTTTGACTACGCTATTGTATTGAATTAGTAAGATAAAATCACCGTAGACATTTCATCAAACTACTGAGTTTAATTTAGTAGCCAAAAAGGGATAGCCAATGAGCAGAGAAGTAGTCAAAGTAATCTTATGGGAAGAAAATCAAAAAGATTATCTAAAAAAGTTCTATGATCTACAATTTACTCCCAGAATTGGAGAGGAAGTTTACCTAAAAAAGGAGAAATGGAGAGTAACCAGAGTTGAGCATGATTTAGAAATTAGTGAAGTTAATGTCTATATGGAATTAATTAAAAAAGTGAAGCAGGATAAATCATCCAACTCATAAATAAAAGTAAACACACTCAAATACTCAGGACTTACGCACTCAGATCCCCCAACCCCCTTAAAAAGGGGGCTTTAGAAGTTCCCCCCTTTTTAAGGGGAGCCAGCGCGGTCTTCTCCCAAAGGGAGAGGCTAGCGCCAAGGGGGTTTCCACGCCACTCCCCACAACGGATAGCGCAGCGAAGCGCGAGTCTTGTCTGCGACACGCTGCGCGAACGAGCGTCGGGAACCTCTGCAAGGGGGTGGCTCCCCATGAGCGACTGGCGTGGGCTAGGGGGGATCTAGGTTTCAGGATTCAGTGCGTAAGTTCTAATACTATAAAAGGAAGGTTATTAGCCTCCCTTAATTTTTAGAAATTTTTAATTTGAGCCAGGTTAGCTTAGAATTTAAGTAGTTGTTATATTGCTCACTTCCAATTTACTTATGTCTGAAAATTTCTCTACCGAAATTAGTTCGCGTATCTGCAACCACATGAATGAAGATCATGCTGATGCCATAGTTCTTTATGCTAAAGCTTTTGGTGGTGTAATGGATGCGATCGCAGCACAAATGCTGGCAATTGATTCTGAGGGTATGGATTTAACAGCACAAGTAAAGGGGGAAGCTGTGCCAATTCGCATTCAATTTGATCATGTTTTAGCAGACGCGGAAGATGCTCACCAAACGCTAATTGCAATGGTGAAGCAGGCGCGAGTTAAGGCAAAGTAAAAATCGCTCTAGCTTATTTTCAATTTTGTTTTGTGTAGCGATCGCTTAACTTGTGGGATACCATACAAACTGTCCCACCTTATTAATGTAACCAGCTTTGCCACCAACATATACTAATGCCAACCCAGAAGTAAAACTAAGAGCTAAATCAAATTGAGGTGGAATGACTATTTTTCCATTGGTATTAATATAGCCGTACTTATCGTCAACTTTGACAGCAGCTATCCCTTGGGAAAAACTTGTTGTTCTATCAAAGCGTGGCTTAATTGCTATCTGACCATTAGAAGCGACATAACCCCATTTATCGCCAATTTGAACTACTGCTAATCCTTCAGTAAATTCCCAAGCTTGTTCAAATTGCGGTTCAATTGCCATTGCGCCTGTTTTGTCAATATAGCCCCATTTATCGCCAACTTGGACTGCTGCTAACTCTTCAGAAAATCTTAAAGTCTCATCAAACTGTGGCTTAATAACTAACTTGCCAGTAGAGCTAATATAGCCCCATTTGTCGCCAATTTGAACTGCTGATAGTCCTTCATAGAAATGCTTAGCGCCATCAAATTGTGGTTTAATAACTATCTTTCCAGATGAATTTATATAACCGTATTTTTCATCAATTTGGACTGCTGCTAATCCCTGATTAAAGGCTAAAGCCTGACTGAACTGAGGTTTAATAGCTATCTTGCCATTGGTGTCGATGTAGCCGTATTCATAATCAATTACTACTAATGCTAATCCATTTGAGAAGGCATAAGCTAAACGAAATTGCGGTGGAATAACTTTTTTCCCCATCTCGTTGATATAGCCGTACTTGTCATCAACTTTAATCTGCGATCGCCCATCGATAAAATTCCAAGCCAAATCAAACTGCGGTTCGATAACTATCTTTCCAGTTTGGTCGATAAAACCATATTTACCATTCTTGATAATCCGAAATAGTGGACTTGACACAAGCTTAGTCTCCGATGAAGAATTTGATGTTTGCTTATGTTGTTCAGGGAGATTCAATGCCTGCATTTGCTGCTGATAGATACCAGTTAGCCCACTTGAAATAGTCAGAAAAATAAAAAGCGAAATAGTTCTGTTCATCTTTATAATGTACACTTACTTAATCTTCTGTCCGTAGCAACCAAAAGCCACTATAAGTCATCCCTGAATCATCAGGTTGCACTAACAAAAAGTGTAATCCTCGACTTAGTTGTTTTCGCTGTTCATACATTTTGGCTGCGGCTGTAACTTCTGGATCTTCAAATGTAGCAACTATCCATCTATCTACTAAACCAGCTTCTAATACTAAGCCATCTGGAGCACCAGAAATATAATTTAACGCCACGGGACGAGCTTGATGCAACCATCGTGCTAAAGGCAACGATTGCCGTCCACCATAGATGACGACGCCGGGGATAGGCACTGTTGACGCCAAACCTATATTCATGGGTTTAAGAAATTCTGGCATATGTAAATGAGGAATGGGGCGATCGCTAAATCTCGTTTCCACATCATTAGCCGGTAAACTCGCAAACCGCCATTGTTCTCCCCAGAGATTTTCTGGTAATGGTGCTGGTGGTGGTTTCTCTAGCGCCAAAGGATATTGCTTTTCCTGCAACCATTGCTTTAATGCGAAAGTGCGGCGGTTCGGTTGGACATTAATACCTAAATTGCGCCCAGCCGCTTCAATTAAACTCAAAGACTGGGGACGAAACACCTGAATTATATCTGGGAGTTTTTCACCACCTGCTAACTCAAGTTGCTCTGCAACCCAACTCGAATTCGCTGCTGATTGCGGACAACTAGCTTCATACTCAAAGCTGCGAGTCGCATCACAAATCAACAACTCCCACAATACTTGCCCTGCGGCATCCCGCAACGGACTACGATAAAAATCAGCTTGCCAAATTTTCATGAGTTAAAACGACAGATAAACACAGATAGGCTGATTCTATCTATAACTGTGTACATCTACGGAAAGTTTGAGCGCCAGTTTCCAGCGCTTAGACTTTCCAAAACATTATTTATAAAAAGGCGTTTTTCATCCCATTCCTTCTCCATAGGTGATGAAAAACGCCCCAACGCCGTTAACAGTCAACAGTTAACAGTCAACAGTCAACAGTCAACATGAAATCTCATCACCTTTTAGGGGTGGGATGAGCTTAACTGAAAGCATAAGTAAACGACGAGAAATTAATGTTTGAAGTCATAATCGTATCTATAATTTCCCCGCCAAGGGCCCCAAATTGCGAAAGTAGTGCCAGGAGTTTGAACATTTACGAACAAAGTCTCACCATTAGGTGAGAAGCAGGCTCCTGCAAATTCGCTTGTATTGAAGGCGTTACGCGCAAATTGATAAAGTTCTCCTTTGGGAGTCACACCGACTAAGAACTGTTGGTCATCTCCATCTTCACAGAGGATGAGATCGCCGTAGGGTGAAATAACTATGTTATCAGGGCTATCGAGTTCATCTACATCTGTAGATTCTACAAATAGTTCGATTGTCTCTTTTTTGGGAATATAGCGCCAGACTTGACCTAGTTCTTTAGCACCACCACTTGTACAGCAAAAGTAAATTTCACCATCGCCGTACCAAATACCTTCTCCACGGACAAATTGAGCAGCACCTAGCTCAAAGCCTTGAAATCTAACGTTATCTTCGTCAAGTGGATTTGGCTGAGGAATTTTTACCCAGTCTACTTTCATTGGCTTCCGCAATTCAAAACCAGTAGCGGTGTTTGCTTGAGGTTTACCAACAATTCTCAGAGCTTCAAGAGTGCCTCCTTGTTTCAACTTGCCAGGTACTTTTGGAATAAAACGGTAGAAAAGGCTATCTCCCCGGTCTTCTGTCTCATAAACAATTCCGGTTCTGGGGTCTACGGCAACAGCTTCATGATTAAATCGTCCCATAGCGACTAAAGGCTCAGGCTTTACAGGAGTTGTGGCGCTAGCTGGAACTTCAAAGTTGTAGCCGTGGAACTGCGAGACATAGTTTGGATCACCCAGAGGTGCTGAAGTTGGAGTAGAGGTATTCTCTTCACAGCTAATCCATGAACCCCAAGGAGTTAGTCCACCTGCACAGTTACGATAAGTTCCACTTAGGGAAGTGTAATGTTTAATGAGCTGGCGATCGCGTCCAATAACTAGGGTCGTTGTGCCACCCTTACAAAACGGATCGTAAGGATTTGGCCCTTTAAGTTGTGTACTGGAATTAGGACTAAGTTCGTGATTGCGAACCAAGATAACTGTGTTTCCGCGGCCGCGGAAAGCCGCCATACCATCATGACCACCCGGCACTAGAGTGCCATCGTTCATCAGGTCGTTTCTTTGGGACAAAACACGATACTGAAATCCGGGTGGTAAATCCAATAAGCCATTGGGGTCTTTTACAAGTTCTCCGTAACCTTTACCAAATACACGTCTGCCTTTAGCTGTTCTGGCATAAAGACCTTCCAAAGGAGACACTAGTGCAGTGGCAGCAGCACTCGTACCTGCTAATACAAAAAATTTACGTCGTGATAATTTCATGAGGGGAGAGTATTTTGGTTACATAAAATGCTTAGAAGAAAGTATTTGATTTCGATTAAGTTTGGGTAATGCTTGATTTAACTTAGGATTATTAAATGAAAGATTAATTTTTTAAAAGTTTTCGCAAAACAAGGTAGATTTATACTAAGACGATTCAGATCATCCTATAAAATAAAGCTTGGCGATAGACAAAAAAGCCTGCCAAGGCAGGTTTAGATAGTTATTTAGTAACTAGAAAAATAATATTTATTTAATAAAAGTAAAAAAGCAATTTAATTAAAGAAAAACCATATTTATTTGCTAATGAAATACAGTTTTTTGTTTTTTAGATCTGAGATATAGTTTTTTTGTTTTTTACATTACCCTTGGCTCTCAGCGGATTTGCTGTTGCGAGCACGAAGTTCCGAGTTCTGAGCACGAAGTTCCGAGTTCTGAGCACGAAGTTCCGAGTTCTGAGCACGAAGTTCCGAGTTCTGAGCACAAAGTTCCGAGTTCTGAGCACGAAGCTCCGAGTTCTGAGCACGAAGCTCCGAGTTCTGAGCACGAAGCTCCGAGTTCTGAGCACGAAGCTCCGAGTTCTGAAGGTGAAAACTGGAGTTTTGAGCTTTAATAAACCTGCCTTGAAAATAGAAGCTCAAACAACGCAGAATCTAATACCAATTCACGAAAATCTTGATACATATAGATTTTTTGTAGGGGCACGGCAATGCCGTGCCCCTACCTGACAATGCCAAAAAGTTTAATGTTAGGATGCGTTAGGCGATCGCTAATATACTATACCTCTTGTAAATATCTTTAAGAGCAAAGCCGGAGTCTCCAGCTTTGCTCTTGAAAGGCATAAAGCAAATTGTGCAAATTAAAGAGTAACGTGCTCTAGAGCAGAACTTTAGCCAAAATCGGTTCTACACTCTTAGAAATCTCTGGGACATACACTTGTGAAACATAGTCAGCAATCATCCTGTCTGTGTTAAACAGCGGTGCATTTGTCTTAATCGACGCTTTCATCATTTGTACCCAGCGGTGGGGAACACCTTGAGCATCTTGGTCATAGTATAGGGGAACAATTTCTTCTTCCAATAGCTCATATAGCGATCGCGAATCAATCCGATCTTGCAATTGTTGGTCACTGGTGTGAGCATCTTCCCCAATTGCCCAGCCGTTAATTCCTTTACCGTCTTGTCCTGCTTGATAGCCTTCGCACCACCAGCCATCTAAGACGCTGCAATTAATCCCCCCGTTGAAGCAGACTTTTTGACCACTTGTACCAGACGCCTCTAAGGGACGACGAGGATTATTTAGCCAAACATCCACGCCTTGCACTAGTTTTTGACCAGTGTAAATGTCGTAGTCTTCAATAAAGGCGACGCGGTTGATAATCCCGGAATTGTGACACCACTCCATCAAGCGCTGGATAATCCGCTTACCTTCTTCATCGGCTGGGTGGGCTTTACCTGCAAAGATAATTTGTACTGGACGTTGGGCATTACCAAAAATCTTCAGTGCTCGTTGTGCATCGCGCAAAATCAGATCCCCACGTTTGTAAGGACTAAAGCGTCGAGCAAATCCAATGGTCAACACATTGGGATTTAATAGGGTTTCAGTCGCTTTAATTAGTTCGTAACTTTCGCCACGCAACTCCCGCGATTTCTTGATTTTATAACGGGTGTAAGCAATCAATCGTTCTTTGAGGATGAGATGTCGCGACCACAGTTCCTCATCGGGAATCTCATCAATTTTTGCCCACATCTTGGGATCAACGGCGCGAGTTTTCCAGTTTTCTCCCAAATACTGATTGTATAAGTCACCGAGCAGGGGTGCAGTCCAAGTAGGAGCATGAACGCCATTGGTAATGTAACCAATGGGTACTTTATCTTCTGAGCGCTGCGGATAGAGAATTGTCCACATTTTACGAGAAACTTGACCGTGCAATTCACTCACGCCGTTACAAGCACGAGACATCCGCAATGCCAAAACGGTCATCCCAAAGGGTTCCCAAGGGTCGCCCAGTCGCCTTGCACCCAATGCCAAAAATTGCTCGCGGGAAAGTCGCAATTGTGGCCAGTAGCTAGCAAAGAAGGAGTCAATTAAATCGGGCGAGAAGACATCGTGACCGGCGGGAACGGGAGTATGGGTAGTGAATACACAACTGTTCCGCACTTTGGCTTCGATGTCGTAGAAGGATTTACCAGTCCGCTCAATTTCTAAACGGGCAATTTCTAAAGTGCAGAAGGCGGCATGTCCTTCGTTGAGATGATAAACAGAAGGTTGAATTCCCAAGGCATCCAGAGCACGCACACCACCAATTCCTAAGACAACTTCTTGGGCGATGCGGGTTTCTAAGTTACCACCGTATAGATGTCCAGTTAGCCAGCGGTCGATGGGATCATTGTCATGGCGATCGCTATCTAATAAATATAAAGTGACTCGCCCAACTTGCACGCGCCAGATTTGCACTTTCACCGACCGCTGACGAACTTGTAGTTGGATAGTCAGTGGTTCCCCTTGCTCATTTTTAATTAATTCCAGGGGCATGTGCTGGAAGGGGTTGTCAATGTAATAATCTTCTTGCCAACCTTGGCGGTTCAAACGCTGGCGAAAGTAACCTTGACGATACAATAAACCGACACCAACCATTGGCACACCCAAATCTGAAGATGATTTGAGGTGATCCCCAGCCAGAATACCTAAGCCACCGGAGTAAACGGGTAGGGATTCATGAATGCCAAATTCAGCGCAAAAGTAAGCAATGGGGCGGGATGCAGAAACTTGCGGTGCAACCCGACTTACCCAAGTGTCTTTCTGAGTAATGTATTGATCAAACTCACGCGCTAACGCAGAAATCTGCTTTAAGTAATATGGATCTTCCGCTAATTGGGTAAGACGCTCATAGCTTGCAGACTCTAAGATTGCTACTGGGTTATGTCCACAGCGTTCCCATTCTTGGGGATCAATCGTTTGAAATAGCGAGATGCGATCGCCACTCCAACTCCACCAATAGTTATAAGCCAAATCTGCTAAGCGCTTGAGCGGCAAAGGTAACTTTTCACTCAAGCGTTGTGCTGGGGTGATTGCACTGGTATTAGCCATACTAAATCTACGTCCTCTCTCTTAACTTTCTCTCTATGCTGCTCCGAATCAATTTGTCTTCAGGCTTACAACGCCGGAGTTTTCATTTATGAACTCTCCCCTGAAGTCGAGCAGTTTATCGACATCAAACCTTATTCAAGATAATGGCTCTTAGCGTTTTTGTCTTCTAATTATCCCTGCTTTATAGGCAAGTTTGAGATTTTTTTATATCAAATTCGTTGACATTAATTTAAATTATTTATTTTGTTGTTAACATTTATTTAATAGTTAGCAACAAATAAGCAAGATTATGCATATATCTTGCTAGAAGTCACTTCTGACTAGATATGTTGGCATCAGAATTACGCTTTTACACATCAATGACAGCGATTTTACTGTTATAAAAAGGCGTCGAGAAAACCCATTCCTTTTAGGGATGGGATGAAAGACGCGCCAACGCCGTTAACAGTCAACAGTCAACAGTCAACAGTCAACAGTCAACATTGTCTAGCAATGTTTCGGTAACTCCTAAGAGGATGTTTGAAAAATCCTTAGTGATGTATCAAATATTTTGAGATCCCCCTAAATCCCCGCCACTTGCTACAAGTCGGGAAACCCGACGACAGTCGCCTCAAGTCGGGAAACCCGCCCACGGCGCTGTCTCCCCAACACAGTGGCTCCCCTTAAAAAGGGGGACTTTGAATCAAATTCCCCCCTTTTCAAGGGTAGCCAGCGCGGTCTTCTCCCAAAGGGAGAGGCTAGCGCCAAGGGGGTTTCCACGCCACTCCCCACAACGGATAGCGCAGCGAAGCGCGAGTCTTGTCTGCGACACGCTGTGCGAACGAGCGTCGGGAACCTCCGCAAGGGGGTGGCTCCCCATGAGCGACTGGCGTGGGTTAGGGGGGAGCAACAAGTGCAAAGATACAGCCAACCACTTTTCAAACAACCTCTAAAGCGATCGCATGATGACGGATATGATCTTCAATAAAACTAGCGATGAAATAATAACTGTGGTCGTAGCCTTCTTGGTAACGCAAGTTAAGCGGTTGATTAACATCTGCACAAGCTTGTTCAAATACCTCTGGCATTAATTGCTCAGCTAAAAATTTATCCGCAGTTCCTTGATCAACAAGAATTGGACTATGATAACCTAGTTGCTTAACCAATTCGCTAGCATCATAGGCACGCCAACTTTCTTGATTACTGCCAAGATAACCACTGAAAGCTTTTTGTCCCCAAGGACAACGCATGGGTGCAGTGATCGGAGAAAAAGCTGATACTGATTTGTATAGCTTGGGGTTTCTCATTGCACAAACTAAGGCCCCATGTCCCCCCATCGAATGACCGAAAATACTTTGTTTGTCCGGTTGTGCTGGGAAGTGTGCCTTAATTAAAACAGGTAATTCGTGGACAATATAACTATACATTTGGTAGTGCGATCGCCACGGTTCTTGTGTAGCATCAACATAAAAGCCTGCACCTGTACCAAAGTCCCAATCATCCTCCTCACCAGCAATCCCCCTGTTACGAGGACTAGTATCTGGCGCAATCAGCATTAAGCCGTACTCAGCCGCAAAGCGTTGCGCTTCCGCCTTCGCCATAAAATTCTCTTCAGTGCAAGTTAAACCAGAAAGGAAATATAGAACTGGTACTGGTTGTTGAATTGCTTGCGGTGGTTGATAGACAGCAAAGCGCATTTCACAGTTACAAGTTGAGGAGAGATGACTGTAAAAGCCAACTTTGCCACCGAAGCTTTTATATTCAGAAATGAGGTTAAGATTAGTCATTTATTTAGCAATTAGTAAAATTCATTAGCGTGGCTATTTTAATGCTTTAATGCAATCAATTTGTAGCTAGTCATTAAGTTGTTTAAACTTTACTTACTTTTATTAAGTAAAGCTAGTATAACTTTCAACATCGACTAAAATAAGATTTTGTTCTTATTTAAACCTATCATCTTCAAAACCTCATGGTAAATACTGTTAGGGAAAACACGGAAAGTAATGGTCAAGCTAGCGAAAACAAAGAATATAATGGTCAAGCTAACAAAGCAAGTTTGAAATTTAAAGAAAAAATCAATGATAAAAAAGGATTTAATCTTGAAGACGTTATTGACGCTATCAAGATAGCCATAGTTGATGTTATTGAGTTAGACATTACTACTTGGGTTCCAGAATCATCTAATCAGTTAGACAACGAACTACAAAATGAGCAGGAAATAGCTAAACCAGGTAATCGTATGTATACGGTTATTAATCTAGTTGATGGCACTATAAACAATGAAGTTGGCAGTCAATTTATTGGTGCTGGCCCCTACACAGAACTTCGTGAATTTCATTTAAGTCAAGTTAAAGAAAGTCGCGAGATCATTCAAAAAAATATAGAAAGTGTGCAGAAGTTGTATGGAATTCTTATAGAAGTTCTTAAATCTCGTAAAAGTTCACAACAATCCACACTTAATAAACCTTAAGTCTTCTTTAGTTAATTAGATTCCAACTAAACCGCCTACAGCAACAACAATTTAGCTATAGGTAATTTTGTTCATGGCTCTAATCAAACACAATACTACAACCAGATTAGTCAGAAGTTAAGAGCGTACCACTATGGTTAATAAGGTTAATAAAGCTCAGGTTCAAGCTCAAGAATTGTTAGACAACCTAGTAAAGTCCGTACGGACACTACTTGATGACATCACAGCTTTAGAAGTGAATACAATGGTTGTGGATCAAATTACTGGAGCAAAGTTTAATGCTTGGAAGACATATCAAGAAATTTACTCCATAAATGATAAAGATTATTTTGACATAAAAAAGATTCCAGACAACTTACATGGGCGTTATAAAAGTCTCTTTGAACAACTTGAAAGAGAATATTTTTACATTCTCCTCGATAGCTATCTCGATCAGGATTCAGAGTTTTATAATCCCCAGGATGACAGAATAAGAAGATATCAAGAGCGCCTTGAATATTTGAAGGCGAATCAAGGGAAGATAGTTGAAACTGATGAGAAGTATGTGGAGCTAGCTGAGCCTATACTGCCGGCTCCATCTCCTGTTTTAGATAAAAGAGATAAAAGTTCTCAAGTTTCAGATGAAACAAAGAAAAACCATCAAGAAAATTGGGTCAAAAATTGTGCAGAAATTCGCAAACTTTTTAATAATGACGAATTTCTCCGCAGCCTTCGGAAAATTGCTGAACTGAAAGCAGCACTTGATAGTGGTGATGTTGAAAGTACCAAAATTGATATTATTTATGCTCAAACAGTCATGCAGTTAGACGGGGATATTATCAGCCGTTACCACAAGCAACTATTTGAGGAGGATGAAGAAACAAAAGATTTAATTATTCAAATACATAAAGAAGGAGTAATTGCTGGAGAGAAACAGTGGCGTGGAACATTGGATTTTCTGATTAGTTTGGTAAAGGGTATTGCTAATATAGCTCGATGATATACGCCAACAGCACACATCTAGATAATCAAGCTGATGTGATAGTTTCTTCTTTTTTAGAAATCGCTCAAGGTACTTCTTTTGAGCTAAAAATTGAACAATCACAGTATAGTTTTTACTTAAATGAGACTGTTATAAAACAGATTCAGCTAGCACAAAAAACTGGTTATTCTCTATATATTCCGCCAAAGTTGCTAGTTCCTCTTTGGTACTGCGCTAGCTTCAGCACTCATCTTGATATGCAAGGTGAAGAATCAGAAATTGTCATAAAACAGATTAGAAATTTTGATGTTGTTTTTATAGTAAATATTCTCAGATTATTTCTGAGAAAATCATTACAAGATAAAACAACCTTACAGTGTGGACTCACCTTTAACTCTTACTATAAACAGGATACATCAGCTTCAGTCGATTATAAAGACCAAGACATTGTTTTGCAAAGCACGATTATTCTTAATGGTGATATATTTCACAAAATTCGGAAGGATTTTCTCCAAAATTCAAACTGCTCGATAATTGTTTCTGCACATTATTGGCTAACTGATCAATTATTAAGTTACCTTAGAACTAATTTAAACCTGCTAGCTTGGGAGTTAATTTCGCTGTTTCCTGCTGGCTTTTTAGCTTGGAAATTATATTTAGTAAAGTCAGTTGGAGTTTTCTTATCAATATTCGTATGGCTAGGAATATTTATAGTATTTGCTACTATCCGTTACTTGCTTGTTAATCAACTTCAGAAACGGACTTCTATTAACTCTGAATATATAAATTGGTTGGTATGGGGAGTAACTTGTCTCACCCCTAGTATTTTTCTTAATTATATTGATTTCTTATTGTTGCTTTTTTTGTCACTGATTGGGCCGTTATTGAAAAGGGTTTTTAGCTTTATACTGTTACAAGTTGGAAAACGTATTATGCGTTGGGTACTGTCTTCGTAAGTATAGAGACGTTGCATTGCAACGTCTCTACAGAGGTTATCGATTGTGACAGCTAATAGTTGTAAGCTGGTGTTGAATCTAATTTTTACTTTTTCAATAGTTGCCAGCATTGTTGAGCGATCGCCCAATCTTCTTGAGTATGAATCACTAATACCCGTACTGCTGAGTCAGAGGTAGCAATATCCTGATCAACAGGCTGCTGCTGATTTTTCTCCGGGTCAAGTTTCAGTCCCAAAAATCCAAAAGCTTCACAGGCGGCTTGGCGAATTCCCGCAGAGTGTTCGCCCACACCAGCGGTGAACACCAACGCATCTAATCCCCCAAGACTGGCAAGCATTGCACCGATCCCAGCTCGCAACCGATGTACGTAGATATCCCAAGCGAGTTGAGCGCGGTAGTTACCTTGAGCGATCGCTTCAATTACTTGGGGTAAATCACTGGATACTCCCGAAATTCCTCGCAGTCCTGAAGCTTTATTTAGCACATAGTCTAGTCTTTCGGCTGAGTAATTGGATTGCCGCAATAGATAAATTAAAATCCCCGGATCAAGAGAACCAGAACGACTACCCATCATCAATCCATCCAGGGGTGTGAAGCCCATAGTAGTATCAATACTGCGACCGTTTTTAATCGCTGCCAAAGAACAGCCGTTGCCCAGATGGCAAGTAATTATCCGCAGGGATGCTAAATCTCGACCGAGGATATGGGCAGCACGTTGAGAACAGTATTGGTGGCTAATACCATGAAACCCGTAGCGACGGATACCTTGCTCTATCCACTCATAAGGGCCGGGATAGATTGCTGCTGCCTCCGGTAAAGTTGCATGAAATCCGGTATCAAATACTGCAACTTGGGTAACATCTCCCAAGCTTTTCTCTATTGCTTCTATGCCTTCTAAAGCAGCTGGATTATGTGCTGGTGCTAGATTAGAAAGACGAGCGATCGCTTTTTTGACATCCTCTGTAATTACCACACTATGTCGGTAATCTTGTCCGCCATGTACTACGCGATGCCCCACTACATCGATTTCTGACAACTGACCAATCACTTTGGTAGCGCCGCGACTGAGGGTATAGAGCATATAAGCAACGTGTGCCTGTCGGGAATCGCCATAGATTGATTCTTGCAGCGTTTCACCCGTCGCTGTTTTCACTTCAATTTCTGCCACACCCCGGTCTTGAGTCCAGTTGACTTTTCCTTGCCAAAGAGGCTGGAGTGCTTGGTTAGGGAGAGCTTCATCTGTGATTTCATACAGACAGCTTTTTTGACTGCTTGATCCGGCATTCAATATGAGTACTTTCATACTTTTACATCACTTACGTTTGTGAACTGTGAACTACATAATCACTGATTTCAAGTAATTAATAAACTTATTACCAATAGTCTAGGAAAAGCAAAAACGTGAAAGGTTTCAAGAAGCTATCCTCAATCGTGTTGCTACTATTAGCCTTTATCTATCCGCCTGCTTTGGCTCAAGCTAAGGATAGTAATCTGAATAATGTTCCTAATGAGCATCATGAGTCAGAAACAAATTTAGTTGAGGGTACAAGTGGCGAGCTTTTACTAACTCAACGACGGAATCGACGACATTACAATAGACGGGGGACTCGACGACATTATTATGGGAGGCGGCGGAATCGACGACATTATTATCGAAGACGCTATCGTTCTGGACGTTATTCTGGACAATACTACCGTCGTGGACAATGGGAACTTGTGCGCGATCGTCATGGAAGATTAATCTATGATTGGCAGCGGTTTTAACAGTAAACAGTAAACAGTAAGCAGTAAGCAGTAAATAGTAAGCAGTAAATAGTTGGGGGATTTAAACCCGCCAGCTCGCGCCTGCCACTAATCGGCTTTGGGTTATTAGTTTTCAGTTGCAAGTGAGCGCCCCCCTTAATGCTTACCCTTAAACCCAATTATGTTTACTGTTTACCGTTTACTGTTTACTGTTAAAACTATGCTTTATGGCAGTTGTCAATTGTCTGAAATTTACTCTAGCTCGTTTTATCAGCATTTACCTTTTATGTGTCAATTGATATAAGAATTTTTAATTTTTTTTGTTAATCAAGTCACTGTGCTACTGATCAAAAAATACAAACTATAATATTGAGGCAAATGCACTAGCAATAAACAATATGTGAAAAATGCTTAGTTTCACAACGCAAAAATATGCAATTTTTAATACAAAATATTATTGCTAAAAACTGATAATTACACAGAGATTTTGATGGTTCATAACACCTCAATTAATGTAAAAAAAAAGTGTCTGTTCTGTAATTCTTTGATTTAAAGGTGTTTAATAAACGTATTACCTAAATGTAGTAGAAGCAAAAACATGAAAGGTTTCAGGAAGCTGTCCTCAATTGTGATCTTGCTATTTGCTTTCGTGTATCCAGCTTCATTTGCTGAAGCGAAAGATACTTCTCTAAGTAATGATCTCAATGAACAAAGTAATGTGGCAGAAACTAACTTAGTTGGAGGTAACACTGAAGAAGTTTTAATTGCTCAAAGGCGTAATGGACGACGAGGCTATAGAGGCTCACGATATAGACGCCGAGTTTATAGACGACCAGTCTATAGACGTTCACGGTACAGACGATCGCAGTATAGACGATCGCAGTATAGACGCCCACAGTATAGACGCCCACAGTATAGGCGATCGCTGTACAGGCGATCGCAGTATAGACGACCAATTTACATACGACTAAATTGATGACATCTGAGGTAAGCAAAAATAGCTAGTAGTTAGTAGCCGTTCCACTAACCCTCCGGGTGATGCCTCCGGCACGCCAAGGAAGGGCGAACGCCAGATGTTCATGGAGGAAACCCCCAAGACCACACTGGCTCACCACTAACAGCGATCGCCATCCAGTCTTAATGGCTGACTACTACCTCTTCTTCAAGGCGAGACAATCTTTCTGCAAGAAGTTTTTCTAAGTCTTCCAGCGCCTTGGTAAATCCTTTAATACCCTCATCTAGTTTGTCAGATGCCATGCGATCAGCGGTGTGCATCTTATCAAAAGTAGCTTTGTCGATGGATATTTTCTCAATTGACAAATTTGCTACTTTGGCAGGGTCGAGTTTGCGTGGTAGTTCTCCAATAGTTGCTTGTAATTCAGCTAAAAGTGATGGAGAAATGGTTAGCAAGTCACAACCTGCGAGTTCGGTAATTTCGCCAACATTGCGGAAGCTAGCTCCCATAACTTCGGTTTTATAACCGAATTTCTTGTAGTAGTTGTAGATTTTGGTGACAGACAATACACCTGGATCTTCGGCTGCTGGGTAGCTATCGCGTCCGGTATCTTTCTTGTACCAGTCGAGAATTCGCCCAACGAAAGGAGAAATCAGAGTGATACCAGCTTCGGCGCAGGCGATCGCTTGGTGCAAGCCAAACAATAAGGTAAGGTTACAGTGGATACCTTCCTTTTCCAGAACTTCCGCAGCGCGAATGCCTTCCCAGGTGGAGGCAATTTTAATGAGTACGCGATCGCGGGAAACTCCAGCTGCTTTATATTGAGCAATTAAATCCCTTGCCTTGGCGATCGTAGCTTCTGTATCGTAAGACAAGCGTGCATCCACTTCTGTAGATACCCGACCGGGGATAATTTGCAAAATCTTTAGTCCAAAGGCAACAGCTAGACGGTCAAAAGCCAGAGAAACCACCTGTGCTTGGCTGGCTCCGGCTCCTGCATCTTTCTTTGCTTGGAGTAAAGTTTGATCGACAATTTCCTGATATTCCGGCATTTGTGCCGCAGCAGTAATCAGAGAGGGATTGGTGGTAGCATCTTGGGGTTTGAACTTCTCAATCGCTTGGATATCCCCCGTATCTGCGACCACAACAGTCATTGTCCGCAATTGTTCTAGTAAACTCTTAGGCATAAAATCCTCCGTGATGTTTGTTTAGGACTTACTAACTTCCCTCTTTTTCACACTCTCTGCTGTTCCTTCAATTCTGATTCTGGCAATTTTTCTTAAACATTGCCCAAGTTTTCTGGCTATTCAAAGCCTCAGCCTTATTTTAGGTGCGTTATGCCGAAATTGGCTGTCCAATGGAATGCACTTTGATTAAGCTAGTTGTTCCTGCTTTACCAATTGGGACGCCAGAGGTAATCACTACCTTATCGCCCTTATTTGCTAAACCCATGTCTACAACGGTGTTCACCACATTCGTAAACATTTCTTCTGCATTGTGGACTGGTGGGATCAGCAAAGGTTCTACACCCCAAGAAAGTGCTAGCTGACGGTAAGCAGTAGCGTCAGGGGTTAGGGCGATGATGGGTGTACTTGGACGATATTTGGATACTAGTCTCGCCGTACTTCCTGATGAAGTATTACAAAGAATTGCCCGTGAGCCTGTTTCGTAGGCGATGCGACATACTGCTTCTGCCACAGATTCGGTAACGCTGAGACTACCTGCTTCATGACACCAGGAATGTTTGCCACCTTCATCTAAAGCTTGTTCTGTCCGCATGGCAATATTATGCATTGTCTGGACTGCGGCGATGGGATATTCTCCCACAGCAGTTTCACCAGAGAGCATTACTGCATCCGTACCATCCAAGATGGAGTTAGCAACATCCGTTGCTTCGGCACGGGTGGGGTCTGGAGCGCTAATCATCGACTCCAGCATTTGCGTGGCTGTAATCACCGGTTTGCCAGCACGATTGCAACGGTGAATTATATCTTTTTGAATCAGAGGTACTTCGTGAATTGGCATTTCTACCCCCAAATCGCCACGGGCAATCATAATGCCGTCGGCAACATCTATGATCGCATCTAGTTGCTCTACTGCCTCTGCTCTTTCGATTTTGGCGATGACGCGAATATTTGCACCCGCTGCTTCAATCATCCGCTGGGCGGGTTCCAAGTCTTGTGGCGATCGCACAAAGGATACTGCTACCCAGTCTACGCCTAACTGAATCCCAAAACGCAAATCTAGCAAGTCTTTTTCGGTGATCGAACTGACGGGTAAACGAGTTTCTGGTAGGTTTACCCCCTTGCGTGTGGAAATTAACCCACCAATTTTCACCTGTGCTCGAATTCTATCGGCATCGCGATCGGTGACAATCAATTTGACACGACCATCATTAATCAAAATTTGTTCACCTGGTCGCACCATTGCAAACAAAGTGGGCAACGGTAGAGGGAGTTCGTCAATACTCTCGCCTTTCTCTTGCAAAACAAAGGTAACTTCACTGCCAGCTTCCACAATTAGCCCTTCTGGTGGCAAGGTTCCCAAACGAATTTTGGGGCCACACAAGTCTTGCATGATGGCGATCGGTTTTTGTTGCTCATTACTAATTTGTCTGAGGTGCTGAGCAGTTTGGGCGTGGAATTCATAGGCTCCGTGAGAAAAGTTCAGCCTTGCCATATTCATGCCAGCTTCTACTAATGCTTGTAGCCGCTCAGGTGCAGATGTAGCAGGCCCAACAGTACAAATAATTTTGGTTCGACGCATAGGAATTTAGAGATTTTAGGAATAACTTACGGGACACCTCAAGCGATCGCTTAAAACGTCCAAAAGCGTATCTGCTTGATATTGCTTATTGACTAAGTAAATGTGAGTTCGACAAATCTCTACCTGCCTTGAACTTTAGTTCAAGCTTGTCCTTCTCCATCTCAAACAAGGACAGGTTTTGCGTGGTAAAACCTCTTAAAGGTCTTTGTCTTAATTAGAATTGCATAGGCATAGCCAGCCGTAAGCATCGCCGAAATAGCAAATGCCAGCGCCGAAACAGCAAATGCCAGCGCCGAAACAGCAAATGCGATCGCCGAAACAGCAAATGCGATCGCCGAAATAGCAAATGCCAGCGCCAAAATAGCAAATGCCAGCGCCAAAATAGCAAATGCCAGCGCCGAAACAGCAAATGCCAGCGCCGAAATAGCAAATGCCAGCGCCGAAATAGCAAATGCCAGCGCCAAAATCACAATGGCAGTCTTCAATTGCCTATACCTATTTGCCTACAAAACCCTCACTTGATATGTACCTCAAACACTTATCTGTTGTTTTTTAGTTTGTCGAACTCACGTTAAGTAAAGTTACTTTATTCAGTCTTCAGGGTATTTACCATTTGACCCAAATCCCAAATCGGGGACTTGACATTAGGGACTGATAAATTTACCAATCCCTAATCCCTATTACCCAATTCCCAATCAAACTACAGCAACGGCATCGGCGAGTCTTTCTTTCTGTGACATCGATAACATTAGATCAACTACACGATTTGAGTAGCCCCATTCATTGTCGTACCAAGCAACTACCTTAAAGAAGTTTGAGTTGAGTTCAATACCAGCACCCGCATCGAAGATACTGGAGTGGGTATCACCTTGAAAATCTGTGGATACCACTTCTTCATCAGTGTATCCCAGGATACCTACTAGCGAACTCGCGGCAGCCTCCTTCATAGCCGCGCAGATTTCCTGATAACTAGTAGCTTTGGCAGTCTTAAAAGTTAAATCAACTACAGAAACATCAGGAGTCGGAACTCGAAATGCCATACCTGTCAACTTACCCTTCAATTCTGGTAAAACCAATGCTACGGCTTTAGCTGCACCTGTAGAAGAGGGGATAATATTTTGAGCTGCACCTCTACCACCCCGCCAGTCCTTTTTGCTAGGGCCGTCAACGGTTGGCTGAGTAGCAGTCATAGCGTGAACTGTAGTCATTAAACCTTCAGTTAATCCGAAGTTATCATTAATGACTTTAGCTATGGGAGCCAAACAGTTTGTAGTACAGCTAGCATTAGAAACAATGATATCTTTACTAGGGTCAAAGAGGTGATGATTGACACCCATTAGTAAAGTAGGAATCTTATCGGGGTCTTTGGTTGGAGCAGAAATCACAACTCGCTTTGCACCAGCTTTGAGGTGATTTGTTGCCCCCTCCTGACCGGTGAAAAGACCCGTAGATTCTACAACATAATCTACACCCAATTGTCCCCAAGGCAATTCTGCCGGATTCCTTACCGACATACAAGGGATAAAGTGCCCATCAATAACAATACCATCATCCTTTGCTTCAACCTTACTCTTCAACTTACCGTGGGTTGAATCGTATTTAAACAAGTAAGCAAGGTTATCTGGTGGTACTAGGTCGTTAATCCCCACAAACTCAATGTTGGGGTTATCAATGCCAGCTCGAAGCACAAGTCGCCCAATACGACCAAATCCATTGATACCAACTTTCAATTTAGTCAAGATAAAACCTCCTATTGTGGGAAGTTGGACAAAAGGAGAAAGGTAAAAATCAAATTACTTTCTACTTTCTGATCGTGACAGTCTCAGTCGGCTAAAGCATATTTGCTTGGCATCTTTTAAGGTTTGAGTCGTAACTTATGGTTGACTGACTTTTCCAATGTTCATCTGTGACAAAAACCCGAATACTTGACTTTTCAGCCTTCTCGGATTTGGTTGATTACAAGTACTCACACTACATTAAGTGCTCAACAGTAAGTAGCTTTAAGTTTCTAGTAAATCTTCGCAACTACTAGCATTCTTACTATTAAGCTATACCTGTTTAGACTTCAATCTAAACATTAGTAACAGATGTGTAACTGATTCTGTAGCGAAATTATCAATTGGTAAAAAATATAACGATTTTCATCCCAAATTGCTTTGAGGATGAAGACGGCATTGGATTTAATTAATTTATAAAAAGGCGTCGGGAAAACTCATTGCTTCTAAGGATAGGATAAAAGACGCCTTTTTAGACCGTTGACAGTTAACAGTTAACGGGACTTATATGATGTTATGATGTCTTCCAACCAAGGGACTTAATCAATTGCAGCCTTAGCACTGTGAGGGTCAAGATAAATTTGAATGTTTGCAGATGAAGAAAACATATACAGGAAGTTGCCACTGTAGTGCAGTGCGATTCGAGGCTGACGTTGATTTGAGGGCTGGGACGAACAAATGCAATTGTTCTATCTGCACCAAAACAAGAAACTGGAACGCAATCATCAAGCCCGATGCGTTTCGGCTGCTTGCAGGAGAAGACGCACTCAGCGACTATCAATTCGGCAGAAAGAATATACACCATCTGTTTTGTCGGTATTGCGGAGTGCGATTATTTGCACGAGGATATGCTGAGGCGATCGGCGGTGACTATATCGGAATTCAGCTTACTGCGTTAGACAACGTAGATCTACAGGAGTTGATCTCAGCCCCAATTCGATATGCGGACGGACGAAATAATCATTGGGAAGTTACACCGGATGAAATTCGGCATCTCTAGTAATCAGACGTTTTATAGAAAGCTGCCTTATACCAAATGTGTTTATGATTCACATAAATACGAATGAATGACGCAATTAAAACCTACAATTCGATATCTGAACTTTATGCCTCCTTCGGAGGTAGGTTAGAGCAAGACGTTTAATTGTGACGTATTTGCTGCGAATATCGCCAGTTTGGGCTACATTTGGGCCTAATTTTTGTCTAAGTCCCATTAACAGTCAACAGTCAACAGTCAACAGTCAATAATCAACAGTCAACAGTCAACAGTCAACAGTATTTCGTATTATCCCATCCCCTTTTAGGCGTGAGATAAGCTTAAAATTGTTTTTTAGCACTTTTCAACTGTTTCCAGAGAACATGAATTTGTTTGTAAGCCTGTTCTGGAGAAAGTTTACCAGCAGTTTGTAGGCTACAAATGTAGTTCACGCGCTGAGAAAAATCTTGGAGATGAGCGTTAAACACTAAATACTCTGGTTTAATCTGTCCATAGTATGGACTACGAGGATATAAAAAATCACATAGTTCAGATAGCAAATCAGAATGCTGATACATAAGTATTTATATTTATTATTTGCCAGTTACAAATTGTTTAATCACATTAGTTTAACAAGGCTTACGCCGTCCTTTTTGGCAAGCATTACATGCAGAAGTTTTAGGCTCAAAGTCAATGCATTCAATCGCTAGTTCAGAACAAGCTTTTTTTGGATGTACAGTACACTTGAGGCGATAATCGTTGGTGAAATATTCACAAGCATGACAAGGAATTTGATGTAGCTTTTTTAAATGACTTATTCCTTGTTTTAAGGTAAACAGGATACTCAAAATAAAGAAAATTAAAGTACCCCAAGCAAATGAAATACAAAAAATTGTCACTAGCATAAGTCATTCTCTTAAAGATTAGAAAAAAGCGCCCGTAGTCAACTGCTTTGAACCGCAGGTATGAAATTACGGTGATGTTTAGAACGAGGGTTGTACAATGAAACTGAAAATAATACAGAAAAGAGATGGAGTGAAGAAGGGCGATCGCAGAGATAATTAGAATAGTGCGATCGCCTAATCATTCAACTTTTGGATCGTTACCAATGCCTAAATCGAGTTAATAGCGATCGCAGTAAATACAGCAACACTATTCAACAACAGATAAGCAAAGATTACTCCACCAATTCCACCAATTAGAAAGCCGTCAGTAAACTGACTCCATCTTTCTATAGAATTGAGAGTTTGTGGCACACGAGGAACTGTTGCAACCGCTGCTACTCGTGGATAGATTTCTTGCTGTCTTTCAAAGTTGGTAGTGCCATAAATTGAAAAAGCAATTGTCAGGATGAGAATCAAACTGCCTGCGGCTAGTAAACCCACCAAGTTACCTGCATTAGAATTGCCTAATAAACCTAATGAACCTAATGTGGCAAAGGGGCCAACTAGCCAGTAACCATGAGCCATACCAATTTCTAATCCCCGCGCCAGAGGAGATATACCAGGACGGTAAATTGGTAAATATCTCAGAAACTTCAACGTCAAATCAGAAGAGTTGACTAAGCTTGCTTGATTATTCATTTGGCGTTCTACCCGTGGCGGCTGAACCATGTCACCATTTTCAAAATCAAATCCGGCTTCAATGGCACGGGCGCGCAACGCGTGCCAAATGTGACCTAGCAGGAATATAACCGCCAGGACAAAATGGAAAGATACCAACCAACCACGCGCAGAAACTATACCAGTAGAAGTTTCTATAGCTCTAACTGGGCCATAGAAAACTTCGGGATAGACAGTGTTATTTACCGACGCAAAGTAAGCTGCCAAAAAGCCCATATATGCTACAGCACCAATGCTGTAAGACAGATACGCTTCTCCTGAGTAAATCAAAACTCGTCGTGCCCAGGCAAATGGCCTAGTTAAGATGTGGAAAATACCACCGCCAATTAACATCAAACCAACCCAGATGTGACCGCCGACAACATCTTCTAAGTTATCAACAGCTGCCATTCCATCCGCTCCCCAAATCCCAAACAGATAGCCAAAGATGCGGAATGGGTTGAGCGTCGGATGATTGATTATCCTTACATCTCCACCGCCAGCAGCCCAAGGGTCAAATACTCCACCCCAAAACATCGCCTTAGCAACTAAAGCCCAAGCACCCAATCCTAGCAATACTAAGTGAATGCCGAGGATTGTTGTCATCTTGTCTTTGTCCTTCCAGTCATAGCCAAAAAAGCCAGCCCAAGTAGGATTATCTTCTAACACCTCTGGCCCTAGCAGAGAGTGGTAAATACCACCAGCCGCCAAAATCACTGAGGGTATCAGATGCAATACGCTGATTACGAAGTAAGGATAGGTGCTAATAACTTGCCCACCAGCACCGACACCAAAACCCAAAGTTGCTAGATGAGGCAGTAGAATTAACCCTTGCTCATACATTGGCACATTCGGATCGAAGCGCGACAACTCAAACAGCGTCATCCCTCCTGCCCATAACAAAATCAATGCAGAATGGGCAACATGAGCGCCTAGTAATTTGCCTGATAAATTAGTGAGACGAAAGTTACCAGCCCACCAGCCAACATCAGGTATTTGTTGCTTGTATGGGCTATCTTCAATTACTGCTGTCATTTCTAGAACTCCTTGAGAATATGTTGCAATTTTTTCGAGCATTTCTCAGAAGATAATTGCAAATTAGTTGCATTAAATCTCAGCTAATTGGTTGGGGAATTATCGCTTCTTGACTCACCCGACCTTTGCGGAAATCGAACCCACGCGCCCGCAAAGCGTGCCAGATATGACCTTGAAGAAAGAAGAAAGCTAACCAAAAGTGAGTATTAGCTAACCAAGTCCGAGCAGTTACAAGGTCAGGGTCAGGTGATGAAAAGTAAGGCACGATATTTTGCCTAACTATGAGCGCCGGCCCATAAAAAACTTCAGGATAAACAGTGGTGTTTATTGATACAAGAAGAGTAGCAATAAAGCCCATCAGTGCCAAAGCGCCCAGACTGTAAGAAAGGTAAGCTTCTCCAGACCAAACAAATAGTGGATGTGTCCAATTGAAAGGCTTAGTTGCTATGTGGAAAAGTCCACCAATAATCAACATTGCAGCAACCCAAATATGTCCGCCAACCACGTCTTCGAGGTTGTCAACACCAGCAATCCAGAATTTACTAGTTGCACCAAACAAATAGCCAAAAATGACACCTGGATTTAGTGTTGGGTTCGTAATTACCCGTACGTTTTCCACATTTGGGTCGTATAAACCACCAAAGTACATTGCTTTAGCGACTAATAAAAATGCACCACAACCCAGTAAAACCAAGTGAATACCCAGAATTGTGGTCATTTTGCCCGTATCTGCCCAATCGTAGCCAAAGAAAGGAACTCTACCTTCCAATTTTTTGGGGCCACGTAGGGAATGAAAGATTCCTCCAAAGCCCAAAAAGGCTGAGGAAATCAGATGCAAAGCTCCGATGACAAAATAGGGATAAGTACTTACAACCGCACCATCTGCACCTACACCCCAACCTTCAGCGGCTAGGTGAGGTAGCAAAATTAAGCCTTGCTTGTACATCGGTTCTGCTGGATTAAAATGGCTTAGCTCAAATAAAGTCATAGCTCCAGCCCAGAAAACTATCAGACCAGAATGAGCAACGTGAGCGCCTAGTAATTTACCTGATAAGTTAGTCAACCTTGCATTACCAGCCCACCAAGGCGAATCGCCAAGGTCTTGCTCCACTGACAGCGGACTTCTAGAAATTGTCATTTTGCACCTATAGTTTGTTGAGAATATTATTCAACAACTTTAGAAGGTAGTCTACACCAAAATTCAAATTAATGAAAGAAAATATCATTAAGTCCTGCAAACATGAATAGAGACGTTGCATTGCAGTAAAGACGTTGCATTGCAACATCTCTACAGCCAACGAAAATTGAGCCATGCCCAAAGAGCCTTACGCCAGACGCTACGCGAACCCGCAGGGTAAGCCACCACTTATATTCGCGGCGAACTCTGACGATGCAGATAAATACATCACTCTTTACTGATAACTGTTTACTGTTTACTGTTTACTGTTTACTGTTCTGCGATCGCTAGAAAACCCTCACTCGGTTGATTTAACGACAGAAATTAATACGTTTAATAAAATTTAGAATTTTAGGAAGTGCTGGAAGTCAGTGCAGATACTTCTAGCAACTGTGGATGGTGGCGTTGCCAAAAACTCACAATTTGTTCGCCAACCTGTTGAGGATAGAAGTAGTGAAAAAAGTGATAACCTTTTGGGTATTCCCAAATAATATCTTCTGGCTTGAACCAATTTAGCCAGTCATTTAATGCATTTGGGTCAACTACCGGATCATTCTGGCTACCACATACCATCATTGGCATGGAAACCCCACCCTTGGGTAAATGAACCAACTTGAACAGAGAGTGCTGTGAGGGAGATTGCTCTAAATCTTTATCTAAAGCAGCTATTAACTTCTTGGTAGTATGAGGCGATTGAGTTCCAAATAGGCTACGAACGCTGTTTGCTAAAACTTGCTCACGGCTGATGCTAAATAATTGTCGTTGAAAGTAGTAGTGAGCGTGCCAAGTGTTTGCAGGTTGCGCTGCTACAGACAGCAGAGTTAGCGATCGCACTTTCTTGGGAAATCGACGGGCAAAAGTTAAAGCGATCGTACCACTCATACCATGACCTGCTAAATGCACTGAGTCAGGATACGATTCTAAAAATTCATCTAGCAGTGCTACAGCTTTATCTATGGAACTAGCTTCATCTTGGGTTTGATGATATTCCCACTGAGCAACTCTCATATACTCAGATAAGTATTGAAGCAACGGTTTATCAAAGCGCTTCAAAATCGGACTGGCATTTAACCAAAGAACATCAAATGAGTCACACATAAACACCTACCATACTCATAAGTTATGAATTATCAATAGGACTTACGCACTCAAAACCTGAAACCTCTATTTACCCTAGCCACCTTAAAACAGTAAACAGTAAACAGTTATCACGGTGTATGGTGAGACGCAGATAAGCGCCACCAACGCCTACCACCAATTGGTGGTTCTCCTTAAACCCAAGGATAAACACCTCATTCTTTACTGATAACTGATAGAAGCCACCTTTTTAAGGAAGGCTGGGGAATCTCTTCTGCGTAAATCCTAATCAATTTTGAGTCAATTCAGTAGGAGCAATGCTGTACTCCTACAAACTCTTTACAACCCAAATTCTTTCTTCAACTGAGCAACCCACGCCTTAACACGTCCATCTGTTAAGTCAGATTGATTATCATCATCAATTGCCAGTCCACAAAACTTACCATTTCTAATGGCTTTAGACTCATTAAAGTCATAACCTTCCGTTGACCAATAACCAACAGTTTTTCCACCTTGCTGGGAAATTTTTTCTTCCAGAATACCAATTGCGTCCTGGAAGTTGTCAGCATAGCCAGCCTGATCTCCAGCACCAAAATAAGCTACTGCTTTACCATTAAAATTAATTTCATCAAGGTCAGGAAAAAAGCCTTCCCAATCACTTTGAAGTTCGCCGATATTCCAAGTAGGACAGCCAATAATGATACATTCATAGTCATCAAAATCAGTAGTTTCCGCTTGAGAAATGTCGTGTAATGTTACAACATCATCACCAAACTCATCCCGAATCATTTCGGCTATAGATTCAGTTCTGCCAGTTTGAGTACCATAGAACAAACCAATGTTTTTCGACATTTTGACACCTGGTAAATAGTTTTAAGATTGAAAGAACTTACACAAGAAGCTAGCTTAATGAGTATCTATCTCAATAAGCCTTGCAATATACTATCAGACTTATTGAAATTCTTTAGCACTTGTTTTATATAAACTTTTATAAAGCTGTAAATGCTGTAAGCTAGAAAATGCTCTAAAAAACTAGCTTATAATCATGCTAGCTTTGGATAAAGCTTATATTGATAGAAGAAATTTAGACTAGAAATTGCTATAAAATAGCAATAAGCTTGTGTTAGACTTAAAGCTACTTACAGAATGGTGATAAACCTTTCCACGCCAATGAGGCTGAATCCTGGTTTTGGATTCTGAGATTACAAAGTCAGTAATTTAGCCTTTTTTTCTGAGAATATTAATAGGGATAGCTCGTAAAATACTTGATAGAGAAGGTTTTTGGTACTAAGTTGCTACGCATCTTTGCACCTTCAGGATGATGGCTAATGGAAGGCGATCGCACATCAAATCATTTTAAAAATTAAAATCATTCAATTTTATTGAGAAATTTTATTATTAATTGTAAGTAATCTCCTTAACACAAGTTATGAATATTACTATCGGTTTTTAAGTAAGCAGATTTTTTACTAGTCTGGCGAAAAAAGCGATCGCCCATTAGCTGCTAGAATTTCTCCATGTTTGATAATATTTGTAAGTTTCTTGCTGAAACATTTTCTACCGACTTCGCTACTTGGCTGTTAGAAGAACCTATTACTCTTACTGAGTTAAGTCCGAAAGAATTGTCTTTGGAACCCATTTGTGCTGATGCATTGATACTGTTGCAATCAGACGAAGTTCTACTACATTTATAATTCCAAACCCAGCTAGATGGGAATACTCCCTTTCGCATGGCAGATTATCGCCTGCGCGTGTATCGCCGCTTTCCTCAAAAATGAATGCATCAAGTAGTTATATATTTAACTGAAACTAAATCAGAACTCGTGTATGAAACTACTTTTAAAATTGAAAATTTGCAACATGAATTTACGGTAATTCGTTTGTGGGAACAATCGACGGAAATATTTTTAAGAACGCCTGGATTACTGCCATTTGCAGTTTCAAGTAAACTCAATGATAAAACTGATACATTACAGCAAGTAGCTAATCAAGTAGAAGGTATTAGCGATCGCAGAATGCAAAGCAACATCATAGCATCAGCAGCAATTTTAGCTGGGCTAGTATTAAAAGAAGAAATAATTCAACGTTTATTAAGGAAGCATATGATGCGGGAGTCAGTAATTTATCAATTAATTAAAATTGAAGGTCGAGAAGAGGGTATTCAGCTTGTTGCTGTCAATCTCTTGAAAGAGGGAATATCAGTTGAAGTGGTGGCAAAGGTAACAGGTTTAACGCTCGAACAAGTGCAAAGCTTGCAGGATATCAACGTTGAGAACCAAGAGTAAGCAATTCTTCCTCGATAGCGTTTACAAAGCTCAGCACTCTTCATCAGTTATGGAAATTGATCACAATAGAAATTGAGGAGATGCGGGAAAATGTTTCTTCAAATCTCTCCGCATCCCTCTATCTTGGTATCTTCTTTAGTACGGCCACTTCCAGTTACGAATTTCCGGCATATCTTCGCCGTACTTTTCAATGTAGTGCTTATGTTCGATCAACTTATCTTGTAATTGCTGCTTGATATAAGCAGCCTTATATCCTAGTTTGGGCACGCGATCGATTACATCCATCACCAGGTGGAAGCGATCAAGATCGTTAAGGACAACCATATCAAAGGGGGTGGTGGTGGTTCCCTCCTCCTTATAACCGCGTACATGCAAGTTCTTGTGGTTGGTGTGGCGATAGGTCAAGCGATGAATCAGCCAGGGATAGCCATGAAAGGCGAAGATGATGGGTTTGTCGGTGGTAAAAATCGTGTCAAAGTCTTTACCGCTCAAACCGTGGGGATGCTCACTTTTTGGCTGTAGTGTCATCAAATCGACAACATTAACTACTCGCACTTTTAAATCAAGAAAGTGCTGACGCAGGATGTCTACAGCAGCCAGGGTTTCTAAAGTTGGAATATCCCCAGCACAAGCCAGCACAACATCTGGTTCACTGCCTTGATCGTTACTTGCCCATTCCCAGATGCCAATGCCTTTGGTACAGTGCTTAATGGCAGCGTCCATGTTGAGATATTGTAATGCTGGTTGTTTGCCAGCAACGATGACATTGACATAGTGGCGACTTTTTAGGCAGTGGTCAGTTACCGATAGCAAAGTGTTGGCATCGGGGGGGAGATATACACGAACTATCTCTGCTTTCTTATTAACCACATGATCGATAAATCCAGGGTCTTGGTGAGAGAAACCGTTGTGGTCTTGTCGCCAAACGTGGGATGTGAGTAGATAGTTGAGGGATGCAATTGGTCTGCGCCAGGGAATATCAAGAGTAGTTTTCAGCCACTTGGCATGTTGGTTAAACATGGAATCAATGATGTGGATGAACGCTTCATAGCAGGAGAAAAACCCGTGGCGTCCTGTGAGGAGATAGCCCTCTAACCAACCTTGACAGCTAGTTTCACTGAGAATTTCCATCACCCGACCATTGGGAGACAAGTGTTCGTCTTCCGGGAGGATCTGACCAACCCAAGTCCGGTCTGTGACTTCAAACACAGCATCTAGGCGATTTGATTGGGTTTCATCGGGGCCAAAGATACGGAAGTTGCGGCTTTCCTGGTTAAGTCGCATGACATCCCGCAAGAATTTTGCTGTCACTTTGGTAGCTTCGGCTTCAACTTTGCCCGGTTGGGGAACATCTACAGCATAGTCTTGGAAGTCGGGCATCTTCAGATCGCGTAGAAGAATACCACCATTAGCATGGGGATTGTCACCCATGCGTCGATGCCCTTGGGGAGCTAGTTCTGCTAATTCGGAAATCAGTTTGCCGTTATTGTCGAAGAGTTCTTCTGGTTTGTAACTCTTCATCCACTGTTCTAAGAGTTTCAGGTGTTCTGGCTTTTTGGCTATTTCGCCAAAAGGAACTTGGTGCGATCGCCAATAGTCTTCAGTTTTTTTCCCATCTACTTCCTTCGGCCCTGTCCAACCTTTAGGAGTTCTCAGAACAATCATCGGCCACTGGGGACGTTCGGTGAAGCCATGCACACGGGCTTCTCTTTGGATGCTTTGAATTTGAGCGATCGCTGTTTCTAAAGTCGCTGCCATCTGCTGGTGTACATCTGCGGGATCAGAGCCTTCCACAAAGTACGGCTTGTAACCATAGCCCACAAATAAACTCTCTAATTCCTCATGGCTCAACCGTGATAGTAACGTTGGGTTGGCAATTTTATAACCATTGAGGTGCAGGATGGGCAGCACAGCGCCATCACGCTCAGGATTGAGAAATTTGTTGGAATGCCAGCTAGCGGCTAAAGCGCCTGTTTCAGCTTCACCGTCACCAACAACAGCAGCAACAATTAAGTCCGGGTTATCAAAAGCAGCACCATAGGCGTGGACGAGAGCGTAACCTAGTTCACCACCTTCGTGGATGGAACCGGGCGTTTCTGGTGCAGCATGGCTAGGAATACCACCTGGGAAAGAGAACTGTTTGAAGAGTTTTTTAATTCCCTCAACATCCTGGGAGATATTGGGGTAGTACTCACTGTAGGTTCCCTCTAGATAAGTATTAGCTACCAATCCAGGGCCTCCATGACCAGGCCCAGCAATGTAGATTGTGTTCAGGTCATATTTTTTAATTACTCGATTCAGGTGAACGTAGATGAAATTCAACCCTGGTGTTGTTCCCCAGTGACCCAAGAGTCTGGGTTTAACATGTTCCAACTTCAGCGGTTCTCTTAGCAGTGGGTTGTCAAGTAGATATATTTGCCCAACTGAAAGATAGTTCGCTGCACGCCAGTAGGCGTTTATCTTACGTAATTCTTCATCTGTTAAAAGCTTTGTTTGTGGAGGACTGGCTAAAGTCATATCAATTCTCCATTACAAAAGGATTTCGACAAGTTTATCCCTATGTAAGTTTACTTATCTTTGGTATGGAAGTCATCTTACCTATGACTAATCTTTCCAGTATCAACCGTTCAATGTTGTAGAGACGTTGCATTGCAACGTCTCTACAGCGCAATACAACGTCTCTGCTTAACCATTAATTTCCAACAACCCAGGCGGTGGTGTAATTTCAATGCGACCGGCTTGCAAATCTACCACAGGTGCGATCGCTTTCACAAACGGAATCAAAACAGTCTTTTGTTTTTTGTCATTTGTCATTTGTTGTTTGTCATTTGTTGTTTGTTCTTTTTCATGAGCAAATGATGGGTGCAATTCCACTTCTAATAAATCATTCCCGGCGGGGATAATATCTACTACCGTGCCCACGAGTTCGCCAGATGTTTGCATCAAGACTTCTAAGCCAATCAAATCGATGACATGATATTCATCTTCACCTAATTGTGGGCGATCGCTAGCTAATACCATTAACTTACAACCGCGCAACATCTCTGCCTGATCGCAATTTTTTACTCCAGCTAACTTGAGAACATACAAGTTCTTACCATTGATATAACGTCCTGCCAATAATTCGATAGGTTGCGGTTTTGTCTCACCAGGACGCAACAACCAACGTTTTCCCGGCACTTCAAACCGTTCAGGAAAGTCGGACTCAGGATAAACCCGCACTTCCCCAGACAATCCTTGAGGTGCAACAATCTTTCCAATTTCTAACCATTCGTTGGATTTGTCATTTGTCATTTGTCAAGGGTCAAGAGTAGAGACGCGATTAATCGCGTCTACAAGAGTCAAGGTCATTATAGCGGTTCTCAGTTGGGTGCAATGCTGATTATTACAAACCAAAAATAGCTAAATAACGGATCTTGAACTAGTTTCAATTTTTTCAGGAAGTTCTCAGAGATTTTGGTGCAGATTAATAATGAATTATGGCAGGATGTGGGTTAGTTAGCTGCATCAAAAATCTGTTGTGCGGTTAAATTTAATTGGGGAAAGGTAGGTGATGAAATCGCGGTGTTGCCTTGAAACGGTGTCATTTGATATTCCCCATCAACTAATTCGCATACAAAAATAGTGGATTGTTTGGGGTTGCCGATGAACTTTCTTGCACCCAACGCAGCATAATTGGCAATCCAATATTCAGGAATACCCATTTCTTCTCTTCGAGACGCTACGCGAACATAATCCCTAAGTTTATTGTAGTAATCATCTCGCCAGTTAGTTGAAACAACTTCAATAACTATTGGAACCGATGCTGCTTGGCTTACTGTTGACTGTTTTTGAAAAAGCAATTCATCGTCGAGATTATCAAGATTTAGCAGCAACACATCAGGCGAATAAGTGGATTCGGCAGAAGGAGTTTTGACTAATGCGGTTTTGGGTATAGTGTAGGGAAGGTTCAGGCGATCAAACTCGACAGTTAGCTTACGAGCTATAAATCCTACAACTTTTTCATGCGCTCCGGTTGGAGCGAAGATTTCAACAATTACTCCCCTGTGCAATTCATAGCGTTTATCATTGTTGGGATACCATTCGATAAATTCATTGAAGGTGAGTAATTTGGGGAAGGCTTGGGTCATAATCTTACCTCCACATCTGTTTTACTTTATCAACTTGCAAGATGTTGGTGCAACGGATGCCCAAGTATTAGGTGTTTTGCCCTTTCGCGATCGCTGGTTTGGTAAAACCCAAGCACCGTTACGACCAACGTAAGCGAGTTGGGCAAATTAAACGGTTAATTAAAATGTTGAGCAACTCGTCTAAAAAAGGTAACGTATCGTCCCAGTAAAAAAGAGGAATAAAATCAGCGATCGCTAATTAAGTGCGAAGCTGCTATTGCCTATTTTGAAAATATGTATCCTGACAAAATTTACGGATAAAGGGCTATCTATGGCTAATGATCAAGATAAAGTTTTGAAAAGAGATAACGAAACTACTATGGAGTCTGAAAAGGAATAAATTCCAAATCAATCGGCTTTGGATGACAAGAGCATTTTACGTTTAAGTCTTGATGCCAAAGCTCGTTGTCAATATTGGCTCCAAGATTCCTAAAAATTTAAGGCTACTAAAATCATCAATACTAATTATGATTATGCACCTGAAATTTGCTAAAGAGTGCAAAGTTTTTCATTGATACTTGAGGGGGGAAGAGGGGGTTGCCGGCAACCCCTCTTCCCTCCTCATAATAATAATTATTATTTAAATTTGGACTCTTGGTTTTTGTTGAGTGATTTATTCCTTGGAAGTCCCTAATCAAGCACTCACAGCCGTACGCTGATACGCTTCCTCTGCTACTTTGGCTAAACGTTGCATACCAGTGACAATCTCTTCATCGCTACCAGTAAGGCTGATGCGGAAACATTGGTGCTTGTGCAGCCACTCTTCCTCTAAACCGGGGAAGAAGGTACTACCAGGTACAATAATTACACCCACTTGCTTGAGTCGCTGGTAAAATTCCCAGTCGGTGATGGGTAAATCTTCTAACCATAACCAAGCAAAAATTGCCCCTTCTCCGCGATGGAGAAACCAAGGTAAATTTTTGGGCATTGCTTGTTCTAAACTAGTTTCTAAAACGGTAAACTTATTTTGGTAGAAGGGACGGATGACTGTTTGAGATATTTCTACTAAAGCACCAGAGTTGATTGCAATAGCCGCGATCGCTTGTCCATAACGCGAAGAATGCAGACTTGCATTTGCTTGGAAACACTCCAGCGCCTCAATCCACTTTTGATCACCAATAGCAATCCCAACTCTTTCTCCTGGTAATCCAGCTTTGGATAAACTCATGCAGTGCAGGATATTATCGCCAAACACTGGTGTCATTTCGGTAAAATTCAATGCTGGGAAGGGAGGCGCGTAAGCCGAGTCAATCAACACTGGCAGATTGTAAGGCGCAGCCAAGGCGGCAATCTTTTTCACCTCATCATCGCTGAGAACGTTACCAGTAGGGTTACAAGGACGAGAGAAGAGGACGCAACCCGTGTTTTCTGTAATCGAAAGTTGACTGAAGTCGGGACGATATTTAAATCGGTGAGCAGCTGCATCAATATCTAGAGTTGGTTTGTAGGCGATTAAAGCTTCTGGAACTAAGCAAATACCGCCATAACCTGTATAGTCAGGACTGAGGGGCAAAACGATTTTTTTTAACTTGCCGCTGGTGGTGTAGCCACCGAATACATTAGCAGCGTAGAAGTAGAGGGTTTGACTACCGGGAGTGATTAGGATATTGCGTTCGCCTAAATTTAACCCGTAGCGTTTGTTAAAATCATTAGCGATCGCTTCAATTAAAGGTGCATAGCCTTGACTTGAACCGTAGCGACAAACCACCTCACCATAATCTGGGCTAGCCAAAAGTTGTGCAGTACAATCTCGCCACAACTGCTCCACCTCTGGCAAAATCAATGGATTGCCAGCACTCAAATTAATAAACTGCTGCCCCGCACCAGATCGTAATGTTTCGATAATGTCCTTCATAATCGCTCTTACACCAGTCAGGTTGGACATTTGAGCGCCAATTTGAGTTAGGGCAGGGTTCATAAGCTGTAACAATAATGTATTAATCGAGAGGTGGACATATCTGGGGGTTGCTGCTGACACCATGTCAACGTCGTTGCCAAAACAGCTATTGCCGCCTTTAATCAATCTAACTAGAGAATGTGATTTTAACAAAGCAAGACTATCGTTATAGCGGTTATTGTCCAGACAAAATACCACGAAGTGTTGCAAAATTTATCATACACCTAATATCTATTAAGGCATTACTATAAAGAGCAGAGTTGGTAGGGATTGCAATACAAAAGATTCTTTCAACCACTCCTCGATATAAACTCACATCAGCTCATTGACAAAACTTCTAAAATAGGAGGGCTAACGTTGGAAGTTAAAGCAGCAGTAGCTTACGGTGCGGGTAAACCGTTGACTATTGAAACCGTTCAACTATCAGAACCACAAGCTGGGGAAGTGTTAGTTGAAATTAAAGCTACCGGGGTTTGCCATACCGACGCTTATACCCTTTCTGGTAAAGATCCCGAAGGTTTATTTCCGGCAATTTTGGGACACGAAGGTGCTGGTATTGTAGTAGAAGTGGGTGCTGGTGTTACCAGTGTGAAACCAGGGGATCACGTAATTCCCTTATATACCCCAGAATGCCGCCAGTGCGAATATTGTCTAAGTTTCAAAACTAATCTCTGTCAAGCTATTCGCCAAACTCAAGGACGCGGCGTTATGCCCGATGGCACGAGTCGTTTTAGTATCGATGGGCAGATGATTCATCACTACATGGGCACATCTACCTTTGCCAACTATACAGTGCTGCCAGAAATCGCTGTGGCAAAAATTCGGGAAGATGCCCCGTTTGATAAAGTTTGTTACATTGGCTGCGGCGTCACGACGGGTGTTGGTGCAGTTATTAATACAGCTAAAGTAGAACCGGGAGCAAATGTAGTAGTTTTCGGCTTAGGCGGTATTGGTTTAAATGTCATCCAGGCGGCGCGGATGGTGGGAGCCAATATGATTGTGGGTGTAGATATTAATCCCAGCAAACGTGCTTTGGCAGAAAAGTTCGGCATGACGCACTTTGTTAATCCCCAAGAAGTAGAAGGCGATTTAGTTGCTTATCTGGTGGAGTTAACTAAAGGCGGCGCTGATTACAGCTTTGAATGTATCGGCAATGTTAAAGTCATGCGTCAGGCATTAGAATGCTGCCATAAAGGTTGGGGTGTAAGTGTAATTATTGGTGTGGCTGCGGCTGGACAAGAAATCAGTACTCGTCCGTTTCAACTAGTAACTGGACGTGTTTGGAAAGGTTCAGCATTTGGTGGCGCTAGGGGGCGGACAGATGTACCAAAAATTGTTGATTGGTATATGGAAGGTAAGATCAACATCGATGATTTGATTACCCATGTAATGCCTCTAGAGCAAATTAATGATGCTTTTGATTTGATGCACAAAGGCGAATCAATTCGTAGCGTAGCAACGTTTTAGTTGTTAAATTCTTTTATAGTAGGCAATTAACCGATCATAGAAGGAAAGGGTACAAGTTTTTTACAAAATTTTATAGAGATTCCCGACTTATTTGAGAAGTCGGGAATCTGGACACCGCAAACTTTCGCAATTTAAAAGCGTAACAGATTACAATGATGTGACTGTACTGGTAAAGACAAAAAATATGTTGTTATTTAGTAAAGCTATTGCCACACCTTTTGTAATCTGTTTGTGTTTCATAGGAGTTGGTTTGATTCAATTCCCTCAATTGCAAAAATTGCTAATTAACACACAAGTGGCATCTTTAGAAACTCTAGAAAAAGATATTCAATCAGAAAAACTGCAACTCAATTTACTCAAGAAAATACCCAGTTTTGGTTATGATAATTTAATTAGTAATTGGGTATATCTCAATTTTTTGCAATATTTCGGTGATGATGACGTTCGTGCTCAAACGGGTTACAGTCTTAGTCCAGAATATTTTGAAGTAATTTTAGAGCGAGATCCACGATTTTTGAAATCTTATCTCAGTCTTTCGATGAGTACTTCAATGTACGCTGGTATGCCAGAAAGAGCGATCGCATTAACAGAAAAAGGTTTAAAATCACTATCTCCTTGGGTTCCCGAAAGGTCTTACTATGTGTGGCGTTATAAAGCAGTTGATGAATTATTATTTTTAGGAAATGCTCAAGCTGCTCAGCAATCTTTTGCAACAGCGGCAAACTGGGCTAGTAACTTCTCAGATGCAGAGAGTCAATTAATCGCTACTAATTCTCAGAGAACTGCTGAATTTTTACAGCGAAATCCTAACAGTAAATATGCTCAAATTTCTAGCTGGGCGATGGTTTTTAATAATCAGGTTGATGAGAGAACACGAAAACGAGCAATGAGTGAAATTGAGGCATTGGGAGGTAAGGTAATTACAACTCCTGAAAGCACTCAAAAAATTATATTTCCCCCTAAAGATTGATAAGTTAGTCAGGAGTCAGAAGACAGGAGACAGGAGTTATTCAACTTGTTTTATTTTTTACCCATTTTCTCATTGAGGTTAATGTTATTTTTTGGTATAATGGCAAATTAATCCAATCCCAAACTCTGGAATTAGATATTAACGAGCCTGGATTACTCTATGGAGCAACAGTTTTTACAACGCTGCGGGTTTATGGTAACTCGTTAGATGATAATTTAACCAACTGGCAGGCACATTGCGATCGCCTACTCTTTTCATTACAATCTTTTGGTTGGCAGCATCCAGACTGGAAGTTTGTGCGTCAAGGCGCAGAAATTATCCTGGCACATTTCCCTGTTCTCAGAATCACTATCTTTCCTGATGGACGGGAGTGGATAATTGGCAGATTTTTACCAGATGATTTGACACAAAAGCAGAGAAATGGTGTGTCTTGCGCCGTTGCTCAGCCAGAATTTAATCGCAGCCTTCCTTCTCATAAAACCGGAAATTACTTGAGTGCTTGGTTAGCAAAAATTAGCGTCCAATCCTCAGATGTCCAAGAAGCGATTTTAGTAGACACAGCAGGGAATTGGCTGGAAACTAGTACAGGTAATCTCTGGGGGTGGCGAGATGGTAATTGGTGGACGCCGCCATTATCTGCGGGAATTTTACCAGGAGTTGCGCGATCGCAACTTGTAAATTGGCTGCAAAAGCACCAGCAAGCAGTGCAACAAGAAGTATGGACAGCGGATTTGGTCAAGGGATTTGAAGCGATCGCCTACACTAATAGTGTGGTGGAAATTATCCCCATTCATACCGTTCATCAACCCGCAGGCTCGTTACAATATAATCCTTACCATCCTAGTTTTAAACAGGTCAGGAGATCATTTTTAGCATGATAGGAATGCCATTATGTTATAGGTTAAGATAAGTTAACATAATTTTAATAATGCACTCTCCTATCAGAGACACTACGCGATGGCGCGTAGCCCCGCTGAAAGCGAAACGCACAAAAAATACAGGAGGATAGACCTCGGTGAATAAACGATGGAGAAATGCAGGGCTGTACGCGCTGCTATTTATAGTTGTCATTGCGCTAGGAACAGCATTTTTTGACAAGCAGCCTCAAAGCAGAGAGACATGGCGTTACAGTCAGTTTATTCAAGAAGTTGAGAAAGGCAGAGTAGAAAAAGTTAGTCTGAGTGCAGACCGTTCTACAGCTCTTGTGACACCCAAGTATGACCCGAATAAAAAGCTGGTAACATTGGTCAATGACCCAGACCTAATCAATACTCTTACTGCCAAAGGCATTGATATTAATGTTTTGCCTCAAACCGATGAAGGATTTTGGTTTAAGGCACTCAGCAGCTTATTTTTCCCAGTATTGCTTTTGGTTGGCTTATTCTTCTTGCTACGCCGTGCCCAAAACGGCCCAGGTAGCCAAGCTATGAACTTTGGTAAGTCCAAAGCCAGAGTGCAAATGGAGCCACAAACTCAGGTGACATTTGGCGATGTTGCTGGTATTGACCAAGCCAAACTGGAATTAAACGAAGTCGTAGACTTTCTGAAAAACGCCGATCGCTTTACCGCAGTTGGTGCAAAAATTCCTAAAGGTGTGCTGCTAGTCGGCCCTCCCGGTACAGGTAAAACCCTCCTAGCTCGTGCTGTAGCAGGCGAAGCCGGTGTACCCTTCTTCTCCATCTCTGGTTCGGAATTTGTAGAAATGTTCGTAGGTGTGGGTGCATCCCGCGTCCGCGATTTATTTGAACAAGCTAAAACCAACGCCCCCTGTATCGTCTTCATCGATGAAATTGACGCCGTAGGTCGTCAGCGGGGTGCAGGTTTAGGCGGTGGTAACGATGAGCGGGAACAAACCCTCAACCAGTTACTCACTGAAATGGACGGATTTGAAGGCAACACCGGCATCATTATTATTGCCGCCACCAACCGTCCCGATGTTCTAGATGCAGCACTGTTGCGTCCAGGCCGCTTTGACCGCCAAGTTGTAGTAGACCGTCCCGACTACGCCGGACGCAGCGAAATCTTGAAGGTACATGCCCGTGGCAAGACCTTGGCGAAAGACGTAGACTTGGATAAAATTGCCCGTCGTACTCCTGGATTTACCGGCGCAGATTTATCCAATCTGCTAAATGAAGCCGCAATTTTGGCAGCGCGTCGGAATTTGACCGAAATTTCGATGGACGAAATCAACGATGCCATTGACCGCGTATTAGCTGGCCCAGAGAAAAAAGACCGGGTAATGAGCGAAAAGCGCAAAACCTTGGTGGCATATCACGAAGCTGGTCACGCCTTAGTTGGTGCTTTAATGCCCGACTATGACCCAGTACAAAAAATTAGCATCATTCCTCGCGGTCGCGCAGGTGGTTTAACTTGGTTTACCCCCAGTGAAGACCGGATGGACACTGGTTTGTACAGCCGTGCTTATCTAGAAAATCAGATGGCGGTGGCTTTGGGTGGTCGTATCGCCGAAGAATTAATCTTTGGGGAAGAAGAAGTTACTACAGGTGCTTCTAACGACTTACAACAGGTAGCGCGGGTTGCTCGTCAGATGATTACCCGATTTGGGATGAGCGATCGCTTAGGCCCAGTCGCCCTTGGTCGTCAGCAAGGTAACATGTTCCTAGGTCGGGATATCATGTCCGAGCGCGATTTCTCTGAAGAAACCGCTGCTGCCATTGATGAAGAAGTCCGCAAACTTGTGGATGTTGCCTATACACGTGCTAAAGAAGTGTTAATGGGCAACCGTCACATTCTAGATCAGCTAGCGCAAATGCTAGTTGATAAAGAAACAGTAGATGCCGAAGAATTGCAAGAAATTCTGGCAAATAATGATGTAACAACCGCCGCCTTTGCCTAATCGTTTTTGGTTGAAATTTAAAATCTAGATTTGGGGTAATTCTGGAATTTTCCAGAGTTGCCCTATTTTTTTGCAACTATTAAGCCTTGCCGCTACCTAACAAATACAGCAATGCCATGCGAACAGCAACACCGCTAGTAACTTGTGATTGAATAAGACTAAATTCTGGGTCATCCATCAAATCAGAGCTAATTTCCACACCACGGTTAACTGGGCCTGGATGTAAAACTTTAACGTTAGGCTTGCACAATTGCAATTTTGTGCGGGTAATGCCAAACAACTGATGATATTCTCGCAAACTTGGCAGTAAATGAGCAGTCATACGTTCCTTTTGCAGACGCAAAGTCATAACAAAATCAGCATCCTGCAAAGCTGGTTCTAATTGCCAATGTAGAAATAGTTGGGGAGTGGGAGATGAGGAAGATGAGGGAGCAGGGGAAGCAGGGGGAGCAGGGGGAGATGAGGGAGAAATAGCCAATAACTCTTGACTCCTGGCTCGTGGCTCCTCAGAGAAATACTCAGCAAATAACTTGGGTAAGAGAGTAGGTGGCGCGGCGAGATGTACTTGAGCACCACTGGCAATTAGGCTCCAAATATTTGACCGTGCGACGCGAGAATGTAGAATATCGCCAACAATGGCAATTTTTTTACCTTTTAAAAGTTCCAGTCGCGGATTAGCTGGGTCAATTAAAGTACAAATGGTAAATAAATCTAGCAGCGCTTGGGAAGGATGCTCATGTTGACCATCACCAGCATTGAGGACACTAACTCGTACACCTAGACGATCCATTTCAGCTGCGATCGCATTTGGTACTCCTGCCTCTCGATGGCGAATCACCATAATATCAGTTCCCATCGCCAAATAAGTCTTCGCTGTGTCGAGAATTGTCTCTCCTTTTGTCATCGAAGAAGTTGCTGCGGCGAAGTTTAACGTATCCGCACTTAAGCGTTTTGCAGCAATTTCAAAACTGCTGCGAGTCCGGGTAGACGATTCAAAAAATAAATTCGCCACCACCTGTCCTTGCAAGGTTGGCACTTTCTTTGTCCGCCGTGATAATACCTCTTGAAAAGAAGCAGCAGTTTGCAAAACAGTATCGTATTCAGCGGTAGTGAAGTCAGCCAGAGAAAGAACGTGATGACGATTCCAGGTGGTAGTAGGCATAAATAGCTATCATCCTGCTATGGAAATACGACTACTCGCGTTTCTATAGCTTTTTAATTTACATACGCAGAGGAAATGATAGCATCTGTTTTCTATCAAATTGTTTTGTCATTGGTCATTGGTCATTTGTATTTTTAAAGCACAAAGGACTAGTAAACTACCCACACTGACCCGAAGCGGGTACAATGTGGGCTTTTAGTAGCCCTGAACTATCTACACTGAGTTCACAGCATAAACAGTTCGAGCCTCTGGGCAAGTTTACAAGGTTCACCCCAATAGCAGCAATATTGTTTGCTCCATTAAAATCAGCGTCACCACTCCAAGAACAAGTCTCATTGGTACATTTGAAACGTTTGTCAGAACGCAGTCCAATATGTAGGCATTGATAGCACATTTGACTTGTCCAAGCCGGAGGAACAGCAATTATTTCTACTCCAAATTGGATGCCTTTGTATTCCAAGAAAAATCGCAATTGATAAAAAGACCAAGAGTTAGAACGTCTACGTTCTGTTTTGCTTCTTGGTTTTTGATTAGTTCTTTCACGAATACCTGTTAAGTCTTCAATTGCTACTGCTGCATTATTTTTTAATGCGTCCTGAATTATCGACTTGCTAATGTTGTGGTTTAGCCATTGCTGAAATCTTCTCTCCTTGCCCGACAACCGTTGCAAAATCTGCCTTGCTCTGCGGCGAGTAGACCTTGTGCCTTTCGTAGCTTTTTTCTGGAGAGATACCCGAACTAAAGAAAACTTGTCTCTAACATCGTTGATTTGTTTTCCATCCCACTTATTACCACTGCTAGTTACAGCAATGTCTCGCCTTCCGAAGTCAACACCAATTACTTTGTTTGACTTAATTGGTTCTGGGGCTTCGTCTTTGATTTGAATGTGGATGTAGTAGTTGCCATCACGATGTTTACATAATTGTGCTGATGTCGGTTTTCTGCCTTTTAATTTACCTCTTTGATAATTACCAGCATCAATTTTGATATGTTCCCTGCCATTCATTAAAGTTAAGCTAACAGTCCAATCTTTCTCTCTGAATGAGAAAATCCTGGCATCATAATCAGCCGATGTTGGTTTAAATTCTTTAACTGGCTTGTCTTTAAGTTTGGCAGTTTTGCGATTTGCTCCAACCCTGGCGCAAGCACGAACAGCTAAATTTGCACTCAATCCAAACAAAGCACGAATCTCGTTATAGACCATATTCTGAATAGTGGTCTTACTGGTTATCTGAGGTTTAATTTTTTGGTTAGTGTGGTTACACGCATCAGCAAATGCTGCAAGTACCATGTCGATTTCTTCTGCCTGTTTTTTAGAGGGGTTGAGTTTGCAAACCAGCGTCAATACTTGTTCCATGACTTCGACCTAATCACATATGAACATAAGACATCAAAATAGTCGTGTTGTATCAAAGATTTTCCCCCGCAATTCCTCTCGACACTGACCTTCTCAGGTTCAGTGTGAGCCTCCTTACGGAAATAGGTGACTAATGACAGTTTTAACAAAATATGCGATTTTGAAGCACTTAGTTGATTAAATTGGTAAATGTAATACCTTTAAAGCAAACGAAATCAGAGTCAGGAACGTTAAAAACCCAATTGTATCCAGCATTGTTGTCACTAATGGCCCGCTAACTAAAGCAGGGTCGAGCTTTAGCCGCTTCAAACCCATTGGTAATAAAGTACCAAGTGTAACAGCCACAATTGTATTAGTTGCCATGACCATTCCAGCAATTAAAGCCACCCATCGCTCTTGGGGTCGCGCCCAAATCAAGGAAAGTAGGAACATTGTGGTGGCTAAAACTACGGCTGTGCCTAAACCAGCACAAAGTTCCTTGCGGAGAATTTTCAGCGTATCCTTGGGTGTCACCTCACCCACACCCAAACCTCGGATAGTTACTGTCAATGCTTGAATCCCAACAGTACCACCAGTGTTAGAGAAAATTGGCATGATGACTGCGAGAACTGGCACGGCAGAAATTATAGCTTGGAAAGGCGCGATCGCACTAGCTGCACCAATATATAATGCCATGATGCCCAACAGCCAGGGCAAGCGGTTGCATATAGTGAGTAGCGGAGAAGACAAAGCTGCTTCATCACCACTTACACCCGCCAATTTTTGAATATCTTCTGTAGCTTCCTCCTCCAAAATATCCATCACATCATCAATCGTGATAATGCCGACCAATCGGTCTTCCCTGTCAACCACGGGAATAGCAATTAAGTCATAGCGTTTCATGATTTGGGCGACTTCTTCTTGAGGGGTTTCAGTTCTCACCTTGATGACGCGATCGCTCGCAATATCTCGGATTAAAACATCAGGAAAAGTAAACAATAACTGGCGTAGTGAAACCACTCTCACTAACGTGCGGTTATCGTCTGTAACGTAGGCGTAGTAAATTGTCTCCTTGTCTTCGTCCTGACGGCGGATTTTGCTTAAGGCTTCACCTACGGTTAATCCTTCCCGCAACCGGACATATTCCGTCGTCATTACTCGCCCAGCAGTGCCTTCTGGATAACCGAGAATCGTTGCTGTGGCTTGCCTCTGTTCTGGACTCAGTTCTTGCAACAGCCGTTTGATTACCCCAGCAGGCAGTTCGTCAAATAATTCTGCGCGTTCATCAGGACTCATCGCTTCTACAAGTTGCACTACCTCAACATCATGTAGAGAATTAATTAGTTCTTCCTGTACCTCTGTTGGTAGATATTCAAATACATCGATTGCCTGAGTTTTGTTGAGTAAACGAAATGCGATCGCTCGTTGTTTTTTAGGCAATTGTGTAATGTATTCACCTACATCCACCGGTTGTAAACGATTTAAATCCCATTTCAACTGGTTCAAGTCGGCAATATCAAGAGCCGTGCGAACGTCTTGTGTGAGCATGATAATACCTCCTAATATCTCCCCCGCGCTGGGAGATTGCCTCACCAGCTTAGAGGAGGTTGATACTGCCATCTTGTGGACTTTGGCCCATAAAATCTCAAAAATTCAATATCGATATCCAATCAGGGTATCGCTAAGCCATATACTAACCCGGAATGGTGTTGTGCGGTAACTAATTACTAGTGTTGAGAATTTGTGGCATTCTGCACAAGCCAGTAACTTAATTGCCCTGATTTTTATGTAATTTTCCTGTGATTTGAAGTAAATTTTACTACTATTAAAAATTGTGTCAACCCAATCAAAGAATTTACGGACAAACTTTATATAGTTAAAATATTTACAAACAGATGCGGAAATTAAAAGCGATCGCCACAGTAAAATTACGAGATGCGATCGCTAACGCCGGAAACTGCAAGGATGCAACAATAGCATCTGCGGTAAAAATTACTTTGCTATCATATCCCTCTTGAGTGGATTCTTGAAAAACATGGAGTTTGAAATTAGTAACATCTAGCACTGCATAATACTTATTTCCTGACTGTGTATAAACTTTGCCTTTAGTCTCGCGATCGGATTTGAAGCTATTATCTGTGCAAAATCTTCTTCAGAATTCAGCACTACTGTTGTATCACCAAACAGATTTCTTGAGCGAACCATCAGCGTATAGTTCTAGTGGTACTAGCTCGATTTTCCCGTTAACTTTAACTTGGGAGTAAACCAATCTTATTAGAGGAGCATGATTTTCGTTGTAACGCAGAGACATAATTTATCTCCTTTTGTATTGAATTTTATTGTGTTAAAAAACTTTGATGTTTATGATTTTTTCAAGGTATTTTAGGTTAATTATGCCCCTTTGAAATAGTTGTTTATCGTTCTTTCAAACTATCAAAAACCATTTAAAAAAAGGTATAATTTTATCTCCGTGAGCATGAAGATTTGAAAAAATGTTGTGTTTTGGTTATGGTTCAATAAAAATTCAGCAACGATACGCCTAGTAACGCGAGATAATAAAAAACTCACACTACCCTCATCTGTGTGCAGTTCATTACTTCACAGCCATAGGGTCAAATTCCGCAAGCTGCTCTGAACCAAACCATGAAAACATCTACCCAATTGCTAGCTCGCCTGGAGTATTACTACCAGCAAATTCAAACTATCATCCTTGCTCGTCAAAATCCGATAACTGGTTTGCTACCTGCAAGTACAGCTATCACTGCCCACGGTGATTATACTGATGCCTGGGTGCGAGACAATGTTTACAGCATTTTGGGAGTTTGGGGTTTAGCGCTTGCATACCGCAAGGTTGACGACCACGAAGGACATAGATATGAACTAGAACACAGTGTCATTAAGCTCATGCGCGGGTTGCTTTTCGCGATGATGCGACAGGCTCATAAAGTGGAGACATTTAAACACACTCAGTCGCTACTAGATGGTCTGCACGCCAAATACAACACTGCGACTGGTGACATTGTTGTTGGAGATGACGAATGGGGACATTTGCAACTTGATGCCACATCTATATTTTTACTGATGTTGGCGCAAATGACCGCTACGGGATTGCAAATAATCTATACGATTGATGAAGTGAATTTCGTCCAAAACTTGGTTTACTACATTGGACGAGCTTATCGTACACCAGATTATGGCATTTGGGAACGTGGGAATAAAATTAATCGTGGGAATGCCGAATTAAACACCAGTTCCGTGGGTATGGCAAAAGCAGCATTGGAAGCCATCAACGGGCTGAATTTATTTGGAGTGCATGGTAGTCAAACATCAGTGATTCATGTGCTACCAGATGAAATTGCCCGTGCTCGGATTACCTTAGAATCTTTATTACCAAGAGAATCTGGTTCTAAAGAAATTGACGCAGCACTGTTGAGTATTATTAGTTTTCCTGCTTTTGCGGTTGAGGATTTGCAATTATGCGATCGCACCTTTAACGAGATTATCACCAAACTTGCAGGTAAATACGGCTGCAAACGTTTCCTGCGCGATGGACACCAAACCGTATTAGAAGACAGCCACCGCTTGCATTATGAACCGTGGGAACTCAAGCAATTTGAGCATATTGAATGCGAATGGCCATTATTTTTCACCTATTTAATTCTGGATGGGTTATTTCGTGGCAATCAAGAGCAAGTTAAAAATTACCAAGAGCGTTTAGAATCATTACTCATTGAACAAAATGGTTTGCGTTTATTGCCAGAACTTTATTATGTTCCAGCCGAAAAAATAGAAGCCGAAAAGTTAGCACCCCAAACTCAACCACGTTTACCTAATGAAAATATTCCCTTAGTGTGGGCGCAGAGTTTATATCTTCTCAGTCAAATGTTGAGTGAAGATTTACTAGCAGTCGGCGATATTGATCCATTGGGAAGACATTTATGTGTAGGAAAGCAGCGCGAGGCGTTGGTACAAATTGCCTTGTTAGCAGAAGATGAAGATTTACAAGCCAAATTAGAAGTCCACGGGATTGAAACACAAACACCCTCCCAATTAGAACCAATTCAAGTGAGAAAAGCTGGGGAACTTTCAGATATTTATACTCAAATTGGACACAACAACAAACTCGGTTTAACTGGGCGTCCAGTGCGGCGGCTGCGAAGTTTGACGACATCTAGAATTTTTCGCATTCAGAGTCAGACAATTGTATTCTTGCCCTCATTTTTAGACTCCCAACAGTTTTATTTAACCCTCGATTACCATTTTCTGCTAGATCAAATCAGAAGTGAGCTTGCCTATATTCAAAAGTATTGGAGTGATTTAGGGCGTCCTACCCTCACTTTAATGTTGACACAGACAATGTTAGAAATCGGTTCTGAAGCATTACTAGAACTGATGCAAGAACTAAAATACGGGATTTGTAATGGTGTGCGAGTAAAATTGGGACGGCTAAATCAGCTAATGCTAACAGCTGGGATTCAGAGGATTGATTTTCTTCAAGATGCTAAATTATCCTTGTCGCCAGTTAAAAATGCTGGGCCACGTTGCTATTACTTACCTTATCATCCTGGCAAAAATTGGCGCTTAGGGCATACTCAAGAGTTTCAGATGGAGTATGAAACCAACTTGGGGTTATTACTTTCTTATTTGCGCTCATCAGAAAATATCTATGAGCAAATTGAGTTATTGCAGACTTTGACACGATTGCAGGGATTGAAATTTGATACGGGATATGGTGGCCCAGGATATCCTGTCACCGTAGCTGATTTACTTGATGAAGTTTACACTAAGGCTGGAGATTTAGGTATTTGGGCGGTGGTACGTCGTGCTGCTGGGTTGCGGCGGATGGTTGATATTGGTTTATCAGATGCAGTGACGAGTATTTTGGTGCAAGGTAAGCAAATTGCTGTGGGCAAAGCTTATAGTGAAGCGTCGCTGATTACCGTACCCATGTCTCACCATGAAATTGCTGAGAAAATTAATCACTTTTGCCGTGAAGATATCCGCGATCGCGTCCTCACACAAGAGATCTTAATCTATCTTGGCATCCTCATCCGTTCAGAAACCGAACTATTTCGAGGACTTCTGACGTTAAGAGTCGGTTATCTAATTCTGTTAATCACCAGCGAACTGGCGCAGGAATTGCAGGTTACTCAAGATGAAGCATACGATCATTTAATGCAACTTTCGCCCTTTGAAGTGAAAATGCGCCTGTATCAGGTATTAACCGGGTATAGTGGCATGGGTAACTTACTTCGCCAAATGGAATCTCTGCACGTCAAGCAAAAAGAAAGTGATATTGCTTGGGTAGTGCTACCAGCAATCACAGAAGAAATAGAAGTTCCCCCTGGCGGTTGGCGGCGGTTTCGCCAAGTAGAAGGTGCGACAGGCCGCGTACCAAAAGAATTTTTCAAGCAGATTTGGTTATTGATGCAACATTGCAAAGGTTTAGTGATTGGCGATAAACTAGAGCGCCGCAATCGTTTAGATAGTGAATTAATGCTATCAGAAATGACAGCAGGAGAAAGGAATTTTGCTTTGTTAGTTGAGCATTTACTGAATAAAATTGAGGCTCCAGAATACCGACAAGTTAATATTGAAGCATTAATAGAATTAGCAGCGATCGCTGCCAACAATCCCAAGCTGCAAATTGAAGAATATATTGTACTGGATGTATTAATCGGTCATGCAGTGCGACTAGCATGGTTGGAACGCCATCCTGAAAAAGGCGATCGCTATGATGAAGACAAAGCTAGTGCGTGGCGATCGTTTTACAATACTTCTCCTAGAGATTGCGCTAGTTATATCCTCAAAGCGTTCCGTTTCTTGACGGAATTTGTAAGGGAGTTTTAAACGCAAAGGAACGCGCAAAGGAACGCAGAGGATGAAAGAGAATGAGTGGAGTGATTATTGGTTGTGGAATGAGGGTGCATACGGCTTTGGGGCCGGGTTTGTTGGAGTCAGCTTATGAGGCGCGTGTTTAGATTACGAGTTAAGGCAAGCAGGATTGAGTGTGAGTAAGCAAATGCCTTTGCCACTAGTTTATAAAGATATGCAATTGGAATGCGTTTATCGATTAGATTTGATAGTTGAAAACAAAGTAATTGTAGAGATTAAATCTGTAGAATCCTTAAAACCGATTCACACCGTTCAACTCCTAACCTATCTCAAACTAGCAAACTGCAAACTAGGTCTTCTCATCAACTTTAACGTCCTCCACCTCAAAGAAGGCATAAAACGCGTAGCCAACAACCTCTAATCCTCACTTTGCGCTCCTTTGCGTTTTCCTCTGCGTTCCTTTGCGTTTAAAAAATATCCCTTACTTCAGATACCAAAAGTAGGGGATATTTATACTTTATTAAAAAAACTACTTAACCGAAACAGCATCAACATCAATAGTGCTTGCGGTAGAGGTAGAACTATCTGAAGTATTAGGTGTTTCTGTGCCCACATCACCCTTACGCGCTTTCCAACCTTCAATTACTAGTCCAGATACTTCACCAACTAGCAGAGTTAAAAGGAAAACATCATCAATCTGTCCCACAATAGGTATAAAGTCTGGGGCGATATCAATTGGGCTGACCAAATAAACTAGCGTTCCTAAAATTATCCACCAACGGTATTTTGGGTTACGAAGCGAATTGCGATACCAAGTGTAAAGTGATTGGATTGAGAAATTCATGTTTTTAACCTCCAGTTATTTTTTATTTTGACAAATTATGCTAAGAATTTCTGGTAGCAATAACCGTCCCAATTTGTCTGGAAGACGCTACCACCAAATACTTACCTTGCAATTCTGCTTATAAGTCTAGTAATTCCTTGAGAACAAATAAATTATCCAGCAGATATCTAGCATGGATGTTGATTATTTATGTTCTCCGGGAATCCTAGGCATATAAAGTTTTGTCTTTCTAGTGTAAAGTTACCTGCTTTTAGAAAGGCAAAGCACTGATGCAAGATAAAAAATGAGCTTACCGATGAAGAGGCGTTACTTAGGTATATTTAAGACTTTCCCACTACAAATGGTTCTCATCGTTCCATTTGTCTTGCAAATCTTTGGTGCTGTGGGTTTGGTCGGTTACTTATCATTTAAGAACGGACAGAAAGCTGTAAACGAATTGGCAGACAAGTTGATGGCTCGAACCAGCAATATGGTTGACCAACATTTAAATTCCTATTTATCTATTCCTCACAAGGTCAACCAGATTAATGCTGATGCCATTCAGATGGGATTATTAAATGTGCGCGAGCGCAAAACTGTCAGCAAGTATTTCTGGAAACAAATGCAGGCTTATGACCTGACTTACATCGGCTTTGGATTGACTACAGGTGAAGGAGCAGGAGCCGGACGGTACGATGGCAAAAACGTCACAATTGATGATTGGGGTTCCAAGCCACCGAAAAACTGGTACAACTATGGCACAGATAACCAGGGCGATCGCACTCATGTCAATGATCATGGTGATTGGAATAACTTCAACGAAGCTTGGTATACTGAACCCGTAAAAGCGGGTAGACCTATTTGGTCACGGATTATTACCATCAATCATACGTATCCATACATCGCTGCCTCGGCAGGTCGCCCAATTTATAATGCCCAGAACCAATTGTTGGGGATGGTTGCTGCGGATATTCATCTGCTGAAATTGAGTGAGTTTTTACGAAGTTTAGATGTCAGCCACACTGGCCAAGTTTTCATTTTGGAGCGCAATGGTAAACTGATTGCGAACTCTAGTACTCGCCAACCCTTTACTCTGATCAAAAACGATATTCAGCGGTTGCAAGCTACGGACAGCCCCGATTCTGTAGTTCAAGGTATCGCACGACAACTCCAACAAAAATTTAATGGGTTCGACTCCATTACCGAACCCAAAAAGCTGCAATTGAATTGGCAAGGAGAACAAAATTTTGTCACTGTTACCCCTTGGCGTGACCAATATGGGCTGGATTGGCTAGTAGTGGTTAGTGTGCCGGAACACGCTTTTATGGCACAAATCAACGCCAACAGCCGCACTACTATCTGGCTTTGTCTAGGAGCATTGGCTGTGGCAACTTTCATGGGCTATTTAACCTCCCACTGGATTACACAACCGATTCTGCAAATGAACCGGGCAAGTAAGGCAATGGCTTCCGGGAATTTAGACCAGACTGTAGATATCAGGAATATCCATGAACTAAATATACTTGCACACTCCTTTAATCACATGGCAGGGCAATTGCGCGAATTCTTTACCGCTTTAGAAAACAGTAAGGCAGAGTTAGAAGATAGGGTAGAAGAACGCACAGCAGAACTCAAAACCGCCTTAAGTGAATTGCAGCGCACTCAAGCACAAGTGGTTCAAAGTGAAAAAATGTCTAGCTTAGGTCAACTAGTAGCAGGTGTGGCACATGAAATTAACAATCCGGTCAACTTTATCCACGGCAATATTACTCACTTAGACGAATACACTCACGATTTGCTGCGGATGATCCAGCTTTACCAAGAACGCCATCCCAGCAATGACCCAGAGGTGCAAGCACTAGCTGACGAAATCGATTTAGAATTCTTGATTGAGGATTTACAGAAGATGCTATCTTCCATGAAAATGGGGACTGACCGAATTCGTAACATTGTGCTATCACTGCGGAACTTTTCCCGCATAGATGAAGCGGAATTCAAAGCAGTTGACATTCATGAGGGAATTGAAAGTACATTGTTGATTTTGCAACATCGTCTCAAAGACAAACCAGAATGTCCAGCAATTAAAGTGATTCGTGACTATGGCAACTTGCCCCAAGTAGAATGCTATCCTGGACAACTCAATCAAGTTTTGATGAATATTTTGGTAAATGCGATCGATGCTCTAGACGAGGTAAACGCCAAGCGCAACTATCAGGAGATAGAGGAAAATCCTAGCCAGATTACCATCCGCACCTCAATGAGCGATTCACAGTTTGTAGAAATTGCGATCGCTGATAACGCACTGGGAATGCCAGAACATGTTAAAAATCTTATCTTCAACCCCTTCTTCACCACTAAACCCGTGGGCAAGGGAACAGGCATGGGTATGGCAATCAGCTATCAAATTATCACCGAAAAACATGGTGGCAAGTTGGAGTGTTTTTCTACGGTAGGTCAAGGAACCGAGTTTATAATTCAAGTGCCTATTCGACAGCAGGTTGGCACAGCAGTTTAAGGGGAATCTACAACGGTTGCACTAGTGGACTTACAGCGTTTTAGTTAAGATTCTTTATTTACACTTAGACAGCTAAACTAACTTTCGGTTCTTGGGATTCTGGCGTCTAGTTTGCTAAGTATTAACATACAGTTCACATGATATTTTGAATTTTTCAGGAAATTTATTTTTTGGAAGTCCCTCATTTTGCATTAATCTCTAGAATTAAAATGCCTTTGCACATTTGTTCTAATCATGGAGGGAGGAGACTTAAACAGTGGATATTTTAGATTTGTTTTATAAGGGCGGGCCAGCGATGTGGCCTCTGTTGGTTCTGTCGATTCTGTCTTTAAGTGTGATCTTTGAGCGTCTGTGGTTCTGGTTGCGAATTTTAACTCAAGAAAAGGAAATAGTTGATCGCGTTTTAGATGCAGCTCGTGATAATTGGGGAGTAGCTGGGGAAATTGCTAAGCGAGCAACAGATCAGCCTGTCGGGCGGTTTTTATATGCACCCTTAAGTTTACCAAAAAGCAATGCAGAAACCTTTCGACTAGCTTTGGAGTCTTCTGCTGAAGACGAATTGGCAGGTATGCGGCGAGGGGAAAAACTTTTAGAAGCTGTGATTGCTCTTGCACCACTGTTAGGATTGTTGGGTACAGTGTTGGGTTTAATCCAGTCTTTACGCTCAATTCGGATTGGTGATTTAGGAACTGAATCTACTGCTGGGGTAACTACTGGTATTGGTGAATCTCTAATTAGTACGGCAACAGGGCTAATAGTTGCCATCATTAGTTTGGTATTTTACCGCCTGTTTCAAAGTTTTGTAGTCAACCAAGTCAAAGTTTTTCGCAGAGCGGGAAATGAAATGGAGTTGCTCTATCGCCAATCTCCACCTGACTTTAGCAATAGTACATCAGCAATTGTGCGAGAATCTCCACGAGAAAATTTTACTCCACCCCGTAAGCAAGGAAAAAATAGATTTTCTGAACCTCCTGAACCCCCAAATCTACCTGAATAATTAGATCCTGAGCAATGCAATAGTTAATAATTCAACCTCGAACCAGACTCTAGAGTTAGAAGATGAAAGTTAATCTACATACTCCAATTGAAGAAGTCCAAATTCAAATCATTCCCTTAATTGATGTAGTTTTTTGTATCCTGACGTTTTTTTTGTTGGCGGCTTTGCAATTTACCCGACAACAAGCAATTAATGTTGATTTGCCCAAAGCCAGCACAAGTACGGTGTCTGGTGTAACATCGCAGGGTGAAAGTCAAATTGTGACTATTGATGCCCTTGGCAATACTTACATAGAAAAACAACCTGTAAGAAGAGAAGAATTGGCACAGAGATTAAAGCAGTATCTCCAAGAAAACCCCAATGGCGTTGTGGTGCTGAATGCTTCACGGACTTCAACTTATAACGATGTCATTGAAACACTAGATTTGCTGCGGCAAGTGGGGGGCGATCGCGTCTCTTTGGGAATTATTCCCGCTCCATCTCCCAATAACTTACTAAACCAGCCTCCTATCCCTTCTTTCCCCATAGATCCTGGCGCTGTACCTGCACCTAACAGTGTGCCAGTTCCAGGCATTAATCCTCAAGGCAACTTCAACCCTAACTTGCCTTTAACGCCCAATCAATTACCTTTCCCAACGGTAACTGGACAACCTTCACCCAGGCAAGATATCAATCCTGGCTCTCCCTTGATTCCCAATTCACCAGCGCCCCAAGCGCCTGTAGCACCCAAAGAAACTCAACCTACTCCTAAAAGATGAGTAGGGGGAGATAAGGAAGAGGGACAAGATATGGAGAGAAAATTCTACCTTGTTCCTCTCATTCCCCTACTTTTAGCTTTTTATAATCCTAAAGATATACAAAATAAATTCTGGTTAGCAAAAGATTTTCTGCTAATTTACAAATAATTGGTCGAGACTTTCAAGATTTTCCACCGATAGACCGAGTAGTTTCTAGCCAATCACCATTCGCGTTTCAGGGATTATGGCATGAATATTGTAACGCTTTTAATTGTTTGGGTAGTAACAGCTATCAGCTTGTTGATCATTAGTAAGTTGCCTTTGGGGGTTGAAATTGACACTCCAGCTAAAGCTTTCTTTTCCGCAGCAATTCTCGGTATCGTGACGGCAGTAGTTAGACCGATTTTACGCCTCGTTTTTGCAGTACCAACTTTTCTAACATTTGACTTATTGTCCGGCTTTTTCACATTCATCATTGCCGTTGTTTGTTTTAGTATTGCCGCTTGGTTAGTAGATGGCTTTCGCTTACGTTTTGGTATTTGGAGTGCTGTGCTTGGGGCATTTGCACTAACTTTAATTAACAGCCTAATCTACAGATTATTAGGTGTATAAACATTAAAGTCGAGAGTCCATAGTCTAAAGTCAAGAGTGTTAAGTATTCTTGACTATTGACTATTGACCACTTTTAACTATTCGTTAGAAGTTGGGGGAGCTACTGGGGTAGTTGATTGTTGTTTGCGCTGCTCACGTTTTTTGCGCTCAGCGGACATCATATCTGCCATCACTATTAACGCCTGTGCCATTTTGTCAAGGTTAGAGCGATATAACTCCAAATCCTTGTTGAGTTTGTCATCAGACAAGTTTAAGCCATTAGCGATCGCTTTTAGTGCTTCAGTACGTTGCTTCTCGTCTTTGATTAATTCGGGATCTGAGTTTTCCAATAACGAGAATAAACCAATCGCAAACAAGCGGCTGTATTTAAAGTTAGGATTGTTAGCGATCGCTTGCAGGTGTCCTTGCAAGTCAGCATCTCGATCCAAGTGAGCCGTTTGACTGAGCCACGCAATTAAATCTTTAACTGGTAAACTTTTCCCTATAGCTTGCAATCTTTCCGCATCTTGTCGATAGTGTTGCGGGTCTTGTTCTACAGCCTGACATAGGGCGTTAAAAATTGATTCTTGATCCCGTTCTGGTTGATAGCCTTGCATGAAGCGGTCAAAAGTCGTGACGACGCCCAAGGCATAAATTGGATTGTAGCTAAAATCGACATTTACTGACAGCAGATGCATTTCCACCATCAATTCTTCCACTACCCGACGATAAATAGTGTTAATCGGACGGGTGTGAAGATTGTAGAAAGTTCGCTTTGTATCAGAGACAGTACGGACGTTATTCACAAAGAAAATGTTAAGGGCGACGTATCTTTATTTTCTCGCTTAAAGGCTACTTTGCCAAGTTTAGGTTTCTGCTAGTTACGGGTTCATCACTTGACTTTTGGAAAGAAACACCCTTTTTTGTGGGTGTAGCAGTCAATTGATTTACAATATAGACAAACTGGAAGTGCTTTACAAGTGGGCAACGACAAGGGCTAACAACCCTCTTTCTTTAAAAGCTAGCAAAAAAATATAATACTTAACGATTAATACATGATATCTATGAGCTTCTCGCCACAATTGATTGCCCTCGGTGAGTACCTAGCTGGTGAATTTGATAATCGGGAACAAGCCATAGCAGAACCTATTTGGTACGTCCACCTACGCCTCTGGCAAAGACCAGTTAATCTGTTCCCAGAAGATAGTATTACTTTGTTTGCGGAACAAGCAAACATTGTCAACCTAGATCAACCTTACCGCCAGAGAATCATCAGGTTGCGGCATGGAAGCGACTTTGATGCATCTCTAGAAGTGCAATACTATATGCCTCAAGATCCAGGTGCGTTAAAAGGCGCAGGTCATAACCCCGATTTACTTAATACACTGACACCAGATCAATTAGACTTGTTACCAGGCTGCATTCTCACAGTTAACCCGGAAACACTAGCCCCCAACCACTATAAGTTTGCAGCTACCCAACTACCAGAAACTTGTTGCAGTTTTACTTATCTTGGCAATAGCGTGCAAGTTTCACTTGGGTTTGAAGCCACTGCGGTAGAATTTCATAGCTACGATAAAGGAATTGATTCAACAACTGGAAAAGCAACTTGGGGAGCGATTTTAGGCCCTTATCGCTACACCAAACGAGAGCAGTACTGAGTACTGATTATGAATTAGTTAAGTTAGAGAATTTTCTCTGCCTCTTTCATTGTGTCTCTTTCTTAAAGTCACAACTCAAGACTCAGCGATAACTCTCTTACGCGGCTTCCGCCAATAGGGTAGCTAAGCAGTATTGGCGTTCTTTGTGCATCAGCACCACGTCTGGCTCTGCTTGACTCCAAGGGCAAACAGAAATTCGATGACTTAGCATTCTCTCAACTAGCAATGCTACGAGGTACACCTTCTAAAGCTTCCTCCTCTGTTTCAAAAATTTCAAAGACTGTATCCATCATTGTGACTTCAAACACAAGTTTGGCTTCTGGATGTACATTGCAGATGCGGAAACTGCCCTTAACTTTATCAGCATCACGCATTCCAGCTACCAAAGACGTGAGGCCGGAACTATCGATAAAATTTACTTGACCGAGATTCACAACTACATGGCGACTGAGTTTGGAAATACACTCCTGTAACTTCAGACGAAATTGCCAAGCAGTGGTAATGTCTAAGCGACCTGCTGGTGTTAAGACAATAACGGTATTGCCGTCTTGGGTTGTATAAGTTTTTTGATCTATCTGAATCACTGAAGCCCCCTCCGTGGCACTCCTCTTAAGATTAGTTACTCCTGAATTTAAATCTGAACTGGTGCACCACAAGATTTACTTTGCGATAAATCTTTATTTATTCTCACTGGAATAAGCTCCAGAGAGCGAATAAATTAGTTAGCTCACCAATTACAGGATTATTTAATGCTGTAACTTGAGATTAACAAGCTATAGCTAAAATTGTCACCATTTTGTTCTAAGTGCTTACATTTAGTAGTTTAACTCACTAAAACATTGCTGAGAAGCCAGTGTCGTGGTGTTAGCGTAGCGGTAGCGACTGGTGTAACGTCGGCAGTTCGGTCTTCTGCCAACGCGAAGGAGCGCGTCTCGTAGGGAAGACCGCGTTGCCTCGCCGTTGTGGTAAGTGGTGTGGGCTTTGAAGCTCCTATTTCGTCGTTAGCCCCAACGCCACATGGCTGGCTCCTCTGCACGGGCTACGCTAACAGTACTTCTTTACTCAGTACTATTGATTCGGTGTCCAGTTTATCCAATCTTGGGGCTTCAGAAAAATTTCATACAATTCGGCTTCAGGGGAATTTGGTTCCGGCTGATAGCCGTATTCCCAGCGCACTAATGGCGGTAGGGACATGAGAATTGATTCTGTACGTCCATTGGTTTGCAGACCAAAAATAGTCCCTCGGTCATAAACCAAATTAAATTCTACATACCGTCCCCGACGGTAGAGTTGAAAATTCCGTTGGCGATCACCATATTCTATCCCATGTCGCCGTTCTACAATTGGTACGTAGGCTGGTAAAAATGCTCTGCCACAGTCTTGCACAAAGGCAAACAAATCTTCCCAATTACGTGGGGCTGGCGTTCCTACCTGATTGCTATAAATAGCCGCTTCTCCATTTGGATTGGGGCCGCGATATAAAGCATCCTGTCCATCTTGGTAATCAAAAAACAGACCACCGACACCCCGTGTCTCGTTGCGATGCTTGAGGTAGAAATATTCGTCGCACCAGCGCTTAAACACTGGGTAATATTCTGGGTGGTGTTGGTCACAAGCCTGTTTTAATGTTCTATGCAAATGTGCCGCATCTTCGGCAAATGGGTAATAGGGTGTCAAGTCAAGACCGCCACCAAACCACCATACTGGGCCTGCTTCAAAGTAGCGATAATTCAAATGGACTGTTGGCACGTAAGGATTACGAGGATGTAACACCATCGAAGTGCCAGTGGCATAAAAGCTATGTCCTTCTGCTTCGGGGCGTTGGGCTAAAATTGAGGGTGGCAAATGAGAACCCCAAACTTCAGAAAAATTTACACCTGCTTGTTCAAATATTGCACCATCACGTAGCACGCGCGATCGCCCTCCACCTCCTTCTGGGCGTTCCCAACTATCTTCGAGAAACTTGCCCACACCATCCAGGTTTTCCAGCCCTTGACTAATTTCGTCTTGTAACTGTTTCATAAACTGATGGACTCTAATCTGAGCATCAGCTGGCGGCAAAGATTTGGATGATGCTTCTACAGTTGGCGTTTGTGAGTTGGTCAACATAGATTCCCGAACCTAAATTACAATTTCCAAAAAGCCACAAATTTCTCATCTTAAAAATTTGGGGGGGTAACACGTACCCATCTACAATCAAGCTCAATTTGCCCAACCTGCTTTTTTCTTACTGGTCAAGTATTTACACGATTGATGGGCACGACTAAACTTATTTTCCCTCAAATGCGTATAGGCTTGTATATTGACTGAGTTTTTTTTGACTTGATTGGAACATTCTGCTATCAACATCAGACTTTGGCCAATTAGTCTATCAGCAATTTCGACCTTGATGCTTCAAGGTTGGAACTGATGTAAACTACACTTCTGTATAGTATCGACAATGGTGATTTTTGCACCAGTCGCCATGCGATCATGTTGGTGTTTGTAGCAAATAGGGACTTGCTACGTTCGTGATTATTTTGAGAAAGTTTTAATTTAGGGGCTGATGACCACAGTTACCCAACGTACCAGAGTGACCAGATAAGTGTCTAGCGAGGAGGATTAGGAAAATGCGAGGTTGGTTATCCAAATTCATCCACCGCAAACGTCGTCGGTTTTGCGCTTCTCTGGTACGGACTTATCAAGAGATTAGTTCTGCTTCTGTAGATGAACTGTGGCAAAAAGTGGTTGATTTAACAGATGTTTCTTGGCATCCACAACTCAAGAGTACTAACGTCCCCTACGGTTTAGTACCCAAGCCGGGATTGATTTTTCAAGCGGTAACACGCTTTTCACCTATTCCCATCAGGATTTTCGTGGAGCGTGTCAATCCCAGAGAGATGTTGAGTATTCGAGTACTGGCAATACCAGGCGTTGAAGAACGGGTAACTTACCAAGTAGAATCAACGGTTTGTGGCACTTGTTTGTCTTATTCTGTAACGCTACGCGGCTGGTTATCGCCCCTGATTTGGTCATTATCTCGTCCATATGCCGATCGCGTCGCCCGCTCTTTAGTTGAAGCAGTAGAAAAGACAGCGTTACCAGCAGTATCAGGAAAGAAAAAATCCCTTAATGACAGTTGTTTTGATTTTTAGGGGACTGGAAAACTCGGGGCCCCCTCTGGGGATAAGGGGCAATGGGGACTGGGGAAAAGGAAAAAAACAATTGCTTTATCTTCCCCCAGTTCTTCTGCTCCCCCCTCTTCTACTCTTTCCCTGCTCCCCAATCTCTAATCTCTAAATTCCTAATCTCCATTGCCTAAAGAAAGTAAGATTCTAGTAGGTGATAATGAAAATCCGCTAAGTATTGGTAATGGCAGTAACAGTGAAAATACTAAACTGCCCTTGCTCTAATTTGTATCTGGTCTATAGCCAGGACGCACGCCACAATTTTATTTCTTCATTTTGAATTATTAATTTTGAATTTTTTTATGTACGATGTCCTCGATTCGCGCTCTGTTTTAGAAGTTTTGCAACCAGTGCAAGACCCAGAACTCCGTAAGAGTCTGGTGGAACTGAATATGATTCGCAACGTCAAAATTGATGGTGGCAAAGTTAGCTTCACTTTGGTGTTGACCACTCCCGCTTGTCCTTTACGTGAATTTATTGTTGAAGATTGTCAAAAAGCTGTTAAAAAGCTACCAGGTGTTACAGATGTGAGTGTAGAGGTGACAGCAGAAACACCGCAGCAAAAAAGCTTGCCTGATCGCACTGGAGTGACTGGAGTCAAAAATATTATTGCTGTTTCCAGCGGTAAAGGCGGTGTTGGTAAAAGTACGGTAGCGGTAAATGTCGCAGTGGCTTTGGCGCAAACAGGAGCAAAAGTCGGCTTGCTAGATGCTGATATTTACGGGCCCAATGACCCCACAATGCTCGGTCTGGCTGATGCTCAAATTACCGTACGCTCAACTGAAAAAGGTGAAATCCTGGAACCTGCTTTTAATCATGGCGTCAAATTAGTTTCAATGGGCTTTTTGATTGACCGAGATCAGCCAGTGATTTGGCGAGGGCCAATGCTCAACGGAGTAATCCGCCAGTTTCTTTATCAGGTGCAATGGGGTGAACTGGACTATTTGATTGTAGATATGCCACCAGGAACCGGAGATGCTCAATTAACTTTAACGCAAGCAGTCCCGATGGCAGGGGCAGTCATTGTCACCACACCGCAAACCGTAGCACTGTTAGATTCACGTAAGGGATTACGGATGTTCCAGCAGTTGAACATACCAGTGTTGGGAATTGTGGAAAATATGAGCTATTTTATTCCACCAGATATGCCCGATAAACAATATGACATTTTTGGTTCCGGCGGTGGCTCCAAAACGGCGGCTGAGTTAGGAGTACCACTATTGGGGTGCGTGCCACTAGAAATATCTACACGAGTTGGTGGTGACAATGGTGTGCCAATAGTTGTTGCCGATCCGGATTCTGCTTCCGCAAAAACACTAACAGCGATCGCTCTCAATATTGCTGGCAAAGTATCAGTTGTTGCTCTGTCATAATAAGGTTTGATTCCTACCTGATTCCTAGACTAAAACCTAGGAATAAAGCTAAAGTCTAAAATCGCACAATGTTGTTAAAACGTTCGCTTCCTAAAAATCGCTGGAAGTCTTGGGTTAAACCCTGGCAGTACGTAGACTGGCTATTACTTTGTTTGCCAATTGCTTTAAGCATCTTTGGCGGCGTAATGATTCTCAGTACGGAACTGAAGCAGCCAGTAACAGACTGGTGGTGGCACTGGCTGGTAGCAGGTATTGGTGTAGTGATAGCGCTATTTTTAGCTCGCTGTCGTTATGAACATCTAATACGGTGGCATTGGGTCACATACGCGCTGACAAATCTCAGTTTGCTTGCCGTAATGTTTGTTGGTACTAGCGCTAAAGGGGCACAGCGGTGGATTCCTATTGCTGGCTTCAACGTGCAACCCTCGGAATTTGCTAAAGTCGGTATAATTATCACCTTAGCAGCTTTATTGCACAGGCGTACTGCCTCTAGTATCGAAAGTGTTTTCCGCGCCCTAGCAATCACCGCCATACCTTGGGCACTAATATTTTTGCAGCCAGATTTAGCAACATCACTGATATTTGGAGCGATCGTCTTAGGGATGCTGTACTGGGCAAATGCTAACCCAGGCTGGCTAATTCTGCTAATTTCTCCTGTGGTTGCTGCCATTTTGTTCAGTATACCTTGGCCTTTTTCAGAGCCAATAGTTTTATTTAAAGAGCTATCTTTTGGAGCATTAGGATTAGCTTGGTCATTTGCTATGGCAATTGTTGGCTGGCGGACTCTTCCTTGGCGTCGATTTGGTTTTGGTGCCATCGGTGCTTGGAGTCTCAATATCCTGGGTGGCGAATTAGGAGTTTTTGCCTGGAACCATGTGTTGAAAGAGTATCAAAAGGCTAGGCTGACTGTATTTACCAATCCTGATCACGATCCCCTCGGCGCTGGGTATCACTTAATCCAATCTCGGATAGCTATTGGTGCTGGCGAAATTTGGGGATGGGGTCTGTTCAAAGGCCCAATGACGCAACTAAATTTCGTACCCGAACAGCATACAGACTTTATTTTCTCCGCGGTGGGCGAAGAATTTGGTTTTGTTGGTTGTTTAGTAGTGCTGTTTGTCTTCTGCCTAATTTGCTACCGCTTACTGCGTGTCGCCCAAACTGCCAAAGATAACTTTGGTTCTTTGTTGGCTATTGGCGTTTTATCCATGATTGTGTTTCAGCTAATTATTAACGTTGGCATGACCGTTGGCTTAGCACCAGTAGCAGGCATTCCCTTACCTTGGATGAGTTATGGACGTTCAGCCATGCTGACCAATTTCATTTCTTTGGGAATAGTAGAATCGGTAGCAAATTTTCGACAACGTCAGAAGTATTATTAATTCGTCCTTAGTCATTGGGAGCCAGTGCGTTGCGGGGGTTCCCACGGCAGTCCGCTCAAGTCGGGAAACCCCTCCGGGTTCGGCAGTCCACTCGGCGGCAGAGCCGCACGTGTGGCTGCACTCACCGCCCACGCGGCTGCCTCCCCGTTGTAGCAACTGGCGTTCATTTGATAAGAACCAAAGATAAAAGACTAATGGCTAATGACAAGTATTAAGCTAATAACAGGAAACAAGCGAGGCTAAAAATCATGATCCTGCCTGGAGCAACTGTTCGTGTCAAAAATCCCGCAGATACCTATTATCGCTATGAAGGACTCGTGCAACGGGTAAGTGATGGCAAGGTAGCCGTGCTGTTTGAAGGTGGTAATTGGGATAAATTAATTACCTTCCGCCTAGCTGAGTTGGAACTTGTAGAAACTACAGCCGGACGTAAAAAAGCGAAATAAGTTAGTCATTTGTCCTTTGTCATTTGTCATTTGGCAAGGACAAATGACGAATAACGAATGATCATTGACTTTTGACTATTATGCGCCTTCCCCTACCACAGTTTGACAGAGGCGATCGCCACCCTAACCATATTGCGGAGGTGATCGAGACTACTACTACCGAATTTCTCGCACAATGTTTGGAACCGGAAGATCTAAGTTTTCCATCCATGCCACCTTTTGGTAGTTGGGTCTGTTCTGTGGATGAAGAATCCGGCAATCAGGTTTACGGCATAGTATATTATGCTACGACTATGCCTATAGATTCTGTACACCGAGCCAGAGCTTTGGGGTTATCATTGCAGGATTTACGCGAGGAACAACCCCAGATATTTGCCATGCTCAGAACGGAATTCCGTGCAGCGATCGTGGGATTTGAGCAGCTTTCTTATACTAAGAGTTATCACCAAAGGGTCTATCAGTATCTACCACCTCGTCCACCGCAAATTCATCAAGCCGTCTATCAGTGTGAACCAGAAGCGATCATTAAATTTACTGAAGAACTAGATTTTTTGCGGACATTACTTTGTATCAACGGTGCGCCACTAGAGTCTTTAACGGCAGCTGCCATTCGAGAAGTTTATCAGTTACGTAAAGCAGATCGACAATGGCTAATTAAAGCTGGACGTACTCTGAGTGTGCTGCTCAAAGACGACTACGATCGCTTGCGGTTCATTTTGAGTCAAATCCACCCATAGGTAGTTAGTTCTTCGACAATTGCCTATGTAGTGTAAATTAGGCTTTTTTTATTTTTTGTCAGAGCAGCTTCTACATTTATATCAATTAGGCGATCGCTTTAAAGGTAATCGCAGCTTTACAATAGCTCCTTCAACCGCTACTTATGGAACTGATATTACAAGTTCTTGCTCTGGAACCAACTTCCCAAGTTCTGGGCAAGGAACCGATTGTTCCCTTTGCTATTTTACTGGTGGTTATCTTAATCGTACCTATCCTATTTGAACGGCTAAGACTACCAGGATTAGTGGGTTTAGTTTTTTCTGGACTAGTACTTGGTTCTTCAGGCTGGAATCTCTTCGAGTCCAACTCGCCGATGATTAACCTACTATCAGAAATTGGATTAGTTTATTTACTATTTGTAGCTGGGCTAGAAATTGATATAGAGCAGTTCCGTCGCCGGAAAAGTCGTGCCTTCGGGTTTGGTGGTTTGACCTTTAGTATACCCCTGGTGTTGGGAACTTTAGTAGGGCATATATTTGGCTTTGGTTGGAATACTTCAATATTAATTGGCTCTTTATTTACTTCCTATACCCTTTTGGCATATCCCATTATCAGTCGCCTGGGAGTGGTAAACAATGAAGCCGTCACTGTCACAATTGGAGCTACGATTTTTACAGACGTTGGCGCAGTACTGGTATTAGCCATTTGTGTAGCCTTCGCTCAGGCTGGGACATTTAGCTTTGCTAAGCTACTCACCTTATCGGGTTGGTTGACTATTTACTCCGTTGCCGTTTTGGTGGGCTTTGATTGGGCAGGCAAAGAATTTTTCCGGCGGTCTGGAGACGATGAAGGAAATAAGTTTTTATTTGTGTTGCTTTCTGTGTTTCTCGCCGCTGTGGGAGCTCAATTAATTGGGGTAGACAAAATTGTTGGTGCTTTTTTAGCGGGTTTGGCGGTTAATGAAGCTGTGGGTGAAGGATTAGTCAAAGAAAAGGTGGTATTTGTCGGCAGTGTACTGTTCATCCCTATTTTTTTTGTTGACCTTGGCCTGCTGATCAATCTACCTACCTTGATGAACAGCTTAGACACACTGAAGTTAACGCTGTTAATTGTAGTTGGTTTGATTGCCAGTAAATTTATAGCAGCTTTTTTGACAAAATTGCTTTACCGCTATAACTGGCAAGAAATGCTAACGATGTGGTCGTTGTCAGTTCCCCAGGTTAGCACAACGTTAGCAGCAACGTTAGTAGGATATCGGGCTGGGTTGCTTCCAATAGAAGTATTACATAGCGTAATTATCTTAATGCTTGTTACATCAACTTTAGGGCCCTTGATTACTAGTCGAATAGCTGTTGGTTTAATTTCTCCATCAGCTGAGAAACCAGCGTCAACAACATTACCTGAACAGAATACACAAGAAATAAACAGTGCTTTTACTATAGTCGTACCGCTCTATAATCCTCAGACGCAACAGTATTTGATTGAAATGGCGGCATTATTAGCGCGTCAGACAAATGGCACAATTGTACCATTAGCGATCGCTACCGCTGCTGCTCACATGGATGCACCGCAGTTAGAAGCGTCTCTGCAACGAAGTGAACGATTACTGACAAAAGCCACGGCACAAAGCCGAGTATTGGGTGTAGAAGTAGAACCATTGCTACGGATTGATGATGCCTTTGCTCAGGGAATTAGCAGAGCTGCCCGCGAACAAAAAGCTAGTTTAATTGTGATGGGTTGGGGTAAACGTACTGGATTGAGAGCGCGTTTATTTGGCAATGTTATTGATGGTGTTCTTTGGGCATCCCATTGCCCGGTGGCAGTGACACGTCTAATGGAATCACCGAAAAAAATTCAGCGCATTTTAGTCCCAGTAGAAAATTTAATCGCACCGACATTACACCCTGTGCAATTTGCCCAAATGCTGGCAGAAGCAAATCAAGCTCAAGTTACTGTATTAAATGTGTGCGATCGCCGCACTAGTTCCAGTAAAATTGCTGCCAAGCGATCGCATCTTTCGCTATTGGTGTCTAAATTGGCTGTGCAAAATTCCCCAGAAATTCAAATTATCGCTCATGAAAATGTTGCCCAAGCGATTTTGCAGGCAGCACGATTATATGATTTGGTAGTTTTGCCTTTTATACGTAATCGTACAAGTCCTGGAGGGTTAGCCATTAGCGATGTCACAACTCAATTGGCTAGCCAGCTCACCTGTTCAATTGTCATGCTCGGAGAGCCACAACGCACTCAAACAGTAGTTATGCCCGCTGGGGTTCCCAGCACTACATCTGCTATCTAAAAAAGATATCTACTTAAGTATTTTCTCGTAGCCACATCTGTATGAGTAATTTTGAAGATTGAATATTGAATTTTCCCTATTTTTATTAGTGGGTTGTTGTATCCAATTAAAAACTACCGTAGATACCCCTAAAAACACTTTATCTTGTTGAAGATTTGATGAATTCTAGGTAAAAAACTGACAATTTTTAGAAGATGTTTGTTATTTTGCTAATTGAATTGCTCAGCAAGCTAGTACAAATATAACAAAATTGCATACGTAGGAAAATTGGTAAGTCCAAAAATCCCTTTTAGTTAGCCCTTTTTGTCCTGTATTTTTGCATCTAATCTGGGTAATCTAAAAACAAGTGCAATAGCTGAATCAAATATCCGTAAGTAACTGGGAAACTATGAGAATTTTGGTGACGGGCGGTGCTGGGTTTATTGGTTCCCATCTCATCGACCGACTAATAACCGATGGGCATGAAGTAATATGCTTGGATAATTTCTACACGGGTCATAAGCGCAATATCCTTAAATGGCTAAATCATCCGTACTTTGAACTTATTCGCCACGACATTACCGAACCAATTCGGCTAGAGGTGGATCAAATTTATCATTTGGCTTGTCCTGCTTCTCCAGTACATTACCAGTACAACCCAGTTAAAACCGTTAAAACTAACGTGATGGGAACGCTGAATATGCTGGGGTTAGCCAAGCGTGTGAAAGCTAGATTTTTATTGGCTTCCACAAGTGAAGTGTACGGAGACCCAGAAGTTCATCCCCAAACCGAAGACTATAGGGGTAGCGTCAATCCCATTGGGCTGCGTTCGTGTTATGACGAAGGCAAACGAATTGCTGAGACTTTGTCATTTGACTACTACAGACAAAATAAAGTTGAGATTCGGGTCGCCAGGATTTTCAATACCTACGGCCCTCGGATGTTTGAAAACGATGGTCGTGTAGTGAGCAATTTTATAGTTCAAGCTTTACAGGGTATTCCTTTAACTGTGTACGGTGAAGGTACACAAACCCGTAGTTTCTGCTACGTTTCTGACCTAGTAGAAGGACTGATGCGGTTGATGAATGGTGACTACGTAGGCCCAGTGAATCTGGGTAATCCTGATGAATATACCATTCTAGAACTAGCGCAGGCAGTGCAAAATCTTGTGAATCCAAATGCAGAAATTAAGTTTGAGCAACTGCCTTCTGATGATCCACGTCGTCGCCGTCCCGATATTACAAAGGCTAAAACCTTGTTAAATTGGGAACCAACCATTCCTCTGCAAGAGGGGTTAAAACTGACAGTAGAAGATTTCCGCGATCGCATCAAGAGCGATTGAGCGTCGCTCATAACTTTCGTGCAAGCTAAATCCTATCTTTAGCTCGTACTTTGATAGCCGGGTTTCTCGGCAGTTGCAGGTTTAATATTGACAACTTTTTTTTGAAGACTAACCCCAAAAAAGCGAGGAGTTAAATAAAATGCGTGTTTGCGTAATTGGTACTGGTTACGTTGGTTTGGTAACAGGCGCTTGCTTGGCTCATATCGGGCATGATGTAATTTGCGTAGATAATAACGAAGAAAAAGTCAAGTTAATGAAGTCTGGGCAGTCCCCAATTTTCGAGCCGGGACTCTCGGAAATTATGCAGTCAGCGATTCAATCTGGGAAGATTGAGTTCACTACTGATATCGCCGCCGGAGTCGCCCACGGGGAAATCTTGTTTATTGCTGTGGGAACACCACCTTTGCCCACTGGTGAAAGTGATACCCGTTATGTCGAAGCTGTAGCTCGTGGTATTGGGGTAAATCTGAACGGTGGTTACAAGGTAATCGTGAATAAATCTACTGTGCCCATTGGTTCAGGTGACTGGGTGCGGATGATTGTTTTGGATGGCATCGCTGAACGCCAGAAAACACTAGTACCCGCAGGTGGAGTATTGAGTGATGAAAAATTGCCTGAAATTGCAGCCCAGTTTGATGTAGTCAGCAATCCAGAGTTTTTGCGCGAAGGTTCGGCAGTGTACGACACTTTTAACCCCGATCGCATTGTACTAGGCGGCAATAGCCAAAGAGCGATCGCTTTAATGCAAGAACTATATGCCCCAATTGTGGAGCGTCAGTACGCCAATGACAAATCTTTACCTGCTGTCCCAATTCTGACAACAGATCTCAGCTCGGCGGAAATGATCAAATACGCTGCTAATGCTTTTTTGGCAACTAAGATTAGTTTTATCAACGAAGTTGCGAATATTTGCGATCGCGTCGGTGCTGATGTCACTCAAGTAGCAAAAGGCATCGGTCTAGACTCCCGTATTGGTAACAAATTCTTACAAGCTGGCATCGGCTGGGGTGGTTCATGTTTCCCCAAAGATGTCGCCGCCCTTATTCATACTGCTGATGACTATGGCTATGAAGCCCAAATTATGAAAGCCGCCGTCAGTGTCAATGAACGCCAGCGCCTAATTGCTCTAGAAAAACTTCAGCAAGTTCTGAAAATCCTCAAAGGTAAAACAGTCGGGTTACTTGGCCTGACCTTCAAGCCTGATACTGACGATTTACGCGATGCTCCAGCACTTAACCTGATTGAGCAACTCAACCGACTAGGAGCTAAAGTTAAAGCCTACGATCCAATTGTTTCCCAAACAGGTCTGCGTCATGGTCTTTCGGGTGTGCTAGTAGAAACCGATGCTGAAAGACTTGCTGACGGTTGTGATGCTTTGGTACTTGTGACTGAATGGCAACAGTTCAGCACTCTTGATTATGTCAAGATGGCCCAATTGATGAGCCATCCCGTAATTATCGACGGACGTAACTTCCTCGATCCCGAAACAATGGTGCGTGCCGGATTCCAATATGTAGGCGTGGGAAGATAGAGAATTAGGAATTAAAAAATCACCAGACTTTTGATTTTTAATTCAATATTCAACTAATCAAAATGCCGCTTAGAAAGATCTAGGCGGCATTTAATTTGTTTTATAGCTCACGCAAAGTAAAGTTTTTCTTAGTACTTTTGCATAATATTATTGTCCTAAGCACTATTTGGAATACGCTCAATCTCCGCATAACCACTGAAAATTAATTTTTGACCCTCAGTTTCTAATCGATTGAGTCGCATTTTCACTCCGTCGAGGTCAAAGCGATCCAAATCGACCATATTATCTAAAATTTCTGCTAGTACCACGCTCAAGGACTGCGAAATTTCCTTTTTCGCTTCTGGAACATCATCAAGTTCAATTTTCGGAGCTTTGAAAGAAACCCGCCGCCGTCTTTCAATACCTATAGTTAGGATCATACTTAGCGGTACAATTTCTCCGTTATTCAAATCTGCCTTTGCTGAAATCTGTAAGCGATTTTCAGGCAATAACTTTACCTGGACTTCCGTAAAAGAGACTGGATTACCCCCAGATAATTCCGTCAAGGCTGGTAGAGAGAGATTCAGCAGGCGCTTTTTCACCAGTTCAGCATTAAAAGCCTGGTTGATGCCTGCTTCTGATAGAATTACCTGGGCGATCGCTTGGGTCGATTGCTTGAGACTTAGTTTTCCCCTTAAAACCGAGCCGAAATCAATAGCAACCGCATCGGTTTCAAAAGACATCTCCTCTACCGCAAAATCTCTACGGATGACTAAGCCACGACCGCTCATTTTGAAGCTATCAATGCTGCCTTGCAACAGTTTGCTGGAGGGATAGCAGCGCACAAAGACTTCTACTGACTCGCTTTGGGTAAACAGGTGGCGAATCGTTTGGCTAGCGACTGTGTTGAGCATCCGCTCTCCCCAGTCTGTGCCTTTAGGATCTGTTAAACCAGTAAGTCCGCCGAACATGTGGTTTTGCGTTTCTAGAAGTACTTTGTACTTTTGTAACAAATCATGAAGAATACAGCAAGCGATCCCGTGATTAATTGTTCTGATGAGCAGGCGTAGGATGGCTGATGGTAACAAGTAGAATGTGTCAAATATTACTGATATTATTAAATAATCTGAATGTTAGCATTATATTTAGTGCAAATTTAATGCATAATCAAAGCCATGCTGAACATAGTTCGAGATATTCACTCCCTCTCAAGCTTCAAGCGCAATACTTCTGAATTTATTCAGCAAATGAAAGAGACTGGACAACCCGTGGTGTTAACTGTGAATGGCAAAGCAGAACTAGTTGTTCAAGATGCTGAATCTTACCAGAAACTTCTAGAGCTTTTGGAACAGTTGGAAACAATTGCGGGAATCAGAAAAGGATTGGAGGATGTAGAGGCAGGTAGAACAAGGCCTGTTGAGGAATTTGAACAAGAAATGCAGAAGAAATATGGCATTTCAAGTTAGGACAACCAAGACAGTAGATGCTCAAATTGAGGCAGCATACCTGTGGTTGAGAGAGTACAACCCAACTTATGCAGATCAGTGGTTTAGAGGGTTGATGGATACTATTGCATCTCTTCAAGAAAAACCTCGTCGGTGTGCGTTAGCTCTAGAACATGAGGTATTTTCTGAAGAAGTGCGTCAACTTTTCTATGGCAAGTCAAAAAATATCTACCGTATTTTGTTCACAATTCGTGAAGACACTGTTTATGTGCTTTATGTGCGCCATAGTTCACAAGCACTCCTGACAGCTGATGAAGTAGATGAGGAAGAATAGTGTTATTGGTCGCTTACAAGTGGGAATACTGAAACAAGATTAATCTTGAAGCCTATCACTAGTGCCAACTACCACTCAGCTAGATATTTTAGAACTTGTCAAGCATTGGTATATAAGGATAACTACAGCAAGAACTGCTGCTATTCCTTTGCTGGTGCATAAGGGCAATTATTGAGCCAGCTTAGAGATGATTTGCAGCTGTTCCGAGTAGTTTTAAGAGAAATGATTCTAATGGCAAAAGGGATTCAATATCAACTGTGGACACCTATCGCGAATGCTTATGAAGCTTATCGCCGTCGCCTAATTAAGAGCCCTACAGCAATATACGAACACACTTGGCGATTGATTGATCCATATTGAGGAGTCACTGGTAGTAACACTCAGTGCGGCTTTAGCTACGCGGCTTTTAGTTATTTGGCAAGAACAACCAAATATGAGCGAGCAATTGAATAAGTTACGAACATTAGTTACAGGTATAAAACAGGATGATGCTGGTGAGCCTGATTTTGATTCAGATAATGTAGGCTGTCTTCGTGGAAGTATTGGTGCATGGCTCGATTTTCTCAGTTGGTTTTTAAAGCTTGATGAGCAATTTGAATGTTCATTTGTCGTTTGTGTCAAAGATTACCTTGAAAAAGTTCCTGATGAGAATCCTTCTTTAGCATTTCTCACTGCTTGGCAACGTATTGAATCAGTAAAAGGTTTTAAAGGTAATGATCTTAAGAGGCTCGATAGGCTTAAAGCGATAAATTCACTACGCAATAAACTTGCACACGTTCCAATTTCGCATAGGATATTTCGTGATCTTTATGAAGGGCTTCGCCAAGAAGTACTATCACTACTTACTCCTTCGACAGATTGGCAAAAAAATGTGTAAGTGATGATCTAGAAATAAAAAAATGGCATCCGCCTTTTTATGGATTAATTACCAATGAACTTTGCTTTTCTACAGGTCTTTATATTACTCAATCTAAAGATATTGATGAACAAAAAATTTACTGGAAATGGTGGAATCAGCCTAATGATGAAAATTCAATTCAATGGTTAACCTGAGTTCGGGTTAAAGATAAGAAGGCAAGAGCCACTCCAGTTGAAGACTAGGTTTCTTAGGTTGATGACAATAAGCGATTAATCCGCATAAAACGTTAACACAAAAATTAACGGGGCTGC
>NZ_VJXY01000087.1 GCF_014831675.1 Komarekiella delphini-convector SJRDD-AB1 | reverse complement strand
CAGTTTTTCCTGGTGTCTATTGCGCGGTGGAACCACGCTGAACCCTTCCCGAACTCAGAGGTGAAACGCTGCTGCGGCCACGATAGTTTAGGGGTTGCCCTACGCAAAAATAGCTCGATGCCAGGTTAATAACTTAAGTAAATACCCAGAACATTTTAGCTACTGTGTTCTGGGTATTTTGTTTGTATGAAGTTAAGCTTTTACTCAGAGAAAATGCAATTATAGGTATAGCCATGAAGATTAAGACGTAGACTATAAGAGTTCCGATTGCGTCTACCCCATTTCAATGGCTAAAGCTTACAGTGATGATTTCCGGCAAAAAGTCATGCAAGCGATTGAGTTGGACAGTCTCAAGAAGTGTGAGGCAAGCTTTCTGTTCAATATCAGTCGCTCTTGCGTTTAACTTGTGGTTTCAGCGCAAAGCTGAAACAGGTAATGTCAAACCCAAACAGAAGAAAGCATCACAGCAGAACAGTAAAATAAGCGATTGGGAGAAGTTTCGCACCTTTGTCAAGGAGCATGGGTATAAACAAGAGAGCGAAATGGCGGAACTATGGGATGAGGAGATTAGCCAGCGCACGATTTCAAAAGCATTACGAAAGATAGGACATACGCGTAAAAAAAACATACGGGTATAGCCAACGAGATCAGTCCAAACGGGCGGCATTCTTAGCGCAACTAGATAACCCGAAAGCCCCTCATCTAAATATATGTCGATGAGTTTGGTATGGATGAACGTGATAACTACGGTTACAGCTACTCCCTTGCTGGGGAGCGCTTCTACAACCTCAAATTAGGTAGACGGCAGGGTCGTATTAATATGATTGCTGGGTATCGAGAGCGGCAACTGATTGCGCCATTTACTGTTGAGGGAGCGTGTAACCGTACTGTGCTTGAAACCTGGCTAGAAACTTGCTTGATTCCGGTGTTGCGTCCGGGTGAGTGGGTAATTATAGATAATGCGACATTTCATCATGGCGGTCGGATTGCCCAATTAATTGAGAAGCCGCAGGCTGTCATCTAGTCTACTTGCCGCCCTACTCGCCAGACCTCAATTGGATTGAAAAGTGTTGGGCAACTTTAAAAAGCAGAATTCGCAAGCTGTTACTCAAATCTGATAATTTACGCGATGCTATGGAAATTGTTCTCAAGCAAGCTGCGTCCTAATTAAGAGGGCTACGGCTATACCATTTCACGAAAAATCTGATGCGGATGTAGGTTGGGTTGAGGTACGAAACCCAACGCCTCAAAGTCTTGTAATTTTTGGGTTTCACTTCGTTCAACCCAACCTACGCATCTGTTTCATTCTTTTCTGTAATTGGTATCAATCCCCGCTACTTCAGCCATAAATCTATAGAACAAATGTGCGGCTTCGCTTTTTTTAATCGCTATCCCTCCCACTCAATGGCTCGGAATATAGAGAGCAAGAGGATAAAGAATAATGTTTGATGGTACATGTTATTTGCTCATGTGCCATCTGGTTGGGTAAACCAATAGAATAATTAAATAATTACTTTTTCATCTGTGGGATTAATCTGAACAATAGAACTCTTGCATAAATATTTTTTGATATGATGAAGAGTTATTTATTTCTCACTCTGAGTAAGTTCAAATAGCCAGAGCATACCAAATTTATCATATTAACTGATGCTGAAAAAGACTAAATCAAAAATCTGATATAATTACTTGATTCAGCAATTGGTAATTTGCTGAATTATCATCATTAATTTTGCTTTATTTTAGGCTTTTAAAGCTAATTAATAATTGTAGATTCCGGTAATCAAATTAGACCTTAAACTAAATTTGCGATGACGATTACGATATTGATTAGATAAAATTTTAAAAATTTTTAGACAACGATTAACGTGTTCGACAACAATTCTTAATCGATTAAGTTCTTGATTATATTTATTTTGTTCCTTCGTCAACTTCTTACCTCTTGGCTTTTTAATCGATGTTTCACTCAATCTATGAATTTTAATAATTCCTTAATAGCCTTTATCAGCTATAAATTTGAGCAATTCTCCGAATCTTACCCCACTAGTTTTGAATAGTCGAAAATCATGAATTCTTCGCTTACCATGCCTTAAGCAGATGATTTTACTACTTTTTTGGTGAATGAATTATTGGGTTTTTAAAGTATGTTCTCCGGTTTTACCACTGAAATTTTTTTTGAGCTTTCTTTAGTCTTTCAATTGGGCTTTCAGTAACATCAATCACAACCAAATCTTCTTGGATGACATTTTCAACAATTCTTTCTTACCAGGCATGCTAAACTTTCTTGAGCTAATTAAAATGTTTTCAATCTTATAAACTGTCCGGCAAACGGTGGATTTTGAAAGTCCCCAATCTAAGCCAATATGGTAATAAGTGCAGTATTATCTCCAATATTGAATAACCATTAAAACTTAGTTTTCAATAATTAGTTTAGGACGGCGACCTGACTTCTTTTTTTATTTTCCGAAGCTTTCACTATATCAACCATTAACTCAAAGGTTTGACGGCTTACTCCAGTCATGCGCTTAAATTTCCTTGAAGTGAGCTGTTTGGTTCTCCCTAATCTCACTGCTAATTAAATTTCCTAATCGTAAATTGTCAAACCTTTAATCATACCACAAAACACTTTTGCAAGAGTTCTAATAAATGCATTCAATGCCATCGTAGGACTGTAGTATTGACATGCTTAAGTATTAAGAATAAACTGTTTACGATTTCCCGCTGATCAAACCTGTATATATAAAGCAATTGATTAGGAAGCACTACTGTCAAATGACTAACAACAATGAGAATAACTTCTTGAATACTCAAAAACCTAAAACCTTTTCTGCGAGTTTGGCTTTGGTCTTTATTCTGTTTTTTACTATTCTAAATACTGGAAATACTGAACCTATAATTCCTATCTTAGGATTTCATGGAATCATTGATCCTAAAGCTTCTACTCTGCGCTCGTATAAAGGAGAGATGAACTATCAACGAGAAGATTTAGAAAAACTTCTAGAGTATTTAGTACTTAATGATTATTGGTTTTTAAGCACTCAAGATTTATATAGTTTTTTCTTAAAAAAATCTCATAAAATTTCTGCCGAGCATCGTAATAAAAAAACCATTATGATTTCATTTGATGATGGATATAAAACAGTACACACAAATTTACTACCCATTTTATATAAACTTGAAAATAAATATAGGAGAAGAGTAAAAGTTGTTTTATTTATAAATCCAGGAAGTTTAGCTAGTAATAATAGTGTCAACTCAGTTCATTTAGGATGTCAGGAATTGAGAGAAGGATTTAAAAAAGGGTTTTATGATATTCAATCTCATGGGATGAATCATAAAAATTTAACTAACCTCCCTCGTCACCAATTAGTTAATGAACTTTTGCAAGCCAGGACTGAATTGAGAAAATGTACACAAGATTTGGATATAAAACAAACTGTAGCATCACATTTTGCTTATCCTTATGGAGCTTATACTAAACAAGTAAAATATTATGTATCTAAATATTATTTATCTAGTTATTTATACAATGACAAAATACTAAATTATGCTTGCTTGAAAGATTACCATGTAATTCCTCGTTTAATGGTTAATCGGCAAAAATCAACTCAACAACTAATAGAAATGGCTAAAGGATTACATCCTATAAACGATAAAGAAAAATGCTAGCACATTATTTACTATATTAAAAATATAAGGAAGTAGTATATGTTAATCTAAATATTAGTGTTTTATCAAGATCAGAAAATTAATACTATTGCAACCTCAACAAGCATATATATTTTAGATGAGTTGCGTAAAAGTATAAGTTGGGATACTGCTTTTTATTTAGAGTGAAATTGTATTAGTATTAATATTTACTTAAAATAAATGTAATATTTTAGTTTATATTACTGAATAATACTGAATTTTGAAAAAATAATTTAAGCTTTAAGGATTAAAAAGCTGCTTATAGGAGATACATCAATGTCAAGTATTTTAAAGATAAAGGAAAATATTGGCGATACTACTTTCAAGACAAAACCTCAACAAGTAGACAAGCTATTAAAATCTGATCCAACGTATGTAGCTAAAGCAGGGGAGTTATTTTTTGTCTCGGCTATTGATCGTGGTTCTAGTGATCCTAAAAGTCTGAATTATTATGGTGGCGATCACTGGAAAGTGACTTTCAAAAAAGAACTTCAACCTAGAGAAGGTGGTAAACCAATATCAACGTGGTTTGTTTATCAGGGTCATGTAGAAGAATATAGGCTTATAAAATAATTTAAAGTTATGTCGGCGCTGTCAACGCCTTCACTGCTTTTATAGGTAAGCTGTTAATTTTTTATGCACTCTCGGCAAAGTATCATTGAAATATGTTCAACTTTTGTGCAATTTGTAGCCGATCGCTTTGGTCGTTGGGCGACGGAATCAAACTTGCGTCGCAGTATCCAAAGTTGTATAAACCATACGCCACAGGAAACCTCTGAATACTTTTGGGCGCTGTATTGGTACAAATTGCTGAAACTAAATCCTTAGCTAAGCAACATCTCACGGCTTACTTACAGGAACCTTGTTATTGGGTATCCCAAAAAACAGTTACTAGTTTTGCCAGTACTTAGTATAAACTATCAGACTGTTTTCAGATCGCGATCGCCCAAGTTGATAAAGTTCTCAAAGACTTTAACCCCAGTCAAGGCTTTACCCTGAAAAACTACGCCTCGACCAGACGATGAAATTTGGCTGGCGATCGCCAAAGTGTATAATTCACAAAATAATCAGCAAGTAAAGCCGCAAACTCTAGAAAAATCGCTGCTAATTTGTGCTCAAGCCGTACGCCACTATCGTTATTCCACTCCAGAATCTCTCAATACGTTCAAAGGTGGGGATAATGCGTGGGAGTAGAATAACTCGTAAAAGTTATCCTAGAACCAGGAGAAGGCATAGTTTGGGAAATAGAACCCTTCCCGAAAACGATGACTGATAAATACTCAGATTTTAAATATAGTTAAAATAGGTAATTATCCCATATATTCATTTTAAATAAAAAGCCATGAGTGAAAAACCTAAACAACAAATGCGTATATGGGCAATGTTGTGTCATATCTCAGCTTTATTAGCATGGCTATTGTTGTTTTTTTTAGTATTTATCGGTATCCCTTTATATTTACCTTTGAATCTTTTAGCACCACTATTAATTTGGCGATTCAAAAAAGTACAATACCCTTGGATTGATTTCCAAGGTAAAGAATCTTTGAATTTTCAAATATCGCTGACTTTTTATACATTAATAGTAATAATTTTATCATTAATTTTGGTGGTAACTAGTTGTAGTATTGCAGTAACTAGTAATAGTACTGTCAATGAGATAAAAACCACTTTAGATGGATTATTAATTATGTTAATGTCATTAATATTATTAGTAATGCTGCTACAATCATTTCTAGTGACTTTCGCCGCCATCAAAGCTTACAAAGGTGAGCATTATCGTTATCCTTTAACAATACGAGTTTTGCGGTGAAATAATTAGACTTTTGTTGAGCAAATGTTTGCAATAACGCCAAAACCAAGGGATGCGATTTAAGTAAAAGGAGAGCCAGGTACTTACTGGGTAGTCTGTGCGGCTACAGCTAAAAGACGAATATCATAACTAATTTTATGGGGCGTTACTGAACAAAATTAAAGCGCAGCAGCAGACCTTTTACTATTAATAACGTTAAAGTCTTGGTCAACACGATGAAAACAATATATTCACTTTTTAGCGAAGAACGCAACCAACTGCGGGCAGATATTGACAACACAGCTAGCATCGAGCAGGTAATCAAGCTGGTTCAGAACCGACTTGATAATCTCGAAAGAATTTATATTAGCGAGCTAAATGTAGCTCAAGTACGTCTAGCTTCTTTTTTTCTGGATACACTGCGTCAGTCTATCGCTACTCTTGCAGCTGCTAACTTGATTCAAGTCGTCCCAACAGAGCAACAGCAAATTACTGATTTAGCTAAAAGATTTCCCGCCAATAGGTTAATCCTGAAACTGCTTAAGGCACTTATTTATATAGGCATTTTAGGTTGGTTGTTCCACTTAACTGAAACTACCCCGGGTGCATGGATGGCTATCTTACTAGCTTCTGTGCTTTTAGGACTGGAAGTTGTGCTTCAACTCGATAAAAATAATTCAACGCCTTTCGAGCAATTGGAACTAGCTCAACCTGTCCTAAGAGTCGATAGCCAAGTTCTTTTGGACAACCTTGCTGATGCTCTCAACACAATTGACTTAGCAGTCGCTAGATTTGAAGAAGGAAACAAACATCAAGACGATCGCGGCATAGAAGAATTGCCAGAATTATTGAATTTTTTGCAAAAGCTTATGGGCGCATCATTTCTTGAGAAACCCCAAATGGCGATCGCACTAGCAAAACTTCTACCACAGATTTTAATGTCCCAGGGAATTAGCGCTCAAATTTACCGACCAAACGACCCCCATAGCGATCGCAATTATTTTGACTTCGAGCCAAGTATTGACCCATCCACCAAAGATTACGTAACTATAACTCCTGCTTTGTTGAAAGGCGATCGCTTGCTAAGACGCGGCCGGGTAATTGAGCCAGTATATTCCGAGGCTAGAGAATAACAGACAATAAGAGTATGGAAATTTTAGAAACAATCGGTTTTGACTTGGGACACGGTGAAACAGCTGTAGCTAAAGCTATAGTGGAGAGCATCGAACCCCCGGAAATGCTTGAGATTAATAACAAAAAGAACCAAATTACAGCTCTTGGTTGGCATCCCAAACTCGGTTATCTTGTCGGAGAGCAAGCATTAATTCAAGCTGGCGTTACCCAGTTGACAATCTCTTTCAAGCAAAAACCAAATAACGATTCCCGGTATCGAGAAACAATTAGCACCTTTCTGGCTACCTACTACCGTCTTTTAAAAGAAAGCAAACAAATTGAAGGTGAGGAAACTACTTACTTTTATATTGGTTGTCCTTCAGGATGGTCGGTTAGTGAACGAGAGGAATACCAAAAGCTACTTCGAGAAGCTGGTATTGCCAAACTGAATGTTGTACCTGAATCACGGGCTGCTTTCATGCAAGCCAAGGAAGCCGGTAAACTGGAATATGAAAAACTTCTTTCATCGGTGCTGATTGTCGATATTGGTTCTTCGACCACAGATTTTACCCTGGTTAAGAGCTTAGAAGAAATTCCAATGGATTTCGGAAGTAACACTTTAGGCGCATCCCTGATTGACAAGGCTATTTTTGAGCGCACTTTCGCCAAGCATGAGCAATCAGACTTACTAAAAAAAGTATTTAATGAATATCCACATCATCAAGCTCGTTGTGAACTTGCTTGTCGCAAAACAAAAGAAGATTACTTTTCTAATGAACAGCTATATAGCGATCCTCAATCCTTTGCGCGTGGGTTTGAGTCTATCAACGAACAAATTTATTTTATCCCCCAAGTCAACAAATCGATGATGGAGGAGATTTTAAACCAACCTTTGCCTGAACTAAAGCGTCAAAGTTGGATGCAATCGTTTCGCGACTCTGTAAATGAGGCTAAAGAAAAGCTAGAAAAACTTGGGATTGTGCCGCAACTTGTACTGATGACTGGCGGTGCATCTCGGATGAAGTTTACACACCAAATTTGTCAAGAAATCTTTCCCGAACCAGAAACGCTCCTTCGTCCAGATCCGGAACCTGAACGATGTATTGCGCTGGGTTTAGCGCGAGTGGGAAGATGGGATCTGCGTGCTGCGGCCTTCAAACAAGAAGTTAACAAACTATTGGATTCACAAAAGCTCAAAAAACTGATTGAGAGACATATCCCAAAGTTAATTGAGTTGTTGATTAAGCCACTAGCAGATGGTTTGCTGGAAAATGCAGTTAGACCAGGGGTCAAAGACTGGCAAAAAAACCAAATACGGACTTTAGGCGATTTGGAAACATCTATGAAAAGTCGGGCAGAGCAGTGGCTCAAAGGCGATCGCGCTCAGCAGATAATTAACAATCAATGCATCAGTTGGTTTAACAAGGAAATTCAACCCGATTTAGCCGCAGAAACCGACCCAATATGCCGAAAGTTTCAGATACCCAGAAGCAGTTTAAGGTTTGAAGATAGCATCGAGCCGGCTTTTGTCAACCCAGAACTAAAAATTGGAGATGCTATCCTTGCCGACACAGTAGCATTTATTATCAATGTAGTAATTGGTGGAGGCACTCTAGCTAGTATCATCACTCTGATACTAACTGGACACTTGGTTTGGCCGATTGCATTGGTGTACGGGGCTTCAGTGATGGCAGCAGGAATGGAACTAAATCGCCAGAGTGTCCAAGAGGCAATCAAGACAAATTTGGATATCCCCAGTTGGATTCGTTTTAGTTTTTTGAGCGACAGGAAAGTTAATGATATGTGCTCCCAATTAAAGCCGGAGTTGGAGAAGGTTCTGCAACAACAACTAGCAGCGAATCAAGAAGCTTTTGACAAACTAATTGGTCAAATTGGGCAAGGGCTGCAAAAAGTTCTTTCAACTAAGGTTCAAGAGGCAATAATTCTAATTCAATAACGATCGCTGCTGCAACTTAGGCGCTCATCAACAAAAGAAAAATATACTTGTTATGAGTAATAAAAATTACATAATTATCGGAGTAAAGATTATATGATTGGGGTTGCGATCGCGGGGACTGGATTTGGTCAAAAAGTCCATATTCCTGCATTTAAAGCACATCCTCAGACTGAGGTAGTAGCTGTTTATCACCGAGATCTAAATAAAGCTAAAGCGATCGCAGACTCACATAATATCCCCCACGCCTGCGACACAATTGCAAACATTGTTGCATTACCAGAGGTGCAAGCAGTCAGCATCTCCACACCGCCATTTTTACACTACGAAATGGCAAAAACAGTACTAAAAGCTGAGAAAAATTTATTATTAGAAAAACCTGTAACATTAAATGCAACTGAGGCCAAAGAACTATATCAATTAGCTAAGGAAAGAGGCGTCATTGCAACCGTAGACTTTGAATTTCGCTTTGTACCAGGATGGCAGTTTTTTGCTGAACTGTTATTAGAAGGCTATGTAGGTGAGGTGCGCCTAATTAGAATTGATTGGTTAGGTTCCTCGCGTGCTGACACTTCACGGCCTTGGAATTGGTATTCTTCTAAGGATAAAGGAGGCGGTGCATTGGGGTCTTTGGGTTCCCATACTTTCGATTACATTCACTGGCTATTTGGGCCAGTACGCAGATTAAACGCCTATTTAAGTACGGCCATTCCCACACGAGTTGACCCTACTAGCGGCGAATTCAAGCCAGTAAATACGGATGACACCTGTATGCTGGCGCTAGAATTAGCCAATGGGACACCTTGTCAAGTTTCCATCAGTGCGGTTGTTCATGCACCAAGAACACATTGGGTAGAAGTGTATGGCGATCGCGGTACTTTAATTGTAGGCAGTGAAAATCAAAAAGATTATATACATGGCTTTCGTGTTTGGGGTTCTCAGTTAGGTAAACCTCTCACCGAAATCGAAATACCAAATCGGTTAATATTTCCAAAAAATCATGCCGATGGACGCATTTCTGCATTTATGCGCGTAATTGACCAATGGGTGCAAGCAATTGACCGCAAGCAAGAAAGTACACCATCGTTGCGAGAAGGAGTTTATTCTCAGTTATTGATGGATTTAGCTCATGAATCTCATGCGACAGCAAGTTGGGTAGATGTACCTGAGTTGGAAAGTTTTCTCAGCAGCATAAATCTGAAGGAATAACAAAGAGGCTATAAAGAAGACTGAATAAGACTCATAGCACGCAGACCTTTGTGAAAATAAGGTAGTTTACTAGGTTTTAAAAGCATGAAATCATGAGCTAAATCAGCCAAAGTTCTATTGCACCTAGCGATAACTGTTCATATCTTAAAACCGATTCCCAACTTTCTGGGCCTTCATGTTTTTCAATAATCCTGTCCCATCTGACTAGCTTAATTTTTTCGAGAGTTTCTGTTGATAAATCTGATAATTTCATAGTTTTTACTAAAATCAATAAGTTAGAACAATTGATATACGACATTTAACATCAATTGTCCAGACTATATTCACTTAATAGCCTCAGATTATGCCTAGTGATCGCGGTTGTATTTTACATCTTTTTATTAAACGAAAACATGGTTCAGCAATGAAAAAGGTTGAAGAACTCAACTTAAAAGTAGGTCATGGCATAGAAGGAGATATTAATGCTAACCCCATCAGTCCTAGACAAGTTTTAGTTATTAGGTATGAAGATAGTGTAGACTTCACAATTCCACCAGGGGAATTACGAGAAAATATTGTTATTGTAGGGATAAAACCGGAAAATTTCACACCTGGCTCTGTTATAACTTTTGATAGTGGTGCTGCTATTCGTTTAACTCTATATTGCGAACCATGTAAACGCATATCTTATTTAGTTGATTCACTGAAAAATATTCAACGTAAAAGAGGTATCTTGGGTGTAATTATCAAATCAGGCTTAATCTGTATTGGCAATAATGTTCAGATTCAAACTGATAAATTCCCTGCATTATTTGAGAAACCTTATGAACGATTTATTGATTTCATAGTCAAAGTGCCATCAGGCAAAGTAGTAACGTATAAACAGATAATTGAAGCAATTGGAGTAGATAATAGCTATATTAGAGCTATTCCCACATATCTAAAAAAAACATCTGCTGAGGATTATCCAATTCATCGAATATTAGACTCTCAAGGCTATTTAATAAAATATGTCCTTTATCAAAAGAATAAACTAGAATCTGAGGGTATTAAAATTTTAAATCAGCCAGATTTATTTGGTAACTCGAACAAATATTTTGTAAATGTTGATAAATATTTGTATGAAGACAAAACAATTTATTTGACTGGTAATAATCTGTCTACTGATAAGTTTTTAGAGTAGACTGGTCATTGACTAAATACTTAGGTTCTAACCTTGACTTTTGAGGGATTTTTTCAAAATAATTTCTAAACTGTAACTGATGAAGGCAACCGAGTTTGAAGCAAGCTCTGCTACAAGCGTTTATAGCGCTTCTGATCATCGGTAGAACGTAACTGCTAGGAAGATTGCTTTTTTAGCACCGACGACAATGGCTAACTTTTTAGCTTGTTTATCTCGACTCTGGAAAAAGTGATAACTGCCCTGGAGAAATATTGCCTCGTCCAAATCCAGCAGTTTGACAGTGCATGATATGGAGATAGTTGAGGTAACTCAGGAGTGTCATAGCTGTTAGGACTTAGTATAACCTGATGTGAGAATTTGTTATGTTGGCGATTGCCTAAAAATGCTCAATAGAAAAGCAACTACTGCACTTCACTACCTTAACCCTGATCATAAATAAAAATTTACTTGGTTTTAAATTAAATTTATGCTAATTTTAACAAAAACATTAATTAGCTATTTTAAAATTACTTATCCAAAAATCAGTTTTTAAAGTCATTTAACTTTATGTTCACTGCTAAATTGAGATATAAAGTAGTTTCATAAGAGCTTTTTGACAAAGATTTTAGCATTATCTAAAATTGCTTTGTTATATAAGGTCAGTTACACGAAACAATTTTCTACCTACTATTTATTTTCCTATAAGCATCTAAGCAATGAAGTAAGTGCAGTTTTTGCTGAAAAATAATATTAGGTTCAAGAAACAAAGATTTTCCACATAGGATTTTTCAGATGGTTGAAGTCAACTTTAATGTTTGGGGTAACGGTTCTATCAACCGTTCTGGGCGCATTACTTCTGACGCACCGACTTATGTTATTATTCATGGTTATCAAAGCACTGGCGGCAATGCAGGCAATAACTACAAACCTGCTAACTGGATGGGAAACATAGCCCAAATCATCCGGCAGCGCGAGTCAAATGCTAATATCATTCTGGTCGATTGGGAACAAGGAGCTAGTTCCTTGTGGTATCCCACTTCTGCCGCTAGAACACGTGATGTCGCCAATCAGTTGGCTACCTACTTAGTAAATAATGGTGTAGATCCGACTTACACCAACCTGATCGGGCACAGCCTAGGAGCTCACATTGCTGGATTCACTGGTTCAGCCTACCGTGAATCTACGGGACGTTCTCTTGCTCAAATAGTAGGACTAGATCCGGCAGGCCCAGAGTTTGAAGGCAAAGCAGCAAGCGAACGTTTAGATCCAAGTGATGCTACTCGTGTTGTATCTATTCATACTAGTGAAACTTTGGGCTATGATGCTCGGTTGGCAACCCTAGATGTCTATGCCAACTGGAATGACCTATTTCAGCCTGGACAGTGGAACTTTGCTGGCAATCACAGTTATGCCCACACTCTCTATACAGAATTACTCCAAGGCAATAGCTTTACCCAGTCCAACAGGATTCTCCTGAATTTGAATACAGTAGTCAATGCTGGATTTACTGGGCAGAACAATGCCAGTACTAAAAACAATAAGGGTATTGTTGCTCTCAATCTTTTGGGTACTGCTAATAACGATACTCAAGCAGGTGGTGCAGCCAATGATACTATTCGTGGTAATGCAGGAATTGACTATATTACAGGTGGCGATGGTGACGATTCTGTCTTTGGGGACAGTGGTAACGATCTTGTTTATGGTGGACGTGGGAATGATTCTGTATTCGGTGGCACTGGGAGCGATCGCCTATTTGGAGATGAAGGTGACGATATACTCGCAGGAGCAGATATAGCCGCAAGAGGTGTTGCTGAAATTGACCGCTTGACTGGTGGCACTGGCAGCGATCAGTTTGTGCTCGGTACTACTATAAGTGTCTTCTACAGCGATAGTAATACTAATACTTTTGGAGTGAACGACTACGCTATAATTGCTGATTTCAATGTTTTAGAAGATACGCTGCAACTGTCTGGTTCCAAATCGAGCTATAGCTTGGGAGCAGTACCAACTGGTTTAGCTATAGGTACAGCCTTATTCCTGAATGAAACTAGTCCTGAACTACTTGCTATCATTCAAGGCTCTAGTAACCTTAGTCTTAGTGCCAGCTATTTCTTAACTGTATAAACGGGATAAAGACGTTGCTCCTTTTCACAGACTTACGTTAATTTGAGTTTTAGAAATATCTGAACACTTGCCTCAATTCTTTCTCAAGCCGAGAGCTAGTAAAATTTTCATTTATTAGGGTAGTGGAAAAAGTAGTTTGTTTTTTAATATCTGCTACTTCTTGTTCCACTCCTGGCAGCGCTTTCAAGCCTTTAGGAGCGCTTGGGTTGTTGAAGCTGGGACTAACTTTAGAGAGTGCAGCAATGAGAACTTTCAACTGTTCTTCAGATAAAGCTTTTGGTTGGCGAACTCTAGACCCTAAAATATCTGCAATACTGTAGTGTTGGAACAGATAATCTTTCCCGTCATGTAGCAAAGCCATCGGCAAGCTTTGGAAAGATTTGTCCAAAGTGAATACCAATGTTCCTGATAATGGCAAATATTTCTTGATAGGCGCAATCGATAAGCTATAGAGTGCTTGAGAAGGTTGAAGAAGTAAAGCAGCATCTCAGGAATTGTAAGCCTCAGAACGTCAGGCGATCGCTGATTCTGTTGAGGTGTCTGATGCCGAACTCAAAAAACTGCAAGACAAGCGTGCGAAAATCCCTACTGAACGACATCAGCAGCGCAAGGCTGAATTGTCCCGTCGCTATGAAGTTGAAGTTACCCCTGATTTAGTCGAGAAAGATGATGACCAAATAATTATTAATTCGTAATGATGCTGTCAAAGGGATGATCGCCAAAGCAATATCTACACTGAAACAGTGCGATCGCAAAATTGGCATTTGCGGTCAAGCGCCAAGCGACTACCCCAAATTTACTCGGTTTTTAGTCGAAGAAGGAATTGATTCGATTAGTCTCAATCCTGATTCAGTGCTGAAGACATTGTTAGAAATTGCGGCAGCAGAAAAAGGTAGTGAGAAATAGTTATATGCCAAGCTCTAATTTACAAACGCCAAATTTAGCAGCAAATCTATTAGAACCCCAGAACTTGCTGACTGCACTACGAGAACTTCGTAGCACTGTTTATCAGAATGGTCAGGCAATTTTTGACAAATGGCGATCGCAGATTCAAGGTTATATATTACTGATGCAGTGACAATTGTGGATGATGTGTTGGTAAGAATGCAAGCGCACCAGATGAAAAAAACTCCTCAACTCAGGGCTTTACGTTCTTGGTAGTACCATTTCCTTGTAAAGCTGCGCTAAATTCTCTTAATCTTTCATCTGTTTGCGCCTTTTGTGGTTTGTTTTTGATTGATTGTACTAAGGCACTTTTTTAAACGCAGAGGCACGCAAAGGAAGCGCAGAAGTACGCAGAGTTTTTGAGCATCCTATCCAAAATATCTAACGTCAGTGAGGAACCTAGTATGCAAAAGATTATGCAATTGGGAAGCGATCGCCTACAGCGGGGCGTAGCCCATCGCGAACAACCACCCCATCACCCCTTGTAGAGCGATTCATCGCGTCTTCTTCTTGCGATCGCGATAATTTATCCAGACGTAGACGTAGCGATAGTTAAAGAAAATTTAGAAAAGACAACAGCAACAGCCGGACTAACAGATAAAGTGGAAATTTACGGTGTTGGTTGTATGGGTTTGTGTTGCCAAGGCCCTTTAGTACAGGTTGACTATCTAGAAGTACAAGACTTTGCACCTTTACTACACGAAAAAGTGACTTTAGAAAATACTTCCTCAATTGTCGCTGAAATAAATGGCAATGAAGTAAAGATCCAAAAAGGAGATTTAAACCAACCATTTTTTACCAAGCAATTGCCCATTGTTTTAGAGAATAGCGGCAAAGTTGACCCAGAACGGATTGAGTCTTACATTGCTGCTGATGGCTATCAGGCACTTTACCACGTGCTGCGAGATCAAACACCAACTGAAGTAGTGGATGATATTACCCGTAGTGGGTTACGGGGACGGGGTGGTGCTGGTTATCCTACGGGTGTAAAATGGGCAACTGTTGCGAAAGCGAAGGGAGAACGCAAATTTGTCATTTGCAATGCTGACGAAGGCGATCCAGGTGCATTTATGGATCGGAGTGTTTTAGAGAGCGATCCGCATCGGGTTTTAGAAGGAATGGCGATCGCTGTGCAAAAAACTTTTGATGGTGCTTTCAGGTATAGCAGGAAGCTCTTAACTATTAACAGGTTTGAAAGTTATTTTGGTCTGGTTTTTCCGCTCAATTGATGTCCTAACCTTGATTTTTACTGATATATGTCAACGTTTTCTAGAACGACTCACGTATTGACCATGAATATTCACCATATAGGGAATCAGGTAGGTTATACCCGCAGAAATCCAGCGATCGCGATTCATTTGACCTTTGACAAGTGCCGAACCATGATTAATGATGAATAGGATAGAACCAACCACAACAGACACTTTTAATGCTGTCGGCATCATGTCTTGATTAAAAAGACATAAGCAAAATTCCTTGAAAGTTTTTATGCACTTCATGCGTCGGCTTCCTTTCATAGCTTGTACAAACTAAGAAAACTATAATAGTTTATTCCCCGGTAAAGCTAGGGAATAACACTTTTTACCAACTACATCTTCAGTATCTAAACTATTTCTTAGAAGCATAAGGACTGATTTGGTTTGCTGCACCAGCGTCAGGTGTTTTGGTTTTGGCAGCGCAAGGGTTGGAACAAGCAGCAATAAATCCCAAACTTAGTATAGAAACAGTTGTGAGGATAGCCAGATACTTGAATCTTATATAATCTCTTCATAGAAAAAGACTAGACTTCATGTGATGATACGAAGCTGACACCAAAAAGGATTTACCTAACTCAAGATTTTGGTAGTCTATTCAGATGCAAGAAAAAGTGAGATAAGTCCTATGAGTAGCGATCGCCGAATTTCTATTGCATTGCTCTTGCTACGACTGAGTGTGTTTCTTGTCATGCTGATGTGGACTTTAGATAAATTTGTCAACCCCAGCCATGCAGCAGCAATCTTCAAGAATTTTTATTTTATTGGTGGACTAAGCAATGTCCCAATTTACATTATTGGGGCGATTCAGCTTGTAATAATTTTGGGATTTGTTGCAGGTTTCCAAAAGCGGTGGACTTACTTACTGGTGTTATTTTTCGGCGTTGCAGAATAGAAATATGAATGAGAGCGATCGCTATGAAATGTCCAGGTGTGCATCAACCCACATTCGGAAGAATGGAAAGCAACGAGGTAAACTTGCATTACATTTGTGTCAATTGTAAACGTCAGTTTATTGATTCTTATGATCAGAAAGGATATGCAGAAGATATTAAAACCGAATGTCTAGAAATGTACGTTAATGGTTCGGGATTTCGGGCGATATCAAGAGTTAAAA
>NZ_VJXY01000021.1 GCF_014831675.1 Komarekiella delphini-convector SJRDD-AB1 | reverse complement strand
TTGGTCAGTAAGCTTTGTACAATTTCCATATGGCTATCGAGTCGGTGCTTGTTTGTTCTAATCAGCACCTTAATGGTTCGATAGTTTTCTTGTCTATTCCCTCAACTCAAAATTGTCCGGAGTATTGAAATATCCAATAATCTGAAATACTTGCTCTAGCATAGAGAGGTATTTTCACATCTCGGTCATAATCTAAAGAAGAATCAGAAACTTCCATCACCAATAACACATCAGCAGGTTTAGGATGAGCTGATAGATAGTTATCATCTTGGTTGTGAATGATCGCAAAATCTGGTTCAGGTTCGCTATTAGGTGGCAAATTAATCAATCGGTGCCTGGGATTGCAGAGTTGCCATATCTCCTACAATTTTTGGGAGTTGTTCCCACAAATTGCTTAAGCAAGTTTCATCGGCTGTACCTTTCGATACCATTTGAATAATTTCCCCGTTAATTAATTCAATATGGTCATCTTCATGAAAAAAACCCAATTCAGTAAGCTTGTGGTATTCATCCAGTGTGAAACGTTTAGCCTGAGCAATACTCATAAATGTTCCTCCCAAAGGAAATGCAATCGCCTTTATATTCTAAGATGTGCCAGAAATTGATATGCTAAAAGCCTAGACTAACTATTATTCAAACCATGCCTGCGCCCACTATTAACCCTACTATCACGGCTTTTCCCTTGACTGCCGTAGTCGGTCAAGAAGCAATTAAATTAGCCTTATTGTTAGCAGCAGTCGATCCGGGGTTGGGGGGAGTGGCGATCGCAGGTCGTCGCGGTACGGCAAAATCTGTAATGGCGCGTGCTATTCACGCCCTACTACCGCCGATTGAAGTTGTGAAAGGCTCTATTAGCAATTGCGACCCCAACCACCCAGAAGAATGGGATGACCAACTATTGGCGGAGTATGCAGATAAAGATATTGAGAATGTTCCCGTCGAAATCATCCCTGCGCCTTTTTTGCAAATTCCTCTGGGTGTGACAGAAGACAGGCTTTTGGGTTCTGTTGATGTGGAACAGTCAGTAAAACAAGGTGATACCATTTTTCAGCCTGGGTTACTCGCTGCCGCTAACCGAGGAGTTCTGTATGTGGATGAAATTAATTTATTAGATGACCAAATATCAAATCAGCTTTTAACAGTATTATCTGAGGGGCGCAACCAGATTGAGCGGGAAGGTATTAGTTTTCAGCATCCTTGCAAATCGCTATTTATTACTACCTATAACCCAGAAGAAGGCGCATTGCGAGAGCATTTATTAGATAGAATTGCGATCGCTCTTTCAGCAGACGGTGTACTCGGCTTAGATCAAAGAGTAGCAGCAGTTGAGGTTGCGATCGCTTATTCCCAATCTCCGCAAGAATTTCTCCAGCAGTACAATGAAGACTTAGACGCTCTAAAAACTCAAATAATTCTGGCACGAGAATGGCTCAAAGATGTCTGCATTACTCATGAACAAATTGCCTACTTAGTAGATGAGGCAATTCGCGGGGGAGTTCAAGGACATCGCGCCGAGCTATTTGCCACACGAGTTGCTAAGGCGGCTGCGGCTTTAGAGGGACGGACAACAGTCAATGCTGAAGATTTGCGCCGTGCTGTGGAATTGGTGATTGTTCCACGAGCAACAATTGTGCAGACACCGCCACCCGAACAATCACCACCACCGCCTCCACCTCCACCACAAAATCAAGAAGAACCGCCAGACGAATCAGAACAGGAAGAACAGGAAGAACAAGAAGAAAATCAAGAGCAAGAACCCCCCAGCATCCCGGAAGAGTTCATCTTTGACCCGGAGGGTGTGATCCTTGATGACAGCGTGCTTTATTTTACTCAAATGGCGAAGCGGCAGGGTAAATCTGGCAGTCGCAGTGTCATCTTTTCCGACGACCGGGGACGTTACATTAAGCCGATGTTGCCCAAAGGAAAAGTGCGGCGCATTGCGGTAGATGCCACCCTTAGAGCCGCCGCTCCGTATCAAAAAGCACGACGTGAAAGACATCCAGATAAAAAAGTGATTGTCGAGCAGAGTGACATTCGCTCGAAGCGCTTGGTACGTAAAGCCGGGGCGTTGGTGGTGTTTGTCGTAGATGCTTCTGGCTCAATGGCCTTAAACCGGATGCAGTCAGCTAAAGGTGCTGTTATGCAACTGTTGACAGAAGCTTATCAAAACCGCGACCAAGTGGCTTTAATTCCTTTCCGGGGAGAACAGGCGGAGGTATTATTGCCCCCGACGCGTTCTATTGCCTTGGCACGAAACCGCCTGGAAAGGTTGCCCTGTGGTGGAGGTTCGCCACTAGCGCATGGCTTAACCCAAGCTGTGCGTGTCGGCTTGAATGCCCAAATGAGTGGAGATATTGGGCAAGTTGTGATTGTAGCGATAACCGATGGGCGGGGTAATATACCCTTAGCGCGTTCATTAGGTGAACAGCTAGAACCAGGAGAAAAACCTGATATAAAAGCGGAATTGATAGAAATTGCAGCCCGAATTCGTGCTCTGGGAATACAGTTGTTAGTAATCGACACCGAGAGTAAATTTGTTTCCACTGGCTTTGCTAAAGAATTAGCACAAACAGCAGCAGGAAAATATTATCATTTGCCGAAAGCGACAGATCAAGCCATTGCTGCTATGACTAAAGGTGCGATCGCTGATTTAAAATCTCGTTAATTAGTCATTAGTTATTGGCCATTCGTCAATAACTAAGACCCAGTTGGCATTACTTGAGGCTGTAAGTAGCAAATCAAATCCTGAATTCCTTTTTGCAGATACCGCGTTACCGTCATCGGACTCGTGCCAATTTTCTTAGCAGCATCCTTACGGGAAAGTTCTTTTAGAAATACCATTTCAACTGCCATGCGGGGCTTTTCTTCTAACATACCTATTGCCCCTTGGAGTTGCTGCCGTTCTTCATCTAGTTGTTGGAGAGCAGTAGAACGAGGACAAGGAAGTGCTTCACCCAAGGTTATTTGGCAATCAACATAGTTAACAGCTGTCGCATCTAAACTCAAAGGCATACGGTTTTGAGCTGCTAACTTGGTTTCTTGCCATTCTTGCACAGATACCCGAAGTTCCTCAGCAATTTCAGCATCTTTGGGAGCGCGACCTAAAGACAATGCCAATTCTTTGCGAACTTTTTGTCCCTCATTGTACAGTTCTTGCCAACGACGAGGAATTTTTAATAGAGTACTGCGATCGCGCAAAAAATGCAGCATCTCACCTCGAATATAGGGTACAGCAAAAGAACTAAAAGCATATCCTTGACTGGGGTCGAAGCGCTCAATTGCCCTAATTAGACCAAAATAACCGATTTGTTCTAAATCTTCATAAGGTTCATTACATTGATGGCTGAATTTGTGAGCCATTTTTCGCACTAAGCCAGTGTGCAACTGTACAAGTTGATTACGAAGTTTAATAGAGGGATTCTGGTGGTAATAGTGTAATAATTCTATACCTTCAGTTCGTAAAGAGGACTCACTTATTGCCATATAAATTCCTTTGGTGTAACTCCTTTTATTCAGAAATTGGAGTTGCGTATTTCTTCTTCAAAGCTGTCATTATTTTCCTTAGTCAAGCTTGAATAAGCCATCGTCGTTTCACTGAACTTGTGAGGGGTCGGACTCCACAATTCAGTATTTGTACGCATGATTTTGTAACCTTATCTGTTGCTGGTTATTTTTGTTTTCCAGATAATAATTGAGCCTTGCACAATCTTTTTTGTCGAGTTTATTCCTAACTTGTAGAACTCAACACTGGTTTCTTGACTTAAATATTGGTAAGAATGAGAATAACCAAGATGTTTCTCTCAAAAACTAATTTTTCATTATGAGCAATACCAGCAATTTTCGTGAAGCTATCCGTGAGGCTAAATCTCACGCACTCGTTGGCCCAAATGTAATTGCCAATGCCCTCCCCTACGTAGGCGGCGGTCTTGTGCTAACCGCATTGGGAACCTACGGCGGTCTGGGAGTTATCCGTACTAACCCCGGTCTGTTCTTTCCCACCTTCATCGGTGCAGTGATTGTGGAATTAATTCTGTTCTTTGTTGCCCAAAATGTTGCTCAAAAAGGTAACAAGGGTCTTGCACTACCACTTTTGGCAACTTACAGCCTCCTATCTGGATATACCATTAGTGGCTTAGTGTTCGTTGCCTTGAGAACTCAAGGTGTTGGCATTCAAGGTATTGGTTTAGCTGCCCTTGGTTGTGGTGTTACTTTTATTGCCGCTCGTCAAATTGGTTCAAATCTCTCTGAACAAGATGGGATGGCTTTAACAAAGACAATCAATCTCGGTGTCATTGCCTTGGTGGTTGTGTGCCTCATCCAATTTGCGTTTGCCATGTTTGGTGTGTACACGCCCTCTTGGTTAGAAATTGCTATTTCAGGTTTGGGGGTATTTCTGTTTGTTGGGGTATCTGTCGTCGATTTCTACATCTTGCCCCGCACTTACCGCGATGACCAGTACCTACCTGCTGCTTTATCGATGTATCTTACATACATCAACCTATTCGTCTTTATTTTGCGGTTGCTAATTGCCATCAATGGTCGTGATTAAACATCCGTAAGTATAATGAGGATGTCTGAGAAGTCAAAAATGTCATGCTCAAAGCGATCGCGTAATCAAGCATCTCATAAAGTAACAGAAAATAAAGATTATTCTTGACGCTTTGTTGCAATCATAATGACAAAATATACCCTTGCCATGCTTTTCAGACATCCTTCTTTTTAAGATGTGACACCCAATTTTTTTCTTGGGTGCACAAAGCTTGAATTGATAAACTTTTTAACGAATAAGGCACGACAGGCAATTCTTTCAGTTTGGCGAAAACCTAAAACATTTTGTACAACTTTATAAGCGGCTCTTTTACTGTTAGTTTTAAACTCTGGGAATAGAGCTAAAGCCTCTTCTAAAAATATTAAATATTGTGAATAATCAACAAACAATGACTCTCTAGCCAATTCAAAATATGATTTAGCTAAAGCATGACGATACTTCATTGAAAGTTTGTTCATCTCTAATAATTGCCTTTCGACCTTCTCTAATACCAGATAGTGACCTTTTAACCAGCGGTTTTTAGAGGAAGTAGAAACTGTTACAGAACCATATCGTCTATAAATTGAATAACAGCCAGGTTGATATACAACCTTAGCTCCATTCATTACTACTGATAAGAAAAAATCTCTGTCTTGTGCAGCTGTCAAAGTTTCATCCCACCCGCCACTATTTTTTACTGCGGTTCTCTTATAAAGTAAAGCAGCAAGAGCAACCCACCAATTTGCCAATAGAGCAGCCAAGATATCTGCGTGTGCTTCAGAAATTTCTATATTTTCCATCAAACTTGAGCCATCAGACAAATGACGCTGATGTCTCCAATCACCATAAACAACATCTGCTGCCGTTTCTTCTAAAAAACGAACTTGCTTTTCTATCTTCTCTGGTAAAATATAGTCATCCGCATCTAAGTATTGAATATAGTCTCCCTTGGACAACTCAAAACCTTTATTTCTAGCATAATTTCCTCCTTGATGAGGCAAAGCTTGCCAAATAATTTTGTCTCCGTAACTTTTGATAATTTCTAAACACTTGTCTGTAGAACCATCATCAATTACAATAATTTCAATATTGGAATAGGTTTGTTCCAAGCAGCTATTAATTGCTTCTGCCAACCATTTTTCTGCATTAAAACAGGGTATGATTACCGAAACGAGCTTGGGCATAAAGATTTACCTAAGATAAAAAAATAGGTTGTTAGTATTGTGACGATGGCCCTGTTACTTTCATACTTTCATATGAAATATTAAATGCGTAAAATATAGAAATTCTCACTTGGATGAGGGACAGAAATTTCAGTACGATATCTAAGAGAAAAGCATTTATCCCTTCTCCTTTCCCCCAACTCTATCAGTTGTTTTGCACAGAAGTGTAAACCGCTGTAACTCTGCAAATCTGACGCTTATGCTTTGTATGCAGTCGATAAATTTTTCAATCCTGATTGATAAAATCGTGAAGCAATGCGGGGAAAGGTATGAAGTGGATCGATTCCCATAGCCCAGCATAAGCTGAATAAGGCTGCACGTTTTTGACCCATATCGTATGATCTCAGTGCGTGTTCGTAGACAAACTTGGCGAACATCTGTGGATGCGCTTTGAAAAGTGATTTATGCTTATGCACAAGGCGGAGAAAACTTTCTTGACGAAGCTTTGTATTGCGTGAAACTCTATCTCCCTCGTGAGTATAGAGTTGGTAAGTAACGATAGGTAAACCGAGGAGCGAACAAGCTGGATTGAGCCGCAGAAAGAGTTCTGAGTGGACGCGAGAGCGAAATGTTTGATCCCAGCCACCGATTTGGTGAAGCACCTCACGCTCTACGACTAGAGTTTGCTTGGTATTGTATGATTTGCCCGGTTCAAGTTCTTCTAGAAAGAAGTGAGCGCCACGTGGACGCACCGGAGGAGGTAGGCGCGTGCCGAGGACTTGACCCTGAGAGTTCACTTCTTCCAAGCCAGAGATTACCCCCACAGGTGTTGGAAGTGCCGCTTGAGATAGTGCTTCTAGCGATACGGCTGCCATGTGGGGTAGAAGTTGGTCATCGTCGTCAAGGAATGTAATCCATCGACCGAGGGCGGCGTCAAGACCGACGTTACGAGCTCCCGCACCGCCATGAGACTCCGATAAGCGAATCGTCCGCAGTCGAGGATTACTTGGCAAATCTATCGGCTGTGTTGAAGCGTCGTCAACAACGATGACTTCCAAATCTTCTACTGTTTGTTCAAGGGCACTTTTGACGGCACGAGTTATTAGATGAGGTCGGTTATGAGTTGGGATAATAATACTGAGTAGAGGGTTGCTCATCTTCAATGCCTTTGTTTATCAAAAGTTTAGAATTACCAAATAATCAGCTTATTTACTAACAACTTTCCACGTCCGGGGTTGATAATACAAACATTGACCGCTATATTTGCTTGCTTTTACCGCAAATCTAAAAGACTCTACTATATCAAAGGAGCATACACCCTCTTTCACATAGATTTTAGCGTTATATAAACCAGGTACTAAGCCACAGTAAGGCATCTGCATTTGGATCTCAACTTTTCCAGGAAGTATTTTGAGAGCTACATTATCACTTGCGGAGGTGAGATGTAGTACTCGTTCATTTTCTCCAGATAAAGCTGAAATCTTTATACCTAAAATGGCATTATCGATTTTTTGGAGTACTTTACATTCTACGCACAAATAAGCAGGTTCACCGCAAAGTGGTGCTGCAATTATGTTTCCTTGCTCATCTTTAAAGTAAAGAGACAGTATATCTAAACCTAAACTTGCACTCTCTGGTTTTTCAGCTAAATACATGGCTCCTAGAGATGTTTCTGTTCCTCCCAAACTTAGATCTTCTTCATATTTACGAAAAACAACTTCTGTTTCCCCAGATGTAATTAACTTGCCTTTTGCTAAATAAATAGCAGAATCACATACATTTAATATAGAATGAGGATTATGAGAAACTAAAACAAAAGCTGTGCCATTTTCCCGAAGTTTAGCTAGCCTTTTGTAGCATTTCATTCTAAACTTTATGTCGCCGACAGCCAGCACTTCATCAATGAGCAAGATATCTGGTTCTATGTGAACTGCACAAGCAAATCCCAGCCGAGCTGCCATCCCAGAACTGTAAGTTTGCACAGGGGAATCAATGGCATCCGAAATTTCAGCGAAATCTATTACATCCTCAAATCTCTTCTTAATTTCTTTTGTGGGTAGTCCTAAAATGGACATATTCGCATAGATGTTTTCTCGTCCTGTCAAGATGGGATTAAACCCCGCTCCTAATGCAATTAATGGAGCCACTCTACCGTTAACTTTTACAGAGCCAGTATCAGGTTTAATCAAACCACTAATGATCCGTAAAAGCGTACTTTTTCCTGCTCCATTTGAACCTACTAGACCTATTGCTTCTCCCCGCCGTATTTGAAAACTAACATCTTTGAGCGCCCAAAACTCTTTAGGTCGCAGAGTATCACTCTTTCTAATTCCTCCTGTTAACTCTGTGGCAATATCTTGGACACCGTAGAATAAAGACCGTTTTAAGTCTCTACAAAACTTCTTGGAAACATTATCAACTGCAATAACTATTTCAGTATTGTGGGACGGAACGGTAATCTCTCTATCTACTAAATTAGTCATTATTAAGAACTCACTCTCTCAACCACGAAAGGCATAGCAAGACGAAATCCAATCCAAGTAAATACTAAGCCAACTAGGGTAATTACACTTACCACCCAAAACCTATAAGGGTCTGAGACAACTCCTGTTGTTGCTAACTCTCTGGCTGTTACCAGTAAAGGAGTAACGGGATTTAGTTTTACCAAAAAGCCAAAGGTTCCGCTACTAGGAACTGGATAAACTACTGGAGTCACGAAAAGCCAAAATCCTGTAATCATTGTGAGTCCTTTGGAAATATCTTGATATAACACACCCAAAGGAGCTAATAAAACACCGATAAATGTTCCTAACAATACTAAATGAATTAATGCCACGATCGCTAAAATCGCCGTCCAACTCACAGACACGCCAAACCAGATAAACAAGGCCACGATCAGAATCAGCTTGATGGCAAAGTTGAAAAATACTTCCCCTAACTTTGCCAAAATCAGTGCTTCTCGCGGAAAATTAACTCTGGCTAACATGGGTTTTGCGGCTGTTACCGCTTGTACGGGGCCATTTAAAGCTTCGACAAATGTCTGCCACAAAGCGGTGCTGAACATGACATAAGCTGGATAAGGTAGATCTGTTGCTCCAACACTAATGACATTGGCATCTTTAGCAAGGGTAAACCCAGTTGCCATCACAATTGGGGGTAAAAAAGCCCAGGCTACCCCTAAAAATGACTGACGGTATTGAGCGCTGATATCTCGTATCATCAGTCGCCAAGTGAGTTCACGAGCAGCTAGCAAGTCTCGCCACATTTGTTGAAACAATCGCTTAGGATGCCTAAGTAGGCTTTCAGGCGTGTAAACTACCTTGGGCGGCATCGTAAATCCTCATTCTGCTGCATAATTTTTATCTTTCTTAACTAGGCAATCATAATTTCCATCGCAGCTTATCTGCAACTTTTATGTAAACATACAACGGGTTGCGAGATAATTTAGTTGCGATCGCCTTGAGAATACCAAAATACCGATCTTCCGGGCTACAAAGATATTTGCTCAACTCTGGGACTGTTCTAGAAATCAGATCGATTTGATTGACATTAACACGACGGGCCTGTTCTATTCCAAACAGAAGTGCATAGATGAGAATGTCGCTTGTCCAGCTAGCACGGAGATTTGGACAGTAGGAAACCCACGTTGAGGTATCGAGCTGATGACAGTACCAGTCGTCATCAACCTGACAGGCCAGAACCATCATTAACTATGCGATGAGGCTGTACTTGCAGATTTCTCTAGATTTGTTGGGGTTTGGTTTTGCACAGACATTTGAGTGTAGCGGGTAGTAATATAACGGTTGAGTGCTTTGTCCATAACACTCAGAATTTTAACAGCGGCTCGTGAGCCAAATTTGCCGATGGGCAGTTTACTAGCAAAGGGATTGATGATTGCCATATTTCGCCGCCACCCCAAACGTTTGTACTTATTTTTGAAGTATTCATCTTCGGTGAGGTTCCACTTGTCGCGCAAGCGTTTGAGACTTGCTAGTTCCCAGGCATCGCTCCAACGTAGCATGTAGTAATTTATGTCTGTCAACTCCAGTGGTTGTCCTGTCATGTAAGTCATCAGAGATTCGGGTTCTAGGTAGACTGTACCACCAGCTTCAGTTACTAGGATGCACAAATCAACGTGTTCTTTGGTATTTAAAAGTGCTTCATCTAGCAGACCAATTTGCTGAAATATCTCTGTGCGTACCATCATGCAGTGGAACTCTGCTAGCCCGGTTTTTTGCCGTTGCAGTTGAGGACGGACATCTGCTACTCGCCGACCTTGTTTATAAATCTTTTCAATTATTCGTCGTCTTGTTGTTTCGCCTTTAGTTTCCACCTTTACCCCAGATTCTCCACCTGCACAATGCACTTCTTCGTGTAGAGTTTTACCCTGGCAGATGAGGGGGCTAACGATGGTTGCGCCTGTTTCTTCTGCACACTGTACTAAGGACTTGAGCCAACCTGGAGTAACTACTACGTCATTATCAATGAAAACAACATATTTGCTCGTCACTTGACGCAGACCCATGTTTCTGGCGCGGTTTGGCGAGAGATAATAATCAGTGCGAATCAACTGAAATTGTTTTTGCTTTGCTTGCTCTGCCAAGTAATCTTTGATGTGACGAGGAGAGCCGCCATCTACGTAAATTAACTGAAAGGGATATTCAGTGTGCTCGTAAATGCTTTCTAAAGATTCACGTGTGTGGCTGAAACGCTCGCGTGGAGAGACAATAATTGTAACTTCTGGGGCTGCGGCTGACGAGTTCATATCTAAATCAATATCCTTGGGTAATTTCAATTGATGTAGTTGGGAAAGACTAAAAACAGAATGAGAGTTGAAAGATGAAAATTTTAGATTTCTACTTTTGTAATGAGCGTTTGTAGTTGGTATTGCATTGCTATTTCCATCTTTTGAGAAATGTGTGGTTTACTGCAAAACCTCATGTTGAAGCTACTAGCGCCAAATCTTGAGAATGTAAATCATTGCTCAATATTTGTCGATAAATCTGGATTAACTCATCGTTTAGCTTGTTGATGTCGTAGTTTGATTCTACATAGGTACGACCTGCTTGACCCATTTGTGACCAAATTTCTGGATGTTCTATGAGATAACTTAATTTCTCAGCTATGGCATCAGCATCTCGTTCTGGAACTAGAAAACCAGAAATACCATCTTGCACAAGTTCCGGGATACCACCATGGCGAGTAGCTATGACTGGCAAAGTCATCAACATTGCTTCTTTTAAAGTATTGACAGGAGCATCTTGATCGCCATTTGTAGCTGTGACGCTGGGAGCCATGAATATATCGGAATTGTCGAGAATCTCAATAATTTCCGGCTGATTTTTCCAACCTAGAAGATGGACTTTATCCGCAATATTTAGTTCCTCAATTAACTGTTGCAAACTTTCTTTTAAATATCCATCACCAATGATATTGTACTCGATGTTCTGGTGAATCCTGGATACTTTAGCAACAGCACGAATGCTATATTCTATGCCTTTTTTTTCGATAAGACGACCAGTTGTCGTAATGCGAATCTTGCCATCGGGATGAGGATTTCTAAGTTTAAACGGAAATCGACTGCTATCTATCCCTGAACCATGCACGACAATTTTTTTCTCATCACAACCTAGTTTGATGGCTCTTTTCTTGAAATACTCGCAATTCGCTAAGAAAAAATCTCCTTTAGCAAATAATGAGTCATAAACATCTTCTCCACGCTGATGAACAACCTGGCTAATATCGTAACCTCGAAATGTAGTAATTAACTTTCCTTGGATGGCACCAATATCACGCAAAATCAGACCTTCTTGGGCGAATGTCCCAAATTGGCAATGTATGATATCATACGGCTGAGCTTTCAATAGCCGGATAACTGAGTACAGTAAGCGCAAGCAAGTTGCTCGCCCACCATACTTGAAAAAGTTGAGCGATCGCAATAATACTAAAGGAGCTTTAGGAAAATTCGTAAGTACTAATTGCAGACCTTTGAGGAAGCGCAAAAGGTAATTTCTGGGTATTTCCGGTGGATAGTGGGTACGAGCTAATAGGTGATATTTTTCTACATCTGGATGAACTTTAAAAGTATCATCTGGTTGATAACCGTAAATATCTACCTCATGTCCACGAGAAATCAAACCTATAATTTGGTTCAGAACAAATGTCTCTGACAATACAGGAAACTTCCCAACTATAAAGGCGATTTTCATAGGGAAACACTTGAAAGCGTATTAACTTTTTACAGCCTGATGCGAAGTCTACTTTTGTTCTAAAGTTCTCTTTGGTTATAACAATATTTTTAAGTATATGTTTACCCTCTGTTTAAAGGAAATAAAATTTTCAAGAAATCTTTTTAAAGAAACAGTGAAGGAATGCATGTTCTTTGATGCTGATTAAATGCCTGTAAAGCTTACAGCAAAAGGATTTGATATTTAAAAAATCGACAAATTTAGAGATATTTTATTAGTACTGATCATAAGCGCAGATTATTAATGATGAGAGTCAAAATTTTATCTGAGAAATCACGCTAAAAAATCCAGTAAAGATACGATCAGTACTAGTAGCTCTGCTGAAATTAACTTTTATGTCTTTAACTGAAGAGATTCTTAGCCAACTACCGGGCAATGTTTTGGGAGGATTGCGTCAAAGCGATCGCATCCTAACAACACTCAGAGAAAACACTAGACCAGTACCAACATTAGTTCAAGAAAGTCAACAACTTTTAGGTAATGTTGACTGGGATGCAATTATTTGCGGTGGCACATTAGGAATTTTAATTGGTTGCGCTTTAGCCGTGAAGGGATTACGAGTGGCATTAATAGAAAGAGGTATTTTACATGGTCGGAAACAAGAATGGAATATCTCTCAAGATGAGTTAAATGTATTTTTAGAATTAAACCTATTGACAGATGCGGAATTAGAACAAGCGATCGCTACCAAATATAACCCAGCACGAGTCAGCTTTCACAGTGGTACAGAAGTTTGGGTAGAAGATGTGCTAAATATTGGCGTAGATCCAGTTTATTTACTGGCTACTTTAAAGACACGATTTCTGGCTGCTGGTGGAAATTTGTTAGAAAATACACCTTTTACCGAGGCGGTAGTTCATCCAGATGGGGTGATGGTAAACCAGCAATTCAAAGCTAGGCTGTTAATCGATGCAATGGGGCATCTTTCTCCTATTACCCAGCAAGCACGCCAAGGAAAAAAACCAGATGCCCTTTGCCTAGTGGTGGGAAGTTGTGCCCAAGGTTTTGCGGAAAATCACTCAGGCGACTTGTTATTATCATTTACATCCTTGCAGAATCAATGCCAGTATTTCTGGGAAGCCTTCCCAGCCAGAGATGGTAGAACCACTTACTTATTCACTTACATGGATGCACATCCACAACGCTTAAGTTTAGAAGCTCTATTTGAAGAATATCTGCGTCTCCTACCAGAATATCAAGGCGTGGAATTGAGCCAGTTGAAGTTTCAACGAGCGCTGTTTGGATTCTTTCCTACCTATCGCCAAAGTCCCCTCAAAACCCCTTGGAGCCGCATTGTGCCAGTGGGAGATAGCAGTGGGAGTCAATCACCCTTGAGTTTTGGTGGTTTTGGTGCGATGGTGCGTCACCTAAAGCGTTTAACATTTGGCATCGAGGAGGCACTACAAACTGAACAATTATCCGCTGAAGCGCTGGTACTACTGCAACCTTATCAGCCCAGTCTAACTGTCACTTGGTTGTTTCAAAGGGCGATGAGTGTCGGTGTGAATCAGAAGATTGCTCCAGAGCAAATTAACCAACTGCTCTCTGCTGTATTTCAAGAAATGCAACAGCTAGGTACGCCAGTGCTAAAACCATTTTTGCAAGATATAGTGCAGTTTTCGGCGCTGACACAAACATTGTTAAAAACTGGTTTGGCACATCCGGGATTAGTTGCCAAAATAATTCCGCAAGTAGGTTTGGGAAGTTTACTAGATTGGATGGTGCATTATGGAAATTTGGGTGTTTATACTGCCTTATTTTGGTTAAGCCCAATGTTAGAAACATGGCTTAAGAATCAACCAAGCGAACAACAATATTACTGGCATCGTTTGGTTGATGCATGGAAGTATGGTTCTGGCGCTGATTATTCGGATGGAACTTGAATAATATGTGTGTGAGGATAACATGATTGAGCGGAAATCGTCAGGGATCAAGTACTTTGCAGTATTGATTGAATTATTGCGCGATCGCAATGGATTTTTAGAGGAAGTTCGGCAAGGTACAAGATTATCAAATAAAATCATTTCTCTGTTAGTTTGTAGTTCCATATTCCTTGCTATCTATGGCGGAATTATTGGTGCATACCATAGCTGGATGCAAGCTTTATCTTCCGCCATTAAACTGCCAGCCCTCTATTTAATCACACTGCTGATTTGTATACCGACTTTGTACTTTGCTAATATTATTTTTGGTTCAAAGCGGACTTTTGGTCAACATTTAGCATTAGTGCTAACTGCGGTTTCAGTAACTAGTGTGCTTTTATTTAGTTTTGCCCCAATCACACTATTTTTTCTGATTACTACTAAGAATTACCAATTTTTAATTTTATTAAATGTATTTCTTTTCGCCATAACTGGATTTATTGGGATCTCGTCTTTATATCACGCTACGAGTTTGGTTTTAGAACAAGAGAATGAAGGAAGCAATACGCGCCAAAAGATTTTGCAATTTTGGCTATTTCTTTATGCTTTTGTAGGTAGTCAATTAGGATGGACTCTCAGACCATTTTTTGGGAGACCTGATTCTGTATTTCAACTATTTCGAGAGCGAGAAGGTAATTTTTATCTAAGTGTAATTCAAGCTATTACCTATCTATTAGGATTTCGTTAATTAGTTATTAAACAAAATTTGAAATATCAAAAGATTATGTTAGAAAAAAATAAATCTCGTGGAATTCAACAATTTGGTGTCTTAGTTAATTTACTACGCGATCGCCAGGGGTTCTTAGAAGAAATTCGTCAGGAAGTGCGACTACAAAATAAAATCAGTTCTCTGTTCGTTTCTAGTTCCATTTTCTTTGCCATCTATGGTGCAATTATCGGTGCATCTCACAGTTGGGCGCAAGCATTATCTGGCGCTATCAAACTCCCAGCTTTCTACTTATTAACACTCATCATTTGCTTTCCGACTTTATTCTTCTTTAATGTTTTGTTTGGTTCTCGGAGCAGTATTCAACAGCATTTTGTTGTGTTACTCACATCTGTATCTGTGATTAGTGTGCTTTTATTCAGTTTGGCGCCTGTAACACTATTTTTCCTCATCACTACTCCCGACTCTTATCAATTTTTTAAACTGTTGAATGTATTAATTTTTGGCATCACAGGTATTTTTGGCGTTAGATTCCTTTATGAGGGAATGCAGTTACTTTCCCAACAAGATGAAGTTGGCAAAAAAACCCGTACTACTATTTTAAGATCCTGGTTATTGCTTTATGCCTTTGTTGGTGTACAGTTAGGATGGTTTCTCAGACCGTTTTTTGGTGCTCCTGACTCTAAATTTGAGTTGTTTCGCGCAGTGAAAGGCAACTTTTATCTTGATATTGTAAAAGCAGTTTCAGAAATTTTAGGTTTCCGTTAATATCAGCTTTCAGATTTAAGATTCTCAACTTTTTAGAAAAGTCGGGTATTTTAAAGGGAATCTTCTTATCAAGCCAACAATTCATCAACTGCCACATTGAAACCTTTTAGCACAGTTTGAGTGCTGACAACTTCACCAGAAATAAATACAAGTCGCTGATTTTGCGTGATCACAATAATCCAACGATTTTCTGGAAACACTAACCATACTTCCTCACCTTGAGATTGCAGATATTCTTGAGATTTAGCAATTATCTCTTCAGCAATATCTGTAGGGGAAACAATCTCAGCAATTAGTGGGAAACTTTGGGGTAACGCAGCGGGTTCGCCAAACTGAGTAATTAATTCTGGTGTGAGATAAGCAACATCAGGAACACGTCCTTGTTTGTTAGTGCGACAAGGTACTTCTGTATAAACTTGTCCCCCTTGTCCGCTAGAATCTTTGTAATTTCTCCAGTAATAAGCTACATTGGCTTGAATCCGACTATGCTTGAGTGTCACTCCATTTTTCTTCACTAACTCCCCATCCACCCATTCTGTGTTATTAGGAGGATTTTGCATCCAGTCTTCTAGAGAAACATTTGGTAATATATTTGCAATAACTGTAGCAGTTACCATGACTATCTATTCTCCTGGACAGGACATACTAATATTATTATTACTTATTTCTCAAAACATTCCATTGCTGTTTGTACTTTCTCAACTTGTCTAGGTGCTTGCATTTCCTTAAACAGAGCGATCGCTTGAACAAAATCTTCCCTACTTTTGTTAATTTCACCCATTTTTTGATAAGTCAATGCACGTTGATAATAAGCCTCAGCTAAATCTGATTTAGCACCTATCTTATCCAGGATTTCTATTGCTTCTGAATGGTGAAAAAGCGCTCTAGTAAATTCTCCCTGTTCCCGATACAACTCAGCTAGGCAACTTATAGCTTTAGCCTTAATCTGGGTAAAGTTATTATCGTCAGAATGAAATATAGCTCTTTGGCACAAATCAAACGATTTTTTAGTATTCCCTAAATTTTTGTAAGTTAAGCAGAGAGTTATTAAACTATGCCCTATTCCCCATAAAGTTACTCTACTTGATAATGACATTGCAGAAAAAGCCTCTTCTGCAATATAAAAGGCATCTTCTCTACTACCAGAACATGATTTGATTAAAGCCAAACAACATTGAGCATAAGCCATGTAATCATCAAGCTGGCTATTTTGTTCAGCAAGGCTGCAAACAGAAATGAAACAATCTTCAGCTGCTTCTAGTTCCCCCAGTTCAAGCTTACAAAGTCCTTTATTGAACAAAATAGAAATTTTTATTGGCTTTACATCTAAATTTTCTACTATTTCACCTGATTTTTCATAACACTCTATGGCTTCTCTAATACAACCGATAATTCGATATGTATAGCCCAGGATAATGTAAAGTTTAATTAGTCTTTCTTGGGATTTTATATCATCTATTATCCGCTTAATCACAGAAAAATTTTTCTGAAGCAATCCCAGTTGATAAAACGAGGAACCTAAAGGTAATCCTGTACTCCACTGTTGACCTCGCCCTTGTAAAATTACATCACCAGCTTGCTCAAAATCACTAATTTCTACATAGTGATAATATGCTTCTAAAGCTGTCAATGCATCGGTAATATTTTTGACTATTTCAACCTTTTGTGTCCAAAAATCTGCTGCTTTGCGGTTCACTATTTCCCATTCTTCACCTACTAACCTTAATCTACTGATTGCTTCATCACGAATTACAGGGTGTAACCAGTATTGACCTTTTTTAGTTTCTATTAAAGATAATTCTTGTAAAGCTTTGATTACACGTTTACGCTGTTGCTCAGGTACATCCCAAAGTAAGCATAAAACTCCTTCGATAGGTATAGAAGGAATATCTTGGTAGCGATAGCATCCTAAACGGTACAGCAGGCAGTAAGCTTCGATATCAATCTGTTGGATACGGGTAAATTGACTGGCGACTAAATCTTTTAACTCTCTTTCGATTAACAAATCTGTACGATTTTCTTGCCAATAAGCATTTATATCACCATTAAAATCCGTCAATATTGCGCCTTGGAGAATTTGCATTGCTTTGGCATTACCTCCATAAGCTCTGCACATTTCACTAAGAACTGTAGAATCACAATTTATTTGGCGACGGCTGAAAAATTGTCTCCATGCTTCATCATCTAACCCTTCTAGGGGGTAAAGATGAACTTCTATACTAGACTCACGCAAACGCTCACGACTTGTTACTAAGGTAACAGAATGCAAATCTGGGTCTGCTAATACTCTCAATAACTCAACATAAGGCCGACGATATTCCAGGAACTTGCCATTTTTATCTAGAGCAGTTTCTAGGTTGTCGATAAATACCCCAATTTTGGGAGTATGCTCTCGCAGCTTCCGCCGCAGTCGCTCCAAATTGATGCCAAAATCGCGTCCTGGTTCTTCGTTAAAGTCTCGCCGTAGCCATTCCTCCACCACACTCTCTACAGGAGTGAGGTTTTGGATTTCTGTCGCCATCCATAGTTCTAGAACAAAATCAAATTTTTGATTTTTAAAGTATTTACGTGCTAAGGTTGTTTTGCCAACACCGCCTTCACCCTGGATGAGAATAACTTTGGCTCCTCGACCAACGAGGGTATGGATCTCGGCTATTTCGCGATCGCGTCCTACAAAGCTAGAATCTATATCTTGGGGTTTAGTGTTGTTAGTGCTTAAATGATGGACATGGGATTTTTGTGACTGCTGGGTTGTCCAAAATCCTTGAACCACTCCTTGGAAGGTTGATTTTGAGACTTTCTCTCCTAAAACATCTGATAGTAGATGCCAAAGTCCTGCACCAACTGCTTTTAAATGCGCTTCTGTATAACTGCAACTATTGCCAATATCCTGGTAAGTCCGCTTCTCGTCCTCCCACAAATGACCCAAGATAATCCTTTGAGTTCTATCTAAATGTTCTCCCGTCTTGAGAAAAACTAAGCTGTCTACAAACTCTAAGGCTTCTTCTGCACCCATTTGCTGACTTGATGTATCAATTTTACTTCATTATAACTATATTTTTAGTACTTATTCCTACTGGTCATACTACAAACTACTTTTTCCTACCGAATATTAAACTACTTTATCCGACTGCAAGCCATTGGAGATTGTATTACTCTTGTAATTAATACAGGCGAAGTTAAGTTAAGCGCCAAGAAAATGTGGTTGAGGAGAGATTTTACCAGCGCTGCTACTGCAAGCTTAGTAAATCACAGATATTACTCGTTATCCGTTGATATTAAGGACTCATGAAAGTTTACTAAATAGGCAGTAGGTATTAACTAACTAGATTCTGTAGAGGCGTGTTTACAACCATTATGTAAGTTTTCACCCTACAGGAGGTTCAATAATGTTGGACAAAAATTGTCATCATGATTGCAATCCGAGTTATTGCCCCTTTGCCCAAGATACAGGTAATCCCAATAGATATGTCTGCCTCAAATGTGGTGTAGAGCGAGAAATAAATAAGTATCACTCTGGTTTAGGCTCGTTTTTGCTGTTGTTGTTTGTTTTGTTTATCGCATTCCAGCTATTAGCCAATAATGAAAAGCAAAATACTCAACAAAAACAGCAAGAGTCTATTTACTATTCGCCCAGTAAGGTGATTGGCTACCTGTAAAAAGATATTCACTACTAACAATTTAGCTACTTTTGTGAGTAAAATTATGACTACCAATCAAGATACGCTTCTATTCCGCTTGGCTTCTAAGTCTCTGAAATATTTCTTGTTGATGCTGTTTGGCTTTGCGATCGCCTATGCTCTATCAAGTGGTTTACGTATTTTTCACATTATCCCCATACTGGTGTACCTTTTGCAACAGTTTATGCTACCACTAGGAATTATCTTGTTGTGTTTAATAACAATAACGGTAATTTTTGAGTCTTTGCGTTAGGAGTCAGGAGTTAAGGCTCAGTATTTATTTCCCTTGTGCTCCTCTTTACCCCTTTGCTCCTACATTCCTTAAAAACCAAGTCCACGCAGGTGGACTTATTTATTTTGGTTAATAAAAATTAAAATAGGTTTACTATCCTTTAAAATCTTTTGCAGAGATTTAGGTAAGATATATGGCTGATATTGTTGATATTGCAGTTAATGCTGATTCTTTCAAAACCCTGGTAACGGCTGTACAAGCCGCTGGTTTAGTGGAAACATTAAAAAGTCCTGGGCCATTTACTGTATTTGCACCAACTGATGATGCTTTTGCCAAATTACCACCGGGAACTATACAAACTCTGTTACAGAATATCCCTCAGCTAACGCGAATTTTAAAGTATCATGTCGTTTCAGGAAAGCTATTGCAGGCTGATTTGGCAAAGCTCGGTACGGTTAATTCTGTGGAAGGTTCACCCATTAAAATTGATTCTTCTGATGGTTTTGAAGTGAAAAATGCCACTGTTTTAGCAGCAGATATCGAAGCTGATAATGGTGTGGTTCACGTTATCGATACAGTGATTTTGCCTGGTTAATTCAGCTATGGTGGGCGCTGCCCACCATACTCAGCAATTTACAATTCATAATTAATAATTCATAATTGTCAAACATAAATTTTGCTTTAAATTATGTTACATTGCTAATGTGAGCACTTACTATATATGCTAAGGTTATTTTCATTATTTGGAAATAAGTTAAATTAAATTACTAACTGCTAACATTATCCCAACAAAATTGATGCTTGATTTCAACGCCTTAATTGAGTTCTCTCGCACCAACTGCGTTAGTATTTGTGCTTTTCTTGTGCCAGCAAACTTACTTATTACCTTATTGACAATTAGCCTGACTGCACTCCGTCGTCCATCACATCAAGTGTGGCAATCTGCCGCAATAGCCAGCATTTTCGCTTTCGTGATGATATTGCATGTATATACTTGGTTCATGATTGGCGTGGTAATGCCTCCTACTTATATTTTGCTGTGGCTGGCAATCAGCTGTTTACTGACTAATTTAGCAGCAATTCTTTTTCAGAGACGCTACAGTAACAATCTGAGTCTTTCCAATAACACCTGAACTTGATCGCAGAACGATTTGGCAAAATACTCAAAGCCAATCTATGACTTTTCTACCCTCTAATTTATCTTTGCGACAAATATCAGATTACTAGGGAGAGAGATGCCATCGCCTCTCTCCCATCTTTGGGTATCAAGCTCTAAAACACAAAGTTGGTAGAGTTATTTAGGGTGTCTGTATTTGTGATGTTCACCGTGATCAAAGATTTGAAAATGTCCTGACCAGTGGGGCCATCAGCGTCAATCTGCACGTTGAAATTCTTAGCACTACTACCTTGCACGACTTTCACATAGCCATCAGCTATTGCGTTGCTGCCAGTGTAACCTGTGGCAATTAGGCTGTCGAGTAACTGAGTAAAGACTATTTTGTCCTTGCCAACCTCGAAGTCAGTAATTGTGTCACCGCGATCGCGTACATTAGTGTAGATAAATTGGTCATTACCGCCACCCCCTGTGAGTGTATCTGCACCTTGTAAGCCAGTGATACGCTCGTGGTTAGAAGTACCAATTATCACATCTCGCGCTGAAGTGCCATTGAGTTTGTCTATATTCGTCGTGACACCGCCGATATTCTTACCGCCAACTTCAAACGCCCCAATATCAGGTTTGCTATCACGGCTAAAACCGCGCTCATCAATTGTTGGTGCATCGGCAACACCTTTATCAATGGCGGGACTACCCGCTAGCAGTGGATGCACTAAGACACCATTCAGGTTTTGCAGAGAACCCAGTTTAGGGTCAGCAATAAGGGAATTAGCCGTAACTCTAGGACTCTTGCTATTTGGTGGAGCTGGAAACTCGATATTCCCACCGCCATCACGCAACTGGAATGCGCTCTGTTGACCAGATCCCAAGAGATTGTTTGCTGTGTTGTTGGCAACGATTGAATTGGTGAGTGTCACGGTTTGCTTACCAACAACCCAAAACGCTCCTCCGTTATTTTGGGCGTAGTTATTGACAAGTGTAGAGTTGACAACGTTGAGGCTAGCAGATGCACTGGGATTAATGGTTATTGCGCCACCATAACCTTTCTCACTAGTTGCTTTGTTCCCAGAAAAGGTACTGTTCTCAATATTGATGACTGCATTTTTTGAGGTTGTATCCCCATCTAACCACAACCCACCACCTTGTCTTTCAGAAGTGTTATTGGCAAAGGTGACATTGCGAACCGTCACATTACCATTAAGCCGTGCTCCCCCTCCCATAGCAAGGCCTTTATAATTGGCTGTTACCTTATTGTTAAGAATCGTGCTGTTTTCGACAATTGTCTTATCTTTGCCATAGGTATACAGATAAAGTGCTCCGCCTGCACCAGCTCCCTGATTTCCCTCAAACCAGCTCCCACTGACTTTAATTGTGCCACCTGATGCGTCAGCGCTTGCCCTAGGGCCACCATTACTGGCGCCATCTGCGAAAATTCCCGCAGCTCCATCTTTTGAGCGGTTGTTGAGGAAAACGGAATTTTCTACAGTCAGGGGGCCTAGTTGAGTGTAAATTGCACCACCTGTTTGACCACGGTTATTGGTGAATCGACTGCCTTTGACAGTTAGTGATCCATTATTGTCGTTTGCGATCGCACCTGCACTAAAGCCATTTTTGGTAATAGTACCATCGTTATTGTTGAAGATGCTATCAATTACTGTGGCATCACTACGATAACCAACGTGAATTCCTCCACCTTGACCGCCAACATTATTGTTGAACTGAACATTGACCACAGTTATTTTACTGTAGGAACTGACTCTAACTGCACCGCCTTTTCCTGTGTTATGTCCATCGGTAAGGTTCAAATTTTTCAGAGTAACGTCAGTTCCGTATGCTGTGAAGAATATTCGACTAGCTTTATTGCCACTGATGATTAAGTTCTCTGCTCCCGCACCATCGATTGTGATACTCTTTTTAACAGACAATTCACCACTGGTAAGAGTAATCTTTTGGTTCGCCAGATTTTGTGCAAATGCGATCGTGTCACCTGTTTTAGCCTTGGCGAGCGCATCTCTCAACGAACCAGCACCACTATCTTTGGTATTGTTGACGGTGATAGTAGACATTCAAGAATTCCTCTACATTATGCTTGGTTAACTGTTTCTTGCTACTCAGGAATCACGCAGACATAACCTATCTGTTTGCTGAGAGAAAGATTCAAAACTAATTTTTCAACAGCACATCAAAGCTGTAATTGCCATAACAAAGTTGAGCAAGCATTGCTCCTCTAAAGGAACTCAGCTGACTTGTCTTCTAAACCAATCTGGCAAATATTTCGCAAACAAATCTTGCCCCTGATGTCCCCATCAAGGTTCTAATAGATGATTTTTGCCGCCATTAGCGACGATTTTGCGTGTCCATTTTCTCACCAAATAATGGTGGATATGTCGTTGAATTTGGCTGCAAACTTTTCCTGTATTAAATAAGTCAAAAGTTAGAGTTTACGGTTGAGCTTGCCAATTATAGTTGGTTAATTACCAATATTTTTTGATAACTATCTAGCTCACAACCCACTGGATGACTTAGCACTTGATGTACGTTACGCCCTATCATAAAAACTTTAAAAACGAATTGCCGTCAGAGCAAATACATAAAATAATTTAAATCTCTGAGCAGAGGCTAGTCCGTAAATATCCCAGCTACCTTTGATAAGTTTATCTACTTATCATTAGAAAAAATACATAAAATAATTTAAATCTCTGAGCAAGAGCTAGCCCGTAAATATCCCAGGTTTCACTCATGAATTCATATTTGAGACATTAAAAATGTGTCAGCTTCCAAAGCCAATCAGTCGTCAGAAGGCTATTGTATTCAGACTCCTAGCTCCTGATATTACCTTGCTTTCAAGAGTACAAGGTTAAATGAACAGTAGCATATGATGATGCCAAAGCATAGTTATAAGCTCTGTATTTATACGGTATAGAGTACACCTGTTGATCACAGGCAATAGTTTCAATTATTAAGTATGATTTTTTGCTCAAGCAATACATGACTACGGTGATTACTTAGCTGCGTCTGATTAATTACTTATAAAAAAATATCTGTTAATAAGATTATTCTCTGCAAGACCAAGACGTAGCTTTCTTTAAAGTAGTACTTTGTCAAGTTAGTTTTGAGGGTTTGTAATTAGGACTTTAGTTCTGACTACTAACTTGCTTATTCATCAATTTAAACTTGAGGCAATAGTAGGGCTACGTTTCGCTTAGAATGACAACTATTTAAGCGGATATTAGAGTTATCAAAATGATTTTATTTGATGTCAAAACCTTTGTAGAGACGAGATATATCACGTCTGACAGTTGACAGTTGATGGTTAACAGTCAACTGTCAACGTGAAATCCATCCCCTTTTAAGAGTGTGATAAGCTTAACTTGAAATTTCTGCACACAACTGATTGACAACCCGATCTAGTCCCACTGAATGAGCAGCTTTGAACAATAAACGATCGCCTGCTTGCACAAATGTCTTCAACCTAGCCACCAAATCAGCATGAGTTGCAAAGCACTCAGATGGTATTCCCTCAGCACTAAGAGCGATCGCTTCGGCGTCTTGTCCATCTACCAAAACCAGCAAACCGTCTAAATTCAACTTTTTGACTGTTTCTCCGACTGAGGAGTGCAACTGCTGCGATCGCTCTCCCAATTCCTTCATCGCACCCAACACAGCAATCTTGCGTTTTCCGGGGGTGTCTGCCAACAACTGCAATGCTGCTAACATAGCTTCTGGTGCAGCATTATAAGTCTCATCTAAGATTAAAACATCATTTGGTAAAGCAAATCGCTGCGATCGCCCTGTGGGCATATTCACCATCACACCTGCTTTTAGCGACGACCAATCAATTCCTAACACCTTTGCCACAGCTAAAGCCGCCAAGAAATTAGTTGCATTGTGACGACCAGGCAATGGTAAGGGTAGTTGGATTCCTGCTACTTCCACAGTCTCGTTATCAATTAGTAACCCTTGGATATCGCCACCAGAAAAGCCATAAGTCACAACTTGTCCAGCCCAAACTTTCGCCGCTGTGGCGATTAATAGAGGATTATCGTGGTTGAGAATCGCCACACTATCAGCAGGCATTTCAGCCAATAACTCACACTTTGCCTCGGCGATCGCTGCTTCGGAACCCAGTAACTCAATATGCGCCGTCCCGACATTAGTAATCACGCCGATCGTCGGACGCGCTATTTGTGTCAATTCGGCAATTTGTCCTCTACCTCGCATCGCCATTTCAATCACCGCGTACTCATGTTCTGCGCCAAGTTCTAAGAGAGTTTTTGGGACACCAATTTCGTTGTTGTAATTCTCATAAGTTTTGTGAACTCTTCCTTGTGTTGCCAAAACTGCGGTGATCAGTTCCTTAGTTGTAGTTTTGCCCACAGAACCCGTTACCCCAATCACAGGAATCTCAAAGCGATCGCGCCACCATCTGCCAATTTTTTGATATGCCTGGAGGGTATCTTTTACCTGTAATACGGGGAACCCAGAATTTTCGTATTCAAAATCCACAATGGCTGCTAACGCACCCTTGGCGATCGCTGTTGGCACAAACTGGTGTCCATCAAACTTTTCACCTCGTAAAGCCAAAAATACTTCACCTGGCTCTATTATCCGGGTATCTGTTTGTATACCACTGCTTACTTGAGCTAAAGCAGCCTCAGATAAATTTACAGGTCTAGACAAAAGAATTTCAACCAGTTGGGTTAGGGTGGCAGAAAAAGGCATAAGCAATTCAAAATAGTAAAACCGAATTGTAATAGGTAATTCTTGTGAGCAAAGAAATATTAAAGTATTCTAGTTAATCTTTTTACACACAGTCACAAGAACATTAAAAGTAGTGCCAAAAGAGTTTAACTCTTTTGGCACGCTTTGTTTATAAACTATTTATATAGTTTGATCTAGCATGGAAAATGCTAACCTATCCCCGGTTTTTAATCAAGATTACTTGTACAATTTGTATTGCTATCTCACTAGAAACACCTAAAGCTTGATATAAATCATTTAAAAAGTTTTTTTCTTCTTCGTTCACTATGCCCTCAGCTAAGACTAAATCGGTGGCTACTGCAAAAGCCGCTTCCCGCAAGTCTTGAGACAAAGATTCTTTAGCTGCATTAAATAAGAAATTAAAATCATCCCGCTGGAGAATGCTCAAAATTTTATCAAACAGCCTGTTCATCAGGTCATTAGAATAACTTTTAAAAAGTTTCATCCGAGACAGCACAGAAGTGATACAATTTGTTTGCTCGGTAGAAAGATAACCATCTGAGGCTGTTGCAGCCAAAATTATCACAGCAAAAGCTTCCGCTGGATTGAGTGATGCTTGGGCTTGGATTTCAGTGCCCAAAACAGCGTCGAATAGACCCATTGTAGTAGTAGCTCCTTGGTTTGCGCCTCAATAGCGGTACAGCTACCTGTGTATTCTGTGATGTCAGGTAATGCTGCAACGCTGTGAGACTTTCATAGTCTAGTGTTCCCAGGATTTCTTTATGGCGAACACTTGTACCCAATGGTTTTCGGCAATAAATATATTGCCATCTGTGAAGTTAGGGTTCTCCTGTCTTTTCCATTGTTTCAATTACTGCCAAACCTATACCAGAAGCGGCTATTAACAGTACTGCTGATATCAAATAAGCGTTGGCAAACATCCGTAGGGCTTCATCGAAGAAAATGTAGGTGGTCATTGGCTTCACCTTTTGAGGTTTGTGCTGCTAGTACTTTTTATTTCTCCACACCTCGATAGGTGAATTTCGCTGAGAAAATGCTAGCAATTGCATCTTAACAAAACTTTAGCTCTTTCAGAACACTCCTTAAACTTTTTATTTTTGAAGATTCAATGAATTTCACCAGTCATTTGTAAAAGAAAGTACTGAGGCTGATATTAATATCAAAGTTAACTATCTAAAACTTACGCAAGTTTAGCTATTAAGCTGGTATCTAGTTATGCAAAACCTAATGTGGTTAATTTATTGATGAGCTAGAGCTGAGGAAGAGGTGAAAATCTTATTATTTCGTCATTGGCTTTTCAGTTTATTGATAAAATTATCAACTACAAGAGTTAAAACAACCGTATTAACACATAAGCTCTAATAGAGATGATGAAACTATTATTCTTAGAAATATTTACCGATCGCTTATTGTTGCAACCTATATCGATAAAATACAAAGAAAATATTTTTAGAGAATTTACTGAGGAGATTACTACTTATATGCATCCTCGTCCACCTCAGTCGATCTCTGAAACAGAATTATTTATTAGTGAATCGTTACTAAAAATCCAAAATGGGGATGACTTGATACTTGTGATTTTAAAGAAAAATTCTCAAGAATTTCTAGGGTGTAGTGGCATACACAAAATTAATAGTAAATATCCAGAAGCAGGTATTTGGCTGAAAAAATCAGCACATGGTAGTGGCTATGGAATAGAGGCGATCGCAGCCCTTAAGGATTGGGCCCAGAGTAACTTAGATTACGAGTATCTTCTGTATCCTGTAGATCGAGCAAATATAGCCAGTCGTAGAATTCCAGAAAAACTTGGTGGACAAATATTTAGGGAATATGAACAGACAAATTTGAGCGGTAAAGTTTTACATTTAGTAGAGTATAGAATTGCTTGTGCTCGTGCAAAGCAAAGTATCTAGTAGTAAAAGCAAATACTCAAATTCCCAAATTCGTCTGAACATGAAATAAGCTATTACGCTTTTAAATTGCACAGTCACTCATGAAGTTCGTTAATCGCTGACGGTTAACTGTCAACCGTCAACAGCCAACACGAAAAGATGTGCAGATTATATGCGCGACAGCTTATTTGTCTAGCGATCGCACTAGCACAAATTAAATTAACAGTAATTATTTGCAACAAGTTACCATATAACCTTTATTCGTTGATAATTCTTGCTTGCAAAGTGGGGTTATGCGGATCTAACTTGCAAACTCAGGTAAGCCCTAAAGTAAACAGCGTTCAATTGTGGCAACAACTGATTGAGAAAGCGTATCAAAATCGTAACCGCCTTCCAAACCAAATAAAATTTTACGAGTTAGTCCTAGACAATAATCGGTAAATAAACCATAATCTGCTGGTTGCAAATTGATGCTTGCCAAAGGATCTGCGGCATTGGCATCGTAACCCGCACTCACAATTAGTAAATCTGGTTGAAAATTTGCTAAAAATGGCATTACCTTTTTTTCCAGTAATGGCTGATATACAGAGATATTACTACCAGGAGGTACGGGCAAATTTAACACATTATTATGAAAGCCGCGCTCTGTAACTCTCCCAGTACCAGGATAGCAAGGGTATTGATGTAGAGAACAATAGGCAATTTGCGGATGAGTTTCAACGATCGCCTGTGTACCATTACCGTGATGCACATCCCAATCTAAAACGGCGACGCGATTAATTCCAGGTTGTTCTAAAGCAAACAATGCAGCGATCGCTGCGTTAGAAAATAAGCAAAAGCCCATCCCTGCATCACTTTCAGCATGGTGTCCCGGTGGACGCGCCAGCGCAAAAGCCGGATTTGCTGTTGCTAGCACAGTCTCAACTCCATCCAGCCAAGCACTTACTGCTAACAATGCCACATCATAGCTGCGCGGGGAAACAGGCGTATCTCCATCCAAATAACTACCGCCAGTAGAGGCAATTTCCCCAACTTTCTTGATGTATGCTGGGGTGTGAGCCTTGACCAATACAGGCATTAATGACGGACTTTCTGCTACTGGTGTTGGCGATCGCCATTCAATTTTATTTGCAAACACAGATGTTCTTAAGGCGTTAGCGATCGCCGTCAAGCGTTCTGGGTTTTCTGGATGGTATTTTCCAGTCTTGTGATCCAGAAATTCATCAGAATAAATGACTGGTAGCATAGGGCGAAAACGGTTGCTAGCAGGATACTGAATGCCATTGTATCCTCACTAGTATCTCTATTCTTCGGTTAATCCAGTCATTTCATCATTTGGTTCATCAAGCATTTCGGGTACTAAGGCTGGGTTACTCCTACGTTCTGCTGGTGATTGCTCTCGGATAACATCATCCATTTTTGGAGGATGTTTGATTTTGTCGAGTACCTCTGGGCTTAATTGCGATGCATCACCTTCTGAGTTCATCTTTTCAGCTTGACTCGGAACTGTTTCCTTGTTCATAACTATTTCCCTAAACTTCTACGCCAAGCTTAAATTGTTCTGTGGTAAGACACACACTACCTTGGGGCTTAAATTACTATTTCCACACTGATTCATCAGTGCAGTGTATATTTACTTGGATATTTCTATTTGTTGGTAGTCACAGGTAGACGTATAGTGAATGTGCTACCATGTCCCGGCTCAGATATCACATTAATTGTGCCTTGATGTGCTTCGACAATGCAGCGAGATAAATATAACCCTAAACCACTACCGGAACGCTGGTGTTTACCCTGGCGAAATCGCTCGAATAATATTGCCTGGTCTTGTTTGGAAATTCCCGGCCCTGTATCTTGAACATCAATGGTTACATTGGCCGGAGTGAGATGGCAGTGAATATCTACAGAACCTTTATCTGTAAATTTGATGGCATTGCCGACAATATTTGTCAGAACTCGCCGCATCTCTACGCGATCGCTCATAACAATGCTTTCAGTTTCGCTGTTACCGGTTGTTCCTGATGCCAATTTAAGATTTAGGGCTAATCCTTTTTCTTCTGCTAAGGGAGTTAACTCCTGAGCAACTTCACTAACTAACTCCTGAATATTACAAGGAGAAATTTTTAAAGTTTTACAGCCAGCCTCATGACGATAAACTTCTAGTAAGGTGTTTACCATTTCCAGCAGGTCTTGGTTACTGCCAATCATGGTACTAATGATTTCTTGCAATTGTGGTGAAACTTCGCAAAACCTACCTTCTATCAATAATTTTAAGATCCGGTTGGATGCTACCAGAGGTATACGTAAATCATGAGTAAAACGCGAGACAAAATCGGCTCGTAGGTTAGCCATTTGATCTCGTTCGTCGATACTATGCTTGAGGCGCAGGAGCGATCGTACCCGTGCATGTAGCTCATCTGGATCGAATGGTTTACGGATGAAGTCATCTGCACCAGCATCGAGTCCTTCCACAACGCTAGACTCATAGTGAGCCGTAATTAGTAAAATGGGGATAAAAGGTAACGTCTGATTCTTTCGGATGCGTCGAGTGAATTCATAGCCATCTATTTCAGGCATCATCACATCTAACAGTATTAAGTCTGGCGGCGATTGCTCTACCATAGTCAAAGCTGTCTTGCTATCTTCCACTAAGCTGAGTTCATAGTCCTTGTCCTCTAGGACTGCTTCTAATATCAGCAAATTATCAAAAACGTCATCTACAACGAGAATTCTATCTTTTTTGGAAGTTTTAGTTAAAGACATGGTTAATAAAAAAGAAGTGCTTGGCTATCCCTAGCAAATCTAGTAATAGCTTACTTCACCAGCGTTAAGATCATCATGATTCACATGTTTGCTTAAAATTTTTGGAATTCAGGATATTGTTTTTATCAGTAATTACACTACAAAAATTTAATGCTTAGTATAAAATAAATTGACTTCTCCTTTTGCCCTTCCCCTTTACCCCAACTCTATCAGTTGTGTTGCACAGAAGCGCAAACGATTATTTATTCATGATCTGATAGCTGCAAAATTAACTATAACTATAACTAATAGTCACCGATTTCTAATCGCTTCCCATCAAGATAATGTATAAAAAGATTTTTTTAGGAAATTAAATTCTCATATTCAAACAACCTCTTAAAAAAAATTTGAAAATAAGGTCGTTTGTGACTGATGATAGATGAAGTTTTGTGAACAATACCAAACGCCTTTCTTTTCGGATAAAATCCCGAATAGAAGAACAAAGCTATTTTCATCTGTACTTTTAGATAGATAACAGTAAAGATAACCATCCATGAGTGAAATAAAGATCCTCGTAATTGAAGATCACAACCTTACCAGAATCGGCTTACGGGCTGCTTTACAAACCCAGTCAGAAATGAACATTGTTGGGGAAGCAGCTAATGCAGCAGAGGGAATAGAGCTTCTGAAAACTCTCAAGCCAGATGTCGCCACCATTGACATTGGTTTGCCTGACATGGATGGTATAGAACTGACGCGCACATTTAGGCAATACCAGGCGGAAACAGAAGACTACACAACAAAGCTGCTGATTTTAACAATGCAGAGTAGTGAGCAGGCGGTTTTAGCAGCTTTCGCAGCAGGTGCAGACTCTTATTGCATGAAGGATATCGAAAGTGAGAAATTGGTAGAGGCAGTGCAAACAACCTATGCAGGTAGCTCATGGATCGATCCAGCGATCGCCGATCTCGTACTGCGACAAATACGACAGGATTTTCCTGATGGCAATAGTGGAACAGCTGGAAAAAGAGTGCTGATTGACGGTATTGACCCAGAAATAGAAAGAACTATAGAGAGCTACCCCTTAACTCATCGAGAAATGGATGTTTTAGAGTTGATTGTCGCTGGGTGTGACAATGCAGAAATCGCTAAAAGGCTCTATTTAACTGTCGGTACTGTAAAAACTCACGTTCGAGGTATTCTAAATAAACTCTGTGTTGCTGACCGTACGCAGGCTGCTGTACTTGCTTTACGTGCTGGGTTAGTGCAGTAGTGAGTTAAATGCCCTATCTAAGTTTAGATAGCAATCACCAATTTTTTGAAACAGGGTGATGGGACTTGAACCCACAACGTTTACCTTGGAAAAGTGATAACTATCTCGTGACTATATTTATAGGCTTTTTACAAACGTTACACCCAATTTAGAGTTGCTAGAATCTTTTGCAGCATTCGCTGTTCTACACTACTGCTGCTTAATAGATGGGATTAGCGATCGCTCTTTTGCTCGACTTTATCCAAACCCAAAAATGTAACCCTTGAAATCTTGCAAAAGTTTTAGCTTTGTGGCAAAAACTTTTCCATAAGTGATTAGTTTTGATGCAATCGAAAAAGTCAAAACCTAACTTCCATAAGGGTTTTAGTGCATAAAATTGCGGAAAGCAAAAATGGATAAAGTCGAGCTTAATACTTAGTACCTATATGCGTCAGCATCAGTGTAGGAGTATGTCAGATATTAAGAATTCAATCTTTTCTTGATGGGCTGAGCAGGATTACCAGCATAAATAATCATTGGATCTAAAGAACGCCCAGTTACTCCACCGAGGGTTAGTACTGCACCTCTACCTACTGTCACACCTGGGCCTATTATCGACTTGGCCGCAATCCAACTACCTTCTTGTATGTGAATTGGGGCAGTAATTAGTTGAAAATTGGGATGATTCCAGTCATGATTCCCAGTGCAGAGATAGACCCCTTGAGATAAGCAAACATGACTTTCTATGGTGACAGGAGCTAGGTTATCAATCCAAGTATCTTCCCCAAGCCAAACGTAATCGCCTACAGTTAACCGCCAGGGAAACTTCACTTTTACTCCTGGCTTAACGCGGACGCCTCGACCAATTTGCGCTCCAAAGCAGCGGAGTATCCAAATTTTTAAGGCTGATATCGGGAGCCAATAACTTTCTACTAAGGGCGACCCGATAAAATACCACACAAGTTGTTTCCAGTACGGTGCACCTGGGGTATAAGTACCTAAAGTATAGCTATCTAAACGCATATTATGGTGAATTAACAGCAGGCTTAAGACTTGCTCCTGTATGGCCTGTGAAAATCCACAGCAGGGAGCGGGCAATGTCACGAATAATGGGGAGGAAGGATTCTTTGGTATGGTTAGATGGTACAGAGAGTGGAGTAAAAGCAATGCCTTGGCTACTAAGAATCAGGGTTGCGATCGCTTTGGCTCTAGGCATGTGATAGTCAGAAGTAATCAGGTAGATGTGCTGTATCTTGCGTTGACTAAAATCTGTGACGAGAGTAGTAAAGTTAGTAACTGTGTCAACAGCCCGATAGTCTAAGTGAACACGGCTATCTGAAATACCTGCATCTCGAAAAATTCTACGCCCTTCGTTGGGAACTACACCAGAAGAAACCCAAATTTCTAAGGCTGGATACCAGTGAGCGAATTCGGCGGTAAATGCTTCTCGCTCTCCTAATGATTCGCCGCCAAGGGTGAGAATGGCTTGCGGTTGGGGAGCTTGGTACAGTGCGATCGCCACACGCACAGGAATCATTAGCAGCAGGAAAAGGATAAAACCTACTAAAAAAAGTATCCAATATTTTTTGATTTTGCAAAATGTAATAACTTAACCTCCAAACAATAATTTTCTATATTTTTGAGATTTTCTCAAGTAAAAAACAATTATCCAAGCCAGCGAAAAGCTCAATATACTACAGATTAAAACTGGAACAGTATCTACAGATGCGGGATAAATGTTAATAACAATAGGTCGAATAAATTCGAGAATTAGGTGATGTATGAGGTAAATTCCAAAGGAGCATACACCTATACTTGTAATAATATAATTCTCTTTGAAGTGATTTGATAATGAAAATTCAAAAAGCAAATGATTTATTCATACCACAATAATTAAACTTTAATTTTTTCAGCTTCTATTAAACGAATAGCTAGAAGAATTTCTGCCAGAACGCGCTGAAATGTATAGTACCAACCATGCCAACCATCAAGAATACCGCCTTTAACGATGAGGCAGTAGACCAAAATGATGAAAGGAGCTAGAATTTTTTGTCTACGGATGCGATCGCCCCAACTGAGTTCACTCATTGGTGTTTCTAATAATTTTTTTACCTCAATCACCATATAGCGATCCTGTGCCCACAACCAGCGATTTAGAGGTTTGCGATCGTCATGATGGATATAACCAGTAAGCGTTGCAGACTTACCAGCAAGTTGTAAAAGTTGAGTGTGACCATCATCTATGTATACAGCTTTATCTTTGCGAAAGAGAACTTGACGAGGGGGAAGTATTGTACCTCTGAGCGGTTTACCAAACACACAGTATTTAAATCTGGCAAAGTAACCATTTATCTGGCCATCTGCTGGCAAATCTATAATTTCAGTTCTTAAATTATCTGTAACAACATAATCTGCATCTAAAGAAAGCACCCATTTAGATTCAACTTGCTCTAAGCCGTAGTTCCATTGCTTACCGTGGGTATCAAATTTTCGTTGAAATACTTTAACTTGAGAATAAGAATGTAAAATTTCTAAAGTTTCGTCGGTGCTATAACTATCAATCACAATAATTTTATTGGCCCAAGTAAGATACTGAAGGGTGCGCTCAATATTAAAGGCTTCGTTATAGGTAAGAATCAGTGGAGTAATTTCTTCTAGCATTCAATGTAAATTAATTAATAACCATAAAACTGAACACAACTAGGCGGTTCACCTCCACTAAGAATCCAGTGGTAAACACTTGCCATATTTTCAGCGATCGCGTTCCAAGAGTATTTAGTTTCTACCAGATTTTTCCCTCTCAAACCCATTACTTGCCGCTCACTTGCAGGCATTTTCATTGCCTCAACTAAAGCCATTAAAAGTGCTTGTTGATTGTCCTCAATCCACCAACCACACTCATAGCGTTCTAAATCCTGCCAAGGAGTACCTTTTGTAGTGATAACAGGCACACCGTAAGCAAGAGACTCTGCTATTGCAATCCCAAAGTTCTCTGAGTGAGTTGGCAAAACAAATAAATCAGCATTACAAAGTGCAGATATCTTGGCCTTTCCAGACAGCATACCCGTAAAAGTCACCCGTTGGCTCAAATTTAATTGTTCTACTAGTAGTTCTAACTTTGCTTGGTAGCCTGTTAAGTCAGGCCCAGCTAAAATCAGATGCCAGTCAGAAAATTGCGATTCTAATTTTTGCCAAACCTGGAGTAAATTATCTATACCTTTTTTAGAATGCAGTCTAGACAGAAAAAGTAACCATTTTTGATCACTAAGTTGAGGAAATAATTGTGTTAATACTTCTTTTTTTGGTTGTTCATTGAAATCAGCAAGATCTACACCAGTTGGAATGAGTGCGATCGGTTGTTGAAAACCAAGACGACGAACAGACATTGCTTCTTCAGCCGAAGTTACATGAAAAACAGTAGCACTCATCAAATTTTTCTGTTCGTACACTAACCAGGCAAGCCACTTCTTCATTCGACTATGCTTTAAAGACCAAGACTCTAGCATTCCGTGTGGCGAAACTACTAAAGGTAGGCGATTGTTTAATGCGGCTTGTCGAGCGTAAATATTAGGAAACAACCATAAGCCATGATTATGAATCAAATCTAATTCTGTTGATGCTAAGCACTCCAGAGCATGATTAGCTTTGGGAGCAAATCCTTGCATCCGTCGAGCCAAGAAACTAGCAGGATAGCTATGTATTTTGACATTCTCAGTTGCAATTTGGCTACCAAGTTGTTGATAATCTAGTGTGAATAGATGAGATGTAATTTCTTGATTTGCAACAATTGATGCTAGTCTTGCGACTAAAAAAGCAGTACCACCAGTATTTTCATTAATACTGTCAATTACATGACAGACTTGAGGTCTATCTGTAGATGTTTTTAGCGATTTTACTGCTAAAGGATTAAGTGTCATTATTAAAGTTATTCAGGGATAGCAAAAAAATGATGCATGAGTTTTGTCAGAGTTTGTTTGAATTGTTCAAAGCCAAATTTATCGATCGCCTTTTGCCTTAAAGCGTCAGGTTGATAAATTAAAGGATTTGGATAAGTACCTTGCAAAATTTGGATGAGAGTTTGAGCGATCGCATTCACATCCAAAGGATCGACCAAGGCCCCTAGTTCACCCTGACAAAGAGCATCAATTGCACCATCCTGATTACCACCCACTGTGGGTTTGCCACATGCAAGTGCTTCTAGGTAGACTATCCCGAATCCTTCGCCTCGACTAGGCATGGCAAACACATCGCAAAGATTGTAGAAATCGCAGAGTTCGCTATCGGGAATAAAACCTGCTAGGGTAACGCTGTCTTGCAGGTTGAGTTGAGCAATCAATTGCTCAATCCGGGGTTGGTCATCGCCTTTACCACCTAGTATGTAGTGAACATCTGGAATCTGAGACTTAATTTTCGGTAGCGCTTGAATAATTTTGTCGTATCCCTTATAGCCGTCTTCACTTGATAAACGAGTCACAGTGAAAATAATCGGCTGATTAGACCTCAAGCCATAACGCTCTAGTAAATATTTTGGTTTAGAACTAGGCTGAAAACGATTCTCATCAAATGTAACTGGTAATATTTTTATCTTATCGGTAGGGAGATTCTGCTCATTAATTAGGCGATCGCGTGTATACATGCTAATCGATATTACTATTTCTGCTGCATGTAGTGCTTTAATTTGCCATTTATTTTGAATTTCCCAAGCATCAACTCCATAAACAATAACTCCGTAAGGAATACCTGTAAGCCTACGAATTAAGAGTGCTACTGGTGCAAAATTTATATGACCACATAAAATAAACTTTGGTTGACTAAGTATAGCTGTTTTGATTAAGTTAAAAGCAAAATGTTGTGTTCGTAAATACTTGGGTAAATGACCGCTAAAAAAAAATGAATAATTATTAGAATTAAATTTATCTTTCGGCTTATCTTTATCGAGCTTATCTAAAATCCAGAGAGAGGAATTAGGTAGTCTTTCTTGGATGGTTTCCAATATGTTTTGTAAGTAAACTTGTATACCACCTTTGAACTCAAATAAGTTAGGAAACCATAAATTTAAAGTACCTTTTTTTAGAAGTTTTTGCATGTTTAAAATCCTTTATATATTTACTAACATGATTTACACATTATATTAAATAATATAAAATTGCTTTTAATATGAATTATATTTGAAAACTTTACCTTACATTATGTTGATTAGTTCAAGATGATGCTTTTACAAAGATTCTGTAAACTATTATGTTTGTTAAAATCTATTTTTTCCCATTTATTAAGTATAATTAACTATAAAATTTATTAATATAAATTAGTTTGTAATTTTTATTTTAGATTTTTCCTCAATGGCTAACTGATAAAGCTCAATATATTGAGAAACCATGTTCTGTGCTGTAAATCTTTGCGAATTAATAAATCCTTTAGACTTCAACATTTCTAGTTTAGATAGAGATGAAACAATCTTCTCTACTGTATCTTCATGATTGTTTGGATCTATGTATACAGCTGCTTCTCCTCCTACATCATTCATTGGAGGACGATTTGAAGTAAAAACAGGACAACCACAAGCTTGAGCTTCTATAATCGGCCACCCAAAACCCTCATGTAAAGAAGGAAATAGCAAAGCAGTTGCGGAAGAATAAAGAGCTCGCAAATTTTCATGTTCTATTTCCACTAGTTCTATTACCTTTTGACCTAAGTTATGACTTTGAATAAACTTATGCATTTCATCAGTCATAGGTTTACCTGCCATCACTAGATACCATTCTGATTGATTAAGTTTTAACATTAGTTGATAAAAGATAGCTAAAACTCCTAAACGATTTTTATACCAGTGATTTGCTCCCACATGAAGAATAAAGCGACAATCTTGAGAGATTCCTAAAGCTTTTAAGCGTTGTTTAGCTTCTAAGGCTGCCATAGGGGTATAAGGATAGTTCAAACCCACAGGAACTAAAGTTACAGCCTTCTCATCAAGAGTACTTAAACGTGTCAAATCGCTTCTAGTCTGTTCGGAAACGCAAGCAACTTTTTGAGCTTGATTAAGTCCTTTCACAATCGTCTGTTGTAATATTTTACCAGTCCATCCTGTTTTATATTCTGGAAATTCTCTCAAACCAGAACGAATTGCCAATAAATCATGACAAGTTACAACATGGGGTATGTTTTGTAGATATCTAGCGTAAATGGCATTGCCATGATCGCATATATGAACTACATCTGCCCAAGAAATTACTGAACGCCAATTTAACGGGAAAATGATTAATTTATCAATGTAACCAAACCATTTTTTAAAGACATTTGGGAATAAATGAAGGCTGCCTAGATATGGCGTGGGGCGAATGACACGTACTTGATGGCCCAACTGTGTTAAGTGATTTTCCAGCATGACCGAAAATAGATCCATGCTTTGAATAGCATCTGGTTGATAATTACCTATTAACAAAACTTTCATTAAACTAAAAACATCTCAATTATTTTTAGGTGTTTTTCTGTGAGTTTTGAACTGCCATAACATGCGCTTTATATTAAGCACCATTGTACTAGGTATCAGAGTTGTTACTACCTTTTTCGTAAAAGCGTTTAATATTTGAGGTAGCAATTGCTTTTGTAAGCTTAATATCTCTTCAGGTGTCATAGTGGCAACTGAAGTGCTAGGAAATGCAGGATAATTTCTTTTGAAACCAAATCCCAGGTATTCCATAATCTCTGGATTTAGATTATCTAGATACTCTGTATTTACTATATTTTTTTCGCCATGACCTATATATTCATTACCAACTTGATCGATTTGAAAGAGTAATGTTCTCCTAGTATATGTTTTATCTTGAAAAGGTTCAGCTCGATGAACTGCGTGGATATCACATAAAATCAGACTTCCTTTCTTCATAGAAAATGTTAATATATCTTTTTTATATTTACTGTCGATAAAACTTTCAGTCAAGTAAATTTCGTGATCGAATTGAGGCGACCATAGATGAGAATCTTTGACTAACTGAAAAGCATTTTTGGTTACGTCAGACAGATAAAATAAAAACAATAAACCTGGCATATTATGCTTGCTTGCTAGTTTTTTACCAATTTGAAGATTGTTATCAGTATGCCAAGGCATGTTTCCTACTTTACTGGTTTGATAAATTCTATGATTTGTAAGTTTATATCTGTCATTAAAGTATTCTTTGCAAATATCTAAAACCTTTTGGGAAGTGATGATGTCGAAAGATTTTTTTGAATTAGCCAAACAATGAGTTAAAAATCTCTGATTGTAAGCAATAACTGTACCAACATCATTGATATTAACCAATATATTATCGAAATCTACTTCTTTAAGTAGTTCTTCTACACACTGTTCAGTTAAAGCTTGGTCAAAAATAAAATATCCCTTAATTTTTAAGTCACTAACTATTTGACTGGTACTGCTATTTAAAAATGATAAATTAAACATACTTTTTCATGGTGTAATGGATATAATATTACATAAAAAACTTGACTAATATTATTTTTTTACTATTAATAAAATAATACTATACTAGATATTTTGAAATCTCAGTTTTGTTTAATTTATAAACTTTTTAAGCTTACACTTAGACTCTAAAAGTCATACAACATATAATATTAACAAAACAAAACAAAACAAAACAAAACAAGCTTAATCGGGGCTTAATTTTTAACAAAAACAAGCCATCAAATAAAACATATTTGACATTTTAAATGAGTATCGAAGTTTTTTATCTGTTCGGTCGGATTGCAAAAATCTAACCGAACTTTTTGTAATTACTTTGTATTCGCTATTTAAGGTTTTTAACCGCTGTTGTTATTTGCGAGCATATTTTTAATATTAATTTAGTTAGTTTATTATTTTACACATAGGGAATGAAACATGTTCATTTCATAATCTTTTTATAAACTTTAACTGTGATTTAAAATATCTTTGACCTTACTAGTTAATGTTTGACGATATAAGCTCCAATTGTACTGTTCAGCTTTGCGTCTAGCTGCTCGTCCCATTTCTGCTAATTCTTGAGGATGAGAGTAGCACCACTCCAGTTTTTCCTTAAGCGTTTCTACATCTCTGATAGGCACTATAAATCCTTCTACACCGTCAGTTAAGACATCTAATCCGCCTGTGTTAGGTGTAGTAATCACAGGAATTCCACAGGCCATTGCTTCCAATATCACCAAACCAAAGCCTTCTACCAAAGAAGGGAAAACTAAAACGCTAGCGCTACTGTAATACTGATTGAGGAGGAGATGAGGTACAGAAGGGATATGACGGTAAATGTCTTTGTACTGTTCTAGCCAGCCTGAAGGGAAGAGGTTAGTCCCGACTAATACCAACTCTGCATAGCTTAGTTTTAATTCTTGCCAAGCTTGCATGAGGTAATGAACTCCTTTGCGGGGAGAAAGACGACCAACAAACATAGCACGGAAGCGATCGCTAGTTTTTGGTTGGGGTTGAAATATGTCTACAGGTGCGCCATAGGGAATGACAGTGATTTTTTCTGGTTCTACATCAATTTCTAGCAATGACTGTTTTGTTACTGAAGAAGCGACAAAGATATGATCTGCTAGTTTGATTTCTTGGTCTTTGCGCTCAAGTTTCCATGTAGGATCTTGAATAGTCTGAACTGCTGTGGCTAAAGTCGGAAATAACTCAGCTTCTTGCCGCATAATGCGATGAGTCATTTTATAAAAGGGAATAGGCAGATCGTACAAACAAAGAATGCCTTGCTGTTTAGCTTTGACAAAGGTGTTTGCAGCCAGATCCTCATAGGTGTAGATTGCATCTAAGCCGTCAAGGTGGTGTTTGGCTATTTGGCGATCAAGAGATACATATACCCAATCCACTAACTGCATGTCGCTGAAACCTAATCTAGGTGTTAGCTTAGTCAGAGATAAAAATATGCGGATGATTTCTTTCCACGGATATGTTTGAATTGGTATACCATTAGGAGAAATCCAAGTCCGTCTGCTCAACTCATTAGCGATAGTAGTTTTTAGATTTTTAGGCAGCAAACTTAAAGACTTCCATATAGGTGCTTCTGGATCATAGGCGATCGGGGTAATTACCTCTTTCAATAAATTAGCCTCTGCTAAAGCTAAGGCAGCGTTCCGAGCAAAGGAAGGATTAATTTGATGAGCCAATGAAACACTTTGTTTAGACATCCTATTGCTTCCTCTATTATCTAAAGAGTTAAAATTATTGAAAGACTTTATATTAGTTAGATATCTTGTTGTTGCTGTGTCCAGTATTTGGAGTAGAAAAACTCTCTATATTCCAATTCTGGAAGTAAGAGCATAAAACCAGTTAAGAACCAGTAGTAAATTGCATAAGTATTGTTAAAGGCAAGTTGAGCAGGGAAGTTAATAGCTTGAAACAATAAAGAGGCAGTCCCTAACTGTTGTAGAAAGGGATTTTTTAGCTTCAGTAAAACTTGAAAAGTGGAAAAAAGTATAATTAAGCGTAGTCCGTACCATAGTAGTAACCCAAATGGCCCTAGTTCTATTAAAACCCTCTCTGCATCTTTTTCTCCTACAGGAGGAGGCTCACCAATCGGTAGTTTGAAAGCGTTACGCAAAGCACCAGATCCTTGATGAGTTGCTCCTATGCCATAGCCATCAAGTCCCTTTTCTTGCATTGCTTTATCAGGTGTTGAAAAAGAAGACAAAGCGCGGCTAGAAAACTCTTGCTGAGCGCCTTCATCATTTAGGCGCGAGGAAAATGTTTCTATTGCCTTACCGAAGAATCTAGGCACTAAAGCTGATATCAATATAATTGGTATTAATAATGACTTAACAGAACGGATAAATTCCGACAAATGTGTAAAACTCAAGATACATACATATCCCAGTAAAAACAAAACTTCAAACGCAAGTAAACCACGAGCGCCTGTCATAAAGGAAGTAGCAACAACTAAAAACGCTTCTATCAATGTCAGCAAACGCCAGAGTGGTTTTTGTGGCAGAGTTAACAAAGGGATTAGTATACTGAAACAAAACGACAGATAAGTAGAATAACCAGCAATGTAGGGGAAAGTACCAGTAACCCTAACAGCACCACCAGCAAGGGCATCTGCTCCTTTCCCGCCTGCATAAATGTTAATTGGACTTGATGGTGGACTGAAGTATTGAACTGTAGCTAAAAGGCAGACTGGAATTGCTAGTAACAAATAGTTCCGTAAAAATTTGTATAGTTCTTCTTCCGACTGAAATAAGCTGGGTAATATCCACATTAAGGGTACATAAAAGAAATAGGCTTTAAGCCCAAAAATACCAATTATTGGTGAGCCTAAGCTGGGATTAAAAGCTTGAAATACAGACCAGCTTAATACCATAATTAAAACAATATTGAAAATACTCCATTTAAATGGGTATTTTGGTTCCGGACTAAAATAATAGCTTAAATAAGCTACTAAAAGGAGTAAGTCTTTGAGAAAGTAAATCTGTTCAGTAGCTTGTGGTAGTACCCACTTTCGCAGCACGCCTTCAAAAATGACAATAATTAATGTAACTTTAACAGTAAGTCGCCAATTGAGAGCAGATAACCAAACTATACCGATTAAAACTATCACAGCTATTAAAGCAATGAGCGGCTGCTGCATTAAACCATTATCCTCTTTAAGGTGCTAAGTATATTTAACAATCAATGGCTTGATTTAAATGACTATATAAATGCAATTTGACTATTTTCTATAGTATCTAATTAAAATAGTAATTTATTTGCATAAAATTAGAATTTATCCTTAACATATATCAATAGAATACTTAATTCATTATGTACAGTTCATTTTACATACTTGCGATTAAGAATTTTTTCATAAATTTCAATATATTTTGTAGTTAACTTTATATCATCAAACTTTTCTATTATCTTAGAAGAATTATTTAATAGCTTCTTACCTAGATTTTGGTTATTTATTAAATTATTCATACACTCAAATAAAGATTGATAATCTCTATTTTTAAATTTCAGTCCGGCATCACCTATGCATTCTGCATGTCCACCAAACTCAGATGTTATAACAATTTTACCCGCTGCTAAAAGCTCCAAAGATACTCCTCCCATTGGTTCTTCCCAGGCAGAGGGAACAACACCAATTGCAGCTTGACTTATCACCTCCATCAATTCAGTACCATGTTTGGAACCTAAAAAATGTACCTTATCAGATAGTTGTAAATCTGTAACCATTTTTTCTAATGACTTCCTCATATTGCCATCACCTACTATCGCTAGATTAATATTTTGATAATCAGATATTGAAACTAAAGCATAAAAGGCTTGTATAAGTTCTGGAAGCCCTTTTTCACTTACTAATCGACCAACATATATAAAGTCATATTTTCTTGGGTAAACTTGCTTTACCTGTTTAAATTGAGAAATGGGATAAGGTGTGTATGCAACAATTTGGTTCCTTAAGGGTTGTCTTTTAGCAACCCAATGAGTAGCAGCAATATTCAAATCCACATTTTCTGCAACATATCTCCTGATAGCCAGTTTTAAAGATTCTTTCAAAAAATAAATAAAACCTTTTTTTCGCAGATAATAGCTTAAAGATGCTGTAGGAGTCATAGGAGTTGGTTCACCATCAAACCAGCCTAAGCCATCCACACAAGAAACTTGATATCCGTTATGCGTCCATATAAAGGGTTTATTTGCTAATCGTGCAAAGGGGTACATTGCAACGCTTGCTCCGTTGGAGTGTACTAAAGAGCATTCACGAGTAAGACTCAACCGCTCTTGAAATGTTGGTTGCCGAACTACCTGATAGCTACGACGTGGTTCTTCTCTGTTTGAAGGTGTTTCAGTGACAACTATACATTCATGTCCCAATTGAGCAATATTCTCGGCAAGTGTAGCAGTAATAGTTTCTATTCCACCTAAAGATGGCCAGAATACTGAAGAATACAACAAAATTTTCATATGGATTTTTCTATAGTTTTTTATATCTGAGAATTGCTAATTCAAAAATACTTTTAAAAAAAAGCAACGTAAAATTAGGATACTTGGTTATTATTTGCAGCCCTTGATTTTTGAATAACCATAAACGTAAAGTGTGTCTATGAATTTTATACTTAAAAGGGTTATGCCCATAATAAGATGATTTATGAACTAGGTAAAAATAGCTTGCTTCTTTAAAAAATTTGACATCAAAATTATTGCAAATAATCGTAATTGCTAAATGTACATCTACACAAGGAGTATTGTAAAATTTATGGTTTTGAATAGCTTTTATCCTAAAAATATAGCCACTTGTAGACCCATAGTAGGTTTTCATCAATAAATTAAAACATTCCTTACGATTTGTCCAATTTGGAGGTTCATGATCTAATGAATTTGTAAATCCAATAATTTCCCCTTCTTCGTTAATTGAGATACCATTACTAATAGTAATTCCAATATTTTCATGGTTATCTAAATATTCAATTGATCTCTCTAAATGATGAGACTGCCATATATCGTCATCATCTAATAATCCAACATATGGAGTTGAAACCTCTTTCATTACTAATTCTAAATGTAATGCTTGAGGAAGACGAGAAAGTTGTTGGATAAATAATAGTTCTTTGTTAGGAAAAGAAGTTTTATATTCATTTACAATTTCTTTGATTTTTCCCCGTTCCTGTAGATCATCTGAGCAATCTGAAATAACAATTTTGTAGTCTTTGTATGTCTGAGCGTATACTGAAGCTAATGCTTTTGACAAATAGTTACTTCGATTGCAGGTCAGTATTAATACTGTTGTGGAACATTTGTTTTTCATTTGTCAATTCTTGCGTAAAATATAAAAAATGCAAGCAATTAGCTAGCAGCACACCGTAAATGAAATATGCAAATAAAATTTGTGACGTTAAAGCCTAGCTATGATTTGAATGAAATATTTTTACATACTGTCAAATCACCATCTCTGGATAAATCATATTTATACATAGACAAAGCCTCAAAAAATATTTTTTCACATTCTTCATCATGCAGTTCAATAATAATGTTTTTGACTTTATTAAGCCAATTCTGATAATTACGTGAGAAAATCTCAATTTCTGCTCTTTCTACATCAATTTTAAGGATGTCAATACTTTCAAAACCTGATTTTTCTAATAAGCTACTGATATCTATCGCATATATATCTGGTTCTTCGTCTCCTTGAATTTCTCGTACTTGCGTAGACCACTCAAGACCATCCCTATACTGACCTTTACAAATTATAAGTCCTGCCTGATTAGACCAAATAGCTGAATTAAGCAATGAAACGCGACTGTTATAAGCTAAGAGGTTCCTTTCACAAACTTTAAAGTTATTAACATCTGGCTCAACAGCAGTCAAATGGGCATTTGGATATTTATTGAGAAAATAAATGGCGGAATAACCCACATTGGTACCACAGTCTACTATCAGACTAGGAGACTTTAAATCACTTAAAGAAGAATATTCTTGTCGAATAAAAATTTGATGAAATGCTTGAGAGTCACTTGTTCCGTATCTAGCCCAAATAGGATGTTTAAAACCTTTCACGTGTAAAAGAATATACTTATTTTTTGCAGAAAATTCAAATTTATTTTCCAATAGGTCAAAAAACTTTTTTTGCATATAATAAGTTATAACCGCCCAAAATCCCATTTGAGAAATCATTATATGCAATTGCTTAAATAAATCCATTCTATTTACCTCAAAAATCATTTTCTAAACTTTATTTTGACCAATGTATATTATGAAATAAGACTAGTTTAATAAATATTAATCATCTATGTTAAAGGAATATTATTGCTGAATAAAAAGATATAGGCATTGTCTGGTGTTTTCTATCCTTCTCCTACATTTCAGATCTGATTTCTTATCTATCTGAAATTTTTTCAGACTTGTATACAATAGCTTTTTCTAAAGCCTGTACTAAAGCTTCCACGTTCTCCCGCACAGACCAAGATTCCATCCGCTTAGTAGTAGCAGCAACCATTTTGTGTAAAAGTTCTTGATTGCCTAAGACTGTCTGTAAGATTTGTGCTAAAGCATCTATATCACCGCAGGGATAAACAAATCCAGTTTTGCCCTCTTGAACCAGATCGTAGCGAGCGCCTACGCGATCGCTTACTACTACAGGACAACCACACAGCATTGCTTCATTGACAACAACACCGAAGGGTTCATGTTCTGATGGAAAAACGAATAAATCAGCAGAGCAATAAACTGAAGGTAATTGCGATTGATTGACAAAACCCAGAAACCTAACTCGTTCTACTATTCCTAAAGCTTTAGCTTCAACTTCAAGTTGCGATCGCAATGGCCCTTCACCAGCAAATACGAGATAGCTATCTGGCACATTAGCTTTGACAAATGCTCGTAGAGCATCTTGTGGGCGCTTCCAGGGTTGGAGTTTGGCGCAGAAAAGGACAACTAGCGAATCCTCTGGAATCTGCCACCGTTGTCGTACTGCGGCTCGATTCACCTGCTTTGCATGAGCTAGCCACCACTCATTATTAACAACAAAAGGTGTCAATACTATCCGTTGCTCAGGAATTCCTAAAGTACTGACAAACTTCACACCTGGCGACGAGGGGACAATGACGGTATCTGCTAAGCCAAAGATCCAAGGCAATAACAACTTCTTCAGATGGACTTTCCAAGCTGAGCCGTTGCGAGGAGTCAAATCGTGAGCATCTGTACTAAATAACAACGCAGTTCCACTAGCTTTTGCAGCCGCTACTAAAATCCAGAAACTAGCATATGCATAGCCTGTGTATGCTATTACAGCGTCAAACTTCCCAGTGCGGACTTGCTTCCATAACTCTAAATTAATTAGACCGAAGAACTTACCTAACCTGGGTTGAGGAGATTGATTGGAGAGTTGAATCCAAGGATAGCCATCTAATAATGGAATATCCCATTGGACTTCTAGACCAAACTCAGAGTCAAACCCAGATTCAGCACCTTGCAAACTACAATAAGCTACTAGGATATCTAGCCTGGGATTTTGTGCCATTAACTGAAAAATTGGGGTTGAATACTGCACAGGATTTGCAGTAACAACCAAGACTCTATACTTACGTGTATTCATATTGACTAAGGTTAGAATAATCTCTAACGACTCTCAACTTAATTTTTCATAATTATTGAATTTGAATAATTAAGGTGATTAATAAAAATTTTTGCTTGTGCAGATAGGTTATGGGTTTGATACCAAGTATAGGCATTGTTAGCAATTACTTGTCCTAATTCTAGAGATAACTGGCTGTTTTTATCGCTAGCAGACCAGTAATGCTTACCGCTTTGAAGACCATCTGTTAACATTGCGTTATGAGTAACCATACAAGGAATTAGCCTATGGGCACAGAAAGCCGCAAAAATAGTTGATTTTGCTAGATATGCAGGTGGAGGAAAATTTAAAAACCCGGCAATAGAATCTAGCATTATTTTGCTAATTTCTACTGTTTTAATGACTCCTGTTTCCATAACAACAATGCCATTAATTTCAGATATTTGTAACCCAGTAGGAGTACCAATATCGTATATTTCTTTAATATCCAAAGTTTTGCAAGCTAGTTCCAAAGCTTGACGGCCTTGCTGATAAACTTGCAATTTACTGTTTTTATGTCCAAATAAAACTAGTCGTCGAGTACGTTCTATTATAGGTGGGTTACACTCTGGTTCCCCAATATTGGAAAAAACAGGTAGATGAGTAATTTGAGTTTTATTTCGACTCATTTTGTACAGAATTTCAGCATAACTCTGCTTACTGGTGATGCAGCGATCGCTCATATTCACTAAGTGCTCGGCCAATTGTTTTTGTAAAGGTGATAACCAGAAAGAACTAGTCCATATTGGATATCCATAAGCATAAACTTCATGAAACATTGTTACCAAGCATGAGTCAGCACTGTTAGCTTTCCAGCGTTTTAAACCTTTAACTAGCCAAACTGGGCAGCCTCTTTCGGCATAACCATAACCTACATAATGTAGTAAGACTGAGACTGACTGGTTCTTGTCAAATGATAGAATAGAGAACAATGCTTCCGCAGAATCAGCCGTTACTTGTTGTATCGGAAAATCTTCAATTTCAGTAGCTCCTTGCCAGTTGCGATCGCCTACGATAAACCGCGTTTCGATATTGTACTGTTTCCGCAACTGACGAGCCAAATTTAGTGCATAGTCGCCTAACCCATTGATTGATGGCGGTAGTTGGGGAACAATTTGAATAACTTGAATAGAATTATTTTTTAGCTTCACGTACTTTTTTAAATTGTTATTATTTCAACATAGTAGAATTATTAGGTTTTTGATGAATTTAATAAGTTAATTACAACGAGAAAATAAAACAACCATACTAGTATGAAGTTTCCTTTGTAGAAATAAAGGTGTTTTGTTAGTAAAATTTTCTAAATTATCAATCCAATTACTAGGCAGTAAGTCAAGTAAAGTTCCTAACTTTAAATAGCCATTTGTTAATGTATTACTAAAAAGCCGAGTTTCCACAATAGATAAATTAGTTTGCTGAGCTAAAGATTCAACTTCATCTAGATGTAATAAAAAAATGTGACCATCTGAGTTAGGCTGGAATTGTATTACTTCAAACTGGCTGGGATCAGAGCATTCAGAAAACTTAGGCAAATTATTTTGAAAATACTCTCCATTAGGAGTACTCATAACAATATGTCCACCAGGCTTAACCATCTTGGCAATATTCTTTATAAACTCATCAGGATGAGCAACGTGTTCAATAATTTCAGCAATTAATACAACATCAAACTCTGAGTCAAAACCAAGTGTAAATACATCTCCCGCTATGTAATTAATATTCCCATATTCCCATTTCAGTTTGACATAATCTGCTAACTCCTCACGCATATCATTCCAAGTAACTTCATAGCCTATTTCTGCCAAAGATAAACTAAAGTTTCCTTGAGCAGCAGCTACGTCTAAGACTTTTGCTCCCGGCTTGGCAACTTTTTTTATTAAATCTAATATATGCTTACGACGATAAGCATAGGCATAGACATATCCAAGATATCTAGGAAAAGACGTTTCTTTATAGATTTCTAACAGATCGTATTGATAGCTAGATTGCCAACTCTCATGCCAAGTTAATTCTGGTGTAATTTTTTTCATAGTTGGATTTATACAAAATTAATTTTTTTAAAAGTTATATTTCATATTTATCTAAAATTAAATATGAAATATAATTTTAAAGCCATATATAAAAATGATATATGCTCTAAGAAAGCTTCTTTAAAGCCAGAGTATCTAAATTTTAATAATCCTGGAATTGTAGTTTTAATAAAACCACGCAGAGTATAAATAAGGTAAGTTTTATAGTTGATTGTGGCTAATTCTTCTGGATGAATGGATAAGTAAATTATTGTTGATTCTTGATGCTGTCTCAGCTTTTTCCAGCCTCCATTGTATCTCCACGGATGACATACAGAAGCAGATTGAATAAATAAAAAATTGTTTCCCATTTTCATGAGTCTTAGTCTCAGATCTACATCTTCCATAGCAGCGTAGGGAAATCGCTCGTCAAAACCACCTAAAGACTCAAAAAGTTGGCGTTGAATAGCAAAGTTACATGACCATAGAAATCCTCCTGACTCATTAATAGGCGATGTTTCACCTAAAGTATTTTTGGGACGATCAACATAAGTTCTCCCCTCAAAAACTAGAGTAGAGGGTTGATTAATTTGAGCTTGAGCATACCCTTCTAACCATTGAGGATCTGGCAAGCAGTCATCATCTGTGAAAGCCAGCCATTCTCCTTGAGCATAGCTTGCTCCATTATTACGATTAGCAGCTGGCCCTTTGTGCGGCCCCGCCACCCATTTTGCCCAAGGATAGCGTTGCTGAATCATCTCCTCAGCAGTTGTTTCAGGACTATCATCTGTCACAATTACCTCGTACTGCTCCTTTGGTAAAGTCTGAATTCCAGGTACTAGGCAATCCAAACATTTTGCTAGCAAATCATTACGATTATAAGTTGGAATAATAACTGTAAATAAAGGACTAAATTTCATTGTTGTACAACAGTTTGAAAGGCGCGTTTAAATCGACGAGCTATTCCTCTTACGGATCGATTATTTCTTTGATATGACAAACTCCACTGTCTAACCTGTTCATCCCATTCAGCTTTCTCTACATGAGTGAGAAAGTTATAGAAAATTTGATGAATTGGTCGAGGTACATCCATACGTATACCTGCCCAGTGAATTAAATAAGGTTGGCGTGATGTTTCACTCCAATAATGTTCAAATTCATCTGGATAGTCTCCCGCCCATGTTGATTCCATGCTCAAGGGAGGTAATGTTAAATTTGTAACTTTTACTCCAGATGCAAATACAAGCAAGTTAAGACCGGGTTGTTCGTGAAAACGATCTCGAATACAGGTATTTACAAAATCTGGTCGCATCGCTGTGTACTTCAGTTGTTCAATTTCAAAAATTGTGCGATCGCAAGCAAATTGCCCGGTATTAAATACATTCTTCTGCCAAATAGTGCTTTTTTTTGTAATTATTTCTCTTGATTCTTGTGTTATTGTCTGTTCTGGATTATGCCAATGTCCACAAGAAGTAATGAAGCCAGAATAAGGCTTTAATATTTCTTCTGGATTCTTTAAAAAACATACATCCGCATCTACAAACTGGTAATTTGCTACTGTTAAACACTGATATTTTCGCATCACCGAATGAGATTTTTCACTTTTTAACCAACTCGTAATTTCAGGTACTTCCCACCAGGTAGATCCATTTGGCAGATCGAAAAGCTTGTCATCATACGGAATTACCAAAAGGGGCAGTTGGCAACCTGTTGCACGTAAGGAACGCTCCATTGCGAGAAAGCGCAGTCTTACCTTATTATTAGCCAGAGTAATAATTTTCTCAATTTTCATAATAGTTTATATATCAACTAAACTAACTGTGTTTAAATTATCAGTTTTTATATTATGTGAAAAATTGTAAGTTTTTGAGTATCAATCTAAAATTGATATTACTGCTTAATATTAAGCTCAAAACAACAAGTTTTTCATCCGAGAGTAAAACCACTCAGGTAGCAATAAGGTAAACCATTTAAACGAGTCAAAGCGACTAAAACCATGTATTTTTATCAGCTTTATTAAGTTGTGCAAACGGTAATTGAATGGCATCTTCCTCATACGGCTTTGAATTATCCTGTCAAGATCAATGTCTTTTTGGCAAAAAATACGGGTTAATAGGGTGTCCGGCTCATTGCTAGACATCTGATCTGTTGTGGGCATCATAGATACGCGAGGCAGAGTGGCAGCACGGAAGTACATATCTTCTAGGGACTGTTGCCAGTTTATGCCCATGTGTATCTCTGTTATGTCTGTTCTGGTTGCTTCACCAACAGATAGCCTGAATTCCAGATCTTCAATTAAATTTGACAAGATTGCTGTGTACTCTTCAAGATCCCGTGCATAGATAAGATTGCCAGTCAGTCCTGGCGAATCAGCGCCAATTATGCTACATACATCGGAAAATGGATAGCGGCTCACCAAAGGCAAACCATAGCTTCCAGCCTCCAACAGTGATGTATTCGAGACAAAGGGAAACGTGTCAACATAGATATCAGCAGCCTGATAAAAAATACTGGTATCTTGACGCTCATTCAGTGCTCTGATTCTTCCTTGTGTTTGCTCAATGGCTACCGACCAATCTTCGTCGTTGTTACCTGCACCAATGGCAATCACAATCACTTGCTTGTATTTTTGCAGCACAGGAAGATGTACATCAGCATAACTGATTCCATCTGTTGTTTTGTACTTAAGTGCTCTAGCTATGGTAAGCACTACAATGCTGTCTTCAGCAAGACCAAGCTGCTGTTTTGCATCTGTGCGAGAAAGCTTTCTCTGAATAGAATTTAAAATAATAGGAAGTAGTAAGTTACGCTCCACTGCAATACCTCTGCGCTCTTGTGAGAGACGTTGACCAGATTCGCGGAGATTAGCCACAACATCACTAATACTATATCCTAGCCAAAAGCATTGATCGGCTTGATTTACGTAGATAATTGGTGGAGATTGCTCCCTATTAGCAAAGGCAATAATAGGAATAACATCTTCTTGGTGGGTATGTAGTACAACCAAGTCTGCTGATGTGGCAATTTCTCGGAGTCGTTTTGCCCAAGAAATAATGCTGCCAATGCTTTCACTTAATGAATATATCTTGCCTTGACTATTATTTACAACTTCTTTCAGAAAACTGGGCACATCATCTAGTCCCTGTCGAGTGATAGCAATGGAGTGTATCCGCTCACTATCCTGCTGAATCCAACGATAAAGCATTTTGGCATGTCCACCAATGGGTGGAAGATGGGTAGCGATATGCAGTACTCTATTTGGTGTTCCAGGTAATAAAGCAGTTGAATTGGAAGAACAAATGTTGTTTGGTATAACCTTTCGTCCAATTGTGAGCAGAAGTTGCTCTAATTCTGGGCTAACAAAAAGACCGCAATGTTGAAAAGTCGCGTATAAAGCGGCAATTTCCGCATATACGGCTGCTGCACTGTAATCATTGCGTTCTACTAAGTCTTTTGTCTGTGAAACAAGACTGCGGAACACATCGAAACGTTTTTGAATTAGGTGGTAGCCTTCTTTATGCAAAGTTTGGAGTGTATGGTTAGCTATTTTTTGCATACAATTGTTTGCTAAATTCTGCTTAGCTGTAATGGATATCGGCATTGCTGAGTGAACATATATAATGAGCTTCATACAAGAACGTAAAAGCTGGGAGTATAAGAATTTAAATTATTACACTTTAGAACTTTATGCTTATATTCAGTAAAGCTTGATACGATAATTAGATCTAAAAAATAACATTAATCTCAATAGTTAGCATTAGATTCTCTGAGCGCTTTATTCCTTTAATAAAAAGCAATTACTAAAGCGATCGCGCGAATCAAAACCGTCGCGCGATCGCATCTAGTTACATCTCTCATTCAAAAGTTGATGCTTCTGAATTTCATCTATTTTCCACATGAACATGGAAGAATGTACAGCAGGAGATTATTCAAAGCTTCGTTGTAACATTAGAGAGAGAACGCAAACTTTTCCGCGACAAAGCTCTTAACTAGACCCATTTTGCCAGTTTTCACGTCCACGGTAAACAAGGCATTGTTTTTGCCATTCTTGTCAGCAGCAAGCGCATACAATTGCCCAGAGGCAGAGAAGCCCAAGTCTTTAACATCGTTGAACAGAGGGCGTCCTTCAACGGTCAGTGGGGCCAGTCTCTTGATTTTGACTTTGCCGGTAACTATGGCTTTGTCCTGCAAGTTCATCGTGATTAAAATGGGAACATTTTCTGAGCCAATCTCAGTTGCGAAAATATTTCCCTTCTGATCTTGGCATAGGTTAGCGAATCGATGAGTGAGTGGTAGTGGAGGTAGGGCCAGTTCATCTTTAGAAATAATTTTACCTGTTCTGTAATCGAGTGTTTTGAAAGCAAAAGGTGGGATGCCTTCATTTCCAACCAAGCACAGAATTTGATTATTGGGAAGGCTGACCAAACTTTCAACAGTCTGATTAGATTTCTCTAAGCCGAGAATTTTTTTTGCTCTGAATTGACGGTTAGTAGCACCACCGATAGCAGATATGAGATGACTGAAATAACCATTTCTTGTACTAGAGACAGTAGAAATTACAACAGTTTTATCTCCAAGCACTATCGCTTTCGTAACTCGATCAGAGTCGGGTAAGAAAAAAGCCCGAGGTTTTTTCGGTACAGGTGACAGATTCTCAACAGATAGAACTGGCAAATTCACCTTAGAAAGAACCTTCAGATCTAGCAGTTCAGCAGAAATAACTTTTCCTACCGTCAGATCAGCAGTGTTTAATTCTACTGGCGGAGTTTGGTCTTCCCGGTTTCGACTATTAGATGTCTTAAGGAGATTTATTCCATAAAGAACCTCCTTGCTCGGCTCACTCTTCTGAGCAAGCGCCTTACTAGAGAGGTCGGCAACAACAGTGGTAGTGAAACTAGCTGCTACTAACTTGGCAAATTGTCGGCGTTGCAGTGGTGTCATTCTTTTACTCCTTGTGGGATGCTTTAGGGAACAATCAGGTTTGCATTTGGTGCCTGGGGTCTAGCTCCCATGTCTGCTAAGATGTTGACAGTTATTTGCTTGACGCGAAGATCTTCCCGCGCTGGGCTAACATCGGCACTGTCTAAACCCCATGCCCACTGAATCGTGCCAGAGGCAAAGACTTTAGCCCCACTACTAGCGGTGTAGCGAGTTGAGTGGGCTTTGGTAAAATCCTGGTTGGCAGGGAGGGCTTGTTCTCCAGGCGGTTCGTCAAAGTTTGGCAATAAGGCAGCAGGCTGGACTGGTGACTGGGACAACATGACGAGGTTGGGAGGAGTTGACCCATTATTAACAATAAAATCCCATTCATAGCCTACTAACAGAGCCAGCTGATCCCCATTCTGAAGTCCCGTATTCGCATAGTAAGGATCGCTGCTGTTGGTAACAACAAAATTAAAACCACCGTAGAGATCCAGGTCGCTACCGTACATGACTCCTAACAAAGCGTTTTCCGGCCTTTGGTTCTGAACGCTGCGGAATTTATTAGTAGCTGCTGATGGCCCTTGCTGCTGGGCGACTGGATCTGATGCCCAATCTTGTTTGTAGCATGCCATCACCCGGTTGGGCTTCACTTGCCCAGCAGCGAGAGTGGAATTTTCAAACCTTACTCGCCAATAGCAAGTATTGGCAGAGAAAAATCCCAAATTAATTCCGCCATTACGAGCAGCCTCAACGGCATCGTACATTTCCTTAGACCAATACTCATCGTGACCCACAGACAAGAATACTTTGTGATCGAGTAAACTTTGTCCGTTGGTGTGAACCTGCATGTTGTCGGTGTAGGTAACATCGTAACCTTGAGATTCCAGCCAGCGCACCATATTGTATTCCCATCGCAGGGGTGTGTCGGCCTCGTAGGACTCTTGAGAAGTTGCCTGGGATATGGGCCGGTCATAGGAAACCTTGAAAGCTCTTGGGCCGTTGCTGTTAAAGTTGTACAAGCTGTGACCTCCGACCGTGTTATAAGCCAGAACACAAGAAACGGCGCTCTGGAACAAGATATCGGCAGTGCTGCTATCATCACGGACGACAAACCACACGTGCGCTACTTTGCCACTCGCCTGATCAGTGAGCTTTGCTATATAAATACCACTAGTCCAGTTATTGCCTACCTGTAAGACGTAGGATGTTGTCCAGTTACACTCGACCAAGCGGGTATCAGGGTCTAAGGTAGCGGCGGATTGGGTTGTGCCATTGAGTGAGCCGCTGCTCGCCATCAGCCTGCCGCCCGTGCCACTATAGTAGCCCAAGCGATATACGTCAATGGTAAACTGTCCAGCTTGTCCAAGAGAAACCTTGATGTCTAGCGATTCCCCTTTATTGACACTGGTTGCTGAGGCGTAGCCAGCAATCTCACCACTACCACGGTTAACAAGTTTCCAGTTAGTTGTACCGGGATTGAGGTTTTCCAAATAGATTGGATTGGGGTTCGCCGGAGTTGCTGAAGCAGAGAAGGTGACATTGCCGATGCCATCTGCTGTCGCGGTTACTACTACCCCTCCGGGTGCGGTAGGAACTGGCCCTAGGGTCAAGGTAGTACTTGCTTGACCGCTACCATTAGTTACTACACTGACGGGTGAGACTGACCCCCCACCGCTACTAACGACAAAGTTCACCGTTACCCCTGACTGAGGATTATTTTGAGCGTTTACAACTCGCACTACTAAGGGATTGGGCAGCGCTGATCCCGTTGTGCCAATCTGATTGTCTCCACTAACTTTAACCAAGCTACTACCGACGACAAAGGCGATATCGCGATAATAGTTAGTATTCCGGTAAGAACCAGTTGGGAAAGAATTGGGGTTTAAATTATATACCCCATTGTTGCCGTCTGCGACTGAGCTAAGATCCCCCTGAACGATAGAACTGGCTAATTCATCTTGGGTTGCCACATAATGGCTATTTGCGTTGACAGAGACTACATAAGTTGTATTAGATAAGATGTTTACTGGCGTTTCTAGAAGCTGTTCTTGCCAACCAGAAGCAGTTTCGTTAGTAAAAGTGACACTTTCTAATAGGGTTCCCGTTGCCGTCCAAAGCTTACCGATATGAGTTCCTGTCTCGCTAGCGGCTTTCCAGAAGCGAATGGCGGTAATCTGTCCCCCTCTAGTACTGCGGAATTTCATGCCTAATTCATAGGAAACACTATCAGTGAAATTTGCAAGGCTCGGTACTTGAGTCGTCAAAACTGTTTGTGCGTTTCCTGATGGATTAGCTGTGGCTGAGAAAGTAACGCTACCTATTCCGCTTGCCGTGGCACTTACATTATTAGTTACAGGACTTGTTGCACCAGGACTAGCTCCTAGCGTTAAGGTAGTACTAGCCTGACCGCTAGCATTAGTTACTGCACTAGCGGGCGAGACTGACCCCCCGCCACTGATAACGGCAAAGTTTACCGTGACCCCAGATTGGGGATTCCCAGCACTGGCTTTGACCTGAACAACCAAGGGGTTAGGTAAGGTAGTTGCGACTGCACCAGTCTGATTGTCGCCGCTAACTTTAGTAATAGTCGGCAGGGCAACAGCAACAAAGTTGATGTCACGAAAATAGTTAGTATTGCGGTAAGAACCGGTTGGGAAAGCTCCAGGTGTTCCATTAAACACCCCATTATTACCGTCTGCCACTGAGCTAAGATCGCTATTAACTATGGGGCTGCCCAGTTGATCGTAAGTGGCGACATAATAAGCATTTACGTTAACGGAGACTACATAGGTCGTATTAGCTTGAATGTTAACTGGTGTTGCTAGAAGCTGCTCCTGCCAGCCGGAAGCTGTTTCATTAGAGAAGGTAACGCTTGCCAATAGGGTTCCCGTTGCCGTCCAAAGCTTGCCAGTATGAGTTCCTGTCTCGCTAGGAGCTTTCCAGAAGCGAATGGCGGTAATCTGTCCCCCAGTAGCGCTGCGGAATTTCATGCCTAATTCGTAGGGAACGCTATCAGTGAAATTTGCAATGCTCGGTACTTGATTGGTAAAGAGGATAGTCATAGCTATTGCCTATAAAATTTAATTACTACGGGTCATAAAAAGTCACTTCCTTAATTAGGAACACTGAACAGCCTTGGAGTAAGCTGCTCGACGAATACTTGATGAACTTGACTAAAAGCAATTTCTACGAAAGGAATTATTTTCTTTAAACCTGACAAGCCATTTTTAAAACTTTTACTACATAGTCCTGTTCGTGTTGAGTCATCTGATGAAACAAGGGTAGTAAGATAGTACGATCTTGGGCTTGTTCACTCTCACAAAGGCGATCGCAATTTGCTTTTTCACACTGGCATTCTCTGCTCCCACACAACCAAGCTTCAATTTGATAAGCAGGTTCGCGGTGAGCGCACATAATTCCTCGTCTTGTGGCCACCCCAGCATCTAACATCACTTGCATGACTTGCCGTTGGTCGCATTTTTCTGGTAAGCGTACACAGTAACTTTGCCAATTACTTTTTGCCCAATCTGGCTCTGTGGGCAATTTCAAGCCTGGTACATCTGCCAGCATTTGCTGATATTGCTGTGCCAAATAACGCCGACGTTCAGTAATTTCCGATAGGCGTTTGAGTTGCTCTCGTCCAACTGCTGCTTGGATATCAGTCATCCGGTAGTTGTAGCCCAACATCGGGTATGACTCGAAGATTACTTGTTTTGCCCCGTGACGTACGGTGTCGGGAACGCTCATCCCATGTTGTCGCCAGAGGCGAAATTGTTTGTCCCATTCGGGGTTGTTGGTAGTAAGCATTCCACCATCACCAGTGGTAATCACTTTGCGGGGATGAAAGGAAAAACAAGCAATATCCCCGTGTGGCTTGCCGATTTTCTCCCACTCACCATTCCAGAGAATTTCACTGCCGATCGCACAAGCTGCATCTTCAATTACTGGTAGATTATGTTGATGGGCAACATCTAAAATGGCTTTGAGGTCGCAAGGCATCCCCATTTGGTGGACGATGAGAATGGCGCGGGTGCGTGAAGCGGAGCTATCCCGAAGGGAATCGCTAATCACATCTGCAATTAACAAAGGGTTAATATTATATGTTTGAGGTTCAATATCCACAAACACAGGTATCGCCCCACAGTAACGGATACTGTTGGCGGTAGCAATATAAGAATGGCTAACAGTAATTACTTCATCCCCAGGTTGCACACCTACAGCTAACAGCGCTAAGTGTAATGCTGTGGTGCAATTGGAGACAGCGCAAGCATAGTTGGCTCCTACATAAGCTGCAAATTCCTGCTCAAAAGCAGCAACTTCTGGCCCTTGTGTAACCCAACCGGACATAATAGCACGGCTAGCTGCTTCAGCTTCGGGTTCACCCATGCACGGTTTGGCGATCGGGACATAATGGATTTTCTCAGACATTGCTTGCTTCCTTTGTCAGCTTTTGTTCGCGCCACCAATTAACCAACCGACGCAATCCTTCTTCTAACGACACCTGTGCTTCAAAACCCAGCAGTTTCTTAGCTTTACTCACATTAGCAAGTCGCCGCTGCACGGGGTTGACTTTGCGCTCTGGCCCGTATTCTGGTTGCAAGTCTGATTCCATCACCTTAGCCAAACTATAGGCTAAGTCATTTAAACTGGTTTCTACACTACTAGCAATATTAAAAATCTCATCAGTGACATCTGTTTTGGCTGCCAAGATATTGGCTCTAGCAATGTCTTCGATGTATACAAAGTCCATTGTCTGTTTACCATCACCAAAAATCAAGGGTGGTTGTCCAGCGACGATGCGCTCCATCCAACGAATTAACACCTCAGTGTAGACACCGTAAATATCCATACGTGGGCCGTAAACATTGAAGTAGCGCAACCCTACATAGTCCAGCCCATACATATCATAAAAACTACGTAATAAGCCTTCATTAAAAATCTTGGCTGCACCGTAGATTGTCCGGTTGTTATAAGGGTGGTGAGCTTCAGTTGTGGGGAACTCCTCCGCCATACCGTATATTGATGCTGATGAAGCAGCAACTACCTTTTTTACCTCAGCTTTTACTGCTGCTTCTAAAACATTGAAAGTACCATCAGCCAAAACTTCCAATGCCAAACGCGGTTCTTCAGCACATTGAGTAATCCGAATTGCTGCTTGATGAAAGACTATATCCACTCCTTGCATGACTTCTCCAAGAAGTTTTTGATCCCGGATATCGCCTTCTACAACTACTAAAGGGCCGTGTTCTTTTGCCCAAGCGAGGTTTTTCAGTTGTCCACGAGTGAAGTTGTCAAGAATGATAATCTCAGAAACTTCTTCCTTGACTAATAAATCGGCAATATGGGAGCCAACTAAGCCTGCACCACCTGTGATTAAAATTCGTTTATTTTGCATATTTATTAAGTGTTATTTGATGGTTCATATCCTTCCCGCCAGCGTAAAAACTTGGCGGGTACACCAGCTGCTATCGCAAATGCTGGTACATCTTTAGTGACAACGGCTCCAGCGCCAACAATGCTTCCTTGACCAATTGTTACCCCAGGCAGGATAACTGCGTTCATGCCAATATCGGCTCCGGTTGCAATTTTTACTGATTTAATCTCTAGGTCTGTTTGAATGATAGGAACATCAATTGGCAATCCGGTATGTGTGGAACCCAGTACTTTTGCTCCTGGGCCCCATCCCACATAATCTTCAATAATTAAATCACGGGCATCGAAGTAGCTCTGCGGGCCAATCCAAACGTTGTTACCAATAATACAAGTACCATCGAACCGCCCTTGAATATAGCTTTGGGAACCAATAAATACTTGATTCCCAATCTCAAATGTTTCAGGATGTTTAAAACCTACACCACTGCCAATGCGAACTCCATGACCGAATTTACGTGCTACTGCACGCCAAATGGTTCGTCGCATCAGCGCATCAAATTCTCCATCACTAATGGCAAAGCGTGCATACAATTCAATTAATGGTTGGAGTTCATACTGAGTATTGAGATATGCTGCTAGTTGAATTTCAAAGTCAGGGTCTAACTGCAATTCCTTTAAGCCGTGGACAGCTTTGATGATCTTAGTCATAGCTGGTTCAGACATTAATTTCCTCAGCTATCATAATGAGGCAATTACTGCCTTTGCGACTTGAGTTTGTGCTTCTGTTGTCAGTTCTGCATACATCGGTAGAGATAACACTTCCCTAGATGCTGCTTCTGAGTGCGGAAAGTCTCCGAGTTTATAACCCAGATCAGCATAAGCTGGCTGGAGGTGGACAGGAATTGGGTAATGAATACCTGTCTGAATTTCTTGCTCTTGTAAGCTCTGTTGCAGAGCATCTCGTTGTGGCGTTCGCGTAGCGTGCCCTACGGGCACTCGCACTGCATAAACATGGTAAACGTGACGGCTATAAGGCATCACCCTAGGTAAAGTCAGACTAGATTTTGCCAGGAGTTGATCGTAATTAGCTGCATGTGTGATTCTGGCTTCTGTCCACGCTTCAATGTAGCGTAATTTCACCCGTAAAATCGCTCCTTGGATGCCATCCATGCGATAGTTATAGCCTTTTAGAACATGATGATATCTGCGCTCTTGTCCCCAGTCGCGTAACATCTGCATAGTACGGGCATATTCAGGATTGTTGGTAATTGCCATCCCACCCTCACCGTAGGCTCCTAAGTTCTTACCTGGATAAAAACTAAAACAACCAATGTCGCCGATACTACCTAACCGCTGCCCTTTGTACTCAGCCCCATGAGCTTGGGCTGCATCTTCAATTACAGTCAAATTATAACGGCGAGCAATTTCTAGAATAGGTTCCATGTCTGCTGATTGACCGTACAAATGTACAGGCAGAATGGCTTTTGTACGATCAGTTATAGCTTTTTCAATTTGGTTGATATCTATGGTGTAAGAAATAGGGTCAATATCTACAAAAACAGGGGTGGCTCCGGTATAAATAATTGCTGCTACCGTAGCTACGAAAGTAAAAGGTACGGTAATTACTTCGTCACCAGCACCGATACCAGCAGCTAGTAACGCTAAGTGGAGGGCGCTAGTACCTGTATTCACAGCTATGCCATAATCAGCATTGCAGTAATCTGCAAATTCCTCTTCTAAAGATTTAACTTCATTCCCTAAGATAAATTGTGTACTTGCCAGTAATTGTAAAACAGCACTATCAATTTCATCTTTGATACTCAAGTACTGAGCTTTGAGGTCTACAAATGGAATCATGCCGCTACCTCTGCTATATTCAGTTCAATTAATCGACCTTGCTTCTTCAAAGACTGGCTTGCAGCTTCTAGAATTCTCACTACATGCAGTCCTGCCTTTCCATCGGTAAGCGGGCGATCGCTTTGTTGAATACAATTAATAAAATGCAATCCTTCTGTCCGCAGCGCTTCTGTCATATCTAACTTGGGCGACCACATATCCCCTGTGCGATAACCAATCATCATCTGGTAAACACTTTCAGAATTGCCATTAATAGTAATTCCCTTGTCGTAAATCTTGACTTTTTCGCTAGGTTCTAAGTCGTCATAAACAATCATGCGTTGGCTACCACCAATCAGTGTGCGACGAACTTTTACCGGTGCTAGCCAATTGACATGAAGATGAGCAATCAAGTTATTTTCAAAGAATAAGGTCAAGTAAGCTATATTCTCTGGTTCTCCAGGTATGTGGCTGATGCCTGTAGCGGATACAGCATAAGGTTGAAATGGCAATACATAGTTCATGATTGCGAGGTCGTGAACTGCCAAATCCCAGATGACATTCACATCATGCTGAAAAAGTCCTAAGTTGACTCGTACAGAATCGTAGTAGTAAACATTCCCTAAAGTATTAGTGGCAATCAGGTCGTGCATTTTGCGTACAGCACCCGTATAGACAAAGGTATGATCCACCATTAGTACTAAATTACGTTTTTCTGCCTCTTCAATCAAGCGCATCGCCTGTTCTGAGGTGGTGGTCATGGGTTTTTCTACGAGCACGTGTTTGCCAGCCTGCAATGCAGCTAAGGCCAAATCAAAGTGAGTAGAAACAGGTGTGGCGATCGCTACTGCATCAATCTTCGGATCTGTCAATATGTCTCGACAATCTGTCGTCACATTAATTTTAGGATATCTTGCCTGCACCTTTGCGAGCAATTCTGGTTTAAAATCGCTGACTGTTTTGACCTGCGCTCCTGGAATTTCCGAGAAATTTCTGACTAAATTTGGCCCCCAGTAACCATAACCGATTACACCGATATTAATATTACTTTCCATTGGTTTTAACTAATCAGAATCTATTTTTTGTGAACTACAAAGTGCTGCTATTCAAAAAATAACGGTAGCTTTTGAGTTTAATAATATTAGGCTTTAACCTGAAAAAAATTGAGGTTTTACAAGCTTTTATTGAGTCAGCTTATGAGTTGAAATGGCCTAAAAATCTCCAATCTTTTATTCTTTACTTAGGTTCCTAACTTTGGCTGAGAGGAAAGTAGCTTTAGTTGTTTAACTTAAACTAGTAGTTGATATTTCTAAGATTGAATTGCGTGTTCCTTCGTGTGGGAGCTTTGTTTCATCGCGGACATCGCCAATCACACGAGCAGGTACGCCCACTGCAATTGCATAATCAGGGATATCACGAGTAACTACTGCTCCAGCCCCAATAATGGCTTTTTCTCCAATAGTCACCCCTGGCAAGATGGTAGCATTGCTACCAATAGAGGCACAGCGTTTAACTTGTGTTTTGAGTACATACCAGTCGGCATCGGTTTTCAAACTACCATCTTCATTAGCGGCATGGGGGTAAAGGTCATTAGTAAACATCACTCCATGACCAATAAAAACTTCATCTTCAAGGATGACGCCTTCACAAAGAAAGCTGTGTGATGAAATCTTACACCGACTACCAACAATGACATTTTTTTGAATTTCCACAAAGGTACCAACCTTTGTCTCATCACCAATTTCACAGTCGTAGAGGTTAACTAAATTAGGATGGAAAATCTTGACGTTACTGCCTATTTTTACATCATCATTTACTGGCATAATCAACCTGTTGATATTTTTTTGCTGATCAATATATTTGATCAAATCCTGTAGGAAACTTACATTTATAATCGAAGTGCTAATGCAATTATTGAATTGTTTTCCAAATTGCATCTTCTAAGTAAGTACACTCATCACCTTGCCAAGGATAATCTAGCCTCTCAATCTGGTGCATACTAACTTCAAACTGACAAATTTCTCTGAGATTTTCTAATAGCGTTTCGCTGCTACGCTCGGCAAACCATGTTGTTAAGGTATAAGAACCCATGTAAAGTCGTAATTTAGGGATTTCACAGCGGAGAATATGAGTTCCTGCTTCTCGCTGAAACGGCACATCTTGTTCAAAAAACCAGAAAATAGCAATTGGCTGTTGCAAAGCGCTGACTATTTGAAAGGAAAAACGCAGACTTTCATGAGGTTTTTCGATGTGAAAAGCGAACTCAAACGTAATTGGTTTTCCCCAGCAGTGAATACCTTGTCCCTCTGAGGTATCTACCTTTGCCCAAGCTATGTAGTTGCCAGTTTTGTTAGTGGGTGCTTGATAATACGCAGATTGTACTGCATCATCTTTATGCCCAGCTAGATATAATTGCACAGCTTTGCTGGTATTGCCATCAAACTGAATATGACCTTTGGAAAGTAGAATACAACGTTTTGTTAGTTGGGCGATCGCTTGCATACTATGACTAACGAATAAGACTGTGCGTCCTTCTTTGGTTGCTACATCCTCCATTTTTCCCAAGCACTTCTTTTGAAAAGCAGAATCGCCCACAGCTAGAACTTCATCGATAATTAAAATCTCTGGCTCTAAATGAGCTGCTACAGAAAAAGCAAGGCGCACATACATTCCAGAAGAATAGCGTTTTACTGGTGTGTCTAAAAACTTCTCTACTTCGGCAAAAGCAACTATTTCATCAAATTTTTTCCGAATTTCAACTCCACTCATACCTAGAACAGAACCGTTGAGGTAGATGTTCTCTCGCCCAGTTAGTTCTGGGTGAAACCCCGTACCTACTTCTAATAGGCTTGCCACTCGCCCTTTAATGGCAATGCGTCCAGTCGTTGGTTCGGTGATGCGGCTCAAAACCTTTAATAGTGTTGATTTCCCAGCGCCATTACGTCCAATGACACCAATAGCTTCACCTTGTTTAACCTCAAAAGACACATCATTCAGTGCCCAGAATTCTTCCCGACTGGGATTGGGCACTTTTTTACCCGCAGGCTTGATAAATTTTTGAGTGAGAGATTTAGCTCCATCAGCAATTACATCACGCAGAGCCTTATAGCGATAGAAGCCAGAACTTTCTTGCTGATGACTAATAATATATTTTTTACCCAGATTATCTACATGAATGACAGTATCAGACATTTGCTTTGCTCCTTCCTAAATTACGTCAGCAAACGTCCGTTCCATTTTGCGAAAATACCAGATACCACTGATCAGCAAAAAGATAACCAATCCCATAGATAATATAAATCCCGGCCAGTAAATTTTTGAATTCCCACCTATAATAGCCCAGCGAAAACCATCAATTACCCCCACCATTGGGTTCAAAGAATAAAGTAGACGCCACTTTTCTGGCACAACGCTACTACTAAACCCTACTGGTGATATATACAGCCCAAATTGCATAATAAATGGCACGATATAGCGAAAATCTCGGTATTCTACATTTAATGCTGCTAGCCACAGCCCTACTGCCATAGAAGCAGCAAAGGCAATAATAATAAATAACGGCAGCGTTAATATCTGCCAACTAGGCACGAAATTATACCAAATCATCAACCCTAGCAGAATCATGCCAGAAATCATAAAGTCAACAAAACTGACGGTTACTGCACTGATAGGTACAATCAGACGTGGGAAGTAGACCTTAGATATCAAATTGGCATTACTAATCAGACTGTTACTGCACTCACCCAAAGCATTGGAAAAAAATTGCCAAGGTAGCATAGCAGCAAACACCAAAATTGGATATGGTGCGTCTTGCGAAGGTAATTTCGCTAAATTACCAAACACTACTGTGAACACCACCATCGTCAAAAATGGTCGGATAAGTGCCCAGGCTATACCAACAAAGGTTTGTTTGTAACGCACCAGAATATCACGCCAAGCAAGAAAATATAATAGCTCACGATAGCGCCACAGGTCTTTCCAATACTGTTGCTCTGTACGTCCAGCTTCAATCAGTAATTCCGGCTGAGAATCTGTCATTTGACTAGTTATTAAGTATTGATTGAAGACTTTTAATTTTGACCCAGAAGATGGAAATCCTGAATACTTTTATAGCCAAGTAGTCTGGCTTGTCTGCGAGTAAATTCTCCTACAGAAGGGTTTCCTTCAGGATTAATTACTCCTGTTACTTGCTGCCAAAGCTCTCGTGGGGCTAATGAAAGTTTATAGGTACGCTCATCGCACCTATGGACGTGATACCATCTTGTTTGCTGGCACTCGTCACACCAAAAAGCCTCTAACCATTCTCCCTCTAGCGGCACGCTACTTTGATTGGATACTAATATCAGAGCATTCCGCCGACTTATACCTCGTTGCTGCAACTGTCCTGGTTGATTGGCAAACAGTTGATATTTTTGACTGACGCTATCAATATAGCAACTGTGATATGGACAGTAGATATCACGTCGTTTTGAACGTTTCCGATTTCGCTCACACCTTCTCTGCAATTTGACCTCCCACATCAAATAGACGATGAAAAAAGGTTGTATCGGAGGGACTGAGATCAATAAGACCATCAAAGCCCATCTCCCGGATAAAAAATAAATTATTCAATTACTCTGTTATCAGAGTTACTTGGTTGATAAATGTAAATCAACTTGATCAAATTAATTGAGCAAATTCTAATTGGCTTTTTTCAATAGATGTTAGTTGTTGAAACTAAATAACTTTTTATTTTTACAACATAATGATATTTACTTGTTTACAACATACAGCAATATAACATATTTTGCCGATATTAATGCATGATTTTTAACATAAAATATTGCATTAAATGTTGCCAATCATAAATAAGCTCTAAAATGCTTATTTTAGAACCTTATTTTAATTTAACTGACATTTAAAACGCCTTTGTATCAAGACTTTAACGTAACTATAGCTAATGCTGTTACACGCAAGTCAAAAATTTGATGAATTATGCTTTTTGGGTATTTTTAATGATAAGTTACTCTCCTTTGGATCGTCCTAGTATGTAGTAAGCTTTTATTTAAAGTGTTCTGGCATAAGCAAAGACCTCATATTTGCAATTTTCAGTTAAAAATAGAGTGAGCACGACAGCAGAAAATCTTTATATTCAGCTATTAATAAGTAAAAGTTGATTGAATTATCTAATTTTGGAAAATACAAACTTTTACTTTGTATGGCTTTCTGACATAGTTACCGTACCTTCAGCCAATATCGCTTTATGCAAAACATCAAGGTATTGTTTAGAAATAATTTTTGGTGTGAAATGCGATCGCAAATATTGACGACCCGCCCTACCCATACGATCCCCTAGCTGCCGATCATTACGGAGTAAGCGAATAAATTGAGCTAAACTATGACCATCTCCATTGTCAAATGTGCCGCCACAGTTGGCTTCTGCAATCATTTCTCTTAAGTATGAATCTTGTGAACAAATCACTGCTATTGGCCGTCCTGATGCTAAAGCTGAGTACAGCTTGCTAGGAACGACCAAACTCTCTGTAGATGCATCCACACTCACCAGCGATAGATCGCAAGCAGTTAAGGAATAGGGAAGCACTTGCTGATCTTGATACGGTAAAAACAAGAAGTTGCTCAATCCCAATAGCTTCACTTGCTCAATCAGCTCGCTGCGCTTTGCTCCACCGCCAATGCACACAAACTGAATTGGCTCATCTTGCAGATATTGAGCCGCTTGCAGGATAGTACCAATGTCATGACAGCGACCCATATTACCGGAGTATAGTACGGTAAATTTTTTAACAAGGTTATACTTCCAAGCAAACCAGTTTTTATGCTTGGCAATTGGCATAATCCATTCCGGGTCTGCCCAACTGTGAATCACAGATACTTTATCAGCTATTTGTGGACAATTTGCCACGACTTGCTGTTTCATACCAGGACTCAGAACTATGATCCCCTTGGCGTTAAGCCAAATCTGTTGATTGAGTTTTTGCCAGAACCGCGTCATCCAATTATGTTTTGAGATGACCCCTAGAGCGATCGCAATATCTGGATATAGATCATAGAGTATACAGACATAGGGAAGTCGGAAAAAGATATAAGCTAGATATCCAATGACTGGTAGAAATGGGGGAGCTGTAGTCAACAACAATAGATTACTGCGACGCCAGCCTCTAATCAGATAGAGTGCTGCACGCAAAGTATATAAGACACCATTGATGGCTTTACCACGAATTCGTCCAGGCCAAAGTTGAGCTGTGCGCGATCGCTGAATTCGGACTCTACCTAAACGTTCAATAGATGGAGCATTAGCTGACTTAAACGCATACCCAGGTTGACTGGTAAAAACCTCAACATCTATTCCTTGTTGGTCTAAATGCCTCACTAGTTCTTCTATTAACTGTCCCGTAGCTGCATAGTCCGGGGGAAAAAACTGCGTGATCACAGACAATTTCAAGGACTTCTGAGTCTTGAAAGAATGTTGATCTCTCGCTTCTAATTGAGTAGAAATGGATAGAAACAATTTTTGATTAATCCATTCATTAAGTCTCATCGGTTGTGTCCTACAGTATAAATCTTACTTGAGAGGGCTACTGAAGCCATTAATTCACGTACAAACCCACCTGGTTTGATAACTATCGTCAATCCGCTCCAGGTTAGTGTATTAATTAACAGGTGTAAAAAATATTTATGCATATACATACAGGTATCTCTTCAAGCCATGTGATTGAAATCACACAGATAGCACAAAAAAATATGCGAAGAAAACAATTGAACTCTACCTACGTTTCCGAAGAGGTAAGTTGAGAAAATTATTTACTAAATTTACTATGAGTAATCTGATTTGATTGATGAAATTACTTACGTAGTGAGGATACAGGGAACACGAAAGAAGGGAAAAGATGCATACTGAGTTTTTTCAAAAATCAAATAAGAGTCCCATAGCAAAAAACCGAATCCTAAATCAAAGAATAAATTGGAGTAGGAGAATTCTGTTTATTCACAAAAAATCTTTGCTAGGAATGCAGTTTCCTCTATCTCGCTCCTTACTTCTCTAGACTTTTAAAGGCAATTACTTATCAGATTAATATATATACAGTAATTGCAAATCAAATTTTAATTTTGTTTTATTTATTTACATCATTAGTCTCTGTTGATTATGTTTGAATGAAAGGGAACAGAGAACAACTTTCAGGGGTAGATATTTAGGTTGCCAAAAAATAATTGGGAAAATTCTCAATTATTGAACGTAGTTTTAAGTTTGCAGATGAGCATTGTGATTCTAAAACTCAAAAAGTAGGCACTGCTCTAAAAACCTGCCCATGAAAGATAAGTAATAGTAGATCGCCCACGTTAGTTAGAAAGGTAAAGAGAGCAGGAGGCATGAGAAATACTGCACTCTACCTTCTGCCGTGACTACTTGTACACAAGGGTTGAAATCTGACTCCAAATCTCTGAATTTAGAGTCCTGCAATCAGTATAGAACTGTTGACAAAGCGGGCAAGCAACAAACGACAGCTTACACTTATTGCAACCTTCTGCCTCTTGTTTTCTGCCTTCTTTATGGTAGCAGTAGTTTAGCTAAGCCAAGTACGAGGCAAGGCTTCAATCTGCTCCCCAATATAAGGATTTTTTGCCCACAAGCGAAAAGTTATGTAAACGAGCTTCCTACCGTAGGAAACTTTTCAAGACGGGGGCAAGGCTTTAAACTTTTACCTCCTTTCGTAAATGCAATTTCGACTCCCAGATTGTTTCCAAACAACAATTCCAGTTGTAAAACTACGTTTTTGATGTCATTAACAATTAACAAACCTTCACAAAAACTTAAGGTTTTTGTGCTTTTAATTGCTTATTTCATCCAATACTTGATTAGAATATCATGTTTCTAATTTACTTGCGTACTTCATTATAAATTCATGTGCTATCAACATATTTACATATAATCTTTATAAAAAATTCATACTCCTATTGATATATTTTCTTTACAAAATAAAATATAACTTTGTACAAAAAATCACTTATTAATGCAACTGATTTATCTTTGATGGAACTTGCCTTTTTTAAAGGCTATCATAAATTTAAATATAATACTGAATATTTTAGCAACATTAAATACTAAAACTATTTATAAGTAATTCGTAATAACCGTAATATCACAATCGATCTATCAAACTCATCTATATTTCTGACATTTGTCATGAGACTTATAAAACTAATGTATTAATTCAGATAAGAGTGAAGTATGATTTATCTATAAAACAGTAAGCCAAAAAGTTTCTTCTGAATGCCAATGGCTACGCATAACGTAGGCATCGCTAGTAATCTTCTAAGTATAGTAAGTAATTTTAACTACTCAATACATTAAAAAGAGTTGCTTCATATATTTACTAATAACGAGAAGAAACTAAATGTTATGAGGTTACAATCAATACTTTGATAAAGTTATTGCAGTTTTAGGAAAGCCTCAACCGTTAGAAGTATGATGTTTAACTAAGCTTTGAGTTGTTGGATATTAAATATTTTCTCAAGCAATGATCAGAATTCTAGATGACTAATTACCAAGTTTTAATACTAATTAATAAGTATCAATAAATAATGGAGAATAATTCTTATCAATTTTCAGGTTATGACCGCAGTAGTAACTCTGTACCGACATCTCTCCAGCCACAACCTTTTCTGGGAAGTGAAGATTCGGGAAATAATTGGAGCTTTCGTGAATTTCTTGGTCTTGTGAGACGACGAGGGCTACTAATTGCTGGGGTAGCTACTGTTGTAATGGTAACTTTTGTCGTTAGTCTAAAGTTTAACCAAAAGCAACCAGAATATGAAAGCAGTTTTCAGCTCTTAGTGGAACCTGTAAATGATGACAGCAAAGTGGTGGATGTCGTCAAAGATACTAACTCAACTACAACCAGTGGTCTAGATTATGATAGTCAAATTCAGGTTCTCAAAAGTCCTGAACTGATGGATAGCCTGATTCAACAGTTGCAAGTATCTTATCCAGACATCAGTTATGATAATTTGATTAATGCTTTGCAGATTAATCGTTTAGGTGAAACCAAGATTATAGAGGTAAGGTATCGTAGTAACGATCCCAAGAAGATTAAAGTAGTTTTAGACAAAATTTCTAGCGAATACATAGAGTATAGCCAGGAAAGACGGCAAACTAAATTACGTCAGGGGATTAATTACATTGAAAAACAACTGCCTTTTGTGCAAAGTCGGGTTGATCAAATCCAAAGAGAATTGCAAACTTTTCGGCTAAATTATAAATTTAACGATCCAGAAGCCGAGGCCAAACAGATTGATGAGCAAATCGCAACTTTGTCTGAGCAACGAGAAAAGGTTGATATGCAGTTGGGGCAAACTCGCTCCAATGTTGATATTTTAAAGGGAAAAGATGGAGCCGCTGCTGTACTGAACAATGCTTTGTTATATCAGCAGTTACTCACCCAGATTCGTCAGTTAGATTCTCTGATTGCTCAGGAGTCAACACGTCTGCAACAAGACAATCCTACTATCCAAACATTGAAAGAAAAACGCGCCAGCCTATTGCCTTTGCTACAGAATGAAGCGCAGCGCTTTTTGGATGTAAAACTTTCAGAAACAGGTGCTCAAGTTCAGACTTTAGAAGTGCAAATACAAGAGATAGATAAAACTATACAAAGGCTTGAACAAAAACGCAAAAGATTACCAGCACTGGCAAGACAATATAAAGCACTACAGCAAAGGTTACAGATTACTACAGAGAGCCTAAATAGGTTTTTATCTACCCGCGAAAACCTCCAAATTCAAGTATCCCAAACAGAACTAGGATGGCAGTTGCTTAAGAAACCGATTCAGCCTGAAAAACCTGTAACTTCTTCTGATATTAAACGAAACTTAATAGTAGGATTGGTCACAAGTTTAGTATTGGCAATTGGTATCGCCTTACTGATTGAAAAACTTGACAATACATACCATAGTGCTAATGATTTCAAGGACAAGCTGAAACTACCATTGTTGGGAAATATTCCATTTGAAAAGCAGCTCCAGATTAGTAAATCCTCTACTTCCAAAGGAAATATTCCTCTAGTACGAATCTCAGATTTGCCACATGACAGTAATCTGGGATTGGCGATCATACCGGAGCAAGACTACAGCAACCATTCTGTAAAATTTCTAGAAGCTTTTCGGTTACTTTATACAAACATTCAACTGCTCAGTTGCGATCGCCAAATACGTTCTATCATTATTAGCTCAGCTGTGTCTGGTGATGGCAAGTCTACAGTTGCCTTCCATCTAGCTCAAATAGCTACAACAATGGGGCAAAGAGTGCTACTTATAGATGCAAATCTGCGTCAACCTGTAATTCACACCCTTGCAGAGTTAAATAACCTCTGGGGATTGAGTAATTTAATTTCTACAAATTTGCCACCAGAGGAAGTAATTCGGAAGTTTCCTTCCATGAGCCAATTATCTGTGATCACATCTGGGCCCATACCCCCTGATCCCACAAAGTTGCTCTCGTCTGAAAAAATGAAACGCCTGATGGCAGATTTTCATAATAGCTTTGACTTAGTGATTTATGACACACCCCCCCTGCTGGGACTAGCTGATGCTAGCTTGTTAGCACCAAATACTGATGGGATTTTATTAGTAGTAAGGATTGATAAAACAGATTCTTCAAAAATACAACAAGCTTTAGATCACCTGAAAATTTCCCCGATGAATGTCTTAGGTATTGTTGGTAACGGACAAAACAATTTTAATGATTAAAAGCTTTCTAAAGCGGGTAAAAAACTTGAATCGCCCATTAGATAAAGCTTTTCGTCAAAGCGGGTGATGGGACTCGAACCCACGACGTTCACCTTGGGAAGGTGACATTCTACCACTGAATTACACCCGCAGATAGCTATTGGCTTTATTTAAACCAATAGTTATCATATCACTGATTTGCGAACTTACTGATTTTAAGAAGCAGGTTTTTCGCTGGTAGGCGGCAGATTAATAACTTCATTTTCGTTAGCAATAAGTTTGGTAGTTTACTGCCAAGGCTTGATTTTGCTGACGATGGTAGCTGGAAAAACTCAATTAAGTAGCGCGCTTTAATCCCTCTTTTGTTACTACGAGGAGAGAAAAATACTGCCCCCACTCTGAAAACTAGACAAAGTAATGAATTATGCGATCGCATTCCAACTTTGTCATTTACATTCCTCTGTTGAAAAGAGATTTAAACATGGGTGTTTCAGATTATTCTCTGCCGAAGGTAACAAAAGAGGGCTAATAAATGAGCTTAGTTAATACATTCGTACTTTAAAGATGATATTTTATACAGTTTTCTTCAGTATATACCATGATTCAAATCTGAGTTTGTAATTCAATTATAAGTATTTTTTTATACTAAAATCGATAATTTATTTATATAAATAACCTGCTCACCCTACCCTTTCTAAGTCACACAGCATGTGTATCTAGATCACCGTCAACCACTGATTAAATATGAAAAACTGATTAAGCTAATGTACATTTATGCAATTGGAGTAATACAGCAGTAATGTCTTTTGCTATACTAGCCTTTTCTTGAATTTACTCACTCCACAATCCCTTTTAAAGCTTTGCGCCACAAGGAAAACAAGTCTATCATGCAATCTAAGTATACAGAAAACTAGCGTCTACACCTATACCTGAGTTACAAATGAGCAATCTGTATTGTCTTAAACTCCAGCAAGGACGAACCTAAGTTATGCAATTTTGAAATCAATCAATAAAATCAGTAAACAATTACTATCTACTTGAGTAACCAGATATGTTCAATGCCACTGAAATTTTAATTGACGCCTTTGTAAATCAAATTCGTGAAGGTTATCGTCGCACCTATGGCTGCTTAAAAAACGAATATGAGGATATTATAGCTTGGGCTGGCAACATGGCTTTGGAAAACATTGCTAATAGTGACGCCCTTTATCATAATGTTGAACACACTGTACTAGTCACTCTTGTAGGTCAAGAAATTCTACGTGGCAAACACATTAGAGAAGGTGGTGTATCTAGTGAAGACTGGTTGCACTTTATTATTTCCTTAGTATGCCATGATATTGGCTATGTTAAGGGAGTTTGCCGACAAGACCGGGAAGCATCAGGCTTGTATGCCACAGGCAAAAATGACAGAATGATTTCTCTAACTCCCGGCGCTTCTGATGCCAGTCTGACACCATATCATGTAGATAGGGCTAAGCTATTTATTGATGAACGTTTTGGCGGTCACAAATTGATAGATGGTGAGGTAATTAAGAGCAATATTGAATGGACTCGGTTCCCCGTACCTAGAGCAGAGGATCATCAAGATACAAATAGTTTTGCAGGGTTAGTACGTGCTGCCGATTTAATTGGGCAATTAAGTGATCCGCGTTATTTAAAGAAAATTACTTCTTTATTCTACGAGTTTGAAGAAACAGGTATGAATAAGGTTTTGGGTTATCAAACGCCTGCCGATTTACGCTATAACTATGCCAAGTTTTACTGGCATGGTGTCTATCCTTATATCAAAGATGGACTACATTACTTATCACTAACACAGCAAGGAAAACAAATTCTTGCTAATTTATACTCAAACGTGTTTGTCGTAGAACACGAAAAACAACAGGAAGAACAGCGGTATTTAGTTGAGCAGCTACATGCTTAAATATTAGTCATTAGTTAGTTGTCATTAGTCCTTAGTCCTTTGACAACTGACAAATGACAAAGCGCAAAGTCTAAGCAGAGGCTTCCTCTGATCAGAATTTTGCAAGAGATGACAAATGACAATTAACAAATTATGGACTGGTGGCGACGACTTAAGAAAAATCCTTTGGCACGATTTGGAGCAATTTTACTGTTAGTTTTCTATTTTGCAGTAATTGCGGCTGATTTCGTGGCCCCTTACGACCCTTATGCTTCTCAGCCCAATGGTTCGCTGCTGCCACCAACTAGGGTATACTGGGCTTCTCAATCAGGGCAGTTTATCGGGCCTCATATTTATCCGACGACTCAAGGAGACACAAACCTAGAAACAGGCGATCGCAAACTGATTGTAGACTTCACAAAACCCTCACCTTTGCGTTTGTTTGTTTCTGGCCCAGAATACCGTTTGTTGCAAGTGAGTTTGCCATTACCTCCCAGCTGGGATGAAGTCACAATTATTCCCGGTATTCCCTTGAACTGGCATTTGTTTGGCGCAATAGGCACAGCAAAATTCAACCTTTTAGGGACTGATGATCAAGGCCGCGACCAATTTAGTCGCCTGCTGCATGGTGGTCGCATTAGTATGTTTATTGGGATTTTTGGTATTATCATTACCTATCCCCTCGGTTTGTTGATAGGTGGAATTTCCGGCTACTTTGGAGGTGTAACCGATAGCATCATCATGCGTTTGGCAGAAGTGCTAATGACTTTCCCTAGTATTTATCTTTTGGTTACTTTGGGAGCAGTCTTACCAGCTGGTTTAAGTAGTACCCAGCGCTTTTTGCTGATTGTCGTGATTACTTCGGTTATTGGCTGGGCTGGTTTAGCAAGAGTAATTCGCGGACAGGTATTATCAATAAAAGAGCGAGAATTTGTCCAAGCGGCGCGTGCAATGGGTGGAAACCCACTTTATATCATCCTCCGCCACGTTTTGCCGCAAACAGCTACTTATATAGTTATCTCTGCTACTCTTGCGATTCCCAGCTTTATTGGCGCAGAAGCAATACTAAGTCTAATCGGCTTGGGCATTCAGCAACCAGACCCCTCTTGGGGTAATATGCTTTCTTTAGCAAGCAATGCTTCGATTTTGGTACTGCAACCTTGGCTAATCTGGCCGCCAGCAGTGCTAATTATCCTCACAGTACTAGCATTTAACTTACTCGGTGATGGATTAAGAGATGCGCTAGACCCCCGTAGCTTGCGAAGATAGGCTTGACTGATTAGACAAATTACTTGAATAGGTAATGCCTAAAACCTATTCGAGTAATTTGTGAGCTACATCTAGGCGCGGCGATCGCCTATCACTTTAGTGCAGAATGTGTATATAGCTGTTTTAGTCTAAACGCCAATTTTGGGATGATGAGGCTAAAATAGTTCTGTAACTTTTGTGTAGTATAATTGAAATAAATTTGCGGTAATAAGTATAAAATATACAGGCATGTTTGTTGAAGAAAAATTTTAGAGAATTTTTTTCAAAAATATCTTGACAAATAATCAAATGAAAGTTATTAACTTAAATACCAAGGAGGTAAAAGAGATCTGAGTCCAAAAGTAAGAGATGAAGAGAGCAAAACTCCGTCGCAGCTGTTGTGAGCTTGCTGCGGCGGAGAGAATAAAAATTGGAATACCAAAAGAGAGCAGGCAAAATGCTTGCGCCACAAGGATAGAAAGGGATAAAAAACTTAGAAGGAAATTACCTTTTACCTTTTACCTTGTGCCTTGTCTCCCCCTTGGCGTTTCCTACTGTGCTATGTACAAAATATAGTTTTTACTTGGAGGGAAAAGTATTCTAAAGATCAGTTTTTATGTATCATACTGAACGCTAAACATCAGCAAGTCCTTAAAAAACGTTGATTTGAGGCTATTTCCAGGATTGTTGCGAATATTCAAAGAAACAATAAATAAAAAATTAAATTTGGTAGAAACGCTGTAGTGAATGAGAAATTGCACCAAGTGCAGTTACATCAGCAGCTTTTGTGGGTGGGAATTGGTTGTCAACGGGGAACCTCTGGACAATTGATTGATAAAGCAATTGGGCAAATATTTCAAGAAAACCAACTTTCCCAAAGTGCGATCGCAGGTATTGCTACCATAAACACTAAAGCCTCAGAAGTTGGCTTATTAGAAATTTGCCGCCTACGCAATTGGACTTTAAAAACCTTTTCTGCGGAAATCCTTTGCACCGTTTCTGTCCCCAACCCTGCCACAATCATTGATCAAGCAGTGGGAACTCCTAGCGTAGCAGAAGCAGCTGCTATTCTGGCGGCTTCTCAACTTACCCCGTCCTTAACATTTCCTTTCTTTGCAAATACAGAGGTATTGAGGGTGGCTTGCTTAGTTCCTAAACAAATTTTCCGGTTGCAAGAGCAACTAGGCGCGGTGACGGTAGCTGTTGCCCAACAATTAGATAAAGGACGAAGTTTGTAGAGACGAGTATGGCGTCTACGTTCTTACTCTGGCGTCCCACTACATTTTATTATTTTCCTAATCAACCACTCTCAAAACATAGTTGATGATGCTAGAGACAATCGCTAGCACGATGGAACCCAACAAAGCAGGTAAAAAACCCTTAATTTCAAAACCAGAACCAGGAGTCAAAACACTCGCTAGCCAAAGAGTCAAGGCGTTGAGTACAAATGTAAATAAACCAAAGGTGAGTAAGGTAATTGGAAACGCTAAAATACGTAAAATTGGTCGAACAAATGCATTAACTAGACCTATAACAATAGCGGCAACAAGGGCAGCCACAAAAGTCTTGACAATGAATCCTGGAACGATATTAGCAGTGATCAATAACGCCACCGCAGTACCGAGCCAAGTGAATAAAAAGTGCCGCATAAGATTTTTAGATAAATTAACAATAGTTTAATTACTTTCATTATTGCCTGATGTGGGGTGAAACACTCTCAGGCTAAGACTTACGCACTATACAGACCAACCATTATGTGTGTTAAAACTATTGGCGACTACCATCACATAAATAGCCTGTTCTTAGACATTGCTTGCTAAGAATGCAAAAATAAAACTTTAACATCTGATAAATCCACATAGCGTACTTGATTGTCTCTGTTAATGCGTAAGTCTTACAAAGATTACCGTTTAAGACTCCGATATTTGCCTTTCTCTTTTGTCAGCCCAAAAGTAATGTAACTTTTCAGCAGTGGCACTGGGTGATACTTCTTAATCGGTGTATCTTTATCGTATTGTAGGATGTACCCTAAAATAAAAAACTACGTTTTTGGGCATGAAAAAGGAGCAAGGGAGAAGAGTTTTCTCCTCTGCAAGAGCAGCACTCTGCTCTTGAAGACTCTTTTCGATGCCCTCCTATGTCCCATGCGGCAAAGTAGCTTGAAGAGAATGTCATAAGAAAGGTTCTCACGCCGCTTTCGATAACTCTTCTATGAAAGGCTGACCATCTTCTATGGTTAAGACTACGCCAACAGCTAACGCCGCGAAAGAATTTCCCAGGTGGAGCCACCAACTACGCCATCAGCTTCTAAACCATAGCGCTTTTGTGCGGCTTTCACCGCCGCCTCGGTTGTCTCGCCAAAATCTCCATCTATACCTCCATCCAGAAAACCAAGCTTTTGCAATCTTTCTTGCAACTTAGTAACTTCAGAACCACGCATTCCTACACGCAAAATTGGCCATCCTTCTGAGGTGTATTGAATACCTGGGGTTCGCTTGTTACTTGGGGTTGGCTGAATTGGTGTAGTCTGCCCAGTACGTCTGGCTGACTGACGGGTAGTAGATGCAGTACGAGACGGGGGTTTCTGTGGCCTTGGAGTTGTACTTTGTCTGGGGTTAGCAGGCCTTGGCTCTGAGCTAGAATTCGCAGTAGTAGACGTAGTACGACGCGGTGGTTTCTGTGGTTTTGGAGTTGTACTTTGTCTGGGGTTAGTAGGTTTTGGCTCCGAACTGGAATTCACAAGTTGACTTGCAGGTTGTCTGGGGGGGTTTGGACTGGAATTTACAACTCTAGTGACATTGCTAGGCTGGGTTGGAACGGGAAAATTAGTTGCTGAGTTAAATGTTGGCTGAGGTGAAGAGGTGGTTGATGTCACTATCGGTTCGTTAGGGAAAAGTCTTTGCCAAGTACTGGCATCAACTATACCATCTGGACTCAAGCCAGCTGCTTGCTTAAACCGGGAAACAGCGTTAGCCGTATTATCGTTATAGATGCCATCTACTGCACCTGAGTAAAAGCCCAAAAGTTTAAGAGCGGCTTGAAGTTCAGACACACGTTCTCCTTGGCTACCAACTTTCAGAGTAGGGCGGTTAATGCTATCTCCAGAACTTACTTGGGCAATTTTTTGTGGCGCTGCAATTGACACTACAGCAAAGGAGGCAGTGCGGTCTTCTTTACGAGAGGCTACGCCAAGGGGGTTTCCACGCCACTCCCCACAACTGAGGGAACCTCCGCAAGGGGGTGGCTCTCCAAGAGCAACTGCCGTTGAGCCAATGAGTAGAGGCGTACAGGAGAACAGGACTATTTCAATCTTTGATAGAAATTTAGAGCTCTTTGTCCACCTGTTTTGTTGCCCGTTTTCCATTCTACGGCAAATTACAGTGGGGTCTAGTGTGCGTAAGTAGTTCACGATACTTGCTTTCAGGCTGCCTTTCATGGAATTTCCACCGGAAACTTCTGATGCTATATGGTACAGCCGCTTGGTTGAGAAAACAGCTGATAATATTGCGATCGCATATAATTTACCCTAAGCTATCGCACTATTAATTGCTTCTTCTTGACCAACTAAAGACAAATAAGGTTCCTTTAAGTATTTACCAGCGGCGGCGATGGCATCTTTAACACTAACAGCTGCAATCAACTCTTGAAACTTTTTATCAAAATCAATTCCTAAGCCTAAAATTTCATACCAACCGTATATCTGAGCAATTTGTCCGTTCGTTTGTTTACCCAAGGCGTACTGCCCCAATATCTTGTTTTTAGCTGATTGCAGTGCACTTTCTGATACTTCTGTAGTAAATAGTAAATCTACTTCTGTCCGCAGTCCTTCTAGAGCTATACTGGTATTCTCTGCTGCTGTGCCCATGTAAACTAAAAATGAGGCTGGAAACAGTCTTGTTGGGTAAAATGCAGATACCTCGTAAGCTAAGCCTCGCTTTTCCCGCAATTCGACAAACAAGCGGCTAGAAAGCCCATTACCCAAGTAGGTAGAAAGTAACTTCAGTGGGGCATAGTCAGGAGAACTCACTGATGGGCCTAAGTAACCTAGCATCACAATTGATTGTTGTGTATGTATAGGCTTGAGCCTTGGTTGCGGTTCTACCTTAATGTCAGGCAAATTTAGTACAGGTAGCGTTTGTGGTGGAATTTGCCAATCCCCAAAAACTTTTTTTACCAAATCAACTGCATCTGTTAGTGTGACTCGACCAGCAATACTTATTACCACATTATCTGGACGGAAATAAGTTTGATGATACTGGACTAAGTCTGCACGAGTTATACTGCCCATTGTTGTTTCATCTCCTAGCACCGACATAGCATAGGGATGATTTTGGTACATTACCTGCCGCATTTGCTCAAAGGCGACAGTAAATGGTTGTTCTTTTTGTGAGCGAATGTCTTGTAGTGCCAGACGCCGTTCTAGTTCAACTTGGGTTTCGGGAAATGTGGGCGATCGCAAAATCAGCCCTGCTAATGCTAGAATTTCAGCAAAATCAGATGATACCGTCTTCAAAGACAGCAAAAAATAATCAGTAGAGCTATCTGTACTCAAACTCGCTCCCACAGACTCTACTTTTTCAGCAATTTCCAAGCTAGAGAGTCCATCACATCCCTTTGTCATCACTGCTGATAGCAAATGCGCTAATCCCGCCTTTTCCCGGTTTTCGCAACAACTACCAGCACGCACAAAGACTCGCGCCGCAATGATATCCGCAGCCGGATTTTCTGCCACCAGCACTACAATGCCATTGTTCAACACGGTGCGATGGATAGGGGAATTTTGCAGCAAAGTTGTCATTTGTCATTTGTCCTTTGTCAATTATCAATTGTCAGTTGTCAGTTGTCAGTTGTCTAGTGACCAATGACCAATGACTAATGACTAATGACCAATGACCAATGACCAATGACTAATGACTAACAAGGCTTAAGTACGGTAACTGCGTAATTGTGTGGTGAAAGATACTTTTTAGCTAATTCTTGCAGTTCTTGGGTATCAAACGATTGAATGTGCTGAGGATAAGTCACTGCTAACTCAGCTTGAGCGATGGTATTGTAGTAGCCATAAAGCCCCGTGAGCTGATTTGGCGTTTCAGTAGAAAACGCGTACTCATTACACAGCAGCCTACTTGTACGAGCAAGTTCCTGTTCGCTAATTCCTATAGTTTGCAAATCATCCAAATGAGTGCAAATTAAAGATTCAACTTCCTCCAGATTTTCTGGTTCCAACCAGGCAGTAATTGTAAATAAACTCGATTCTCGTTGTAGGGAAAAATTACTGCAAATTCCCTGCACCAATTGCATATCCTCCCGCAAATCACGTACCAAACGCGAAGTCCGCCCTTCTGCCAATAACACTGATAACAAATCTAAACCATAAGCAGTGCGAAGTTCCTCTACTCCTGGTACTAGCCATGCCATCAGCAGCCGCGCTTGTTCTATGCGTGGTAAACACAGTTTTTGACGGCGGATTTTTGTTATTGCTGGCTCTGCCACTTTTTTAGACTGTGGACAATCAGGACGTTTGGCAAAATCAGAAAATGAGTCATTTACCATTTCCCAGGCTGGCTGCTGAGCAATACCCCCGACAATCACCACTGTCATATTTTCCGGCTGATAGTGAGTGCGGTGAAAACAGCGCATTGCTTCTGGCGATTGCTGCATCAAATCGTGCTCACTACCTAAAACTGAACGTCCATAAGGGTGGTGTTGATAGATGCTTGTAATCAGGGATTGGAATCCTATCCAGTCAGAATCATCTTGGCAAGCACGAATTTCCTCTAGCACCACATCTCGTTCGCGGACAAATTCATCTTCTGGAATTGCTGCATTCAACAGCAGTTCCCCCAAGTGGGGCAAAGTATCTTTCAGGTAAGGGGCTGCTGTTGTGAGGGAGTAATGAGCATAATCATAACTCGTAGCCGCATTACTCACGCCACCCCTGTTTTCAACATTGTGATCGAACATTCCTGGGGGTAGCGTCGCCGTACCTTTAAAAATCATGTGTTCTAAAAAGTGTGCCATCCCAAACCACGGTTCTGGCTCTAGGGTAGCTCCAGCACGCACCCAAACATCAGCCACAACTACAGGGGTAGTGGGAATTTCTTGATGAATAAATGTTAAACCACTGTCGAGTCGGAAAACCGAGGCTGGAAACACTGTATTAGTTGGTTTTTGTGACAATTTTTTGTAGCTTTAACCACAATTTGAAGCAATTTTGTCATCTTAACTCTGAACGATACCTAAATTAGAATCAATTTATACAGATTTTGTTTTCATAAACAGGCATTACTAACTTTTAAGTTACAGAAGATTAAATTTGTTTGATTAATATAGCTAAAATGCTTACTACGCCTCGTTTGATATTTTCTGTTTTTAATTTCTTATTTGTATTATAAGTTTTACTAATTTAAATAATTAAAGCTCCCAAGTTCTAATTAACTTTGGGAGCTAATAATTTTAAGTTCACCGCGACGCCGTTTTACCTAAGTTTATGACCTGGTTAAACCAGGTGGGAACCTAAATTCCTCGTTTAAAGTTTCCGGGTACATGCCCGGTCTACTGCCACGAGAACAGTTGATTCCCTTGTCTTTAAAGGCATAGATCAAAAAACTTGATGGCAGTCACCAACGTCGTAGTGCAACTAACTCATTATAGCCTTCTAAAAGATGCTGTGTATTCCATATGGGAATTTTCTAGAAAATTTAACTGGGATACCAGATGGATTCTATGGTTTGGGCGATCGCGATCGCACTCAATCTATCCTGGTGCTGATTATCCAGCAAAACGGTAACGTGTCCCAGCTTTCGCCCAGGACGCGATTCACTCTTCCCGTACCAATGAACGTGTGCTTGGGGAATCTTTGCTAATTGTTGGCGCTTACTTTGGTAGTCGCTTTGAGAATTTTCGTACCCTAAGAGGTTGACCATCACAGCACCAAGGCACTGCAAAGCAGGATTACCCAAGGGGAAACCACAAACTGCTCGAAGGTGTTGCTCAAACTGAGAAGTTTCACAAGCGTCAAGGGAAAAATGTCCAGAGTTGTGGGTGCGGGGGGCGATTTCATTGACCAGCACTTTGCCATCAGCAGTGAGAAATAGCTCTATTCCAAAAACGCCTACTACTTGTAAGCTATTTAATAAAGTGTGTGCGATCGCCTCTATTTCCACTGCTTGATTAAGCGTAACCTGCGCTGGGGCAATCACCCGCCGACAGACTTGTTGTTCTTGTTGGGTTTCTACAACTGGGTAAGTTACAATCTCCCCATCAACAGAACGCGCCGCAATCACAGCCAGTTCCCTTTCAAAGGGCACAAATTCTTCTAACAACCAAAGTTGTTGACTTGAAGTTTTTGTTGCGGTTTCATTTAGCTTTTGTTGTAAAGCAGCAAAGTCCTGAATTATAAAAGTACCTTGACCGTCATATCCGTGACGCCGGGACTTGAGGACTACTGGAAAGCTCAGATATCTCATTTTGGATTTGAGATGCTCTAGCTCGTCGAGGGCAAAAAACTGGGGGACAGGTAATCCCAAATCGCGCAAATAGCAACGCTGATGATATTTATCTAAAAGAGGAGCCAAGGCTTCTAACCTAGGGCGGAAGCAAACATCTTGTTGTGCTAACAGAGATAAAGCGTCTAAGTTAACAAATTCATTTTCAAAGGTAATGACATCGCATTTTGTCGCTAATATTTCTGTGGCGCTGGCGTCATCAACTTGAGCGAAGACAATTTCCTGGGCAATTGACACAGCTGGATCATCTTGACTAGGAGTTTGTACTACCAATTTTACACCTAGTTTCTTTGCTGCATCTCCCATCATCCAGGCAAGCTGCCCGCCACCAATTATACCAACACGCTTCATTGACATCCTAGAGAATCACGAGTTTCTACGCCAGTTTTAGAATTCACACCACTGGCTTTCCCGCACAGTTCTTTAATTTGCACCTTATCTAAAATTGCATCAGTGAAATCTGCACCGTCTATATTCACATCTGTAAAGATAGCGCGGAGCAAAAGAGTTTCTTTTAAAACTGCATCGCTCAAATCAGCTTTAGTTAAGTTTACCTGATCAACCATTGCGTTAGTTAAATCCGCTCCGTGCAGATTCGCTTGCGTCATCACCGAAGCACTCAATACTGCTCCCCGCAAGTCTGCATCTGCAAAATTAGCCAGTTCCATATTAGCGTTAGAAAACTCCGCAGCTTGCAAGCTTTCACCAGAAAAATCGTGTCTTGACAACTCTGCATTGCTAAATGACAGTGGATGAGTCCAATCTACTGCCAGTGCGGGATGAGCCGCACACCATATTACAATTCCCAGAAGTAACGCCAACCATCGCCGCAAAAACATATCGCTAGCCAATTTTGTATCCTGTCGCTGCATTTTCAGCTTATCGCATTTGAATATTAACTTAAGTTTCAGAATTCACAATGAGTTAATAATCGAAAGCAATCGCTCATGAATATGTTTACAATTCTTGATTTTATAATTTGCTTTTTAGGATACGCACAGTTGTGTTGATGCAGCGAGGAATAGCTAATTTATTTACAAAACTTTACTTTCTCTCTTATAAGTAAAGTTTATTGTCTTTTATTTTAAATAGCCACTAGCGACTGTTAGCCTTTTAATTAAGGAAAGCAATATTTGAGCGTAATTAAATGTGTCTTATGTGCTTAACAAAGCAGAATAATTTGATATTCACTTTAATAGCGCTCATCTAATTTGTCAGGAATCTCCAAGATATTTATATTTCGCCAACTATACAAATTCAACAAGCCGAACTCACAACCCCGACAATGATGAATCATTACTCTCTTCAATGGATCGAGGCATGGTGCCAAGAAAATGGCTGGACAGATTTGTTTGTCGAACGGCGTAACAACTTCTGGGCTTTTCCTCCCGGCGGAGTAATGCCTGAACCAATTCCCTCTCAAGTTCTTAGAACAATTAAAGCCGAAAAAGGATTAACTTTTGAGGAACGCCTGTGGTCGATGTCCGCAGTAATTGGGACAATTTTAGCTGTTCTTTTTACCTTTTGGCTCCAGTCTCCAATGCCTTTAGTATTTGCTTTTGCTTTTAACGCTGTTACGGTGGCTCAATTTGAACTTGAGGATGCCTAAATTCTTAGTTTGGGCATTGCTATTAAAAACTGCTTTTGTCTGTTATCCTCAGCAAGAGCAGTTTTTAATTTAAGAGTAAAGTTCCAAAATCAACAAAGCTTCAGTTAATAGATAAACTTACTTTTAACTAATAAATTGACACAAGCGTTTCAGTACATTAAGTATTTAGTGTAGTTCCGAATTATGTTCAATTGATAAGGAATCAAACCATATGTACGCAGTTGTTCTTGTTTAATTAGTTTGACAAAAACAATTATCGATAAGCATTAAACGAATTCTGTTCGTTGACAGATCACATAGTATTAGCATTTGAGAGGCACATCAGTCACATTGCTGCGAAACTGCACCATCGCTTCACTAGCGCCAAAATGTACTGCAATTTGAGGTAACAGTATCTTTCGTTGTGTTGCCCATAGTAAACCGCGTTTAGGAATTTGAAGACATCCCCCTAAATAAGTTGCTTCATCTTCGTTGTTTTGTTTACGTTTTGGTAGTCCGGTTACAGGATCAAAGCCTACAGGTTTATGATCCAGCAATACATGAGCTATCTCATGCATCAAATTTGATTCACGCCGTGTAGGTGCATGACGCGGGTTGTATACAATCCAAAGTGGGCGATCGCTTATAATCGCTCCTGACCACCCATCGCTAGCAAGTAATACCGCTAATTGCTCTGGCTCTAAATTTGGAACCTGATCGGGTGTAAAAAGTGTTGCTCCTAACTTAGCTGCTAGAGTGTCTGCGGATAAAGCTTCAAACGCTCGCACTCGAAGTAAGCTTCGTTGTTCCGTCGCGATCGCCTCACAGCGTTGTCTAAATTCCGGCGGTAGACTTTGAATTAATGACATATCTTTAAGGATCTTGCTTCAATTCACCATCATTTTGAGAGAGGTCGCGATACGCTGCTTTGACTAGGGATGCTAAAGCATTGGCGATCGCCGGATCAAGGTTTTTATCAGCGCGTAGTTGAATAGCGATCGCTTCAGGTGTATCCAGTTGCTCCTCCTTTGAGGTTCTAAACAATTCAGCAGGTGGTACTTGTAGCCAGTTACAAAGTGCTACAAAGGTTTCCATGTCCGGCATTTTGCCGCTCTCTACCCTTGAAAGAGTAGATGGACTAACATTACCAATATCCGTCGCCGTTTCACGCAGTCCCCGGCTGCCGCGTTTTTTGCGAACTAGACTTGCTAACCTTTCTATATCTAGATAACTTTCCATTCCTTTGCTCCTGTCTCACAAAAGAATGAAATGTTTCTTGGTTGACACACTATCAATAAATATTGTACGGTTGATGCAACAAATGTATCACGAATGAAAAATTTCGTGTTGTTGAGAAAATCCTCTAGATGAAGGATTACCTCTAATGGGAAGTAATGAATTTGATAGTCTTGTTCTTGGTTTAGCAGAGTTTGTCCGTCGAGATGGCAGGTATCCATATCCTGAACTGCTGCGTTATGCCCTCAATAAATTAGCTCTAGAGTTAACTGCTGTCCCATATCCGCGGACTCTAACTGGTCTTTTAGCCTTACTGGAAAAACCTGTGAAAACATGGTATCCACGAAGTTTACTGCCAAAAGAGTTCGACTCTGATTTTGGTCTACTCTATGAAGGGGGATTGAGTGAAGAAACAAGTCGATACTTTTATGAGGAACTGCTTGAGCAAGGCAAAATACCTGAGTTCGCCACTGCTGCGACTAAGCAGATTGCCATAGAAAATTATCAATTTTACAAAATTTTGGGGCGGTTGCAAGAACTGTACAACAATGATAGCGATCCTGAGTGCATTCAACAGGAATATGTTTTGCTGCGGTCATTTTTGATTGAAAATGGGTACACAACTCCGGCGCAGCTCCGCAAGGTATTTTTCAAAACTCGACATATTGATATTGAAGAAGTTGGCGATTTATACGAAGATTGTGAAGAAAATGAGCCTTGCTGGAATTGCGATCGCTGCGGCCCTTTGTTTAAAAAGTATGGAAAGTTACGTGGCATTAAACCTAGTGCTTGCAACGACCATCGCCAAGATTTGCCGTATGTTAGAAAGATTACTTGGCAACAAGGACTGCGTCGCCTAAAGTTTGGTATTCACTTGCGTATTTGTTTACCGGGTTTACCTGAAATACGCTTATTTCATACTTTAAAAGAACTTCAAAGAAAATACCCAGATCAGCTTTGTGCCACACATCTTTACCCTGGCATTGATCGCTATGACTTACAGCTATGCTTCTGTGATGGAGCAACTTGGGCTGTGGATATTAAAGATTACCAAAATCCTTACAATTTAGCACCCAAGCTTACACCTCTATTCGGTGAGGGCGATTTGCATTATGACGAGAGCTTTTATGTTATTCCTATTCAACGTCTGCAACAACGAGAGGACTACATCGAAATTCTTCGTGAACAGGCGATAAAACTGCCAAGCAGTACCCACCTTTTGAGCGATGCTGTATTTCAGGAACGGGTGATCAATAAAATTGAGTGCTTGAAGTAAGGAAATAGCGAATGAGCCAGATGACTCTATTTGAGCTACCGACTGAGTTTAAAGAGCGCCTCAAACAGTTAAAGGAAGCAGGTTTGGATAGTACTCAAGCTGAATTGTTGCTTCAGGTAGAGCTTGGCTTTGCTCTGATGGAGCATTTGGAACTTGATGATGAGTCAGTTACCGCACCTTGGGCAATCTTGAGTGGAATGCCTTTGAGACATCCACGCTTAGAGAACTTGAATGAGATGGAACGTCGGGCGATCGCCAACACTCGCCAAATAGTTCCATTTTCTGCCCGTTTCGCTTGGTTAGGCGCACTGCGTTCTTATCTAAGAATTCCTCTAGATTGGCGTAACTATGGCGAATTCACTCCGCAAAACTGGGATAGCTATATTATCAATGCTGCTAAAAATCTCCGCCATCCAGTTAATCAAGATTTGTACGAACGGTGTCTAACTGCCAATTTAGATTTCCGGCTTCGCAAAGTTAAACAAGTAGAAGTTGGAGCCACTTATCAATTTGAGGCAAAGATAGGAGAAGAGACGGTTATAGTACCAGTCAAATTTACGCAGCAGCAGGTGCGAAATGCACAGGTACAGCGCCTATCCTGGTTTGCAACATCTCGTCGTCGTAGTTCGTTTTCGCTTGGCCTTTCAGATTTAGAGTTAGATGCAGCATGGATTGATCAGCGAGAGGAAGTGTTAGCGCGTCAATATGGCTGGCATGAGACTGTCAAGGGACACTGGATTGATCGGTTTGGCAAAATTAACTTTCACAAAGTTCAGGAAAACGGAACACTGGTTCCGCAAGAGGAGCAAATTCTAGAGCTAGATGGCTTTACAAATATTGCAGGCATGGTTGCTTCTGGAAAAACCACGGTTTCGCAGTTGTTCAGTGTTAATATTCTGCGGCATCATTGCGATCGCCGCATTACGTTAGTCGTTAGTGATGTGCAATCAGCGATTAAATTAGCTAACCAAATTAACTGGTGGTTTTGTAACGATCCAGAGAATGATGATCCGGTAGCAGTGCCAATTTTGGGGCGCAGCAAACGCGATGCACATCTGCGGAGTTTCTCAGCCTCAAAAGATTATCAAGAACATCAGCAACGCGGACAGCCTCACTGGGGTGAGCGTTGGCTAGGCACTGCTTGCCCTCTACAAGGTCGGCTCAATCAGAATTTTGTTAAACAATTCTTAAATAACAAAGCACTCAAACCGGGAACTGAACCCTGTGATTATCTAAAAAAGATGCCTAAAAGCGATCGCCAGCAGCAACGTAAAAACCTCGGTTCATCCTATTTGTGTCCATTTTTTGATAAATGCCCATCCCAACAAGCTTACCGTGATATGCCAAATGCTCGTGTTTGGATTACAACTCCTGGCGCGATGGCAATGGCAGGATTACCCCGTCATTTAGAGTTGCGCCGGATCAAAATCGGTGAACTCGTCAACGAACAATCAGATTTTGTGGTCTTTGATGAGGTAGAGACGGTTATTAAGTGGTTTGATGACACCTACGCTGAGGAGGTGGTTCTTACTGACGGCGGTAATAGCGGCGTTTTTGATGATATTGGCGTGAAAACAGAACAATTCTCAAAAACTAACCGTGTTATGCCCCCATCAACACAGCGATGGACTGGTGCAGAACGTGATGCACAAAAAGCTATTACAGCAACATTGACCCTACTCGATAAACAGGTTGGACATCAAGTTCTCCGAGATTGGATCAAACGAGGTTACTTTACACCTAATTCTCTTCTATTCAAATTTGCTCGTCGTCTTGCTGGATTAGAAGAATTTGAAGATCCAGATACATCTGACGCGCTTTCACGAGCAAATGCTCGGCTTGTACAGCCAATTGTGCGCTATATTGATGCACTACTCAACGAGGATGATCCTTTACGGATGCAGCCTTCATCTGACCCATACCGAGATCCAGTCTTTCGCCTTGCGCGTCTTATGCAAGAGATCAATAGTACTGGAGAAAGTGCTTCAGATGAGAACATCTACAGGGCTTGTAGAGCCTGGATTATCGAATTTTTCCCAAATACAGAACGGCGTTTAGCGCGACTGCGAACAGAACTGGAGAATCGCAATCAAAGTTCGCAACAATCAACCAAAAAAGATGAGGCAGAGTCAGTAGATACTGTTGAAACCTTGGCTTATCGTCTCCAATTTGCGCTGACGATCGCCCTTCTGGATCGGCACACTCAAATTGTCTTTTATGAATGGCACAATCGACCGACATCAATCAACGATGATTCACCCCATCGTCGAATGCCTGCTGCAATGTTGAATATTTTGCCATTACCTCCCACCGGACGACAGTTCGGCACTTATTACTCCAGAGGAAATGATGACGACAAAAGAGCCAAAAAAGGCAGCAATAATGCACTGACGTTGTTTGCCTACACCAATATTGGACGCTGCTACATTTTAAACTTTTATCGTTTATTCACAGATTTTAATGGTCAACGTGGCCCTAATGTGCTATCACTTTCTGGAACATCCTACTTACCGGATTCTACCAGCTTTCATGTTGGTAATCCGCAGGGTGTTTTAATGCCAGAACAGGGGGCGAGAGATGCGATCGCTCAAAGCCACTTCAAATTTCTTCCCCAATTCAACCAAAAGAACCAACCTCTCCGCGTTTCTGGTATGTCCGAACGACGCAAAATGAGCTTGTTTCAGGAAATAGCGCGATCGCTCGTTGGCAGTAATGGTATAGGCCATTTAGGACAAGAACTTGAGAAATTAAAGCACCTTGGCGAAAATGATTTAAGTAACCACTGGAGCGATCGCGAACGCCTTCTCTTACTGGTAAACTCTTACGACCAAGCTCGTTGGGCAGCAAACGAAATTCGCAATTGTTGGTCAAGTATGCAGGACTTAGTTTATTACCTAGTCCCTGACAATATAGACACTTACTGGGATGATGAGCCAGGAGAACTTCCTAAATCAACCGATAAGGGTGCGCTCAATCGTGCAGATATTGAAACTTTTGGGCAAATTAACCCAAAGATTCTTGTTGCTCCTATGAATGCGATCGGGCGTGGTTTCAATATTTTGAATGCCAACGGTAAAGCTGCTTTTGGTGCTGTTTACTTTCTGACTCGACCATACCCACATCCACATGATACACAAGCGATCGCTCAAGAAATGAACCGTCGTGCTTTAGAGTGGGCAGATAAAGCAGACTTTCTAGCATGGCAACAAGGAGATGGAATTGTACAACGTGCTGAAAAAGTGCGCCAATTAGCGGCGCGTTACTGGCGATCGGTTGAGCAACGTTCCTACTATAAAACTCTACGTGATCATCAAGAATTACTGGCTTTTCCACGGTTCGACCTAGCTGCAACTACTGCTGGGTTAGTTATTCAAGCCGTTGGTCGTCTTTTGCGTGGAGGTGTACCATTTCGTGGTTATTTTGTCGATGCAGCTTGGGCCCCCAAGAGTGCTGCTAGGAAAGCTGATCCAGAACTCTCTGAACTGGACACAGAGCAGACAAGCCTTTTGGTTGCCATGCTTCTACGAATTTGCGACTACGCCAGCGAGGAAAACACAGTGGGAAATGCGCTTTACAAACCTCTTGCCGATGCTATGGAAAGAATCGACGACCTCTATTGGTAGCTTTTTGCGTAAAGGAATTGACAATGCCTAAAAAAGATGCATCATATCCTTTGGTTTTACCTGCGCGAATGAGTCTTGCGGAAGATGCTCTGACAAATTTGGAAATTGTGGTACTTCAGTTTCCATTTGCAGAGATTATAGCGGACTTTCGTAACAGCATAGAAGCGGTTCTGCCGCCTAATCGTAAAAAAAAGGTGAGTGCGCCATATCGGCAATTGAACAATGGGTTGCTTGCTTGTGCATCAACCTTGACGCATGGTTTTGAATACTTTGATACAGGTGATTATCGAGCTTTAGCTGTAGGAACGGTTGAAAATCTGCTGCGAGTTCCAACACCTGAGCAAATACATGAGTTAGTGAGCATTTGGGCGCAGCAGTGGACAGAGCAATTTTATGGTAAAGGGAAAGCAGATCAGATAAATAGTGTTTGCGATCGCTTCCTTGAAAACATCGCAATAATTCACACTAATTGGAATTGGCAACCAATCAGTCCAGAAACGCTCATCCAAAACATCAATGTCGAAAAAGGGCTTGGATTCCAAGCAATTCCTAGTTTCTTAGCAACATTGCTGCATGGAAAAAAGTGTGTTATTCGCTCTGGACAACGAGAGCAAGAAATCGAGTGGCGCAAGGTACAAGGCGATGGTTCAGGTCGTACTGGACTATTCTTAATCAGTCAACCATTTCCGGCATTGTACACAGATGATTATGGCAAGGAAAGGGAAGGTTATTTTGTCTATCGTTTAGATTTCCGTGTTCAGACTCAAGCAGGGCGATTCAACCAAAATGGCAAGCTTAAACCGTGGATTTTTTTGCATTTAAGTTGCCAACGATATGCTCATGAGCCATTAATCGAAACTAATTATGGTCGTGATATCTCTGTACTGATGGGAATGAATGAGGAACGCCTATCTGGTTACGAAGTAGATTCAACGCTGATACGTCTTACCATTGAGAACAATGGAAGAGAAGATAGTAATTTGTGGAAATTTCAATTGCCAAATCTGCTAGCTGCATTCAAAGCGCGTGCATTAGAAACAACCGAAAATATTCTTTGTAATCCTGCTACATACGGTAATTTAGATAATAATTCTAACTGGAAGAAAGATGAATATTATTTAGTTCATGCTGAAGGATACAAGTATGAACATGAAAAGCATAAAAGAGGACACAGCATTAAACCTGGATTTAGTTTGCGTGAACGAGGTGATATCGTTGCTCAAGTATTAAATCTCCTAAATGGCGTTTTGATAGCAGATGATCCATTGCAAAGTGATATTCCTGCTCCATCTGGTCAAAAAACACCCTTATCAATGCGCGATTACGAAGATATTTCTAAGCCTCTAACATTCACAAAACAACAAAAAGAAAAGCTGAGTGAAGAAGAAATTAAGCAACGTGTAAATAAACGTCGTCAAGAAAGACAAACGATCATTGCTGATGCTATTGAGCGGGCGTTGCAAGGAAAAACTATGCATCTTTTTATTCTGTGGCGCGAGCGAGATACCTATGATGTCACTTACCAAAAGTTGCGTGATGCCTTCTTAATGAATGAAGAAGAAAATTTTCCAGAGCATATCAAAGTATCACCTGTGTGGATTGATGATGCAAATATTTTGAAACCCCTCGACACAGCCGGATTTGTACCTAAAGATGGTCAAGACTTTGATAAACAAATCCGCAAGCAACATCAAATCAAGCTTGATGCATGGCGCAATTTTTTAAAACAGAAGGTTATTGCTTCAATTGACTTTACTACTAAGCCTTACTGCTTTGCAATTATTGAAATTGGACAAACGAAAAAAAAGGGAGTTCATCCTAAACAAAATATTTATAGAACAGTTCGTGAAGCTTGTGTGTTAGAAAAAATCAGTTCTCAAATGGTGCAAACGGTTAAACCAAAATCATCTGACAAAGAAGATGAAAGCACAGATACATCGCCATCTTACAGCAAGAAGACAGAAGGACGTATTCTGAATGCTGTACTGGATGTAACGCTACGCCAGGTTGGGGCACTCTATGGAATACCCTCAGAAGTCTACGAGCGAGCAGGAATACCAAAGGAAACTGCACAGAATCTAGATGTAATTGCCCTTTGTCGCCGAAAAACCAATCAAGGTCAAGATAGTATTCACTATGCCTTGGCTGTCCGTTTGCGGGCAACAGGTGCAGTCGATGTGTTATTTCCGCATAGTCAAGATTGGATTCCTTACGCACAGGCGGGGATTGAACTGGGACAGATTTTCTCACGGGTACGTTGCGATCGCAATTATCTTAAAACAGTTCAGTTAAAGGGAATAGAACTTGCAAAATTTGCGGCGGATGTCATGACGAAAGTAGGCGAACAACCTACCCTTGTCTTAATCGAAGCCGATGTATGGCGTAATGAGCGTGGTGAAGAAAATGGAGGTCAAGCTTGGTTCCAGTTAAAAAATGAATATCTGCTTGCAAAGCAGGATGTTTTAGACTTCCAACACGTTCCAGGTCATGCTTGTGTATATCCTCGTGACCATAACAAACTTAAGAATTTACTCGGAGTAATTCGCTTCCGCACTGGTGACGAGACAACCCAATACATCACCAATCGACAAACTTGGAATGAGAATTCTCCAGCACGAGATCTCATTCGCTTAAGTGGCTTTTACGATAACTCTATACCTGAGTTGCTACATTATTTCTCGATTGGAAGATTACCAGAAACACAAAAAGCACAAGATACGCCAACAGCACGCGAACTTTACATACTCGACTCGCAAAATTCTGAATCCGGTGCGAATATTGCATTCAAGCACCAACAGATGCTAGAGATAATACCCTTCTTCGTTCACCCAGATTTTCAAAAAACGGAAGAAAGCCTAAAATCACTTTGCCGAGTGCCACACTACTTACGATTTTCACCAGCATGGTCTATGGGTAATATTCTTCTAGCATATCCAATGCATTTAGGTAAACAAATAATAGAAGATCACTTATGCATTCTTGGTGTAGAAGTCTGATTCAACGTTTTTTATGATAATAAAATTCGATATATTGCCTTAAATCTTTAGAATTAAGAATATATACCTGTATCTTTCTTCTTGCCTATCATCCCCAGCGATAATTGACAAATAACATAAGTTGATAATTGAAAACCATAAGCGTAGATTGACCATTTGGCACGACTTCTACTTGTTGTCGCAGTACGCTTAATTAAGCCATTAAAAAACATAAAATGGGCGATACTGGATTTGAACCAGTGACCCCATCCGTGTGAAGGATGTGCGCTACCACTGTGCTAATCGCCCAAGACTCCTGATTATATCATGGCTAACGCACAATAATAACAATCAAGAACAGGAAAAATGAGGAGATAGGGGAGAATTTCCAATCCAAAATTGTATTAATCACCTTGAGGATACTCGTTCCATAAGGTTGTCGTCTCCCGCAAACTCTGGTGATTGCCATTGGCCAAAATGAGGTGATCTAGCAGCGGAATGTCTAAAAACTGCGCTCCTGCTAATAATTGGCGCGTCAATTCTATATCTTGCTGGCTGGGTTCAATGTTACCAGAAGGATGGTTGTGGGCAACTATTACCCGCGTTGCTCCTTGACGAATAACTTCCCGAAAAATTTCACGGGGGGAAGCTAGGGTTTCGGTTGCTGTGCCAATGGTAATCACTTGTGTGCCAAGTAGGCGATTTTTGACATCTAATAGCAGCACTGCAAAACGTTCTTGTGTCTGCCACATTAAATCTTGACTGAGAGCAGCAGCAGCAACAACTGGACTATCGATTAATGTACGGTCTAGGGGACGAGATTGAAAAGCGCGTTTGCCTAATTCAATTGCCGCCAGTATAGTAGTAGCTTTTGCTGGGCCAATACCAGGAATTTGCATCAACTCTGCGGGGGTGACTTCTCGGAGAACTGCCAATGGGTCGCGCTGGTGTTTGCCTAATTCGGTCAAGATATATTGTCCCAGACCGACAGCTGACAGTTTACCTGGCCCTTGACCCGTGCCTAAAAGAATTGCTATTAACTCCGCTGTGGCTAAAATTTTGGGGCCGTGGGTCATTAGCCGCTCACGCGGACGTTCATTTGTGGGTATATCGGCAATTCTGAGGCAATAAGTCATAGAAGAACTAAGAGAATAGTTACCTAGATATAACTATCTTTAGTTATCCCTTGTTTACTCTACAAATCATTCTTATTTGACAAAATCTTTAATCTTTACCGACTTTCTTCTTGCGGTACATCTTGCCTTCACAAGAATAACGATTATTACTAGTAAGGTGTCATATCTCAAGTTAGGCGGCTTTATCAGTCGGTGAGGACAGGGCTGAAGATTATCTGTGAAGCTTTACTGTGGCGTTAAGCGCGTGACAATTGAGATTAGAACCGTGTTAATTTACTCGCTGTAGCTCAATAATGTTTCATTCATATATCTCCGATATGGAACTAAATATCCGTGACGGTTTTCATTTAACCAGCATTTACCCCACAGATAAAGCTGCTTACTTGGAACATCTCAACGACAGAAGTATTTCCGATGCAATTCCTGTCATCCCTTATCCATACACAGAAGTTGCCGCAGATTGGTGGATAAAGCGTAGGCTTGAGTTTTTGAGAGAAACAGCAAGAGAAATATCTTTTGCGCTTCGCAACGCTGAAGGTTATTTAATTGGTTCAGTTGGGGTAGATGACTTCAAAGTTGGGAAAGTGCATAGAGCAGAGATTGGCTACTGGCTAACTAAAGTATATTGTGGGCAGGGATTAGCTACTGATGCACTGCGTGTTTTTGTTCAATATGCGTTTGACAATCTTGAAGTGACTCGCCTAACTGCTCATGTTCTTGATTTCAATACAGCTTCAGTCAAGGTTTTAAAAAAAACAGATTTAAGCTAGAAGGGTGTTTGAGGCAACACACGAGAACTCGAAACGGTATTTTCAATACTCTTGCTTATGGTTTGCTTAAAGGTGAGTAATAGTAGCTTTATAGAGAGGTGAAAATTGATGTAGAAAATCGATACCACGTCACTCCCCGCACCCGACTCAGTAAAGAATAATTGGGAGTTTGCAGAAGTCTGGATTGATGCAATGCTGTCACCGCCTTATGTGTTGTTACTCCTTGATGGTTGGGAAGGAAGTTGTCGTGTATATGACCGCGCCAAAAGTTATAAAGTCATATTTACTAGTTCAACTTACGAAGAGGCTGAACTTTGGTTGCTAGAGGATGAATATGAGCTGATTGAAAGGCGTGTTTCTGTATCTGAAATTTGAGTAATGCGATCGCACGAGCAGTAGCCTAGCCCAAAACCGGGCTGCACCAAACGGTTCGCAAGCCAGTTAAACCCCTTTATCTTCGCTTGTTATTGGTAGGTTTGCGTAGCTTTAAGCATGTGGTAGGTAATGATTAATTGGGTAAGCGCAAGAGGGTAACTTTGGAGTGTCTCCCCAGTTGTACCAGCAATTTTGCCTAGTTCTGGATTACTTTCGCGATCGCATATATTTCGTAAATGCGGCATATCGGAACATATAATATGCTCTAGCTTATTCACCTGTTCTAAAGTGGCATGACCGTCAACTTCCAATACATCTACGGGTTTACTCATATCCCGGTCTAGTCCAAGGCGGATCGCTGAGAGGGAATTAATATCGTAGGATTGGACAATCTGGGTAAAATCTGGGTGGGGAATTGTTGGACGCAGTACCAGGCGGACATTTAGGTGTCCATTGGTTTCATCCTCTTCTTCTGTAGGCGGGTAGAAGCTAATTACTATATCAGACCACTGTCGCTGCGGACGGATAAATTGCTCTGAGTCTGGTTCGCGCTTTTCTAGTTCCGCCAGCACTTGTTCAGCGGTATAACCCCGCTTTTGGGTATCCCGTTTGACCTTCCACTTGGCGCGTAGTTCTTCAGGAGGCGCAAGATAAACTTTAACATCATAAGCGTCGCGGGCGGCACGGGTAGAATAACCGAGCAATCCCTCAATAATCACGAATTTATTGGGCTTGATGTACTGCGGCGGCTCAAAGGTGCCGGTTTTGTGACTATAAACTGGTTTGAGGATTGCCTGTCCTGTGCGTAGCAGCGATAGGTGCTGCTGCATAATATCTAGATGGTTGCAGTCGGGGTGGAGGGCTGTGATCCCAATTTCTGCACGTTGTTGGCGATCATAACGGTGGTAATCATCTGTGCAGATGAGCGTGACATTTTCAGGGCCGAGTACCTGAGCGATGCCTTTAGTTAGTGTTGTTTTTCCAGCGGCGCTATCACCGACAATACCAAGAATTATTGGACGGCTCATTGATACTCCCCCCTGATATAAGCAATAGTAATAAATTTTTCAGACAATATTTTTTAATATTAAAAGGGATTAGGCAAGTAACTCAAGCTAAGTGTTTGTCTGCAACATCTCTACACATAGAATGTTTGAACGATCGCGTGTTGTAGAATTAGCTCTTTGCTTAGTTATGACAACTCAAACATTAGGACTCGAACAAAATCTATATGAGTATTTACTGTCAGTCTCTCTGCGGGAACCAGAAATTTTAACTCAATTGAGGCAAGAAACAGCGCAGCATCCAATGGGGAGAATGCAGATTGCTCCCGAACAGGGGCAGTTTTTGGCGTTGCTGGTGCAGTTGCTAGGAGCGAAGAAAACTTTGGAATTGGGGGTATTTACAGGTTATAGTTCCTTGGTGGTGGCATTGGCGTTACCGCCAGAGGGGAAAGTTATAGCCTGTGATGTGAGTGAGGAGTTTACAGCGATCGCCCAGCGTTATTGGCAGCAAGCAGGGGTGGCTGATAAAATTCATCTGTGCATCGCTCCTGCAATGGAAACTTTAGATAAATTGCTAGTAGCTGGAGAGGCGGAAACTTTTGATTTTGCTTTCATCGATGCCGATAAGAGCAAGCATGATGAATATTATGAGCGATCGCTGCAACTTGTGCGTCCGGGTGGACTGATTGCGATCGATAATGTCCTTTGGTCAGGAAGGGTTGCAGATCCCCAAGTGCAGGACAATCGAACCAAAAAGATCCGCGCTTTTAATCAAAAGTTGCATCAAGACATGCGAGTTAGTCTCAGTTTGATACCTATTGCAGATGGTTTAACCCTAGCGCTAAAGAATTAAAAATACAAAGTAACAACGTTAAATATAAGAAGATGGTTCTCCATTTCCCCTTTTTCCCCTTCCCCAATTCCCAATTCCCAATCCCTAGTCCCCATTCCCCTTTAACTGTATCTGTCGCCATTTTTCTTGCTGACGCGCTCTTTTCTCCTCAGTTAAGCTATCAAAACAATAGGCACAGGAAATACCTTGTTCGTACTGGGGAGACATCTTATCCTCTTCAGAAATTGGATGTCCACAACTGAGACACAATTCATAACTTCCTTCTTCTAAACCATGACTAACGGCTACCCGCTCATCAAAAACAAAGCATTCCCCTTGCCATAAACTTTCTGTTGCTGGGACTTCCTCCAAATACTTGAGGATGCCGCCTTTGAGATGATAGACTTCTGCAAATCCTTGGGCAAGCATAAAGGATGAAGCTTTTTCGCAACGAATGCCGCCAGTACAAAATAAGGCAACCTTTTTGTGTTTAGTTGGATCAAGATGCTGGCAAACATATTCTGGAAATTCTCGGAATGAGTTAGTCTGAGGATTTTGCGCCCCTTGGAAAGTACCGATATTCACCTCATAATCGTTGCGAGTGTCAATCACGGTTACTTCTGGATCACAAATCAAATCATTCCATTCTTGAGGATTGACATAAGTACCAACCTGCTCATTCGGGTCAACTTCAGGCAATCCCAGAGTGACAATTTCTGGTTTCAACCGCACTTTCATTCGCTCAAAAGGCGGGATATTAGTATAAGATTCTTTGTATTCTAGGTCTGCAAAACGGAGGTCAGAACGCAGAAAGGAAATAACAGAGTCAACCGCTTGACGCGAACCAGCAATTGTACCGTTAATACCTTCTTCTGCTAGTAAAATTGTCCCCTTGACACCTTGCGCTTGACAGTAAGACAACAAGGAATCTCGTTTTTGGGCAAAATCTGGCAATTTGACAAATTTATACAGTGCTGCAACGACTTGGGTGTTTTCTGACTTCATCTCTTTGACAAAGGAACAATATAAGTTAAAATAACAAGGGCGAACAAAGTCTGCCTTTTTAATTTTATGGGGGTTTAGCTCAGTTGGTAGAGCGCCTGCTTTGCAAGCAGGATGTCAGCGGTTCGAGTCCGCTAACCTCCATTCTCCGCTCGTCTGGAAATTTATTTCCAGGCTAATAGCAGAAGTCCACTTAAGTGGACTCAAACCCGTTAATAGTCGTCTTAAGACGACTTTAGTTATTAGCCTGAGATTTTAATCTCTGGCGGAAGCGGGGGACAGATGATAGTGTAAGCAGTCAAACATGGGAATTAAACGAACCTGCTAAAGAATAGGAGATTGTTTTAAACTGGTCATAGGTTAACTGAAACTGCTAAATCCTAAAACCTCTAGTAATTGATGAGCGGACAAGTACCGACCCTCAAGTTATTTCCTTGTAAAAGTAGTAATTACGAATTACGAATTAAGTTGACAACCTTCTGTGTAAGCACATGCTAGCCGCCACAAACATTTTTCGCGTCGATGATTTACTAGTGCAGATTTACAATTCTGAAGTCGAAATGGCGCAGAACGTTGCTGAAATTGCTCAAAAGTATTTACAGGACGTTCTCGCGCAACAGGATACAGCCGCAGTATTGTTAGCAACAGGTAACTCGCAACTCAAATTTCTTGATGCTTTGATTACATTAGGTGGTGTAGATTGGTCACGGATTACCTTGTTTCATCTAGATGAATATTTAGGAATTGCTGCTGACCATGCTGCAAGTTTCCGGCGATATATGCGAGAACGTGTGGAGCAGCGAGTTGAGCCGAAGAAATTTCACTATATAGAAGGTGATACATTACAACCTGTAGCAGAATGCGATCGCTACACCAAGCTACTGCAAGCACAACTTATTGACTTATGCTGTCTTGGTATTGGTGAAAATGGACATTTAGCTTTTAACGATCCATCTGTAGCAGATTTTCAAGATCCTTATAGTGTAAAACTGGTGAAACTGGATACTGCGAATCGTCTGCAACAAGTAAGCACAGGTCATTTTCCAAATTTAGAAGCTGTGCCACAATACGCTTTTACTTTGACAATCCCGATGATTTGTACAGCAAAAAAAATTCTCTGCCTAGCGCCAGAAAAACGTAAAGCACATGTGGTAAAGGAGATATTGCAGAGGTCTATAAGTACAGACTATCCAGCTTCTATTTTGCGTCAGCAACCCCAAGCAACGTTATTTTTAGATGTCAACTCTGCCAGCCTGCTGTCTTAAAATGCTAAGAATAACTGTTGTTTCCAACCAATCACTTGAAGAAACTCACAGAAATGCTTGAAAATTACTTTCTATAAGCTGCTTCAAGCCTACAATTAGATAGACAAGCCTCAAGATAAGGACAATCTTCACACTTGAGGTTTTTCCCTGGATTGTTACATCCACAAGGAGGATTCACGTAACATTCTGAAGGTTCTTTAGGTGTCCAAGACTTTTTAAATATCAGGGATAAAGCTGCTTCTTGGAGGCAGAAAACAAAATCTTTTACCATATTATACAATAATTACGAATTTTTAATTAGTTAGAAGATGACTTTCATAAAATAAATATGATAAATATGAGCGATCGCATGATTAAGCTAGATTTATATAATACTTTAAAACAACTTTATCAGGATATGCTTTTGCTTACTATAAATTATCATTTCTATAACTTTATTTAAAACTACTTTTATATTTTCTATTACCTGTGAACACATAACCTCATACTCCAGATGTGTTCTACCTGAGACTTCAGGAATATTTTTATTGAAGAAGAACAAATTAGAAGTTAGGAGGAGCCAGTGCATTGCCAAGAGAAGGTTTAGCCGCGTCTATGGTGGAAGCTGACCTTCACAGTTTTCTCTGGCTCCTTGTTATAAGTAGGTTGTTACCCTGGATACAAGCGGAATACACAAACTTTTAGGATCATCCTATTTAGAGTTACAAAACTTCTTTAATCAGATGGCCATCTTCCATGTGAATTATGCGATCGGCAATATCTAAAATTCGATTGTCGTGAGTAACCATTAAAATGGCGCAATTCTGTTCTTTAGCTAATTGCTGCATTAAGTTAACAACATCTCGACCTGACTTGCTATCTAAAGCAGCAGTAGGTTCATCAGCTAATACTAATTTAGGATGACTGACTAAAGCGCGAGCGATAGCTACTCGTTGCTTTTGTCCTCCTGAGAGATCATGTGGGTAATAATTAATTCGATTCCCTAAATCAACGGCATTAAGCATCGCTTCAGACTTACTACAAGCTTCTAATTCGGGAATAGATTTGTGTAATTCAAGAGACATTTGAACATTCTGTCGGGCTGTTAAGAAATCTAGCAAGTTATGAGCTTGGAAAATATAGCCGATATGGCGACGTACTTTTACTAATTGCTCATCACTGGCTCCATAAAGCTCCTGACCTAGAAATTCAAGACTTCCCTCTTGGACAGAACGTAGCCCACCAATTAAAGTTAGTAAGGTTGTTTTTCCTGAGCCTGATGGCCCAGTCATAATTACAATTTCTCCATATTTGATCCTAAAATTAATATCAAATAGGATTTGACTTCGTAATGTTTTTTTGCCAAAATATTGATTCAGATTTTTGATGTCAACAATAAACTTTGGTTTCATTATTTTATCAAGATAAACATCAAGCTAAAAAATATCTGCTGGGTCTACATTTCGTAGTTTTTTTGTAGACAAAAATCCAGAAGTTAAGCACATTATGATTGCAGAAATCAATACTATAGCTGCTTTATCTGAACTCATAATAACTGGTAATTTAGTAGCATTTTTTGCCACATCATACAGAGCTATGGATATAGCAAAACCTGGAATATAACCCAGAGATGCTAAGATTAAAGCTTGTTGAAAAACTACATTCAGCAGATATTTATTTTTAAAGCCCATTGCTTTTAAGGTTGCATATTCAGCTAAATGAGTGGAAATATTGCTATAAAGAATTTGATAGACGACTATTACACCAACAACAAACCCCATTATTACCATCAGATTAAATACAAATCCAATAGGTGTTCTGAGAGTCCAATAGTTTTTTTCAAATGTAATAAAATCGTTGCGGGTAACAACCATAACATCTTTGGGTAAGCTAGCTGATAAAGTTGCTAAAACTTTTTTGGGGTCGGCATCGGGTTTGAGTGTAATTAATCCTATATCTATATTTTGTACTGAACGATCTTGAAAGATTCTGAGAAAAGTTGAGGAACTAACAATTAAGTTGCCATCAACTCCAAAGGAAGGCCCTAGGGTAAATAAGCCTCCAATTTTAACTTTATAGCCAACTAATGCAGTGTAGCTGAATATTTCAACATTCACATTTTTGCCCTGCTCAAAATCTTGAGCGATCGCTCCAAACTCTGGTCTAGCAGCACGGTCGAATAAAACTATTCTAGGGTTTTGTAATAACTTATAACTCTGTTGAACATCTGGAGATTTAAAAACTGATCTAACTGGATCAAATCCAATCACATATAGCGGAAACTTTAGACCATTAATTGGATTTTTTAGCTTAGCAAATTGCATGTATAAAGGGCTAACTGATTCTACCCCATCAACGCCTAATGCTTGATACAAACGCCAACGAGGAAAGCTTTGATTAGATGTCAAAGATTTATATTGGGCACTGATGATAAATAAATCTCCTTGAAGATTTCTATGCAGCTTTGTAGCACTAGCATAAAGGGCATCTTGGAAACCAATTTGCATAAACATCAAAACTGCGACAAAGGCGATACCAGCTAAAGCTACAAGAAAGCGAGCCTTTTGCCGTGACAGTTGCAGCCAAGCTAGAGGTATATTGAGAATCATCTTGTAAACCTCAAATGATGCAGATTAGAATGTTGGTCAAAATACTTGAATTGTTATGTTGAGTACAGTGCAATGTCATTACCCACATTTTGGTTAATGGGGAAAAGAAAAAGGAAAAGGCTAAAATTTATCCCTTACCTTTTACCCTTTAAGTTTTTCCCACACTATCAAGTTATTTCAGGAGTTTAGATATCAATGAGTACCTGCACTTGTAATTCAGTAAGAGCAGCAACTTGTTGATTCTCTGCTAAGTTATTGATGCGAATTTTTACATCAACAACTTTATTATCTGTGTCTGACTGTAAATTGTTACTAAAAATATTTTGTTTACCAACTTGCAAACCGATATCTGTGACTGTTCCTCGTAGTTTTCCTGAGAAGGCATCGCTAGTAATAGTAGCAGACTGACCTAGACGCACTTTTTTGATATCAGTTTCATAGACTTCTGCTACTACATACATCTGCTGTGTGCGACCTAAGTCAGCTATTCCCGCACTGCCAATAATTTCTCCGGGCCAAGTATTAATTTTTAGGATTTGTCCTGCTAGAGGCGATCGCACAATACTTAAATCCCAGTCTGCCTGAGCTTGTTTCACTGAGGCGATCGCACTGTTAACATCAGCTTGTGCTGCTTGTATATCGGTGGGACGGATTTCAGCAATACTCTTGAGCTTGGCTTTGGCTTCGCTTAACTGCTTTTGAATAGTTTCAATAGTGCGATTCAGGGAAGCTTTGGCTTCGTTGAGTTGCTGTTGAACAGTCTCGACTCGCAAACGCCTAGCGTCTGAGTCGGAAGATGAAATTGCACCTTCTTTATATAACTGCTGATATCGCTGATTTTCGCTTTCAGCATTACGCAATTCTGCTGCTATACGAGCGATGGTTGCTTGTTGTGCAGAAGTTTCACCATTTAACTCAGCTTCCAAACGAGCAATTGTTGCTTGTTGTGCAGAGATATCTCCAGCTTTCGCTCCCGCTTTTACTTGGTTGAGACTAGCTTGGGCGACTAAGACTTGTTTTCGGGCTTTTTCTAAGGCTGCAAGCCGAGTATCGTAACTATCAAGAATTGCAACTATTTGCCCTCGACGCACTTTGTCTCCTTTGTTTACCAGGAGTTTTGCAACTCGAACACCCGCTTGGGAATCGGGGGCTGAAAGACGAATAACTTCCCCTTGCGGTTCTAAACGTCCTAAAGCAGCAACAGCAGCCATAGTAGGAAGGCTAGTTGGGGTAGGTGCTGGAGGGTTTAATATAGAGTTTTGAAATCGTGAAAAGCTATAGATAGAGACTGCACCAGTTGCTACAGCCAGCGCAGCTGCCAAAATTATCGACGGCCAACCTGCTGGTTTTATGAATGATTGCTTTTGTTTGTGTACCATAATCATGCCTTCCAAGTTAGCGATGTCTAACAACAAGCTACTTTTGAAGTTCTAATCACTAATTCCCAGCGATTAGACTTCTTTTTGGGCGTTGCTGAGTAGAAATATGAATTTGTATCACGCAGCGGAAAGTCTGTAGCTTGCTTCCCGCAGGGTGCGCCGGCTTCCGGCGAACAGAACTTTCCAAGACAGAGCCACAGAGAGTAAGAGTTGAGAAGAGTTGATTTTTAAACTTCATATTCAAATTCAGCAATGCCGATTTTTGTATTTTGAAGTGAGAGTTTTGAATTACTGACTGCGTTGTTTGAATATTTAGAGCAACTTGAACGACACAAATAACGGGGAATCTCTCACTCTATAGCGGTTTAAAATTCTGTGCAATACAACTGTATGGATTTTGGGGAAAGGAGAAGGGATAAATGCTTTTCCCTTAGACCTCTTGGTGAAATTTCTGTATCTAACCCAAGTGAGAATTGCTATATGCAAGAGATGCCCATAAACTACCTTGACAACGCAGGATGAAAGTAGATTTTCAAGCAAGACAGAAGATAAAGTACACTTTATAGCATTGCCTGTTAGGCTTATCCCACCCCTAAAAGGTGATGGGATAACACGAAAGACTGTTAACTGTTAACCGTCAACCGTCAACGGCATTGGAGCATCTTTCATCACCTACCGAGAAGAAATGGGTTTTCCCGACGCCTTTTTATAACATCCGGTCTAAATTGTTGGCAAAGAAAAAGCTCGGAAGATGGAACTATCGAAAAAGTATCCATCAATCCGTTAGCAAAATCGACTTTTAGTAGAGCTATTTGGTACTTTATGCGTCTAACCAGATGTATCTTTACTTGTTTAATACTACTTCTTTGCTCTTTTTCATGATCGCTAAGTATTCGTTGCGAGTCCCATCTATGCGATAGTGATCGCAAATTTGGCAGAGTTTCAAGATATCCAATCTGCTGAATACTTTTTGATGCTCAATTCCATTGTCATTTCTCCACCGCCAGAAAGTTGTCCGGTCAATGCGACGATTGCTCTCAGGCCATCTTCGTCGGGATAAAAAGTCTACCAGTTCTTCTTCATAAAACGAGTAGCCTTTTGGCAACTTAAGGAGTTCATTTCTTAACTCAGTTAGCGGTATGAGTGGATCTAGCTCAGATAGTCTCATGCCAGCAAGCCCTTATATCGTGTAAGACAAATCACGCAGAACGCTTGATACAAGACGGTTTATCGCATTAGCTCGTATTACAATACTGTGCGGTTAAAAATGTAAAAAGTGATGAATTAATCAGGTGAATTTAATATTTTTATTCTCCTAATCTTTCCATCTATTCATTGTGTTAATCGAACAGTATGGAATTCCTTGATTTAATCACATACGATAAACTGATTGATACTCAATTGCAACCCATATGCAACAGATTAGATACTAAATAACTAACATTATGTCCGATAAAATTAGCTAAATAGTGGTGATAGCTTGTCACTTTATACTGTTGTAATTAACCGTATTTTGTCCGCGCTTTTAAATGATATCTCAAAAGAATTGGTGTAGCTTACAAGGGATATGGTATATAGTTTATTGCTCATATTAGTTGTCATTCTTTAGATATAGTTACTAGTGGCTAACTTTACATTGCTGCAAAATATTGTCCTCTATAAATAAAAATTTTACCAAAAAAAAGAAATAATTGATTGCTATGTATGTCAATTTAAAATAAATCAACTTTCGGATAGATGTAAACATAAGACATTTTATTGCTTAATACTTTCTTATACACAGTTCATTATCAGATAAAACTTGTCTAATATGTTACTAAAGCTGCTCTTAAGAGCATATTGTCGTTTCTTATACTTTGTACTTTTAATAGTCAAGAAATTCAAGTTTAGATAGAGGTTGGCTGGGAAATGTTTGAAAATGCTAATTTCAACAAAGTTAAGCTGATGAACCTCGTAAATTAATTTATAGATTAGGAAAATTTTTTGTTAATAAATTTTACTCTTGTGTAACCAATACATATAACTTATGTAACTTCCCAATAATTGACTGAAATTATGTGCAGCATCAGCTTACTTTGATCTAAATTATTTTCTTAGTAGTCTCAATAGTTGATAATCAGGATATAAATTAAGATAGATGCAATTTGTATGCAACTTTTGTAATTAATTACTACTGTATGACATACTAATAAATAAGAGTTTTATAGCTATGTGAGTAACAGCGATCGCCCCAAAGACCTCAGACAAAATGAAACTACAGCGATTCATGCTCTCATTGCCAAGCTTTGATAACCAGCGGCTGATTTTTCATGCAGCCCGCCAGACTCTTCGCAAAGCTGAGATGGCCCGCCTTGTGGTGCATGAATGGCTCAATTATCATGATTTTGAGCTAGAAGAATGGAAAACTAAAACTGCTTCTGAGCTTGGAATTAGTATTAGTGAATTTGAGCGAAAGCTATTAGCTGCTGTTCAGCGCCAGGCGATAATAGGGAAAAGAGATGAAAAACCCAATTTTGAAAGCAATTCTATAGAAGTTTGTAATACAGATGATGATCCAGATACCCAATCATCATCGGTAGATGAGCAAACCCAAACTTAGCACTGTTAATTTGAAATCACCGACAAAATTATGAACAAACATTTTATTTAGAAGGACAGATTCAGTTGCATGTAAGTTGCATATCAATTGCGATGTATAACTAACCAATCTAGTATAAGCGCAAGTGACAATTTAATAGGATGACACTAAGTAGGATAAGTCTTCTGCATGAAACTATCCAAGCTCAAGCTGCTCAATAATTGATGTTATAGCCTTGAAACCATCCACAACTTATTTGTCAACAGAAGTATTTCCCCTAAATCTAATTTCAATTTACCTCATTGATTGAGGAAGTGATCTCAAAATATCTACAATTTCACAAGCACGATAGTGAAGATGAAGTCATGGCTGCTTCTAGAGTTGAAGCTGTTTTAGCACAGTTGCAAGATGAAGTGAGCAACTGTGAGAAGTCCCTGCTCAAGCTCATACAGGTGAAAAAAATTATGGTTGAAAATGCACCCCTCAGCACCAAAGTCACTACACAACAGCAACAAAGCCATATTGCGATTATCGGCATGGCTTCGATATTCCCGCAATCCAAAAATTTACAAGAATATTGGGAAAAGATTGTTCAAAAAGTTGATTGTATTACTGATGTGCCCCCTTCGCGTTGGAGCATAGAAGATTATTACGATCCCAACCCCAGAACACCTGATAAAACCTACTGCAAACGAGGTGGATTTATCCCCGAAATTGACTTTAATCCGCTGGAATTTGGGCTTCCGCCCAATATCTTGGAAGTCACGGATATTTCGCAGTTGTTAGGTTTAGTTGTTGCTAAAGCAGCAATTGAAGATGCAGGTTATGGCGAATCCCGACAGTTTAATCGCCAACGCACTGGGGTGATTTTGGGTGCAGCAACAGGAAGGCAGTTGGCGGTTCCATTGGGTGCAAGATTGCAATATCCGGTTTGGGAAAAAGTTCTCAAAAGCAGCGGCTTATCCGATGAAGATACGCAAAAAATTGTCGAGAAAATCAAAAGTGCATATGTGCAATGGGAAGAAAACGCCTTCCCCGGAATGCTAGCCAACGTAGTTGCTGGACGAATTGCCAATCGTTTGGATTTAGGGGGAACTAACTGTGTAGTAGATGCCGCCTGTGCTAGTTCATTAAGTGCTCTCAAAATGGCTGTGAGTGAGCTAACCGAGCATCGAGCCGATATGATGCTGACTGGCGGTGTTGACACCGACAACTCGATTTTTGCCTATATGTGTTTTAGTAAAACTCCTGCTGTTTCCCCAGGCGAGAATGTTAAACCTTTCGATGCCGAATCCGATGGGATGATGATGGGTGAAGGTGTCGGGATGTTGGTGCTGAAGCGCCTTGAGGATGCCGAGCGAGACAATGACCGAATTTATGCAGTCATCAAAGGTATTGGTACTTCCAGCGACGGTCGTTATAAAAGCATCTATGCGCCGAGTTCAGAAGGTCAAGTCAAAGCCTTGCATCGTGCTTATGAAGATGCAGGATTTTCGCCTGCGAGTGTCAGTTTAGTTGAAGCACATGGCACAGGCACGATGGTGGGAGATCCAACTGAATTCTTATCTATAAAAGAGGTTTTTGGCGAAAACAATCCCCGAAAACAATATATTGCTTTAGGAACTGTTAAATCACAGATTGGACATACAAAAGCGGCTGCGGGTGCAGCAAGTTTGATCAAAACGGCTTTGGCTTTACACCACAAAGTATTGCCACCGACAATTAACATCACCAAACCGCACCCGAAACTGAAAATTGATAGCTCTCCATTTTATTTAAATACAGAAACGAGGCCTTGGATTCACACCGATGACCAACCAAGACGTGCAGGGGTAAGTTCTTTTGGTTTTGGTGGCACAAATTATCATGTTGTTCTAGAAGAATACAAAAGCTCCCGCCCAGTGTCTCCCAAAGAAAAAGGGTCACTTTCCAAAACGGCGGTAGCGAGTTCCTATCGTTTACACAACAGTTCCCAGCAGGTGCTTTTATTTGCACCAACACCTGAGCAGTTATTATCGCGCGCTCAAGAAGTCCAACTTCAATTGCAATCTGATACAGGAAAACGCAATTATGCAGAACTGGTTTCGGCGTGTAAATCTTTAGAAATTCCTGTCGCCAATGCCAGAGTTGGGTTTGTTGCTAATTCTCTTGCACAGGCTTGTGACTTATTGCAAACAAGTATTGACTGGCTGACAAACAAACTGCAAGCAGAATCCTGGGAGCATCCTCAAGGAATTTACTACCGCAAAACTGGGATGACGACAAAAGGTAAGGTAGTAGCGCTGTTTTCTGGACAAGGTTCGCAATATTTGGAGATGGGTCGGGAAATCTTGATAAACTTTCCTGACTTGCAGCAGATTTATGCTGAAATGGACAGTCTGTTGCGCCAAGATGGTTTGCATCCTCTTTCAGAGGTCGTTTTCCCTGCTCCTGTCTTCGATTCAAATCAAAAGGCTGCCCAGTTAGAAAGATTACAACTGACAGAATATGCACAGCCTGCGATCGCCGCTTTCAGCGTTGGTCTGTACAAGCTATTGCAACAAGCTGGATTTGCACCAGATTTTGTCGCCGGACATAGCTTTGGAGAACTGACGGCTTTGTGGGCTGCGGGCGTTTTGAGTGAAGAAGATTACTTCTTCCTAGTCAAAGCTAGGGGTCAAGCTATGGCTGCACCCAATCCCCAATTTGATGCGGGAGCTATGCTGGCGGTGAAAGGGGATGTTAGTCAGGTTACAGAACTAATCAAGAATTTCCCTCAAGTTACCATTGCTAACTTAAATTCCCACCATCAACTAGTTTTAGCAGGAACAAAAGCTGAAATTGCCAAAGTGCAAGAAGTTCTGAAAACTCAAGGGTTCTCTACCGTTTTACTAGGAGTTTCAGCGGCTTTTCATACACCACTCGTGGCTCATGCACAGAAACCTTTTGCCAAAGCAATTGAGAAAGTTGTTTTCAAACAGCCACAAATTCCGGTTTATACCAATGTTACAGGAAAGCCTTATCCAAGCGACCCGCAAGTTATTCAAAAAGTCCTCAAAGAACATCTGCGGAATCAGGTGTTGTTTAAACAGGAGATTGAAAATATTTATGCTGAAGGCGGTTCTTGCTTTATTGAATTTGGGCCGCGAAGTATTCTCACAAGTTTGGTAAAAGATATCCTGAGCGATCGCCCTCACATCGCTGTGGCTTTAAATGCTAATTCTTCCAAAGATAGCGATCGCACTCTCCGAGAAGCTGTTGTGCAATTGCGCGTCGCTGGTTTACCTTTACTCAACTTTGACCCCTATCAACTGGAGAGCCAAATCTCAGAAGTTTCCCCAAATCAACTATTAAATGTCCGCTTAGACAGCACTAACTATGTGTCTGAAAAAACGAAGCAGTCCTTTGAAAAAGCGCTGCAAAATGGGCATCAAGTGAAATTACCCGTCAGCAACGGCAAGAAACCAACAATATTGATCGAAGACATAGCAACAGACTTCTTGACTACGCCAAATCCTACGATGGAAATACTAAGTCAGTCGCCTAGGTTGCTGGCTGACAACGGTTCTGGTTCCTCAACGCGCTGGCTAACTAATCAGTTGGAACCAATAAAGAGCAAAGCAGTTAACGGTGGAGCGAAATCTGTGAACAACGAGCAATCAGAGGAACTGGATATCAATCCTCCGCAACCAAGTTCAGAAAATTCCCAAAGAGCTATAGACAGCTTAGAGTACACCCTGATCGAGTTCAATCGTCATCAACGTAGCGTCTTGCAGGTTCACGAGCAATCTTTGAAGCATCAGACAGAATATACCAAAACCTTTTTCCAACTCATGCAACAACAGCAATCTTTGTGGGGAAATGGTAAGTTCACTGAGCAACAAGCGCAAACACAGCAACTTGCACTTTCCAGTTCAGAGCGCAATATCATGCGATTTCACGATCATCAAGCTGAAACTCTTCGTGTTCATGAAGAATATCTGAACTATCAGCAGGAATATACTAAAAACTTCTTCCAATTGCTCCAAAAACAGTATGAGCAGCAGCTTCTTGGTAATGTCACTAACTACCATGCTGTCTCTGCGCCTCCACTGCTTCCAGAAGATCAATCTGTTTTGGTTGTAGAGAGCAACGACTTTAACACCAACTCAGAGCGAATTTCAACTAATGGTGATGGTGCAAAACCAGTACAGGATAACCAGACTGCGATCGCCACAGCCGCCCCTGTACCAACAACTATTAATCAAGCCACACTGAGTCAAACTCTGCTCAATGTCAGCAATTCTGAGCTTGTTTCAACTAATGATGATGGTACAAATCATCAAGCAAAACCAGTTCATAACCAGACTGCGATCGCCACATTCGCCCCTGTACCAACAACTATTGATCCAGCTACCCTGAGTCAAACTCTGCTCAATGTCATTAGTGATAAGACAGGCTACCCAATAGAAATGCTGGAAATGGACATGGACATGGAGGCAGATTTGGGGATTGATTCCATCAAACGTGTGGAAATCTTAGGGGCACTACAAGAAATGTACCCCGATTTGCCCAAGGGAAATGTAGAAGAACTAGGAGAATTACGCACAATCGCTCAAGTTGTAGAGTATCTCCAATCTCGCACTTCACCAATTGTCTCTTTGGAAGTCCAAAATTTAGCCGCCAATGAACTGGACGAAGAATCTACCAAATCCCCAGTCAACGAAATCGTAACATTCAATACAGAAACAGAAATAGCGATAACTAATGATGCAGACTTGAGTCAAGCCTTGTTAACCATCACCAGTGATAAAACAGGTTATCCAGTAGAGATGCTGGAGCTAGACATGGACATGGAAGCGGACTTGGGGATTGACTCCATCAAACGTGTGGAAATCTTGGGAGCGATGCAAGAAATGTACCCCAATTTGCCCAAGCCGAATGTCGAAGATTTGGGAGAACTACGCACCATTGGTCAAATTGTTGATTATCTCCAACAGTTAGTTGGTGGTGAAAAAAAAAAGTCTGAGCATGAGTTTGAGCAGCCACCTCAAATAATCCAGAATATTCCCCGTTGTCCAGTCAAACTCAAAACTCTACCGCCATCAGATTATTTGGATTTCAGTTTACCAGAGGGATACGTCGGCTTAATCACAGATGATGGTTCCCTCACTACTTCTAAATTGGCTCATTCTCTGATTGAACAAGGCTGGAAAGTGGTGGTTTTAAGTTTCCCCCAATCGCTTATCCCCCAGCGATCGCCTTTAACCGAGGGTGTGACTCGCGTAACCTTGGAGAACTTGAGTGAAGAACATCTTCAACAACAATTAACGGCGATCGCTACTCACTACGGTGCAATTGGGGCTTTTATCCACCTACATCCTGTATTTACAACAAATCACACTGGGACAGTTCCTTACTTAGAACCAGAAAAGGCGATCGTCAAGCATGTGTTTTTGATCGCAAAACATCTCAAACAATCGTTAAATGAAGCGGCGCGTTATGGACGCAGTTGTTTCTGCACTGTAGCTCATCTCGATGGAGCATTTGGGTTGGAATACAAGGTCAACTTTGGTGCGATCGGTGCTGGTTTATTTGGATTAACCAAAACCCTCAGATGGGAATGGCCAAAAGTATTTACGCGTGCGATCGACTTGAGTCCCAATTTAGATCCCAAGCAATCAGCACAACACATTCTTGCTGAACTTCACGACCCAAATCTTTATATTAGTGAAGTTGCTTACGGTTCACAGGGGCGAGTCACCCTCGTTGCTGATAACAATATCGTCATTAGTCATTAGTCCTTTGCAATACACATGAATAATATAGCGTTTCGTAGTCGGCTGAGGTACAAACTATCGGTATTTATCTGTGGTTAATTACTTCTTATGTGTAGCTAAATCAAGTGAGAAACGCTATAACAACCCTCACTGCAACTTTTATTTATTAGTAAACTATCTTCTCAAATATGAGTATTTATGACACAAATAGCGCAACTTAGCCCATCATCTGTATTTGTCGTAAGCGGCGGTGCAAAAGGCATTACGGCTCAATGTACTATTAAATTGGCACAGCACCAACCATGTAAATTTATTCTCCTTGGTCGTTCTGAAATTTTAGAAACTGAGCCAGATTTTGCTCAGGATTGTTTTGAAGAATCTGTGTTAAAAAAACGCATTATGGAGAATCTTCTTACCCAGGGAGAAAAGCCCATACCGATGAGTGTGCAAAAAGTCTATAACCAGATTATCTCTAGCCGCGAAATTAAAAAAACCCTTTCTTCAATTCAACAAACAGGAGCACAAGCAGAATATATTAGCGTTGATGTTACAGATATAGTGGCTTTGCAGGAGAAACTAGCTACTACTGTGAAACGCCTAGGTGCGATTACAGGAATCATTCACGGCGCAGGAAATTTAGCCGATAAGTTAATTGAAAAGAAAACAGAACAAGATTTTGAAAAAGTTTATAATGCAAAAGTTAAAGGTTTAGAAAATCTCTTGTCTTGTATCCCACCTAATCAAATTCAACATCTAGTTTTGTTCTCTTCAGTAACAGGTTTTTATGGGAATATTGGTCAGACTGATTATGCGATCGCCAACGAAATTCTTAACAAATCAGCCCATTTGATGAAGCAATCTTATCCACAATCTCATGTAGTGGCAATTAATTGGGGAGGATGGGATAGTGGTATGGTGACACCTGAACTCAAAAAAGCTTTTGCTGAACGAGGGATAGATATTATTCCTGTAGAAGTTGGCACACAAATGTTAGTTAATGAACTGCATTCTGCTCATCATGCAACTGCACAAGTTGTGATAGGTAATTCAATTGTTCCACCTCCCACACCTATAGATTCAGAACTAAAAAGCTATCAAATTCGACGACGGCTCACACTAGAAGACAATCCATTTTTACTCGATCATGTAATTGCTGGTTATCCAGTATTACCAGCTACCTGTGCAATGTCATGGATGATGAATGCCTGTGAAGAAATCTACCCAGGTTATCGAGTTTTCAGTTGTAGAGAGTTCAAAGTTTTGAAAGGGATTACTTTTAATCATACCCTTGCTAACGAACATATTTTAGAGCTGCAAGAACTTTCTAAAATAGATTCTCAAGAAATTGAATTTAAGACTACAATATTGAGTAAAACACCTGAAGGAAAAACCCATTATCACTTTAGTGCTTTTATTAAACTTTTAAGAAAAATACCTGCTTCACCAATTTATGATGCAGTGGATCTGACAGAAGATAAAATTATTATCAATACTGGTAAATCTTTTTATCAAAATGGAGAATCAAGCTTATTTCATGGCCCAGCTTTTCAGCAAATCACCAAAGTTTTAAACATTAGTTCTGAAAAGATTGCTGCGGAATGCCTTTGGACAGTAATAAAAGATTGGCAGCAAGGACAATTTCCTGTTCATTGGGTTAACCCTTATACAACTGATTTGAGTACGCAACCGTTATGGATTTGGTTGAACCACTTTCATCAGGAAGTTTGTTTACCTGGACAGTTAAATAAATATGAGCAATTTGCATCTATACCATGCAATGAATCTTTTTACGTTTCTTGTGAAATCAAAGCAAAAACAGATACGAGCTTAACTGCCGATTTAATTATCCATAATCTTCAAGGACAAATATACTCACGTATTCTAGGAGCCAAAGCTATTATTTTGCCTATGCAATCACTTAGGCGCAATCGTTCTTAAGCACTTTTAACAGTTATCAGTAAACGGTAAACAGTAAACATAACTGGGTTTAAGGAGAACCACTAAGGGGGCGACTACTTTCAACTGAAAACTAATAACTCAAAGCCGATTAGTGGCAAGCCCTATCTAGCAGGTTTAAACCCCCCACCATACCCCTTGATAACTGTTTACTGTTTACTATTTACTGTTTACTGCCTAGTAGATGAGGAGAATATCACTAATGGAAAAAATAGCAATTGTTGGATTATCGTGTCTCTTTCCTGATGCTACAAACCCTGAGCAATTTTGGCAGAATATTACTGAACAAAAAGATTCGATTTCATCGTTGACTGTTGAAGAAATGGGATTAGATCCCAGCATATTTTATGATTCAGTTAAAGGACAGTCAGAAAAAATATATTCCCTGAAGGGAGGGTTCATTCGCAACTTTAAGTTTGACGCTGATGAATATAATTTGCCATCAAGTTTTTTAGAAAGTTTGGATGATACCTTTAAATGGTCGCTTTATGCTGCTAAACAAGCAATTGAGCAGAGTGGTTATGCAGGAAAATCTGTTCTCTCAAAATGTGGCGTTATTTTGGGGACTCTATCCTTCCCAACCAAATCGTCTAATCAATTGTTAGCACCAATTTATCAGCAAACGATTGAATCTGCGATCGCAGAACTTTTACAACAAGACTTTCGTTTAGCTGCTCTACCAACCGCAGCGAAAGCATCTCCATATAATGCTATGGTATCTGGCTTTCCGGCAGCCCTAATTGCCAAAGCTTTTGCTCTATCTAGTACCCATTTCTGTATAGACGCTGCTTGTTCTTCAGCATTTTATGCGATTAAATTAGCCTCTCACTACCTGTGGTCAGGCAAAGCTGATTTGATGTTAGCTGGAGCTATTAGCTGTTCTGATCCGCTGTTTTTACGGATGTTATTTTCTGGTATTCAAGGTTATCCAGAAAACGATCTCAGTCGCCCTTTAGATAAATCATCTAGAGGACTAATTACATCCGAAGGGATTGGCATGGTAATGTTAAAACGATATAATGATGCCATCAGAGATGGTGATAAAATTTTAGCAACTATCTGCGGAAATGGGCTTTCCAATGATGGGAAAGGTAAGCATCTGCTTAGCCCTAATTCTAAAGGACAAATACTGGCTTTTGAAAGAGCTTATACTGAGGCAAAACTCAGTCCAAAAGTAATTGATTATATGGAGTGTCATGCTACTGGCACTTTATTAGGAGATACCACCGAATTCAACTCTATAGAAACCTTTTTTGGTCAACACCAAGCAGTACCTTTAGTTGGTTCTACTAAAGCTAATGTTGGTCACTTACTAGTTGCTGCTGGTATGGTTAGCTTGACTAAGACGATTTTAAGTATGTCTTATGGTGTGATTCCACCAACTATTAATGTTGCTGAACCTTTAGGTTCTGAAGATAGTATAATTTCCGCAAAAAATATTGTGAAAACTACCACAACATGGCCAAATAATACGGCAACTAAACGTGCAGCGTTAAGTGCTTTTGGCTTTGGTGGAACTAACTCCCATTTAATTCTTGAACAAGGAAACATAGTAAAATGAGTCTTGAACAAGAAAGCATCAGCAAAATAGCTGAACATCTGCCACTAGCCAAAATTGCGATCGTTGGCATGGATGCCTTTTTTGGTGAATGTAATGGATTAGATGCTTTTGAACGTAGTATTTATGATGGCAAACAGCACTTTATTCCCCTGCCACCTCAAAGATGGTATGGCATAGAACATCAAGAGAACTTACTTAAAGAATACGGTTTGGCAGATGGAAAAGCACCCGTAGGGGCGTACATCACAGATTTTGAAATTGATACTTTAGCTTACAAAATTCCCCCAAATGAACTAGAAAAACTTAATCCTCAACAATTATTACTACTAAAGGTTGCCGATCGCGCCTTGAAAGATGCGAACATTCAAGAAGGGGGAAATGTCGCAGTTATTATTGCTGCTGAGACAGAATTTTCTGTTCACCAGCTACAGCAAAGATGGAATTCTTCCTGGCAGCTCAAAGATGGACTGAATGCTGCAAACATAGCTTTACCTGCGGACAAAGTTGCTCAACTAGAAACCATTGTCAAAGATAGTATCCATCATCAAGTAGATATTGGTGAATATCTAAGTTACATCGGTAATATCATGGCGAGTCGGATTTCTGCCCTGTGGAATTTCACTGGCCCGGCATTTACTGTAACTGCGGTGGAAACTTCTGCCTTCAAAGCGTTGGAAGTGGCACAAATGCTACTAACTACTGGGGAAGTCGATGCTGTGGTTGTTGGTGCTGTCGATTTGGCAGGAGGGGTGGAAAATGTCTTGCTGCGAAATCTATTTGCAAAGGTTAATACTGGTGTTAATACCTTAAGTTATGACCAGAAAGCGAATGGGTGGATGATTGGCGAAGGTGCAGGCGTCGTTGTTCTGAAGCGTTACGAAACTGCCCAACAAAACGGCGATAGCGCAGTGTTAACGAGTCCGGGAGCGGATCGCATTTATGCAGTCATTGATGCCATTAGTTTTGGGCAAGCCCATTCTATCTCTATAGATACGGAAACTGTTAACGAAGTCTGCAATCAAGCTTTCCAGAGCGCAGGTATTCACCCCACAGAGGTGAACTATGTAGAAGTTTGCGGTAGCGGCATTCCTCAAGAAGATGCAGCCGAAATCACGGGTTTGATCCAAGCTTATCCCCCACAGGGAAATGATTTGTACTGTGCGCTGGGTAGTGTCAAAGCCAATATTGGTCATACTTATGTAGCTTCAGGAATTGCTAGCCTGATCAAAACCGCTCTCTGTCTCTATTACAGATATATTCCGGCCACCCCCAACTGGTCTGGCGTCAAAACACCAGAAGTTTGGCAAGGCAGTCCTTTTTATGTCGCCACGGACTCAAGATCTTGGTTGTTTGGTAAGGACGGCATCAAGAGAATAGCAGCAATTAATGGTATGGGGTGTGATGGAACTTATGCCCATTTAATTTTGTCAGAAGAACCCAATCAACAAGAGCGCAGCAGCAGGTATTTGCAGCAAACACCTTATTATCTTTTTCCCATAGCAGGTAATGAGCGCTCAAATTTATTAGAAGCTTTGGATCATCTGCAACAAAACATTGAAAACAGTTCTGCTTTATCAACTACTGCTAGCCAGACATTTGTTACCTTTCAAAAGCGTTCACAGACAAAATATACTTTAGCGATCGCAGGACGTAATCAGCAAGAATTAGTTAAAGAAATTGCATCTGCGCGTAAGGGTGTCAATAGCGCTTTTGAGCGAAACGCAGACTGGCAAACACCACTCGGTAGTTATTTCACAGCTAAACCACTAGGTAAGACTGGAGCGTTAGCTTACGTTTATCCAGCAGCAGTCAATTCTTATATTGGCATTGCTCAAAATCTCTTCCGTTTATTTCCGAAAGTCTTCAGTGACCCACTATTTAATAGTCTTGCTAGCCGTGCCACCAAAATTCATCAGCAACTTTATCCCCGAAGTTTGCAGAAATTGTCAACCAGACAACTAGAAACTCTTGAACAGCAATTTCTAGATGATTCCTTATCAATGTTTGAAACGGAAATAGCTTATTCTCGACTCATTACTACAATTATTCGAGATGATTTCCAAGTCAAACCACAATATGTATTTGGCTATAGCCTTGGTGAAACTAGCATGATGGTTGCTCAAGGAGTTTGGAGTAATTTTCATGGTGGGAGTAACACCTTAAACTCATCCTCACTGTTTGGAAACAAGTTATCTGGCCCGAAAAATGCTGTGCGTGAGTATTGGGGATTGCCAGATGCACCAGATTCACAAGACAAAGATTTTTGGAGTATTTATGTTCTCATGGCCACTCCATCTCAGGTCAGAGAATGTCTTAAATCTGAGAATCGTGTTTATTTAACTCAGATAAATACACCAGAAGAAGTTTTAATCGCTGGTGAAACGGCAGCTTGTCAGAGAGTAATTGAAACTTTAGGTTGCAATGCTTTTGCGGCTCCCTTCGACCATGTAATCCATTGCGAGGTAATGCGATCGCAGTATGACGAGTTGGTAAAATTAAACAATTTACCATCTAAAAATATCCCAGATATTGTCTTTTATTCCGCAGGTGATTATCAACCTATCACACTTGATAGTGAAGCGTCCGCCCTTGGCGTTGGCGAAGCCATCGCTCGCAGTATTGCGAAAACCCAGTGTGAACAACTTGATTTTCCACGATTAGTTAACCGTGTCTATGCTGATGGTGCGCGAATATTTCTGGAAGCCGGCGCTGGTAGTGTTTGTTCTAGATGGATTGATCAAATTCTCACAAATAAAGAACACATCACAGTATCCCTAAATCGCAAAGGTGTAGATGACCATACTTCTATTGTCAAAGCATTAGCAAAACTCATCAGCCATCAAGTTGATTTGGACTTATCGCCACTTTACAGTTTCACTGAAGAAACTACCAATCAAAGTACAACAACTCTTAAAACTGTTACCTTGGGTGGCAATTCAATTACTGCCACAATCCTGAACGAAGAAAACCGCAAAATTTTTCAAAATCAAGCTGGTATCATGCATAAACCTGCTGAAAAAACGCCTATTTTTAGAGAATTGGAAGTCATTAATTCTCTTCAGGCTTCAACTTTGATCAACAACTACTCGGAACCAAAAGAACAGTTACAACCTTCAAAATCAAATGTCAATCAACAAAAACTTACTCAAAGCTTTCAGAATTCTGTTAATGTATCTAACTATTTTAGTTATACAGGCTCCTTATCCAATTTCAATAAGTCTCAGTTTCAAAAACTGATTGTCAATAATTGCAATACAAGTAAAGCTCACGCTGCTTTTTTAGAAGCTAGACAAGAATCTAGCAAGCAACTAAGTGCAATCATCCAATTACAATTATCTACTGTTCAAAAATTGCTTAATCAATAAGTGATAGCTTATAGCGTTTCCTAGTCGGCTGAGGTACAAATTCATCAGTGTTTGTCAGTGTTCACACTGAAGTGAAGATGCCTGTCTTTAAAAGTTTCCTACAGCGGGCTGCGCCAACGGCGGAAGCTGCCGCTCCGACTTCTCTCTGTGGTTAATTACTTCTTCTATGTACACAACTATTATGCAAGCTGTAGATACGGTACTCAACAAACATGTTAATAGTCTTGGCTTTTCCGCTTATTCTTATAAGCAAAACCAAGTTTGGAAAGGTTCTTTAGAATCTATATCTTTTGAACAGAGAGCCATCAAAGAGAAATTGATGGTATTAGATAAACCTTGCTACATCGTTAAAGTTGCTGGAAAAATCGGTGTCACTAACGAAGGATATTTATCTCTTGCTGATAATGGCACAACATCACAAGTAGAACTGCTGACATATGTACCACCAATTCGCATTCAACAATTAGGAGATCCCAATTTTATTTCCTTTCATGGCGTCAAATATGCCTATGTCACTGGTGCAATGGCTGGTGGTATCGCTTCTGAAGAAATGGTCATTGCACTCGGAAAACAACAAATTTTAAGTTCCTTTGGCGCAGGTGGTTTAACTCCTGAGCGTTTAGAAGTAGCGATTAATCGCATTCAACAAGCTTTACCTCAAGGGCCCTATGCTTTTAATTTAATTCACAGTCCCAATGAACCCGCAATTGAACGGCGTGCGGTAGATTTATACCTCAAATATCAGGTAAGAACGGTAGAAGCTTCAGCATTTCTCGATTTGACTCCTAACATCGTCTACTACCGTGCTGCTGGACTTGGTTTAAATGACGCCAATCAAATTGAAATCAAAAATAAAGTCATTGCCAAAATTTCTCGCCGAGAAGTAGCGACTAAATTTATCCAACCAGCACCAGCTAGAATCCTCAAAGAACTTGTTGAGCAAGGATTAATAACTGAGTTACAAGCAACTCTTGCAGCCAAAGTTCCGATGGCTGATGATATTACCGTCGAGGCTGATTCTGGTGGTCATACAGACAATCGTCCCTTGATTTGTTTGTTGCCTTCTATGATTGCTTTGCGCGATGAAATTCAGGAAAAATATCATTACCAAACACCAGTTAGAGTGGGAGTAGCAGGAGGAATTGCCACACCACAATCAGCTTTAGCAGCCTTTATGATGGGTGCTGCTTATGTGGTAACTGGCTCCATTAATCAATCATGCATTGAATCTGGGGCTTCTCAATATACCAAACAATTGTTGGCTCAAGCCGAGATGACTGATGTGATGATGGCTCCAGCCGCAGATATGTTTGAAATGGGGGTGAAACTTCAAGTACTAAAAAAAGGGACTCTCTTTCCTCTACGCGCCCAAAAACTGTTTGATTTATACAAAACCTATGACTCGATAGAAGACATTCCTATTCAGGAAAGAGAGAAGTTAGAAAAACAAATTTTTAGAAATAGTCTAGAAGCAGTTTGGCAAGAAACAGTTAACTATTTGTCCCAGCGTAGCCCCGATAAATTAATCAAAGCAGCCAGCAACTCAAAACTAAAAATGGCTTTAATTTTTCGCTGGTATCTCGGATTATCTTCTCGGTGGTCTAATTCTGGTGAAAAAGGTCGGGAAATTGATTATCAAATCTGGTGTGGCCCTGCAATAGGCAGCTTTAATGACTGGGTGAAAGGTTCTTATTTATCTGAGCCAAATAATCGTCGGGTAGTTGATGTTGCTCACCACATCATGACTGGAGCCGGATATTTGTACCGAATACAAAGTTTAAAAATTCAAGGATTACAAATTCCAGATGATTACAATCAGTATTTACCAATGATTTACATTAATTTATTAGATAAAGATTAAGGCTTTAAAATCCAGCAATGTCAAAAATATTTGTGTGAGAAGTCTAATAAAATTAGATCAAAGGAAAAATAATGACTGATAATAGAAAGCTGGGTCGCCTTGAGCAAGCTATGGAAATCTTAAATAGGCGTGCCAAAACTTGGAATATACTGACTATTAGTCGCATCAAGGGAGCACTCAACGAAGAAATTCTTAAACAGGCTTTAGACATAGTTCAGTATCGTCATCCCCGTCTTAATTCTCAGATTGTTCGTTCTAAGAATAGTCTCTACTTTCAAAGTGATCAAACAAAGATTACTTTGCGTGTTGTGAACAAGTTAGAGGCTCAGCAGTGGCAAGAAGTCGTTTATGAAGAGATGAACGAGGAAATTGATAGTAGTAAAGGTCTGCTGCGAGTGGTGCTAGTTCATGCTTTAAGTGATAAACATATCAGTTATTTAATTACAACAGTACACCATGCGATCGCAGATGGTTTATCATGCATACAACTGCACTCAGAAATCTTGACTTATTGTCAAAAAATTGTGTCTGGCGAGGTCATTAACCCAGTTACTAAGTTAGCTCCGCTCCCACCTACCGAAGAACTATTACCTGAATGGACAAAGGGTTTTAAAGGTAGAATAAGTAGTCTACGCTTTTTGTTGCGGCTGGCAGTTCAAAAGATTTGGCATCGACCAAAAACATTAGGTTTTGAGAAGTACGCACCCATTGCACAACGTCGTTGCAATCTTATTCATAGACAACTTGACCCAGAACTAACCCAACAGTTTGTAAATCGTTGTCGGCAAGAAAGTACGACAGTAAATAGCGCTTTATGTGCTGCATTAATGTTTACAGTAGCGAAAAAAATAACTAAAGTAAATAGAAAAGATGTACGAGTGAATTGCCTATCATATTTTGATTTGAGGAGACATATTGAACCTGCAATCAGTGATAAGCAAATGGGTGTATTAGCTTCCTCTATGATGGGCTTTTACACTATACAAAAAAATACTTCATTCTGGGAATTAGCTAGGGAGGTCAAACAAAAGCTGGAAACTGGTACAAAGCAAGGTGATATCTTCAAAATGGCGCTAATTACTAAGGATCTTATCAATTTTTGTTTCATACAACCCAAAGAAGTCGCAGCCACGGTATCTGTCTCCAATGCTGGCAAAGTAAATATTCCCAAAATTTACGGTGAATTTGAATTAGAAGAAATTAGTTTCGCTGGCTCACATTCTTTATATGCAGGTATGTTTATTACCCATGCTTCAACCTTTCAGGGAAAAATGCTGTTGAATTTCGTGTTTTCAGAGCCTTCAATCAGTCAGGATACGATGGAGGGTCTGGTAAACAATGTAATGTCATGCATTTTTGATGTTTGCAATTTAAAATTTAACCTTCATTTTACATACGATATGTGCATTTCTTACTCAGCCAAATAATTGTACTTTGATTGATGTTGTCAATCTTGATCATGACGTAATATACATTTTTATACTGGATAATAATCTAAATAACTCCGGTATATAAATACCATTTTACTACTATCAGTATTGTCTAATACTGTTATTTTGAGGTATATAAATGAGCAAGTTTATTCCTAATTCAACTGCAAAGCCATATTACACGGCTGAAGAAATTCAAGTCTGGCTAGTCTCTCACATTGCTGAATTGCTAAAAGTTAATCCCGATGAAATAAGTATCACAGAGCCTTTAGATAGCTACGGCTTAGATTCAGTTCAGGGGATGCTTTTGGCTGCTCAAACAGGAAAGTTATTAGGATTTCAATTGTCTCCTTTGGTGCTGTGGCATTACCCTACTATTGAATTACTTTCCCAGCGTTTAGCTGAAGAACTTCAAGCTTCAGAGTCAGAAACATTTGAAATTTAGTTTTTACTTAAAACTATGAATACAACCGAAATTGTGAATAGTCTTAGACAACAAGGTGTAGATATTTGGGTTGAAAATGAAACATTAAATATTCGTTCTCCTAAAGGAGTAATAACACAAGATATTCAGGCACATTTAGTTGAACATAAATCGGAAATTGTAGCATTTCTGCAACGCGATCGCAACCTTGATAATTCTTCTCCTATGCCACTTGCTCAAGGTTTAAGCTTGCAAACAATTGGTCGTTTAATTGGAGAAGTAGGCGATGAATCAAATCCAGAGTTCAAGCAACCGATTATTGATCCAAGGCTAATGGCTCAAAGGTTAACTGTTACCTTTCGACCTCTAAAAAATGGATATAAAAATACCAAAATTATTAAATTTAGAGCCGAACTAGAACAAAAATTCCGAGAACATGGGGTAAAAGTTACACCTTGGCAACAAGCTACAAAAGATTTTTGTTATGAAATTAAGATACCATTTATTAACTGGAAGCAAAGCATCAAAACTAGAGTAGTTAAAACTAGTATCAATGCTGTAATTGATGTAGATAGGCTACCTTCTGTAAGAAGTCGAGTAGAGACATTTGTAGCTGAGAAGCTGTATCAATTTTATTCTCGCTTTATTTTGAAAGACCGCAAAATATCGGTTTCAGGAATTGCTCGCTTAATAGGTTGGGCTGAAGAGTGTGCAGCTAAATATGTTGAAGACCCCACGAATACTCAGATAATTGTCCTGACAGATTTAGATCAAGAGTTTGTTAATTCGCAAACTCCCTATCAACAGAAAATAAAAATTGGATTAAATGCTCTAATCAGAACATTTTCAGAAATTGTAATTGGAGTTTCTGATACTCAGTTTTCAATCTTAAACATGAATCTGTCTGATTCTGTATTCTCTCGCCATGAAATAAACAATTTTGTCTTAAAATCACTCATTCCTAAAGTCTATGTTCCCATATTGCCTCTGCCATTGAGCAAATTTAAATTAGGAAAATTTAATCCTCAAGAATCTATCTATGCCAAAAAGTTAGTGACATTGAGTAATTATCTAGCAGAAACAAATTTATTTCCTCCTGGCTCAAAGCTAAGTGAGGTAATTAAAAGAAAGTCTCATAGAGATATTGTTAATGTCATCGTTAATGGTAGAACTGGTGTTTCTTACGGCTTTGTAGCTTACGCAGAACCACCACATTATGTAGGTGAAATTGAGCTAACTGAGAAAGATTGGAATAGCCTAGATCCTGTTGCAGAATTGCCTATTAATGAAGTTCGCCAAAATGCCATAGGTAGACGATATTTAAAAACCAAGATAGGAGCAGAATATAAATTTAAGCAGATTCCTGATATTTGGATTTTAAGTGCTCGTTCTGGCTCAAATAAAACAAACTTGAGTCTTGAGAGTGATATTCTCAGAATTGGTTTGACAGACAGATTATTACTAGAGCTACCGCAGAAAGTTGACTCTCAATTAGTAGATATCAAGCCTTCGTATGATGTTTATGTAATGCTTGCCATTAGTCTTGGTGCTGCTTTGTACACACCGGAATTAATTATAAATGGCGCACCAATTGTTCATTTCCACGGTTATCCGGTATTTGACTGGTTTAAACCTAATGAATTTTGCGTTGGAGTACACAACCCTTCAGTACCTTGTGGAACCTATGAATCAGGAGTATTCAACTTTCTGGGTATTGCCAGCTTGGCAAATCAACAGGTGAAAAATCATGCTTTAGTTAGTTTGGTAGAACCAGATCATGGCACAAATTTCATAGCTCATGATTTAGATTATCTAGTCGAAAGATTAAAGACTGGGTGTGCAGATGGGCAAATTGAACTAGGTGGAAAACATTTTGCTTCTTTGAAAGCAAAGGTAGGCGAAGACGAAATTTAAGCAACGCTTTTCGTCTTAATTATGCTGAATTTCTCAACCAAGTTTGGTTACTAAATTTTATGAATCTCTCGCAAAAAAAGCTTTTGATATCGGGGACTAGTGGGTTTATTGGCTTGCGAGCTGCTGAGTTAGCCCTAGCTCAGGGGATGAAAGTCCGTGGGCTGCAACATTGCACAGATGAAGCTAAAAAAGCGCAGGAACTAGGTTTTGAAGTGATTTTGGGCAGTATTACCGATCCTGCTATTGCTCAAAAGGCCTGCCAGGGAGTGGACATTGTTTTGCATACGGCTGACATGGCTAATGAAAGCGCGTCACTTGAGCGTTTTCGTGAGGTAAATGTAGGTGGTACTGTCAACATTGCTAAAGCCGCCAAAAATGCTGGTGTCAAAACCTTCGTGCATCTTTCCAGTGTAATGGTCTACGGCTTCAACTATGGCGATCGCATCACAGAATCAGGGCCGTTATCTGGTGAAAATAATTCTTACTGTCAAACGAAAATAGAAGCTGAAGAAGCCATCTTACAACTGAATGCCCCACCCGATTTTGGAATTATTATCATCAGACCAGGCGATGTTTACGGCCCAGGGAGCATTCCTTGGGTAGTCCAACCGATTCTCTTAATGCGCCAAAAATTATTTTTCTATGTTAATGATGGACGAGGAGTCATCAATCATCTATATGTAGATAACCTGATTGATGCCATCTTTTTGGCAATAGAAAAAGAAACCTACGGTGAAATCTTTAATATCACCGACGGACAAGAAACTTCTTGGAAAGAGTATTTCACACGCTTAGCAGAAATAGCAGGTGTAGCTGTACCTAATTCTCTGCCAAAAGAAGAACTTAAAGTTTTAGCACAACTGCGCTACCAGGGACAGAAACTTTTTGGAAAAAAGGCTGATATTTTGCCTGAGTCGATAGATTTTATCTCTCGCCCCTATGCTTATTCCATTGCTAAAGCAGAAACAATTTTGGGCTATAAACCCAAAATTCATCTGAAAGAGGGAATGCAGTACACACAGGAATGGCTACAAAAAACCGATACCATAAAGCTAATTTAGTTGTAGCAATTTGCTAAGATAAAAATCTTAATTTTTGAAAATGTAAATAGGCAAAACATGAACGTAACACTATGAATTATCCACAAATCTTTCATGTATTAGTTAAAAGGGTGGAATCAGGGTAAGAAATTTACTAACCACTCAATGAAGCCGTTAAAACACTTTGGAATTAAGGTTAAGAACAGATGATCAAGAGTATCTTAAAAACCCAGTTATCCAACGAACAAACTAGTAAAAAGCGCGTTCAATGTATAGTTTGTGATCACTTAATCAATGAGAATGACAAATCTGCATTTGCGACTTTTGCCTGTAATCTTAGAGCTTTTAAACATGAAACCTTCAATGTCTGGCGATGTCCTAAATGTCAGACAATTAATTGTTTAGAAGTTGTCGATCTGCCATACTACTATGCAAAATATCCTATTGCCCAGGCAAAACTCACGTGGCAGTACCGCTTAATCTATCAAAATCTTACTCGAAGACTGACAAAACATGGTTTTTCCAAAAATCATTCGTTGCTCGATTATGGCTGTGCTAATGGTCTATTTCTAGAGTATCTGCGACAACACGGCTTCACCAATTGTCACGGTTATGACCTTTATGCTCCTCAGGACGGCTTTGGCGATCGCACAACACTCCAACGCGGCCCATTCGATTACATCTTGCTCCAAGAAGTGATTGAACATGTTGAAGATCCCAATACACTATTATCTGAGTTGGATAGCTTGCTTGCACCTGGTGGTCAGATTCTAATCGGTACACCAAATGCTGCTCATCTTGATCTGAACCAACCCAATGTATCCGACTTTTATAATCAAGTGCATGTCCCCTATCATCTTCATATCTACACTCGTGAAGCTCTTGAATCATTAGGGCGTCTCCAAGGATGGAAGCCTGTAGATTTCTTTGATCGATCTTATTACGATACACCCTGGTTTAGTATGAATACTCGTGCTTTTAATCAGTACCAAAATCTTTTTGATGGGTCGATTGACGTTGTTTATGAATCTATTCAACCTTGGAAAGCACTGACTTCTTACAAATTCTGGTTCTACTCTCTTTTTGGTTATTGGTTGAGTTTCCGAACTGGAATGGCAGTTATGTTCCGTAAAAGCTGATTAGGCACATGCTTAAGACTTAGCTTGGCAGTACGCGTAATTTAAATTAGTACAGAAAAGCTGATCAATACCAACACTTCTCGTCCCCAGCGTACTGCTTTTCTTAATCAAGTTTAGTCTCTAAGTCCAATGAGCTTCTTTCAACAAAGGCTTCTGATTTCAGAAATTGAATTGATAGGATTATCGGTAATATGAACGAGCTAGCAATCATTATTTTTGGCATCTTAGCAGGTTTGGTGATTTACCAAACACTGCAAGCGCTGAATTTAGTATCGTTATTCTATTCACCAAGTCTAGGGCCGGTAGAGGATGAGCCATTGCCTAAAGCTGCAATTGTGCTTTCCCTGCGAGGTGCCGATCCGTTTTTAACTGATTGTGTGCATGCTCTGCTAAATCAGAATTACCCACAGTATAAAATACACATTGTCATCGATAGTCAGGAAGACCCCGCCTGGAAAATTGTCAATGATACTATCCAGCGAGAGCAAGCAACACATGTTCAAGTCAACCCTTTAATCTTTCGACACGATACTTGCAGTCTCAAATGTAGTGCATTAGTTCAAGCCATCTCACAACTAGATGATTCTTATGATGTGGTGGCACTATTAGATGCTGATGTTGTCGCTCATCCTAATTGGCTACGTGAACTGGTTGCACCTCTAGCAGATAAGCAAGTCGGAGCTACTACAGGAAATCGCTGGTATATACCGCAAATCGGAAAGTGGGGTACGCTAGTTCGATATGTGTGGAACGCGGCAGCTGTCACCTTCATGTATGTCTACCAATGCCCTTGGGGAGGCTCAATGGCATTGAAACTTTCAGTATTACGCAAAGCGCAGTTGCTAGAAACATGGAAACAAGGAGTTTCTGTTGATACGCCTATCCATAAAGCATTGCGAGAAATTGGCTTAAAAGTCAAATTTGTACCCTCAGTCATGATGAGCAATCGTGAGGAGTGTAACTTTGCCCAATGCTTGCGCTTTATTACACGTCAATTACTCGTCGCACGGCTCTACAATCCCAACTGGATTGTGATTGCTAGCGCAGTATTCATCAGTACATTAGCTTTGCTAATGATTCCGCCAATGCTACTGGTTGCCTTAATCACTAGTAAATTTGATACCGCAATTTTGATTGTAGGCGGAGCCGTCAGCTATATTCTGGGAATGGCTCTACTACTAGTATTAGGGGAGCAAGGCGTTAGACGAGTGCTTCAGGCGCGAGGCGAATCTACACAGAGTTTTTCAGTTCTGATGATGGCAAAAATATTGATAGCGATTCCGTTAACACAGTTAGTTTATGCAGTCACTACCATAGCTGCAATACTGGCGCAAAGTGTCGAGTGGCGTGGCATAACCTATCAAATCAAAGATGCTTGGAATGTTCGATTAACTGAATACTATCCTTATCAACACTCGAATAAGTCACTAGATACTAACATTTCACTTTAAAGCACAAGTTTCTAAAATTTAAATGTTGCATCATTGTCAATAAGTCAGGTGAAAAGATGAAATCAGCAAGCTGTGCCGATGAAATAATATCACAAGCTTCTTACAACTGATGCAACATCTAAGTAGATAACACAAATCCTCAATTTTCTCTCTTAGATAGCAATGATTAATACAAACACTGTTAGCTTAGGTACTATCCAAGAAACACTGCTAATTACACTCTGGGCACGAGCGTTTGAGATGAACCAACTCAATCCCATTCTGATTGACTCAAAAGCTACTGATATCCTGTCTAAAATTGACTATGATTTTCATAAGTTTTCCCAGGAAAAAAGTTCTCAAGCTATAATATGTCTTCGCAACAGGGCATTCGACGAGATAGCCAAACAGTTTTTACAAACACATTTGCAGACCTCAATTTTAGAAATTGGTACGGGTCTGAATAACAGATTTGAGCGATTAGATAATGGAAAAATACACTGGTTTGACCTAGATTTACCTGATACGATGGCTGTCAGAAGACGCTTTTTTCAGGAAAGCGATCGCCATCGATTTATCTCAGCTTCAGTATTAGAAACAGAGTGGATAGACGAAGTAAAAAGCTTAAGCAATGAGCCGATGTTATTTATTGCAGAAGGTGTTTTACTTTATTTTTCTGAGCAGCAAGTTAAAAATCTGTTTAAAACATTAGCAGAACGCTTTCCAGGCTCGTGGATTTTATTTGATGCCACCTCCCCATTATTGATCAGAATTCGACGCAGATTTGATGCAGTTAAATATACAAATGCTCAGTTCCAGTGGGGAATTCGCAATATTCAGGAAATTAAAACTTGGGATTCAAGATATCAGGTATATCGTTCACTCTATATACCAGCAGACTTTCCTCAATACTTGAATAGATTTCCTTTATTTGAACGGTTAATAATGTCCTTATTTACAATATTTCAACGTATGTATGGAGTACATTTAATGAAATTATAGAATTTTAATGCTCAATAAACTTTTGAATAAAGATTCGCTATCAATACTTTTTAGTTAAGCCTAAAACTCTCTCTTGTAGGTTGATAAAAATTAAGGGGTCAAGGGTAAATTAAAACTTTTTCCCTTGCCTATTTCTCCTTTAATCAAGAAGTATTGGGTTCGCTATCCTAGCCCATTTATTCACATTTTTTATTTTTGTATAGTAATGCATATATAAAATTCCTACCTCTTTAAGAATAGAATTCAGCTAATCGGCTTAACGTTTCACATTATGCAAGCCCATGTAGTTCTGTTTACCACAATGATGTAGGTTCACTGCAAGTGACTGAAGTACAGAAATGAAGACTTAAATCTACATACAGCGCTTGTTTTACTCCTGAACCTAGATGCTCCAACTTCTGTTTGCAACGCAGTGGCTCCCCTTATCTACAAGATCCTAAAGACCGCACTGGCTCGTCCTGACGACTGATGCCTTTATTCTGCTGTATTATGCAAAGCCGTAAATTATTGACTTTATGAACCTAATCCGCCTTCTGTTTCGTACTTCCTCTCTTCACCTCAGTCTCGCAATATTAGCTGGTATTTTCAGTGGCGGCAGTGCCGCAGGTTTGATTGCCTTAATTAATACAACATTAACTCAAAAACAGCCATCAACAAATATACTAATTTGGTGTTTTGTCGGTCTTTGTTTACTACGGCTAATTGCTAATTTTACTTCCCAGTTTTTGTTAATTCATCTTTCAGAAAAAGCCATTCTTAACTTGCGGATGCTTTTAAGCCGCAGTATCCTTGCCTCTCCGTTACGTCACTTAGAACAAATCGGCCCTCATGCTCTTTTAGCCGTCCTCACTGAAGATATCCAAACAGTTTCTAGCACGGTTATTACTATACCTTTTTTGTGCATTAACATTGCCATTGTGATTGCTTGCCTGATTTATCTCTGCTGGCTTGACAAAATTGTCTTCCTTGTAGGTATTAGCTTTATGTTCATAGGAATATTTAGCTATTTACTACCAATGAGGAAAGCTACATCTTTTTTGAAATTGGCCCGTGAGCAGGAAGATAACTTGTTTAAGCATTTTCGTACTATAACTCAAGGTACAAAGGAACTCAAGCTGCATAGCCAGCGACGGCAAGCATTTCTCTCTGAAGACCTTCATCCCACTGCTCTAACATATCGCCGTCATAATATTGTAGGTATGAGTATCTTTGCTGCTGCTGCTAGTTGGGGACAAATTCTGTTCTTTGTTGCTATTGGTATATTGTTATTTACCATACCAACTCTCAATAATATTCCTCCAGAAATTATAACTGCATATGCTCTAACTACAATTTATTTAATAGCTCCTTTGGAGTATATTATGAGTCTTATACCAACTGTAACTAAAGCCTTTGTTGCTTTAAAAAAAGTTGAATCCCTAGGTTTATCATTAGATAAATACTCAAGTGAAAATGAGTTTGATACCTTGCTTGAGTTAGACAAAAATTGGAAGTTTCTGGAATTGGTAAATGTAACCCACACTTATTATCAGGAGCGAGAGGAAAGCAATTTTATCCTTGGGCCTATGAGTTTGAAATTTCATCCAGGAGAGCTAGTTTTTATTGTAGGAGGCAATGGTAGCGGTAAGTCTACCCTTGCTAAGTTGATTACTGGGCTTTACGTCCCTGAAAATGGAGAAATTTATCTAGATAGCAAACTCATTAACAATCAAAATCGCGAGTGGTATCGCCAGCAGTTTTCTGTAGTATTTTCTGATTTTTATCTTTTTGAACGTTTACTGGGTTTGGATAATAATGAGTTAGATATTCAAACTCAAAAATACCTCGTTCAATTACAACTTGATCATAAAGTTAAAATCAATAATGGCATACTTTCTACAACAGATCTTTCTCAAGGACAGCGTAAGCGTCTTGCTCTCATTACTGCCTACCTAGAAGACCGTCCAATCTATATGTTTGATGAATGGGCAGCAGATCAAGACCCTGTATTCAAAGAAATTTTTTATACTCAACTCTTGGCAGAGCTAAAAAATAGAGGAAAAACTGTATTGATTATCAGTCATGATGACCGATATTTTTATTTAGCAGACCGGATTCTCAAACTGGAATACGGCAAAGTAAAAGTTTAACATTTAATGATTGGAAAGGAGCTAAGCAATGTTGTTAACCAAGCTATCAGCAAAATATGACTTATCCAACATTTTAGGACATGAAATACTTACATTACGTAAACAGCAAGATAAAACTTTAGAAATAGATGTAAAAAATGTTTTATCTTACAGAGCGTGGATTCAAGCTAAAACTAATAATATTTTTGATAGTACAAGAGTATTAGGAATAGTAGCAGCTACCAAAGGAGCTGAAAATTATTTACCCTATACTATCCCAAAAATTATTCAACAAATCTCTGAAATGGGGATGATGGCTGATATAGTAATAGGTCTAAATAACGGCTTTCAATGTCCATCTGTTATCAACCGTTTTATGCGTCCAGATGTCCAAGTTATTCATCTCTATACTGGAGAAAAGACGGCAAATAATACTCCAGCTAAAATATTTGACAATTTGATGTGCGAAGGTAAACCCTATTGCTTAACTAATATCAACTTTCAGCAAGCTAAACATAGGATATTTGTTGTCCATCAACAAGAGGGGCAATACTCAGCAGGAAAAATTCGAGTTTTGGGCGATGTTTATGGCTCATTACTGATGAATAGTATAGATAATGGATGGATACCACCTGCAATTTTGGTAACTTTTGATGCTGAATCTCAATTTTTAATTGAGCAGAAATATTCATTTATTGAGCCAGATTCTAACGGGTTAAAACTAATATTAAATCAGCTTATAACTCATCCAGAGATAGATATTTTGGGAGTAAGACATAAATTTTTAGTTTACCGAAAAGATATAGTAAATAAAACTGAAGTTTTAGTACCCAATTTTAACGAAGATTTACCTCCTATCCAATGGTTTTTAGATATTGTTCACGGTAGATTTAGTAGCTTTATGACTAAGCCTGGAGGTGGAACATTTGGTAAAAGTGATACCATAATTAGCTTGTTAACAGTAATTGCTGAAAGCTATCCAGGAAGTAGATGTGAAGACTCTCATCTCACTATATTGGCAGAATATGCAGGCTTTATCGGCGACATATTTGTAGATGTTGTTGCTACAAATAGATCTCCTCATATTACAGATATGACAACAGGTAAACCGCCAAAAAAAGCTTGGATAGAACAAGTATATAGATGGTCTACTTCTGTTCAAGCATTGAAATTACTGTATGGTGAACATAATATTAAAAGGATTGTAGATGATAGCTTACCTTGGTGGTTGGCTTTGACAAAACAAATTGAAATTTTTAAGCTTATAAGAGGAAAAGAAAATAACTTGTTTACGGTAATTAAGAAATTAAAATTCTCGATTATTGCCTTTTTAACATCTCGACAAATAAAAAAGAGTAGTAGACAAAATCCTGATGTATTAAAAGGTAGCAGAGCAAAAGCCTGTTGGTGAAGGTTGAGGAATTGACACATATCATGCTAGTATTTAACTCATAAAATATTTAGATTCTCCTTTTTTCGTAACTTCTAAACTATTTTAATGTGTATTCGCTCTTGTAATATGTAAATCCAAACTATCGCTACCTGGATTACAAGAGCGATCGCTTTGCTTTTTTTGTTAACATGCTATATCAACAGTCACCTATAATGATAAAGCTTTGAGAAAAGCTAGAGTGTCTAACCTGGCGATCGCTTATTAAATTTAAGCGGATATAATTATGATTATTTATTGAACATTATGTTAAGTTACATAACTATTATTAATAGTAATTATTAAGTATTCAGCTGTTAAAAATTTTAGTTTTACATAAAACTGTAATTTAGCTATTTTCTTTACAAAAATAAAAAACTAAATCACTAATGGTAATTTCTTGATTATCCAAAGTGTTGCATATGAGTTGCAATTGAGTATCTCAACAGCATAATATATGAATAATTCCAACTTGAGAAAACGAGAGTTTAAAAGTTTAAAAACCTTTAGCTACTCTAATATTGTACTAGCTTAAGTTGGATGGCAGGTTAGTTTTTGCAGTACAGTATAAACACAGTTGTAAATGATTACCAATTAGCTCGTCAGTTTTAGACTATTTTGATGTGCTGTTGCAATGGCGTAACCACCCCCCGGAGGCGATCGCTCTTTCAATCTAGTAAACTCAAACTAGAACTACGTGCATTCCGAAAGAGAACACAGCAGGTTTTCTTTGGCAAGCTTTTACCCCAGTAGATGTATACTGCCAAGTTACTACAAATTACAGCATTGCACTTTATTAACTCAGGTTATTAAGTTAAAAAAGTGAAGTAAAAAGTGGCTGTAATCAGATAATAATAGGAACTAAAAAAAGCAGTTATACAGTTTCACTTCTCTAAATAAATACTTTTAGCAATGACAGGATAAGGTGTTAGTTATGACAACTTTAGCAGGTAAAACAGTACTTTTAACCGGCGCTTCACGCGGTTTGGGAGTATATATTGCTCGTGCTCTAGCAATAGAAAAAGCAACTGTAATTTGTGTTTCCCGTTCAAAGGAAGGACTAGATATAACATGTGATCAAATAACTAATTTGGGTGGTAAAAGTATCAGCATTCCCTTTGATATTAAGAATGTAAGAAAATTGTCAACTCTCAAAAAAATAATCAATCAATTTGTCGGGCCAGTCGATATCTTAATTAATAATGCCGCCATAGAAGTTTGTCAGTTTTTTACCGATTACTCTCTAGATGAAATCCAGTCAGTATTGGAAACCAATCTACTTTCTCCTATAGAATTAACCCGTTTATTTTTGCCAAGTATGTTAGAGCGACGTAGTGGACACATTGTTAATATTGCTTCTCTAGCTGGTAAAAAAGGCGTTGCTTACAGCAGTGTTTATTCTGCAAGTAAAGCTGGTTTAATTATGTGGAGTGATGCTATACGACAAGAATTAGTTGGTACTGGAGTAGAGATTTCTGTAATTTGTCCAGGCTATATTTATCAAGAAGCATCAGTTTCTAAAAATGGCTTAACTACACCACATTTAGCTGGTATATCTACACCAACTTATACAACGAATGCTGTAATCAAGGCTATTAAGCAGAATAAGGCAGAAATAATTGTTAATAAAGAACTAATAACAGAGTTTTTTACGAGGTTACTGTTTGCAATTGGACAATTGTATTCACCATTTGTAGATGCAATCTATCGGTGGATTGATATACCAAAATTTAACCGGATGCGCCTAGAAAAGCAACAACATATAGATGATAGTATGATCAAGTCTGTAGTTGGTAAACGTGGGTAACTAATACCGCTACACCATGCCACTCTTTGTTTATGCGAAATGCAAAATCTTGCGTTAAATCATCCCGTATTTAGGCAACGCTCAGAATTTCTTGTATTCTGAGTTTTTGGATGCTCCTCAGATACTAAGTTAATTTCCGAATAAGTCTACTAATTACAACATTCTGCTAATTAATAGATGTATTTTGTCCATGACTTCTAATTTGTTTAGAAGGTAAGCAAATAGTAAATATAGTACCTTTGCCTAATTCGCTGTTAAGTTTATGCTGCCTTAATGTGCAGTGGCGATGGCGTAATCACCTGCCAGAGGCGATCGCAGCAGCAATGAGTTATCCCCAAAACCGCCTGTATTGCGCGAGCGATCGCCTCATAAAGACTAAATCCATGCAAGCTGAGAATTACATCCATCATACCAGTAGATCACAGAGCTAATCGCCACTTTGTTCGCTTAAATAATTGATTCCGATTTACTAGTCAAATTATGATGATAGCAAATTATTGACAATCAAATCTTACTTTTGTTGCTTATTATTTTTACTTGTTTATTATATCATTTTAACAATAAATTTTTTGCTAGATAGATGATGTTGCATTTCTATTGTTTATTTTGGTGTGCGCCTGATAATATTCGCTCATCAAGTACATAGTCAAACGGTTATATTTAAACCAGCAGTGTCCATCTTTTCAAACAATATTTCTCCAAGTGAATTAACTGGATTAATGAAAAGTGATCAAAGTGAGTAGCTCCAGTAGAACTCAGAAAATGGTTGATACCACTCACAAACATTTGATTATCGGGACTGGTTTTGTTGGATTGGGTATGGCTCAGGCACTCAAGGCTGTTGATATTCCCTACGATCAAGTCGATGCCAGCGACAATATCGGCGGAAATTGCTATCACGGTGTTTACGAAAACGCACACATCATGTCATCACGAAAGATTATCCAATTTGCCAGTTTCCCAATACCAGATAATTACCCAGACTTCTCCAGCGCTCAAAACATGTGGGATTACTTGAACGCTTTTACCAATCATTTTGATTTACGCAGACATGTTGAACTTAGAATTATTTAGATAGTGGATGCCAGGATGGTTTCAGCGGCTCATGGCTTACGGAATCATACGTCTGAGGTTCGGCACGCACGATAATTCTTCATTAACATCTCACTTCCTACCTTGTAAGAAATTCACAACACTTAACCGTTAGTGGGTTTATAGCAATGCAATGTAGAAAGCTAAATGTTAGATAGACGTTGCATATCTGCTTGCAGGGTGATTCTGCCTGGAATAAGCACAACATTATCTTGGAGTTGAATAAGGATTTTGCGATCGCTCTAATCTACAAAGCTGGAGTGAAAGCTATCCAAAACATTACTTTTAAAGGAGTTGGCACTTCATTGCGCTCCCCTTGACTTTTGAACGCCACTTGCGCGGTTGCCGGGAAACCCTAGTCAAGCAGTGGCTCCCCTTGACCTTTGACTAACATATTTCCTATGAATAAAAATCAGCCACGATTAAGCATCGGATTACCTGTATACAATGGTGAAAAGTTTATCAAAGAAACCATAGATTCACTGTTGTCTCAAACCTTTGAAGATTTTGAGCTAATTATTTCAGATAACGCATCTACAGACAATACTGAGGAAATTTGTAGAGCATACGTTGACCAAGACAAACGTATAAGCTACTACCGCAATGAAAAAAATTTGGGTTGTGCTATTAACTTCAATCGTGTCTTTGAATTGTCTTCGGGCGAGTACTTTAAGTGGGCAGCCTATGATGATTTATATGCTCCAGATTTTATCATGAAGTGTGTTGAGGTGCTTGACCAAGATTCTAGCTTCATCTTGTGCCACTCCTATGCATATTTTATTGATGAATATGGGGAATTTATCCGAAACTACGATGTTCACCTAAAGACGGATTCACTAAAAAGACACGAACGTTTTCACGAATTGCTGCATAAGCATTTATGTTATCAGATTTTTGGAGTAATCCGTACCAGCGCACTCAAGATGGTACCGCCTCTTGGTGGTTACGGTCATACAGATGGAATTTTTTTATTAAGACTTGGTCTTTTAGGTCGATTTTATGAAATTCCAGAATATCTCTTCTTTGCTAGAAAGCATCCGCAACAATCAATGAGTATGTTTGTTGATGATTACTTATTATTTGCTAACAAAGATCAAAAATACTCATTAAGTATGATGCCTGATTACTATGCATATTCTGTATGGTTTGATTCATCAAATGAAGGCAAAATTATGTTGCCACATTGGAGAATTTTCTGGGAGCATTTGCTTTCCATGTGGCAGAGTTCATTGAGTTTATATGAGTATATTTATTGTTTTAGAAGTATGTACCAGCAGTTGAGAGGTAATGAGTATTTTTTGCTGCAAGATTTGCTTAGAGTCCTTCAAACACTTTGGCAACGTTGGCGAAAAGTATTAATTGAAAGTTAGTAACTCGCAAATTTTTACAGTTTTTGTATTTTTTCAAGTATACCAGCTACAGATTTAAGTTCTTCGTTTGTGGTTACTCAAGAGATATGAGCGATCGCGATCATCAAGACTGAATAGACCTATCCTTAATACAAAAATAATGAAATAATCAGAAGAAACGATAAAGAATTGACATCTAACATGACAAGCCCTTTAGTGAGAATAGAGTCACATCCACAAGAAGCAAAACGACTAATAGG
>NZ_VJXY01000086.1 GCF_014831675.1 Komarekiella delphini-convector SJRDD-AB1 | reverse complement strand
AAGCTAATCTCTATTGTTGAAAGGTTAGGGATTTGTTTTATTTATAGTTGTAGCAACTTGTAGGATTATCTATGTCATTTTCAAATCTTTTTTAGTTTTTATTAGTAAATAAGATGCGTTCGCCCTGCAATAACAGTGAAGTAAAAGTTACGATTTTTAAATTCATTCGTTTGATCCTGATACATTTTCATAAATGCTTGGCGCAGCCTTGGATTTCGGTGATCGAAGCGTAAAATCGCCAAGAAAACAGCGCTCTTGCCGAAACAAAAGCGCTCACCGATTTCTTACGTCCGAACAATTACGCTGTTACTAACTCCCGACTTTCCAACTCTGGCTGATATTCCACTAACCTTCGCCATTCTTCAACCGTTAGCGTCTCGAATGGTCGGTCTAACAAGTCTTCACAACAAGTGACTTGAACCATTGACAACGACCACACCGCATCAAGAGCAGAGTCACAAGGGACTTTCTGTTGATGTTCTGACGAAGCCCGAATGACCCACCATCTACCGTTAGTACAGCCTACTTCACCAAGCTTCTGGTCGTGGTGGTATATGCCATCGTCAAGCAGATCAAACTCGTATTTCTCGCACTCGATGGCAATCTGGCACTGTATTTCGTTATCTGTAGCGGTTGGGGTTTCTGGCTGTTGTACTGGCAGAGAACCATCCTTGTGATGTATGCAAATATAGCGGTAGCATTTCGCCCAGGTGTTAGCCCGAAACTCTTCGCTGTTATTGATCATTACCACCCAAGGTTGGGTTAAATCGTCAGAATCGTAGGTGATCGCGGCTATCAGCTTGTCACCACAGTAAATCTCGTGATCGTAAAACGAAATCTCTAAGGCTGTTAATTCTTGTAATGCTATTGTTGTTTGTGCCATGATGTTTATACCTTTAACTGGGTTATAAAGGCGATCGCGTTGTTTGCAAGACGGGCGATCGCCTTTTGATTTGCACATGGTTGTGGTTGACCACAACACTCTCAGAGAATTTAAGCGCAGCTTTTCTTAATTGCTCCTATGCCAGTGGCTAAGAGCTTACCAAGCAGGAGATACAGCGTATCAAGCGACGTGTACAACTTCAAAACCAACCGTCGTCCTGCTGATAATTTTTTATTAACCGAATCTCTTTTCCCAACATCTACCTCTCACCTTCTCTGGTTGCGCCAGTGCCTCGGCTACCCCTCAATTGGTACTTCCTGATTCTCTTGTCAAGGTTCGGATTTCTGAAGCGCCTCTATATTTAGCTGGGAGGCTGGCGCTTGTTTCCTCCCTTGTGATTACTAGTATAAACCATTAGCTAATGGTTGTCAAATATCTTTTAACTTGATACTATTGACTTAGTTCTTGACTTTTCTAAATCATAAGCTTATGGTTTATGGAGGTAGCTAATAGTTAATTGCAGGAGGTCAGTTAGACAGTAGTTCTTCCCTTGACATCACCATTAACCTCTTAAATCTCTTAACTATTAGCTGTCGGTTCTCAACTAACAGCTAATAGTTAATGTTTCAATCAAAGGAGGTGATTTAGGGAATGGAAGTGAAAGTAACTATCACGATTGATGTTCCAGGGTTAGAGAACGATTTAGCCGAAGCCATGAAAGAGAAAGGTTTGTCTTTTCAAAAACTTGGTGAGGCGGCAGGCGTTACAGGAACAGCTGTTTGGCAAATAACCAGTAACAAAAATAAATCTATTAAGGTTGAAACCCTTGGCAGAATAGCCAAAATACTTGAAGTCGAGTGTCAACCAAATATAGAGTCACTTGCTATTGAAGAGGTTAAAAGTGCATTTGGCAAAACCTCTTAACTGAAAGCGATCGCCCACCGTCCAAAGTCAGCGATCGCCCAACTACGTCACCACAAGATGAATAGTTATGTCTAACTTACTGAATTTCAACCCTTTAAACAACAGCAGCCCTTTTGATGGCATTCGTCATGTTGCTGACCAAGGAGAAGAATATTGGTTAGCAAGAGAATTAATGGCACTACTCGGCTATAAGAAGTGGCAACGCTTTGTGGATGCCATTGACCGCGCCAAAATTGGTTGTCAAAACACTGGCGCATCAGTACAAAACCATTTTACCGACGCTGGGCTTTATACCAGAGATGTACCCAGTGATTATCGTCTTTCCCGCTATGCCTGTTATTTAGTCGCTATGAATGGAGATCCTCGGAAATCAGAAATAGCGGCAGCCCAAAGTTATTTTGCCATCAAAACCCACGAAGCAGAAACCCGCCCTTCTTACCAACCAAAATCAACCATCGCTCATGAAGCTGCACAGTTAACCTTACTGGTTGGTGAATTTGCAGGGTTAGAGAAAGCCCTCACCGCACAGTTAGCAGTCAACGCCGCTATATCTGTTAATCCTGCCCTTAAACCTGCTGCTGATGAACTCAAAACAGCAATCGCTTGCACTGACCCCTCCGATGATGCTTATCTCAACCCAACGCAAATTGGGGAAGCAATAGGGAAAAGTGCGATCGCTATTAACAAATGGCTGATTAATGCTGGCTTGCAGTACCGCACTAATGATCGCAAACTGCCATATCGCCCTACAGAATCAGGTAAGCAGTGGGGGCGCATGGTGTCAGCTGTTGCACGGGGGTCAAACCAGACTGTGTTTCAGTTGAGATGGTTGCCCGAAATAGTTCAAGTAATTTGTCAATAATTCCCTACATACCAGCAAACCAGATTATGAACAGCTTACGAAAGGTTCTAGCAGAAAGATACGGTCTTGTTGCTCACATTATGCACGATGATTATTTCTTCGTGTCATTACCAGATAACGAAGATCATTCACTTAAGTTTCTACAGAGCAGTTTACCAGAATGCATTCGAGTTGAGCTTGCAGAATGTTTTGCAGGTAGTGTAATTGCCGCTTGGGAAATTCCGTTATTCTTACTCCCCCAAATGTTGCAACAAGCCCATGATTTTGTTGCTCAGTACTGGGAGCAGATGTCAGAAGAGACTTAATTATCGCACCACAATTTATACCAAAGCTCAAGGTTATGTAATCATGACTAAATTCCAAGACCCAAGAGCAGCTACAATAACCCAACAAATAGACGCAATCAACACTGCCGGGTACGAGTCAGCTTACGACCCAGTTCTTCAAAATCACGTAGTTCACGGTGGACTCTCCCCAGTTGAGGGCATACTACGTTTCGATATGTTCATGGCAAAAGTGCAGCAAGCCGCTAGAGAACGAGAGAGTGTCTGGGCATCTCAACTAAGCCAAAACATCAGCGGAATCGAATGGTACACGGTTGAGTACGGTGGCATCACGGCTGTGCTTCCCAGGCTGCATGAGGACTTGAAGTGTGTGCCTGGGGATAAACAGATTCTAATGCAATCCAAGCCTGTGGCCCTTGACTTCCTTGCACACTGGAATCAGGTGTTTAGGCTGTGGCGTTACGACCGTGAAACTGACGAGCGCTGGAATCGCAGCAGGTGGAGTAAGTTTTACGCCCAATACTTGCAGCGAGAATGGTTGGAAATCTGGGTTGAGGATTATATCTCCACAGTTCTGTTACAAGATGGCACTTGCCGAGAAGAACCCGTTTTCGCAATTAACGCTTGCTGCTACTGGGGAAATCCGATAGAAGTTCATCGCACAGATGCATACCCTCAATCTGGTTCGGTCTGGTTTCAGTGGAATAATTTTACGCCGTGGAGGTAACAAGGATTATCTAACACAGTCGCAAGAGCAATTATGGAAATCGGATACTTTCAAAAAGATGTGCAAATCATAGAACTTGACGATTTTGTCCGTCCGAGAACAGCACCAAAAGATTCTGTTTGGAGAGTTGTAGAAATTAAAGGTAATCGAATAACAGCACAAAAGCAATACCACGAACTAGAACCAAAACAAATAAAACGAGTTAGCTCAACACCAGATTTCTTTTACTTAATTGATGAGGATGATAATGACTAGAGATGAATGGCTAACCCAAGGACAAACTCTATTAGGCAAAGATATTCTGCGATGGAAATTCAAGTGTCCTTGCTGCGGACATATTACTACTGTTGAGGATTACAAAAAAGCTGGCGCTCCCGAAGCTGCTGTTGGCTTCTCTTGCGTGGGGCGCTGGTTAGAAGTGCATAAAGAAGCGTTCGATGACAAAGATAAACGCAAGATTACCTGCAATTATGCAGGCGGCGGATTAATCAATATTAATCCTGTAGAAGTTGATGGTCGTAAAGTTTTTGAATTTGGAGTTTGAGGAAACATTTTCTTAGAGAAATATAAATAAGTAAAGCGATTATTACTTAATTTAGTAACAATCGCCACACAAAAACACTCCTTATTTCAAAGATAACAAATATGAAAGCCATAGTCACAGTAGTCGAAAAAGTCACATCTGAAGCCCACATTGATATACCCGATGGATTGTCAGAGCCAGAAATCAGGCAGCATATTGTTGACCAATACAACAGTGGTGAAATGCAGTTTGACATAAACATCTACCAAGTAAATTTTGAATCAATTAGTGCCAAGATTATTAAAGATAAACCATGACTAAAATCCTTTTTCTCGACTTAGACGGAACCGTCCGCCGCACAAAAAGCGGTGCAACATTTATTAATGCACCAGAAGACCAAGAACTCATTCCTGGAGTTACAGAAGCGATCGCTCATTATGCCGATTATGTAGTGATTGGCATTACCAACCAGGGTGGTGTGGCAGCAGGGAAGAAAAGTTTAGAGGATGCGATTGCTGAACAGAAATACACGATGCAGCTGCTACCCCAATTAAAAGTAGTTTATTTCTGTCCCGATTTCGATGGAGATTTAATCTATAAAGTTTCTTGTGAAAAGCATGAAGCTTGGGAAAGGCATCAGTTTCTAGATCCAATTTCAAACAAGCCCTTTTATCAATCATTTCGCAAGCCAGGTGCAGGAATGGTTCAAAAGGCAATCAATGATTTAGGTAAAATCATTGACGCAAAATCATCCTTGTTTGTAGGCGATCGCTCTGAAGATCAAGCTTGCGCTTTGGCTGCGGGGATTCCTTTTGTCTGGGCTAGTGACTGGAGGGGCGAATGCAAATAACAACACTCACCGGAAAATACCAGTGCATCGTCATAGACCCGCCCTGGTTCTACAGATTGCGCTCCAACGATAAAACTCACCGCAATCGCATCCCCTACAAGCCAATGCAGATTAACGAAATTCTAGCGCTGCCCGTTCCCGAATTGTGCGATTCTACTGGCTGTGTTCTGTGGCTGTGGTATACCAATAACCACATGTTAGAAGCGGCTCAATGCTTGCAGACTTGGGGTTTCACGCTCAAAACAATCTTGACCTGGGAAAAAGTTACCAAGTCCGGTACTCCGCATATTGGCACTGGACACTGGCTAAGGAATTGCACTGAACATTGTGTTTTAGCTGTCCGAAGCGATGTTAAAGCATTTGCAGGACGGACACTTACTAACGAATCGACAATCTTGCGCGCACGACGGCGGGAACATTCACGCAAACCTTTGGAATTTCACCAACTTGTAGAGAAACTTTGCCCCAATATGTCCAAGCTTGAAATGTTCGCACGGGAATCAAGAGAGGGTTGGGATTGCTGGGGTGATGAGGCGGGTATCTTTGATGCTGATGGGGATGTTTATTTGAGTGCGTAAGTACAAGCAGTTTCAAGCACTAAACGCTAACTGAACCTTGAAAACCAAATATCAAACAACGTTAATTTTCTGACTGGGTGTCAGTTGCTGATTGATAAAAGGAACGCAATTCATCAACAGTATCAGATGTATCTATTGCTTCTAAGATTGATTCGAGTAAACTGACATCCTCAATTTGTTCAATTTCAGGCAATAAGTCTTGACCAAGGGAGCCAAATTTGAGTTTTAACCCTAAGGATATGCCTTTTAACAATCCTTCTTGCTTCCCTTTTTGTATACCAAATCGTTCAACAGAAGTTACATACTGCATACTTTTAGATGCCTCAAAATCACGATATTCTTGCCAAAACTCTGCCTCTAATTGGGCTGGTAGAGTCATCACCCAGTCGATGAACCCAAATAAGTTAATGATATCTGACCTTTCAAGCCCCTGCTCGTACAAACGACGCACCAAAGCTAGCTTTTGCTGCTTGCGCTGTAACCTGTCACTACGAGTTTGTAGTGCTGCTAAATGCGCCATGACCACCGTAGCAAATGGGTTGCGGTTGGCTTCAAGTTCAGGCAATCTTTGCTGATAGTCTAGCAATTTGATTACAGGGAATTGGAAGTTTACCCTGCACCCGAATAACTCGTAACCAAACTGATTCGGTCGCCAGTTTACCCTTTCGTCACCAAGCACCGCCAATGATGCAACAGAGCGCTTGTATCTATCGTAGATTCGGTAGTTATACGTATACATCCTTTCAGAAAAATCAGACTCTTCCTGAGACTGGATTTCTAGATGTACCAGTACCCAAACTTCATCACCTCCGGTGCGGTAGACTTTCACTAATTTATCAGCAAGTCGCCGCCCCAGTTCAGCATCTCGCACAACCTGGGCTAGTTCTTTGTCTAGAAATTCAAAGCCCCGGCTCCAGTCAATTTCTCTGTGTGCTTGCGGAAAGAAAAACAACATGAAGTCTGCAAAATACAACTGTAGTATCTGCTTCCAAGGCGAATCATATTCGGTTTGCGGGGTGTTATCGGTCATGCTGGAGAAGTTGGAAGTTGCGAACTCTCATCACAGAATTTACAGAGCACTCCATAATCAAATGACGCCAAAACAGTTGCTTGTGTTGAATCTGGGTGTAGTAGGTAAAAGCAATCCTGTCCCTAGAAACACTTGGGAGCAAAATAAAAGGATTAATGGCTTGAATATCAAGCATTTTCTTCGTTTTCTCCGATCTTTTGATATCTAAACAGATCGTTAGGAGCGCATTGCAAGGCATCACACAGCTTTGCAATCCTCTCAAACCACTCAATACCGCTACGATTATTTTCCCAATTACGAACAGTAGTCTCCGTGACCCCCACTAAATCAGCTAATTCTCGTTGTGTGAGGTCTAGACGCTTTCTCAATTCAGCTACGCGTGACACAGGTAATTCTCCCATAAAGGAACTTATATCAATAGTATATCTTAAAAGTCTTTACGTAAAGCCATTGACGCATAAAGGTCTTTACGGTAAATTAGTCATAGAAAGCACCTAGCGCCGATTGGATATAAGAACGCTGATTGGGCACAAAGAATTAACAACAAGAATACATTCGTCAGGAGCCAAAATTCAGAATTGAATTCTGTGCGACTGGTGAATGAATAACTGGGTTTAAGTCCCCCACCAAATTTTTAATACTGTTCAGGCGAAATTACAGTCCGAAGCTTAACAACGAAATTACCTGAATTAATACTACATACCAGTTATGAGAGTCATTGTCACAGTCATTGAAAAACTCACAAGTGAAGCACACATAGACATCCCCGATGAGCTATCGGAATTTGAGATCAAACAACAATTACAGACCTCTATAACAAGGGAGAGATGCTCTTTGATTTGAATATTTTTCAAGTGAATTTTGAGTCAATCAGCGCTCAAATTCTTAAAACTAATCCTTGTGCAAACCCACGATAATTACACTGATTTCGAGAGGATAACATGACTGATACAGCAATCCGCAACCGCTTTAGTTCTGAAGTATTTGCTTCTGCCTTCTTTGATGATTACCCTCTAGAAGCCGAAGAATTTAGACTTTATGTACACATTCAAAGAAGGGCTGGTAATAGCGGTTGTTTTGAATCTATTCCTAAGATGGCTCAACATTGCCAGATCGCAGAAAAAACCGCCAAACACGCTGTCAAACTTTTGCTCAAAGCAGGCATGATCCGAATACAACAACGCTCTGGCACTACTAACGTCTATACTTTAACCCCTGCTTCTCAATGGGTTAATCCCGACCAAGTTCAACTACTGCGATCGCAAATCAAAAAGGGTAGGGTCAAAAATGACCCCAGTCAAAAAAGCACCGGGTGCAATTTTGACCCCAGTCAAAAAGGCATGGGGGGTGGGGGTAAATTTGACCCGACTAGTGGGGGCATTTTTGCACCGGGGGTGGGGTCAAAAATGACCGACGAAGGTATTCCCATTAAGGAGATCCCAATTAAGGTACTCCCACTAAGGGACGCGCCGCTTCAAAATAACCCACTTCTCAACGATGTGTGTGTGTGTGAAACTGAACAAACTAACTTGCTAGAACAAGTAAACCAAAGCCAAGAAGAACCAACCCCTCAACAACTCACTTCGTTGTTAAAAAAATCCGAGTATAAGCAACAAACCGATAACCCCTCTTGTGGACTTTCTATTGCGGCGGGGTCGTTCGATAAAGTCGAACAGGTGAATAAAGCCGAGAGCAATCAAGCATCCGAGCCAAAACGTGTAAAGTTCCAGTCAATTGAGGACTTGATAGACCAGATATTGCTAGACCCCAGTATTATGGCATCTGACTCATTACCAGCCGTCTACAAGAGTGAAATCAAGATGCGTGGCTGGCGGTTTCCCTGGCGCACTACAACTAGGGACAAGATTTATCAAACCTGCGATCGCCGATTGGTGGAGTTAATAGCCGCAGAAAGAGCCAGTTGGGACAAAGTAAGTTGTGAACAGAAAATCCCAGCGGTAATCTCTTCGATAGTGAATTGGGAGTCAACCAAGGGTGGCTGGGAAAAACTCATGAGTTACTGGCAAAGAATACTTCAACAACAACCAGCGCCCACAGCAACGGCATCAAACGATTCAAGAAACATTTCCCTTGCCGAAGCCATAGCTCAAGACAAACTGCGCCGTCAACAAGAGGAATTAAAACCCCAACCAGAGCTAATGCCGCTTGATCACATCAAACAACAGCTTTTAGCCAAGCTTGAAGTTGATGCTGTGCCAAAAACAGTTCAATCGACTTCTAGATTTTCTCATCACTCTTTGCGAGAACTTGAAGCCCAGTTAAAATTAGCAAGAGCCTAGTTATGCACAACAATCGGTCTAATCAAGACAACGTACTTTCTTTTTCCTGTGACCGCGCTCAAGACCGTTTACCACCACAGAACATTGAAGCAGAAGAAAATATTCTAGGTGGTATTATGCTTGACCCAGAGGCAATCAGCCGAATTTCGGATCTCCTCATCCCAGAGGCTTTTTATGTCAACGCCCACAAGGACATTTATACTGCCGCCATCAAACTCCATGCACAAGGAAAACCGACAGACATACTTTACTTGGCAACTTGGTTAGCTGACAATGGTTTATTAGAGCGCATCGGTGGCAGAAACAAGTTAGCTACTTTGTTCGACCGTACTGTGTCTGCTGTTAACATCGATGCCCTTGCAAACTTGGTGATGGAGAAATATCAGCGTCGGCAATTAATCAAGGCCGGGAATGAAATTGTGCGTCTGGGCTATGAAACCGAAACCGATTTACCACAAGTTCTCACACAAGCTGAACAAAGAGTTTTTAGCGTTACCCACCAAGCCGATGGTGATCAGCATAAAGTCTTCAGTGCATCTGAGATGGCGGTTGACCTTTACCAGAAACTCGAAGCTGGTCAAACGAGGGGTGAAAAAGTCGGATGGTATGACCTGGAGTCAATTACTGGTGGGATTTATCCAAGTAGCTTAGTGGTAGTTGCGGCGGAATCTCACATGGGTAAAACTCATTTCATGATTTCTTACGCCTACGAAATCATGACCAAGTTGTCTAAACCAGTCCTCTATATCACCCCGGAGTTAGACAAAACTCTTGTCAATCAAAGGATGATTGCAAGAATCACAAATATAGACGCTGCTCTAATTCAAACCTCATCTCAATCTTATTGGCCACAAATAGCGCAGGGAGTAGCACAACTGTCAGACCTTCCTTGGAAGCTTTACGAGTTCTCCTCCCCCACTCCCACGATGATTGGCTCGGCAGTGCGTCGTGCTGCTGTTGAATTCGGTGGCTCTATTGGTGCTGTGTTTGTTGATTATTTGCAGCAGATTCCTTTGGAGTCCGGCGGTAACATGGCACATGAGGTGGGCAAGATTACCCGTCAGATTCGGGACATTGCCAAGTATCACAAAATTCCCGTTTTCTTGGGCTGTCAAATCAATCGCGGTAATCAAAATTCTGCCGATAAACGCCCTAACCGTCATTTACTCCGCAACTCTGGCGAAATCTTCGAGGTTTGCGACCAATTGATTATGCTGTACCGCAACTCCGTATACACCAACGACAGCAGCGATCGCACTATCGAGTTGATTGTTGAGAAAAACCGCCTTTATGGCAAATTAGGCACTGCAACGATGTTGTGTGATTTATCCACTTCTCGATTCTTGAATATGGCGAGGTGAGCAAGATGAAATATTGGCGGATTGAAGGGACTTATCTTGTTTACATCGAGCTTGATTACGATGTCCCTTTACAATTTATTTTCACCGAAGAAAGATTGAGCCAATGGGTGCAACATTTAAGCGAGAAACGTTGGGGAACACCAGAGGTAATTGATGAGTTCTTTAATGCTGCGTCTACGTGGATGATACAACACCAAAAAGACAAGGTGTTTGTATGAAAACCCCTAACCTCAACACCGTAGCTCCGTATATCCCTACTCCACAAGAGCAAATCAAGAATTTGAGAATGCACTTATCAATGCCTTGGAAAGAATCAGTGAAAATACAAGCACGGAAGGAGTTAGAGCGATTGTTGATGGAGTATGGGGAACCAGAACCAGAGTTTCAAGAGTTTGAACTAAAGCAATTAAGTTTATTTGAGGAATTAAAGACATGATTCAGATTCATAAATGCCACGCTTTTGGTTGCGATGAACATATTCATCCTAGATTCTTGATGTGTGCGAAACACTGGGCAATGGTTCCCAAGAGATCGCAGACAAAAGTTTTAAAAACCTATAGAAAGGGACAAGAAATTGACAAAAACCCAAGTAATGAATATCTTTTTGCTGCTAAAGAAGCCATACAAGCAGTTCAAATTAAGGAGGCTCATGGATGATGTATCGCAATAAGTATTTTTTCTTTAAAGTCAGGAGCAAAAACAACTAATGTGTACAGTTATTCGTCAAGAAATCAGAAAAATCAGAAAGCCTCATTACTGCTGGGGTTGTGTTCAAAAATTTCCCCCTGGCACACAAATGGAGTATGTATTTGGTAATTGGGATGGTGAGGTTTCTGACTGTTATTGGTGTTTGGATTGCAGCAGATTTGTAGATGCCATATACAAACACACCAAACTTTATTCTGACTGTTGCGAAGGACTTGAATTTGGAGAAGTTAGAACCTTAAAAGCAGATCCTCACTACTATAAAATCCCCGAAATTGTGTTCACTGAAGTTGGATTACCCTACCCATCGCTAGCTAATACAGACGAGGATTCAGCCGCATGAAACCTTATTACTCGGACGAATACATCACCCTCTACAACGCAGACTGCCGGGAAATCTTACCCAAACTACAGGACGAATACTTTGGCTGGACTGACCCACCATACAACGTCGGTAAAAATTATGGGGCTTGGTGCGATCGCCTTGATGATGATCAATATCTGGAGTTCTGCGGCGAGTGGATAACACAATTCAAATGTTTGTGCCCTGAAACATGCATCTTTGTCCCACGCAAGTATTTCTTAGAATATTGGAACCTACTGGGCAAAGAGTACAAACAGATAATTCTTACCTGGACACCAGAAGGGGCTATTAGAGGCTCCTTCGTAAACCAACACGCCAGTCTTTTGACCAACGTCAAACCCAAACATCAGACAAAAGACGTTTGGAACAATCTGCAACTTCCAGGACTGGGCTGGTTCTTTCGGGAACAAACTTACGGACATCCTGGCTATACCAGTGTTGACCTCACCAATCACGTTCTGGCTCATCTGGCTTGCCCCTCGATGCCGATTCTAGATCCCTTTGCTGGCACTGGAACAACTCTCAAGTGTTCTAAAGACCTCAACCGTAAAGCTGTTGGTATCGAAATCAATGAGAAATACTGCGAGATTATTGCTACTCGCCTGTCTCAGCAGGTATTACCTTTGTGGAATCAGATGCAAGACATGCCTCCCTTCAGTCCAAGGACGAACATCCTATGACTGAAACAGTCGTTAGCGCTCCGCACTACCAAGCGCCTCCCGCTTATACTGCATCAGTGATGGTTACGTTGTCTACAACACCCGAAAAATTCTTAGAGGACGACCTCAAAGATTTAGAAATCCGTAGCCAAGGATGCCTCTATCAGTACCTTGAAAAGAAAAAGTTACTCGATGGCTCAACAATTTTTTACCCAAGAGTTATAGGCTTACGCTCCCAAGACAACCCGACTCATTGGCGATGGGGATACAACTGGGAAGAACGAGCTGATGGAGCATGGAAAGGGCGAAGTATCGGCTCAATTCCCCCTGGCGCTGTCCCAATGATTCGGACACTACAACAACAGGGGGCAATTAGGGAAGATATTATCGCTTTTATCAAGAGAGCGAAAACCAAAAAGACATCACCAAAATTAGATGTCTGCAAAAATTTTGATAACACAAAATTAAAACCAGTTCTTCCAGATGATGCCCCTCAAGCTGTAGTACTTTTCGCGGGTGGCGGTGGAATAGAAGCGGGGATGGTCGAAGCTGGTATTCGCCCAGTCATCGCGGTGGAGTTTGACCCGACGAAGCCAGAACTGAGCCGAGCGATTGCACAAACCCATCACCGTAACTTCAGCGAGTATGGGTGTAGAATAATCCAGCTAACAGTCCAAGAAGTAGCGCAGTTAAAATTCATAGGGTTTCCCCGCCGTCCCGATTACCTCCACGCCTCTCCTGTGTGCGCCAACTTCAGCCAAGCCCACACAGCAAAAGCTGGTATTGCGCTTGAAACGGTTGATGATTTGACAGCTGCGCTTGCTGTAACAGAAGCCATCCGACAGTTGCAGCCACGGGTGTTCACTCTCGAAAATGTTCCGCGCTATCAGAGCAGTCAGAGTTTTGCCATCATCCTGCAAACTCTGGCACAAGAGGGATATCTGGTTGATTACAGCGTGGTCAACATGGACAAATTCGGGCTACCCCAGGCGCGGCGGCGGTTAGTTTTGATTGCTGTCAAAGGAGTACGTGTACTACTACCAACCACTAGTAAACCAATAGGGTGGTATGAGGCGATCGCACATCTTATTCCCACAATGCCCGATTCCCAATTACTGCCCAAACAACAGCAAGCGGTAGAACAATTTCTGGCGACGGGCGTACCCACACCACTGCTAATAGAGAGAGTTGGGGGACGCAACGGACTGAAGTACAAGCCTGCACATCTACCCTACAACACTATTCTCCGTAGCAGTTTCACCGACCACAAGGGCTGCAACCGCAACAAGTTCGCTGATATATGGTTGCCAGATGGTATTGTCAAATCTTTGTCTATTCAGGGCGCGGCAGTTTTACAGGGGTTTCCTGATTGGTACGAATTCCCCAGCGAGACGGCAACGGCGGGGTCAGTCATCGGCTATTCTGTCCCTCCTTCTTTCGCCAGCCAATTATTCATGTCTATACAAAGTATCTTACAAGGAGCCTCAGTATGACTAATCTTGTCCACGACTTAGAACAGTGCTGGTACATCTCTCCACCCTGGGGTAAAGAAATCCTGCCTCTGTCTATCAATTTACTAGAAAGAGTTTACCTCACCACCACCAAATCATTCGGCTACTGCTGCGGTGTCGAATGGTTGCAACAGGAATGGAGCTATGCTGTTGCCCTTAATGATGAAGTGATTTATACATCAGCATTGCAACTTCGTGGCACAGGAAAACTGCAATTAGGCATAGACAAGCCCGTATTTACATTAGGACAAAGAGTAGTGTTTCGCTGTAATCAAGATGCCAGTAAGCTTCGGATTGTTCAAGGCATTCATTTGATAGACGACTTTTGGACTTACACCGTGGAGTGGGCATCTCCATCACTGACCGAATGCGATGGCAAATTGATGACCTCTGGCGACCGTAGGGCTTGGGTAACTGATACCGACTTAGTGAAGGTGTAGTATGAGTATCTATACGTCGTACTACGCTGGGACTATTAAGGGTGAGGCTGTTTCCATCTCGCTCTATCCGCCTAAAAGATTCCAGGGCAGGCATCTATCATTATTTGCCCCGACTCCCGAACTGCTCAAATGGTGGAAATCATCAGTGAAAGATGCCACCGCGCAACAGGAGTACAAGCGCCAGTTCCGCGAGATTCTCGACTCCCGGCAACAGCTGATTGATCTGTGGGTACGGAAGCAGCTCTCAGCGAGTGCAGATATTACCCTGTGCTGCTTTGAGAAAACTGGGGATTTCTGCCATCGATATCAAGTTGGTGAAGAAGTAGTACAAGCGTATTTACCAGAGCAGTGGGGTGGGGAAATTAACGCTGCTCAAAAACCTCAATTGCAAATCATCCCAGGCGGTAAGGCAATCTATCCACCTCAAGTCAAAAGTCTCATCGAAAAATGCCACGAGTCCGCCTTTCCTGTGCAGTGCGATCGCTTGCCCTGCGGGTATTACCGGGTATCTCTGCATGGTGAAGATTTGGGTGATTGGTCGGAATTGGGGATTTTGGGTGTTCTGTCGGGGTTACAGGAGTTCTATCGGGGGCGGCTGCTGCCGGGGTTGGCGGCGGTGGGGTCAGGCTGACGTTGAGTTAATCCCACCAAATAGAAGCTCCTAACAGCTACAAGGCTTACTCAATAGTGGTTTCCAATCCCACCTAACTCTCAATTTCGTTAAAATGAAAACTGAATTGCACCCTAAACAATAAAGCCTCAAAATTGACGCGAACATCCTAAGCAACTAACAACATATTTAGCCAAAAAGGGTTTTAACCAAAGCGAGTGATTGACCGGAAGAAGTAAACAAGCCGTGCAGCATCATCCTGTCACAAATTAGGAGATGGACAATGTTAGAGCTTATAAAAAAATGCAAGTTCTGTAACAGAGAAATGACAGTTGCACCCCTTGAGTGGCTGGAAAATCCTTGGTGTGATCACTGCCTCAAAGAGCGTATGCAAAAGCCAACTGCTCAAAGTGGAGCTACAAAGTGGTTTCGTAGTGGTCATTATATTGTATTTACTCACAAGCCGGAAACACTTTCTTCTCCAAATAACTCATAGCTTCAAGTAAAGGTAATTCCTTATGCCATAAATTCTTGTGCTTAGCTCTTTTTGTGCCTTCACTTGAGCAGCCTGCTGTCCACTATCGAATGTTGCATTAGTTGCTATTACGTTATCTCTGGCTCAGGTGAAGATGGTTGATTATCATCAGAGTCTTCTGATTGGTTCATGGTAAACTATCACTAGCATTAGAATTTTAAGTAACACCAAACCAAGATGATTTTAAAGGGTTTGGTGTTTTTTGTTAACGTTAATACTTACTGGGAATTCTTATTCCAATGATCAAAAGCAGCAACCATAAAGCTGGCTGCGGGATGGCTGAGAAGTTGCTCTAGAGCAGTTGTGCCTTCTGCGCTTAACGCACTGATTATCTTTTGCATTAAAGGTGGGTTATTTTCAATTCGTTGAATAGCTTCTTTTGCTAATGCCATTTTTCCAGACATTGTATTAGTAGGGTAAGACTGGCTTAATTGCTCTAGTAGCTGCTGAATTTCTGCTGCGGCTTCTGTAAGGTTCTGCTTTTGTTCTGATGCAGAAATATTTTGATTGAATGTCTGTTGGCTACCGGATTGGGCAGTGTCAACAAAACCGCCAATATTGGCATGGCTTTGGTCATATTTAGTTTTGTAGTTTTCGTTATTATTCATAGATAGCTGATTTCCATCTTTTTGCACTGCTTGTTGCCCTTGCCCAAATTTGCTATTATCTGCACTTTGATTAATTCCACCACAAGAATTCAGGAGTTAGAAGCCAGGAGTCAACATAATTCGTAATTGATAGTTCGTAATTCGTAATTACAATTAGTGAGAGCTTGGACTCGTCACTGTCTTGAAAAGTTTCCTGCCCAGGGTTGCCCTCCCCGAAGTTTGCTTGGAGGGAAACCCTCCGACGCTCGATGACTCGCTAACGCTGCGCTATGGCAACTTCTCTTCGCAGAACTTTTCGCTAATTGAAGACCACTAAAATTTCAGTTTAGTGGGGGCTTGTACCCTCGGCTATTACGAATTACGAATTACGAATTAGTAATTATTTGGTCAGAATAGTTAAAGAATTAGACGAAGATTAAATAAATGAATATTTTGCTCCTGTTAGACTTCTTATAAATTCTGTTAGCGTAGCGGGGCACAGCCCATTCTGACTCCTGGGTGCTGAATTCTTACATTCCACCTTGATTGGAATTCATACTACCAACCTCTTGTATTTGAGTACTTGAATAAAAATTAAGGCGTTGTAATGCCTGATTTACAAAAATTTCTTAACTACGAATTCTGCTATCTTTTTGTGCTAAAAGTAATTTAATTTCCTGCTCTGGCAAAGCTTTTACCTCATTGATAGTGGCTTTGTTATGTAATATTCTTCAACTAGAGTTTTGTGTTTTATGCAAAAGTAACCAAAAATCTTGAAACTCCCATCACATAAGAGTTAAACTCCAGCATCAACACCACCCTCAATGCAAGCAAATTAGATGCGTGACAACCGTTGGTTTACATTCGCCACTCTGCGGCATACCATCATCACCCCGAACAACTCCTCCACACAGGGACAATTATATAGGGTCGCTCAAAGAGAGTAAAGTGCGCTCAAGCCTGTCGTGAAGTACCGCAGACTACTACACTGGCACCGATCGCACCCGCAACCACTCTAACCCAATCCTCAAAGCTGCTGGAAGCACTGTAGTACAACTTCTGCTTGATGAAATGGTTAAGGGAATTCCGTTATCTTTGGGTTTTAAATTGAGAATAAACAATACTCCGGACAATTTTGAGTTGAGGGAATAGACAAGAAAACTATCGAACCATTAAGGTGCTGATTAGAACAAACAAGCACCGACTCGATAGCCATATGGAAATTGTACAAAGCTTACTGACCAA
>NZ_VJXY01000085.1 GCF_014831675.1 Komarekiella delphini-convector SJRDD-AB1 | reverse complement strand
AAATATATCTTCAAACAGCTTCCACTCTAGGTCGCTTAACCCTTCAAATCGCCCAGCCATACCCTGATACAACTTACTGTCATCAGCAGCAGATTATCATATTGCTGGTATTAGTGGGATAGGTTCATGTAAGCTGCGGACGAAGAGCGACCCGGATACACGTGTCGTTATGCTAGGTGTTACGTGTATTCCTTGGCGCTTCTCATCTGGCTGGCATGACGACCGGGTGGCTCGCCAAAAAGGCGACTATACTCGCGATTGAATTGTGACGGGCTGGAATAGCCCACAGCATATCCAGTGCTAGAAACATCTGTGAGTTGGCTGGCAAGCAGACGCCTCGCCTCCTGAAGCCGGATACACTTCTGGTATTCGAGCGGACTCATTGCAGTGATTTCCCGAAAATGGCGATTCATCGTCGAAACACTCATTCCTGCAACTCTGGCTAATTCATCTGCCGTATAGTCAGTCGCGTAGTGTTCGTGCAACCAGGCAATGGCCCTGCCAACCTGTGACAGTCGGCTGTTTGCTTGACTTGCCGCAAGTAGTGACCGACCCCATGGCCCAATGTAGAGTCGATAGAGCAGTTCCTGCTCGTATAAGGGTGCCAGGACATCGACATGCTGGGGATGGTCGAGTAGTTGCGCCAACCTGAAGGCTGCATCAATCACTTCGGTTGTGGCGGTTCCCGTCTGAAGCCCTTGATCACTCCCTTGTGTGGTGTTGGACACCACTGTTGCTCGGATAGCGATTTCGGCGAGCGTTATGTGGTGTAGATCAAGGCATAGCGCGAGATACGGATGCTCAGGGTGTGCCTGCAAAATGGTGCCAACAACAGGCAGATTGACTGTAACGAGGAAGCAATCGCCTGGTTCATACTCAGATGTCTTCTCAGCGAAGAATACTTGCTTTCGACCAGAGACAATTAAGCAGAATAGCGGGCGATAGATGGCAGGCGTTCGAGTAGTTGGATGGTCGGCACGAAAAATTGAAAGCCGAGGCACCACGGTGGGCTGCATGTGTTCCGACGCGAAGCTGTGGCGTGAAAGAATCTGAGCGAGTTCATGCAGTTTGTTCATCGTAATCTATCACGATTAAAGCTAGGGATTGTTCGATTTTATCAACTCTGAGCGAATTAGGCAAAACTTTGATTGGATTGTCGATTATTTTTTGGGCTGAGAATGCCACAATTCAATGTAGTGGAGCGAAGATTCTAGAAAAAGCGAACACGCTTTTACTCAAAGTGAAGCGAAATATGCAACTCGGAGAAAAACGCAGCGTGCAACGAAGTAGTTTTACAATCCGTTCTCAGGAGAGGCTCTACGGTGCGATTACGGTCAATACAAGCATGAAGTGCATCACGCTCAATGCCATTGACCTTTAGCAAAGTAGAGCGCTGCGCCCGATCGCTCGTCATCACACACCCGTCTCAAAATGCATCAATGGCAAGTCAATCAAAAAGACCAAAAAAGGAGTTGTAGCATGACTAAAATCACCTTAATTACCGGAGCCGGTCGTGGGCTCGGACGAAACACAGCTTTAAGTGTGGCTCGCCAGGGCAGCGATGTCATCATCACGTATAAGAGCAGTGCTGAAGAAGCTCAGGCGGTTGTCGCCGAGATCCAGGCTATGGGTCGCCTTGCGATCGCTTTTCAGCTCGACAGTGGCAACATCGCTGAATTTGCACCGTTCGTCGAGCGATTGCGGACAGCGCTGCGCGAGACCTGGCAACGCGAGACCTTCGATTACCTCGTCAACAACGCCGGTCACGGCGAGTACGCCACGATCAAGCAGACAACCGAGGGGCAGTTCGACGGGCTGGTTAACGTCCATTTCAAGGGCGTGTTCTTCCTCACCCAGGCGCTCTTGCCACTCCTGGCAGACGGCGGTCGTATCGTAAACCTGGGCACTGGTCTGACGCGCGTGTCCTACCCCGGCTTTTCGGCTTATGCGGCAGTCAAGGCTGCGGTCGATATGCTCACTGTCTACATGGCTAAGGAACTGGGCGGTCGCGGGATTGCGGTCAACACGGTGGCACCAGGCGCGATCGAAACTGATTTCGGTGGCGGCCTCGTGCGCGACAACCCGGATGTCAACCAGCAGTTCGCCAGCATGACCGCGCTCGGTCGCGTCGGTGTGCCAGACGACATCGGGCCGATGATCGCCAGCCTGCTATCCGAGAACAACCGCTGGGTGACTGCACAACGGATCGAAGTGTCCGGCGGCCAGGCGATCTAAGCGGTCAGACGCTAACGGGGCGAGGCGCATGGTGTCACCCTGCCTGTAGCAGCCCAAACTCTAACGGCGTTCGACGAAGCGATCGCGTCTGGGCTGGGTGGGCGTGACTGTGCGTATATGCCTGCGTATTGGGCAAATAAAGCCGATCACTAGAGCGGCTGCACAATTGCGCCGAGGCAAGCGACTAGCTTCTTTGGCATTGACCACCCTCCACACAGGTGCCGTTTTTACCCAACTTTGCACAATAGCTTTGGACGCGACCACTGAGGCGAATGAAATTCAATTGGGAGGAAAACCGTGCAAACGAACGACTATGGGGCAACGACGCGTCTGGGTCTGCGACTGGTGAATCTGCAAACGCCGAACGGACTGGCGCTGGAGGCAGAAACCGATAGGGGCGTACTAAACATCAGCGCGCAGATGCACTGGCTCTGCCCGTACCAGTCTATTAAGTCGAGGCTTCCGTCCTCAAGTTGAGTACCCAGTTCTAACAGTTTCGGCGCAATGTTCCTACCATAGAAGAAAAGATATTGACCTAAAGCGGGTTGACCTGAGATGAACTCGTGTTAAAAGCTAAGAAAATCAGAAAGCGTATTTTCTCCAAGCTGTGGATGAGTAGGTGCAGGCGAATTCTATGACAAACACTCTTCTTAAACCCAGTGATCTGAACCAACGACTCCAGAGAACGCTGATCTTATCCAGTCGGCAGATGGGCTGGAATGGCATCTTGGTTGAGCAGCATGACTATACTTCAACTCCTGGCAAAATAGAAGAAATAGAACTGCCTGCTCTGTCCGATCATTGGCTAATCTTACCGATGGGGCATCCCACTTATCTGAGCCAAAAATCTGACGCTCGCTGGCACGAATCAATCTTTCAACAAGGAGATAGCCTCTTGGTTCCGGCTGAACAGTTGAGCTACTGGTGTTGTCCAGGAAGTGAGGCTGTCCAAACGGAACTCAACATTCATTTACAGCCAAAGCTGGTCGAACAAGTTGCTGAGGCGGCTGAAATCAATACAGCACGGGTCAATTTGGTCAACCATTTCGGTCAGCAAGACTTGAATCTTCAGCAGATTGCCATGCTACTTTTAGCTGAGGTGAAATCAGGTAGCATGATGGGGCGATTATATGTCGAATCCTTGTCTCAAGCATTAATCATCCATCTCTTGCGGCATTATTCTGAGGATGCACCAATCACTGCACATGAGAATAGAAGCTTAACTCATATCCAGTTGCAGCAAGCGATCGACTACATTCACACTCATCTCAATCGAGATTTGTCACTGGCTGAACTGGCAAATATCGTTAATATCAGCCCCACTTACTTTGCCAGTTTGTTTAAACAAGCAATTAGAATCTCGCCGCATCAGTACGTGATTCAACAGCGAGTGGAACAGGCAAAAGTGATGCTGTCGAAAACAGATTTGGCGATCGCGGACATTGCCTCACAAGTCGGCTTCTCCAGCCAAAGTCATTTGACACAACAGTTTAAGCGAATCACTGGAATGACACCAAAGCAGGTTCGCCCTTCACCATAAGAATCTGACAAATCATTGTAAGAATCTGAAAGACGTTGAGCGTTGGCACGCATTACACTCAAGTTAGATCGGACGAGAATTCAATGCAGCTTTTACCAGACGTACAACATGATTGGCAAGCGATTGCCCAAGGGGCAACGGCAAAGCCGAACGCAATAAACGGGTAAAACGCCAACAGCAAGCAAAGTACGCTCGATTGTATATTTCACCCATTCATTGCCTAATGAAAACCAAAGAACCAACCATTGTTTATGACCAAGAACGCGCTTCTAACTCTATGACGACAGCACAGGTACTTTTTGCCGGGGGATCGGGCATCGTGGGGCGCGCCGCCGTCAGGTGGTTCCGCCAGAGGCATCCCGATATTCCAGTACTCATCGGAGGACGGAACTTGCAAGCGGCAGGCGAAGTCGTCCAGGAGGTGGGCGCTGCCGAAGCCATTGCCATAGATCTCGATCAGCCCCGCTTGGGCCTCGGTGACGACATCGCCGTAGCTGCCGTGGTGATGTTGGCTCCTGAAGCTGGGCTTAGAGGCATGAGCTACGCGCAGGACTTGGGCATCCCTTACTTGAACATTAACGCTGCTCTCACCGAAATCGGCCCTGAGTTGGCGATGTTCGCGCATCGTGCGACCGCAGCACCCGTCGTACTCGCTAGTCACTGGCTGGCTGGTGCGGCTGTGTTTCTGGCACTCAATAGCGCCAAAGGCTTCAAGAGTATCCAATCCATCCGGATCGGAGCAATCCTCGACGAAAATGATCCAGCGGGTCCAGCGTCGCTCGAAGATATGGAGCGGGTACACGGGGCTGCTCCCCCTGCAATGGTATTCGAGGGTGGGCGGCGCGTATGGCTGTCCGGCGATGCAGCAAAGGGCAAGATCGAATCAATTGACGGTCGATCGCTCGATGCCACTGCATTTTCCACGTTCGATATCGCTAGCCTCCATGCCGCCACCGGGGCATCGGATGTACGCTTCGACTTGCTGACCGACGAATCATCCAGTCGCCGCCGGGGCGGTGAGGCGGCGGCCGAGATCGTCGTTGAGATCGAGGGCGAGGCCGATGGTCGAACAAAGCATTCGCGATCAACGCTGGAGTTCAAGCATGGCGCATGTTCACTCACGGGTCTGTGCGTCGTTCTTTCTCTCGCGTCGGTATTGGGACTGAACGACCATTCTCCTGCCAGCTCTGGGCTTTACCTACCCGAACTACTCTCAGATACCAAATGGTTCCTGGATGAACTCCGCAGTGCGGGAGCGACTATCTACGAATACTATAAGTAGCCTCTTCGACCAGATGACCAACGCTCGGCTTAGTGTCAAATGACAGTCATCTGGGCGGGGCGACAACGACTGAAACTTTGTTTATTGGAAAATCAGCCGCTTTAAGTTGCTCAAAAGCTAACTCAGTGTATGAACGCTCAGGAAATATCCCCTACTGCATTCTTATGTTCTAGTACCAGGCTTAAAGTCCTTCAACTAAACAGGTTGACGTGACTGCCTTCCTCGGCAGCGATTTGGTTCACTTCATCTTGAATCAATTGCATTGCCAGGTGAAGCGCCTGGAAGGAGTCCACACCACATGCTCTTCGCTCACGAATCGTGTCGCCATCAATGATTCGCACCGGGCATCTCCAATCGTATCCATCAACCGTTTCAACGTCTTGAATAGGCATACCTACCTGGACGATCAGCTTGTTCAGCACACCTGATTGGATAATTTCAAATTCTCTCGACGCAACTATAGATGTAAAGTCAGTAGGGATAGGCGCTAACTTACTCATGATACATTTTCCTAACTGGTAGTATTGTAGATGAGTTGAATCAACCTCAGCCCAATCTTCAAAGCTTAGAAGGTGGTCGTGGCTGGTTCCCGTTCAATCTTTTAAGAGGCTGATTTACCGCCACTTGCAGCAGGATCATTGACTGAGAGTCAGCGCAGAATTCACCTCACCTTTGCTAGCAGTTGCTCTAAAAGTTGGTTTACTCTCTGAGGCTGTTCAATCGGTAAGCTATGACCACAGTTTTCCACTTCCACAAGTGTTGAATGGCTGATCCTTTGGTGGATTTCTTGACTCATAAACATTGGGAATTCTGTATCGTCTTCACCAGTAGCTACAATAGTTGGCACAGTGATAGAGGGCAACTGATCCAGAATTGAGCTAGCGTTGAGGACAGCCTCAACGGAATGCTTTACAGAAATGCTACTAATCTGCTTCATTCGCTCAACCCAAATCTTCTCAAGGCTGGGGTTTGCCTCTAAGGATGTAGGACTACATAAGTTTTTTAAAAGTTGCTTCTTCACAGCAGAAGTGTTCCAGAGAAACCGCAGCTTCAACATCGCATTGAGTCCATGAAAACTAAGAACTTTCTTACCTTCTCCTGCTGATGCACTTGTGTTGAGCAGCAACAAACCCAGAACATACTCCGGATGTCTAATGGCAATTCGCAAACTTGTCATTCCACCCAAAGAGACTCCGCCCCAGATAGCCTGCTGTATCTCAAGCTGTTGAGCCAGATCCAGATAGTCTTCTGCCATCTTATCAAGCGACATGGGCTGACTAAGCACTGAAGATCCGCCATGACCGTGAATGTTGATCGCAATGATTCGCGCTTGACCTGCAAACGCCTTAATTTGTTGCTCGAAAGCGGTGTGGTCTAAAAACAAGCCATGAATTAGAATAATCGGAACTCCTTGACCGACATCGACATAGTTTAACGTGGAGCCAGACTTGACCTGAACTTGTTTTACAGTTTCCATGAAGGTTTACCCGTTCTTTGACTCACATCTCAGATAATTTAGCTTTCGTAACCTTATAAGATGATAGTCCTAGCCGCAAAACATTTTTGAGCGACTTGCTTTGTTGCTCGCTTGGTTGCTCAGCTCAATTCTGTCGCAAATACTTGTAATGTTATACTCGACCTGAAAACACTACAGCACATCCAACCACTTCAACAGAGACCTCTCTGAAGCGAGCGGTTAGCGATCGCTTCACGCCCTCAATGTCGTCCTGTCGATTTGAAAAAATTCCTCGTTGGTTGTAGATCTCCATCAGTCGCTTACCAGCCCAATTGCGATGAACGCCGCCCTGCAACAGCGTTGACCCAAAGATAATCCCGTTGGGATTTTTGTGCTATCGCGCTCAGGGAAGAATTAGACTCGCCGAAGTTACTCGTGTTTGGGAAAAAACACTTCCTTAATTGCCTGAGCGGTTTGCTTTAGGTCGCTTGCATCCATCGGCAGTGGCGTTACTCCCTCTTCAGATTCAAGGGAAATTTCTTGCCATTCACTGACGGGAAGCTTTTGTTTTTCCAAGCTCTGTAGCTCATCTAGCGTAGCAAAGACGATCCAAACCGAAAAGTCTTCAATCCGCAGCAACACCTCAGTCTCATTGACTAACTCATAGCTCCAGAGTTGCAAAGAATGATAGCAGCCATCTTCATCAAAGTTTCCGCGTTCTCGGATGAGCGCCTTTGCTGCTGGTGTTAAAGTGCCTTCAACAACGATACAGCCCATCATTCCTGACCAAGGTTGTACAGATACTCCCTCAAGCGCTAAAAAATCTGGTCTGCTGCCACTTAACTCCTCCCCGCCTGGAAAGTACGCCCGAAATCGGTCAGCCTTTTGCAGGTAGAAGTCGAGGATGCTTTGCTGAATCTGTGGTGTGCCACTAGCTAGAAAACTTGAACGAGACATAAGAAGTGCTAAACAAGTAATGATGCTTAGTACAAGACAAAGAATCAAAATCTGGATTTCAGGTTTTTGTTCTAGACATAGACGGAGTATATCAACAAAACCTATTTGCAAAAGTCAGAATTTCGTCGGGCGAAGGGTTGGAGAGCTAGAACTCAGCTAAACATCGGGGTGTAACTGCTGCGTGACAACGCAAGAAGCGCATGGGGGAATCGGCATTGGCGGCAAACTGCGACAATTTGACAATGTGACAGCCTCGGTAGCCGTCACGCTACTTTGCGCTCCACAAGCTCTTGAATGTACTGTTGCAACGTGCGGGGTTCCCGTTCCAAAATAGCTCGCAGCACCAGCGCATTACCGCCAGGAAACCCATATTGGTTGTAGTCGGCGTACATTTTTTTCATTCCCTCCTCACGGCTGGAACCCGCTGGGATGTGTGCCGCTTGCGCCCACTCATCGAACGAAGACTCACCCGCTTCAATCGTGTGCCCAATCGCTTCACTCATCATCGCCGCTAGTTCCACGCGGTTGACCATGCCTGAGGCACATAGCTCAAATGTGCCGTAGTCTAGCTTCTCTTCGGTTAAAGCGATCGCGACGACTTCTGCTACATCCCGGTAGTTTACGTAGGATGCCTTCGCCTGTTTGGAGTAGGGCAGAGAAAAACAGCAGTGTGCAAGCACCTCGTTCCAACTATTGTCGAGGGTTTGCATAAACAGGGTCGGTTGCAGCACGATGAACGTCATCCCGGACTCGTACAAGGCTTCTTCAACCGGACGTTTTGCTGCATGATTGCTCATCTTTGAGATTGACGGGTGAATCGCACCAGAAAACACAAACTTTCGCACACCAGATGCTTTAGCAGCCTCGACCATCGCCACGCCCAACTCTGCTTCATTGGGGGCGAAGGCAGGGTTGATGTGAAAAACACCATCTACGTCAGCAGCAGCAGTGCGGAGGCTCTCCAGATTACCGAGGTCGCCGATCGCCGTTTCATCTGCGCCTTGCTGGTGCGCCGCTGCAATTTTGCTCTCGTTACGCACCAAGGCGCGGACTGTGGCACCGCGCTGCTTCAGTTCGGGCAAGACAAGACTGGCATACTTACCCGTTGCTCCTACCATTAATACTTTCATTTGTTTATTCATTTGTTTGTTGTTTGATTTTTTGCCCAACCGTGATTGCGTAAATAAGAGTCAAAGTCGGTTGGTGCGGGAAACTCACGTTTCAACTGGGCTAAATCCGTCGCATAGCCAACATTCTCAAACCAGCGAAACATGATCGTCACTTCTTCTCCAGCTTGCTGCTCAAACGCTTCAAACGGAATTTGTTGGTAGTTAACGGATTTATCCAAGACGCGGCTAAACGCGGCAGCAATTTCTGGCATGGTCATTTCCACGCTGGCAACTTCGATTTCGCGGTGCATGAAGTCTGCGGGACGATCAAACACCTCGGCAACCATTGCCCCATAGTCTTCTTCAGACAGTTGCTGCAATTTCGTCTCAGGACTGAGCGGCTGGAGAAGCGTTCCCTGTTCAATTATTGGGCGCATCCCGTTGTAATTGTAAAAGAAGAACACCGGACGCAGAATGGTGTAGGGTAACTCAATCGCTCGAATATATTCTTCGACTTGAAACTTGCTGTCGAAATGGGGAATACCCGTGTTGCGCCCAGCACTGCCCACTGAACTGTAGACAAAATGCTCAATGCCAGCCGCTTTCGCCGCGTCTGTGATCGCGCTACCTTGACGGATTTCGGTGTCCACTCCGTCTCTGAAATTCTGAATCGAAAAAACGCCATAAACGTCTTGCAGAGCGCGATCGAGTGAAGCCCGATCATTGAAATCTCCTTGAACGAGTTCTGCACCTGCTTGTTGTAGTCCTTGGGCAGCAGGCTTATTTGGATCGCGAACCATGGTGCGAACCTTGAACTTGCCGTGTTGGAGCAGGTGACGGGCGATCGCACCGCCTTGATTGCCCGTCGCTCCGGTGACTAAGATGAGTCGCTCTAGGTTTGTTTGTTGTGTCATATCCGTCTTTTCACTTGCTTTCTTGCTACATGTATGCAGATTTGAAATTTCAACTTGTCTCAACTGTAGCTTGTGCAAAAGCAGAGAAAAAGTAGTTAAACTTCAAAACACTTGTGCAAAAAATTCAAAGATGCGGGGGCTGCAATGGACAAGCTGAAAAGCCTGATGATTTTTGTCCGCTCCGCCCAGTGCGGCAGCTTTTCAAAGGCAGCAAGACAGTTGGGCATGGCTCCGTCAGCTGTGAGTCGAGCCGTCTTGCGCTTAGAAGATGACTTGGGGGTACGCTTGCTTGGGCGAACGACGCGCAGTTTGACGCTGACTGAAGATGGCAATCGATTTTTTCAACGCGCTCAGCAAATTTTTAACGATTTAGAAGAAGCTGAACTCGAAGTTAAACAATCGCAGTCCCTGCCAAGCGGAACGTTGCGGCTTGATCTCAGCTTTACGTTTGGCAAACTGCATATTGCTCCGGCTCTGCTGCAATTTACCGCGCAATATCCTGACCTCAAGCTGAATATTTCGTTTAATGATCGCTTGATTGATCTAGTTGAGGAAAGCATTGATGCAACCGTGCGAATTGGGCTGAGCCACGATAGCAGTTTAATCATGCATCACTTGGCAACTGCACACTATATCACCTGTGCCTCGCCGCAGTATCTCGCTCAGAAGGGTGTGCCGACAACGCTTGCAGAGCTATCGCAGCATCGCTGTGTCAACTTTATCTATCCCCAAAGTCGACAAGAACCGACCTGGAAGTTTGAACAAGATGGCAAAGCAATTGACCTAGCTGTGGATAGCTATCTACGATTTGATAATTCAGAAGTCATTTTAGAGGCAGTTATTCAAGGTGCGGGTGTGGTTCAACTGCCTAAATTTATTGCCGCAAATGCGATCACGCGAGGCGACCTTCAACCGATTCTTCAATCCTACGCGACTCAAGTTGGACTCCCGATCGCCGTGCTGTATCCCCAGAAACGTTATCTCTCGGCTAAAGTTCGTGTTTTTGTTGAGTTTATGAAAGAGTTGGCGGTTGCATTAAAGCACGTTGATGTTGTTGATTGAAAAAATGCTCTCCGGGTCGCCCTCGTTAGATTCAGACAGCTTGACCTGTGGGAGAATCGGTAAAAGCGTAACTGATCGTCTGTGGACGAGTACTTTGCTCTTTGCTGTATCCGGCAAGGTCGTCCTCGATGCGTTTTAGCCGCTCGATCAGCTCGCGCTCGTGTTCATCCGCACTTGCAAGAGGTTAATCGCTCAATCTCAAGTAAAACAAGAGACACAACTATTTGAGAGAAAATAGATTCTCTTGCTGTTTGTGCAGCCTGACCCCAATCAGGTAGTGATGGGAGATGTATTAAGATGTATTATTGAAGTAATACTTCTGTCAGCTTTAGTGCTGTGCTTATCAAGTTACAACACCATCAACACATTCGCCAGTATTGCAATCTGTCATGCCAGCAGTTGTTTCGCTTCAGTCACGCCCACCATGCCGCAGTTCATGAAGCGCCTGGTGCAATCCAGTATGGGCATTGGTGGCAAACAGTAATCACTGTCTGTCAACTAAATCTTTGCAATCTGACTTTGAGGTGGCTTTCTCATAGAATTTATTGCCCTCAAAGCTCAATAGTTAACTTCAGAGTCGGCTATGATGTTTTCTCCTGCTTGTTCTCTCTAGCAGCTATTGCCTCTTGACATAATACGACAACCATTTGGCTAACAGTTCTAGTTTCTTGTTTAGCCATTGCTGCTATTTCCTCATATACTTCTACCGGAAATGTAATTGTATTGCGTTTGCCCTTATATTCTGGCATCTAGTACCCACTCATAGAAACTAGTAGCATCAGTTTAACTAATAACACACCGTTAAACTATAAGAAACACTAGATGCTAATAGCATTTAGTAGAATCTAGTAGATGCTACTATATAGTTGTCAGCCAAAAAGCGGCACATAACAAAGTTAACTCAAGCCAGAAAGTGACGGTGAGCTTAAACCCAGCGCAAACATCAACCAGATTTTAGCTCAAACGTTAAGTAGACCCAAAAATCAGGTTTCGCTCGAAGGGTACATTGAGTTTTAGCTTGGTGTAAGCCCTTAGAAGTGGTACTGGATGGTAGATACCGCAAAGCTTTCACTTTCAACTCTGAGGTTAATTTTTTGAAGTCAAACTAGAAAAGGAGAAAAAATGACGAAATTTGAGAGCCGCAGAATTACTATTAGTCACTTTGCGGCGGCGAAGGTATGCAAACTTTTGAACATGCCTATAGATTGCAAACCTCAAACTCTGGCTTCCGCAGTTGAGCAGCTAATTTTTGAACTTGGCTCCCCATCCGTCAGCACAGAGGAAAAAGCTGCAAATAGCCATCAATCAAAGTTTTCGTAACAGCGTTGATTATTTCGTTGCTACAAAAAACTACTGGAGTAAAAAGCAAAAAGCGACCACCCTAACGCCAATCAGATGCGATCGCTTTTCTGTCCCATTAAATAGGAACTATTTTAATGTATCACTACACTCTAGCCAGCCTCAACCACAAATCTTTTAGGCGACTTCAAGAAATTTACACTCAAATAGGTTGTAGAACTGAAATTGTAGACAGACGCCGTAAAGCCGCTTGGGTACAAGCCATTCTAATTCACCAATCCTCCCAGCTAGAAAAAATTGCTGATACCACTGAAGTTAAGGCTAAGGTTGAGAACGCTACAGACACTAAGCTTGATGCCGAGACTGAAGTTAAGGAACTTACAACTGTAGAAATATCTTCTTTCGACTACGAGATTTACGCAGATAGCAAACTCATCGCTTCTATAACCCATGACGACAACCACCTCACGCAACGCTGGGTAGTCATGATCAACAACAAGGAAGTATATCGTGCTGCTACTCAAATGCTTTGCCATCGCTACATCTGCATTCACTACAAGGATGGCTCATTACCAGTGCAGGAGCAAGAAGCAACACCCCACACAACCGAAAACCGAATTATGGCGCATATCTTCAACGAATGCCAGAAGTACGGGTTTGAAATCCTCGACGATGGGATTTCCCAAAATGACGTGAAACTGGGAGAAGTCGGATGCACTAACGGGAATTGGTGGGTGAAGAAAGGTTCATCAGGTCAGCAGCAGTATTCTAACTCCGTGTTTGATGCTGTGCGTAGGCTTTGCCCGTCGCAGACATCGCTGGCTGCTGAACCCACTCCTGAATCCTTGCAATATCGCTCACTGGAACAATTGAGTTCTATGGAATTACAGCGGTTGCTGGATGCAGAAGTGGCCGACTGTGAGCAATTGCTAGACCTCTCATTTGACGAACTGACCTCCGAGGGCTGGGAACGGTTACGGGGATATGAACCGCACTTAGAGTTAGTGGCGGCGTAATTCTCTCATACACCACGGCGCGATCGCACTTCTATCTGCAACGAGGGCGATCGCCTTAACCACATTCTCACCAATCACATCTATGCAACCCACAATAACAATCCCCCGACACTGGGATTACCCTCGGTTTGCTTTTGATCAGCGTACAGAACAAGGCATGATTCTCGGACTTTACTACTACCCGAATGGTACAGAACTGGCTGAACAATTTGATGACGGTTGGCGTTACGCTTTGATGCCTGACAAAAACTCCGACGAAATATCGTACTTACAAGAGAACCAAATTCAGGTGCTCTCTTCACAGGAATTATTCACACAAATTACCGCAGAGATTGACTCTCATCAACATCAGATAAATATTCTCAAGCAGCAGTTATCAGTAATAACTGGAGGTAGCACCGATGGGAATGGTAGTTGATAACTATATAGAACGTACTTCGGCTAGATTGTTACGTTCTCTGCGTCGAAGTGGTGGCTCTGCTCCATTGCATCGCATTCAATTCTCCCAAACCATTATCCAATATCTACTTGATAGAAAACTAGTCCAAGTGCAGAACACTGGATACGGCTTTTTGTTATCAGTAAAAGAGCGTTTTTAACTGGCAACAAAGAAAAAGCGACCGCTTGAATGAGTGCCGTTTCTTCAAGCAGCTGCTAAAAGGCTAAAAGTTAATAACACGCTACGAGCTTTTTATTATTGCACACTCCAACAAATATGGTTACTGAAATCAAGTTAGGTCTTTGTAATCCTCCCAAACCTGTTTACTTATATGTCAATCAGGGAGAAGTAGACGGGGAATCTTACGTCTGGTACAAGTTCAATATTGAGCAGGATAAGAAAATACCAGTTTCACAAAGAGCATTAACTGGGTATTTGTCCGAACTGCGATTAACAACTAAGGAATTCAAAGGAAAGGACAACATGAAATTGGATATTGTTGTCAGTGCTGATGAACTTTACGTGGTTAGAACTGGTTTAGAAACCAACTTTGCTAAAAGCTTTCTTCTTGCTGCATCGTTAGTTCAAGATTTCACTAAACCACTGATTATTGCTGCTACTGCTGGAGATGAAAATACAGTATTCTGCAATCTCTATGATGCAGAGGCTAAAACCAGAATTAAGAGGGAATGGAATAAAGATGCAGACTGGGCAAGCGTCATCCGTGACATCCAATGTCTATTAGGTGTCACTTCAAACTCACTTCCAGAAGTAGCAAATCCGCCAAAACTTAGTGTAGTGACTCAAGCAGTACATCCTCAAGATTTGCGAATAAAACAGATTCGTACTCTACTTAATTACCCAGTTGAGTTAATCAAAGAGCGGTTGCAATTTCATGATGTTGACCGTCCAAACCTACTTCATATTAGCAAGATTGATGAACTAGTTAAAAATATGTGTTTAGCTTGGGCATCAGATAAGTGTGAGCATCCAAGCCATGCAGAGTCTTTATATCAAAACCAAGTTGTTGATGCTGTTGCTAACGGTGCTGATGAATTAACAACAGTTAAGGCATGGATGCAACAGTTGCAAGCGCAGAAGTCATCAATCAATAGTCAGAAATAAGTATGATTTGACTTCTAATTTATTGGAGAGAAATTAAGCCATGAGAGTTACAGTCACGTTAATTGAAAAAATCACTAGTGTTGCCCATTTAGATATTCCTGATGGTCTTGATGAATCTGCCATTAGACAACACATCACTGACCTCTACAACAGTGGCGAAATGCTAATTGATTTGAATATCTTTCAAGTCAGTTTTGAATCAATCAGCGCCCAAATCGCCACAAGTCAATTTGACGCTAACTCTATATCTGCATAAGCTTAGGAGAGTTAAATATGATTATCAAAACTATCAAATGGACTGAAGAAGAACTTACCATTGTTGAGGCAAAGGCTGAACTTTATACCCCCAAACAAATCGCCTCTATCCTCAAGAGACGCGGCTATTTCCGCACTCCATTAGCTATTTCTACTAAGCTTTGGCATTTGGGTTACTCCACACGCCCATTTCTTGATAACTACAGTGCTGCTGAAATTGCTCGTATTCTTTGTGTTCATCGCACCACTGTTTCTGGTTGGGTACGGCGTGGTTGGCTCTCTACTGGCAGACATTCTGTTAGATATTATCAAATTCGGAAATGGCATCTTAAACGGTTTTTTGACAACCCACCACAACATCTCAAAAAACGTATTGCCTCTCTTGACAAAGAAGCCGTTAATTATTTGTTGGGGAGACGCGCATGATTGACCAAATTAATGCACTGTATCTGTGCTGGTATCTCTCACCACCTTGGGATTATTGCATTCCATCTGCTGAAGTCAATCTACTGGAGCGAGTTTATATCTGCACTATCAAAACATTTGGCTACTGTTGCGGTATTCGCTGGGAACAAGGCCGATGGATTTATGCAGTTGTTTGCAACGAGGACATCATTTACACCACAGAACACGAAATCATCGGCACTGGGGAAATGCAACTTGCCGCCCTGGAAAAACCTGCTTTCGTTCTTGGCGATCGCGTCATGTTGCGTTCCAATGACGAGGGGACAAAGCAGAGGCTAATTCTGGGGATTCATTTACTCAATAGGTCTTGGTTTTATTACGTCGAGTGGATGCCCCCTGCATTAGAAGAAGTCACCACCCTGGATGACCGACTAGTTTTTGTACCCCAACTCGACTTGGTGCGAGTGCTTTTTTAGCAATCACTGTTTTGAAATCATTAGGAATCAACATGAATTACTCTTTCAATCAAACTGTCTCAATGACTACAAGGGCTTTACCTCCTGTCGAAGAACGACTGCATACTTTGGTGGAGGCGATGAAGACTTTAGCTGACCTTACAGGTGGTAAACTCGACCCTCACCTGGAACAACACTTTCTAGACTGTGCCGCTAATCTACTTGCTGAACATAATCGACAACACACAAGCCAATTTGTCAGTAAAAAGCCACGGTTAACAATCAAAAAGTAAAAACGACCGCATACACAAGGGAGAGATTTCGCGCTACATCTCCCTGACCTTGAACAATTATTCCCTGCTCTTAATCTCCAATCACACAATTTAGTATTATGTCTCAAATCGAAATTGCACAAATCATTGAACAAATAAAACAAGAGATTTCAGTTGATGCCGATGGTCAGGCTAAGGCTAGTGTTCGGGCAACCGCAAGATTGGCTGGAGTTGATGACGAATCCATTAGAAAAGCATTAGAGAGCGCGAACCTAAAACCATCTAAACTGGCTCAAAAAATCAAGTTGCAACGGATAAATATTGATTCGTGGCGCAGTAACGGTATACCCAATGAAGGAGTATACCTAATAGTTGAATATTATGCGTTTGAAGCTGGTAGATACTGTACCCAAAAGGCAAGACAAGCTATTGCACATTTTAATAAACACAAAACTTTTGATGGGTTTGTTTATTTAGCCTTTAGCCCAAAAAAGTATTCTCCTGAAAAGAAGGTACAAGCTTCTTTAGTAAAAAGAATTGGAAAGTTAGCTAATCCTGTAATTGAAGTCAATACTCCTGCTGGGAAAATAGATATTTTGACTGACCACGAGATTATAGAAGTCAAAAATGTTCTGGGATGGAAAAGTGCTGTTGGACAAATATTAATTTATAGCCACTACTATCCAAACCATCAAAAAATAATTCATTTATTTGGACAATGCTGTTCCAACACAAAACAACTTATCAAATTTCATTGTGGTGAATTTAACATTCAGGTTACTTGGCAATAGCCTAATTGCATAAGCTTACTAGGTGTTGTTTTTACTCGCTTCATTACTACTAAAGTTATCAATTTTTCGGAAACTCGGAGTAACTATTATGTCACAAATTGAAATTACCCAAATCGTTGATCAGATAAAACAAGAGATTGAAGTGGACGTAGATGGTCGGGGTAAGGCCAGTATCAGAGCCACAGCAAGACTAGCTGGGGTAAGTGATATGGCTATTATCAAAGCGTTAGAAAGTGCAAACCTGGAACCATCTAAATTATCCAAAACGCTGATTGAACAAGGGTTTGATGCCACAAACCAAAATTCTTGGAGAACCAGCGGTATCCCTGACGTGGCGATCGCAATCATCCTAGAATATTACGCCTACGATGCTGGTAGGAATGGCACTAAGAAAAGCTCTAAGCTATGCTCCATAATGATTACAGGCATTTATGCGATTAATGAGTCAAGGAGTAGCAGCGATCGCGATTTTTTGTAGGTGTCGTGAATATAGGTGCTGTGAAA
>NZ_VJXY01000020.1 GCF_014831675.1 Komarekiella delphini-convector SJRDD-AB1 | reverse complement strand
TTCTGATCGCTATGCGGGTCTTACTGCCCAACCGTTCTTTCAGAACGGTTGCCTTGTGTCCAAAGGACACAAGGGAGAGGCGCAAGGCTTTGCGCCTCTCGGCAGTGATACAGACCATCGCCGGACGCCGGCGCTCAGACTTCTCTCCGCCTACAGAACTTTTCGCTGCGCCTCTGTCTTGGAAAGTTCTGTTCGCCGGAAGCCGGCGCACCCTGCGGGAAGCAAGCTACAGACTTTCCGCTGCGTGAGACAAATTCATATTCTCAATCAGCAACGCCTATTTTTTGATGTAAACGACAAAAAACGATATCGTCAGAAATTGTAGGTTGGAATTTGCGTAAGATACATCATGATCTGTGATGCGTAACCGCCCACCAGAGGTAATCGCAACGCCAAATAAAAGTCTATCTTTTTCATATCCCATGACCAACTACTTCCGCTCCAACGTTGACGCAATGGCTAGCTATGTTCCCGGTGAGCAACCCCAGCGCGGCACACAGTTCATCAAACTCAACAGCAATGAAAACCCTTATCCTCCTTCTCCTGCGGCACTAGCCGTGTTGCAAAATATTGATGGGGAATGGTTACGACGATATCCAGAACCATTTGGCGGGGAGTTTCGGCAAGCCGTGAGTCAAGTTTTAGGAGTTCCTAGTGATTGGATTATTGTGGGAAATGGCAGCGACGAATTGTTGAGCGTGGTGATTCGCGCCTGTGTAGAACCTGGGCGAAGGGTAGTCTACCCAATGCCAACTTACGTGCTATATCGTACGTTAGTTCAAATACAGAATGCGGATATTACTGAGGTTGTCTACAGCGAAGACTACAGTTTACCTCTGAAAGAATTGATTGCTGCTAATGGCTCTGTAACATTTATTGCATCGCCTAATAGCCCTTCAGGGCACATAGTACCAATAGAAGACTTGCGGAAATTAGCTAGCCAGTTATCTGGGGTTTTAGTGATTGACGAAGCCTATGTTGATTTTGCTGAAGAAAATGCATTGGCTTTGGTTAAAGAATACGAGAATGTGATCGTGATTCGGACACTTTCTAAAGGGTACTCATTGGCAGGATTACGACTGGGATTTGGAGTGGCTAATCCCAAGTTGTTGCATGGATTGTTTAAGGTGAAAGATAGTTATAACATTGATGCGATCGCTTGTGCAGTTGGAACAGCTGCCATTACCGATCAAGCTTATAAAAATGCTTGTGTAGCAAAGATTAAAGCATCGCGGATTCAACTAGCAACAGATTTGAAACAATTAGGTTTCCGCGTTTGGGATTCCCAAACTAACTTTTTACTGGTACAACCTCCGCAAGGTAATGCAGAATATCTCTATCAAAAGCTCAAAGAACAGAGAATTTTAATCCGCTACTTTAAGCAGCCAGGACTAGATGATAAATTACGCATCACCATTGGAACTGAGGAGCAAAATCAAACTCTAGTTAAAGCGCTGAGTAATTTACCCATTTTCCCGGATGAGTCAGAAAAAATCTGAATAACTATCTTACATTGAATCTTCATGTGATAACTTATGGAAATACCCCAACGCGTATCAGTTCGCTACAAAGACGCGTCTTTCAACACTAATGAAATCCGCTTGAGAACTTTCCGGCTTGGACTACAAATATGGGAAGAACAAACCAAACCAAGAAAAACAGAGCTTTATGAGTTTATATTGTCTTGCTTGAAACAAGTTGACCGCCAAGATCGCTTTATGTTTTCTATGCTGTTTATAGAATTAGCAGATCTCATACGCAATTCTCGACTTGAAAGGGGAACGAAAGAGGTTCTTATTAAAACCGCTTTTAGGGAGTTTGCTTGTGCGATCACAGACTTTGAAGACTCTATCAAATAACATCATCAGCACTTACTATATAGAGCGACGCTTGGGGGGAATCGTAAGTGCGTAGTTTACTGCCGTAGGCATCGCGTCTCAGCTATCTGAACTAATTGAGTATGATCTCGATAGTAGAATTTCTCTTGGCAAAGTGGAAAATATTGATAGTGAGCAGCTTTACAAGCCGACTAGTTTCTATGCCAAGTGCGCGGATGGGTAGGTGTTAATCAAGGGGTGACTATAAAAATGGCTGAATTGCCGTCTATGCAAGATTTTGAGGGGAATAAAATTTCTAAACCATCCGCGCACCTTACCTGGACTGGTTTTCAGCGATTTGCATCTAGCCAAATTACAATTCCTCATGTTATGATTTTTAAGTCCGCGCAACAGAACCTTGAAAACCAAATAAGACAAGGCTTTCAGACGCCTGCTTTTTCAATTACTCAAAATCCCTATTAGGGATTGAAATGGTTATCCTCTCCAGCCCGTATGTCAACTCTCAATTTTCAATTACTCAAAATCCCTATTAGGGATTGAAATAGAAGTCTGAGCAGTACAAACTAATCGGAAAATCTTTTCAATTACTCAAAATCCCTATTAGGGATTGAAATTTCAATGGAGCAATCAAATTTATTTTTGAATAGCCAGAATTTTCAATTACTCAAAATCCCTATTAGGGATTGAAATCTGAACGTTTAGAGCATTGTAAATTTAGACAATCAATTTTCAATTACTCAAAATCCCTATTAGGGATTGAAATTGAAGCCAATTATTACCACTAAATGTTTGCGGTTGAATTTTTTCAATTACTCAAAATCCCTATTAGGGATTGAAATATCTTTAGGATTAGTAAGCCAGCGAAAATAATCGGTTTTCAATTACTCAAAATCCCTATTAGGGATTGAAATCTTCAAGCTGCCCCAATTAAGGAGTGATATGCAAGATTTTTCAATTACTCAAAATCCCTATTAGGGATTGAAATACAATATTCATATAGAAACAAAAAAAAGCATGAGAGTAAAATTTTCAATTACTCAAAATCCCTATTAGGGATTGAAATTTTGTTAGTCTTGCGCTGTACTTTCTGCTTATTCTTTTTCAATTACTCAAAATCCCTATTAGGGATTGAAATTGGCAATCCCATCCCTAATCCTTGCGGTGTGGTATTTTTTCAATTACTCAAAATCCCTATTAGGGATTGAAATCTAAATAAAGTCCTAGTTGGCATTTTTGGAGATATTTTTCAATTACTCAAAATCCCTATTAGGGATTGAAATACAACTTCCTTTATTTTCTCCTCAAGGTTTTCCTGTATTTTCAATTACTCAAAATCCCTATTAGGGATTGAAATGAATTCGAGCAAGCAATCTAGGTGAATGAATGTGAATTTTCAATTACTCAAAATCCCTATTAGGGATTGAAATAATCGTATTGTGTTGTGACGCGGGCGATATTGAAAATTTTCAATTACTCAAAATCCCTATTAGGGATTGAAACGATGCAAGTCTTGGGTAAGTAACCATTCGCGAAATTTTTCAATTACTCAAAATCCCTATTAGGGATTGAAACAACTGAAAAGTATCAGTATATGGCGTGAAAATCACTTTTCAATTACTCAAAATCCCTATTAGGGATTGAAACAGAGTCTTTATTTGGTCACAGACTGGCTATCAACTTTTCAATTACTCAAAATCCCTATTAGGGATTGAAACGAGTATTACTGGCATTAACTCATTGAGACTGTAATATTTTCAATTACTCAAAATCCCTATTAGGGATTGAAACTCAGTAACGCTAACTTTTTGTGAAAGTAGTATCCATCCATTTTTCAATTACTCAAAATCCCTATTAGGGATTGAAACTAAACTCACTAAACGTACTAAGTTCTGAATGATAATTTTCAATTACTCAAAATCCCTATTAGGGATTGAAACGAATCTATACCGACAATAACTACATTAATATCTAATTTTTCAATTACTCAAAATCCCTATTAGGGATTGAAACTTTTATACCATAATCGTTTATCAACTATTTCTTTGATTTTCAATTACTCAAAATCCCTATTAGGGATTGAAACTACCTATTTTTTGCGAATAACAAAAATCATAAATATTTTTCAATTACTCAAAATCCCTATTAGGGATTGAAACATATAGGAATTAGAAGTGGTGTTCCAAGAATATTAGGTTTTCAATTACTCAAAATCCCTATTAGGGATTGAAACATCTAAATATTCAGTGACTAAATAAAATGATTCCGGTTTTCAATTACTCAAAATCCCTATTAGGGATTGAAACAAATAAATTCCACCACTTGGATGTAAACCCCCAATTTTCAATTACTCAAAATCCCTATTAGGGATTGAAACTTCTGTCAGCCTGATTTTCACCTTGCTAATTCCCTCTTTTCAATTACTCAAAATCCCTATTAGGGATTGAAACATCTCTGATGAAGACCTAACTATCAGAGTAATAGGATTTTCAATTACTCAAAATCCCTATTAGGGATTGAAACTAATTCAAATGCAGAATATAAAATACCACTAATAGATTTTCAATTACTCAAAATCCCTATTAGGGATTGAAACTGATTTTGATACGGATGCTATAGATGCTCCATTCAGTTTTCAATTACTCAAAATCCCTATTAGGGATTGAAACAGAATTATTTCATCATTCATATTTTATCTTGTAAGTTTTCAATTACTCAAAATCCCTATTAGGGATTGAAACTAAAAATCTCTACACTTTACTAACACCTAAAAATATTTTCAATTACTCAAAATCCCTATTAGGGATTGAAACTTTGACCTTTAGAATTATGAACACAAGGAACAAATTTTCAATTACTCAAAATCCCTATTAGGGATTGAAACTTAATCTTGATAGACATTCAATATAGTTTGAAATTTCTTTTCAATTACTCAAAATCCCTATTAGGGATTGAAACAACATTATAGCTATCAATCTATAATAGCACTTTTAGTTTTCAATTACTCAAAATCCCTATTAGGGATTGAAACTACTACATCTTGCTCAAAAAATTCAACCTGACATCCCTGTTTTCAATTACTCAAAATCCCTATTAGGGATTGAAACTTTTTAAATCCAATTTTTTCATAAAAGCTGATAGCTTTTCAATTACTCAAAATCCCTATTAGGGATTGAAACTTATATTCTCCTTCAAGGTAGTACTCGCCATCGCTTTTCAATTACTCAAAATCCCTATTAGGGATTGAAACAGAGCTACCACCAGGTTGCTGTCCTTTATTTCGTTTTTCAATTACTCAAAATCCCTATTAGGGATTGAAACGCAACGGTTCCAGTGCTAGTTAAAGTGATTACTTTTTCAATTACTCAAAATCCCTATTAGGGATTGAAACTAAAGCTGACATAGCTTATTGATTTTTAAATAGTTTTTCAATTACTCAAAATCCCTATTAGGGATTGAAACATGCTTGATTTTCAACTTTAACCATATTTCCAGGGATTTTTCAATTACTCAAAATCCCTATTAGGGATTGAAACAGACATATAAGAGTCACTGTTTTCTTAAAACAACCTTTTCAATTACTCAAAATCCCTATTAGGGATTGAAACATTTGATGATCGCTTATTGCATCACAACGACATTTTTTCAATTACTCAAAATCCCTATTAGGGATTGAAACTGTGTTGTACTGTTCTTTTCTGGTGTGCCAACATTAATTTTTTTCAATTACTCAAAATCCCTATTAGGGATTGAAACGCTTTAGCATTTCTAGCTTTAAGAAATAAGCTCCATTTTCAATTACTCAAAATCCCTATTAGGGATTGAAACAGAGCCGCACGGCGCGCATCCTGTACCATTAATCGCCGGTTTTCAATTACTCAAAATCCCTATTAGGGATTGAAACCTTTCTCAGTCGTATTCCGATTACGGATTAAATATTTTCAATTACTCAAAATCCCTATTAGGGATTGAAACAAGGGATATACGCTGCCAAGCTTGCGGTCACTGCCTCTCTTTTCAATTACTCAAAATCCCTATTAGGGATTGAAACGTGGGAACTGGGGATAGTCATGCTACTACAACTTTTTTTCAATTACTCAAAATCCCTATTAGGGATTGAAACCTTTATGCTGCTAATCTTACATACGTAGATACTTTTCAATTACTCAAAATCCCTATTAGGGATTGAAACGAGATTGATACCACGCTTACGATTAGTGCCTGCCTATTTTCAATTACTCAAAATCCCTATTAGGGATTGAAACATATTTCCAACGGCAAGGGTAGGGAAAAACTATTATTTTCAATTACTCAAAATCCCTATTAGGGATTGAAACCATTTCCACCCGACTGAGCGATGAGAATCTAGCAAGTTTTCAATTACTCAAAATCCCTATTAGGGATTGAAACATCGCTATGTTGAAGACAAGCCACTTGAATACTGTTTTCAATTACTCAAAATCCCTATTAGGGATTGAAACATGCCCAATGATTGCAGACTTAGCAGCAGATGAATTAGATTTTCAATTACTCAAAATCCCTATTAGGGATTGAAACGGATAGCTACAAAGAGGCACTTCACAGCTTGACGTTTTCAATTACTCAAAATCCCTATTAGGGATTGAAACTTGACTATTGACAAAACACGCTCACGCGGGCCAGTTTTCAATTACTCAAAATCCCTATTAGGGATTGAAACGGCGCGGGCCCACGCTTGGAAGTTGAGGCGTGATGTTTTCAATTACTCAAAATCCCTATTAGGGATTGAAACATGATATTTAAAAATCAGTGGTAAACTCTCAGTTTTTCAATTACTCAAAATCCCTATTAGGGATTGAAACTTATAAATTCAAAAGACTTACCATTCATTTTTATTTTTTCAATTACTCAAAATCCCTATTAGGGATTGAAACAGAAAATTCATCTACAAGCATCTGACTTTTACCTTTTTCAATTACTCAAAATCCCTATTAGGGATTGAAACAACTGTTTTCTCGCTCCAAAAGCGGAAAAAACTTTTTTCAATTACTCAAAATCCCTATTAGGGATTGAAACAGATTTACAAACTCATACTCATATCTACTACAACAATTTTCAATTACTCAAAATCCCTATTAGGGATTGAAACCTACCGTAAAGTTCTTGACCTCCTAAAGTAATTCTTTTTCAATTACTCAAAATCCCTATTAGGGATTGAAACAAAGGGTCGATTACTTTTACCACATGAGTGACATTTTCAATTACTCAAAATCCCTATTAGGGATTGAAACATAAGTTTAATGGCTATAAAAAATCCCTGGAACACTTTAATTTTCAATTACTCAAAATCCCTATTAGGGATTGAAACTTGTAAGATATGGACAAAATATAGGTACTCAAGATGGTTTTTCAATTACTCAAAATCCCTATTAGGGATTGAAACGTTGAGCTAGATTAGCTCTAGACTCCATTATTTGCTTTTCAATTACTCAAAATCCCTATTAGGGATTGAAACCCAATGGAGACATCTTGACATTTAGCGGGAACTCTTTTTCAATTACTCAAAATCCCTATTAGGGATTGAAACACCTTCTAAAGGATTACGACGCTGCTTAAGCTCAATTTTCAATTACTCAAAATCCCTATTAGGGATTGAAACAGTCCCAGGTGAAATACTTACACTAGCAACACTGTTTTTCAATTACTCAAAATCCCTATTAGGGATTGAAACTGAATGATATTTGCATCGACAATGCATCAACAATTTCACCTTTTCAATTACTCAAAATCCCTATTAGGGATTGAAACTGCTCTACTGTACTTATTTGCTTGGCAACGGTTGTAGGTTTTCAATTACTCAAAATCCCTATTAGGGATTGAAACATTTTTACCATCTTGGGGGCATTCGTTTCTGGCATTTTTCAATTACTCAAAATCCCTATTAGGGATTGAAACTGGGAGAATAAGCGGGGTATCTGTTCCCAGGTCAACTTTTCAATTACTCAAAATCCCTATTAGGGATTGAAACTTACACTTTTAATCAACCGCTGTACGAAGTAGCTTATTTTCAATTACTCAAAATCCCTATTAGGGATTGAAACTTTACGGCGTCCCACCCGGATTCACATTATGTAATTTTCAATTACTCAAAATCCCTATTAGGGATTGAAACTCTGCTGATGCGGCTGAAGGCGTGATAAAAATGGATTTTCAATTACTCAAAATCCCTATTAGGGATTGAAACGCTTAGCTAAGACATATAAAGATCAAAAAATTCAAGCTTTTCAATTACTCAAAATCCCTATTAGGGATTGAAACTCGCGTCCTCAGTGATTATTCTGCTTTTACATAAATTTTCAATTACTCAAAATCCCTATTAGGGATTGAAACATGGCTTTTTGAGAATGATCAACACGAGCCGCCACTTTTCAATTACTCAAAATCCCTATTAGGGATTGAAACGATTATTAAGCGTTCCATTATAGTTGCTGGAACAACCCAATTTTCAATTACTCAAAATCCCTATTAGGGATTGAAACGCTCAGTTAATAAACAACACGAAACCGAGGCTTTTTTCAATTACTCAAAATCCCTATTAGGGATTGAAACAGGAAATGCCGCCTATCTCCCCTGAAACCCCTGAAAATTTTCAATTACTCAAAATCCCTATTAGGGATTGAAACCTTTCTTGGGCTAACCATCCCCAAAGTAATGGTTTTCAATTACTCAAAATCCCTATTAGGGATTGAAACTTTGGACATAGCCCCTGCAATATCATCATACATTTTTCAATTACTCAAAATCCCTATTAGGGATTGAAACAGGATACCGCCAGTCAGCCCCCCGTGATTGTGAGAGGGTTTTCAATTACTCAAAATCCCTATTAGGGATTGAAACTAGTCTATCGAGGTCAATGTTGAAATGTTTAGCCATTTTCAATTACTCAAAATCCCTATTAGGGATTGAAACTTTAATATCAATGATATGAATAGATATCACTGATTTTCAATTACTCAAAATCCCTATTAGGGATTGAAACGCTACACTCGCACCCGCGCAAATGATTGTAGATGCTCAATTTTCAATTACTCAAAATCCCTATTAGGGATTGAAACTCGCTTAGAGCAAGGAATGGAACTTTGGGAAACTCCCTTTTCAATTACTCAAAATCCCTATTAGGGATTGAAACTTAAAAACTAGCGGTGATAGTGTAAGTGCGATTGCAGTTTTCAATTACTCAAAATCCCTATTAGGGATTGAAACTTAAAAACCCAAAATTCCTTGGGAGATAATCTTATATTTTCAATTACTCAAAATCCCTATTAGGGATTGAAACTCTGGCTAAAAAAGGTTACGTAATTAACCGCTTTTCAATTACTCAAAATCCCTATTAGGGATTGAAACTACGAGATAGGAGAGCAGTCCAATGATTACCGTTTTCAATTACTCAAAATCCCTATTAGGGATTGAAACTTTTACAGAGATAATTGATTTAGTGTACAGATATCAATTATGCATTTTCAATTACTCAAAATCCCTATTAGGGATTGAAACTTTTACAGAGTTTCTATAAATCTCTGGAACTCCCGAAATTTTCAATTACTCAAAATCCCTATTAGGGATTGAAACGTACAATTTCTACCGGTGTAGGAGGTGCTTTAGGCACAATTTTCAATTATTCAAAATCCCTATTAGGGATTGAAACATGTGCTTTGGCGTATATACCGTAACCCCAACATACGATTTTCAATTACTCAAAATCCCTATTAGGGATTGAAACAATTTGCACCTAATACAGTCCCGGCAGCACTACCTTTTCAATTACTCAAAATCCCTATTAGGGATTGAAACGACAATAATAGTATCATACATATCTGCATTAAAATTTTTCAATTACTCAAAATCCCTATTAGGGATTGAAACATTTGTTTTCAAATGATTATGAATTTGAAAGGAAGGTTTTCAATTACTCAAAATCCCTATTAGGGATTGAAACAAGTCTAGATTGGTTAGTACAGGCTAAGGCGAATGGATTTTCAATTACTCAAAATCCCTATTAGGGATTGAAACGAGTTTACTAAACTTCAGGAAGAGGTAGTAGAAATTTTCAATTACTCAAAATCCCTATTAGGGATTGAAACCCAAGTTTCTTTCCCTTGAATGGTTGACAGGTGTATCTAAATTTTCAATTACTCAAAATCCCTATTAGGGATTGAAACTTACTGGCATTTTAGAAAAGGTAAAACTTTTTACAATTTTCAATTACTCAAAATCCCTATTAGGGATTGAAACGCCGCAGAGGGCTGTGCTGCCATCTTCACAAGCAATTTTCAATTACTCAAAATCCCTATTAGGGATTGAAACAGGGTGACAGTAGTACTGCAAAACTGTCGCTAGGTTGTTTTTTCAATTACTCAAAATCCCTATTAGGGATTGAAACCACATTCCCAGATTGATTTTCTTGGCGTGGCAATTAGGTTTTCAATTACTCAAAATCCCTATTAGGGATTGAAACCTGTCTGCTCGCCTGGATATTATTTTAAATGTATATTTTCAATTACTCAAAATCCCTATTAGGGATTGAAACGACGGGATATCCACCCCTGTTCCACAAGATGACATTTTTCAATTACTCAAAATCCCTATTAGGGATTGAAACTCAGTAATCTTCTTGCCTCAGATACTACAGCCAGCAGCATTTTCAATTACTCAAAATCCCTATTAGGGATTGAAACGAATCCGAAATTTCATTAGCATGTGAAATCTGTGAAATTTTCAATTACTCAAAATCCCTATTAGGGATTGAAACAAAAAACGCAGGTGCAAGGTAGATGTCGGGAGCCTCGCCTGTTTTCAATTACTCAAAATCCCTATTAGGGATTGAAACTTGGGCAATCTAGTTCACTTTATTTTGATTCAATTTTCAATTACTCAAAATCCCTATTAGGGATTGAAACACAAAAAGCAGATTTTCTCGAAAATGCTTGACATGTTTTTCAATTACTCAAAATCCCTATTAGGGATTGAAACGATTTCCTTAAACCATAATCTTCACCACCCACCTTGGCTTTTCAATTACTCAAAATCCCTATTAGGGATTGAAACTCCATTTCAACATACTTCTTAAATCGACATCGAACTTTTTCAATTACTCAAAATCCCTATTAGGGATTGAAACCTGATAACATTTGTTTGAGGCGACGTGAGAGAGAACCTACTTTTCAATTACTCAAAATCCCTATTAGGGATTGAAACAAGCCATAGCCAAGTCAATCAGATCTCAATTAGAATATTCAATTACTCAAAATCCCTATTAGGGATTGAAATCGGTGTGGAAGCGCCAAAGTATTAACGACTACAAGTTTTCAATTACTCAAAATCCCTATTAGGGATTGAAACCAGGTAGATACTACGGCGATCGCTTTTGGAAGCACTGCATTTTCAATTACTCAAAATCCCTATTAGGGATTGAAACACAATCCAAAATTTCAGCGACTTTTACTAACTTCGTTTTCAATTACTCAAAATCCCTATTAGGGATTGAAACCTTTTTGCATAGCTTGCCTCCAAATAACTCTATTTTTTCAATTACTCAAAATCCCTATTAGGGATTGAAACGAAAAGGGAGTTTCTCACTGGAAACGAAGAGATTTCTATTTTCAATTACTCAAAATCCCTATTAGGGATTGAAACTCAATAACAGGATTAGCTAGATTGTGTGGTGTAGTTTTCAATTACTCAAAATCCCTATTAGGGATTGAAACGATGCCTAACTACAGCAGCGAAGGATTATTTGAATTTTCAATTACTCAAAATCCCTATTAGGGATTGAAACAAGAAATGCTTCCCAATAGCAAACCTGTAATCATCAAATTTTCAATTACTCAAAATCCCTATTAGGGATTGAAACACTAAGTACACCTTCAGGTACTTCTTTAATTGGATTTTCAATTACTCAAAATCCCTATTAGGGATTGAAACAAATTGAGAGCTTGCATACTGCGATCGCACTTCTATTTTCAATTACTCAAAATCCCTATTAGGGATTGAAACAAATTGAGAGCTTGCATACTGCGATCGCACTTCTATTTTCAATTACTCAAAATCCCTATTAGGGATTGAAACAAAATCTAAACCCGTAGATTGTCTGTAAGTTAATTTTTCAATTACTCAAAATCCCTATTAGGGATTGAAACGAAAGTTTTCTCTACCCGTGCAATTACATCTTGCATTTTCAATTACTCAAAATCCCTATTAGGGATTGAAACTCGTTTGGCTAAAAAGGTATTACAAACAATGATTTTTTCAATTACTCAAAATCCCTATTAGGGATTGAAACGAATGCCAATGCTGTACTCTCACCCCGACAATGTATTTTCAATTACTCAAAATCCCTATTAGGGATTGAAACTCTCCAGTAGCCCTGTCGTAGTAAACCTTGCGAATTTTTCAATTACTCAAAATCCCTATTAGGGATTGAAACGCTACCCCAGGAATGCTGATTGTAGGAATATCAATTTTCAATTACTCAAAATCCCTATTAGGGATTGAAACATGAAGCGGCTAGATTAGTCGTATTAACCTGTAAACTGGATAGTGCCGGCGCTTCCAGTATGTAACAGGAAAAAATGTAAGTAATTCGAGCGCATTTTTAGATCGGAGAAAAGAATATGTCTAACGTGAGCATTGCAAAAGGTAGCTGTTTGTGTGGAGCGGTAAGCGTGTCTACAACCAGTATGAGTAATCAGGTGGGAGCGTGTCATTGTAGTATGTGCCGCAACTGGGGTGGAGGGCCTTTGTTAGTAGTTGAGTGTGAAAGTGATGCTAGCTTCTCTGGCGAAGAAAATATTGGAGTTTATCAATCTTCAGAATGGGCAGAGCGTGGATTCTGTACTAAGTGTGGTAGCCATCTATTTTACAAATTGAAACAAAATAACCAGTACTACATACCAGTGGGGATTTTTGATAATGATAAAGGTCTTGTTTTCGAGCATCAGGTTTTTATCGACGAAAAACCAGAATACTACTCTTTTGCCAATGAAACTAAAAACATGACAGGGGCAGAGTTACTAGCACAATTTGAACCTCCATTATCCAAGTAATAACTTTGAGGTTCAAGAAGTTGTGATGAATCTGCGCTCAGCCACCTTTGCTGATTTAGCTCTGCTGCGACAGTGGGATGAGCAACCTCACGTGGTTGCCTCAGACCCTAATGATGATTGGGGTTGGGAGGTAGAACTTAACCGTGCTCCCGAATGGAGAGAGCAATTGATTGCTGAAATCGATAGTCGTCCCATCGGATTTATCCAGATCATCGATCCGGCATGTGAAGACAGTCACTACTGGGGTGATGTTCCGGCGAATCTTCGCGCTATTGATATTTGGATTGGGGAAGAGACTGATTTGGGCAAAGGCTATGGAACGAAAATGATGCAGCTTGCACTTGCCCGATGTTTCACCAACCCACTTGTGACGGCTGTACTCGTTGATCCACTTGCCAGCAATACCCGCGCCCACCGCTTCTATGAACGTCTTGGCTTCCAATTTATTGAGCAGCGATGGTTCGGTAACGATGACTGCTTCGTCTATCGCATTAACCGAGCAGATTGGCAACCCGCGTAAGATTTCTTTTCAGCAAGACTGGAAAATTGCTGCTCTAAATGGTGGCGATCGCATCGATAACGCCGCGATCGCACCATGTCTATGTACTAGAGCATAGATTCAGTAATCGCAAAAACCCGATTTCTTTTCGGTAAAATGACCAATTTTCGTTAACTGTAGAGTAGAGACGTTGCAATACAACGTCTCTACAAAATAATCGGTTTTTTTCGCCCTCTATCTAAAGATAGAACCAGCATGTGGGGAGATCCAAATTACGTTCATGCCAAATATATTGGCGGATTCCGTGTAGAGTATGCCTCTCAATATAGGCATATATGAATATACTTTACCGCTCTAATCTCAGCAATTAGATGCTTGAAAAGAGATTTACCTGAATGTTTCAATATATTAAAGAATTGGAATTACAAATGATGGAAAATACATTAGTTGATAAAACCTTCCGTGATAGCAATGGCAACATTGTTTTAGCTCAGAAGCCAAATCTACCGCTCATTGTTTGGATAGTAACCAGTTTACTTACTCTAGTTTTTCCAACTGGCACAATCAATATAGTGTTAGACGTATTGGCAAATGGTTCCTTGTTTACTTGGGCATGGCTGGAATTATTTCAAGGCGTTAATTATTTTCGCAGAGCGCTAGGTCTATTCGCATTTATTGCTATTATCGCATCAAAATTTATTAATTATAACGGACTGATTAATTAAGTAAAAGTGCAGAGATGCTAAGGTTTCATTAAGCTTATCCCATCCTTAAAAGGGGATGGGATTTCACGTTGACTGTTAACCGTCAACCGTCAACGGCGTCGGAGCGTCTTTCATCACCTACCGAAAAGAAATGGGTTTCCCGACGCCTTTTTATAATTTATACGCATCTATTACTTAATGGAGTGCGATCGCCTACTGCGGGGCATAGCCCATCGCAAAATATCTAACACAATGAAATACAAAATCCATACTATGTAATTATATTAAATATAAACAATCTATATAAATATTATAATTTTTCCTAAATAGTCTGACACGCATTTCAAAAAGACTATAAGTTGTATCTTTTGGTAATTTCTTTGCAATACTTAACTAACTTTTATTAAAAAAAAGTTAACATAGATTAAAAATAATAACTAACATCATAATTTATTAAGTTAATCAGGCTAAATTGAGAGTATGCTTAATTATTGAAGCCTAGTTTAAGATTTGAGTAACTATGGTATGAATAAACCTAAATACTTATTTAGTCTTTTGTACTTGGTTATTTAAGTGTTAAAGACTAAAGACTAAAAAGTAAAGTTTATTTGCGCCAACTTACTGACTAGGTTGTCAAGCAAGGTGGTAAAAACTCAGTCTAAGCCACATCTTAACAGCGAAAACTAAAGCAACCTTAACAATAACTAGTAAGATGATAGAAAAAATTTTGCTGGCTGTCTCAGGATTGGGACACGCGGAAGAAATGCTCAAAACGTTGAAAGAAATGCCATCAATTAAAGATGCAAAAGTTACGATTTTGCATGTTGTAACTGGGCAAAGTACCGCAGCTGCCATGACAGCTAAATGGGAAGATGGTGGCAAAATCTTGGCTAATGCCATTCAGACTTTGAACTTAGATCCAAGCCAGGTTTCTTCAATTTTACGGCAAGGAGATCCCAAAGATGTGGTTTGCCAAGTAGCTGATGAAATCGATGCTGACTTGATTATTATGGGTTCACGCGGACTTAAGCGACTGCAATCAATTTTATCGAACTCAGTCAGCCAGTATGTTTTCCAGTTATCTTCTCGCCCCATGTTGTTGGTAAAAGATGACATTTACGTCAAAAGAATTAAGCGCATTATGGTGGCAATAGACAACTCTGATGCGTCAAAAAACTGTTTGAAATTGGCTCTGTTCCTGCTGCGAGATATTCAGGGTGGACAGTTAATTTTGGCTAATATTGCTACAGATTTAGGGGGCAAAATCTCTGAAATCACCGAGGTTAACTCAGGTAAAAATCCTGTTTTGGCAGCTGCGGCGGCTGAAGCTGAAAGACAAGGCATTCAATCTCGTTGTTATAGTAGCAGTGGTAAGCCAGGTGAAGAAATTTGTCGGTTAGCAGAGGAGTTGAATATAGACTTATTATTACTCGGTTCTCCAGATCGTCGTCCATCGATCGCTAAGAGTTTTGTTGATATAGACCGACTAATAGGTGCTTCTTTGTCTGACTACGTTCGAGTCAATGCCACATGTCCAGTGTTGTTAGCGCGAACAATCGCTTAGCTCGACTTTATCCAATTAAGCCGCATGAACAGCTGTATTACTCAAACGCTGAAATAAAGCGCTAGGCACTTTTAGCATTTGAGTAGATTCAGATGACATCGCATCAGTAGAAATGGATAAATTCAAGCTTAACTTTTAGGCTGTTTTTGCATTTGTTGCTGAACCTCCTCTAAATCCAGACCCAACTCTTTTGCTATTTCTTCTGCGCTCAATTGCAATTTCAATAATAAAGGTATCATTCTTAACTTTTCTTGACGTGCGCCTTCTTGTAGTCCTTCTTCACGTCCTTCTTGTAGTCCTTCTTGATAAACTCGTGTTTGCTTCAAATCGCTTAATCCAAACATACCTGCAATCTCCTCTCGACTCATAGTCGGAAACTTGTAAACTAAAATTGTCTCTATTAATTCTAATAACTGTCGTTATTGTCGTTCAGTGTAGATTTCTTGCTGGGTTCTTGATATTAACTCTCTGGCAGTTGTAATTGCTGTGTCCTGATCTTCAACCACTAATTTAATCGTAGCAATTCCCACTGGCAGGGTTGCTGTTTCACCTAATTCATCTAGATAAATACGACTAACACGCTGACTAGTAAAAAATTCGCTGTAATTATCTATATTTGCTATATCCAGACTGCGAGTAGGATAGATAACTACTCCTCGCCAAGGATTTTTTGGTTGGTTTCGGTGTAGATATAAAAAGATTTCTGAAAATAGGCGCGAATAAATTTCTGTGTCGGTTTGAAACTGAACTTCAACAAAATAAATAGATTTATATTCGCCTTGTGTCGGGACAAAAACGCCATCTATGCGGAATGCAGTTTGCTTGATTTCGATTGAGGAGAATTTATAAGCATCTGCTGTTTGGGGCGGGTTGCCAATTAATTCAAAAAAGATGCTAGGTAATTCTTGAAAAAGGCGATAAAAGATGCTGTCAGTTTTCACACTTGATGCATTGTTCGGATTTGCGCTTTTAAGATTTTACCTGGTGGGGGATAAGGATTTGCTAAGCGATCGCTCCTTAGCAGGTGTTCCCCACTCGAAATTTTGATTAGATTAGCAATAGACTATCTTAGGGCGATTATGACTTCTGAAGATTTGGTACTGGTTGCTGGTGGTACTGGTGGAGTGGGACAACTTGTGGTGGGCAAGCTGCTGGAAAAAGGTTTTAAAGTTCGCGTCTTGACACGCAATGCAGCAAAAGCCGAAGAGATGTTTGATCACAGGACAGAAGTTGCCGTTGGTGATACCCGCCAGCCGAGTACACTCCCAGCCGCAATGCAGAATCTAAGTCACATCATCTGTTGTACTGGAACCACAGCCTTTCCCTCTGCTAGATGGGAGTTTGACCCGCCTCTGAACTTGATTGAATGGGGAACTGCGTTTCTTAACCCTAAATCTAGTCAAGCCAAAGCAAAAAATAGTCCGGCAAAGGTCGATGCCCAAGGTGTGAGTAACTTAGTAGCAGCAGCACCCCGGAATTTGAAGCGGTTCGTTTTCGTCTCTTCTTGCGGAATTCTTCGTAAAGATCAGCTTCCTTTTAGTATTCTTAACGGCTTCGGCGTGCTTGATGCCAAACAGAAAGGCGAGGAAGCGATCGCCAGTTCAGGATTACCCTACACCATTATCCGCCCAGGACGCCTGATTGACGGCCCATATACCTCATACGACCTCAACACTCTCTTAAAGGCAAAAACAGGAGGCAAATATGGTGTGGTATTAGGCACAGGTGACACCTTGTCGGGTGATGCTAGCCGAATTGACGTAGCAAACGCTTGTGTAGAATCTATTATTCACCCTAGTAGTTCAGGAAAAATTTTTGAACTAGTTAACCAAGGAGCAAGACCAGCTGTAATTAACTGGGAGACTCTTTTTTCGCAATTAGGTAGTGAGTGAGGAGACGCGATTAATCGAGTCTGTACAAAAGTCAGTATTTATTCTCCCCCTGCCCCTCCGCCCCTCCACCCCTCTGCTCCCCTGCTCCCCTCCTTCCTGCCTCCTGAAATCTACCACTACCAAAATTACTGATATCCGCAATAAAAATGAATTACCGAGGCGATCGCTGCTTTTCTACTCGTGCAGTTCGTTAAAAGACGGCAAACACCACTATGACGTTACGGTTCACCCTAATTACTGAAAGTATTAATTCTCATACATTAGACAAAGTGAAAGCAAATTAATTCGTGAACCAACCAGAAACACCATTTAGGTAAACCGTCCCAACCAAGGTTCGGGAAACCACCCTTCATGGACTGGCTACACAAGCTCAGTATATATATCAGCATAGTCTGGAGTTTTGACCCCGGAAAGCCAAATCAAAGGTATTCATGCTGAACTGGCTGATTTCTTAACCCAGTTGGTTCAAAATTTAGTCCTTTATACTCTCATTCATTCATTTGTAGTTATACGGAGCCAGCACCTAAAATGGCAAAAGCAGTTGGAATTGACTTAGGTACGACTAACTCCTGCGTAGCAGTGATGGAAGGTGGTAAACCCACGGTAATTGCTAACGCTGAGGGTTTTCGGACAACACCATCAGTGGTTGCATTTGCCAAAAATGGCGATCGCTTGGTTGGTCAAATCGCCAAACGCCAAGCGGTGATGAACCCGGAAAATACGTTTTACTCAGTCAAACGCTTTATCGGACGCCGCTACGATGAAGTTGGCAAGGAGACTACTGAAGTTTCTTACAAAGTCATCAGCAGCAATGGCAATGTCAAGCTGGAATGCCCAGGAGTTGGTAAAGCATTTGCTCCTGAAGAAATTTCTGCACAAGTTCTTCGCAAGCTAGTAGAAGATGCTAGCAAATATCTGGGTGAAACCGTAACCAAAGCTGTAATCACCGTTCCTGCATACTTCAACGACTCCCAACGACAAGCGACAAAAGACGCTGGTAAAATCGCTGGTATTGAAGTTCTGCGGATTATTAACGAACCAACTGCCGCTTCTTTGGCATACGGGTTTGACAAGAAGAGTAACGAAACAATCTTGGTATTTGACCTTGGTGGCGGTACTTTTGACGTATCCGTGCTCGAAGTTGGCGATGGCGTGTTTGAAGTGTTAGCTACCTCTGGTGACACTCACCTTGGCGGTGACGACTTCGACAAAAAAATTGTTGACTTCTTAGCTGAACAGTTCAAAAAAGCCGAAGGCATTGAACTACGCAAAGATAAACAAGCTTTACAACGTCTGACTGAAGCCGCAGAAAAAGCCAAAATTGAGCTTTCTAGCGTTACCCAAGCAGAAATTAACCTACCATTTATCACCGCTACCCAGGATGGGCCCAAGCACCTGGATACAACCCTGACTCGCGCCAAATTTGAAGAACTTTGCTCAGACTTGATCGACCGTTGTCGCATCCCCGTTGAAAACGCTCTACGGGATGCCAAGTTAACCAAAGGCGATATTGATGAAGTTGTGCTAGTTGGTGGTTCTACCCGCATTCCCGCAGTTCAACAAATAGTCAAGCAAGTATTGGGTAAAGACCCCAACCAAAGCGTTAACCCTGATGAAGTTGTGGCAATTGGTGCAGCCATTCAAGCAGGTGTGCTAGAAGGTGATGTTACAGGTATCTTGCTGTTAGACGTAACACCTCTGTCTTTGGGTGTAGAAACATTGGGCGGCGTGATGACCAAAATTATCCCCCGCAACACAACAATTCCCACCAAGAAATCAGAAGTCTTCTCCACGGCTGTGGATGGTCAAACCAACGTAGAAATTCACGTCCTCCAAGGTGAACGGGAGTTTTCTGGCGATAACAAGAGTTTAGGAACCTTCCGCCTTGATGGTATTCCACCTGCACCACGCGGCGTCCCGCAAATTGAAGTTACCTTCGATATTGATGCCAACGGTATCCTCAACGTCACCGCTAAGGACAAAGGCACAGGTAAGGAACAGTCTATTAGTATCACTGGCGCTTCCACCCTGGATAAATCTGATGTTGACCGGATGGTGAGAGAAGCCGAACAAAACGCTTCTGCTGACAAAGAGCGTCGTGAGAAAATTGAACGCAAGAACCAAGCCGACTCTTTGGCATATCAAGCTGAGAAGCAGCTACAAGAATTGGGCGATAAAGTTCCCGAAGCTGACAAGACTAAAGTCGAAGGTTTGGTGAAAGAACTGCGGGATGCAGTTGCCAAAGAAGACGATGAGCAAATTCAGAAACTCACACCAGAACTACAACAAGCGCTATTCGCCGTTGGTAGCAACATCTATCAACAAGCTGGTGGTGGTGCGGCTCCTGGAGGCGCTGAACCTCAAGATGGTGGTTCTACTCCTTCCGGTAGCGGTGATGATGTGATTGACGCTGATTTCACCGAAAGCAAATAATTCTCATAGTTCTGTAGGGAAAATTTATTGTGCCCCTGCTTTATATTGCCCATCCAAGCATTTGCCTGGGTGGGGATTTTTTTATTGGACGATGTACAACAACGCAATGCAACGTCTGTACAACAACGTTTCTACAACACTACAACAATCTAAAATTGGTATATGTCATATCCACAAGCACCTTGGACACTTCAAGGCTACGCTATTCAAACTCTGCAACTGGTGAATATTGACCGAGTGCGACACCTTATCCCCTCGGAGTTAGAAATTATTTCTGCATGGCCTGGTAAAACCCTCGGTAGCGTGTATTTATCTAATTATGGCTCAGGCTCGGTGCTGGAATACAGCGAGTTAATTATCGCTCCGGCTGTGGTTAGTTATCAAGGGAAATTCGGTGGTTGGGTTTCTCACATTTACGTAGATAATGCTGATTCGGTGGCTGGTGGTCGAGAAATTTGGGGACTACCAAAAGAACTAGCTGAGTTTACTTGGGAACAAGGCGAACGTGTCACCGTCCGTCAGGGAAATCAGAAGTTGTGTAGTCTTAACTATAATCGGCAAAAATTGGCGTTGCGATCGCATCTCGGTGCATCTGGTTTCAGCGCAATGGGTAACGATTTACTGATATTCCCCGCTGAATTTGAGTCTCTGCTGGGTTTAATTGGTTCCAAGTTAGAAGTACCCGCCGAAAGTCCCTTCTCTAACATTGGTCTAGGTCAACCTTTGTTAACTGTACGTTCTGAACAGATGAAGTTACAAGTTGATGCGCCAAAAGTGGTGGGACAGCGGAAAGTTGAAGTTTCTCCTAAGTAATTTGCTTTATCGGTGCAATTAAACTTATACCGATTCAATTAATGATTGCAACAAATTCTTTGGTAGAGACGTTGCAATGCAACGTCTCTACAGTGGTCTATCTCCGCTCAGAACTTTTTAAGACAAAGGTACAAAGAATTCATTAATGCATCGGCTAACAATGCGATTACATCGGCTGACAATTCGATTGCATCGGCTGACAATGCGATTGCATCGGCTAATACCATTTAACTTTAAAAATGATACAAATCCGTTGGTAGGGGCACGGCAATGCCCATACGTGTCAACTTCAGCTCAAACACTCAATTTCCCGTAGTTTCAGATCCCCCAACCCCCTTCAAAAGGGGGCATTCGATTCTAATTCCCCCCTTGGAAAGGGGGGTTAGGGGGGATCTCAAATCTAGGTGGTACATCGAAAAACTTTGAAATGCTTATCAGACTAAGCTTTCACGTTAAATTGACACCAATGGGCGATGCCGTGCCCCTACGAGAAATCTATATGTATCAAGATTTTCGTGAATTGGTATAACAATGCGATTACATCGACCTGCAAAACTTAACTCACCCTTTCTTTATGAGAACCTTTTCTCTAAGTTCCCAACATCTGCAAGTTATGCAAAGTTGCGTAAAGTCCTCTTTGTTCCAGCAGTTCCTCGTGGCTTCCCTGTTCGATTAATTCCCCCCGCTTGAGAACAAAAATTCGATCTACGTTGCGAATTGTAGATAAACGGTGAGCAATAATAATGGCGGTGCGTCTTTGCAAAAGCTGATTTAATGCCTCTTGAATTAAAGCTTCTGTGCCAACATCTAGACTAGCGGTTGCCTCATCTAACACCAGAATTTCTGGATTGCGAATAGCAGCACGAGCAAAGGCTAAAAGTTGCTTTTGTCCACTAGAAAGATTTGTGCCGCGTTCCCTAAGTTGAGTATCGTAGCCTTGAGGCAACTGTTCAATAAACTCAGCAATATTTGTGCTCTCGGCTGCTTGTTGAATTTCCTCAATGGTGTAAATGTCTCCTAAGCTAATATTGCTTTTAACATCACCAGCAAACAAAAAGCCTTCTTGTAAAATTACTGCCATGTAGCGGCGCAGTTCTGCCTGTGGTACTTCTCGGATATCTACGCCATCTATCAAAATACGTCCTTGGGTGGGTTCGTAGAGGCGACACAGAAGACGAATGATAGAACTTTTGCCTGCTCCTGTGGGGCCGACTAATGCGACCTTTTCACCAGGATGAATGGTGAAATCTAAGTCTTTAATCACATAATCATCGTCTTTGTAAGCAAACCAAACGTGATCAAAGCGGATTTCTCCGAGTTCTGGTGGAGTATTGATGTCTGGGGATTCTAGCTCTGCAACTATCTCGTCTATGTAGCCGAATTTAGCATCAAATATTGAGAAACGCGGATTGGTGCGATCGCGTATTTCTATCGGTTCATCTAAAATATCACTAACCCGTTCAATAGCAGTAAATCCAGATTGGATTACGGTGAATTTTTCGGCAAAATCTCGTAAGGGGTCAAATAAACGCTGAGCATACAAGACAAATGCAGATAAAACCCCAAAAGTCAAGTTTTCTCTTAAAAGTAACCACCCACCTACCCATAACACACCTGCGATCGCAATCAGTCCAATCCATTCTAAGGTTGCTGAAACAGCTGAGTCATAAAATATGGTTTGATCTACTTCTGCTGTGTACTTCTTGTTGGTGATCCGAAATAATTCAGCATTAAATTTTTCTCTGCGAAACAACTGTACTACATTGATGCCAACCACATTTTCTTGAAGTTGTGAGTTTAGTATAGAAAGTTCTTCTCGCACTTTGTAATTGGCTTTGCGGTACTGTTGCTGAAAGTAAACAATTACCCAAGTAACTGGTAACAGCATCAACAGCAGCAAACAAGCAAGTTGCCATTGGATAGAAAACATTAAAGCCGTAATCACCAGCATAGAAAACAAATCGGACACAATGCCAATTGCCCCAGTGGAAAAGACATCTCCTAAAACTTCCACATCGCTGGTGAGTCTGGTAATTAATTTACCTACAGGAGTGCGGTCAAAAAAACGCACTGCTAGAGATGTCACATGGTGAAATAAGTCTTGGCGAATTTCTGCGGTGATTTTTTGCCCTAGCGTTTGGACTATATAACCCTGAATACCTGTCAATGAGAGTCTTACAAGAATTGCAAGTAGCAATAATCCTTCCAGGATATGTAATCCTTGCAAGAAAGGGCGATTCCTGAGAAACTCATAAGTGCTGGGTTCATTGCGAATCAGAGAAATTACCTGTCCAATCAACAATGGTTGTACAGCGTTAGCTAATGCGATCGGCACGAGTAGGATCATTGAAAGCACCAGCAGCCGTCCACTACGACGGGCATAAGGCACTAAACGCAAAAATAACCGCCAGTCATTTTCGCGCCGACGGTCTTGGGTGTAAGGTTTTTGGAAGGATTGGGAGATGCTCATAATAGGAGCATTATATTAATTTTTACAGTCGGAAAAACACACTATTTTAAAGTAGCGATACTTTCTCTAAGAGAGACTACGCTAACGCACAACTTCTCTGATACCATGCCTGAGATAGAAACCGCAAGACTACAACTCAGACCATATACCCCAAACGACCTGGATGAACTTGCTCCCATTTTGAGCAATCCAGCGGTAATGAAGTATTCACCCAGAGGGCCGATACCAACCGAGAAGCTCAAAGAAGTAACTTTAGAAACATTAGAATTTTTTATAGCACACTGGCGTCAGCATGGTTTTGGTGTTTGGGCTGTTGTAGAAAAAGCCACCGTCAAATTAATTGGTCATTGTGGGCTGAATTTTTTACCAAATAGCCCTGAAGTTGAAGTTCTCTATCGCTTAGACCAAGCTTATTGGAATCAAGGTATTGTCAGTGAAGCAACAAAGGCAAGTTTGAGGTATGGCTTTGAGGTAGTCAAGCTAGATCAGATTGTCGCCATCACTGCACCAGAACACACTGCTTCGCGTCGTGTAATGGAAAAAGCAGGGTTGAAATACGAGAAAAATGCCCAATTTTACAACTTAGATGTAGTGTACTATGCCATCTCGCGATCGCAATGGCAACCAGATGATTCCCCTTATATATTGCAAACTTAAATCGGTATCTAAGTTACTATGCTTGAAATAGAAACTGCAAGACTACAACTACGGCAATTCACTTTAGAGGACTTGGATGATCTGTTTCGCCTCTATAGTGATGCAGAAGTCATGAGGTATCTGTCACTCAAAACAAGAGAACAGACACAGGAAAGGTTGCACAAACATATCCAACAGTGGCAACAACATAACTTTGGCATGTGGGCAGTAATGCACAAAGATAGTGGCAAAATGATTGGTCGTTGTGGACTTGGTTTCCTGGAAAATACGCCAGAAGTTGAGCTTGGCTATGTACTCGACAAATCTTATTGGAACATGGGGCTAGGGACAGAAGCTTCTCAAGCTACTTTAAAGTATGGTTTTGAGGAAGTGAAGCTAGAGCAGATAGTGGCAGTTGCTAAACCGGAAAACATCGCTTCAGTACGTGTGATTCAAAAAGTTGGGATGAAGTATCAAAAGGATGCCTATTATTACGGTCATGATGTAGTTTACTACGCTATCTCGCGCTCAGAATGGCAACTCATTAAGCTCATCCCACCCTTAGAGGATGTTTGAAAAGTCCTTAGTGATGTATCAAATATTTTGAGATCCCCCTAAATCCCCGCCACTTGCTACAAGTCGGGAAACCCGACGACAGTCGCCTCAAGTCGGGAAACCCGCCCACGGCGCTGTCTCCCCAACACAGTGGCTCCCCTTGATAAGGGGGACTTTGAATCAAATTCCCCCCTTGGAAAGCTACGGTGTACACACATCTCTGTACCAAACCAAAATCGTGTAGATCCTCCTAAATCCCCCTTAAAAAGGAGGACTTTGAGAAGTTTTTGCCCCCCTTTTGAAGGGGAGCCAGCGCGGTCTTCTCCCAAAGGGAGAGGCTAGCGCCAAGGGGGTTTCCACGCCACTCCCCACAACGGATAGCGCAGCGTAAAGCCTTCTCTTCTCCTATCGGAGACACTTCGTGAACGAGAGGCTTCGCCAACGGCATGGCTTCTCTTCGAGAGGCTTCGCCAACGCTTAGAGCGAGTCATTGAGCGTCGGGAACCTCCGCAAGGGGGTGGCTCCCCATGAGCGACTGGCGTGGGTTGGGGGGATCAAAAGCTTGTGAGGCCACTCTCAAAGACTTGTGTACACCGTAGCTTTTCAAGGGGGGTTAGGGGGGATCAACAAGTGCAAAGATACAGCCAACCACTTTTCAAACAACCTCTTAAAAGGGGATGGAATTTCACGTTGACTGTTGACTGTTAACTGTTAACCGTCAACCGTCAACTGTCAACTGTCAACGGCGTCGGGGTGTCTTTCATCACCTACCGAGAAGGAATGGGTTTTCTCGACGCCTTTTTATAAGAAGAAAAAAAGGTAAAAACCTCGCTCCTGTCTTGAAAAGTTGGAGCGCCGGACGCCGGCGCTCCAACTTTTCGCTTGTGGGCGACCTGTTCATAACTCGCGACTTGCGACTTCATTTATATTTATATACGTAGCATCACTGATGAATAGTTACTTACAGTCGTTCAATACTAAAAGTATGAAAACGTAAGATTTGGCTATTCAAAACTTCAGTATTAATACTGGGCATCATTGAGGCAATTTGATAATCATGATGAAAAAGTTATCAAAGATGACTGCTACTGTCCTATTTATGGTTTTGAGTTCAATTGCTACGACACCAGTTGCTAATGCTGTTACTACCTACTTAGAACCTAGTTCTTACAATAGCTTTGACGACAGTCCTTTCAAAGGTGGTAACTATTCGTACTTCAATTTGGAAGACTTTGAAGATGGTTTTCTAAATACACCGGGTGTCAATGCGTCTAGTGGTGTTATAAATCTACCTAGCCCTTTTAACATCTCAACTGATTCTGTAGATAGCGATGATCGAGTAATCGATGGCAGTGGATTAAATGGTTACAGTTGGTATTCTGCCGATAAATCGACTATCAGATTTACTTTCAATGCCAGTGTTCTGGGTGCTTTACCTACGAATGTTGGCATTGTTTGGACTGATGTTGGGTTTTCTGATACTGGTTTAGGATTTGGTCAAGTTAACCTCGAAGCTTTTGACGTCCTTGGCACTTCTTTAGGAGTCTTAGGCTCAATTGTTGGTGATGGCGATTTTCGTGGTCAGACCGCAGAGGATAGGTTTTTCGGTGCAATCAATTTGGATGGCATTTCAGCAATTGAAATCCGAATGCTTGATAGTACGGACTGGGAAGTAGACCATCTACAGTATGGTCGGGCTAACAGCCAGTCTGTTCCTGAACCTTCTAGTTTGTTAGGTTTGTTTGCTGTTGGGGCTATGGGTATAGGTTTGCGACTGCAATGTCAGCAAAATAAGGGACTGGCGACTGGGAGGCGTAGCCCATTGCGTTAGCGCAGCCTACAGTGTACACACAAGTCAAAAATTTTCCCTGTAAACCCTCATCCCGCCTAGAACATCGATTCAGTAATTGCAACAACCCGATTTCTTTTCAGTAAAACGACCAATTCTCATTGACTGTAGAGACGTTGCAATGCAACGTCTCTACGAAATAAGGGCTAGGCATCTTGCCCGCCCAGTTCACAGGACGGGCATCTTGCCCATCCTACGAAATTTATTCCAATGTGGAACTCCCTGCTCAGCCTTTGAACTAAGAAATTTGTAGCGATTGTTTCACGAATGTTCTTATGAGTATGCAATAATACTACACTTCTCTATTTACGTCTTATATCTAAAGATAGAGAATAGTGATTAACTTAAATTGGGAAACCTTATAGAAGTTCATTCCCAAGAGGTATCCTGCCCATTTATCTCCAGTGCAACCGAGGTCAGATGACGCAACCTTTAAATCAAGTCAAAGAATGGGAACAACGTCGTAATGAAGCAAACCGCTATTACAAGCGAGGGAATTTTCAAGAATACCTGGATCTAACAACCGAGAACTTACATTTAGCTAGAATAATTCCAGATCGAGCCAGAGAAGGTTATGCATTGAACGATATTGGTTTAGCTCACCTTGGTTGCTGGCAACCTCAAAGAGCATTAGAGTATTTTCATCAAGCACTTTCAGTTGCTCAAGAAATAAGCAACGCACGAGCAGAAGCGATCGCACTTAGCAATCTAGGTTCTACCTACAGCCGTCTTGGACGCTTTTTGCAAGCGCTGGAGTATTTGAACACAGCAGTTCAAATCTTCAGGAAATTGCAAGATACTCAAGGTGAAGTTTCGACTCTCAATGATGTGGCACTGATCTATACCAGGTTGGGAGAACCGAAACGAGCGCTGTTGCTACAACACCAAATTTTGGCGATGCGTCAATTGCTAGGCGATATTTCTGGCCAAGCAACCACGCTAAATGGTATTGGTTTTGCCTACAGCGCCTTGGGTAAGTTTGAGCAAGCTCTAGAATTTTTACAAGCAGCAATTCCAATTCAACGAGCCGCGAAGAATTTGGTTGGTGAAGCAACCACCTTGAACAATATTGCCTCTATCTATACTGATTTAGGCAAACCCAAAGAAGCACTATTGCTCTACTATCAAGTTCTTTTGACACGTCGTTCTCTAAACGATCGCTCTGGTGAAGCAACAACTCTTCACAACATTGGTTTTACCCATGCTATCCTTGCACAAAATCGGCAAGCATTGAAGTTATACAAACAAGCCATTGCAATTTATCGACAATTGGGCGATAGTATTGGAGAAATTTCCACTTTGCTGAATATGGGAAGCCTTTACGCCACAACTAAGCGCAAAAAGTTGGCGCGATCGTGCTATCAAAATGCCCAAGAATTAGCCGAACAAATTGAATATCAGCCATTTATGGAAAAGGTACGGCAGTTCATGGATGCTTTGTAAAATAGAAACCCTGTAGAGACGTTACATGTAACGTCTCTACATGTGATTCATGAAAATGCCAACTGCTATATATCTACTAGTTGCGTAAATCCTGTCTATGAAAGCTTACGAAGTTCAGAGTACTACAGGGATTGATGCTCTGGTATCAGTTGATCGCCCTGAACCAAAACCCACTGCGGGTCAAGTTTTGATTAAAGTAAAAGCAACATCGCTGAATTACCGCGATTTGCTTGTGACTGAGGGAGCCTACGGTTCTGGGCTGAAATATCCACTGATTCCCATGTCTGATGGTGTCGGGGAGGTTGTGGAAGTAGGAGAAGGCGTCACACGGGTGAAAATAGGCGATCGCGTTGCTGGTATTTTCTTCCAAAACTGGATTTCTGGCTCTTTAACCAAAGAGCATACAAAATCGGATTTGGGAGGCGGTATCGATGGCATGTTGGCTGAATATGTTGTACTCCACCAAGATGGTTTAATAATATTACCTGATTATCTATCCTACGCAGAAGGTGCAACCTTGCCCTGTGCAGCCGTTACAGCTTGGCATGCATTGGTAACAAAGGGCAATATTAGCACAGGTGATAGTGTTTTGTTGCTCGGTACAGGGGGAGTTTCAACTTTTGCACTCCAGTTTGCCAAGATACATGGTGCTAGAATCATTGCTACTTCCAGCAGTGATGAGAAATTGAGGCGATCGCAACAACTTGGCGCTGACGAGACGATTAACTATAAAACAACACCAGATTGGGAAAAGCAAGTTTACCAACTGACTAATCGCACGGGTGTAGATCATGTTGTAGAAGTAGGCGGTGCAGGCACTTTACCAAAATCACTACAAGCAGTTCGCATTGGCGGAAGTATTAGCTTGATTGGTGTATTATCAGACAGAGGAAATGATATTGACCCCATGCCAATACTCTTCAAAAGTTTAACAGTTCAAGGTATTTACGTCGGCAGTCGGGAAATGTTTGAGGCGATGAATCAAGTGCTGCAAAAGCATCAAATTAAGCCGATTATTGATAGAGTTTTCCCCTTTAATGAAGCACAGGAAGCTTATCGTTATCTCAAAAGTGCTGCTCACTTCGGTAAAGTGGTAATTCAGCTTGAATAATTATCGTATTGCCAAAATTCAGGGCAAGTTGTTGATATATTGGCTGAAAATTGAACACTGATAAATCAGGTAATTTTGGTATTCAAGACATAGAAGCCAGTAGAGTATGTTAAATTAAAGAAAAAACTATAAAATTATAAATTTTTATCGGATGATTTCTTTAGGGAATACACCTTTTGACATCAGGATTAGATACTTAATTTTTCTCCTTTTGCCTTGATCTGCCTTTTCTAAAGTTGGCTATATTTGTTGCCTCAAGGTGACTACGTTAAGGAGAATCCTAATGTCAGTAAATAATCCCCTTCAGAAGCCAGTAAATAGGCTGCTTGCAGCTCTGCCTAACTCTGAGTATGAGCGTCTTATCCCGCACTTGAAGTTGGTTTCGCTCCCACTTGACCAAGTAATTTATGAGTCAGGAGAACCAATTACACATGCCTATTTTCCGCATCAGACAGTGATTTCTATTGTCACCACTATGGAAGATGGCTCTACAGTCGAAGTCGGTGTAGTAAGTAATGAGGGCATGGTGGGTATCCCGATAATTTTAGGAGGTAACACAACAACCACAACAGCGATCGTGCAGATTGCAGACAGTGCTATGCGGATAGATGCAGATATACTTAGAAGCGAGTTCAATAGAGGTGGATACCTTCAAACTCTCCTACTGCGCTATGTCCAAGCTAGATACACTGAAGTTGCACAAGGAGCTGCCTGCAACCGTCTTCACACACTAGAGGAGCGACTGGCTCGCTGGCTACTGACAGTTAATGACCGTTTACAATTAGAGAATTTTCCGCTCACTCAAGAATTTATTGCTCAGATGCTCGGTGTACGTCGCTCTGGTGTCACAGTAGCAGCTAGCACCCTTAGCCGCGCCGGCATGATCAGTTACAACCGTGGTAAAATTAGCATAGTGAATCGAGAAGATTTGGAAGCTACCTCGTGTGAGTGTTATCGGGTCATACAAAGCGAATTTACTCGCTTACTCAACAATAAACCTGGGCACAATTCTAAATAAATTTTTCTGTACCTCTATGTACGAAACCGGACAGACTCACGGAAGTGATTAGATTTACTCTAGAACAAAGTGACATTATTATGCCATTTATTAAGTGTGTGCATTGTGATGTAATTGCTACTCCAAGTATTAAAACTACACGGTCGTAAGAAAATGTCTAACGAGTCCATGTTTTTTAAAGGTCTACGCCTGCTCGTTGTCGATGACGACCCTGATACGAGGACGCTACTAACCTTTCTATTTGAATTGGACGGAGCAGAGATTGTAACAGCTGCTTCGGCAAGTGAAGCTTTAGAAGTCATGTCATTTTTTAAACCAGATATCCTGATAAGTGATATTTGCTTACCAGATGAAGATGGCTACTCATTATTGAGGAAGGTGAGAAATCTGGAAGCAGGGCGAGGAAGGAAGATTCCAGCTATTGCTCTGACGGCATCTGTTAGCGATGAAGATCGCATACATGCACTTGTTGCAGGTTTTCAAATATATTTATCTAAACCAATTGACTTGGAAAAGTTAACCTGTGTAGTTGCTGATTTGGCTGGACTCAAACAATACGCGTAAAGGAGACTGGGGATTGGGTATTACGGCGATTCCCGCATGGGTTAAGGTACAGAAAAAAGATAATTAACCACAGATGAACACAGATACTCGTGGGGACACAGCATTGCCGTGTCCCTACACATGTACTTATTCAAATGAGAATCGCTATATTGGCTAATGAGTATTTGAGATTAGGTATTAATTATTTATTCACCTAATCCCCAGCCCCAGCACCAAAAAGCAAGCCTGTGCTGCTTTAAGCGGTATAATGTCGCGTGATTTCAATAACGATGCTGCGACACCTACACATGAAAAGCTCCAGAAAAGGTTGGTTGCGTAAAAGGCTCAAAATCACCGCGATTGTGCTACTAGTGCTGGGGTTTTCACTGGTAGGATTTGCCACCTATACTGTGCGCCAATCCTTTGCTGTGGAGAGTGGCACGATTCAAATACCTGGAATTAAAGCGGAAGTAACTGTCCAGCGCGACAACTGGGGAATTCCTCATATTTGGGCTGCTAACTCGCACGATTTATTCATGGCGCAAGGTTACATCCATGCCCAAGACCGTTTCTGGCAAATGGATTTTTGGCGACATCTCGGTTCTGGGCGACTGGCAGAAATGTTTGGTTCCTCCCAAGTAGAAACTGACAGATATCTGCGGACAATGGGTTGGGCAAGGGTGGCGCAGCAAGAAATCCAGCAAATGGATGCAGAGATGAAGGCAAATTTGCAATCCTATGCTGACGGGGTAAATGCTTATCTGGCGCAGCGTCAAGGTAGCGCCCTGAGTCTGGAATACGCTGTACTGCAATTCTTGAATCCTAGTTATAAACCAGAACCTTGGCAACCGCTACATTCCCTGACTTGGGGCAAAGTGATGGCTTACGACTTGGGTAGAAATTTTGAGAGTGAAATTGAACGTACGATTTTGCTCAAAACTCTTACTCCTGCTCAAGTGGAAGAATTGTTTCCGCCATATCCTGAAGATTTACCAGTGATTTTGCCTGGGTTCCGAGGAGGAGGGGCTGGGGAGCAGAGGGGTAGAGGGGCTGGGGAGGCTAGGGAGACTGGGGAGGAAATTACCACAGTCTTGAAGTCAATTACTAGGCCAATGATGGCTTTGGAAGAACTTATAGGGAGTACGGGAGTAGGTATTGGCTCTAATAGCTGGGTAATATCTGGTGGGCGTACAGCTACAGGTAAGCCTATTTTGGCGAATGACCCTCATTTGGCTGTGCAGATACCTTCTATCTGGTATGAGGTTGGTTTGCACTGTACAACCAAGGATGCAGAATGTCCTTACAACGTTACTGGCTTTTCCTTTGCGGGAATGTTGGGAGTGATTGTCGGTCATAGCGATCGCATTGCCTGGGGTGTCACCAATGTACAATCTGATGTAATGGATTTATACATCGAGAAAATCAACCCAAATAATCCTAACCAGTATGAGGTTAACGGCAAATGGGTAGATATGCAATTGGTGAAAGAGACAATTCAAGTTTCAGGGAGTCAGCCGATTGTCCAAACAGTCCGCTATACCAGACATGGGCCAATTCTCTCTGATGTTTCACCCGATTTGAAGCAGTTTTATCAAAATCAGCGAGTCAAACTACCCCAAAACTATTCTGTAGCTTTACGTTGGACAGCATTAGAACCATCTAAACTGGCGTATTCAATCGGGCAGATAAATCGCGCTCAAAACTGGCAAGAGTTCCGCGCCGCTGCTCAAAACTTTGATGTTCCTGCTCAGAATTTGGTGTATGCAGACATCGAAGGCAATATTGGCTATCAATTGCCTGGGAAATTCCCCATCCGCGCAAAAGGAGAAGGACGCTATCCCGTTCCTGGTTGGACTGATGAATATGAGTGGCAAGGCTATATTGACTTTGAGCAGTTACCCAGAAGTTTCAATCCACCCCAAGGCTATATTGCTACCGCCAATAATTTGGTAGCAAGTGAATATCCTTATCTAATTACTACAGACTGGGTTTATGGCTACCGGGCAAAGCGCATTGTCGAAATGATTGAACAGCAAAGCCAGCCAATTTCTCTAGACTATGTGCAGCAGATGCAGGGCGACAATCGAAATTTGAATGCACAGATGCTAGTGCCATTGCTGCAAACTATTTCTCTGAATACTCCCCGCCAGGAAGCAGCCCGGAAACTACTACTAGATTGGGATTTGCAACTAGGAATGACATCGCCTGCTGCTGCCCTATTTGAGGTATTCTGGAAGTACTTGCTAGCTGATACCTTCCACGATCAGTTACCTCAAGAGTACTTTCCCGATGGTGGCGATCGCTGGTACGCTGTGATCAAAAATCTTGCTAAACAGCCTAATAGTATTTGGTGGGATAATCGCAACACCGCAACAGTGGAGAACCGCGACCAAATTCTCCGACAAGCTTTCACAGAAGCCGTGGACGAACTTGAACGTCTTCAAAGCAAAGACCCAAAAAATTGGAACTGGAGTAAATTACATACCATCACCTTTCGCAATGGCACGTTAGGGAAATCTGGAGTTGCACCGATTGAAGCTTTGTTTAATCGTGGTTCCTTTGCGACTGCGGGTAATGGGGAAACTGTGAACGCTAACCGTTGGAGGGCAAACAAATCCTTTGAAGTGACTGATATTCCTTCTATGCGGATGATTGTAGATTTGGACAATTTGGATAACTCATTAGCTATTCACACCCCTGGACAGTCAGGTCATGCGTTCCATCAACACTACGCTGATATGGTTGACCCTTGGGGTAAGATTGAATATCACCCTATGCTGTGGAAACAAAAGACAATTGTCGCAAGAACTGCTGCAACACTCAAGTTACGGCAGTTTTCAGGTAAATAGACCACGGTGAGCGAAGAGAGCAGGGGAGCTATTTGTACTTCCTGGCACATTTATCGCAACAACTAGTCCATCAATATTTATTGTACCAATTAAAGAAACATTCCCACTTTATCCACAGAAGTACGTATCCTCTGCGTTTTTTTTGTAAAAAAATCATATTAACAAGCAAAAGCATTTGTATTTTTCCCTATTTTTTTGGGAATCCTAAATCGAGGAAGTTATCTAAACCGCAAGGGATTACTTCTTCAGCTATCACGTAACTTTTAAAGACTCATTATGTCTAAACGCAATTTGCTCAAAGGCCGTAGTACTAGTTCAGTTGCTCTAGAACCAGAAGTTGCGATCGCAGTTATTGGACTGTTGTCTGCAACTGCTGATGGTGAAGGCATAACCATAGAAGAAGAATATGCTTTAAGTGAAATGCTAGGTAGCGTTTTCCAATTTGGGGATTACTCTGATGAAGATTTTGAAGAATTGATACAGAAAGTCGCCAGCTTGCTAGAAGATAAATCTAACCACAGATGTAGACGCGCAGCGGCTTCCCGCAGGGTACACGGATAAACACAGATATTTATCTATGTTCATCTGTTTATTCCGATTTTTGCAAGAAATCTATTGTTTAGTTAGAAATTGGTACATTTTTAAATGCGGCTGTATCTGGTACAAAAATATCCAGGTTTTTGACACCATCGGGAACTCTTACCCAAATATAAGCATCAGCCGAGGCATTTGGACGTAGTGGATACAAAGCAACGCCTCCTGTTGAGCGATCTGCGGCAACTCCTTTGTAGGTTTCGCTAGTTTCGGGATTACGAGCTGTCGTACTAGCGATCGATATAATATCACTACCACTAACTCTGTCTGTCGCCTTGCGACGGATACGCATTTGCACATTTACTACATCACGGTTTCCAGATTCTGGATCTTTAATCCGTTTTGCTGAAAGTAACTCCACTTCTGCCTTAGTGCCAAAAGCCGGCTGTACAAATTGACCAGGCTGAATTGATGAAGTAGTAGCGGTTGCTGATGTCGTTTGATCTGGGGATGGGGATGCTATTGGTTCTGAGGAAATTGATTTTTCAGTAGAAGTTGGCGCGGGAGCAGTATTACTACCTATGTTATTGTTAATAGTATTTAGCGTCTGTCGCAGTGCAAAAACTTCGTAAGCTGCATAGCCACCACATACTAAAGCTAAACTAGATAGTAATACAGCCACACCAGACAGAAATGTACTCACACCGTTGCCTCGATTTCGTATTTTTATAAATGCAGGTTTGTTACCTTTTAATTTTATAATGGACTGCTTAAGTATTCAAATATATCGGCATCTTTTCTAGACAAATTGAGTCAGTATACTTAGCAACTTCTGTTTTAACAAAGAAGTCAAGGTTAAGCTGAGAAAATCTATCATGGGCAGAAGGGGTATTTAGTGAAATTTAATGCATTTAAAAAACCACTGAGTTTTTTACTGTTATTCTTGTCTACTCAAATAGCATTTAGTTCTAGAATTGCCAAAGCACAAACTCAAATCGCGCCGACAACTCCCACAAAATCAATTTGCTCTGCCCAACTGGGAACAGCTATAGATGCTGTAATCAATCGTCCTCTATTTAGTCGGGCCCGTTGGGGTATTTTAGTACAACCACTTACAACCGCGCAAACTCTTTACAATCGAGATGCTCAGAAATATTTTACTCCAGCTTCTAATGCCAAGCTGCTGACAACAGCTGCCGCATTGCAACAGCTTGGTGGCAATTTTCGTTTTCGTACCTCAATTTATGACAATGGCAATGGTATTTTGCGTGTTATTGGTAGGGGAGATCCCAGTTTAAATGATACTCACTTACAAGATTTAGCAAAGCAGTTGAAACAGAAAGGTATTATTCAAATTAAACAGTTGATTGCCGATGATAGTTATATTCAAGGAGAAATTGTTAACCCTACTTGGCAATGGGAAGATTTGCAGTCAGATTATGGCGCACCAGTCAGCAGTTTTATTCTAAATCAAAATATTTTTAGCTTGAAGCTTGTACCGCAAACTGTAGGTAAAGTATCAAAAATTGTGTGGGATGATGTTAACGAGGCGAAACAATGGCGGACAATTAATCAGTCAGTTACAGTTGAACAAAATCAACCAACTAATATCAATTTTACCCGTGATTTATCAGGAACAGTATTGCGAATTCAAGGACAACTAACAGCAAATTCTGAACCATATTTACTCAATCTGCCTATAGTTGACCCTAATTATTACTTCTTACGGCGCTTTCGTAATGCTTTGGTAACAGAAAAAATTACCTTGGGGCAAACATTCGTACTAACTGGTGGTACTAATAAACAGGAAATTGCAGCTGTAGAGTCGCCACCTTTATCTGAATTGTTATTAGAGACGAATGTAAATAGTAATAATCTTTATGCTGAGGCATTACTGAGAGCATTAGCTGTGAGAAAACCAAGAGTGCAAAATCAAACTAGTGCTGATGTCGGGTTAGAAGTTGTTAAGGCGAGTTTAACTCAATTGGGAGTTGATCCAGCAAATTATGTTTTGGTGGATGGTTCGGGGTTATCACGTCGTGACTTAGCGACTCCAGAAGCTTTTGTACAAACTTTGCGAGGAATAGCGAGAACACCAGCAGCATTTGTGTATCGTGCATCTTTACCTGTTGCAGGTAAAAGCGGTACTCTGAAAAATCGCTTTCGTAATACACCTGCTGAAGGCATTGTGCAAGCAAAAACAGGCACTATGACGGGTGTGGTTTCCCTATCTGGATATGTAAATGCGCTGAGGTATGAGCCGTTGGTTTTCAGTATTATTGTCAATCAATCGGAACAGCCAGCAACAGTTGTACGGCAAGCAATTGATGAAATTGTTGTGTTATTAACGCAGTTGCAGCGTTGTTAATACTCAATTTGAGCAAATTAATCGCTAAACGAGCTACTTCTTAATTAAACCCTGGAGCGATCGCAAATCATAATCCAAGATTTTCCCAGTCGTAAAAAATTGATATCCAGCAAATAATAAAGCAGATGATACCAAAATCACAAAAAGATTAACCGACGCGAATACATTACCAGTAAAAGCTATTACAGCAATTCCTAGGGCTATTAAAATCCATCCTAAGTTAGGGTTAATACGTCGTTGTAAAAGAACAAAAACCCCGGCACAACATAGCAAGATACCAGGAATACGAAAAAATATCCCAACTCGAATACTTGCAGTTAAAATCACAATTCCTGCAACCATCAAAGCTAAACCTACAAGCTTGGTTGTCTTATCCACTGAAGTTTTTCTTTGGTTTTCAGCGTCTTGAAACTGAATTGTAGTAGACGAAAGATTTTGTTGATATTGTGGCTTAGCTTGAAGTATAAATGTTACTTTACCTCCTTGACCGAGGTCTATTCTATCTCCTAAATTCACTTGATAAGGAGTTCTAGGCTTTAGCCTAGTGTTGTTGAGAAATGTGCCATTGGAGCTTTCCAAGTCTTCAATGAAGTAATTACTTCCATCTAGCTGAATCTGTGCATGAATACGAGAAACTAAATCAGCATTTGGCAAACTGGAAATATCAATATCTGGGAAAATTGGATCATTTGGTTTACCAACGCGGATTACAGCAAGATTCGGTGGTAAATCAAAAGCAGTGTTAGTCTGCACATGAAACAGCTCTAAACTCAGCCTTGTAGTGTTGAATGTATTGAAATTTTGCATGGCTTGTTTTTTGAGGAGCAATTTCTCAAGTTTGATTTGTGCTTAGGTAATATCGTTGTTTTGACAATAACCGGGTAAATCTCGACTTAATGTCTCAAACTTAGCATAATTAGAAATTACCAACAGGTGAAGAAGATAAATCTACCAAATCTAGCGATGTCTGACAACAAGGACTACTCTCCAATAATCCGCCTCTAACGTTTACCATGTCTACGCTTGCACTGTTTCCAATTCAGTTTTGCAGATTTGCTGTTTCTTTTGCTGATGCAAGGGAATATTAATCCAAAACTCGGTTCCTTTCCCCAGTTCTGACTCACACCCCAGCACTCCAGAGTGTCTCTGCACAATAATCTGGTAGCTAATGGATAAGCCCAAACCTGTTCCCTGACCGACAGCTTTAGTTGTGAAAAATGGATCAAACAACTTCTGCTGAACCTCTCCAGTTATACCTGGGCCATTGTCAGCAATTCGTACTAACACTTGATTATTGCTGATAAGTTGGGTGCAAATTGTAATCTTGCTGGGATGAGTGTGAATGTCTTCGAGAGAACGCTGATCATTGTGACTCTCAAGGGCATCGATCGCATTATTAATAATATTCATAAACACCTGATTTAACTGCCCTGCGTAACACTCTACCAAAGGCAACTGCCCATATTCTTTGATAATTTGAATCTGGGGATGCTCCGGCTTAGCTCTGAGTCGATTTTGCAAAATCAGCAGGGTACTATCAATACCTTCGTGAATATCGACCTCTTTCATATCTGCTTCATCCAGACGAGAGAAGGTGCGTAAAGACAAGACAATCTGTTGGATTCGCACAGATCCCATTTTCATGGAACTGAGAATTTTGGGCAGGTCATCTAGTAAAAACTCGAAGTCAATGTCCTTAAGCTTTTCCTGAATTTCATCCCCTGGATTGGGAAACTCTACTTGGTAAAGGTGCAATAGCTCTAGTAAATCTTGTGTGTATTGACTAGCGTGAGTGATGTTGCCATGAATAAAGTTAACGGGGTTATTAATTTCGTGTGCCACCCCTGCTACAAGCTGACCTAGACTGGACATCTTTTCAGTTTGGATTAGTTGCGATTGGGTGCTTTGGAGTTCATGCAGGGTTTGCTGGAGTTCTGTTTGTGCTTGTTTGCGTTCACGAAGTGCGCGTTCGCGATCGCTAATTTCGTTTTCTAAGCTGTGGTTTAATTTAGTCAATTCACTGCTGCGCTCCACTAATACGCTGTGGGATTTAGCCAGTTTTGCTACCATGCGGCTGAATTCATGCGACAGTTGCTCAATTTCATCACCTGTTTGCAAGTTCAAGCAGTAGTCCAAGTTACCTGCACTAATTGTTTGAGCTCCTCGCTGTAACTTTCCTAGAGATCTGATCACCGGAAGCAAAATCAGCACAAAATTACCGACAGGAACAAGAAGGATAAAAATCACGATCGCATAGGACACCATTTGTGAAGTTCGTTGAAGTTGTGCCAATTCCTGCTCGGCTAGGAACTCTTGCTGACGGGCGCGATCAATCAGCTTAGTTAAAAAGAAGTCAATATCTCTGTTAAAAGCATTGATTGCTCTGAAATCCTGTTGAGAATCAGCTAAATAAGTTTCAGATAAAGTATCAATTGGATCAGCTAGCTCACTTGCTAAGCGAACAAGAAACTGATGACGACGAACAATTGCGTCTAGCTCTGGAGCCTGGGGCATCAAACGTTCTAGCTCGTTGATGTCAGCCAGAAACTTAGTTTGATATTTTTCTATATCTAAATATCGGTCTTTTAGTAACACATAGTCTTTGAGTATAATAATTTCATTTGTTAAATCAATCTCTGATTGAAGTGCCACTTCAATCATGCGACTGCTTTTCTCAAACTTTTGGTGGATAGATTTATCAGCTTGATTTCGTAAGACGGTACTCCCACCCACAACGACAGTCATTAAGGCAGTAACTACAGCAGAAGAAGCAATAAACTTAGTTGAGATTTTCATTTCGCCGCCTCGAAGTTCAAGTTAAGTTCTACTCGAAGTTGCTTAATAGGTGCATAGTCTGCATCCCCAACTAAGGTATATCCGCCTACTTCAGTCCCTACAATATCCTCAATGCCATCGGGTATGTTGAGGAATGCCCATTTTAAATCTTGGATCAACTCAGGAGAGAGTTTCTTGGAAACCAGCATTGGCGAATGGGGAACAGGAGCAGACTCCCAAAGGACTCTGGAGTTAGCAGATGTGAGCTTGCCGATTTTTTGCCGTTTCATGTAGGACGGGATATTTGTGGCGACTGCATCGACAAGTCCATTTTCCAGCGCCGCTTCGCTTTTAGCGTGGCTACCAGGATAAATGACTTGGGCAAAGTCCTGCTCAGGGTTAATCTTAAGCTTTTTAAATGCTGCGATCGGCATGAGATAGCCAGAGGTAGATGATTTGCTGACAAAAGCAATTCGCTTACCCTTTAAGTCTTGCAACTTCTTGATGGAACTGTTAGCTTCCACGATAATTGCAGCCCGATACCACGGTCGTCCTGTGTACTTATCAATTGGCGCAATTAACGGTTCAACTTCAGCACCACGCTCCAAAGCCTCAAAGTAAGACACAGCTCCGACATAAGCCATATCTACTTTTTCTTCTACTAGCCAATCAACGACTTCTTTATAATCCTTAGCAACTTGGAAATCCACACGTCGCTTTAGCGCTTTTTCCAGGTATTCATCCAACGGTTTAATCATCCGTTCTTGCTCTACCTGACTTTGCGTAGGCAACACGCCAATTTTTAAGGTAGATAAGTTATTTGTGTTACTAACTGAGACGCGATCGCCAATAGACTGATGATTGCTAGATATTTTCCCAGTACAGCCTGCGCCTAGTAGCGCTACAACCACTGCTAAAGTCAAAACTCTGCTTTTGCGGAATAGGCAATGTCTGGCGATGAGCCACTGCGCTGCTAGGCACTTCTGCATAAAATTAAATTCAAAGTATAGACAGCTCAAAAATTCCAGGACTGTACATGACCGCTCAGCTGCCTGTTTACTCAGTCCTTGACTAAATATATTTTTCCCTAAAGCAATATCAAAATCACAGTTTTGAGGGGATCAACTGGTCAAATGGCAAATCTAAAAGGTCTTCAATAATAATTTATAAAAAATAACAATTAATCACAAACTAAACTCCGCTGCATTATCTTCATCCACATCTTTCCCCGCAGCAGTAGGTTTAAATTTAGAGCCATGAATTAATTCACCAAACGAAATTCCTGGATTTTGATGAATAATATTCAACAAACTCATAAAATCCCGTACAATTTCCCCTGGCGTAAGTAATGCTTCTGCACCCAAGCGATTGACAATTTCTTGGACAAACTCCTTTAACTCAGGATTTGTCAAAACTTTGTCATACCCAAAATTGACAGCATGAATCTCAGTTAGACGCTGCAAAAGCGTGAGGATTTCTACTTCGCTTAACGGGTTTAGCCGAATTACTGGCCCTAAATATTCTTGAACACCAGCTTGTGTGACAAAACGGCTTTCTTTTGTACGCCTTTGCCAAGCTTGGTCTGCAAAAAGTCCTCGTTTGGGGTCTTCTAAAAATTTAGTTGTTCCACCGATAACAATGCCAAGATGTTCTGCTTTGCACTGCATAGTGTCATTAAACATTGCTAGAAGTCTGTTATAGTTTTTTTCACGAGTAACTGTAGTTGATATTTGGTATATATGTACGGCTTCATCAAGTAACACTAAAAGTCCTTTATAACCAATCTCAGCCACAAATTTAGCGAATAATTTAATGTAGTCATACCAACTATCATCATCAATAATGACTCGTACTCCCAAGGCTGCTTTTGCCTCAGTTTTAGTACTAAATTCTCCACGAAACCAGCGCATTGCAGCGTTTTTCAATTCATCATCATCTGACCGATAGCCACGCCAATACGCAATAATAACGCTGCCAAAATCAAACCCGTGAACTAAGTCTTCAATATACTGGACTACTTCCCTAATTTTGGCTTCAACTCGGTCATCAAAACCATCATCATTGGGACGCATTCCAGTTTCTTGAACTACTTCTTGTTGAATTTTATTAATCCATCCTTCCAAAATCGAGACTAAAGCACCACCATCAGGACGAGTTTTTGTAGCTAGGCGGCTCATTAGTTCTCGATAGGTTGCTACACCTTCATTATTACTTCCTGCCAATCGGCGTTCGGAAGATAAATCAGCATCAGCTACTACAAACCCTTGCTCCATAGCACGGTTACGAATCATTTGCAGCAGAAAGCTTTTGCCTGAACCGTAGTTACCAATTATAAAACGAAATGACGCTACACCTTCTGCAATGTCGTCAAGATTTTGTAATAGGCTTTGAAGCTCCTTTTCTCGACCTACTGCTATATGTTCAACTCCCACTCTTGGCACTACCCCCGCACCAAGAGAATTTATTAAGGCAGTAGATATTTTTTTCGAGAGTTTGAGCTTTGCCATTTATTACATCTCACTTTATTTAAAACGCAGAGGCGCTTAGCCAGAAGTTAGGGCTTATGCTCACCTCACTAATAATCTAACAACGGCAAGAATAATTTAATTTGATGAGGCATGTCTAGCCACGAGAATTTCATACATTTCGATCATTTTTCTAACATTTGTGATATGCTCTTGATAAACTTCTGGAATGTCCAAATTAGGCTCAATTATTAATTCACCAATAGTATCACTTGCCCGCTCGTTTATAGAATCGATTAATAGATTTGGCATGGTAATATTTGCTTCGGCAATTTGCTTAATAGCTATTTTGGGATTATCTTGCTCGACTATAGCTTTTAATACTTGCATTTCATGCCCTGGTAGTTTTTCTAGAAAATTATTCCATTCATCAGGTAAATTTTCTGAGATATCGACTTGAGTATTTATTAGTTCTAAGGGTTCAATTAATTCAGAAAAAGTAAACAATTCAAGATTATCTCGTTGTGCGTCTTCAGGCAAAGTTTCCGGCGGATTAATTGTTTCTACTTGTTGGAGTAATTCCCAAACTTGATTTTGCAAAAGATCTCGTTCTTCTTGCAATAATGTGATTTGCTCTTGTAAATGATTGAGTTCAACTTTCTGAGACACAATTTGAGTTTGAAAAGAATTCAGGCTAGCTTCTATATTTGCTCTAGCATTGGTTGTAGCTACTAATAATTGATTTTCTTTAGTGGCCTCAGTTTCTAGCTCTTGAATTTTGATTCGCAGTTCGTGTAATTTTTCTTCTAATTGAGGTTTGAGTCTACCTAGCAGAGTTAAATTGCTTTCAAGTTCTCGTTTTTCTTGCTGGAGTTCACAAATTTGAGTTTGTAACTGAGTGATTTCAGCACGAGATGTATTATAATTCAACTCTAAACGACGTTTTTCAGCTGTAAGAGTAGAAAAAGAATTGTTCAGTTCTATTTTACTTTTATCAAGATTATAAAGTTCAGTTTTCAGGTTGTTGATTTCAGCATCTAACTGCTTTCTTTGTCCTGCAAAAGTGCTTAACTCTCGATTGAGACTATCCCTTTGATTACGGCATTCTGTGACTTGATTTTGCAGTTGCTTCGATTCTGCGTATAATAAACTACGATGTTCTTCTATTTGGTTGATTTCTCTGACAATACGGAACTTCAATCCCTCCATCTCCTTAATTCGTTTGCGGAGAGAACCTAAAACAAGCATTTCATGATTTCTACGTCGCTTGTCTACAAATAACGCTGCTGTATATGTAGCGAGTACTGTAATTACACCTGTGATAAAGGCTTTATTGAAATCCCAGCTTGGGACGAGGCTGAGTCCAAAACTCACACTGAAGGCTACTATGCCTAGGATAAATCGATTGCTTACCATTACTGATTGCATATTGCTTATTTTTAAGGTATTTAAGTTATCAGAATAAGTAGTTATTAAGGTCATTATTCCTTACATAGTTGTTTTGAAATCTCCGATTTTAAGTATTTGTGCATAAGACTGTTTTATAAATAACAAAAAATTTAAATCACCAGCAAATTAATTTTCAGTTTGTGTATCAGATGTATTTTTATTTGCACTAGATAGTGCTAAGTCTGCTTTTAAAAAATCAACAAATTGCCGTGCTGTGCGACCAGAACGACCGTTGTGACGAGTTGCCCATTGTAATGCTTGATATTCTAAATCTTCTGGTTTAATATTAATTTCAGCTTGTGCTACTAGATGCCTGACAATTTTTAAATAAGTTTTCTGATCAGCTGGTTCAAAGGTTAAGGTTAAACCGAAGCGATCGCTAAATGAAAGCTTCTCTTGCATAGTATCCCATGCATGGATTTCTTCGTGATCTTTAGGAGCAGGTCTATCGACAAAAAACTCTCGAATCAAGTGACGACGGTTGGAGGTGGCGTACACAACTGCGTTTTGAGGTCGCGCTGTTAAATTACCTTCTAAAACTACTTTGAGGGCTTTAAAAGCATCATCATCTTCTTCAAAAGAAAGGTCATCGACAAAAATGATAAATTTTTGTGACACTCCCCGCAGATGTTCTACAATTTTTGGTAAATCTTTTAAATCAGATTTTGTCACTTCCAATAAGCGGAGGTTGCGATGGCTATATTCATTCAATAAAGCTTTCACCAAAGAAGATTTTCCCGAACCGCGACTACCGTAAAGTAATACATGCAGTGCCATTTCTCCTGATAATAAAAACTCTGTATTTTTGAGCAAAGCATCTCGCTGAGATTCGTAACCTACAAGTGTAGTAACTTTAACTGGATCGTAATACGGAATACCGATAAACTGCCCAGATTGCCAGCGGAGAGCGCGATATTCAGCAAATAAACCTGAGCCAAATTGCCGATAATAAGCTGCTAAATCTTCTACAGCATTACCCCAATTTTCTAAATGTTGTAGAGATGCAATGAATTTTGTGCCTACTCCTACCTCTTTCAAGTCTTGATACCAAACAACTGGTGAAATTGGCAGATGAGCTACGATTTGTACCCACTCACTCAAAGCAGCGCTGCTACATTCATAAAGACTCTGCAATATTTGTAAATCATGTTGAACAGCTGTTACTAAAGCTGGGGGCAAATCTTCAAATTCTCGCTGTTGAGACATCCTTGTAAAAGGGTTCTCTGAGATGAGAATTTGAGTAATTAGGTAGTCCTCCCAATTTTGATTTCTAGCAGCCAAAGCGTGGAAGTAAGTACCGTAGGCTTGCAGGCAACCCCGCGCATCGGCATCAGTGTAACGTATAGCTTGCAACAGGTCAAGAAATGCCACCCCTACTTCGCCTTGGAGGACAGATTGGTACAGTAAAAGTGACGCTGCTTGGCGCTGGAGAAATTGAACCTTTGTGTAGGAGGAAGTACTTGCCGTTGGCATCGCTTGATTATCCATCAATCAACTGGGTGATTTAGCTAAACAGCTATGGTAAATTGTCTGCTGACCCTGGCAGTAAAGTCAAAGTCTACATAGGTTTTAACAATGTATTTAGGTATAATTGCTACTCTTGCTTACGGTATTTTAGCGATCACTGGTGGCATTATTGGTTACATTCAGGCTAATAGTCAAGTTTCGCTCATCAGTGGCAGCATTAGTGGATTATTACTAATTTTTGCCGCTTATTTTCAACTCCAAGGACAACCTTGGGCTTTAATTTTAGCAGTATTAGTTACTAGTGTTTTAGTAGTTGTTTTTGCTTTTAGGCTGATTAAAACACGTAAGTTTATGCCTGCGGGATTGATGACTATTTTGGGTATGCTGACACTGGCGGTAATGTTAAATCAAATTGTTGTCTTAAGGTAGCATCAGTTTGCGGTAACAGCTATCCTGCTTTTGTTTGATAAAGAAGTAGAAAGGAGTCAGAACAGTAAACAGTCAACAGTCAACAGTCTTGACGGTGTATAGTGGGGGATTTAAACCCGCTAGATAATCGGCTTTGGGTTATTAGTTTTCAGTTGCAAGTGAGCGCCCCCTTAGTGGTTTCCCTTAACAGTCAACAGTCAACAGTAAACAGTCAACAGTCTTGACGGCGTATAGTGGGGGATTTAAACCCGCCAGATAGTGCCTGCCACTAATCGGCTTTGGACTCAGCACGGGCTAAATGCCCTGCTACCGCACTTCAGCACTTGGCTATATTACTGAGGCGTCAAGGTAGCAAATAGTAAAATATGAAAAAAAATTAATTATTCTCTGGCTAAAATATCCGGTTTTCTTAGCTTTGTGATGATCAATAAAAATAATAGGGTTAAATGTCATGCTTTTTGATGCGAAGGAACTCTGAGATTTTTCGCTGTTTATAAGCTGACATAATTGTTATTAGTACTACATGTTTTCATCAGTTCAAGAAAAGCAAATATCTTCATTTGCCAATGAATACCTAATAACAAATAACACTTACTGCTAATAATTTTGTTTGTGGTGACGTTAATATCTGATAAAACTCTACTCTAGATGGATACAAGTAACTATGCTGAAAAATGTAAAGAATTGATGGTATCTTTGAGCAAATTTTAAAGGTAAAGTGAAGGGTTTCGTGCCATTTTGGCAGGTTTTTATCAGACAGATGGGATATTAGTAGATCGTACCAATCGTTATTGTTATTCACACACTAGTTGCTATCTACCGAAAACGGCTAAAGCTAAGCCAATCCCGATATAGGTGATTCTCTCCGCTATTTTAGGAACTAGGAAATAATACATGGTATTATCACTGTCTTCTCATAACGTTATCCAGTATTTGCAAGATGCAGGTCTGTGTAGCTCAGAAGATGGAGCAGCAAATGAATCTGAGTTACCAGATAGTAAGAATTGCAATTTACTGGTGACTCTGGCAGATAACCGTAAACTGCTGGTTAAACAAGAACGTAGCATTAACAATGATGGAATGCCCCACGAGTTTTTTAATGAGTGGCTATTTCATCAGTTACTTCAACAGTTTCCGGTTTTAGGCAACATTTCTGCGATCGCATCACTAGTGCTGCACTTTGATGAGGAAAATTCTATCCTTGTCCGCAATTACCTCAATGACTATCTGGAACTTGGGAGAGTATATCACAGAAATGATATTTTTCCACTAGAAATTGCCTCCGCTATTGGCACTACTCTGGCTGGGCTGCATCGCGCAACCTTCAACCGCCGAGAATATAGTGATTTCATGGCAACTGCTCCTCAAGGACAGTTTCGCTATGGCTATTACAATCCAGCGCAAGGAATAGGGTCAATTAGTCCAGAGATTTTTGGTACAGTTCCCACTGATGCGCTGAAATTTTATGTTCTCTATCAGCGCTACGAGAGTTTAGAATCAGCAATTGCTGATTTAGCAAATGAGTGGCAGCCTTGCTGCTTAACACATAACGATCTAAAGTTAAATAACATTTTGGTTCATTCCAGGTGGGAGCAGCTAGACAATTGCCTGGTGCGACTAATTGACTGGGAAGCCTGCTCTTGGGGAGATCCGGCATTTGATTTAGGAACTTTACTAGCAAGCTATTTAGAAATTTGGTTATCTAGTCTCGTGGTAGACCCTACCATTGAATTAGAAGAATCTTTGCATTTGGCGATGACACCTCTAGAGGTTCTACAACCTTCAATAGTTGCTCTAATTAGAGCTTATCTCAATGCTTTTCCCATGATTTTGGAGTACCGTCGTGATTTTATTTTGCGCGTTATTCAATTTGCTGGACTGGCACTGATTCATCAAATTCAAGACATGATTACGTGCCGCAAATACTTTGATAATGCTGACATCTGTATGCTTCAAGTCGCGAAAAGTTTGCTCACTATGCCTGAGCAATCTGTACTGACTATTTTTGGTATTTCCGAGTCAGAAATATTCAAAACTGTGGGAAACTTTCATAAAGTTCCTCAGCCAGAAAAAGAGCAGCAAGTACTTCGCATTTATTATGAAAAAACTCGGCTGCGTGGTTGCTAATAGCATATAGCAGAACAATTTAAAAGATAATTTGGATATTTTGAATTGTTCTGTATGCTATTTTTAAGGAAATTAAACTTCAGGAAAAATTAAAATGTTTTCCAATAATAAAACAATAGGCTTATCCAAATAAATATTAATAATTTATCTGTGGTGTAAATCCTAGATTATACTTTTTTAAGTAATCTGTTAAACAACAAATATATTTGCCACAGAGTGGTTGTTTGATTATAAATTATGAGTTTTGAGTTCTGAATTTATTAATGCTAGATTCTTCCACCAATCAACTGCTAACTACACTATTCGACATTGTTACCAATATCCAGATTGAGTCAAATTTTTGTATTTACCATCCCAACTACCAACCCTTTGCTCTGCCGACTAAAGTAGCTGACAGATTTCAGCAAACCCCCTCGGCTTTGCAGCATAAGTATCTCACTCTGCTATTGCGAAACTTTCTCTATGGAATTTATTACAATGGCTCGCTGCAAACTACTTTGGCAGTCAATAAGGAAATTACAAATCACAAGCAGTGCCATAATTTAGAAAACGATTCTGCCTTGGGAATTGATTGGGAATTTTACGAGCAACTGCACGAGTGTAATCATGGTATCGGTTATTTTGACCCTAGTTGGCGGGTGTTGCGGCAAGAACCTGATGGGAGTATGGCTGTGACTAAAGGCGGTTTGACACTTTATGTTGAGCCAGACTGCCATTTAAAACCTAATATTAAATCTGCTAAACCAGGCGAGTTAGTAGCCATCTGGATGCCCAAAAATCGACTGCAAAACGGTTGTTATGTAGCGGTTAGCAATGTTGGACAAGAACGGCAAAACCCAGATGCGGATTTGGGAGCAGGGAGAATCTATTTTAATTTCACACCATTTGGTGCGATCGCGCTCATGAAAAGCCTAACTCAGCAACTAAATGCTGCTGCTATTCCTTTTAGCTTTCAGGTTCTTTACAATCCTTCTGCATACGAACGCTATGACTCAGGGGTACTCTTCTTTGAACTCCACGACTATCCAGCCATCCGCGAAATTCTACAGGCTGTTTATGCTGAACATCAATCCTATTTTCAAACCGATATACCCTTGTTCACAAAGTTTTTAGCACCAGGATTGAGTTTAGCTGAGGAACCAACCCAAAAATTTGCGGCGCAAGAGAGTTTTGGGATGAACCGTTGTCAAATTGTCGCTAATGCTTTGTTGGAGGCTTGGCAAAAAGGTAAGAATGCAATGGAGGAGCGGATGAGGGTAATTGACCAACACTTTGCCCAGCACTCAATTGATTTGCAGCATCCTTATCTAAATCCCAGTTCTGAAGATATATATTACCCTTTAAATCAGTAAACAGTAAACAGTAAACAGTAAACAGTAAACAGTAAACAGTAAACAGTTACCAAGGCGGATGGTGGGGGATTTAAACTTGCCAGATAGCACCTGCCACTAATCGGCTTTGGATTATTAGTTTTCAGTTGGAAGTACTCGCCCCCTTAGTGGTTCTCCTTAAACCCAATTATCTTGACTGATAACCGTTAAATTAATAACTGTAGTTACAGTAAAATTGTAGAGCAGGTTTATTATCTGCTATTTTTATGCTTTAAATTTTGAAAGATGCCTTTCACTCATAATCGAACAGTTCACTTTCAAGATACTGATGCTGCTGGGGTAGTTTATTTTGCTAATGTTTTGGGTATTTGTCATGAAGCTTACGAAGAATCTCTAGAAACATCAGGTATTAATATCAAAGGTTTTTTCACTGGCTCATCTGTAGCTTTTCCAATTGTTCATGCTAATGTTGATTTTTTGCGCCCAATGTTTTGCGGTGATAAGTTAGCCGTTAGCTTAATGCCCCAAAAATTAGGTATTGATAAGTTTGAAATTGCTTACGAAATTTCAGTTGATGATGTAGTTGTTGCTAAGGCAATTACTAGACACGTTTGTATTGAGGTGAGTAGTAGAAGTAAGCAGGAATTGCCAAATGAGATTATTCGGTGGTTAGAAACGAACCGCAGAGACGCTGAGGGCGCAGAGAGAAGAAAATCAAGAGAGGTTATTTAGAAATTTTGTGGCTATTTGCTGTAGCTGCTGGCGGTTGATTTTACCTTGGGAGTTGCGGGGTAAGCTTTGCAAGGAAATCCAATGTTTGGGGATTTTAAATTTGCTGAGTTTGTCTTTGAGTAGGATTTGGATTTCTAAGGTAGAGATATTTGGATTTTGAGGTGTATAAATAGCTGTTAATGCTTGACCCCAGTGTTTATCTGGTATGCCAATAATACAAATATCAGCAACCGTTTTAGTTGCTAATATCGCTGATTCAATTTCTGTTGGGTAAATGTTTTCACCACCTGTAATAATTTTATCACTACTACGCCCAACAATATTTAAATAACCTTGGTTATCTAAAAAACCTAAGTCATCTACTTGAAAATAATCTTGTATTTTATCAGTTTGATAATAACCAATAGCTAAGGATTTAGCTTGAATAATAATATTTCCTATTTGATTTGAATTTAAAATTTCGCCTTGCTGATTGCAAATTGTTACATGAGCATGAGGGAGAATCTGACCACTGCTTATTTGACCTTTGAGAAAATCATCAGGTTTGAGGGTGGCAATTTGGGAAGCTGTTTCTGTCATACCGTATGTAGGTGCTAAGCGGATGCAATGGAATCTCGCCTTTTCTAACAGTTCATTCCATGCTGGCGCACCTCCCAAAAGTACAGTTTGAAATTGGGTTAGCCACTCAGTTAATTCTGAGTTTTGTAGAAGACGTTGTAACTGGGTAGGTACTAAAGATAGGAAAAACTTTGATTGTTCAATATTGAGTATTTGACCAGATTCTAGTGTTTTGAATGGCAGAATAACTAGCTGTCCTCCGGTTGTGAAGGAGCGCATAAATTGCATCAAACCACTGACGTGATATAGCGGTAATACACAAAAGGAGTTGACTTGTTTTAGCTGAAAATATTCTGTAAATCCTTGGACAGATGCCATCAGAGTTTCCCAAGTATGGATGGCAAATTTAATCTCTCCAGATGAGCCACCTGTGGGAATCATGATGAGTGATGAGTGCTGAGTGATGTTAACGGTAGCGGGGCGTTTAGCCCGTGCTGAGTGGGGGAGTGGGGGAGTGGGAGATAGGTGAGAAGGGGTAGTCTTTTCTTCCCAGTCCCCAGTCCCTAGTCCCCAGTCCCTAGTCCCCAGTCCCCAAATAATGTCTGGCTGTACTAAATCAAAGACTTGTTGCAATTCTTGTTTTCCCCAGTCGGGGTTACAGAGAAAAACTGGACAATGAGCTGCACAAGCAGCAATAAAACTTGCTAAAAACTTTATTGGTTCGCGTTCAGCTAAGATAATTTTTGGTGGCGTTTCACATGCTGATAAGTGTGTTAGTTCTAAATATAATTCTTCAGCTATTTTATGAAACTGAAGGCTGTGATGACCAATCAGCCAATCGTGATGAGCATGTTTTTTAAGATAGTCTAAAGGTCGTTCCATAGACTTTGAAGCCAGGTTTCTTTGTGTTCAAAAAAGTGGTTAATGCCAAAACCAACTGCTCTGTTATGTTGGGATAATTCTGCTGCTAGTTGGAGTGCTGCTTGTCTTGCGATCGCAGTTTCAAAGACTGATGAAAATACAGCATCAATTTTATGCTGTTGGCAAAATTGTCGTAGCCGCGATGGTGAACCGACTATCGCAGGCTTAATAACAAAAATATCTCGCCAACCTTGTTGATAACAGGTGACGAGTTGGTTAAATGTGGCGACAGACTCATCTAAAGCGATCGCAGTCCCATAAAACATACTCAATTCCAGCATTCCCTGAAATTGCTCAACAGGTAGCGGTTGTTCGATAAATTCAATTTCTAGGGATATTTCTTCATTTGCTTTGAGATTGTCGCAAGTCCACAGCCATAAGTTAGCCTCTTCATAACTGAGTCCGCCGTTAGCATCTAATCGTAGTTTTGTAGAAGCTGGTAAGCTATGCGTAAGTATGTTAAAAATTTCTAGTTCATGAGCGATCGCATACACACCAATTTTCCATTTAAACGTGCGATATCCCTGCTGCCATAACATTTCCCATTGACTTAAAGCCGCTTCCCCAGCGGGCAATAAGGCACTGTAGGTGAGGGAGGTAGAAGCAGGGGGGCAGAGGGGCAGAGGGGCAGAGGGGAAATCGGGATTCTCCTGTGCTCCCCATCTCCTGTGCTCCCCATCTCCTGTGCTCCCCATCTCCCGCGCTGACTCAAAGCCAAATTGACAAGCGGGTAACTCATCTGGAATGGAGAAAATTGTCTCGTCTGTAATTTCCTCTGGTAATTGGCGACAAAAATCTAAAGCTTGTTCTATGGTTTCGGAACCAAACCAGCTAATGGGGGCAATTTCTCCCCAACTGTCTCTACCTGTTTCATCGGTAAGCTGGAGGATAATCCCATCCCGAATATCCCAAATGCCGTGACTAGTAGTTAAAGATTGCACAAACCTACGTCTATAGGGACGAAATTTAAATCTGTAAGTCACTAAATGTCATTTGTTATTTGTTTGTCATTTGTCCTTTGTAATTACAAATAACCAAGGACTAATGACTAAGGACATCCACCAAGATAAATCTCACAATTTCTAAAGTTGCTAAAGCATAAATCCCAAACCTAATAGTAAGCAACTCCAGAAATGCACGCCTACGGCGATGAATTTACAGTTACTAACTTTTTCTGGCTGGTGATGATTTTTTTGGACATGACGGCATAGTTTGATGGCAAAGGGTAAACTCAACCAACTTAGCAACGTCCAAACTGGAAAAAATCCCCATAGTACAAACAGTAAGGTGAGGGGATAAATACTAGCAGTAAACCAAATTAGGAGTTGAGCAGCTTTTGCAGTTCCTAGACGAACGATAGGCGATCGCTTGCCGGCGGCTATATCATCCTTTACTTGGTGAAAGTGTGAGCAAAATAAAATTAAACTTGTGACAATGCCGACAATTATTGAGGCTGCTAAACTCGTGATTGACCAAGTTTGGGTTTGGCTGTAATATGCTGCTGCTACTGCCAAGGGGCCAAAGGCGAAAAAGCAAATAATCTCGCCTAAACCTTGATATCCTAAGCGAAAGGGCGGCCCTTGGTATGTGTAGCCCAATGCACAGCAAAGCAGAATTATGCCAATGATAGTTGGGTCTTGTTGCCAAGTTGCGATCGCTAATATGCACAGCAATCCCAAACCTAAACACAAGTTTCCTAACCAAAATATTAATGATTTATTGCCGGTTAAGTTCACCAGAGAATGGTGTTTATTTTGATCAATCCCTGTTTCTGAATCAAAGACATCATTACTAATATTTTCCCACGCCAGAATTAAAATTGCCGCAGTTACAAAAGTAGAAAATACTGCACCATTAAAAATTTTAGTTTCGGCAAATGCTACTGCTGTTCCTACCCAAATGGGCATGATGGCAACGCTGTACATCGGCGGTTTAATCGCCGCCATCCATAACTTAGTGTTGGGATATAAAATCTGCTTGGTAGTCATCAGTCGTGATTAATTAAATTACCCGAATATTACTCACATGTTAGATTTTATGATTTACAGAGACGCTAGATACTAATGAGGTACAAAAAACTGCTAATTTTATCATGGCTGTTTAACCTGGCGTTACTAACACTCACCCTCATGTTGCAGATCAAAACTGAGCTTGGCTTGTCATGGTCTGGGAACACCACAAACAAGGCAAACCACACGCTGGTGAAATGGCGACTTAATATGTTACCTGTAGAAATACGACCACGATTAATTACACTTTAGGAAGTTAACTTAAAAAAAATTTACTTTAGATCCATGACAGTTTCACCATGTCGTAGTAACTCCTTTGTAGAGCACAAAGATTTATATCAATTTCTGTTAGCAGTGCAAGAAAAGTGCCTCAAAAATAATAGCAGGCAAATTGTCAGTATCTCTCAAGAGATTGACTTGGTTGACCCTTTAGTTGTATTAAATAAACTTACACAAGTAAATGAAATAAATTTTTACTTTGAGCATAAAGGTAAAGGAGAAGCGATCGCGGCAATTGATACTGTAACAAAATTACAAATTGATGGCATAGAACGTTTTACTAAAGCTGAGTATTTTATCAAATCTTGTCTAAAAAATATAATTAACTTTGGTAACGCTAATCAACCTTTTTCTGGGCCTCACTTTTTTTGTTATTTCAGCTTTTTTGACAAAAATACCCAAGCAGATTATCCATTTCCATCTGCTACCGTTTTCTTACCACGCTGGCAAGTAGCTGTGAAAAATCAGCGTTGTATATTAGTAACGAATACAATTATCAATGCCAGCGTAAATATTCAAAGAGTATTGCAGACTATGCGGGGAAAAATTGAATTTCTCCAGTCTTTAGAATCTTATCCCCATATTGATTGTTTTCCGGCAAACTTCCGTAAGAAATCCGTCACAAATGCAACTCAATTTAAACGTTCAGTATTTTCTGCTTTGGAAAAAATCCGTTCTAGTCATTTAAGTAAGATTGTACTAGCAGATACGCTAGATGTGAGATCAAGTAGTAATTTTAACTTATTCAAATCATTAAATAATCTCAGGCAAATACATCCTAATTGTTATATTTTTTCCACAAGTAATGGTAAAGGGCAAAATTTTATTGGTGCAAGTCCAGAACGATTAATTAGTATTAATAATCAACAGTTAATCACCGATGCTTTGGCTGGTTCTGCACCACGAGGTAAAACACCCGCTGAAGATGCTGCCAATGCCAATCGTTTATTAAATAGTGAAAAAGAAAGACATGAACATTTGCTAGTAATTGATTTCATTACTCAGCGCTTATCCCAACTGGGTGTATTACCTCAAGTATTAGCCCCGCGCTTGCGACAATTATCTAATATTCAGCATTTATGGACACCAATCAGCGCCATTGTTCCTGCCAACGTACACCCGTTAAAGATTGTCGCTCAACTGCATCCTACACCAGCCGTTGCTGGTGCAGCACGAGATGTTGCCTGTGCCGAAATTCGGCGCTATGAAAGCTTTGAGAGGGGTTTATATGCCGCGCCTCTAGGTTGGATAGACTCTGAGGGGAACTGCGAGTTTATTGTCGGAATTCGTTCAGCACTGATAGATGGCGATCGCGCTAGACTTTACGCAGGTGCTGGTATCGTTGCCGGTTCTGATCCTGATAAAGAGTTTGCAGAGGTGCAACTCAAACTTCAGGCTTTACTGAAAGCATTAGTGTGAACTACTGAAACAATGGGAGTAGACACTTCAGTATGATACAGAATATGAGTGAACTTCCCAACAGTCTTGAAGATGCGATCGCCCAATCTCGTGTAGCTACCCAAGCAGCCTTGGCAGATGGGCAGACTCGCCTACAAGTTGAGTTCCTATTCCCAGAACTCAAACCCATGACAGTAGCAGAGCAATTTCTGCCAGTTTTTACAGCTTATGATTCCCGCTTGAAAATTTTCTTTGCCGATGCTGGTGGTGCTGCTCTAGCCCGCCGTGATTGGGCAGATGCACCATTTAAAATTGAGGATATTGGTACAGGTAGGGCTGCCTCCTTAGAGGCAAAAATTCAGCCAGAGGATGAAATCTTTTTATTTATTGCCCCTACTTCCGTGGAAGTACCACAGCTAGAAAAGTTGTGTGAAGTCATCGGCTCACGGCCTTTAGTCATGTTAAATCCTCGCCTAGAAGATTCTGGAGTTGTGGGTATTGGTTATGCAGCCAGAAAAATCCGCGATCGTTTTATTAGTACTATTGAATCCGCCTATTACCTCCGCCCGGTAGACGATGAAACTGCCGTATATCGCTGCTATCCAGGACAGTGGGAAGTTTGGCTGGAAACCAACGGCGAATATCAAAGAATTGCCGAATTACCCAAAAAACCATCAGGTGATGAGTTAGATATCATCCTTACGAAGGGACAATCACAAACAACCGACGCTGTACCTGCGAAAAAACCCAATGTGTTCAAGAGTTTGCAAAGGTTTTTTAAGGCATTGAGTAGTTAGAAGAAAGCAGAGGTAGCAGGGAGAGATTTTGTCATCTGCTACCTCATTTGATGCCGGCAGAAGCACAGATTTCATACGTGTAGAGACGTTGCAATGCAACGTCTCGGAGCGAGGTTATAGGCTATTGAATCTGAAATCTAAAATCAGGGTACAAGAATTATTGAATACTGTTAGCGAAGTCGTATTTACCTCCACGTTCGAGGGCGCGTTTGTAAGCAGGGCGTGCATGAATGCGCTCTAAAAATTCCTTGATTTTTGGTCGGCTCTCAATCTGTTCGGGAAGCGTGGCGATCATTTCGAGAGGAAAGCTCATTTGGATATCGGCGGCGGTGAATTCTTCGCCTACAAACCACGTACTCTTACCAAGTTCGCTTTCTATGTAGTCAAAGTGAAGCTTAATCTGGGGCGCGATGAATGCATCCATCGCGCTGCTATCCGCTATTCCAAAACGGTTGAAAATGAGGTTCATCACCAGCAGTGGCATTGCAGAACCTTCGGCGTAATGCAGCCAATACGTGTAACGCAGACGCTCTGGTGTACCCGATGGCGGGACTAGCCGACCATTACCGTAGCGATCTATTATGTATTCAATAATCGCGCCCGACTCCGCCACCGTAAGATCTGCATCTGTGATCACCGGTGACTTGCCGAGCGGATGAACTTGGCGCAGCGACTCCGGTGCTAGCATCGTCTTCGCATCGCGTTCGTAGTACTTGATCTCGTATTCGATACCCAATTCCTCAAGCAGCCATAGCACGCGCTGCGATCGCGAGTTGTTAAGATGATGCACAACGATCATAAAAATTTTCTCCTCTGGCGGCTCATTGTTATCCGAACTCAACTAGTCTTTAACTTTTTTAGGACTTACACACTGCACAAAAGAATTATGTTGTGTATCAACGTAAATAACAATCATTCTTTGATGGTAAATAGACCATTACTGTAGGGGCAATTCATGTAGACGCAAAGCGGCTTCCCGCAGGGTATTGCCCCTACGACAGATGTGGTTTTTCAAATCATCCATGTTTGAGCTTTCCTGTCAATGCGTAAGTCCTATTTTTATAGATAAACGTTCTTCGGTCTTTAACCCACAGCATAATCTGTATATTGCCGCATATAGGGCGCGTAAAAAACCATTAAGACAATTTGCGCGACCCATAACCTTTGATGCGATCGCATTTGAGTTCAGTTACGATTGTTGTTACTCCAGCAGAAATTAGTTATTTCTGCGTCAACCAAATCTTGACTTACTTCGCGTTCAGGATGTTGGTTTACGAGAAGTAGATGATCCAGCAATTCTAGACTGGCCTCAAACTTTTTTTAACCCACAGCATAATCTGTATACTGTCGCACATAGGGTGGATGAAACCCAACTACGATATCCTGTTTTGGTACTCCCATCGCTACTAGTTGCTCACCTACATCCTCTTCTGTACCATTCCATTGAATCCAAATCTTACCGTCTTTGATATCAAAATGCATTACAGGGCCAAAAACCCTACGTTTATTTTGCCAACCAATATATATCAGTTGATAATGATCTTTTTCTACATCAAAAATTGTTTGGGCTTCAATTTCATTATTAGATGCGACACGCTCAGCATATTCTGTAATTAATTGCCGAATACACTCTCGATATTTCTTTAAATCTGCCATCGGATAATTTCCTCCGTTTCTACGTCATAAACTATGAGATTGATTTGATTACGCTGGATAATAGTTTGAATAAACGGTTTAATTAAAAAATCGTTATAAGTGTTTAATGGTACTGCTAAATACAAAACTCACTCAGAACCTATTTCTTCTAAAGCATAGCGATAATTAATAAACTGCCCAACGGCAGTATGAAACTCGGAAATAGTTGAAGTGCCGATGAAACTTTTAACTTCAATTGCTATTGTTTGTCCCTCTCTTTCTGCGGCAATCATTCTCTCTGCTCCCAAGTCAATGTACATATCAGTAATGCCTTCTATGCGAATTAGTAAGGGATCATGAGTAATTCGCCACCCGTCCTTTTATAATGCCGATTTCACAACATTGTGAAATTTATCTTTAGCTGACATAAGACTGTTTTCCCAGCCTGCATAAGCATTCTAAATATATTTTGCCAAAGTGCTGGTGGAAAAGGAGGATAAGGAGAGGGGAAATAACGATTCAAAATTATTCTTCCACTCCCCATTTCTTCTACTAATTCCCTTGCAACGGGGCATTTAAGACTTTTTCGATCCGATCGCGTGTTTCTAGGATGTGCGCTTTGGTGTATTCATCGTTGGAATTCACCTGCTTAAGTTCGTCGTTTAATTGTCTGAGTTTATACCAAGCTAGAGTACGAGCATCTTCAGGTACATATTCTTTCCGCAACACCATAGCAGTCAAAATGTTTAAATACTCCCGCTGTAAGCCTCGCCGCAAACTGGCAATCTTTAACGGTTTGCTTGCTGGTTTTAATACTTCCGTCCAGACACCTGTTTGTAAAGTATCAAATAATTCTGGTAGAGTCAGTGCTTCTCCTGCCTGGGTTTTGAGTTCGATGTCTTTGAGGCGCGAGAGGCGATCGCGTGAAAGTAAATCCCGCAATACCGCACTTTGCATGAACAAAACCGAGTCATGAATTGGATAATCCAAACGGCCAACCAGCGGATTACTACCCCAATGTCGCCAACGTGAAGGTGCTAATTTATTCAACAGTTCTGGTGAGAAGCTAAGGGCATCCTCTGCGAATACGTACTTTTGTAGCGTTTCTAATGCTTGCCGTTGTTGTGCAACTGGCACTGGTGCAAATGGTAAGCGGCGATCGCGATCGGCTAGCGTTTCGCTTGCTTTAACTCTGTAGAAAGACTGTCCACCAATATACTTACTTGTATAATATACTTGCTGAAAATAGTTACCTAAGACTGTACTAAAACGTTCACTCAAATCGCTGTAACTCTCTCCATCCATTGGGTAACGCTTATTGAGACGCTCCCACATTACACGAGAATTATTCAACTGCCACTGTGAATAAAGTAACACATCGCTGCTGTTGTCCCAAGCATCGGCAGTGGGGTCGAGGCCATACACATCCTCATCTGTGGAATAACTTAACTCCGGTTTATAGGATTGCTGAGCAATTTCCTCTAAAATCGGCTTTTCCGCTATGGGAGATGCTGCCTGAATTTGTGTATAGCCGTATTTAATTGCCCATTCATCATACGGGCCCACCATAGTAGGGAAATAATCTCCCTGCTTTGTGCCTTGAGGGGCGATGTTTGGGGGAACATAATCCATCACCGATGCTGTCAAACCTTTGGTGCGGGTGATTTCCGTATTATTCATCTCTTCTGCTGGTAGCAGGGTACTACCACGGAAGTTGTGACGCAAACCAAGAGTATGTCCAACTTCGTGAGCAATGATTAAACGTAAATATTGATTGGTATATTCTTTGAGTTGATCTTGATTAGGTACAGTATCTTGCAGCAGTGACATCGCCAGTGAACCAAAGGCAAACTGGTTAGCAGCTTCCATGCCATAACACAGATCGTATTCGCCTGCGAGTTTAGATAAACGATTCAAAAACTCTTGTTTTCCCTGCATCTGCGTAGGATCATCGTTGTTGGCATTTAAACCGTTGGCGCAAAGTAGGCGATTTTGCATCAATGCTGATAAAGAAGTACGTTCTGTTTGGCTGGGTTGGACGATTTTGCGATAATCATTCTTGAGTGCCCGTACAAAGCTAGCATCTACCAAAATATCTGCATCCAAAATTTCCCCAGTCAGCGGGTTAACGCGGGATGGCCCCAGCGCAAAATATCCATCTACCGTATTAATCCAGCGAATCGTGTTGTAGCGAATATCTGCTGGATCCCATGTGGCATCATCTGGCATTTGCCGTACTTCAATTGCATCCTTAAATCCTGCTTTTAAAAAGGCCTTGTTCCACATTAATACGCCTTCTTTAATGGCATCGCGATACTCGAAGGGCGTGGCATTATCAATCCAGAAGACAATCGGTTTTTTGGGTGGAGAAATTGCTGCTTTGGGGTCTTGTTTTTCTAAATCCCAGCGATTGATGTAGCGGACAAAGGGATCGCCGCGATCGTCTTTGGATAAGTCTTGATAAGCGGTGATGAAATAGCCTACACGTTCGTCAGCCAAACGTGGTCGGTAATTTTGGTCTGGTAGTTGAGACAGACTATAGTGGACGCGGAGGGTGAAGCCACGGTTGTCAGGGAGCGCCGTAAAATTCCGCATTTCATTTTCGCTGCTTTTACCGCTACTGGAGAAATTTAAAACTGACTCAATTTCTAAGTTTTGCGGGAAGACTTTAGCAGTGCCAAAATAAGATTTGTCTGTGCTTCCGGGTAATCCCAAACTTACAGATAATCCCGCTAAGTCTGTTAGTAGTAAATCTCCTAAATCAATCAGAATAGTTTTACGTTCTGGATGAATACTTTTAATAGTGATGGTATAAAGAACAGAGTCGCTGAAAGACCGGGCAAGCGATCGCGCCTGGGGATCTCCATCACGAGTCCGAAAATTGACATTACGAACAACAAAGTGTAGATTTTTACCTACTCGCTGGAAATAAAACAAAAAATCTTGCAAAGGCATACCACTATAAATGCCTCTTTCCCCAATGCCTGATTCCAAAGTTGCCGTAGCTAAGTAATTTTTATTTAGTTGCTCTGGTTTAATTTCTAGATAGATTTTATTCTTTTCTTGATTCCGATAAAGGGTGAATAATCCCCCTGATTTTTTAGTGTCCTTGACTACTTCATCAAATGGTTCTAAGTCATCCTTTTTTGGGGGTTTAGTACTAGAATTAGGCTTTTCATTCGGCTTCTCTGGAGTTTTTTGTACTTGCAAAAATGGCTGCTGTCCTGTTTTTTTAAGATCTTTAACTACCCAAATAAAAGGTTGACGCTGTGCATCTTTGTTCTGATTAACTACCCAAACTTGGTTTGATGGCAGCCTTACTTTCTCAGAGATCTTGGCGTTTGGAGATGAAGCTGAAAGCAGAGTCGAAGAATTTTCCTGCCGACTGTTTTTAATTCCTGTAGTAGTGGAGCGACGCTCATCTATATACAAGTCCTGAGTTGCTATACCCACCTTTTGATCAACTCCAGTAACAGGCAGTGACTTAGCGTTAGTAGTTGCTATTCCTAAAAACAAACCATTTAACAAAATTATACAAAAGGTTAATCTGTTCATCTAATTCATCCCTGACAACTATGACCAGTTAATTTTTAATTTATGCAAAGCTACCCAGTCTTACCTCTACTAATTGAGTCAATCTAAAAATTCTTCTAGCTATCTGTTATCAAGCAACTAACATTTCAGTTTAGGTTTCATCTCTAATTTTTAGCTTTGTTGAACTGTTTTACTGTAGTATTCTTCCTAATAACTACGTCTGTAGCAAACAGTACGTATTATTTTTGCCTCAGACTAGTGAAGATGCTGGAACAGAAGTAGAACAACTTAAGCAAAATGTTAGAGCTCTCTCAGAAATAAAAGAGTTTTAGATCTGACACTTTAGCTCCATTGTGAGCAAAAGCGCCAGGTTCCTCAAGGTTTAGCGAGATGCCATCTGACACGCTACCCTTAACTGGCAACTCCTTCGAGTAACGCGATCGCTAACGCACTATTACTTAGTTACTTAGTATTTATTTTACGAATATATTTTTTGATTGAAAAGCTTACTACCAAGGAAATATCTTTACATACAGTTTATCACAGCAGTAATTTTGTAGTATTAACAGGCACAACAATGTCAACATATTTATCTCAGGTCTGGAAGCTGTTGAGAAATTATGTGAGGGGTACAAGGTTAAAACAGATGCCAAAGACAACATCTCTGGAAGCTGAAGCGGCTGTGCCTCCCGGAAAAATAATTAAAGAATTAGACAAAAGTGTTAAATTTGCTCCAGATCATTTACAGGATTATTTATGGTTTCAAAGACTGCAAAAAAGCTTGGAAGAATGGACAATATCAGGCAGCAGCTTGACATTGAAGCCAGACACACTGCTTTACGAGAAGTCGCCTGGAGGAAATCTAGGCGATCGCCAATTGTATGAAGAGATTTACGATTTACTAGGCAACGGTGCGCTGAAACCAGAAATAGTCGAGCAATTAATGGAATTCCTTGTAGCTAGTCAAAAAATTCGCCCAGAAATGCTTTTTCAGCGGCTAGAAGATTTTTATCGTCGCTGGTGTCAGGGAGAATTTATTGACGCTACACCGGAATCTAACCTGCCTCAGCAAAAAATGTTAAAGCTGGCAGCACAAAATATTACCATCGGACTCAGACAAGTAGATATATATACAGGGCTTAACGTACTGATTTTACTCTTAGAGTTACATCGCTACGCACAAGAGCAAGATGAACTCAAGCAACAAATTACTTTTTATCCATCTGCTCAACCAGATACAGAAAATTTTTTCACATGCCAATTGCTTCAGATTATTAACTATAGTGATGCTCTGGAAATTGGCAATTTTAGTACTATTGTTGGGGAATTTCTCAGAGGTGGCAACTTTAGAGGTGCTTATCTAGGTGATGCGAATCTCACTGGCGTCAACTTCAGCGGTGCTGACCTTAGCGGTGTTTATCTCGGTGATGCCAACCTTACTGGCGTCAACTTCAGCAGTGCTAACCTCAGCGGTGCTAACCTCGGTGATGCTAATCTCAGCGGCGCTAATCTCAGGGGTGCTAACCTCAGCCGTACTGATCTTGGTAGTACCAACCTCAGCGGCGCTAATCTGATCGGTGCTAACCTTAGTCGTGCCAATCTCACCCATGCTGACCTCAACAGCACCAACCTCAGCAATGCTAACCTCAGCCACGCTGACCTCAGCAGCGCTAACCTCAAAAATAGCGAACTCAGTCGCGCCGACCTCAGCAACGCTATCCTTTTCGGTGCTAATCTCAGCGACGCCAACCTCATCAGCGTTAACTTTAGTCATGCCGATCTTTGCCGCGCCGACCTCAGCGGTGCTGAATTGTGCCACGCTATCCTCAACGGCACTAACCTCAGTGACACAATTCTTTTTAGTACCAACCTCAGCGACGCCATCCTGGTCGCAGCAGACCTTAGTTACGCCAAACTCAACGGCGCAAAGCTCAACGACGCCAGACTCAACGGTGCAATGTTCCTAGGCGCTGACCTAAGCGGCACAGACCTCAGCAGAGTATCTCTCAACGATGCCGATCTCAGCGGGGTAACTCTCAACGATGCCGACCTTAGCGGTGCTGACCTCTCCGATGCTGTACTTTTCGGCACAGACCTCAGCTATGCCAACCTCAATAATACCAACCTCTGTGGCAGTAACCTCAGCGGTGCTATCCTCAATGGTGCGGATCTCAGCCACAGTAACCTTAGCTACGCCATTCTTAGTGGTGCTGACCTCAGCGATGCCAATTTAGAAGAAATGACTTGGGGTGAAAAGCAGCAGTGGGAAGGAGTACGAGGATTAGAGACAGCAGTTAATGTGCCAGAAGCTTTAAAAGAACAACTCGGACTAAATTAGGAAGGGAAGCTTGGGAGTATGTGCAAAGACTGGATGTAGTATTCAAAACATTAACTAACGCATGCCGGACATCAACTAACGCATGCCGAACATCAACTAACGCGTGCCGGACATTAACTAACGCATGCCGGACATTAACTAACGCATTCCGAACATCAACTAACGCGTGCCGAACATCAACTAACGCATTCCGAACATCAACTAACGGGTATGTCAGTAAATAAATAAAACCCGAAATCCTGTAGAGACGTTACATGTAACGTCTCTACGTGTGTGGTCTATTCAATTGAAAACGACTGTAGACGCGTAAATTTGGCGTTATGCTCTAAATTACCAGTAATTAAACGAGTCTAGGCGAATGAACAAGCCCTTATCGCAATTTTGGAAGCGTTTGGTCGCCCCCTTTTCATCAGAGATGCTGGAAACAACAGCTGAGTCTAGCAAAGCAGTCTTGGAATTGGGAACAACCTTGCAAGAACAAGGTACAAAACTAGAACTTTTGAAACCTCTGGTAGAACAGTCAGACTCGCTGTTAGATGTGTTGTGTTCACCTGTAGCGCAAGTTGTGGGTGCAGGGTTGCCTTTTGTATCAATTGCGATCGCACTTCTCAAGTTTTACCGCGAAAAGACTCACACTGAACCAACCTTAGAAGATTGTGTAGTGCTCATTAGCCAAGCAGCATATCTAGAAAGTTTTACAGAAATCATCGCTGACCACCAGCAATTATTGGCTAGTTGGAATAGTCAACAGCATAGTGATCAAGCACTCAAAAAGGCACTCAAAGAACTAGACGATTTTGAATTAGATGCTGATGCGGCAAAAAGAGCCATCGCATCTTTTCCTGAGTCACAGTTAGTTAAACACTTTAATAAAGTATTATCGGCAAGATTACAACAAGCAGGACTGACTCAACCAGAAGCCGAGGATTTTACAGCATCAGTCGCTCGGAATACCGAAATCTACTTTTTGCAAGCCTTAGCAGCGGCTCGTAATTCTGTCCAACCTCTAGCTGACTTGTATAGCAATGGGGGGATAGAAGTAATAAAAAAATATGGAAGTATTCAAGATTATCTAGAACAAGAAATCGAATCCAAACCTAAAGAAAATGTATTTAGTGAATCTTTTACATATAAAGATATTTATGTAAAGCCCCAAGCGAGGAAAATAGATCCTAATGGAAATATTAATGATTCATCAAAATTAATAGATTTGGAGAATTGGGTTAAAAACACTCTTTTTGACAAAGATCTTAATATACAAAGAAAAGTGATATTTATTCAAGGAGGCCCAGGAAGAGGTAAAAGTATTTTTTGTCGGATGTTTGCTGATTTGGTGCGCCTGGATTTATATCGCAGGTGGACACCTATCTTAATTCGCCTGCGGGATATTGAGGTATTTCAGCCGAGTTTAGAAGAAACTTTACGCTCTAGGTTGAAGTCAAAGTGCCATTTTGCCTTAAGAGATGACTGGCTGATTGATCCTCATATACGGTTCTTGTTTATTTTAGATGGCTTTGATGAGTTACGAATTGAGCGCAGCAATAACCCAAGTGTAGAAAGATTTATTAGACAAGTAGGGACATTTCAAGAAGACTATGCTCAAAAACATCGAGTAATAATCACAGGACGAGCAATGGCTTTGCATGGCATTGACCGTCTACCAGCGAATCTGGAAAGGGTGGAAATTGCCGAAATGGATACCGAATTGCAAAACCAATGGTTTAATAATTGGCGTCAGCAATTTCCCACTGATAAAACAACAGCATTTCAAGAGTTTTTGCAAAATGCTCAATCCTGTCCATACCAAGTTAAGGAGTTAGCTAAAGAGCCACTATTGCTGTATATGTTGACAGCAATGCACCGAGACGACAAGTTAGACATTAGCAAATTTGAGCAAGCCACTGGGACAGCAGCAAAAATTTTAGTTTACGAACAAGCATTAGATTGGGTACTCACCAAACAGCGTTCCGACTCTCGTCACCCAGATTTAAATTACGAACTTACTCGACAAAACCCAGAAGCATTACAGCGAATATTAGCAGAAGCAGCGGTGTGCGTAGTGCAGTCAGGGGGAGAAAGTGCTTCGATGCAGATGGTGAAAGCACGCTTACAGCAAGATGATGAAGCGAAAGAACTCATAGCCAAAGCTGAGAAAGAACTGAGAGAAGAATCACTAAAAACGGCATTAAGTGCTTTTTACCTCAAGTCTAATGATGATGGTGGTGTTGAGTTTTTCCACAAGAGTTTTCGTGAATTTCTCTGTGCTGAACGACTCAAACAAAGCTTGGAGGAATGGACGGAACCAGGTAGACGGGGTAAAACTTTCAATGTTGATGAGCAGCAACTACACTGGGACATTTATGATTTATTCGGATATGGCGGATTAACACCAGAAATTGTCGAATATCTCATGGGCTTGCTAGTTACCAGTGCTGAATTTCCACCAGTTGAGTTATTTCAGCGGCTAGAAAGTTTCTATCTTCGTTGGTGCGATGGGGAATTTATGGACACCCCGCCAGAAAACTTTCCCCAGAAAAAGATGCGGTTACTGCAAGAGCAAGGAATTAAACAGGGTCAGCGTCAGGTAGATATTTATGCTGGGTTGAATGTGATGATTTTGCTCTTAGAGTTGCACCGCTATGCTCAACAGCGAGATGATCTCAAAAAACAAATTATCTTCTATCCATCTGGTAAATCAGAAGAAAATTCCATCTCCTCAACCCAACTGCTTCGCATTATCAATTACAGTGATTGTTTTCAGTTTGGGACTTTTAATAATGTAGTTGGGCAATTCCTTAGGGGCGCAGACCTCAGTGGTACTAACCTTAGCGGCGCAGACCTCAGCCGCGCAGTCCTCAGCCGCGCAGACCTCACCCGCGCATACCTCACCCGCGCAGACCTCAGCGACGCAGACCTCAGCCGCGCAGACCTCAGCGACGCAGACCTCACCCGCGCAGACCTCAGCGGCGCAGACCTCGGCCGCGCAGACCTCAGGGGCGCAGACCTCAAGCGCGCAGACCTCAGCCGCGCAGACCTCAGGGGCGCATACCTCAGGGGCGCAGTCCTCTGCGGCGCATACCTCAAGTGCGCAGACCTCAGCCGCGCAGACCTCAGGGGCGCATACCTCAGTGGTACTAACCTTAGCGGCGCAGACCTCAGCGGCGCACACCTCAGCGGCGCACACCTCAGTGATGAAGTTTTTGGAGATATTCACTGGGATGAAAATACAAACTGGGAGAATGTGCAAGGGTTGGATACAGCAAAGAATGTGCCAGAAGCCTTAAAGCAACAGTTGGGGCTGAGTTGAATAAATAAGGAGCATGAAAGAGAATAATTTGTAAATATAATTGGTAATTTTTTTAAAGGCGAGGTTTCAATATTTGTTTACGAATATCAAATACTCATTAAGCTATATCTTGCACCTGCCCAATATTCAACCATAGAACAAATTCTCTAGTTAATAGCGCAAGTCTACTCAAGCGGACTACATACAACCTTTACTCAGTCTTTTTTAAAAGACTTTAGCTATAAGCCTCAGAATGAATTCTGAGGCGGTTGTTAAAACTAGTGGTTTAGAACCAATTCCATAATTTTTCCGTTTTTACCCAATCCCCATTGCCCCTTATCCCCAGAGAGCGCCACGTGTTCCCCATTCCCCATTCCCTAGAACACCAATTCATACCAATTCACGAAAATCTTGATACATATAGATTTCTCGTAGGGGCATGGCATTGCCGTGCCCCTACCAACGTATTTGTATTATTTTTAAAGTTAAATAGTATCAGTATTCAAGATGGGGGCGAAAAAAACCGATTATTTCGTAAAGACGTTGCATTGCAACGTCTTTACAGTTAACGAAAATTGGTCGTTTTACCGAAAAGAAATTGGGTTTTTGCGATTACTGAATTGATGCTCTAGTCCCCATTGCCCTTTATCCCCAAAGGGGGCCCCGAATTCCCCAGCCCCTCCTACCGCAAAAACAATTCCCGAATTCCCACACTACCAATTTCCACCGCCAGCGCCGCTAATATAAAACCCAAAAGCTGGGTAATAATCACTTCACCTTCTGCACCAATCCACTTGTCGATGTAGTTGCAGAAGCGTAAAATCAACCATGTGACGAGCATAGCCCCCACAATGCCTACCAATACGCTAATATGCGGACTTTGAGTTTTTGACATTAATAACATCACTGTCGTGAGCGTACCTGGCCCAGCTAGTAGCGGTAAAGCTAGTGGAGTAATTGCGACATCCCGTCCTTCCTCAATAATGGGCGTGTCTAATTCTCCACGGAGCATTTGTAAAGCAATTAACAGCAACAAAAGTCCCCCAGCTACTCGTAAAGACCCCATGCTGATTTCCAAATAATTCAAAATTATTTGACCAGTAAAGGCAAAAAGTAATAGAACTGCGATCGCTACGATAATCGCTTTATCTATGACTTTATTTCTTTCCTCTGGCGTCTTGCCTTTAGTCAAAATTAAAACAATTGGTATATTGCCCACAGCATCCGCCAGGACAAACACCGCGATAAACGTTTGAATCAGAACAGAAGTATCCACAACAGACAGCTTTTATCAGGGTTTGATAACAACCTAATCTGAATCTGGTTTCGTTTTCCAGAATCCATAGGAATATTAAAATAGACTAATAAGGATAGCTAACCCTGAAATCAGTGAACAGTCAACAGTTACTAAGATTTCCGGCAGGAATTTAGCCCCCATCTACACCGCTCACTTAGATTCGTCGCAGACTCTCACTTGCTACTAAAAAACTGATAACTGCTAACTGATAACTGATAACTGTTAAAGAAAAGCAACGTTTAGATATTTCTAATTAATCCCACTGGGGTTGAACTAGCGATATATTTTGAGAATCTATCTTGCTTAACTCGACTGCTCCTTATTGAATCTATGAAGTCTTATTTAGCCGCCGCTATTCAATTGACCAGTGTGCCCGATCTCCAAAAAAATTTGGCACAGGCAGAAGAATTAATAGATCTTGCCGTACGTCAAGGTGCTGAATTGGTAAGTTTACCAGAAAACTTTTCTTTTATGGGAGAAGAAAAAGACAAACTCGGCCAAGCCGAAGTGATTGCCCGTGAAACGGAAAAGTTTCTCAAAAAAATGGCTCAGCGCTTTCAAATTACGATTCTGGGCGGCAGTTTTCCCATTCCTGTAGACAATACAGGCAAAGTTTACAACACCACCATCCTCATTGACCCCAATGGTCAAGAACTTGCCCGTTACTACAAAGTGCATCTATTTGATGTCAACGTCCCCGACGGCAATACCTATAGAGAATCCAGTACTGTCCTAGCTGGTAAGCAACTACCTCCCGTATATTTCTCAGAAACACTCGGTAATTTAGGACTCTCTGTTTGCTACGATGTCCGCTTCCCCGAACTATATCGTCATCTAGCAGATAAAGGAGCCGATGTCGTATTTATTCCCGCCGCCTTCACCGCCTTTACAGGCAAAGACCACTGGCAAGTACTACTACAAGCAAGAGCCATTGAGAATACCTGCTATATTATTGCTGCTGCCCAAACCGGCACTAACTACGCCCGTCGCCAAACCCACGGACACGCCATGATTATCGACCCTTGGGGTGTAATTTTAGCCGATGCTGGCGAACAACCGGGAATTGCGATCGCTGAAATCAAACCTACCAGGCTCGAACAAGTCCGCCGTCAAATGCCCTCGCTGCAACACCGAGTATTTTAGGGACTGGGGACTGGGGACTGGGGACTGGGGACTGGGGACTGGGGACTGGGGACTGGGGACTGGGGACTGGGAAACGGGAAAAGAATAATAATGCTCAATGCCTCAATCCCCAGTTCCAACCTCATGAACAAAACAAAAAACCGAGTAGATTAAAAGCTACCCGGTTTATTTATCCAAATATTTAGAATTCTTAGTCTTTTAGGAGCATAGCAGTACCGTGCCCCTATTTATTCACTGGCAAAATTAAACGTTAGCAGTTTTCTTGGTGACAACATTGAGTTCGCCTTTTGCGTACTTAGCTGCAAAATCTTCCAGAGAAATCTGCTTAATCTTGCTAGCATTGCCAGCTGTGCCAAATTGCTTATAGCGATCAGCACAAACCTTCTGCATGTATGTAATAGAAGGCTTGAGGAAGTGACGGGGGTCAAATTCCTTGGGATTTTTTGCTAAAGCTTCACGTACCGCAGCGGTAATAGCCAAACGGTTATCGGTGTCAATATTTACTTTACGTACACCGCTCTTGATGCCTTTTTGAATTTCTTCTACAGGTACACCGTAGGTTTCTGGAATTGCGCCACCATATTGGTTAATTAGCGCCAGTAAATCTTCTGGCACAGAAGAAGAACCATGCATTACCAAGTGGGTGTTAGGTAAACGGCGGTGAATTTCTTCAATCCGGCTGATTGCCAAAATTTCCCCAGTCGGCTTGCGGGTAAACTTGTAAGCACCGTGGCTAGTACCAATGGCAACTGCCAAAGCATCTACTTGGGTTTGTTCTACGAAGTCAACTGCTTGATCTGGGTCAGTCAGTAGTTGAGAGTGGTCGAGTGTACCCTCAAACCCGTGACCATCTTCAGCTTCACCAGCACCAGTTTCTAAAGAACCCAAGCAGCCGAGTTCACCTTCAACGCTGACGCCCAGAGCATGAGCTACATTCACCACTTCGCGAGTGACATTAACGTTGTACTCGAAGCTAGCAGGGGTCTTAGCATCAGCTTCTAAAGAACCATCCATCATCACGCTGGTGAAGTTGTTCTTAATTGCTGAGTAGCAGGTAGCAGGCGCATTCCCATGATCTTGGTGCATGACAATGGGAATCTGAGGATAGGTTTCTACCGCTGCCAAAATCAGGTGGCGCAAGAAATTTTCTCCTGCATAATTACGAGCGCCACGAGAAGCTTGCAAAATTACGGGGCTATCTGTTTCTACAGCAGCTTTCAGGATCGCCTGAATCTGCTCCAAATTGTTAACATTGAAAGCTGGGATGCCATAACCGTTTTCAGCCGCGTGATCCAACAGCAGCCGCAATGGTACAAGCGCCATAGATAGTCCTCCTAATGTGGTTATCAGCTAGTCTGTGTGAGAGAAGCGTAATATTTACGCTAAATCTTAAGAGTTTTTTCAACTTATAGGAAATTATAACTACTGTCGTGTGTCTATGTTGAAAAAGTTTATGCCATCATTCATAAACATGCCTTACACTTGACCTATTCTACTGTAGGGTAAGCTACTCGACATTTAGAGGCTTTGGTAGCTTTGTATCCCAAATAGTTTAGAGCTATGATTTACTGGCTAATTTCTGAACAAATGCTGTGTGTTCAGAAGATTGCAAACCTGCCTGTAAAATAGTCAACACGGATTGCATATTTCCCGCTAATAACTCTGTTACCCCTAACCACAACCCAGGAAAAACTAGACTTCGCCCAATTCCATTACTATCAGTGGCTAATTCTAGATAATCACCTTGTTCCAGATAATACCAAGTCAATTTCTGATCGAGAACTTGCCAGACAATATATTCTTTGACTCCATTCCGGCGATAGGCTTGCTTTTTGGCATGAAGGTCAATGGCGGCGCTACTAGCAGCAATTTCGACAACTAGCTCAGGCGCTCCTTCGATGTAATCATCATCACTTAGCTTTGCTTGACCACCTGCTTCTGGTGCGATGAGAAGAACGGCATCCGGTTGAGGTTCGTTATCTAAGTCTAGGCGTACAGTCGGTTCAACTCCTAAAGCGACTCCTGGTGTAGCGGCTTCATACGTACCAAGCCATGTGAGAATCCATCCATGAGGTTGACCGTGACTTCTAAAACGCAAAGCAGCAGGCATGATATAGACAATTCCTTCGATCAATTCGGCTTTTTTCAAGTTGGGCATGGCGTTGTAGCGCCGCTCAAATTCATAACGGGTGAGTTTGTCGCCATTTTCCAAACGGGGAATTGTTAAATGCTGCGGGGGTGTTTTTACCATAACGATCGCATCTGGGATCAGCCTGTGCCTATCCTACCGAATTGAGGATATTTATTGTAAGGGAATTGGCGATCGCATTTTCTCAACGATAAGCCATCGCTCTAGAGTATTTTATGTTCCAGGGCGATCGCGTCCGCAAATTTTCCATTAAAAATCAACCTCGCCTCAACTTTCTATTTCTAAAGCATCAGCAAGGTTTTTTCTTTGATATGGGTCGCCCGGGATTCGAACCCGGAACTAATCGGTTAAAAGCCGAGTACTCTACCGTTGAGTTAGCGACCCTTTCGCTGTATTTCGCAACTTTGCCATCATAGCATAGATATCTGTAGATTTGTAAACAGGTTTAGAAAAAATTAGCAGTCAATCTTACGGATGCTGAGTGGCTAGCTCCTGGTGCTAGCACAGTCAGGTTATCGCCAGTATTAAGAGAGTTACGGGTGGCACTCCACGGTTCTAGACAGTAGAATTCCTTGCCTTTGACTGTCCAAAACACCAGCCAGGTAAAGAAATCATCATAATCCAAGGTGAGTTTTAACTTACGGCTGCGATCTATCGCAGTAGCCGATTTGCTCGTTAACTGTCCAAAGGCAAAATCAATTTCATCACGGCTAAAGTCAAAATTGCCATCAAAAGAGTGAATTTCCTTAGTTTGATTGTCTTGATACTGCTTAGAGGGAATTTCAAACTCTAACTGAGTTTTATCACCGCACAGAAAGTAGGGATGGAAACCAGCCGAAAAGGGCATTGGTGTGGATGACAAGTTTTTATACTGCTGACGGACTTCTAGGGTATTACCTTGAAGTTCGTAGGTGAAAGTCAGCTGAAAATCAAAAGGATAAACTGCCTTGGTTTGCTCATTGCTATCAAGAACGACAGTCAGACTAGCTTTATGTTCAGTTTTTTGTTCTGTTGCTTTCCACGGCAATTCACGGGCAAAACCGTGTTGTTTGAGAGTATATTTTTGCCCGTTGTGAGTATAAGTATTATCTGGTAGATTGCCACAAATAGGAAACAAAATTGGATTTCCACCCCTGACACTCAAATCAGGATGAGTAAAGCGTTCAGTATCCAGGTAGAAAATTTCTTGCCCTTGAATGCGCCAACGGGTGATAATCCCACCGCGTTCTGGTACGACTTCCAGTTGAGAACCAGCGGTTTCATCTGAAAGAATGTAGGTCTTATACTGTTGCTCTTGAACTGTAATGTTAAACACAAATTTTAGTCCTAATGGGGAATTGGGCATTGGGGACTGGGGTATGGGGCATGGGGCATTTGTACTGAGCGTAGCTGTAAAGCCTGCGGCATAGCTACGCTTAGAGGATGTTTGAAAAGTCCTCTTGTTGGTAGCAAAACGTTCTAGATCCTCCTAAATCCCCCTTAAAAAGGGGGACTTTAATTCCGGTTTCCCCCCTTTTTAAGGGGGGCTAGGGGGGATCAACAAGTGCCTAAAATCACAGGTAACTACTTTTCAAACAACCTCTTAGGGCGCAGCCTCTCGTAGAGAAGTATTGGGCATGGGGCATTGTTATTCTTTTCCTGTTCCCCAGTCCCCAGTCCCCAGTCCCTAACTTACTCGTCTTCTGCAAACACAAAGCGATATAACTCGCTGGGGTCTGGTTCAGGGCTGCTTTCGGCGAACTTAACTGCTTCGTCGATTACATCCTGAATTTTACGATCAATGGCTTTGAGTTCTTGCTGGTCTGCCAAGTTTTGCTCAACTAAATAAGCTGCCAACTTCTTAATTGGGTCACGAGCAAACCAAAATTCTTTCTCAGCTTTGCTTCGCATTTCATCTGGGTCTGCCAGAGAGTGACCACGGAAGCGGTAAGTAAGTGCTTCAATTAATGTCGGGCCTTCACCTGCACGAGCGCGACTTACAGCTTCTTGTGCTACGGCTCGCACCGCTAATACATCCATACCATCTACTTCCACACCCACCATGTTAAATACACTGGCTTTTTTATAAATCTCTGGCTGGGAAGTTGCTCGCTCGTGAGCCATACCAATTGCCCACTTGTTATTTTCTACCACAAAAATAATTGGCAGTTTCCATAAAGCTGCCATGTTCAACGTCTCAAAAAACTGACCATTGTTAGCAGCACCATCGCCAAAAAAGCAAGCTGTCACTTGGTCAGCGCTGTTATCTCCCAGCACTTCGCGGCGATATTTGCTTTGAAAAGCTGCTCCAGCTGCTACAGGAATTCCCTCAGCCACAAAAGCATAGCCACCTAGCAAGCGATGTTCAGCAGAAAACATGTGCATGGAACCACCACGCCCTTTGCTGCAACCTGTGGCTTTACCAAATAACTCTGCCATTACCTCTCTTGCTGGTACGCCTGCACTCAGAGCATGAACGTGGTCGCGGTAGGTGCTAGAAACAAAATCTTCACCCGGTCGCATTGCTTGGATAACACCAGTGGAAACGGCTTCTTGACCGTTGTACAGGTGGACAAAGCCAAACATTTTACCCCTGTAGTACATTTCGGCACACTTGTCTTCAAACAAGCGCCCCAGTACCATGTCTTCGTACAACCGCAATCCTTCTTCTTTGGTGATGTGGGTAGTAGCAGCATTAAATTTGGGTAATGTGCGTTCGTGAACCATGATTTTTGAGTGTCCCTGTTGTACAACTTAAAAGTTACGGTCTTAAATTAAGTTGCTCTCAGAACGCTTTAGCTTCATAGCAAGCTGGCGTTTGCAAGAGTCAACAATCAAATTTATTTATGCACCAAAAAGGATTTTATGGAATAGTTCATTAGTTCTGAGTTCTCGGTTTTGCGTCATGAGTATTATTCTTAGTTACTCACGACTCAGCACTCCCTACTCAGCACTCTCTGCTTACTCCCCCTCATAGGCTAGCAATCAGGATAGACTGCTTTCTGCATATCCATTAACAATTTAGGAAAAATGGACTTCAAAATCATATACCTAGTTAAGTAATTGTAATTAAAATCTAACCATGATATGATATTCTTCTCCCGTATCGTTATCAGGTTCAACCCTCGAAAGCAGTATTTCTATTACCGCATACGCAGGGTGTACTTAAAGGAAAATAATATAGATTCTTGCAAGTACAACATTTATGCCGTCACTAAAAGTGGTAGTTTTACATTACGGTATCGAATGCAAATAGCAGTTGTGTTAAACGAAAAATACTAAGAATTAAGACAAAAAGCTGACGCTTTCTAGGCGAAGGCAGAAATTAATACTAGAATGTGACTCAAAATTTCGGGAAGGTACAAAACAAGTTGTTGCAATATACACTTGTAGTGTAAATTCTACACGGCATTATTATGGCACGGTTTTACATGCCTGGAACGCTCTAGGTAAATTACGCTGATCACGGTGCAGGGGAAGTAGGCTGTGCGAATTCCACTAGATTACTACCGAATTTTAGGACTACCGTTAGCGGCAAGTAATGAACAATTGCGGCAAGCATATAGTGATCGCATTGTACAATTGCCGCGACGCGAGTATTCTCAGGCAGCAATTTCTTCTCGCAAACAACTCATAGAAGAAGCTTACGTGGTTTTATCAGATCAAAAAGAACGTAGCACCTACGATCAGCTTTATCTTGCTCACGCCTATGACCCTGATAGCGCCGCCGCAGTGGAAAACCGCACGGAAAGCCACAAAAAGGGTTTTGACGCGCAAAGTCTTAGCATCGAAATTGTCCAAGACGAATTAGTTGGCGCTTTATTGATTCTGCAAGAGCTAGGAGAATACGAACTCGTACTGAAACTGGGTCGTCCGTACCTGGTGAAAAATAGTGGCAGCAAAGACAATAATCTCGCAAGCGAAGAAATCCACGAAAGTGCAGAACGTCCAGATGTTATTCTCACCGTTGCTCTTGCCTGCTTAGAATTAGGACGCGAGCAATGGCAGCAAGGCCACTACGAAAATGCTGCCATATCCCTAGAAACAGGTGAGGAGTTGCTATCACGCGAAAGCTTATTCCCCAGCGTCCAGGTTGAAATTCAGGCGGATCTTTGCAAATTGCGACCATATAGAATTTTAGAGTTACTGGCACTACCTCTAGAGAAAACCACCGAACGGCGTCAAGGTTTAGGATTATTGCAAAATATCTTAGAAGACCGTGGTGGTATTGATGGTACTGGCAATGATCTATCTGGTTTAAACATAGATGATTTTCTGCGATTCATCCAGCAGTTACGCAACCACTTAACAGTTGCAGAACAGCACAAGCTATTTGAAGCTGAAAGTAAACGTCCCTCTGCTGTTGCTACCTACTTGGCTGTCTATGCCTTGATAGCACGAGGATTTGCTCAGCGTCAACCAGCTTTAATTAGTCAAGCAAGGCAAATGCTGATCCGTCTGGGCAAGCGCCAAGATGTACATTTAGAACAATCGCTATGTGCATTACTACTGGGGCAAACCGAAGAAGCAACCCGTGTTTTAGAACTCAGTCAAGAGTACGAAGCCCTGGCTTTTATTCGAGAAAAATCTCAAGATTCTCCAGACTTATTACCAGGGCTGTGTCTATATGGAGAACAATGGTTACAACATGAGGTGTTTCCGCACTTCCGAGATTTGGCAAAACAGCAAGCTTCCCTAAAAAATTACTTTGCCGACCAACAGGTTCAAGCTTATCTAGAAGCACTACCAACGGATGCAGAAACAACTGATGAATGGGCTGTAATTAACCGCCAACCCTTTCCCCAGGCACAGACAAATAATTCCCGTCGCCACAGTAATTCAACTGGGTCTCGGCAATTCAATTACAACATAACACCTGACCCAGAGTTACCAGAAACACTCATAAGAGAAAGATCTGAATATGCATTCTCGCCACCTACATGGAATACATCTGGGAGTTCAAAATCAGAAGTACCTGGGGCACAGATTCCTACTGCTGAACGAATAGCCAGAGGCCCTAATAGCAACTTAAATGGTTCAGCTAAGGCTGCTACAACGGGTCAGAATCGAAAGCGAAGGAGGCGAAAGCCGACTCAAGTGCCGCCTCGTGAGCGTGTATTAGATAATCATCCTTATCCTCGGCGGCGGCGGCGAACTTTTGCTAGCACCCTAGAAGGGAAAACGCGGCTTGTGTGGAGGGTATTTATTTCTCTAGTGGGTCTATTAGTTTTCTGGGTGGTAGTTACAACAGCTTTTGGATGGCTAAAAAATCTATTTTTCCCTACACCGTCTTTACAAGGTCAACAATTATTTGTCCAACTCAATCAACCACCAATACCGATTCCTGACAAAAACAGCAACCCCCAACCGCCAGAAGGAACTCTCACAGATACAACGGCACAGGAAGTTATTCAGGCTTGGCTCTCTACCAAGGCCGCAGCTTTAGGGCCAAATCATGAGATTAGTAATTTAGACCAGATTTTAGTTGGTTCAGCTCTAACTCAATGGCGACTAGTTACCCAGCAGGATAGGTTAGATAACCGCTACCGTAAGTACAACCATAACCTCAAGGTAGAATCTGTAAATAACATTGAGTTTGACCCGGATCGTGCTGCTGTAGTAGCTACAGTGAAGGAAGTTACCCAGTTCTATGAAAATGGTCAGTTTAAAAAGTCTTCTGAGGAAAGTTTGCGAGTTCGGTATAATTTGATTCGTCTAAAAGGTGCGTGGCGAATCCAGAATATGTCAGTTATTAGTTAGAACCTGTTTGTAATTGAAAGGCCTCAGATTCCCGACTTCTTTAAAGAAGTCGGGAATCTTGGTATTTAGGGCTATATTACAGAGCAATAGACAAAACCCAATCACGTAAAAGTGGGTTAACTCTATGGGGTACTTCGTCATGAGGACAATGACCCGCCGTTAGGAAATGTTCTGTGAGTTCAGGATAATATTGTCGAAATTTCTGGGAACGTTCTCTAGCATTCATCCAAGGGTCAGCTTCTCCCCACAAAATTAATAGAGGACAAGTTAATTGCTTTAGTAGCACATCAACTTTTTCTCCTTGAGGAGTGCTAAAGACCGAAACAAACACTTCCATTGCACCCGAATCGTAAGCAGGGCGATAAATTTCCTCTACCAATTGGTCTGTAATCGCGCTCTTGTCAAGATAAACTTTCTCTAAAGTTTGGCGAATTACCCAACGCTGTCGCACGTATTGAAATAACAAAAATTGAGCTAAAGGTTGTTGCAAAATCCACTTAACACTATCACCTAGGAGTTTCTGCAAAGGATCAGGTTGTTTGGGAGCCTGAATTTCTGATTGTAAAGCTTCAGGTTCAGGTATAGCCTGACTTTCGCTAAAGGGCCCTGCACTATTGAGCAAAACTAAACCAGCTACACTGTCAGGATGTTGTGCTGCAACACACAAGCAAGCATAGCCACCAAGGGAGTTTCCTGCTAAGACTGCTTTTTGACCAATGACTTCACTGATAAAATCGTTGAGCTGGTCGCGCCACAAGTCACCGCTGTACTGCAATTTCGCTTTTGCTGAGCGTCCGAACCCCAAAAGGTCGATCGCAAATACTTCAAAATCTTGGCACAATCCTGTGATATTCTTGCGCCAGTGGTCTGTGGAAGCACCAAATCCATGTACTAGTAGCAAAGGTGGACGTTGTGATTGTCTCTCTCCCGCACGCACATAATAAATGTTGTGTCCTCGCCACTGCCAATATTTGCCAGGGATTGGGCTTGTAGAGGGAGCTGTGGTTGCCTGCATGATATAAAGAAATATTAAGTAACTTCTAATAATTGTAGGCTAGCCGTCAAATTACGAACACTCGACTGATTCAGAATAGGGGAATGGGGGAGCAGGGAAGCAGGGGGAGCAGGGGAGCAGAGGGGCAGAGGGGCAATAAATACTGACTATTGACTATTGACTCTTGACTAATGACTAATGACTAATGACTAATGACTAATGACTAATGAAATTACAGGCAAAACTAAACTGCTAGGAGTCATTGGACATCCGGTGGAACATTCGCTCTCACCAGTGATGCATAATGCTGCGATCGCTCAATTGGGCTTAGATTATATTTATCTCCCCTTTCCGATAAAACCAGAGAATTTAGAGATAGCAATCGCCGGATTTGCCGCCATTGATGTTGTCGGCTTTAGTGTGACAATCCCTCACAAACAGACAATATTGCCCTTATTATCCGAAATTACGCCCATCGCTCAAGCTATAGGAGCAGTGAATACTGTTAGCCGTCAAAATCATCGATGGGTGGGTACAAATACAGATATAGAAGGATTTATTGCCCCTTTGCAAACAACGTATAAACAGGATTGGAGTCAGAAAACGGCGGTAATTTTAGGTAATGGTGGCGCTGCGAGGGCTGTTGTTGCAGGTTGTCATCAACTAGGTTTTGCCAAAATTCATGTTGTTGGGCGCAACATGCACAAATTACAAGAATTCCGCAATAGTTGGGGTAATTCACCACTAGCTGAGAGTTTGCAAGTCCATACATGGGACACACTCATAAAACTCATTCCGCAAGCTAATTTGTTGGTAAATACAACTCCCATTGGGATGTATCCCAAGATAAATGAGTCACCTTTGAGTGTAGAGGAAATAACAAATTTAGCATCGGGTGCGATCGCCTATGATTTAATATATATTCCTAAACCGACACAATTTCTTCAACAAGCACAATCACAAGGCGCAATTGCGATCGATGGATTAGAAATGCTCGTTCAACAAGGAGTAGCAGCATTAAAAATCTGGTTGCAGTCAGAAACTTTGCCTGTGGAAGTAATGCGCCAAGCATTGCAAAATCACCTAGGCTTAAGGTGATGGGAACTCAGGATACAGATGTGTCTGTTAAAAAATTCGTAATTCGTAATTCGTAATTCGTAATTAAGTTTTGTAATGGGGATTTAACCCTAATACAAAGCTTGCTGGTTATAGAACCGGGGGACTTAAACCCACGGAACTAGTTAAAATTATTATTTTCAAATATTCGTGCAAGAGGTCTATCTTAAATGGAGCAAGAGGACTCCCGTTAAGTCTGCGACTGTAACGGGATGATGAATTGCGACCAAATAAAACTGAGTGCAGCGAATCATTGTTTTGGTTGTTCTTGGTTGTCAACGTAATTTTTTAGTTGCTCAACTGTGACACCTCCACAACTAGCAACAAAATATGCACCAGTCCAAAAGTAAGGCTTGTTGTAAAAGTATTTTTTAGCTAACCAAGGGAACTCTTTGCGAATCAATCTACTACTCACTGTCTTGATATTTCCAATCAGTGTTGAGAGTGTTTTATCTGGTTTGTAGTCAATTAATAGATGTACATGGTCTACTTCCCCATTGAACTCCAGTAATTCACAGTCCCATTTTTTTAGGGTGTCTGTGATTATTTCTTTTAGCCTGTTTAGTATTTCTGCATTAATAGCTTTTCTGCGGTACTTTACAACGAAGACGATATGAGCGTTAAGTCTGTAAACAGACCTAAAACCATGATTATACATGGATTGACAATAAATAGCGGTAAGTAGTATATTACCATAGTTGTTTCTCAATGTCGTATTGATGTTGGATGTCCTGAAGGTCAGAATTTATCCCAACAAAGAGCAAGAGATATCCTTAACTAAAAGCTTTGGATGTTCTCGTTTTGTTTGGAATTTCTACCTCAATAAAACTAATACTCAATACGAAGAAACGGGTAAAGGTATGACTTACTGTCAGATGGCTAAAGACCTTACCCAATTGAAGAAACTAACTAATTATGAATGGCTACAAGAACCAACTGCTGCTGTTCTACAACAGTCACTCAAGAATTTGGAATCTGCGTTTAAAAACTTTTTTTCTAAACGTACTGGATTCCCCAAATTCAAAAGTAAGCACTCCAAACAGTCAATCCGATTCCCTGAAAGTTGTTCTATTAAAGATAGTGGATTAAAACTACCTCAGCTCGGCATTGTTAAAGCTAGTCTTTCAAAAAATATTAATGACAAGATTAAATCTGTAACTGTTTCTAAGACAAGTACAGATAAATATTTTGCTGCAATCTTATTTGAGACAAAAGATTTAACAAACACTAAGCAAGGAAAAATATCAGGAATTGATTTAGGGTTAAATAGTCTAGTAACTGTGTTTGATGGTGAAATCTGTTACAAGGTTGACCCAATCAAACCTACTAGAAAATATGCTAAACGACTACGAATTAGGCAGAAAGCTTTATCTCGTAAAGTTAAGGGGTCTAACAATAGACGTAAAGCAGTTAGAGTAGTTGCTAAAGTTCACGAAAAAATATCAAACACTCGTACAGATTTTCTCCATAAACTCTCACGAAAGTTATGTGATGATAACCAAGTCATAGTAGCTGAAAACCTTTGCGTTAGGGGATTAGCTCGTACCAAGTTAGCCAAGTCAATACATGATGCTGGTTTTGGTATGCTGCTTAATTTCATCAGCTACAAACTGGAGACAGAAGCAGGGAAATTTGTTCAAGTTGACAGATTCTTTCCCAGTTCAAAGCTTTGTTCGTTTTGCGGTCATAAAAACGATTTTCTGAATTTAAGCATCCGTGAGTGGATTTGTCCGAGTTGTCAAACACCCCATGACAGAGATGAAAATGCTTCACGGAACTTGAGGTCAGAGGGGATAAGAATACTGTCAACAAATACTGCGGGACACGCAGAAATCCAAGCTTGTGGAGAAGCAGTAAGACTCGTTGGTACTTGTGCCAAAAAGAGGCAGTGCGGTCTTGGGGAGCCAGTCCGGTCTTGGGGTTTCCCCAAGTAGAGGAACTGGCGTGTCTCCCCAAGTAGAGCAACTGCCGTGCGTGTTTCTGAGAAGCAAGAATCTCCTGCTACATTGCGTTAGCAATTAGCGGGGGAGTGTCAATGAGTCATATCAACCTAAAAAATCCAATCAGCTTGCTCATCTGCTAAAATTTCCTCAAAATTTCCCTGTGCGGCAACTCTACCTGCTTTCATCACAATAATCTGGTCAGCGCGGCGTAAAACCGAATGGCGATGAGACACTATCAAACAAGTTGGTGTCCAAGAATTTTCTCCTTGTTCAGTTGTATTAGCAAATATCCGCGCCCATAATGTCAATTCTGTTTCCACATCCAACGCACTTGAAAGGTCATCAAATACCAGCAACTCTGGTTGACGTACAAACATCCGCGCCGCCGCTACCCGTTGCATCTGTCCACCAGAAAGCCGTACACCTTTTGTTCCCACTAAAGTTTCTAGCTTCTCATGCATGACTGCTAAATCTTGCTCAAACACAGCCATTTTTAATGCTGTTTCGATATCAGAATCATCCTTAGACAATCCCAGCAAAATATTTTCTCGTAAAGAATAGCTAAAAAGTTGGGGAATTTGCGGGGTATAAGCACTACGAGGGGGTACAAAAAAATTAGCAGGGTTTGCAACTGTATGTTCATTCCAGTAAATTTCCCCTGCTTGCTTAGGTAATAAGCCTAACAACACTCGTAGCAATGTAGTTTTTCCAGAACCAATGCGTCCAGTAATTACAGTCAAATTACCGCGTTGTATTTGTAAGTTGATATCTGCGATTCCTTGATTAGTACCAGGATAAATATAAGTTAAATTTGATAGTTTTAATGATTGTAAATTATGAATATTATTCTCTAAAGGTTGTTCTAATCGAGGTAAGGTATTTTTACTTTTACCCAAGTCTTGTAGATAAAGTTGATTTGGTGTTACTAAAGTCTCTGCTGATGCGCCACCAATTAAAGCAGTCATACGTTCAAAAGCAACTTCTGTTTGCTTATACAATGCTATAAATCCGCCTACAGAGCTAAAAAAGCCTGTAACAAAGGAAAGGTTATAAACAAACAAAGCAAAGTCACCCACTGTTAGCTGATTAACGCTGCTTTGCATCAAAAAAGAAGCCATAACCAAAATCAAACCTGTTCCAAAACTCACCATATTTTGAAACAGTGAATTGAGAATGGCGTTTAATAGGCTATCTTTAACCATCATCTGACGACGGTTATCATTTAAAGCGCGGAAATAATTGAGTACATCTTGTTCTGCGCCAGCTACTTTAATCGCTTGCACAGAACTAAATATTTCTCCTAAAATACCCGTGACTTGTTGAGTTGCTTGACGGCTAGATTTACGATACTGTTTGATGCGGATTTCTGCTTTTTGAATAATTACTACCATCCCTACCAAGGGAAGGAAAACAAATAGTGTCATTGGGACATTGACACTCAATAAAATCATTAAAGAAAAAATAGCAAATATACCTTCGCCAAGAATTTCTGATACCCATGCTACATTATCTTCAATGTGTTCAGTATCATCTCGAAAAAAGCTCATTACCTCACCCTGGGATACAGTCTTATCAGTATCACCGTTAGCAATCATAATTTGAGCATGAGGATTATTTAAGAGACGTTCTAATAAGTTTCTTCTTAGTAGCGATCGCATGGTAAAGCGGTGTTGAGTTTTGGTGATTCGTCCAGCAAATATCACCGCAATATGTCCTAAATTCAAAGCCAACAAGAAAGCAATAAATATCCAAGGAGATAAACCTAATTGAGCTTTATCTGTGAGGCTATTAAAAAACTCTCGAATAATTAGCCCTGGTAAGGCAGGCAAGCCCATAATAAAAATCCAGAAGCAAGTATCAATTAAATATAGTTTTGGGTCATAGCAAATCAATTGCCATAATAATTGCCAACCCGGAAACTTTCTTGTTGATGACACCATAATAATTCGTAATTCGTAGTTCGTAATTAGAGCAGAGTGTTATGACATTTCTCGGTTTAGTGAAGTACACATCTCTTTGAGTTCAGAGGTGAGAGTATACCTCATGTAATTGGGAACTGCTATATGTCAATTGGGCTAATCAAGTTAAACTAATAAATCTGCTAAACCAGCTTGTAATAATTGAGCAAAACGTGATTGAGGATTTTTTGCTAATTCTTCTCTTTCACCGTATTCATTTACTCTACCTTTTTCTAAAATTAAGATTTGATCTGCTCTTACTACAGTTGCTAAACGATGAGCAATAATAATGCCAGTACGCCCTAAAAATAATTGATTTATAGCTTTTTCAATGAGTTTTTCTGTCATCGGGTCGAGGCGTGAGGAAGCTTCATCTAAAATTACTAAACCAGGGTCTTTGAGAAACACACGCGTAAAGGCTAATAACTGCGCCTGTCCCGCCGATAAGCCGCTACTATCTGGCCCCAAAGTTGTATCTAAACCATGAGGTAAAGAGTTTAACCATTCTGACATTCCCAACATTTCTAGGGTTTCATAGATGCGATCGCTGCTAATATGTTGGTTGAAAAAGGTGAGGTTATTACGGACTGTAGTTTGAAAAAGTTGGACATCTTGAGTTACTAACCCGATTTTTCCAGGTAGTTCTGTTAACATTTGGTCAATAGGCACACCGCCTAAACGAATTGAACCTGATTGGGGATCATATAATCTCAACAGTAATCGCGCTAAAGAAGACTTACCACTACCTGTACGCCCTAATAACCCTAGTATCTTACCAGCAGGTAAATTAAAAGATATATCTTGCAATACTAAATCCCCACTCCCCATTCCCTGGTCATTGTAGCTAAATGAGACATTCTCAAAAGTTATAGAAAGTGCGCCTGGTGGAATTGATTTATCGCCGTCTGCACTCAATTGAGATTGAACTTGCAATAAGTCTGTAATGCGATAGATACTCGCATCTGCTTGCTGGAGGTCTTCAAATTGGTTGCGAATTTGTTCAATTGGTTCGGTGAGAGTGATGGTGTAATAATACAGAAGGTAAACTGTACCAATAGTAATAGCCTGTTGATTCCATAGGTAAGCGCCGACCGTTAAAGCAATTACACTACCCAATGTAAATATACCGTTGGTTGTCACCCAGAGAATTGTATCGGCAAAGCGTGCTTTATGAAAGATAGGTAGCCAGTTACGAATAATTTTATAGAAGCGGTGCATCACATAGTTTTTCGCTCCATTGGCACGGATATCTTCCATCCCTGTTAATTGTTCACCTAAGAAGCCAAAAAACTCTGCACTAAATTGGCGATAGCCTCTCCAATGCAAAACTGAAATGGTACGCAGCTTAATCAGCGTAGATAAGGCTGTCAGCGCAAACAATAAAATAGCTAAACCGGCTCGCCAATCTTCTGCAAACAGTACCACAATCACACCCAACATCATGAGCAAATTGCCCAAGATGTGAATAGTAAATTTAGAGAAAAATTCTGACAAATTCTGCACATCACCGTCTATGCGTTCAACTAATTCGCCTGGTGTGCGGTATTTGTGAAAGGATAAATCTAGTCTCAAACAATGCTCTACCAAATCTGCACGCAAAGCATTAGTAGCTGTCCAAGCGACATTTTCACCATAGAATGTGGCGGTAATTGACATTGCTTGGGTAATTAAGGCTACACCAATAAATAATAGGGCTGCTAAGAATAATTTCTGACTATTGCCACCAGCAACAGCCGTATCGATGAAATAACGCAGAATTTGGGGGTTGAGAATTTGTAAGCCGATACTGGCGAAAAGAGCGATCGCAAACTTAACAACCCTACCCTTTTGCGGCTTGAGATAGTCTACAAGTAAGTTCCAGTACTGCTGTAGTCCGATTTTCATAAAGCTTTAGCTATCAGCAAGTTGTATTCTTGAGGTTGCCAAGCAATTCCCAGTAATTGAGAAAATGTTGCAAAAATTTTGGATGTTTGATAACAACTTAATGGTATAAAAATAGGCTACTCTAATCATATTAGTGCCAACTTATCTCAATAAGTGGTTACTTGCTGTATTTAATTACAAATACGACTCAAAGTGATTTTGCATTGAGATTTTACCAAAACATATTGCTAATTATTAGCGACAGATATAATAACTTATTGCTACTAGTCATGACAGTCACAATTTCACAACAAGCTTTTTGGGATTTATTTGTAGAGATACCAGAAGTAGAAAAAAGATGCGATGGCATTCCTCCCACAGTAGGCGTTTGCTGGGATATATTTGACACCATTTCCTATTTCCCAAAAGAATTAGGTCAAGGATTTTATGGTGATATAGAACTACGGGATGGTTTATATTTAGGCATTTCCGAACACCAATTATATGACGATTTAATTATCAAACTCCCTGAGCGACAACATCCTTTAGAATACAGCTTTTATCTTGCAGGATGTCAACAAGACAGACATTTTTCTATTAGTGTTGGACAAAACAGATTGTGGGGTAGTGGACTAGCACCAAAGGAAAGAAATAAAACATTTAAATCAGAAAAAATCATTGAAATTAATGTTCACATAGAACCGGAGCTATTTCGCCTTTTTATGGGTAAAGAAAAAAATCAGCTTCCGCAAGAATTAACTCATTTAGTCAGAAACCCTCATCAAGAATACTATTCTCGTTCTGGTACTACGACTCCAGTAATGCAAGTGGCATTACAACAAATGTTAAATTGTCCCTATCAGGGAATGATGAAAAGGATGTACTTAGAAAGCAAGGTTTTGGAACTAATAGTATTGCTGGTTGAAGAAGATTTAGCAGCACGTCAAGGTAAAAATGATACCTTTTCACTAAAGCCTGATGATGTAGAACGTATTCACTACGCCAAAGAAATTTTGCTCCGCGATTTAGAAAATCCTCCTTCTTTAATGGATTTATCCAGACAAGTCGGCTTAAATGACTGCACTCTTAAACGCGGCTTTCGTCTAGTATTTGATACAACAGTATTTGGCTATTTACATCATCATAGATTAGAACAAGCACGCAAATTGTTAATAGCAGGAGAAATAAGCATTGCTCAAGCCGCTCGAAAAGTTGGGTTTTCTAGTCGCAGTTACTTTGCCACAGCTTTTAGAAAAAAATTTGGCATTAATCCCAAAGAATTTTTGATAGCTAATTCGCGCTTATTAATGGAAATTGATGAGTTGATAGGATAAGAATAGTACAAATAAACGACTTGATTTTGGGTATCAAAAGGTTACGTAGTAATTTAAAAACCAAAGTAATCATAACCTGATTTAACAACCTAAAAATTCAAAAATTCCGTCTAGCATTCAAAAAATTCCGTCTAGCGTTCAAAGCAATTATCCACATCCAAGAGCTTTCCTGTAAGCTTTTTGATATTAATTACTAATTACAAAAGTAAACTTGATTGGGCATGGGGCGTTGGCAAGAGGAATTTTTTGTCTCTTTCCAAGTCCTCTGTTGTCAACCCCCAACCCCTTGTTACTTATTGATATGTGTGGTGAGTAGAGTCATGTCAAATCAGTTGCAAAAAATAACTTGGATGATCAGTGTGGCTTTGATACTGGTTAACGCCCCTGTGTTAGCTGAAGATAGCCAAAAACAAATCTCTAAATTTTCTCAATTGCGTGATGCAGAAAAGCCTGCTACCAATATTCAGCAATGGCTTGCTCAGTCGTTAATTCAAGTAACAGGTGTCAAGTCCCAAGCCACAGACAAAGGGATAGAAGTAACTTTAGAAACCAATCAATCAGACAAACTGCAACTGGTAAATAAAAGTGAAGGGAATAGCTATATTGTTGACATTCCTAATGCTCAATTACGCCTACCTAATAGTGATACATTCCGCCAAGAAAAACCGACTGCGGGAATAACTAAAGTTACAGTTACCAATTTAGATGCAAATACTATTCGCGTGACAGTAATCGGTGAAACTGGTGTGCCACAAATTGAGTTGTTTGATGGTGACGAAGGTTTAGTTTTTGGAGTTGTACCAAGTGTGACTACTACTCAAACACCGCAGACACAACCAGAACCACAACCCAGCAGTGAAACTCAGCCAGAACAACCATCAGTACAAAATGAAGAACCAATTGAATTAGTGGTGACGGGTGAACAAAATAGTTATCGTGCACAAGAAGCATCAAGTGCTACTAGAACTGATACACCTATCCGTGATATACCTCAATCAATTCAGGTAATACCCCGCGAAGTCCTCAAAGATCAAGGAACAATTCGCGTCCAAGATGCACTGCGAAATGTAAGCGGTTCTACTAGTGCTGGTTATTATCAAGGCTTTAGTGAGTATCTTTCTTTACGTGGTTTCAATGCAAATCTATTTCGGGATGGACTTCGTTTATATCAGAATTATGGTGGCTTGATTGAAACAGCTGATATTGAACGTATTGAAGTTCTTAAAGGCCCAGCATCAGTATTGTTTGGAGATGCACCTCCAGGTGGTTTGGTTAATTTGGTTAGTAAACAACCTTTAACTCAACCATTTTATTCTTTTGAGGGAACTGTTGGCAGTTTTAGCACCTATAGAAGTGCAATCGATTTATCGGGGCCGCTAAATGAAAATAGAAGCATTCTTTATCGTTTCAATACTTCTTATGAGAATGCTGGAAGTTTTCGTGATTTTGTAAATTCAGAGCGTGTGTTTCTGGCTCCTAAATTCAAGTTTGCGCTTAGTCCTAACACCAATTTAACTATAGATGGTTCTTGGCTTGAAGAAAAACGGACAGCAGATGATGGTACTGTGGCGATAGGCAATCGTCCAGCAGATTTATCACGGAACCGCTTTTTAGGTGAGCCGTTCCAGGATGTGGAAATCAATGTAACTAATTTTAGCTATTTACTTGACCATAAGTTCAGTGACCAATGGTCGTTCAGAAATGCTTTCCGCGCTCAATTCGTCAATTTAGAACGTTACTATCCTCTAAGGGATTCTCTGGATGAAGAAACTGGTGAATTAAGTAGATTGAGCTATTTTTCTCAACGTCGAGATAATGCTTATTCAGTTCAAACGGATGTGGTAGGAAAATTTTCCACAGGTTCGATTAAACATCAACTTCTGTTGGGATTTGATTATACTAAAATCACTGAAGATGGAACTTTTGGAGACTTTGAACCCTACCCATCTATTAATATATTTAACCCTGTCTATGCTCGTTTACAGTATCCCAAAGAAGGAATATTAAATTTTTTCCGAGATGATAGTCTCGATAAATATGGGTTTTATATCCAAGATCAAATAGAAGTTATTCCCCAAATCAAATTACTTGTAGGAGGTCGATTTGATATTTTTGACCAAACTCGCAGTACACGCAATTTAGGTGAAGAAAAGCAAGAACTTTCCCAATCGGATAGTAACTTTAGCCCCCGCTTAGGAATAGTTTATCAACCATCTCAAAATATTTCACTTTACGCATCTTATGCAACCTCTTTTGAACCTAGCTTTGGTGCAAGTCGCAATGGAAATAGTGAACCATTTAAACCGGAAACAGGTAGACAATTTGAGGTAGGAGTGAAAGCTGATATTACCTCCAGTTTGAGCGCAACTTTAGCATTGTATGACCTCCGCAAGCAAAATGTTACCGTTGATGACCCCAATTCATCCGACCCCAATGAACAAATTCAAACTGGAGAACAGACAAGTCGAGGAATTGAATTTGACATTGCTGGGGAAATTACCCCTGGTTGGAAAGTGATTGCGTCCTATGCTTATATTGACGCATTTGTTAGTAAAGATACTAGTGGTTTAGAAGGTCGTCGTCGAGATAATATCCCAGAACACGCAGCAAGTTTGTGGACAACCTATGAATTTCAAACAAGAAATCTGCAAGGCTTGGGATTTGGATTGGGATTATTTTTTGTAGGCGATCGCTTTGGAGATTTAGACAACAGTTATGTTCTCCCTAGTTTTGTCCGTACCGATGCGTCGGTATTTTACAAGCGCAATAATTGGAGAGCCGCTTTAAATATTCGCAACCTATTTGACAATACTTATTTTACTGGTTCTGATGGTGGTCGTTTAGGTGTCTACTATGGTGAACCTTTAACATTGATTGGCTCATTTGCAATTGAATTTTGACAAAAATAGAATGTGGAGTATGAGAATTCTCATAAGTAACGGGTCAATTTTGTTTAATTTTTAGCCCAGGGAAAAAGAGGAAAAACTATTAAAGTGGATCATAACCTGAAATTAATTTTTCTAGGAATTGTTACTATTATATTGCTTTTAGCTTGCCATAATAATATTTCACAAAATGCAATTCAAGGTAACAGCACCTTACCTACATCTCCTCTACCGATAGCCACAAAAGTAGTCAAACACGCTTTGGGTAAAACAAGAATTTCTGTCAAGCCACAGCGAATCATTGTATTAAACGATGTTGGTCTTTTAGACCCGGTATTGTCTTTAGGTATCAAACCAATTGGCACAGTAACTTATTTTCCAGAGTACGACTTTTTATTTCGTGGTGTGACTAATGATGAAGCAGCAGGTATTGAGTTTGTTGGTGTGGGAAATCAGCCTAATTTGGAAAAAGTTATTTTGCTCAAACCAGATTTAATTTTAATGCGTGAATACCAGAAAAGTATCTATAAAGAATTATCAGCGATCGCACCTACAGTTGTCATTGACTTACCTAGTCTGAATTACTCTTTTAAAGAAAATCTTCGCGTTATCGCTCAAGTTCTAGGTGAGCCTGAAAAGGCAGAACAAGTTATCGCTAAATACAACGAACGAGTTAAACAATTGCAGATGCTAATGGGTGAGCGTTTAAAACAGAGAGAAGTATCAGTAATCAATCTTTTTACAGACAGTATCATCGGTACATATTCAAACAATGAAACTTATAATCAAGTTTTTCAAGACATTGGGATCAGACTTATACCTATACTGGCAAACCAAAAAGAAGATACTTTGGTATCGAGTATCGAGGCACTAAATAAGTATGACGCTGATATTTTGTTTGTCATGAGTGAAAGTAAGGAAGCGGCGAAATCTTTTCTCCAAAATCCACTTTTGTCTAGACTCAAAGCTGCTAAAAACAATCGGGTTTATGAAGTACAAGTAGATAGATGGTGGACATTTGGTTTTTTAGGTGTAAATAAACTACTTGATGATTTGTTTAAATATCTGATTCAGTCACAGCCTTCGTGAACTTGATTGGTTCGTTTGCGGTTGAATTTTGACGAAAAGTAGGTGTCGGGTATGAGATTCCATCATGAATGACAGTTATATCAAAATAAAAAACTTTACTCGCTGGTGGCGATTGGGAATTGTCATATTTTTTACTCTACTGCTTGCAGTGGCTTGTCATCATGATGGTTCTATACCTGTTAATTATCAAAGTACAAATACCGCTTGTCGTCAGGTCGAACATGCTGCGGGAATCGCCTGTATTCCAGAAAAGTTTGAGCGACTTGTGACTCTAGATGATGCTGAAAATGCGATCGCACTAGGGATTAAACCTATTGGTGCTGTAATCTCGGATTTTTCATCATATTGGCAAGATAAACTAATAGGAGTAAAAAACATCGGAACAATTGGCGAACCTAACTTAGAAAGTATTCTCGCACTCAAACCAGATTTGATAGCGGGATCTGAATATCAACGAGATATTTATCCTATCACTTCAAAAATAGCACCAACAGTTTTATTTAAATTTGAACATAGTGGTAAATGGAAAGAAGTATTTACCAATATTAGTGTGGCTTTAGGTAAGAAAGAAGTTGGTAAACAAGTTATGGAAAATTATTACCTTCGCCTCCAAGAATTTAAGCAGCAAATGGGTAATAAATTGTCAAAATTCAAAGTTTCTGTAGTGCGAGTTTATCCTAATAATATTAACCTTTATCTACTCGATTCTTTCTGCGGCACTATTTTGCAAGATGCCGGATTATCTCGTCCAAAATCACAAAATTTTACTGCATCACAGGCACAAAAATTGTTTGGTAATTCGATTCAAATGTCTATCGGTAATGAATTAATCGAAAAAGCAGATGGTGATATTATATTTATTTGGACGGCTGAAAACAACGCCAAAGGCAATCAAACAGCCCAAAAGAAATTAGAGCAACTTAAATTAAGTCCCCTGTGGAAAAATTTAAAGGCTGTAAAAGAAAATAAAGTTTATTTAGTTCCAAAGTACTGGATTGGGAATGGTATTTTAGCTGCAAACGCGATTATTGATGATTTATTTAAGTATCTAGTTAACACACCATAAATTTTTCGATAAATAGACTGATTGCTGCCAATTTATTGCTTGAATATTTGTTTAAATACTTTTTATAAACTCTCTGATTATGAAACTTCACACCTTATTTGTTTGTACATCATGTAGTGCTGTTCTCTCTCATGAAGAAGCAGACGAGCGCGCCGAAGGAAATCAACTATTACTGAAGCTGCTGGAAGTGCAAAAAAATAATTCTACTTACAGCACTCTCAACATTCAGTCTGTGGGATGTTTGTGGAGTTGCGTTAGTAAATATTCTTGTGCTGTCAGCTTTGTTTGTCCACAAAAATATACATACCATTTTGTTGATTTGACACAGGAAAATATAACTGATTTGTTGCAATTCAGCCAGCTTTATCAAGAAAGTGAAGATGGGTATGTTTTACCTGGTAAATTACCTGGGACATTGCGCTCGCATTTGCTAGTACGCATCCTTCCTACACCGGAGGCGATCGTCTCCAATACTTTATACTAGATTTATTGATATTTTTTTGCAATAATCAATATTATTTGCAATCTTACATATCTAGATAGAAATAATGTCCATCACGATTTCACAGCCAGCTTTTTGGGAACTTTTTGCAGAAACTGAAGAAATCTCAAACCAGTGTGCAGATGAGTTGGAGACTATCTGCAAATACCCACAAGAGTTAGGTCAAGGACACCTCCGATATATTCACTTGCGGGAAGGGTTGGATTTAACAATTGCTGACTATCAACTTAATGATTATTTGATTCTCAAATCTCCAGAACGCAAACACAGTTTAGAATTTACCTTTTATCTCTCTGGTGGTCACAAAAATCAATCTAGCTCTGCTTTTGCTGGACAGTACGCTATTTGTGGCAGCGGTATTGCACCAAAAGAATCTTATGAATGGTTAGCAAACCAGAGAACTCTGGCAATTAATCTTCATATCGAACCAGAGTTTTTTTGCTCATGTCTAGACCTTGGCTCTGGGCAAAAATCGGCACAACTTGCTCACTTAGTAGGAATACCAGAACAAAAATTTTATGTTCGTTCTGGTAATACCACGTCCGTGATTACAGTTGTCTTGCAACAAATTTTACAATTTCCTTACCAGGGTATTACTAAGCGCATATATCTAGAAAGTAAAGCTTTAGAGTTAATAACCTTGCTAGTTGCAGAAGAGTTAGCACTTGGACAATCTAAAATAAATACCTATTATCTCAAACCAGATGACATAGACCGCATTCACCGTGCAAAAGATATTTTGTTACAGAATATAGACAATCCTCCTTCCTTAATCGAACTAGCCAGAATGGTGGGTTTGAATGACTGCACCCTCAAACGAGGTTTTCGTCAAGTGTTTAATACAACTGCTTTTGGCTATTTGCATCAGCAGAGATTAGAAAAAGCAGGACAACTCTTAGCAGTAGGTGAAATGAGTATAGGGGAAGTTGCTCGTGCAATTGGTTTCGCAGACCGCAGTTATTTTGCAGCCGCATTTCGTAGGAAGTATGGGGTTAATCCCAGCTTATATCTGAAAAGCCATCAAGAACAGATAAAGAATTCCGCCTAGTCATCAAGAAATTCCGCCTAGCCATCAAGTCCACGCTTCATACTTTTAGGCTTTCCTGTAAGCTTCTTGATAGTAATTGCTAAAAGCTGCACTTAAGATACTGTCCATAGTTTCCCAATTGAGGAAGTTTTGGAGTCAAGTTTTGCAGTGTAAAAGATTATTTATTTAGAAAATTTCTCAATTTTTGCATTCGGTTGTGTGGAGTTATGGCTAGTCAACTGCAAAGACTTGTTTTGATGACGATATTAGCATTAGTGTTAATTAACCTACCTGGGCGGGCAGAAGATAAAGGACATAAAATCGAAAAACCTTTTGCCAGTCTTAAACAATTGCTGTCTCAAGCACAAATTCAGATTACCGATGTCAAGTTACAAACAACTGACAAAGGACTAGAGATAATTTTAGAGACAAATCAAGGGGAAAAGCTACAACCTGTAAATAAAAGTGAAGGGAATATCTATGTGGTGGAAATTATTAATGTTCAATTAATTAAGGAATTTCGCCAAGAAAACCCTATTAGTGGTATTACGGATATTGCTGTCAACAATTTAGATGCTAATACTATCAGGGTGACAGTTACAGGTGAAACAACCTTACCAAAAGTGGAGTTGTTTGACGGCGATGAGGGTTTAATTTTGGGTGTAGAAGTTGCTACATCATCTGTTTCACAACCTCCCCAGCCAGAAACTCAACAGCCACAGACAGAACAACCATCGGCGGAAATTGATGAGTCAATTGAATTGGTAGTGACGGCGACGCGGACAGAGGAAGCAATCACCAACGTACCGCGTAGCGTGACAGTTATTACCCGTGAAGAAATTGAGAAACAATCAACCATCACCAATGATTTAGGAGATATCTTAGGCCGGACAGTTCCAGGCTTGGGCCCGCCAAACTCACTCAACCGTGCTGGTAATGCTCAAACTTTGCGGGGTCGTCCAGTATCAATTTTGATTGATGGCGTACCACAACAAGGTAATTCCTTTGTCAATACTCAGTTAGAGTATATTTCTCCAGATGCGATTGAACGGATTGAAGTTGTACGCGGCCCCACAGCCGTCTTTGGTCAAGGTGCATCTGGTGGGGTGGTCAATATTATCACCAAAAAACCCACAGAAGAAGGATTTACTTCCACTGCTCAAGTTGGAGTTAGTGCGGCGGCTGGTGCTGATGCTTTCTTGGGAGAAAATAGCTTCGGCAATTACCTGCAATATGGGTTTTCTGGTAAAGATGGGATTTTTGACTATGTATTTTCCATCTCACGTAATAGTGTAGGCGGTTTCTTTGATGCCAATGGCTCACGCATTCCCAGCAACAACGCTACATCAGATAATACTGTCTCTACAAATGTATTGGGCAAATTAGGAATTGATCTTGGTGAACAGCAACGTTTACAATTCACATTCAATCGAGGCAATAACTCTCGTAAAATTAATTTTATTGCTGATCCAATTACACGTACAATCCCTGGATTGCAAACAACTAGCGCCTTAAAAGAAAATCAGGTTTACGAAGGAACTGATGCACCACGCATCTCTAGTACATCTGTTAACCTCAACTACACTAACGAGAGCATTTTTGGTAGCAAACTGCAAGCCCAAGCCTATTATCGCAGTTCTGAAGAACTAGGAGTAGGCAGAGATGACCGGGGTCGGTTTGCGGATTCCATCAATCGCTTCGGTTCGCAAGAAGAAGCTTTTGGCGGCAGGTTGCAAATTCAAACACCCTTAGCTTCATCTGTATCCTTATTATGGGGAGCTGATTACGAGAAACAACAACAAGGGGATACTCGCCAAGAGATATTTAATCCCATCGCTTTTGATGCTAGTAGTAGCGATCGCCGGATTCTGCGTAAAATTGGTGAACAAGTCTATTACCCAGCCTTCGATTTGAGTGGCTTAGGATTGTTTGCTCAGGCGCAATGGGATGTAAACGAGCAACTAATTCTCAGTGGTGGTGTGCGTCACGAACGTTTTAACTTTAGTGTGGGCGAATTTACACCTTTACTGGATGATAATTTTGATCCCTATGTTGGGCCAAGTGTTGCAGGTGACGAACTAGATTTCAGTGACACAGTGTTTAATCTTGGCACTGTCTATAAAATTACTCCTACAGTCAGTGTTTTTGCTAACTTTGCTCAAGGTTATTCAGTACCGCAACTTTTCCGCGTCCTCAACTTCTTACCCCCAGGATTCAGCATTAATAGAGATGTTCGCTTTCTCCAGCCGCAAAAAGTAGACAACTACGAAATTGGTGTCCGTGGTAATTGGAACAACGTCCAAGCAACTCTAGCCGGATTTTTTAACTATTCTGCTCTGGGTCTATCTTCTAGAGGTCAACCAGACGGTACGATTCAATATATTCGCGCTCCTCAAAGAAACTACGGAGTTGAGGCAACTTTAGATTGGCAAGCATCAAGAAACTGGAAACTTGGTAGTAGTTTGACTTGGACAGAGGGTGAAGATGACCAAAATGAAGATGGTGATTTCAATGCTTTGCGGACATTAGAAGTTCAGCCATTGAAGTTAACAGCTTATATTGAAAATCAAACTACTCCTGGCTGGCGTAACCGATTGCAATTACTCTATGTAGGAAATCGCGATCGCGGTTTTGAAGCTGGTAGCGATTTTGTGACTATTAGGGATTATCTTGTTGTCGATTACATCAGCAGTTTTCAAATTGGTTCGGGAAATTTAGAGGTAGGTATTCAAAATCTATTCAACAACAAATATTCCTCTGTCTTTTCTCAAGCAGGTGGTGGACTTGATGAACTGTTGAATAATTTAGAACGAGGTCGAAGCCTGAGTGTTAATTACCGCATTAGTTGGTAATTATGTATTTACTAGTTATCACTTTTTCAAGGAGGTAAAAATCCAATTTATAAGTTATATCAAAATATTCTTTTGGGGATTGGTTTCTATCATTTTACTATGGGTTAGTCAGCATATTCCTGACTATAACCCTCATCAATTTGATAATGCCTTACCTACTTCTTCATTACCAGTAGCTACACGAATAGTTAAACACGCTCTTGGAAAAACAACGATTCCGATTAAACCCCGACGTATCATTACTTTACATGATTCAACTATCCTAGATCCTGTTTTGGCTTTGGGTGTAAAACCAATTGGTATAGCTACCTATGTCCCCGAACAAGGAGTTTTATTTCGTGGCATAACTGAGGAGCAAGTGGCAAATATTCAAAAAGTTGGTAGTGCATTTCAGCCTTCTCTTGAGAAAATACTCATGCTCAAACCTGACCTAATACTAGGACGTGAATATCAAAAAAATATTTACAATCAACTTAGCAATTTTGCTCCTACAGTATTAGTTGATTGGGAGAGCTTTAATTCTTTTCAAGATAATTTTCGCTACATTGCCCAAATATTAGGTGAGGAAGAACAAGCCAAATTGGTGTTAAATCAATATCAAGAACGAATTAAAGAATTTCAACGAAAGATGGTCAATCGACTACACGAAGAAGTATCTGTAATTAGCTTTTCTGAACAAAACCTCAAATCTTTTAATAGTAATGCTGTATTTAACCAAGTTATTAATGATGTGGGTATAAAACGTACATCAATTCAAAAAAATCAAAAAGAACATTCTTTACAAGTGAGTATAGAAGACTTAAACAAATATGATGCAGATGTTTTGTTCATCATCAATGAATCTCAGAATAACATTGCATATTATTTACAAAATCCTCTTTGGCAACATTTGCAAGTGGTTAAGAAGAAACAAGTATATGTAGTGAATCAAAGTAATTGGTTTGCGGGTGGGCCTTTAGGAGTCAATAAAATTCTTGATGATTTGTTCAAATATTTAGTAAAGTGAATTTGAATATGTCAATTAACAAGACTCAAAATCATTGCCGTTTTTGTTCACAAATTTCCCAAGCCAACGGAGAAGACCCAATTGGATCAGCGATCGCTGTGGAACAATATTTAATTATTGAAGCTACACAACCTTGGCCAATTCTCATTTGGATTGAACCTAATCCCATGCCACAGGAAGTAATAGACGCTTTAAACTTTGTGTGGGAAGGTGGCGGGACAATTCGACAGCTAGCGATCGCACCAGATAAAGAGTATTCTATCCCTGGTCATAAACACGTATTTTACTATCGCCGCCCAGGCGAGTTATTTGCTGAGTATGAGAAACAAGCATTTCTCGTACCCGATGGTGAGGTTGGTGCTTTAGCACTGGCTTTAATTAAAGAACCAGCAAGTTTACCAGATTTTGAACAGTATCGACAAAAAAGTAGCCATATCAGAGAATTACTTATCTGCACACATGGTAATGTTGATGCGGCTTGTAGCAGATTTGGTTATCCCATTTACAAAAAATTGCGTTTTGAATATGCTGCAACTAATGCAAATCTGCGCGTTTGGCGATGCAGTCATTTTGGTGGACACCAATTTGCACCTACCTTAGTTGATTTACCGCTAGGACATTACTGGGGTCATTTACAGCCAGAAATTCTAGATGTATTGGTATGGCGTAAGGGTTCTGTCAAAGAACTTTATCCCTACTATCGGGGATGGGGTGGTTTATCAAAGCTTGAGCAAGTTGTGGAACGAGAAATATGGATGCAGAAGGGTTGGAATTGGCTGCAATATCCAAAATCAGGGCAAATTTTAACTCAAGATAAAATTCATCAAGAATGGGCTAATATTCGGATTGATTTTACTGCAATTGATTGTAGTAGAACTGGGACTTATCAAGCCAAAGTAGAAGTAAGCGGTTATGTAATGACCGCTTTTTCTTCGAGACAAAATGAATCTTTAAAACAAATTAAACAGTATCATGTCAGCTATCTAGCGGCAGTAGAATAGCATCAATTGGCGTTGCATAAATGCGTGATGGAGCAATATGTAAAGAAAACCCACTCTGCTTTCACGCGCCTGCACGGTTAATAAAAAAGAAAAAACCGTGAAACGCGGAGCTTCACGGCTTTCTATGTGGTGTGAGGAGCTTAACTAAATATCATCATAAACTAACTACCCCATAGCAATACACTCGTAACAATTTTGGTAACAGAATTTTCTTAGTGATGATAAGCTGTCGCGCATATAATCTGCACATCTTTTCGTGTTGGCTATTGACTGTTGACGGTTGACAGTTAACCGTCAGCAGTTAACGAACCTCATGAGTGACTGTGCAATTTAAAAGCGTAATAGCTTACCATCATCCCCAAGGAGAATTAACATACTCCCACATTGCAGACTATATTTTTTGTATCAAATTTATGTCAATTAACCTTAAGGCTGACCTCGATTTAAAGTAACTTATAGTTGCTATAACAAAAACAAACAGTATATATTCTCTTGAGCAAACTTATATCCGCATAAGAATGCTTATTAATATCGGATTAAAATATTTTGATAGGGATATGCTAATTACTGAATTTATATCCAATAAAAAGTAAAAGCCGTGGAAACTTATAAGATTCCGCGGCTTTTTGGTGTGGTGTGAGGAGACTTAACTACATCTCATCATAAACCCATCTAACTATTAGTGATGTATACGTAACAGAATTTGTAACAAAATTTTCCTTTGATGACTTTATAGCAAAGCACCACCACAACTAGAACCACACCCAGCAGTACAACCATAGCAATAAGCGGCTGTTTGTATCTCATTAATCAAATCTAAACTGCCAGCTTCTAGCAATTTTGTAACTGTCAAGGGTTCACCATTGTGAGTTTTCGCGGGTAGATTCATCATCTGGTTAAAGTCACAATCATATACATTTCCCAGATAGTCAATTGAAAGTTCATCACGACACATTAAATATTCAACTGTACTGTGATTAAAATTTGACTCTAAAAATTGCAAATAGCTAGCGTACAGCTTTCTCCGTTCTAAATACATTTGAGTTCTACCAACTGGTAGGTTGGTAATGGTGAAGAGGTTGTTAAACACAATATTAAAATGTTCTTGTAAGAACATTTTGTAATCTCTTTCTAGGTTTGTCTGTTCAGGAGCCAAGGAAAATTTTTCACCAGTGGGCAACTGGGGATTGTATACTAAATCTAAAATTAAATTTGGCTCTTTACCATAGCCAAGCTGATTCAGCCATTGTAAGGCTTTGACTGAACTATCAAAAACACCAGTCCCGCGCATTTTATCAACATTATCTGCTAGGTAGCAAGGCAGAGATGCGACTATTCTCACTTGGTGTTTAGCACAGTATTCTGGTAAATCACCAAACTGATCTTCAAAATAAATGGTCAAGTTAGAGCGGACAATTACCTGTTTACCTGTTAACTTTGCTGCTTCTACTAATGGCTTAAATCCATAATTCATTTCTGGTGCGCCACCGGTTAAATCAACTATTTTGATTTCGGGAAATCTGTGGATTACCTTAATCAACTGTTGGCAAATTTCTGGGGAAAGTTCTTCTGTTCGTCTAGGACTGGCTTCGACATGGCAATGTGTACAGGCAAGATTACAGCGCTTACCCAGATTAATCTGTAAAACAGTGATTTCCTTTTTTGTCAAAGATGAACTAAGTTTATGTTTGAATGGTGTAATAAATTTATCTAGTTGATTTATTTGTTTAGTTTGCATTAATTATTACTCCTTAAATATATTTTTCTAACCTTGCAATAATCTGTAGATTATTCCACTAATAATTGTAGCAATTGGTAAAGTTAAAAGCCACGAAACTAGTATTTGATAAAAGACACGTTTATTGGCTTTCTTAGCAATCAGTCCTACTCCAAAGATGGAACCAATTGAAACATAAGTGGTAGAAACAGGCAGCCCAAACTGAGTAGCTGCAATGACTAAAACTCCAGTTACCACATTAGCTGATAAGCCCTGAGTTTTATTCATTGAAGTAATTTTTGTACTCATAGTTTCGGCAATTTTTTGGGAGTTAAGTAAACCACCAAGTGCAATTGCGATCGCTATAGTGATCATTCCTCCTTGAATTGAGAAATATTCAATAATTAGAATCAGTGAAACAATCTTGGGAGTGTCATTAAATCCTCTGGCAAAACTGATTACCCCAGCGCTAATAAAATGACAAGTATCAACTATTCTCGGATTTGCTGGTAAGCGCCATCTGGAATTGATATAGTTAGATAAACTGTAAACTCCTGCTGCCAATGAGATAGCGATTATCGGACTAAGTAATAGAGGCAAAAAAAATGAATTTCCTAAAGCTGTAAAATTAACTTTGAGTCCGATCGCTACTAATCCAGGGCCAATCAGCGCACCTGTTAAACTGTGAGTTGTAGAAATAGGAAATCCTGTAAGGCTAGCAATGAGTACTGTCAAACCAGCAGCGATCGCTACTGCAAGATGAAACTCTGATGTATTGGTGATCGCATCTGGTACTATTCCTCTGCCAGAGAAGTTTTTAATTAGTTTACTTACCAACAAAATCGAAGCGATCGCACCCGCAGAAGTTGTGAAAGTAGCCCACAAAATCGCTGTTTGGTAGCTAGTTGTTCCACTACCAAACAGCGTTGCTACACCTTTAAAGTTGTCATTTGCGCCATTTGAGTAAGCTAAAAAAAGCGTAGCCAGAAATAGACTGATACTGATTAACAGCATTTCAAATATTCGGAGTTAACAGCAGCCACCGCCACTATAGTACCAGGTCGAATCCGTAACCATTATTTCTGCTGGCTTTAGAGCTCCAAGCTTAGCAGCAGTTTTGTCACACACAGCTGCGGGGATACCACGCTGAAGCAGATGACCTGCTGAGTCGTCGAAAAAGGGTTCTGTACCAGCATAAATTGCTGTTTTTCCAGTGAAAATACAAGCACCGTCTTCGGGGATGGCAACTTTAAAAGAAACAGAATCGAGACTTTCTAAAAGTAAATTTTCTTCTAGGTTATAAGTCTGGGAATCAAGTAGACGGTAAGGGCGACGAGCACGAATTTCAACCTGACCAAAGCCAGCATTTATAATAAGTTGAGTGTACTTTTCATAGGTAAGAGCGCCTGATAAACACATGGCTCTTAGCCGCTCATCTTGTTGTAAATGTGCTGGAATTGGACGAGTAGCAATTGGATCACTCATCTGCAACCGTCCGCCTGGTTTTAATACTCGATATGCTTCTTTTAAAGCACGGGTCAAATCTTCTGGTTCAAAAATGTTAAACAGGCAATTCTGTGCCACGATATCGACGGTAGTATCAGCAACAGGTAAATTAAAGGCATCACCATCGCAAATTTTGACAAAGCTGGTATCAAACGAAGGATTTTCTTGAGCTGCAATTTCCAAGTTACGTGTAGCAGCTTCTCGCATGGCTGCAACTGGTTCAACAGCGATTACTGCCCCTGGATAGCGGGAAAAATAAGCAAATTGCAATGCTTCTAAGCCACCACCAACACCCACATACAGCACAGTAGGTTGATTTCCTAGTTCGGTGGGGTGAACGGTAGTACCACAACCATAGTTCATTTCCTGCATCGGCACAGGAATTTTTAGTCCCGGTAGTTGCAGGGGTGTGCTTTGGACGCAACAAAGTCCAACTTGTGGTGTTTGGGCGACTTCGCCATAGAATTGCGCTGCTGTTTCTAAGTAAGTCATTGCAGTTATAACGTTGTGTGTTGTAGTAGAGAGTTAGCTTTGTGCATCCTAATATAGTTAACTCTGAGTTAGATGAGTTTTCGCTGAAATTGCCAAAATCCCCAAACTCCATTTTTTAGCAGAGTTTGGGGATAATACTTTTTGGGTAAGTACTCTTTACCTCTCTTGTGGATTGGGAAAAGGTTAATCACGCAGTACGTAGCCGACACCACGCACAGTTTGAATCAGGCGCTTTTCGTTATTAGTTTCGAGTTTCAGGCGCAGGTAGCGAATGTAAACTTCGATGATGTTAGAATCGCCCATGAAGTCGTAATTCCAGACTTGCTCTAAAATACGATCGCGTGTAATAACCTGTCGAGGATGAGCAAGTAAATATTCTAGTAAGTCAAATTCTTTGGCGGTTAACTCAATGAATCGATTACACCGATACACTTCCCGCGTGCGACGATTTAAGCTCAGGTCTTCAAATTCTAAGATATCTGCGGCGTCAGCTTCCTGGGTTCTTCGCAGATGAGCACGGACTCTAGCTAATAATTCCTCAACGCTGAAAGGTTTAACTACATAATCATCAGCACCAGCGTCTAAACCCGCAACGCGATCGCTCACTTCATCTTTAGCAGTTAATAAGATGATCGGTACTTTATCACCAGTACTTCGCAGGCGGCGGCATATTTCCAATCCCGACAAACCGGGCAACATCCAGTCTAAAATTACTAGATCTAGATTTAACTCCCGTGCTGCGGTAAGTGCAGTTAATCCATCGTAGGCAACGCTGACTTGATAGCCCTCATAAGTCAGCTCCAATTCGACAAATCGAGCCAGTTTGACTTCATCTTCAACCAGTAAGATGTGCGTCATGATAATGTTAATGATTTAAGCAGGGTGTGGTAAGCAAAAATACGGTCTAAGAATTTAGATTAATCCTAACTACTAAATAGCCAGATATCTAATTAGGTGTACGTTAGCTTAGTATAAAGCTGAGTAAGTAACAACCGTAAATTCACAATTACTAATAGCTGCTTAGTTCACAAGGGACTCCAACTGGTTATTAACAGTAAGCTGTGACATCTTCACCGCATTCATCAGCAAGGTAACATAGAGCTTTAAAACGCAGACTAACTACTTGCTCATAAAGCGGATTCAATTTACACATTGGGGGAATATGAAATAGCTTCCGACTAAACAATGTGATATCTCGTTCAAACGGACACTGAGCAGGAATGGCTTTGCACAAGAAATGAGCGAGTTTGGAATTATGAATTTCTATTGCTTCCAACCACTCACGGACAGGGTGCAGTAGGTCATTGTGTAAGTAAACTTGAGTAAAGCTTGTCATAATTACTCACCTGAGCATTCAAAAATTACAAAGTTTTTAAGTTTGTTGAGTTTGTATCTCTATAAATCTATACGGTTGGGTTCGGCATTTTTATGCAGTTATTGCTTCTTTCTTAGTTGTAACTGCATCTTGAGTTTCTCTGAATAGGCTTAACTACACATTTAAGTACCGGAATTCCGAATAAATCGCCTATTATTTTAGGTATGACTTGAATAATACATAAACACTACAGGAATTTTAATCAGCTTTTTACCTAATTCAGGCCATCTAAATTTAGACTGGAGCGATCGCGGTAAGTCCTCAAAAGAAATTGGTACAAACCCAAAGCGACTATAAAACTCTGCTAGTCGTTCACCCAGACATTCAAGATACAGTGGTTGAGTCGCCACGTTGATCAAATGCTGCGTCAGAAAAGTACCCAAACCGCGGCCTCTCCATGCAGGTACAACCACCAAACTACCAAGTTCTTGTGCGTTTGAGAAGTTACGTAGCTGTCCGCAAGCTACTATATCTCCATTACATTCAATTACCCAGAATTGCTGCCAACGTAATTGAGTTGGATCGAGTTTAGCTGAAAACACTGACAATCGAATTGGCCACTTATCCGCAGATGTTGCCTTGCGTATAACGCACTCAGTTGGTAATGATAAATTATTCTGTTTCATTAATTTTATTCTGATTTTAGTATTAAAAATTACACAGTATTATTTGTCAGATAGCAGTTCGATTAAAGAGAAAAGGTTTGACCTCCTTACCCTTATCCCCAGAAGGGGCCCACCTTCACTTCTCCTCAGACCACAATTAAGGTGAAGAGTGCTTATCTAAACTGTATTGAGCGTATAACTACTTCAATCAGTTGCAAGTTATCTTTCAACCGCTGGAGGCGTTCATACTTTCACAATTCTGTTTCGTGCATTCCCAAAAACTGATATGAGTAGTACTAAACAATACTTTCGATAGAGGGATAAATCAGCCATAACTAGATTCTAGATAGATGAACTCGCCTTTCCTATTTTCCTAGAATCATGTCAACAATAAATGACTAAATGATTTCCAGGAGAACACTAATGGCTGAAGAAAAAAAATCTGATAATCAAGGTACTACACCCAGCGCTTCTGGTGGCTACCAAACCCCCATCGAAGAAGATATCCGCAAAACAGGCGACGCTGAAAAGAGTGATGCTAAACCCACTGCTACACCAGAAGCGCCAGGAGAAGACTCTGTAGCAGGTAGCCCCAATCAAGGAACTGAGTCACGTTAATTGGTTTGAACTATCCCAATTGCAAATAATCTAAATTGGGGTTTTTTCGTAGCTATATTCAGTAAATCTAGAGTGGATAATTGTAGTTTAAACTACAATTATCCACTCATTTTTGTTGGTGCTGGAACCATTTTGAGAGAGAGTAGTGGCTGAGTTGGAGAGGATGAGGAGAGTAACTACACTATATCTACTTGGGTGCGATGGGCTACGCCCCGCCGGAGGCGATCGCAATCTGAAATCCTATTGTACATGTGTCATAGCTTAATCTACTTGAAAGCGCTCTTTTGGAAAATTGAATCCACTAAGACATTAGCGGTTATTAACACAACTAAGTTTAAATATCACTCTATAACTATCTATTTTTTAAGTAATTATACTGTAATATCTGATTCCAGAGTCGGCAGTAGCTAGCTATACAAGCTAAAACTGAATTGGTTATTAGCTATACTTCTGCGAATATTCCATGAATAGACTGTCAGAAAAATTTGTTGCAGGCGGTTTTAGCTCAGCATTAATACTACTGTGTGGCGTCGGCGCAATCTCCTACCTGAGTATCGAAAGATTGACAGCAGAAAAGCGATGGGTAATTCATACATATCAAGTTATAGAAAGTTTAGATCGTGTGCGTATTGGTCTTAGCAATGCCGAGAGCGCACAAAGTAGTTATATGCTCACAGAAAAAGCAGTTTATCGAGAAACTTATCAGGGAGAGAAGCAGGAAGTTTACCAAGCGATCGCAGCCATACGCCAATTAAGCAGTGATAATCCTGATCAACAAAGCCGACTTGATACATTTGAACCCCTAATTGCACAGAAATTTGCCTTGCTTGAACAGTCAATCAAGCTATTGAGTCAAAAAAGTTTAGACAAGCTAACTCAAATGGCTATTATCGATAGGGGCATAGAGGTACGCCAACAACTCCAAGCAATCAGCCAAGCTATGGAAAATGAAGAAAAAAGCTTATTGCAAGAGCGCACAGCAGTAACAGATGCTCGTTTGTCTCAAATCATTATTGTGGTAAGCCTGGGGTATGGTTTGAGTGTTATCTTGCTCATTGTTGTGTATTCACTGCTACAAAAGCAAATTCGCATTAACAAGGCTTTATCTGAAGAAGCTATTTGTTTGCAACAGCAAGCCGCAAAAGCAGAATTAGCAAATATTTTAGAGAGTGTCACGGATGCCTTTATTGCCCTTGATCACAATTGGTGTTTTACTTACGTCAACCAAAGAGCAGGTCAAATTCTTGACCGTCGCCCCGAAGACTTGATTGGCAAAAACATTTGGCAAGAACTCCCTGAAGCTGTTGAACACAAGTTTTATCATGCCTATCACCAGGCTGTAGCAGAACAGCGAGTTATTCAGATGCAAGAATATTATCCACCGTGGGAGCGCTGGTTTGAAAATCGCATCTACCCCTCTCAAGAAGGACTATCAATTTTCTTTCAAGATATCACTCGCCGCAAACTAGTAGAAATTGCCCTGGAAGAGAATGAAAGACGCTATCGCTCATTAGTGATTGCCACTTCTCAAGCCGTCTGGATAGCTGATACTGATGGGATGTCAAAAGACTTTTCATCTTGGGCAGATCTGACCGGCCAAAGTGATACAGAAGTCAATGGACGGGGATGGTTCAATGCAATTCATCCCGAAGACCAGAAGTTGACAGAGTTGTTGTGGACTCAAGCACTAGCAACTAAAAGTGTTTATAAAACAGAGCATCGCGTACGGGTTGCTGATGGCAGCTATCGATTTTTTGCCGCACGTGCGGTTCCTGTCTTAAATGCTAACGAAGAGATTCAAGAGTGGGTAGGCACTCACACTGATATAAGCGAACAGCAAGCTGCGCTGCGCGATCGCAAACTTGCCGAAGCAGCACTACAACAGGCAAATGAAGAACTAGAAAACAAAGTTCAGCAGCGGACGGCAGAATTACAAAGACTGAATGAGGAACTCAAACGCTCGAACCAGGAGTTAGAGCAATTTGCTTATGTAGCTTCCCACGATTTACAAGAACCATTGCGAGCCGTGACGGGCTATAGCCAACTATTAGGACAGGAATATCAAGACCTTCTAGACGAGTCTGCTCAGGAATACTTTGCTTACATTGTAGATGGGGCAAAGCGGATGCAGCAGTTAATTCAGGACTTGCTAGCTTATTCGCGTGTGGGAACTCGTGGTCAGAAATTTGTCTGTGTTGACTGCAATACTGCCCTCAGCCTAGCTTTAAGTAATTTACATGTTGCGATCGCTGAAAGCAAAGCCATCATTACTCATGACTCTTTGCCAAAGTTAATCGCCGACAAAACCCAAATGGTGCAGTTATTTCAAAACCTGATCGGCAATGCGATCAAGTTTCGCCGACAGGAAACACCCCAGATTCACATTGGTGCAGTCAGAAGAAGGGGAGAAGGGGAGCAGGGGGAGAACTTTCTCAGCACTCAGCACTCCTCACGGGCTACGCCCCACTACGATAACAGCACTTCTGACTCAGTTTGGCTTTTCTGGGTTCAGGATAATGGCATTGGTATTAAGTCTCAGTATCTTGAGCGGATTTTTGAGGTTTTCCGACGACTTCACACCCGTCGTGAATTTACTGGTACGGGCATCGGTCTAGCTATCTGCAAAAAAATCGTTGAGCGGCATGGTGGTAGAATCTGGGCTGAGTCCGAGCCAGGTGTAGGAACAACCTTTTATCTTACCCTCAATGAAAATTAAATTACCTTAATATAGGCTTAATAGCTGCATGATTAACAATCAGGCATTCCAACACATTGAAATTTTGTTAGTTGAAGACTCTCCTAGCGATGCTAATCTCACCATCAAAGGCTTCTTAAATGCCAAAATTGCCAATAACTTGCACTGGGTTGAAGATGGTGAAACTGCTATGAACTACGTACGACAGCAAGGAGAGTTTGCTGATGCCCCTCGTCCTGACTTAATCTTGCTCGACCTGAATCTTCCAGGGATGGATGGGCGCGAAGTACTAACAGAAATCAAATCAGACCCAAATTTCAAATGCATTCCTGTTGTCATAATGACTACCTCAACCGATGAGCAGGACATACTACGTTCCTATAATCTCAATGCTAATTGCTATGTAACAAAACCCATTGATATCTACCAGTTTTTTCAAGTTGTACATTTGCTCAAAGATTTCTGGCTGGTAGCAGTGACACTACCAAGATCATAAGTTTTAAAGTTTCCAATTTTGCTTGCAAACCAGAAGATTAAGCGCTTTTGACAAATGGGAAATCAGGTGATTATCTTGCAAATTGGTATAACCCTGCACTATGGAAAAGATCAGAATTCACATTCTACTGGTAGAAGATAGTCCTAGTGATGCCCATCTGCTACACCAGATCTTTTTACATGCTTCTCAACAAGAATGGCAGATGTCACATGTTGAACGGCTATCGGAGGCGATAGATGCTAGTAGGGATTCTTTACCCACACTTGATAATTATCAGATAGAGAGTCGAAGGCAACGCAGATTCGATCTAGTTTTATTAGACCTTAGCCTGCCAGATTCTATTGGACTGGACACGTTGAAAGAATTTCGGTTAGCAATACCTGATATCCCAGTGGTAGTGTTAACAGGGCTTGATGATGAAGATTTAGCACTGCAAGCATTAGCAGAAGGCGCACAAGACTACCTTGTTAAAGATCAATTAACCATACAACGGTTAGTGCGTGCTATTCGTTATGCCATTGAAAGGAGTGAAATCATTAACCAACTACGGGAGAGTGAAGAACTTACCCGTCAAGCACTGGCAAAGGAACAGGAACTCAATGAACTAAAGTCGAACTTTGTAGCAATGGTTTCCCACGAGTTCCGCACCCCAATGACTACTATTCAGACCTCTATAGATATCCTTGAATACAACAGTGATAAACTGACTGATGAGAGGAGAACAAAATATTTTGATCGGATTCAAAATGCTATTAACCAGATGCTTAAACTCTTAGATGAGGTATTATTCTTAAGTAAAACAGAAGCAGCCAAACTTCAATACAAACCTGCACCTTTAAATTTAGAAAATTTCTGTAGTGAACTCACAGATATTTTTCAACTTAGTGCAGGTAATCAGTGCAATATTATTTTTAGCTCTCAAGGAGAACATACCCAAGCTCAAATGGATGAAGATCTACTAAATTGTATCTTCACTAATTTGCTCTCCAACGCTATTAAGTATTCCTCTCAAAATAGCACTATCTGGTTTGATTTGATTTGTAAAGATGGTCTTGCAACTTTCCAGGTAAAAGACCAAGGAATGGGTATCCCCCTGAAAGACCAAGCACGTCTATTTCAAACCTTCTATCGCGCTAGTAATGTCGGTGTAATTCAAGGAACAGGATTAGGACTTTCTATAGTTAAAAAGTGTGTGGATCTACATGGCGGTCATATTCAGTTTGAAAGTAAGCAGGATGTTGGGACAACGGTGATAATAACGCTGCCATTACGCTCTTTTGCATCCCGTTAATAACAATTAGATCGGTCAGGTTTAAAGTAGATTGTGATCAATGGAGCTAAGCGGATTCGAACCGCTGACTTCCTCAATGCCATTGAGGCGCTCTACCAACTGAGCTATAACCCCTTAAGGTGCGTTATATATACTGCATTAATTATTGCTAATTTGTCAAGTAGTTTCTAAAAATTAAGTGTAAATCTCATCTGCAAGACGATGAGTACTTGCTAAGACACTTGCAACAAATACGTCATACAGTGGCCCATCAGGAAGTAAACTACTAACATGGCAGCAGCCGCAAGAGCAACTAATGTTCCAGCCAACATTAAAGAAAATTCTTTATTCTCGTAGGCTTTTTCCATTAGGTGCAGCGACCACGCCACCAGTGCCACATCAAAAACTAAAATAGGAATCAACATATTTCTTAATATTTGTTAATACTTGTAAAATAATATTAACACCCTTTTCAGGAAGTGTGTCTAACCTAGGGTAGATGTGATTAATGGAGGAATTACAGATCAGTAAACAGTTCGTACTGGTACGTTGCGATCGCTTAAATAATTTTTAATTTCTGCCACGCTTAATTGGCCGTAGTGTAACAAAGATGCCAGTAATGCTGCTTCAGCTTTACCTTGGGTCAGCGCCGTATAAATGTGTTCACAATTACCTGCACCACCAGAGGCAATAACTGGAATTTCTACAGCTTCAGCGATTGACCGGGTTAACTCTAGGTCATACCCAGCTTGAGTTCCATCAGCATCCATACTTGTTATTAGCAGTTCTCCGGCCCCCCGTTTTTCAACTTCTTGTGCCCACAGTAAGGCATCTAAGCCTGTGTTTTCCCTGCCACCGCGTACATACACATCCCACCCAGGGTTATTGGGTTCGACTCGTCGTCTAGCATCAATAGCAATAACTATGCACTGATTACCAAAGCGATCGCTTGCCCGATTAATCAAGTCTGGTTCACGCACTGCCGCAGAATTAATACTAACTTTATCTGCTCCCGCTCGTAACAAAGCTTTAACATTTTCTAAGGATTGAATGCCACCACCTACAGTTAACGGAATAAAGACTTGTTCAGCAGTGCGGTAGACCACATCCAGAATAATTCCCCGATCTTCATGAGTCGCTGTAATATCCAGAAACACTAACTCATCAGCACCGGCTTGGTTGTAAACCTTTGCCAACTCTACCGGATCGCCTGCATCTTGCAGATTGACGAAGTTAACTCCTTTTACAACCCGTCCCGCCTTCACATCCAAGCACGGTAAGATTCTTTTAGATAACATAGTAACTTTTGCACTTCTGGGTAATTAACCGGAATTTAAATTTTAAATTGACGCGGGTATTCCCAAACGAAAATTTTTGCACCTGCGTTTATTCGCAAAAATTGCGACCGAAATGGCGCTCACATAGTCCTAAAGTTGACGTTGATAGCTGAATTATGGCGATAATATCCTCGAAAAAACAGCCTCCAGAACCCAACGGAGAACCAAAGCAGCGCCGGGAGTCGGCGAAAGCAGCCTCCACAGACAACATTTTGCAACCACAAGCTGCTATTGATGAACAAGATAAGCAAGAAGAGGGTATTCGACCACAGCGATTTGCCGATTACATTGGTCAAAAAGACTTGAAAGATGTGCTAGATATTGCCATCAAAGCAGCCAAGTCTCGGAATGAGGTGCTAGATCACTTACTGCTATATGGGCCACCGGGATTAGGCAAAACAACGATGGCAATGATTTTAGCATCAGAAATGGGCGTCAGCTGTAAAATTACCAGTGCGCCTGCATTGGAACGTCCACGCGATATTGTCGGGTTACTGGTAAACCTCAAACCAGGGGATATTTTATTTGTGGATGAAATCCATCGTCTCTCACGGATGACAGAGGAAATACTTTATCCAGCGATGGAGGATTATCGCTTAGATATCACTATTGGTAAGGGTTCAAGCGCCCGGATTAGGAGTGTGCCACTATCAAAGTTTACCTTAGTGGGAGCCACAACCCGTGTAGGTGCGCTAACTTCACCATTGCGCGATCGCTTTGGCTTAGTACAAAAACTACGCTTTTACGAAGTTGAGGAACTGAGCAAAATTGTCCTGCGAAGTGCTCAATTACTCAAAACCCCAGTTACAGAGGATGGTGCTATAGAAATTGCCCGTCGTTCGCGGGGAACACCGCGTATTGCCAATAGGTTACTCAAGCGAGTGCGTGATTATGCGGAAGTAAAATTATCTGGTGAGGTTACTGAAAACGTAGCAGCCGAAGCATTGCAGCTATTTCAAGTAGATCCATGCGGTTTAGATTGGACAGACCGTCGAATGCTGAGTGTAATCATTGAACAATTTAATGGTGGCCCAGTTGGACTAGAAACAATTGCTGCTGCTACAGGTGAAGATACTCAAACAATAGAAGAAGTGTACGAACCTTACCTAATGCAGATTGGCTATTTAAGCCGGACTCCCCGTGGCAGAATAGCCACAAAGGCAGCATACAAGCATTTGGATTTTACGCCACCTAATGAACAGTTGTCGTTGTTGTAATGATGGAAATTGGGGAACTTGGGGCCCCCTCTGGGGATAAGGGGCAATGGGCATTGGGAATTAATTGTCTGTGATTTTTAGTGCTCATACCTCATCTCTATAAATGCTTGCTGATTGCATAAGTTCCAGCGATGATAAATTGTGGAATTCAGACCACAGATGGACACAGGTAAAGCTAGATGATTAAGTTGATTACTATTTTTCTCAGTCTGTTGCTTGTGTTTGGCTGGGGTACACCAGTGATGGCACAATCTCAACAGCCCAGCATTACTCAAGAGCAATTAAAACAAGGGGATGAGTTAGCAAATCAAGCTTTTGCAGCTACAAATGCAGGCGATTTTGCTACAGCTGAAATGTACTGGACACAGATTATTGAGCAATTTCCGACTAATGCTGGGGCTTGGAGTAACCGAGGAAATTCGCGGGTAAGTCAAAATAAGTTGCAAGCAGCACTAAAAGATTACGACAAAGCTATAGAACTTGCTCCAAATGTCACCGATCCTTATTTAAATAGAGGTGCGGCTTTAGAGGGATTGGGAAAATGGGAAGATGCGATCGCCGATTATAATCATGTTTTAGAACTTGATCCTAATGATGCAATGGCATACAACAATCGAGGAAATGCCAAAGCAGGTTTGGGAAAATGGGAAGATGCGATCGCTGATTATAAAAAATCTAATGATATAGCCCCAAATTTTGCTTTTGCTCGTGCTAACTACGCCCTCGCCCTTTATGAAACTGGTCAAATAGACCAAGCAATCCGCCAGATGCGGAACATAGTTCGCAAATATCCGAAGTTTGCTGATATGCGTGCGGCCCTCACCGCTGCTTATTGGGTCAAAGGAGAACAAGGGGAAGCCGAAAGTAACTGGGTAGCAGCTTATGGACTAGATCCCCGCTATAAAGACATCAACTGGGTGACAAATATCCGCCGTTGGCCTCCCAGCATGGTAGCAGCTTTAGATAAGTTCTTGAAACTCCAGTAAAGGCGATCGCTAAGTAAACAGCATAATTGTGCAATAATTTTTTTTAATTTCACGTCAAGAAAATCTTTGTGACTTGGCGTGAATTTAGCCATTAATCAGCTTGTTTTACCTGAGCGACTCTAAAAAGCCGTCTGCGATCGCCTACGGCGGGGCATAGCTCATCGCAAAACATTATTCCTAACTAATACAAACTTAAAGAAATTATTAAAGTTTCAGATTTTATTTAGATTTATACAAAGGGGCTGGGGCAATTTTCTATTTTCAAGATTGACTCTTCAATTTACTGAAATTGGTGATTGGTATTTATTCTACAAGTATCAAATTAGCAACTGAAATTCAGCGTGATTTTTCGTTAGAGGTTTGATAAATTACTATAATAAATCCGCCAGTATTTACCTAGTCGTAATTTGAGAACTGTGCAAATTCATCCTCACTCACAATTTGAACATCGCCCAAATCGCCATAGAGAAGAGGGCTTGCAAAGATTGCTTGACGGTCTGATCAAAACAATGCAGCGGGATGAGTTAGTCCGCCAAACCACGAATCAACTGAGAGAATCACTCCAGGTTGATCGCGTAGTTTTGTATTACTTTTACGGACAGTGGCAGGGGCAGGTAACATTTGAATCATTGAGTTCTCAGGAATTCTCAATACTTGGTTCCACTGGCCCAGATGATTGTTTTAATAACGAGTATGCAGCTCTGTATTTGGCAGGACGAGTCAGAGCGATCGCTGATATTGAATTAGAGTCAATTCAAGCTTGTCACCGAGATTTTCTCAGCAATATGCAGGTTCGTGCCAACCTCGTAGTACCAATTTTGATCCCCAGAGGATTATGGGGATTGCTAGCAGCACATCACTGTCAAGGGCCACGTTCTTGGTCTTCATTAGATATAGAAATGATGCAAACACAGGCCAAAACTCTGGCAACAGATCCCAATATCCTAGAGAGTTAACTTACGTGTATTTAAATCGCATACAGTTAAATAGCTAGGATACCTGCCAATACAGTTCGGAAAAGAAGGGGAGGCAGGGAAAGCAGAGGAGGAAAGAGTTGATAGACAATTAGTTCTTCCCCCCTGCTCAATAACAGCTCACCTCAACGCAGAAATTCCTTAACCCAACGGTATTGGCATACCTGCCAGCAGTATTCAAGAGGAGGAAAAATTGTGAAATTTGGTTACACAATCATCTGGGTAGACGATGTAGTTAAGACTGTTGAGTTTTACGAAAAAGCATTTGGTTTCCTTCGTCGCACTCTCCGAGATATGGATCAGTTTATCTGGGCTGAAATCGAAACCGGAGACACTGTACTAGCTTTCTCCTCCATTAGCGAAGCACAAATGTTATTTCCTGGCGGTTTCCATGCCAATGATCCCACGCAACCACCAGCATTAATTCAGATATCATTCATCACGCCTGATGTCGCCACCGCCTATATTAGAGCCATAGGAGCGGGAGCAAAAGGATTAAACGCGCCGAAAAAACAACCTTGGGGACAGACAGTTGCTCGTGTCCGCGATCTCAATGGCGTGCTTGTATCGCTAGTGAGTGCTTGATATCCTCTCACCACTTACCGCATCAACCACCCATCAATTATGTGGTTTGTATACCAGTAGGTAAATTTGGAATTTTGAGAGAAGTTTGTGAGTCGGCTTGCAGCGTGTAGAACTTCGAGGATTTTGGTTTAAGAATTGGTAATTATTAATAGTTTTTTACCTATTTTCTATGCCTGAATCTCAAATCTCAAATTTTATGGACTCCAATCTAGCTCTATGTGCAGCGATCGCCTATCGTATTAATGATAGTCCCCAACAGCGAATTACTTTCGCTGAATTCATGGACATGGCGCTATATCACCCTGAACACGGCTACTATTGCAGCGATGCAGTCAAAATTGGCTTTCAAGGTGGTGATTTTTTTACTTCTCCTAACCTTGGCGCTGACTTTGGTGAGTTACTAGCAGAACAATTTTTCCAGATGTGGGAGATTTTAGGGCAACCTGTGCCGTTTTCTCTGGTAGAAATGGGAGCAGGTCAAGGAGTGTTGGCATTACATATTCTCAAGTACTATCAGCTACACTACCCAGCTTTTTTGAACGCGTTGGAATACGTCATTGTCGAAAAATCCCCAGCTTTAAGGCAAGAACAGCAGCAACGCTTGCAAGAGTTCTCAGTGCGTTGGTGCAATCTAGAAGAAATATTACCTAACTCGATTACTGGCTGCTTTTTTTCTAATGAGTTAGTTGATGCTTTACCAGTGCATCAATTCAGCTTAGAGGCTGGGAAACTGCGAGAGATTTATGTGACAACACAGGCAGATAAGGGAGATGAGGAAGTATTTTCTTCTCCTACCATGCCATCATTTGTGGAAGTTACAGGAGAACCTTCTACGCCCCAACTGGCTGAATATTTAGATTTTGTAGGAATTAACTTTGCTCAAAGTATTTATCTAGATAGCTACCGTAGCGAAATTAATTTAGCTGCTCTAGATTGGTTGAGTATAGTAGCCGACCGCTTGCAACGTGGCTATGTGTTAACAATTGATTATGGCTATCCTGCCAGTCGTTACTATAATCCTAGGCGATCGCAAGGTACGTTACAGTGCTACTATCACCATCGTTTTCATGACAACCCTTATATTAATATCGGGCGACAAGACATTACATGCCATGTTGATTTTACAGCTTTGGAACGCTGGGGTGAGCGGTGTGGTTTAGATAAAGTTGGCTTTACCCAGCAGGCTTTGTTTTTGATGGCGTTGGGTTTAGGCGATCGGATTGCTGCCATCTCCTACCAAAACCAACCTCTTTCAGAGTTATTACAACGGCGGGATGCACTACACCAGCTTCTAGATTCCACAGGACTGGGTGGCTTTGGAGTCCTAGTTCAGAGCAAAGGTTTAGGAGAGATAGAAACTTCTCGACCACTCAAAGGATTGACTTTCCCAGAGCCAACATAAATATGAAAAGTTAAAACTCTATTTAAGAATGCTGTATCAGTCTTATTTAGACTAGGATAACAGTGATTACTGTGAAGTCAAACATAGACAAAAGTATTAATTATGTCTACTCATGAATTGTTTTTGTTAGTAACACTACTTACCCCAGGTATCTTACTTTCAGTTTTAATTATGCTTACTTTTGCTGCTGGTGGTTGAAGTAGTCAGTCATTAGTTATTAATGTTCACTGTTCACTGATAACTGATGACTGAATTAATAGAAAATTGATGTTTACGACGGGCTGCGACGCTCAAATACTCGCTAACGCTTCGCTATCGGTGACACTGTATCAAAGGAACGTGAAAAATGAAGGTGGCATTTCTGGGAACTGGACTGATGGGACTACCAATGGCTCAAAGATTGTTAGCCGCAGATATACAGCTAGTTGCCTACAACCGCACCCCAGAAAAATTAGCACCACTACAAGCAGCTGGCGCTGAAGTGGTGACACACCCCCGCCATGCCATTAGTGGGGCTGACTGCATCATTCTCATGCTTACTAATGCCCCAGCAATTTATCATGTCTTGCTTTCCGATACTGCTTGGCGCACTCTAGAAGGGCGTACTATCATCCAAATGGGAACAATTACGCCCACAGAAAGCCAAGAAATCAGAGATGCAGTGGTTGCAGGTGGTGGTGAATATTTAGAAGCGCCTGTACTAGGAAGCATCCCAGAGGCACAAGCTGGCAAACTGATGGTAATGGTTGGTGCTGAGCCAGAACAATATCAAAGCCACTTGAAATTACTGCAACATTTCGGAGCAGAACCTTTACTTATAGGGCCAGTGGGAACTGCGGCGGCGCTCAAATTAGCGCTAAATCAACTAATAGCTTCCTTAACAACTAGCTTTGCTTTAAGTCTCGCTTTCGTTCAGCGTCAAGGTGTCGATGTGGATGTGTTTATGCAGATATTGCGCGACAGTTCACTTTATGCGCCTACATTTGACAAAAAGCTGCAACGGATGTTGGCTGGTGATTATGCCAATCCTAATTTTCCGACAAAACATTTGCTAAAAGATACAGAGTTGTTTATCTCGGAAGCAAAATCACGTGGATTGGATCTCAGCAGTATTAAAGGTGTCCGACAAATCTTGCAAACAGCAGTGAAAATGTCATTTGCTGATGCTGATTACTCATCACTATTTTCTATTATTAAGGAATGGGGAGAATCGAGTGAGGAATAAGGTTTGTTCTGCCCTATTTTTTGGAATCTTTAAGTAAAGTATAAAAATTGATTAAGTTTAACGTAGATTGTGGAAAAATCTGTGGAAAACTTTAGGGTTTTCGGGAAAAACTTCATTAAGTATAATTACCCTGTGGAAAACATCGGGGGTTTTTCCACAAGTTTTCCACAGATAGTCATTTATTTAACTATCTGTTAAACAGACTTGTGGCAAGTTTTCCACAAATTCCACAGTTACTACTATGTAAATAGAAAATATCATTTTAGTAGTAGTTCAGTAGGCAGTAAAAATACTGCTGGTAAACTGGACTGTCAACACTCGCGTATAAACAACAAGGGTGCTAGGATATCCTTCACTAGCTGAATCTGACTATGAAATTAGTTTGCGCCCAAAGCGATCTCAGTACAAACCTCTCACTCGTCAGCCGTGCTGTACCGTCACGACCTACTCATCCGGTACTTGCCAATGTGCTGCTTCAAGCAGATGCTCAAACTAACCAGGTAAGCTTAACAGCCTTTGATCTCAGCTTGGGTATCCGCACCAGCTTTAACGCTGAGGTATGGCAAAGTGGAGCGATCGCACTCCCTGCTAAATTGCTTGTAGACATCACCTCTCGTCTTCCAGAAGGAGAAATCACTCTAGACGATGAATCAGCCCTCACAGGTGCAACAGGTGGTGAAGGTTTAATTGTCACACTCACACCCAAGAGTGGGCATTATCAAGTGCGAGCAATGGGGGCTGAAGAATTTCCTGAACTACCTGTAATTGAAAATACTGAAGCATTACATATCCCTGCTGCTGCATTAATTGAGGGATTGCGGGGTTCATTATTTTCTACGAGTGCAGATGAGACAAAACAAGTACTTACTGGAGTCCATTTAACAGTTAAACAAGATACTCTGGAATTTGCTGCTACTGATGGACATCGCTTAGCAGTAGTAGAAACTACTAACGAGCGTCCTATAGACGGAAATACTCAACTAGAAGTCACAGTACCAGCTAGAGCATTACGTGAACTACAACGGATGCTAGCTCACATCTCCTCAACAGATGAGCCTATAGCTTTACATTTCGATCAAGGTCAAGTTGTGTTTTCATGGCAAAATCAACGCTTGACTAGTCGCACATTGGAAGGGCAATATCCTGCTTATCGGCAACTAATTCCACGTCAATTTGAGCGAGAAGTGACTATTGAGCGGCGACAATTCATCAGCACTTTGGAGCGAATTGCTGTGCTAGCTGATCAGAAGAATAATATTGTCAAACTCAGCATTGATAGTGACGCTCAGGAAATTACTTTATCTTGTGAAGCTCAAGATGTGGGTAGTGGTAGAGAGTCAATGCCGGCACAGATTTCTGGGGAGAATATAGAAATTGCTTTTAACATCAAGTATCTGATGGAAGGCTTGAAAGAGTTACCATCTTCCGAAATTCAAATGCATCTAAATCAAAGTCTGACTCCAGTGATTTTTACGCCACTGGGAGGGTTGAAAATGACCTATTTAGCTATGCCTGTACAAATAAGATCCTGACAATAACCTTTATAATGCACTGGTTTCATAGTGAATTCTTCATGTTTCCAGTTTGTAAATAGTTGAGGATTTGCTCGTTTTTTTCCCAAAAAGCGATCAAGTTTCTATCCATATCGTGGAACGCTGTAACCTTTGTTTCCAGGTGAGGTAGGAAATTGCTTTCCCACATCAAATACACTCCTTTTGCCTTTAATTCAGCGTTCGCAGCTTCGATATCATCCACGAAAAAAACCAGGTTACGTAAGCCAGTGATTTGTAGGTGGAAGGGCGGATCTTTCCACTCAAGCTCCAAGTTGATTGGTTCAGGATAGTGAATCAAGTCTATGTAAAGTCCGTTTTTCTCCATCAGGGCAAGTTCAATCCCTTCAATAGCAGACGTGCGGTATTTAAGATTGAAACCTAGTTTATCGGTGTACCAAGCGATCGCCTGGTTGAGGTTCATCACTGATAATGCCACATTAATTAGTTGTAAACTCTCAATACCTTTACTTTGCTGTTGCATCTGAGTCATTGCTTTTTCCTCATTTTTTCATGCTGGCAATGATCGAAAGACCTTCAAGACCCATGTCATACGGCACATTTTCGTTGATGAGCCGCTTCATTTTCTTGGTCATCATCATGCGGGTGTAGCGTCTAGTCATCGGTGCAATTTTTAGGAGTTGTTCAGCTAATTCGTGAGCACGTTCTAGCAATTTGTTAGACGGTAAAACTTCGTTTACCATACCGATACTCAACGCTTCTTGAGCCGAAATCTTTTGCATCGTTAGTAGGAAATAATGCCCACGGATGCGTCCTAAAACCTCTGGATAAATTACTTGAACTCCATCGGCTGGAACAACACCGCCACCAACTGGCAAATGCTGACTGTCCTGAAAATAAGCTGTTTCAGATGCCAAAATGATATCAGCCAGTAACGCGTATTCTCCATGAATCGGGGCTGAGCCATTCACGGCGGCAATCATGGGTACGCTAATATTACAAAGATTATCTAAGATTTCACGGGTCTCAGTTAGGATGTTGTACCAGCCTTCCGGCTTAGTAATATCGCCTACTGTCTCAAAATCAATCTTGGTAATCCAATTCTCACCTGCTCCTGTGAGAATGACGATTTCGTTTTCTTGATCGTGGGCAATTTCTCCAAACGCTTCTGGAAATTCACGATGAGACTTGCCAGTCATGATATGCGACTCACCATTGGTGTGCATCGTAACTGTCAAGATGCCGGAGTCAGTACGCTCCATGCGGAGATTTTCATATCTGTCTTTGTAAGTATCAAAACTAGCCATGAGTATCGCTGCTTTGTAATTGTAGTTGGAGTAAGCACTAGACGCTTTTCGTTATTTACTTCAACTGTAGGAGGACTCAGGCAGTGCGGTCTTGGACGCTATTGCTAATATATAGGAAATTCTTGCTGTTCTGCTGAACGACCTTGGGAGAGACACCCACAATGCGCTTGAAATGACGATTTAGGTGACTCTGGTCGTAAAAACCGACCCGGGTGGCAATGTCGGCGATCGCCATTTCACCTTGTTGCAGCAGTTCCTTAGCACGCTCAACTCGACAGCGAATTTGATACTGGTGTGGAGCTAAACCCATAGACTGCTTAAACAGTCGAGTAAAGTGATATACGCTCAGATTTATCTCAAAAGCAATTTCATTCAAACTTAAATCTTGATCTAAGTGATCTTGAATGTATTCAACCACTCGCTTTAACTTAGATTTAGACAGACCACTCGAATTGTGTCGAACTACTGGCTTAACAGTGCAATAACTTCTAATCAGGTGAACCGTTAACGCATTTGCTAAAGATTCGCCATAAAATCGATTCCCTAATTGCTCAGATTCCAATTCTGCTAATAACAACTGCCCAATTTGCTGAATTCTAGGGTCAGGAGTTGCGAAACTATTAAGAATTTCAATTTGAGCCGAGTTTCCTTCAAATACCTCTGTTACAACCTTGTTAATAAACTCAGGCTCAAGCAACAAATGCAAAACGTCAACTTCGCTATCCCAAATCCACTCAGTTGGTTGACCTGCTGGAGTTAGGATCAGATTGCCTGGCTGAACCTGTTTCTCAAAAATATGTCCATCAAATCTTTGTATGAGGTGATAAGGCTTCCCACAATTTAGGGTAATAAGATGTTGTGCCAATCGCGGCGCAATCAATTCATTAGCAATGTGGTGGTAATATTCAACCAGAATGCCACTCCAAGCTCTTGATTGACTTGAGAGTGCAGGTGCATCAGGAAGCTTGTCAAAAATGGCATCCATAAGTTAGAAACTATGCTCAGCAATCGCTAATGTTGATGAGTTATTGATCACTCATAATCATAAACTCTTGTGGACAATGAAAATTATCGCTTCAAAAATTTTAGTTTTGAGAGGTTTTCATCCCACATTGTGAGATCTATGAATGGAGTCCATTGCAAAAGTACTTTTTGCAAAGAGATTTTGTTACACATAATCTTATAACTTGAAACTAAACAATAACAGTAGTTTGTTTCATCGGAATTTCAATCCAAAATTCTGTGCCTAACCCTGGTTGTGAATCACATTTAAAGACACCACCATGTTTCTCAACGATAATCTGATAACTAATTGATAACCCCAAGCCAGTACCTTTTCCCACTGGCTTAGTAGTGAAAAATGGGTCACAGATTCTTGTCCTAACAGTTTCGGGTATTCCTAAACCATTATCCGCAATGCGAATTACCACGCTCTTAACATTGCCTTCCATCTCTTTAATCGCAGTACGGATGATGATTTGACTACTGTGAGGTTCTGATTTAGATTCTTTAACATCTTCTAAGGCATCGATCGCATTGCTCAAAACATTCATAAATACCTGATTGAGTGGCCCAGCATAGCACTCTACCAAGGGCAAGTCACCGTACTCTTTGACTAACTCAATAGCTGGACTTTCCGGTTTTGCTCTCAAGCGATGCTGCAAAATCAGCAAGGTGCTATCAATACCTTCATGAATATCAACTGGCTTCATTTCAGCCTGGTCAAGGCGCGAGAAATTCCGCAAACCCAAGACAATTTGACGAATGCGCTCAACCCCAATCTTCATAGAAGATAAGGTTTTGGGTAAATCCTCTGTGGCAAATTCTAAGTCGATCTCGAATGCGCGATCGCGAATTTCGGGGCTGGGGTTAGGGCAGTGCTGTTGATAAAGCTCCAGTATACTAAGTAAATCTTCTGCGTATTCACTAACGTGGTTGATGTTGCCATAAATGAAGTTGACGGGGTTGTTTATTTCGTGAGCAACACCAGCGACCAGTTGACCTAGTGAAGACATTTTCTCACTCTGGATGAGTTGGGTTTGAGTTTGTTGTAAATCATGCAAAGCTTGAGCTAGCTTTTCTGTCTGCTCTTTGGTCTGATTAAGTAATTGGGTTTGTTGGAGTGCAACCCCAAGCTGATTGGCAATCTGAGCGATAAACTGGACTTCCGAGGCTTCCCAGTGACGGGGTGCAGAGTTTTGGTATGCTGCTAATAAGCCCCATAGCTGTTGCCCAATAAAAATTGGCGCGATCGCATACGCTTTTGTTTGAAATTGCTCCAAAACCTTAATGTGACAGTCAGCATGACCAGCTTTATAAATGTCATCAACTGCAAAGGTTTGATTGTGGCGATATCGTCCACCTTGAGTTTCTTGTAAATAGCTATCTTTCCAATCGGTCTTGATATCAGAACTGACTAACTTAACCCAGCCATTAACTGCAAACTCAGCAATATATTCACCACTCCAATCAGGCCCGAAGCGATAGACTGCAACTCGATCAGCTTGCAGTGATTTACAGACTTCTTGAGTGGTTGTCTGAAAAATTGCATCTAAATCAAGTGATTCCCGTATTTTAGCAACTACTTCAAATAAGACTCGCTGTTGTTCTGCTGCCTCATGCAAATCAGCTGCTTGCTGTCGTGTCTGAACGAGTAAGTCAGCTTGCTCTAGTGCTACACTTAACTGAGCTGCGACTTGGGTAGCAAATTGAATTTCTGAAGTTTGCCATTCGCGGGGCTGGTTACATTGTTGAATACACAACAAACCCCAAAGCTCATTACTTTTAGCTAGTGGTAAAACTAAATTAGCTTGAACCTGAAGTTGCTCCAGCATTTGAACGTAACAAGGGTTCAGTCCAGAGTTATGAATATCAGCGATCGCCTGAATGCGTCCCTGACGATACAGAACCTCATACTTCTTCTTAAAACAGTTATCTTGAATTTTTAAGGTTAAAGCAGAAGTAAACTCTGGCAGAACATTTTCTGAAACAATTTCACCTTCATCAAATTCAGAACTAGGGTCAAAGTGGTATACTACCACTCGATCAGCATTCAGAGAGCAACGCACTTCACGTACAGTTGCAGCAAAAACTGTCTCCAAGTCAAGAGATTCCCGAATTTTCGCAACAACTTCAAACAATACCTGTTGCTGTTCTGCTGCTTGTCGCAAACTTAACGCCTGCTGTTGCGTTTGCGTGAGTAACTCCGCTTGCTGTAGTGCTACTCCAATTTGGGCAGCAATCTGACTCAGAAAATTAATCTCAATACCTTTCCATTGACGGGGCCCAGAGTGTTGATAAGTTGCAAGCAAACCCCAAAGTTTTTGTCCAACAAAGATTGGAGCCAGCACAAAAGCGTGAATTTGAAACTGCTCCAGATTGTCGATATGACAAGGATCAAACCCCATCTGATAAATGTTATCTACCGCAAATGTTTCATTGTTGCGGTAACGTCCTCCTTGGGTGTCTTGTAAGTAGGTGTCATTCCAAACTGTATTAATACCAAGTTTGTACTCATTTGACCAGTATGGACTAGCAGCCTCAAAATCACCGACAAATTCTCCACCCCAATCAGAAGTAAAGCGATATACAGAAACACGATCAGCTTTGATTAATTGACAAACTTCTTTAGTAGTTGTTTGAAAAATTGTATTAGTGTCAAGAGACTCACGAATCTTGGCAATAACTCCAAACACAGCTTGTTGTTGTTCAGCTGTCCGTTGCAGTTCAAATGTGCGTCTTTTAACTTGTTTTTCTAAATTCTCATTGAAGGCTTGTACCTGTTGGTATAGTTCATACTGCTGAATTGCTGAAGCAAAATGTTTGCCAAGTTCTCTAGCTAGTTCAATCTCTTCATCCGTCCATTTGCGTGCTTGAGCTTTTTTAGATTCCCGCCAAACTTCAAACGATTGACGGGGATAAAGTTGCCTTTGATCAAGGTCAAATTGACCCGCCCACAGAGTTTCTGTATCTATTTCGTTGCGAAAAATGCTTAAATAGCCCAGCAATTGCTGACGATACTGGAGCGGAATCATCAACATGCTGCGAATTTTAGTTAGTTGAAAACTAGTTTGTAAACTTCGCAAGCTGGGAGTTTGATATATGTCTGAAATTGCCCAAATGTCATATTTACCAGACTTGTAATGTTCCTGCCAGACGCTATACTGTTCTATCAATGGATAAATATTTTGTTCTGACATTATAGGCTGTTGTCCAGAAGTATAAAGTTTGGCACAATTATTTCCTGGGATCAAACATTCTGCTAAACTCTGAACGCTGCCATTTTGGAAATTCAAGGCTTCATTTCTAATGCAAAGCCTGCCACCAATACCATCAAAAGCAGCTACAGCCGCTTCTAGAGCTGGTTGTAATATAATCGTGGGTAGTGAATGCAGTAGGGTAGCAATGCGGTTAATGATAGCTTCCCGTTCAGCTTTCTGGCGAGCTTGGGTCAAGAGGGTACTTTGGGCGATCGCTACTGACAATTGATCAACTACCATCTGTACCGCTTCTAATTCATATTCTGAAATAAACCGAGTTTCAGAGTTATGAGATACCAGCAGCCCCCAGAGTTCATTTTGATCAAGAATAGGCGCTACTATAGTGGACTTTACCCCCATAGCTGTCAAATATTCAATATGACAAGAATCTACAGGGCGGTAACGTATCTCCTCTAATATAGTTTCTCCATTTTCCAAGTCACGCAGGTGACTTTGACCAATCTCCCCAGTATCCACATTCACAACAGAACGTACCCGTGACTTGATAAACATTTCACGCACGTGGAGGGGAATGTCATCAACTGGAAAATTTAGCCCTAGCAGCGACGGTAATCGATTATTGTAAATTGACTCAGCAATGACTTGACCACTACCGTCAGCATGAAACTTGTAAATCATCACTCGATCAGTTCCAAGCAGCGATCGCACCTCAGCTGTTGTCACTGTAATAATCTCTTCCAACTCTAGGGTTCGGCGGATACGGTTTGTAATGCGGTTTAGTAAACTTTCTTCATAACGACTTACTTGTAAGTCTTTTTCATCGTTTAATGTCATTGTTTATAGTAAAATAAATTAACAATTTGCCAATAAACATAATTAAATCTAAAGACATTTTTAAATTTAATCAATCAACTTGTCTTCAGTAAAACTACTGGCAAGACACTATCAATTTATTTACTAAAAATTCATAACAACAGGAACTTGATTAGTAAATTACATCGGCTTATAGCAAATTAAATTTATTATTTACATTCAAATTATGCGTTAATATTGATTATATTTTAATTAATATGTTTACTACATTTTTACGTACAGTATAACTAAAGAATTGCTATAAAAATAAGATAACTTCGAGCAAGCAATTTAAAAAATTCTATAATATATACTTTAGGTCATCAGTAGACTTCTTATAAAAATCGGAAGAAGATCAAAATAAACCACAGATAAACATCGGTAAACACAGCAAAAAGTTTACGCATCCGGGTAAGAGGAGCGCAAAATTTTTCAAAGTGCTTGTCAGTGGTTCGACTTATGCAAGAGGCTACATAAGCGACGTTCACAAGGAACAATGAAAATGATATTGGAACGATTTGCATTGTTTTAGCGTTTATTTTTACGGCAGGTCTAGTGTTAAAAATATACAATCCGAATTATTGAAAGCAAAGAGTACAGACATAATATTCTTTACGTCTGTACAAGCTAAAATAAAAACTTTTTGCTTTTTAGTGCTGGCTTTTTGTCTAGATCTTACCGTTTAAGCAAAATTAAACTCTTACATTGTCGCTAAAGCGAATTTTCAGATAGTCTTCTTCCATCTTTGCTCCTGATGGTTGGAGTGCTGCTAAGGCTTGCGGTAATACTAAGTTACGCCGATGGTTGCCAATAGTAATGTTTAATTCATCTCCAGTTTTATTCAGTTGAATTTGATCTTTAGGAATACCAGGTAAATAAAGTTCCAAGCTGTATTGGTTTTGCTCTTGCACGACTCTAATAGTCGTTTCTTTGTAATAAACCTGAGTCGGATCTTCATCCTTATACAGAGTTTCCTTTAGCCGTTCTAATGCTGGCAATCCACATAATTCCTCAGAGAAAAGCGGAACTTCCTTTACAGGCAAAGGGTGAAAATTATCATGAATTTCCTGACGGTATTGTTGTTGATTCTCTTTCCAACGTTGGAAAAATGGGTCTTGTACTTCGCTAGGAATGATGCGATTAGCTACTACTAAATCTGTGGCAACGTTGTACAAACTTAGATAGGCATGAGCACGGAGAGATTCTTTAATCACCATCTTTTCTGGATTCGTGATCAGACGCACTGAGGTTTGAGTATTGTCTGTTAATACTTTTTCCAGAGCTTCAATTTGTTCATAAAACTCGTAAGGTGCATCCATCACCTCTTTGTCTGGGAGGGAAAAACCAGCGATTGGTCTAAAAAGAGGTTCGACAAGAGGTCTAAGTGCTACCGAAATGTTTTGAAATGGTTTGTAAAAACGACGCATATACCAGCCACCGATTTCCGGTAAACTTAGTAGTCGCAATGCTGTACCAGTAGGGGCTGAGTCAATAATCAAGACATCAAACTCGCCTTCATCGTAATGACGTTTCATCCTTACCAAGCCAAAAATTTCATCCATGCCTGGTAAAATTGCCAATTCTTCCGCCTGCACCCCTTCTAAACCTCTTGCCTGCAAAACTTGGGTAATATAACGCTTCACAGAACCCCAGTTTCCCTCTAGTTCTAGCAACGCATCCAATTCCGCACCCCACAATTTTGGGCGAATCTCTCGCGGCGCATGGCCCAGTTCCAGATCAAAACTGTCTGCCAAAGAGTGAGCGGGGTCTGTACTCAAAACTAGTGTGCGATAACCTAGTTCCGCGCAACGGAGGCCAGTCGCAGCAGCAACGGAGGTTTTCCCCACGCCGCCTTTGCCAGTCATCAAAATTACACGCATGGATGATTCTGTCCTGACTAAGAATTTTTTACATTTATTTACATTTACATTATCGACTGTTTAAGGAAAAGAAATGCTGTTTTACCACGTCGAAGCGCGAACAATTCCAATAATCAATATGAGAAACAATCAAACCAGCAGAATTAAGACTTAATTCACTCCAGCCAGGGATAGAGATTCGTGGTTTCCAAGGGAGGGGAGTATTCCAGCTGAGTGTCCAATCAGTTTTAATTGTGTCTCCATCTTTTTTAATATCGTGTAAGTCCATTTTGGGATTTAAAAAAAAAGTCTCAATGAATTTAATCATCCATTTGTAACGTTTAACACCATGAAATTTATTCAGCGGGTCTTGGAAATAAACGTCTTGAGCGTAAATATTGTAAGTTTGATTAACTGGAAATCTTTGATAGTCTTGTTTGAGGATTTCAATGATATCCATAATGAATAACTTATTTTCAAATTGATGTAAATTCTGTAAACAAATTCTTTAAGCTCATCCCACTCCTAAAAGGTGATGGGATTTCGTGTTGACTGTTAACCGTCAAACGTCAACTGTCAACGGCGTTGGGGCGTCTTTCATCACCTAGCGACAAGGAATAGGTTTTCCCGATGCCTTTTTGTAGACAGAGTAGGATATAAATTTATATTATGAATTAAAATCAACCTTCATTCCATAAGCGTTCTAACTGACGCCGCCAAGCACCTAACACTTCTGCTTGGGCCTCTGGGGTTTGCTCTATTTCACCCAGTAAACCTTCTGCGTAAAAGCGTTCTAGGTTTTGCATAGTAGCTTGAAGAGATTGTCCTTGCTGTTTTGCTGCTTGGACAATTTGCCGAATGCGGCTTTCAACAAGTTGATTAAAGACGTTATTTAATCCAGTCTGATGCAAAGACACAAGTCTGTTAATTGCGTTGAATAAATCTGCACTTACCAAAGTTTCACTGTTGTGATGAAATACTCCCCAAACTACCCCTTCATACAAAGCGTAGCGTACTTCCTGAGTGTCATCAAAGTTAGCTTCTAGTAACTGTGCTAAAAAAGGTTGGGCTTCTTGTGCGGGTACAATAGGTAGTAAAACTCGCAGCCAAGTATTATCTTCGGAAAGCAGTACCAACAGCCGAAAATTAGGAGTGTCTACTTGCCATGAGCCTGGTGCGATCGCAGCAATAGCTTCTGTGCTAAATAATTCTGTTAAGGTAGCCGCAATTTCTTCATGTGTCATAGTTTTTTCTTGGCTCTAGCCTCTAGCGTACTGCTCTGAGGTTCATCGGGTGCATCAGTTTATCCATTAGATAAAACCTGATTGCACTTAATCCTTTAATTATTGTGTTTTTTTATAAATCAAAAAAACTGACCCAATTGGCCCAGAGTTTTCTACATATATTTTCTGATTGTAATACAATCCTGGAGACATACCTCCATCAAATAATATCCCCTCTTGAATCTTACCTAAACAGTTATTGCTGGCAATTCCTTCCAAGACTTCGTCAAATATATCTGGTAGTAATTCTTGATTAACTTGAGAGATTTCAATAGCTGAATTAGCTTTTGCGTCATTCACCAACAGAATTACATACCCTTGATTGGTGATAGCTGCCATAGAGCGATTAGTCGCATTTTTACAAGCAAATTCTCCTAAGTCTTGACAAATATCTTTAAACTTACCTTGACGGTAGAATCTGCCATTACCTCCCACCAAATTATAATTAAGAATATTATTTTTTCTTCTGCCAGCCTGGATGGTAGCTTGTCGCTGCTTGGGTGTACCTCCTGATATACCAAAAGAAGAACGCTTATTTTTAAAAGCTCCCGAATACTCAATGCCACGAGAAATATTTAAGCCTTGTGGTCGATCATCAGTACCTATATAGTCAGCATTAATTGCAGCAATGGGTAGTTGTCTGTTTAATTTTGCATTTCCATCAGCTATGAGTTCGCGAAATTGCTTTTGTATATATTCTTGACGCAGTTTTCCCCTAGAATCCTTAGCATATATTTGATGAGAGAGACCAACATTAACTTTGAAATCTAATTTATCTGATTTGGGATTAAAAATAATTACATGGTTGATGCCTCTTTCATATTTTTCACCTCGATTATTGGTTTTGAAAAATTCAATACTGAATTTGCTATCTTTACCAAAACAAGTTTTAGATGCTTTGGGTATTGAATTTGCTGCAATCTCTGTACAACCTGAGAATAAGCTTACTGCAATGATCGAGATAAGTAATAGAATTATTTTTTTTGTAGACATGTAATGTAAAACCCGCTATAGGATAACTATAGCGGGGAAAGTTTAAAATTTCAGCTTTGAGTTCATCTAAGAACTAATTAAGGGAGCCATTCTAGAACAGCTTCTTCTTTGGTGTTGGTATTCCGGGATGGTGTCTCACGATTAAACTTCATGTGAATTGATCGGGTTTGTTCACCATCAGCAGCCACAGCCAAAATTGGATAGTCAATTAAACCATCCTGGAAGGACATCTGGAAGCGGAATGTACCATCTGGATTCAGCTTAATTGGACGACCACCAATCGTTACGGTAGCATCGGGTTCAGTTGCACCATAGACAATCAGTTCAGCATCAGCAATTAACCAGAACTGGCGTGGACGTACTGGTACAGCGGAAGCTGAGAAGCCAACACCCGACATTCCTACGCCAGACATGGTTAAACCAGACACGGTAGGAACTGCCCACATACCCACACCAGATGGGAAAACGTAGGAACTGATAGCTTGTTCGGGACGCGCAGAACTTGGTACTTGCTGCATGGAACCGAAGATAGAACCAGCAACTCGTTGGGCTTCGGCGGACTCAGCCAAGCCAAAGATTTGGTCGTATAAGGGGTTACTATTGTCATTGCCATAGGCATTGGCATTGCCATTCACAGTCGCTATCTTCTTGGCAGGGGGAACTAGTTCGTACTGAGTCTGTCCACGCAAATCCTCTTCAAAGTTCACAGTGATAAAGACATCCTCAATCCAATCGGAAGGATAGACGGGAGGAATGTGTACTTTTGTAGAACGGGCTAATACTAACCAGCGACCATCGGCAGCACGGTAGCCAACATCAATTACATAATCGCGATCGCTCACTGGAACTGGCAGATACCATTCTCTTGCTAGTTCATCAGCAGGATATTCTTGAATGCTGTGAGGGCTTTGGTACTCGATATTGATGTCGGTGACATCATAAATCCGCAGTGCCAGTTGTTGTCCTCCTTGGCGGCGCAGCTCCTCTTTATGTTCATTAGGAACATCCCAGTAAGTGTAAGCCCACTGAGGATCTCGTGGTAAAAGTACAATGCGGCTATCACCGTAACCTGCTGGCAGATCCGCAATTCCTTCGTCAACATCAGCGAGGGAACCACCAGTACGATCTTCCTGACCTAATTCAAATTTTGCTGCTTCCACGGTTTCCTGTGCCTCCAGTGAGCGAGATGGGGTAAGCGAAGTTTTGCTGCGCTGGACTTCTTGAATTGATGCCAGCAGTTGCGATTTCCGCATTCGGCTATAGCGAGAGATGCTATATTCGCTGGCAACTCTGCGTAGTTGCCGTAATGTCATTTCTTCTAACGGTGGGCGTTCTTTTGCCATTTGTTTGGCCTCCAGTAGTTTAAGCGGTAAATGATTTCCCCTGGTTAAAGAATGCTGTATAAAATGTCATCCACTCCAGATGAATTTCTTATTCCTGACTCCTGGTTTTGCCCAGTTTTTAAGTTTTTTAGTCTGTTTTTAAATTGAGAGTGACTCACTTTCAATTCCTATTTATGCCATAGTCAGCATTTCTTTGGGATCGGAGGAGTTGTTTCTATAAGTATATATAACCAGTAACCTTCTGTTGGGATCAAGGGGTCTCAAGACGTTTTTTTGCTTGTTTCACGAATTTATCAGTCCTTTCGGGATCAAAATGTCATGTAATCATAACATTACAGCCATAGAAGCTGTTGAGTCCTCAGATATATGTCAAGCTTTCATAACATTATTGAGAGTTTCTAGGCATGGAGAAGAATTACAATGCCCCATGATGGCAGTTGTGAGGCATGGCGATCGCAATTAGCCAATTAGCTTAGTAAGGTTTTTTTATTACTGTAATGATGTTCGTCTACGGAAAGTCGGAGGATCGGTTGCCAAACATCAGAACTTTCTCAGACAGTGGTTAGATTTTTGTAAAAGGTTTATTTAAGAAAATACGATTCAATTTCTTGTTCTATTTGATTACTGATAATCTCAGTCCCCATACCAGGTTTATCCAAGTTAACTCTAATAAAATTTGTCTTGTCTGCCTCTGTAAATTTTTTATTGTTATCAGAATCTTTAAGAAATTTAAGAAAAATTGCGTTTTGGCTAGGAATAACAACCCAATTGATAATTTGGGTGTTATTTGGAGTAATCTGCTGGAGATTCTTACCTGATAAATCAGAAAGATAGCCAATAACGGCATCTTCATTATTTAGTTTGTTGTCTGCATTTGTATCTTGGTCTAGGATTTTATACAACCAAAATCTAGTGGGTGGTCTGCCTGTTGTTTTTACTTCCAATAAATCGAAGGAAGTTATGATTGCTTTTTTATTTAATAGAAGATGAGTTTCAGTATTTTGTTTATGATAAAATATAATATTAGAAAAATTGCTATTTCTTCCAGAGTAACCTGAAGAGTTTAAATAATTATCCCTTTCTTTATTTATATCTTTTCGACTAACTGGAATCATCAAATAATCTGATTGTTCTTTAATAATTAATTCGCCATAGACAATATTTGGTTGTGATTTAGATTTTTCAGTGGTCTTTGCTGGCTCTGTTTTTGTGCTAACAGTTGGTTCACAGGCAAAAGAAAGGCTAGCTATGATAGTGGCTGTAGTAATATTCTTGAAAAAGCTATAAATTTTCATTTAACTCTCCCACCAGGAAATGTTGCTGTCCTATTGTATTCCCTGCTGGAAAATTACCCGCGAATAAATAATTTTATTAGTTTGATAATAAAAAACACCCTAAAAATCCAAAAACCTAGTCAGGATTGACCAGGTTTTCTCGGATTTAGGATTTTCAAGTGATTAAACTTTGTAAGCAATCGAGAGTTAACAACTAAGGTGGACATAAAACTAACAAATCCAGCATTCTTGCGTTTTTCCGCTTTGGGATTTGGCTTTGCCTTTGAAATCAGGCTTTTGGCCACTTACATATTATTGATATGCTGAGATTTGCTTGGGTTACTGACAGGAGACACCAGGTCATTTACCCATTTAGTTTGGTTTTTCCTTATTTGGTGTCCTACTATTTAAGTTATCACTTAGTTATTGAGTTGCAACCCTGAGTTTACTAAAGTTGATGTTTTGTTGGATTTTGCAATATAGATGTTAGCTACTGTGCAAAACCACAAGTCAATTTACCAATTCCACATGATTGGACTATCATCAAAATGGTCTGTAACGATGCGTCCAATGGCATCAATTTCTGTCAGTTCAGCAGCAGAAAGTTTAACCTCAGCAGCTAGTGCGTTTGCTGCTGCTTGTTCGGGATAACGAGCTCCAGCGATGGCGTTGCCAACACCTTTGGTGAACGCATTTGTTTGGGGTTGGGCAATTAACCACGCTAAAGCCAACTGTGCCAAGGTACAATTATGACGGTCAGCTATGGGACGCAGTTTTTCTAAAGCTTGTTGGGCACGTTCAAAGTTTTCGCCTTGAAATAGCTTATTCTTCGCACGGTTGTCTGCTGGGTCAAATTTGTGACCAGGCTTAAATTTACCTGTCAACAATCCCTGTGCTAAAGGCGAATAAGCCAGGATAGAAATATTGTTTTCTACACAATAAGGCACTGCATCCTTTTCTATCTGTCTCCAAAACAAAGAATAGGGTGGTTGTAAACTATCAATACGTCCATACTTTGAGGCTTCTGCCAATTGAACGCGAGAAAAATTGGAAACACCGATTGCTCGAATTTTACCTTGCTCTTTGAGTGAAGTCAGAGCGTTCATAGTTTCCTCAATTGGCACTATTTCACTACTGAAAGCACCGGATGGCCAATGAATTTGATAAAGGTCGATGTAATCGGTTTTGAGGTTTGTTAGGGAACGCTCACAAGCTTCAATTACTTGATCATGCTTTAGATGGTTAGCGAAAACTTTTGTGGCATATTCTACGCGATCGCGCACATCAGATAGAGCTTCGGCTACAATGCGCTCAGAATGCCCTTCACCATAAACTTCAGCAGTATCAATTGTGGTGATCCCAGCCTCAAATGCTGCTCGGATAGTTTTAATTGAGTCAGCATCCTCAATTCCCACCCACATTTTTTTACCAGCTTGCCAAGTTCCCATCAGAATGGGTGTGATTTGCACATCCGATTTACCTAGCGATCGCTTTTCCATGCTTAAATTCTGAGTTGATAATTCCTTCTTCATCTTACGCAGCTGAAGTAGACAGCTGTAAATGAAGACACTACCTCAGCTATGGTTCTACAGTCACGGGTGTTCCTAAATCCACCTGATGGAATAATTCCTGAATATCCTGGTTGTACATCCGAATACAACCATGTGAGACAGCTTTGCCCACTGAATCAGGATTAGGAGTACCATGAAAGCCAACCCAATTGTTACCGTCTGTCCAAAATCCAATCCAGTAGTTACCAAGAGGGTTTGCAGCATGTCCTCCAGGTATGGCTTTTTCGGTGAAAGGGTTTATCCAAGCAGGTTTTTTCAACATATTAAGTACTTGAAAATTGCCTATTGGAGTTTCCCAACCTTGGCGTCCTACTGCTATTGGATAACTTTTAATTTGGGTTTTTCCTCGATAGAGAGTTACTTGGCGATCGCTAAGACTTATCTTGAGATGAAGAGGTAAATTATTTGAATTATTAACAACTAAATTTTGGGATGAAGTGTGAGAAGTAACTGATAGCTCAGAAGCTAATGGTATCGCTGGAGCAGAGTTTAATACAAATGTACAAGTTAAAATAACTAATTTGAATGATTGCTTTAACATTTGGATATGGCTGTATTTCAGTGGTAGAAACATTTGTGAGTTTCTCCTCATCGATATTTCCTGAGTTAAAAGCTAAAAGACTTTTAAATTGATAAGCAATTTACTGTAAGCACAACTCTTGTTTACTTCTGAATACAATTAACGATGTAAATCAGAAGTTTACAACTTGCATGTAGGCATTTATTTTAAAATTTAACTTTGTTAATTTCTCATTTCGTCTGTCTATAGTATAGTTAATTTCAATAATTGGTAATTTTTAATACAGCAATTATTTAGAAGAAATTTATTTTTTAAACTACTTACATATTTTTAAATCAAATTGCTATAGTAGGAATTTAATCATTTTGGTTTTGATTAAAGAATAGAGAATTAGCAGAATTGTTTCTAGATATAATTAAACTAAGAATATTGCTAATTTCTTATCATTAAGTAGCAATAGTGTGGGCAATGCTCAACACACCAGGTGTTAACCTATGATTAAAACACTGCTAAGTGAATACCTATGCAAGCAACCACTATCCACGCTCTCAAAGAATGGGCAGTTGCCATAAATGCCCTAGAAAGTGGCAAAACAATTATGTTGCTCCGTAAAGGTGGTATCCATGAACGGAGTGGACGTTTCCAAGTTGCTCATGAGCAGATTTTGCTTTACCCTACTTATGAACATCAACAAGCTTTCATGCTCAAAGCTGAGTATGCCAATCATGTCTATCCAGTAACATCAGGTTGGCATCCAGAAACAATTCGCATCGGCAGTTGGGCTGAAATTACTGATATTTTGCCAGTAAGTAACGAGTCTATTGTTGACGCCTTACTCCCTTTCCATATTTGGAACGAGCATTTTATTAGCGATCGCCTCAAATGGAAACCACGTCAACCTCTATATATTCTCCTCCTGCGGACTTACAAACTACCCCAAGAGCAAGAAATTCCTTATCGCTCGGAGTACGGTGGCTGCAAATCGTGGATTGATTTAGAGCAATCGATTCAGATAGAAGATGCAAAACCTGTTTTGTCTGACTTTGCATACACCCAGTTAGTAGAGACAATTCGCGGGATTGTCGGCGACAAGTTGTATGCTCCATCCCTCTAACGCCAAGTGCAGATTTTGGATTTGACGCAACTGCATAAATAACTTCTAAAATCTGCACTAATGTAACCAGAACAACAAATAGTTTGATTGCAAACCTCAGCTTAAATAGTAGTTGTTGATACATACAATTGCAAAAAGCGCGGATAACATTAGAGGAATCTTGACCTAGGGTAAAGGTAAAGGCTGTTTATCTTTGTGTCCTACTATCAACTGCCCTTATGGGGTTGAAATGTTAAGTAATTATCCTTGATTAGATAGTGCTTAATCTTGCTTACCTAACCCGTTAGGTAAAAAAGTCCCCCACAAGGGTGAGGTTAGCCTTGACAAAAGTCTGCCATTATGCTTTATCAGAGAAAAGCAAAGGAGTTTGCAATGCATCGACAAATGTGCTGGTTATCTAAGTTTGGCAGCGATGGAGAGAAAATCTTGCATTTGCAGATAGCACCCAATCAACCTTGGCGTCCCTACACAGCTTTTGGGCAATTTGCAGTACCAGATTATCAAATACCAGGCGGTTCTAAAGGCTGGGCAACTTACCAAAAACTTCTCAAAGCTGGCTGGACATTAGTACATAGCGCACGGGCAAATGAATTTGGTAGCAGTTTCGCAGAGTCAACAATTCAAAATCAGTAGTTAGGAGTTAAGGGTCAAGAGTCAAGGGTCAAGAGTCAAGAGTCAAGGGTCAAGAGTTATTATTCTCCCTCTGCTCCTCCGCCCCTCTGCTCCCCCTGCTCTCACTCCCCCACTCCCCCTCACCACCCTCTAGGGGAGCCTTCACCACGGGGATCGGCCGCTCCTTCTAAAGTTCCATCCTTTGTGACGGCGATCGCATTAGCATTACCCCAAGGAGTCGCTTCCTTGATATTGTGTCCTCGACGGCGTAAGTCTCGCAGAGTGAGAGCATCCAAACTCCAGGCTTCTGAGCGTAACTCATCTGGAAGCCATTGATGATGTATGCGTGGAACAGAAATCGCCGCACCGACATCCATGTTGTATTCCAGCACATTCAGGATAACTTGCAATACTTGGGTGATGATGGTGCTACCTCCAGGTGTACCCACTGCCATGCGGAGGCGTCCATTTTCTGTAACAATTGTGGGAGTCATGCTGGATAAAGGAGTTTTGCGAGGTGCAATGCTATTGGCATCGTTGCCAATCAAACCAAAAGCATTAGGCACTCCTGGCGCAGCTGCAAAATCATCCATCTCGTTGTTGAGAACAATCCCGGTTCCTGGTGTCACCACACCAGCACCAAACCCTAAGTTAATCGTGAAAGTCAAACTCACGGCATTACGTTGTTCGTCCACAACAGTAAGATGACTGGTTTGAGTGGATTCAGAAGATTTTGAATTGGGAATTGTATTGAGTCCTGGCTTGATCTCGGTTGAGGGTCGAGCCATCTTCATATTAATTTCTTGACGGCGTTTTTTGGCGTATGCTGGGCTGAGCAGTTCTTGTGAAGGAACTTTGACAAAATCTGGATCGCCTAAATATTGCGAGCGATCGCTATAAGCAATCTTCATCGCCTCTACCATCAAATGTAAAGCATCGGGATGATGCCAACCTAAAGATTTTAAATCAGTGTCACCAATAATATTTAATATCTGCAATAGGTGAATGCCTCCTGATGAAGGTGGTGGCATTGAGCAAATTTTAGCTTTGCGAAAATTTCCACACACGGGAGTCCGCCAAATTGGTTTGTAGGCTTTAAGGTCTTCTAGAGTAATTAAACCACCGTTTTTTACCATATCGGAAGCGATCGCCTGGGCAATATTTCCGGTGTAAAAACTTTGGGGATTCTGGGCAATTGCTGCTAATGTGCGTCCTAAATCACGCTGCACCAGCTTTTCTCTTGGTTGATACAGTTCGCCGTTACGAATGAAAATTTCCCGCGCCGCCGGATTGTCGAGAATTGCTTGCTTGCGGTTTTTGTACTCTGGGATCGAACGCCAAGTAACTTGAGGACTTAAAACAAAGCCATCTTTAGCAAGAGCGATCGCAGGTTTCACTACCTCTTGCCAAGACAGCTTACCATAGCGACGATGAACTTCATAAAGTCCGGCTACGGTTCCCGGTGTCGCCACCGCTAAATAACCGTTTACACTTACATTCGGACGCACCTTCCGTTGTGCATCCAAATACATATTTCTTGTAGCTTTGAGGGGTGCGCGTTCGCGGAAATCTAACGCTTTTATCTCCCCAGTTTTCTCTGAATGCATCAACAAAAAGCCGCCGCCGCCGATTCCCGCTGAAAAAGGTTCGACTACAGAAATAGCAAATGTTGTGGCTACGGCTGCATCAACTGCATTACCACCCTTGCGTAACATCAAAATTCCTGCTTCACTAGCTAAGGGATGAGCCGAAACCACCATTCCCTTTTTGGTGCGTAGGGGTAAAGTCAAGCCTGCTGATGCGACTTGACTGTAAAGGAGAACGCTAAAAGAAAAAAAAGCGATAGCCCCTTGTATGGAGTTAGTAACTAAGGCGATCGCAAATGGGTGTAAACGTTTAATTTGAGCGGATGTAAAATTTTTAGACAAGTCCAATTACCTTCAGCCAAACTTAACTCACTTAGTTAAACAATCGACAGCGCACCTAAATTACCGCTGTAACCAGTAATTTCAATGATGCTATCAGTTTTGGCGTCAAATCCATTAGTAGAATCATTAATAGCTAAGAACGTCCGCACATTACCATCTACTACATTTGTAGCCAGACCTAGACTAAACGTAGCCGCTTGATTTGCTACAAAAGCAGTTGTGTCCAATAAGTCCTGGATTCTAGCCTCGGTCAGGCTACTAATAGCACCAAATTGGCCAACATTTAAGGCATTCACGGCACGAGGTGCATCAATGATATCTACACCAATCTTCAGATCTTTAATCACATCAAAATTAGACAGCAACGAATCACTCAAAGACCCAAACACAAAGATATCACTACGATTACCGCCAGTTAGGATATCTCCACCAGCACCACCAATGAGTGTATCACTACCGTAACCACCATTAAGTTGGTCATTGCCGTCAAATCCTGATAGTTGATCATTACCTTTACCACCGAAGAGTTGATCATAGCCATCAAATCCCACTAAATCATCGTTACCGTCGCCACCATAAACTGTGTCATTGCCAGCTAACCCCAACAGTTCATCGTTCCCGTCGTTACCATAAATTGTGTCATTGCCAGCATCACCAATTAACTCATCGTCACCATTGCCACCGTTGAGGGTTAAATTCTGTACTGGATCATCATTAATGGTCTTGGATACGAGTTTACCCTTATCACCATAGATGTAACTGATACGCTGGTCAGTGACACCATCATTGTTGTCATCAATCTGCTCAGATATCAGCTTGCCGCTTGCATCATAGTTGTAGCTAGTAACTGAGACAAGAATACCATCTACAATTCCAGCATCAACAGTCTTAGTTGTCAGATTACCCAAGGCATTGTAGCTGTAAGTGGTGAGGGTGTCACTGAGTCCATCAATTCTACTGTCGAACTCCTCAGATATCAGCTTGCCACTGGCATCGTAGCTATATATAGTAAGTGCGTCAATGATGCCGTCATTACCTGCGTCAAAGTTCTTGGTTGCCAGTTTGTCGCTAGTATCGTAGCTGTAGGTAGTGACTGCATCAATTATCCCATCTTGATTGTTGTCAGTCTGCTCAGATATTAGCTTGCTGCTGGTGTTGTAATTGTAGGTAGTGACTGCATCAGGCTTACCATCACCGTCAGTGTCTTCAGTTGTAGTTATGCGATCGTAGATAGTGGTAACAATGTAGTCAATTTTGCCATCACCATTTTCGTCTCTACTGTCGGATGTGAGATTACCGTTAGCATCGTAAGTATAGGTGCTTACAAAGTCAAATTTGCCGTCACCATTATTGTCATAGCTTTCGGATAATCGGTTGCCGTTGGCATCGTAAGTATATTTAAATGCAGAATCAGCTATAAAGGAACCATCTCCGTCATAGCTTCTGGATATCAGGTTGCCATTGGCATCATAAGTATAGGTGTTTACAGACTCAAATTTACCGTCGCCATTGTTGTCAGAGATTTCTGATGTGACATTGCCGTTAGCATCGTAGGTAGTAGTATAGGAGGTATAGTCAGCTTTGCCGTCACCATCATCGTCTGGCCCAGAGCTTACAGATGTGCGGTTGCCTTCTGCATCATAGGTGTAGGTTGTAACACTTTTAGAAATAGCAAAGGAGTCAAGTGGAACATCTTCACTGCTTTGATATATCAAATTACCGTCAGCATCATAACTATAACTAGAGACGGTCTCAGCTGTGAAGCTGCCATTGTCTACATCGACTGTGGAGTTGATAGATGTTAGATTACCTTCGGGATCATAGTTATAGGTAGACACAGTTACTTGGAAGCCATATCTGTAAGTTTCTTCGGTTCTTACAGTTGCCAGTCTGCCGTTACCATCGTAGGTATAGATGAAAGCATAAAACACACCGTCAAAAAAGGAGTTAGATGTTAGACTACCGTTAGCATCGTAGGTATAGGTAATAGGGGAAAAAAGAGAGTTAGAGCCATTGAGTAGTCGACTGTTAGCATCGTAAGTATAGTCAGTTACGAATGGCACTAAGAAAAGCTCTAAGCTATGCTCCATAATGATTACAGGCATTTATGCGATTAATGAGTCAAGGAGTAGCAGCGATCGCGATTTTTTGTAGGTGTCGTGAATATAGGTGCTGTGAAAT
>NZ_VJXY01000084.1 GCF_014831675.1 Komarekiella delphini-convector SJRDD-AB1 | reverse complement strand
TGGTGCAAACTTGTCGCCGTCAAGGTCGGTCTGTGATTGATTTTTTTGCACAGGCTCTAATTGCTGATTCTGATAATTCTCAGTCTTGCCCTTCTTTACTTCCGCAATATTAGACCTGAATCCTTACCACCCCGCAGCAGTCTATTTGTCAAGACTTTCCTCTGGCTCACCTCCAACAATGCAGCTCGCTTTAGATGCGATCGCTCGACTGTTAACTAATAATAGTTGTGATGCTCTGACTCTCAACTGGGCAGCGCTGCGTTATAAACATACGGCGGCGGTACGAGCTACATTAATAGAGAAGCACTCACCAGCTTATGTCAACAAAATGCTGTGTGCTTTGCGGCGAGTTTTGAAAGAAGCCCTACGGTTAGAGTTAATGGACGCTGTTGATTTTGCTCGTGCTGTAGATATCCCCAATGTGAAAGTCACAAAGCAGCTGCGGGGACGTGCCCTTAAAGAGAAAGAGATTGCTGATTTAATGCAAGCCTGCTTTGATGACCCCACTCCCACTGGTTACAGGGATGCTGCTCTTGTCGCCATCCTGGGGCGTGAGTATCAATGGATGCTGTTGGCGAAATATTCCTTCACATTATTGGCAAAGGAAGCATGATGTCTGGAAGATGTGAAATTTTGCCTTGGAAACAGCTTTTTTGGCTGATTTAGAGACTATCAACCAAAATTTTTAGCTCTGCAATCATTCTATTTAGAGCTTTTTGGGCAGTTTTATAACCAGAAGCCTGCTGCCCTAACTTTAATTCAAATAAAATGCGATTGTGTATCGCATCAAAATCCACAATGTCATGAACAAAAGTAACTGCGGAGTGTTCCTTCAGTGTGGAATTTTCTTTTTGAAGATTTTGTACTTGCGCTTTAAGTCTGTCTAACTCCTTCTCCTGCCGTGTAATACCTGGAAAAAGTTCTGAGTCTTTCCATGTATTACATGGTAGTGCGGTTTCACTTTCCCGCGTAATACATGGCAAAAGTTCGCGTTTAGTTATTTCTGGGGTATGAGTAGCATTCGCGCAGAAAACCGGGTTAAGAGATATTACATGAGTAAGACAAACATTTTTAGAAGCTGAAACCCTTATTTTATCGTTGAGTAGTAACTCGATAATAAGTTTAAGTCAATGACCTTAGTTATCGGGAAAATCCTTAGCGAATAAGGCTTTTAAGCTTAACCCGGTTTCCTGTTCTGATGATACTCATACCCCTAATACAGTAGTTGGAATCCTAATTTTCTTTCTACTGGTATGGTTGAATGAGCCTAGTTTGGAGTTGAGTGGTGGCCCCATCGCAGGCTGGAAAACTGCCCTCATCTTTTTGTCCGGTGGTGCAGTTACCGGAGCAGCCACAGGCAAAGCTTTAGATTTCTACTGTAAACGAGTCGAGCAGCGGCTAATTCAAATAGAGAGGGAGAGGGTAGAGAAAGAAACGCGAGAAAGGGAAAGGGCGCAACAAGAAAGGTTAGAGAGGGAGAAGCGAGAACAAGAAATCCTAGAAGCAGAAATGGCGGAAAGGAAAAGGATACAGAGAGAGGCGGCGTTAGAAGAAGAACGTAAGTGGTACGAGGAGCAAGCATGGTGATGAGGATTACGAATATGATGAGGATGAGGAGGAAGAATAAATTTTTTAGCTATGAGTGAGCGTTAGACACTCTTGCACTAATGGATTATATTAGTCTATTACTTGGCTAACATGACCTGCGACTACTTGCCAGTTTCCTTGTGGCTGTGACTGTACCCAAACTCTTGTGTATCGGTAGATGCCAACAAAAGCTTTGCCTTCAAAAGTACCAGCAACCTCCATTTTAACCGTCACCACAGCTGTATTACCGTAGAGTTGCACTCGCTGTTGTTGACCTTGGAGTAAAACAAGTTTTTGAATATCAGAGCGATGTGCTTCTAAGTCCGTCTGCTTATCAATTAATTCACCGGTATGCGTAGTGAATACAACTTCATCGGCAATCAGTTCTTCTAAGGCTAAAACATCATTTTTAAGCATAGCCTGCCGGAGTCTTTCTTCTGATTGTTCAATCAAAGTGATTTTCATATTGCGGAGAGAGTGCTTTTAACTATTTTTTTGCGAAACTTTTCTATATAAATGTTTGAAAATGGCAATTATATAGAACATCTATGCATTAATCAAAACAAAGCTAAGAACTTGATATTACTGTTACAAATCAAAATCAAGGTCGAATGTTTGGCTTTCCGTATTCTCTTGGGTTTTATGTGTAGATGGTTGAGTCGGCTCTGTAGGGTTGTTTTGCTCAGGAGTCATCGGGGTAAAAGCTGCTTGTTGTGTAACTACTTGTTGCATAGGGAATGCACCCCTTTTGAAAGCAAAATAGCAATCAATGATAAAGTAAAGCGTCTCCAGGTAACTTTTACCTAGTTGTTGTGATTCTGCAAATATGCGTTCACGGTAGCTATCTTTGATGCGAACCTTTTCTGCGGGCAAGTCAAGTTTTTCTGCCATTGTGATTAATATAGAATTCAGTTGTCAGTCATCATCAGCCAGAATTGGTCTGTAGTGCGAACAATGGTTAGTTAGTAGATTCAGAATTACTCTTGGCATGAGTATTCTTCTGGTTCACTTACTTAGAGGCGGTTACTGGATTCTTACTCATAATCGCTTTAGCCATTTCTAGGAGTCCAAAAGCATTGGCTTCCACCGGATTGTCCCGTATTTTGAACCCGTTCTTCTCTAATAACTTCCTAAATCCAGGTAAGAGGCAACCTCCACCAATCGCCCAAATTTCATCTCCAGTGTGTTTGGCATCAAGTGTCATATTCACTGGTTTCCTTAAATATCTTTCATACCAATCTTTGAGACAAGCGATGTAGATATCTTTAATATCAATGTCCCGGCTGTATCTGGTATGCCCCATTTCTAGGCAAAATCGAATCTTCGAGACATCACCAACTTTACCCCCATTTAGATGTTTCATTTTTTGGGAGATATCTTCGATGAGAACTTCTACACCTGCGGGAAAAGGGGTATGTACTTCTCGCTTCCCCTGGCTGTAGCGAGAATAGAGAGTCGTGCCATTGCCAAAGTCTAAAACGGTTAATTTTGGCGGGAGTTGCTGCCCGAACAATGCACCCATTCCCTCTGGCACAACTTTAAGGACTTCTATCTTCACGTCTGATTGTTTGCCAGCAAGAATTGGCTGATATTCTCCGTTTAAAATTTGTTGCAACTGTGATGTCAGACCAACATCATGTAAGCTGACGACTAACTTGAGATGCCAAGCCTTACGATGTGGCAAATGTGCCAATGCACCCAATAATGTCAACAGCGCATTATTGATTTTGTTTTCATTGCTATCTGTGTTGCGGTCAAAGTGATGTCCTGTACGGAAGGCAGATTCTCCAACGGTGTAAGCATTAGCGTTAAAAATTACTCGCCCAGGTACATCTTCCATGTCTGCCGTAGAAATATAGCTGGGGACACGAACGACTTCAAAGCCATCGACTAAAAGTTTCAGGCTACCGTAACCGTTATCAAAGCCAGCAGCAAAAATTTTTTGCAAGTTGTGAATGTTGGACATAAGGCGAAAGGCAATACAGTTCGATTAGGAAAGTGATGTGTTTGGGGAAACTTAGTAAAGAAGAGAAATTGGAGCAGGGATAGTTAGGCATGAGCGCGACTTGACGGCTCGACTGAGCTACGCCGAATGTTTTGCCCTGCTTCCCTCAGCCTTAAGAGCTTATCAGAACTGTATTGGGTGTCAAGTGGGGTATAAAATATCAATCATCCAAAAGTCCCCTAAACATCACCTATGTATACCCTATATAGGTGTTAAATTGTCAACAAATTTCTAAATAGTTTTTGGGGTGCATATAACCCCTATATATACCCTAATAGGATTTTTGAGGAGCAAAACAAAAATGGGTTACTACTCGCCTACAGGTTCAGCTTTCTCAACTGAATTATCATTCACACCCAAAGTCAATTGCAAAGCCTGCCGTGTTGGGTATGCTTTAACTACTTGTCGATACACATCATAATTAGTAGGCAGTGTCTTCTGTGCATTACCTGCTCTATATGTCAGTTTGTACTCGACATCTTTCAACAATTCGGGTTTGCTTGCCTCTTCTTGAGATTTTTTGCGTTGTTCCACTTCATCAACACTTGGTTTCGGCGGTAAAGTAGGCCACCATAGCCCTTGATCATCTGGCCCAATAACTGTCCCTGGTGGTTTTACTCCATTTTGATTTAACACTGAAGTCTTAGCAAAGGTTTCAATCCGTGGTTGTGGTTCGCTGGTTAGGTTATTAGCATATTTAACTTGCCAGGTGTAACTAGTAAGTGCTGTAGCTTCATACTGTTCAGTAGTAGCGGTGCTGCAACTGGTAAGTGTAAGCGCTGTTATTGCAGTCATTAAAGACGGTAAAAATTTTAACTTTTGCATTATCTCTAAGTTAATATCGCTCACCAATCACTTTTAATCTTGGCGTGTGTCATCATTGCTGCCAAGGTGAAGGTATCGCCGTTGTTGAAAGTACTTCCCCTGTAGTCAGCCTAATAGCGGTCTGCCCACAATTGGGGCATTCCACTTTTACCGGAACTACTGAAGGGCGGTCTTTGTATTCTCCCATTTCTGGCTCTCCAGTAAACTCACTTATTATCCCCTGCTGACAGTGCCAACACTCGAACACTATGTGCCCTACTGGTTTGTCGCAATCTAAAAATTGGATATGCTGAAAGCGCTCTGATAGCTGCTGGTTTTCTGCTCGTTGTGGTTTGGACTGCTTTTGTAACTCGTTCTTTTGCTGGGAGACAGCCGCTTGTGGCTTGTTACTGAGGGTTGGCTGTGATATTTCCTGGGGTTGCTCCACAGGTTTGTAAGTAACAAGTTCAAGCTTTTGGCTAGGATCATTAGATCTTGGCTGCTGAGGTGGTTTTGATGGACGTTGGGTAGATTTCATAGCACCTGAGTTTCAGTGAACTTAGCCGGGCTGGGAAGATGATTTTATTCTAACTGCCAGTTCATCTTTGAAATATTTGTTACAAGCCACATGTGAGCTTATGGACTGAAGTGTAAAGTTATGCTTGCTACTATTCATCAACTTTTCCTACCAACTCTTCTAATTGAGAGAGTAGTTTATCTAACTTTGCTCGTTTACTTGGTTCATTCCAAACAGATGTTTTTTTGAGCTGCTTTCCAATTTCAGAATATCTCTGAACATAGTTTTTAATAGGCGGAGTTTCTTTTTCAATGAAATTGAACTCCTGAATTTTTTGCTTAATCTCTCTTAAACTCAAATTTTGGGATAGTGCTAGCTTGAGTAAAGATTTTCGCTGATCTTCATTTTTAACTTGTGCGATCGCTCTTGCCTTAGTAAACTCTATTTTTCCTTCACGCAGCGTTTTTAAGATATCAGCAGGCAGATTAAGCAATGGTAGACGACTAGTACGAAAGGATTCTGCCGAAAATTTACCAAGCCCAGATAAAACAGATTCGATGGTTTCAAATTGGAGGAAAACGTTTTCCTCCATTTCTTGATTACGATTTCTTGCATGGTTAGCACGATTCAGGATAGAACCAACTTCATCAGTACTAATGTTGAGTTTGAGCGATAGCAGGTCAAGAATTGCCTCTGTTTCTTCAATTGGGTTTAGATCCTCTCGCTGCAAGTTTTCTATCAATGCAACTTGGAGAGCCTGTTGGTCATCTAATTCTCTAGAAACTACAGGAATTTCACTTAATCCAATTTCCTGTGCTGCTCGATAACGCCTTTCGCCAGCAACTAACTCGTAATTTCCGTTTTCTAGTGGGCGGACTAACAGTGGTTCTAAAATGCCATGTTCTCTAATTGATTTAACTAATTGAGCTTGTTTCTCGGGATCAAAGTAGCGTCGGGGTTGTTTTGTAGGAAGTTGAATTTGTTGAATATGTAATGTTTGAGATGACTCAACACTTTTAGGATCAGCAATAAATTTTTGGGCAATAGAAGCAGAAAGCCCTTGACTTAGTGATTGCCTTGGCTTACTCATTCAAAACCTCCAAGGAATTCTTGAATAATTGCTCAATTTCACGTCTAGCAATTCCGGCAGTAGATCCAGGTAAATCAAAGATAGTAGAATTTTGTCCATAGCAGTCAGCAATAACCTGTCGTTGATGAAGTACATTTTTGAGAACAGTGATATTTGGCATTAGCTGAAGTACTTCTATTGCTTCATCTTTTAACTTAGTGCCTTTTACTGCCCGATTAACAAACATTACGGCTTTAGGTTCTCCCCGTCGAATCCTCTGTGCTTGCTGAATAAGATGTACAGTATCCGAGGCGCTTTCAAGGTCAATACCCGCAGGCTGACATGGAATAATTGCTAGATCAGCAGCTAAAACCAATGCTCTGGTTGTTTCGGACAGAGCAGCAGGCCCGTCAGCAATGACCCAAGTGTATAATTCAACCAACTTAGGTAACTCATCCAATAATGCATCAGGTGCTTGAAGGATCTGGCAAGGAATTTCTTTTTCTAATCGTGCAAGCCATTTAGAAGATGAGCATTGAGCATCAGCATCTACAACTAGCACAGATTCACCTTGTCTTTGAAGCCATCGCGCAAGATGCACAGAAATTGTTGACTTACCTGCTCCTCCTTTTTGATTAATAACTGCGATGATGGACATGAGTAAAATCTAAATTACAAAGTATAGTTTATGGTAAATTTTTAGCTTGTACAGGCTCCTAAGACAAATAGCCAAGTATCATGCCAAATTCATTATTAATACCAGTTTTCTCCAAAAAAGCTTTTGGAATTTCCTTTTCCCAAAAATGAACTTAAAAAGTTATATCAAATTAACACAAGATAGAGATTGCCACTTTCTTTAAGAGTGCTTGCAGATTGTTCATAGAGTAAAGAATATTTCCCAAAAAGTTTTCTATCTATATAATTTGTTAAGTTTTATGCCCACCCCCACTTCAGATCTGGTTCGCCTCTACCTCAAAGACATCGGTCGTATCCCTTTGTTGACAGGCTCCCAAGAAATTGCTTATGCCCGACAGGTGCAGCAGATGATGGTAATTGAGCAGCGCAGGCAAGTGATCTCACAAGAACTAAATCGCCAGCCAACGAATTCGGAACTAGCCGCTTCACTGGATAAAACTGAAGCCGAGTTAACCCAAACACTGAAACTTGGTCAACGGGCAAAACAGAAGATGGTGACAGCGAACCTGCGATTAGTGGTTTCAATCGCCAAAAAATACCAGAATCGCAACATGGAATTGCTCGATTTAATTCAGGAAGGCTCACTAGGACTACAACGCGGGATTGAAAAATTTGACCCCAATCGTGGTTATAAACTATCAACCTACGCCCATTGGTGGATTCAGCAAGCCATAACACGAGCGATTGCGGAACAATCCCGTACTATTCGATTGCCCGTTCATGTCACCGAAAGACTCAATAAAATCAAGAAAGCGCAGCGAGAACTATTTCAGACACTAGGTCGTCTTCCTCATGTCGGAGAAATTGCCGAAAAATTGAACTTGCAGCTGAACCAAATTCGGGAAGCTCTAACTGCATCTGGTCAAACACTTTCTCTAGAATTGCGAGTAGGAGAAAACCAGGATACAGAACTGGGCGAACTCTTGCATGATGAAAGCGTCTCCCTAGATGAAGATATTACTCTTGAATGTTTGCGCCAAGACATGATTAATATGCTTTCATCGCTAACACCCATACAAAGGCAAGTGGTAATTTTGCGCTTTGGGCTTGAAGATGGGCAGCCACTAAATTTAAGACAAGTTGGGGAACAGCTAAACCTTAGCCGAGAGCGAATTCGTCAAATTGAGGTCAAAGCAATGACTATTCTGCGCTGTCATCAAGACAATATTCAGGATTATTTTGCATCATGATGAGCAATAACCTACGAAAGTTGTGATTTGTTTCAATTCGTCTTGATGTTAAGAAGCAACTATCAGTTCAACGCCTAATACAGTTCAATTAGTTGCACTACTACATCATTTTGAGCATCTTGAGGCGTTAAACCTTGAAAATATGCATGGAAGCTGTGTTTTTGAGCGGGAAAAGTGTCCTTGCGCGTCTCCACTGCCCTTATCTTCTGAATATGGGGTTTTCTCCCTCAAATTTAAGAGCTTCCTTACCTCTGTTTGCTTTACTAATATCAACAATAGGTAGTATTACATTACTAAAATTGATAAGATTGATTGATTGTTATGAATACTCCCTTGCCTTTAGAGCCTCCCGAAAATGCCTTAGAAGCACTTTTGCAATTGCAGGATTATTACGCTCCTCTTGTAGAAGAGTATGAAAGGTTATACACCCAGTCCAAAGATAGTCTCACTCACGTAGAAGCTTTGCTATCTAATTGGCCTTCTGCCTCCTCTGTAGAAGAATTATCCAGCCCTGAAAAACAAGAAAAGTCGTCGTTATCCTTCGCTGATGAATCTAAGAACGATGCTCTTGAAGATATCACTTTTGAACCTCTGCAATTAGACGATTCCGAGCCAGAAACCCTTGATACAGATGACGACATTTCTGAATTACCGAAATCGCCGATATTCCCGCTTATTGAAACTCAGTTAGATTCTAAATTTGATACAGCACCGTCCCCTGAACCACCAGAGTCTCCGCCATTCTCGTTACTAGACACATCAACTCAACAGCCTTCACTCCACGGGGTAGATATTCCCATGCTACCTCAATATCAGTCTCTAACTCGCTCGGAAGCAATTGAACAGATATTAGCAGAAGAGATTGGCACAAGTGTTCACATAGATTTTATCGTCAGATCGCTCTACGGAGATCTGGAGCCAGATGTATTTAAGGTGGTAAAAGGTAGAGTTCAATCTTCGCTAACTCAGGGTAAGGAAAGTAATAAATGGTTCAGTGTGCCTAAGGAACCAGGCTATTTTACTCTCTCTTTGACTTTACTCTCCAAAGAGCAAACTAAAAATTCATCCTCTCAAGCAAAGCGCAAAAATAATAAACCAGTCAAGCCGCCGCAGCCTAAAGAGATACCAATACTCATAACTTATGAAGGACAATTCTTAATTGATGCCTTATCTACTTTTTTAGAACAGAATGCGGGTAAAGTTTTCAACGTCTCAGAAGTAATCACTGGAATTTATGGAGAACAGAATGCGGCTGATGTCAGAGAGGTTAAGAACAAGGTATTGAATGAATTATCACGGGGGCATCGGACAGGACGATTCACTAGAGTTCCTGATCAAATTGGATTTTATACTTGGGACTACAAGTTAATTAAGGAATAAAAAAACGTTTAATTATACGAATAATGAGCAATATAATTAAATGCTAAAACGCATCCAGAAATATCTGTAAAGGCGTTAGCTACGACTAGTTTATAGAGTTCAATATAGTTATCGTCTGTATATCTATAGCTTAATTAGTAATTTCGATTTTTCGGTGAAGAATACATAAATATAATCAAGAATTATATAACAATAGTGTTAACAATTGCGGTTGAGAACTTTTGCTTGGCTCCAATAGACCATGAGCTAATATATTTGCTCACCCTACCGTCACCCGCAGAAATCATCCACGCGGATGTCTCGACAAATATCAGAAACCTGCCAGCCGGAGTTACCAACAGATTGAACTGGAGGATTGTCAAGGAATGGAATATAGTCAGGTTCTCGCAGTTCTGGAATGATTCTGGTTTTTCCTCAACTATAGGAGGTGAAAAATTAACACTATCAGCTTGAAGAAGTTGGTCTTCGGCTTCTTCGATTTCCTTCAACCTTCTTCAGATGCACCAGCTTGTTTTAAAACCTTAAGCAATGTGTCAATTTTTCTGTCACTTAAAGGATAAAGTGACAGTTTGACTAATCACACTCACGTTCGGATCGAGATCGCCGCTTGTGTTGTACACATAATTAAAAGCGCCTCGATCATTGAGTAAACTCGCTCGCAAGAACAGTCCACTCCAGCATCCGATCACGCCTGTTGCCTTTGCTTGCTCGATCGTTGGTCGATTCGGATCGCGGTCACTATCTTGATTAGCAATGCTATAGTGATTCGCGCCTTTGATCGCAATCAACGCTTTCGGTTTATCTTGAATCTTGGCATAGGTTGTTGCCACGTCACTAAAATTAGCAATACCATCGAGCGTTCCTGCGATCAAGCCGATGGGAATCCCTTGATTATTGATTGAAGGAAACGTGCCGCTATAGGGTGGCATCTGGAAGTTGACACCGTAAAAGATGCCTGCTTTTAGTTCAGGCGGTCGAGTATAGTCACCGCAACAGACAGTCGGATTATTGATATTTTGAATGGCAGCTAATCCGGCATATGCACCAAACGAGTGCCCCAAGAGTCCTAGCTTTTCGGTATCTACAATTTCAAAGAGCGCTGAGGCAGCATCAGCAGCTTCCAGTTTCATTTGAGCAAGCACGTCATTTACTTGCTGTTCATCTGCAAAAAGTCCTGTAATGACTTGTCCATCTCGTCCGGTTCTGGTTCGTTCATGATTCGGAACAACCACAACAAATCCATAACTAGCGACTTTTTCTGCATAGTTAGAATACTCTGCTCTATCGACTAAAGCACCTTGGAGCATCAGAGCAATCGGCAGTTGATCGGGAGTTGAGTTTGGCAAAACTGGATAGTAGACATCCGCCAGATCGCCATCAGCACCAATCGCGATCGTATAGCACTTCACCTGGTCATAAATTGAATTGGGGTTGAATGTATCCTTCTCTAAACTCAACCGCAGCACCTCTCCTTGTCCAGCGATAAAACCTTTGTTGGAAATGTAAATTTCGTCATCACAACCAATTTTTAAACCCGTCGGAGTAATTAGCTCGTCATCTGCGTTCGTGGTGCGAGTTTTACCATCTGGAGAACATAAATCAGGGTACTTACGTCACTTTTATTCAAGATTCTATCTACATCATAAGATAATCGTCATTTATTTCACTAGAACACTGATTCAGTAATCGAAGAACAAAAGAAAAAGTTGAAGTAAAACTTGTGGTTCGTGTTGCAATTTCTATTTGCTGATTTTTGATAGAGTCTATATTTTGCAAGCGCCATAACTCGTACTGCTCTGATGCTTTATAATTAATTTCTCTGAGTCAGAGGCGAAACCACTGGAAAATTATCTCTACGCTAATTACCTGATCATCCATTGTAAAAGAGTAGCGGTGAGTGTGTTGCCCACAACCTGGGAAGGAATTGAGGAGCGAATGTTGTTGGTTCCAAGTAGTTAAATATTTTATTCTCAAGCCTAATATTCTGCCAGCCAATGATGTTGGTGAATTAAAATACTCTCAAAAAGGCTGCTCCCACTCCCAATCAAAATGCTCAAACCGCCTGGGTTCTCCGCCGTGTAGCGCACAGTATTTTGAATCTGCTTAGTTCAAAAATCCAAAGCAGAGATAGCGTTTTGCTTCTACTTCTCAGTTACCCCCAGATATCGCTCCAAAGCAGCTAAAGTCCGATGTCCCGATATCTCCTGTATATGGCGCAACGGTATCCCGGCATCGCTCATCCTGGTTTACGCAGTCCTCATAAAGCTGTGGGTACTAACGCCCTCAATCAAGAGCCGCGCACAGGTATCTCTGAGGATTTTGTCAGCACTCACCTTGTGGATATGTAACAACCATTTGGATGAAAACAGATGGAACAAAACTAAAACAATTTTGGTACGAATAAATTTTGATTGAGAATAGTATAAATATTGCCGTGATATTTATACTCCTCATAACAACTCGCAGTCTCCGATTCGGAACTGCTGGATTCGGAAATGCTGTTGGAATTCAGTGATGAGGAATTGCTATCGGTGGTAGGGGGCAGTAAATAAGGAGACCTGATAGGTGCGCTAACAATAAACTATTGGTAGAATTGCCTACCATTCTCCTTATTTACTGCCCCAACTGCGTTTTGTCACTCTGGCGGTATTATAATAAAGTACAAACGCGCTTAACCAAGATAGAGAGTATGGTAAAGCCTCGTCCAGCCGCACCAACAGTCAAATTTGTGATGGAATTGTGGCAGTGACAGCGGATGGCGTATTCTGCGGGATGACTTTTCCACTACGTTTGAAGTATATAAGCCTCGTGTGCGAGTTGAGAGTCGATTTTTGAGTTGATAATGATCGCGTTGCCCGTACCTGTGGCGAACTGCCACAATTAAGCATCATTTGCAATTATCCAGAGATTTTGATTGCGATAAAAATCTCCACGCTGTTCTAAAATAAAACCACCAAGCAGCAATCCCAGCCATACCTCGACCATCGGCATCTTCAAGGCACGTTGCAGTTTTGCTAAAGAAATCTCATCTTTGATATCTACAAGATGTTGTGCGATCGCAGTTTGCCATTTTTGAACATCTTCATCGCTTGCTAAGTTGCGAACATCTTCTAAAGTCGTCACTGACTCCAGCATTGCTAAGACGTTCGCCTTCTCAACAGGCGCTGCTATAGAGTTATGCTCCTCCCCAGTATTGTCAAACTGATGTGAACCATGTGGTCTAAAAGTCTGTGGTATTGCTGGTTCTATCAAATCATCTAAATCAAGCTGCATTGTGGTTCGCACCAACCCAGCAAAGATATCGTTGCTAATAATGGGGCCCAAAGGACTACTGCGATCGCGAGTATCTTGCAACAGCACTTCGGCACGAGACTTGAGAATATCCGCAATTTGACTGAAGGCAAGGGCTGCGGTTGATAACTGTGCCTCCAAAGGTAAATTTTCTAGCTCGGTATCTAAACATTCCCACACTGGTGCAAGTGAAGATGTCGCCGGAGCTTCTGATATTTCATCAAGCACATCCCAGATTGTTAATTGGCGGTATGTGGTCATCACTAGGATTGCGGATGTAGAGGGCAAGGACGCACTGGACAGTAGCTTGAAGTAATTTCAAACATATCTTTATATTGATATAGTGAAACATCATATTGTTTAGCAAATGCTTGTAACACCTGATCTGTATAGGCGCGGATCTTGCCAGCCGTTAGCCCAAAACAGTGAATTGGTTCCAGGCGGCAAACAGGTTTTTGCCCCAGCCAGAGTTCAGCACCCAAGGCGTGTAATGGTTTATCTCCCGGTTCTTTATACAAATACAGCACTGCAAAATATGTTGCTGGTGGTTTGACTGCGATTGCATCAATTTCTGTCCCATTGTTTTCATTCTGGGTTCGGCGACGATAAAACGAACGGCGATTGTGACAGACTTTGGGATTCCAACATCCATCTCCTTGTGTCCCATGCAACACCTTAGCTTTTGAAGTTGGTAGCTTGGAGCACAATTGACACTTGGGATTTAGTGGCTTCGGCATATCCTACTCCACTTCTTCTTCTCCGATGGCACGATAGTAAGCAGCGATCGCCGCTTCTTGTTCACTGCGAAGTGTATAGCGCCGAAAAGCTTTCTCGCTAGTATGTCCAGTCAGCTTACGTGCATGGCTAGGGTCAACACCCAACAGTAATAAATCAGTAGCGTAGGTGTGACGAAAAGAGTGAGGATGTAAATCTTCAATCACAGCTAGTTCACCTATTTTTTCTACAGCGAAGTAAATACCGTGATAACTCAAGCGTTCACCCTTGTATGAAGCATGATGTGAAATCATCAGTGGGCTAAGGCTAGTCAAAATCTCCCCCTGCTGTTCGCGCAATTGTAAATACTCTGTTACGACTTGGCGACTTTCTTGACGCAGTGGCACTAGGCGCGGTTCATTTGTTTTGGTATCGGGTAAAAACAGGAGCTTGCCATCAAAAGAGCCAACATTTAAATCGACAATTTCTCCAGCCCTTAAACCATGACTAAGGATGTGGACAAGTGCAGTATCTCGTTGTTTTGTTTCTCCCAATAACTCTAATGCTGACCACACCTGTTCCATCTGTTCTGGAGTTAAACTCTGGGCTGGTGGCAGTGGCACTTTTTCCAGTTTAATCCCCAGTGTGGGATTAGTAGCAATAATGTCAGGATACGCATAGCACATCCATTTAAAAAAGCTTTTGAGTGCCGCAATTCCCGCATTGATGCTACTTTTTGAAAGCGCTTTACCTGCATCAGTCCGCAGTTCATCCCGCAGATACTCTTTATATAGCGCGAAGTGACGTGGGCGTAACTCATGATAGTGTAGCTCACTCCAAACCAAAAACCGCTTCAGTTCGCGTTCATAAAGCTTGCGGCTATTGAGTGCAAGGTTATTACTGCGTAAAAATTCCAGCACCTTCATCCATCGAATATCAGTGGGTGCAGCTATTTTTGCAGATTTTGCACTCCTTATTCCTTGAATATTCAATGGACTTTCACTATCAAGGGAAATAAGTTTAATTGCAGGTAAAGAATCTGTACTGTAGTTCATTGACTTAACTAACTGCATAATCTGTAAACTGGCGCTTGAAAGGAGAGTGGAATCCGATCACGATATTTTGCTTAGGAATTCCTAAATTTGCCAGTTCTTCAGCAACTTCGTATTCTGTACCATTGTGTTGCAGCCAGATTTTACCATCTTTAATATCAATATGTAAAAAACAACCATAAACTCGGCGTTGATTTTTCCATCCCACATTCATCAATTGATAATGATCACGTTCGGTATCAAATACTATTTGCGTTTCTACCTCTGAATCAGGACTACTAATTTCGGCATATTCACGTAGCAGTTTTTGCACGATTTCACGGTACTGTGTTAGTCTATCCACTCCACAATCTCCTCTGTTTCTGGGTTATAAACTATTAATTTCAGTTGGTGAATGCGAATAATATTTTGTACGAGCCTAATAGCAAAAAACGAACTGTATGCATCAATTGGTACTGCTAAATACAGTGTGCGTTCTGGTTCCTGCTCAGAAAGTGCCAGTCGGTAGTTAATAAATTGTCCTAATGCTGTGTGAAATTCATAAATTGCTGAAGTTCTTACAAAACTTTTAATCTCTACTGCAATTTTTTCCTCATCTCTTTGAGCTGCCAACAACTTTTCGGCACCCAAATCAATATACATATCTCCCAATTCAAAACTAACTGGCAAGGGGTCATGAGTAATTTTCCATCCATCGGCAATTAATCCATGCTTGACCGCATCATGAAAAATATCTCTTGCTGGCATCTTTTTAATTAGGAAGTCGGAAGTCGGAAGTCGGAAGTCGGAAGTCGGAAGTCGGAAGTCGGAAGTCGGAAGTAAGAATGTTGAGTAAGTGTTGGTGTGGATAAAAATATGGGAAAAAGTGTCATGGCTTTGACCCCTAACCTAACTGGGTGGTATCACTTCCGAGTTCCCAGTAGCTGTGAATGTTGTGAATACTGAATGTTTATCTCTTGCAACCACCATCTTCCTGCTACGAAATTTATTGCCATTTAATCTATCTTTAATTTTGCGTATAGAGGCCACGAGTATCTTCACTATCTCATCAGCTTCCTGAAGTAACGGAGAAAATTTAGATTTCTCTACAACTTCAGACTCAATTAAAATTTCTAACCAATATTCTGTTTCGCGTGCTTCTTTTAAAGCAATTTCCATCTTGTGCAAAAAGTCTTTATCAGACTGAGCCGAACGAGATTCATGTACATTAGCACCAATACTTGTACCAGAACGTAACAGTTGCTTAGAAAGAGTACGGCAAACACCCGGTTTTTCATCAAGAAAGCTACAAGCCTTGATAATTCTAACCGCAAACGCTTTAGTCCTGTCAGCAATATTAATGCCTTTGTCCATACTTGTACCCCCTGCACTCTATATCTTTCTTATTTTTACTTCCGACTTCCGACCTCCGACTTCAACCATCATACACGATCACGGTGAAACATAAAATAAGTAACTCTTATCTTTTATCCGATATAAACTACGATTAATTTCTCTCTTACACCCAAGAAGGAGAGCGATTTTTTTCGGGGGAGATGGGATTGGCAATGCGGTAAGATGACCCAATGAGCGATTCTGACCAACTTGTTATCTACCAGCTTCATATTTTTATCCTGGGCATCAGTCCAATGATTTGGCGTAGGGTTAAAATCAAGAGCGACAGCACAATCGCCAATTTGCACTACGTTATCCAGATAACAATGGGGTGGACATATTCCCATCTACATCGTTTCATAATTCACGGCAAGCATTACGGGATTGCTCAAATTGGGGGAATGTGGTTTTCTGATGACTTAGAAGAAATCAAATTATCAGATTTTGGCTGGCGAATGCGAGAGCGTTTTTTATACGAATATGACCAGGCGTGATAACTGGCAGCATCAAATTTGAGTTGAAGCAATTCTCACTCCCAAATCAAATTGCTTTTATCCAGTATGTATTGATGGTAAACGTGCTTGTCCTCCAGAAGACTGTGGTGGCCCGTAGGAGTTCATGGCACAAAAACAGGAACACTCAGTAAGATATATAGCTTCTCGCTTCAGCGAAATTGTGGAAGAAGGTGATATCCCTGGCAATATTGAAGAAATATACGAACTACGTCAATGGGTAATGGTTGACCATTTTGACCGCCAAAAAGTCAACCAACGGTTACAGCGATATGCGGCTGGGGATAAACAAATGTTATTTGAACAGGAAATAGTGTGAAAGTCAAAATTCTTTCTTGTTGTGGAGTCAGATCATGGAGAAACCCAAGTTGTCCAAGAAATTATGCAGATTTCGCGTGGTGCTTTACAACCAGAAAACTTGGGACTAAAACTAGCCGAAGCCAAAACATTACTACAAAACCTCCAACGCACCCTAGCCTCCCAACAGATAGCAGAGTACTCTCTTCAACAGGAATCATGTTTGCACGCTCCGCCAGAAACTGTTGCATAAAGACAAGCGTACAATTGTATACCGCACATTGCGAGTGCAAGTTACATCTCAAATGCCAACGACTATTTCACTGCCCGTGTCAGGAGCAACCAACCCGTAGCTTTAACCCAGTAGCCAACTTACTACCAGAACGCACTTCCAGAGAACTATTGTATCTGGAGTCAAAGTATGGGTCTTTGATGTCTTACGGATTATCTGTGAAACTATTACAGGAAGTATTACCAATAGAAGGTGAAATAAACACTACAGCGATACGGAATAACTTACACTCAATTGGTCAACGTCTAGAAGACGAGTTGGGGGAAGAGAAAGGAGGATACATTGAAGGCTGTCCCAGAGATTGGGAAGAATTGCCCCGACCTGATTTACCCTTGGTATTGGGAATGGATGGCGGATATGTTCGTTCCTACGACAAAAAATCACTTTCCCAAAGTAATTTTGAAGTTATTGTGGGTAAGAGTATAAAAGCAGACGGTACATCTAAGCGGTTTGGGGGAGTTTATTCTTACGATACCAAACCCCAGCGTCGGATCTTTGAGGTGTTGAAATCTCTTGGGATGCAGATGAACCAACAAGTAGCTTTCCTTTCAGATGGTGATGAGAAGATACGCGAACTACAGCTTTATCTCAATCCCAACGCAGAATATCTTCTGGATTGGTTTCATATCACCATGAGGCTGACAGTGATGAGTCAGACGGCAAAAGAACTTAGCAAAAAAGATACCGAACTAGTAGTCTACCAAGCAAACTTTGCTAGGTTAAGCTCGGATATAAATGCTGCATTTTCCGGCGAGCGTCTTTGGTTTGGAAACCCCAATACACACTGGCTTTTTGCTTATTACGTTGTTTCTCCC
>NZ_VJXY01000083.1 GCF_014831675.1 Komarekiella delphini-convector SJRDD-AB1 | reverse complement strand
GCGAAAGACTAGATAAGCTAGAGTCACAGTCCTTAAGTGAATCTAATAGCAATCAAACCACAGCAATCCCTAATCTTGCCGATTTAGAACAAAAAATTTCGGGGATGGCAGCTCGAATCAAACAATTAGCCGAAGCGATTCTTAAAATTCAAGATTATCTGAATAATCAACTCAAGCAAACCAAGAAATCGTACAACAATTCATATTATCAACGGTCTACTCAAAGAATTCAACCGCTAAGCGAAGAAGGTTTAGCTGCAAGACTTGGTGTTAGTGTAGAAGCTATACGCGAACAGCGTAATCAGCTGCACCCACCACTTTTTGTGGCATGGTGCAAGGGCAAGGATAAATCGGGTATGGGGTGGGAATTTCATGAGAATACGGGGTTATATCATCCGGTTAGTTAGTATTGCAAAGAAGTAGTTATAGTTTTTCCTACACCTTCACACACCCAATACGGTTCGGTCAAGAAGCTCAATACTTGCGATGTTTGGTATAAAAAAGAGCTTAAGATTCAAATAAAATTCTTCAATTTACTCCTTTAGATATACAAAGAAACCAGTAGGCATAGTGGTACTGTTTTTAACAGCATGAATTCAAACTCTAAGCACATCTGGTGTGTTTTAAAGCGGTTTGCCCTTGCTGTTATTTCATCTCAAGCAATTCAACTTAAATTCATTAGTCTAGGAAATGTCAGTAGAATTCGGCTATCCTTTTAAAGGATGAAGTAATTTATGTCTACTAATTATCAGTTTTTTTGTATAGACTTTTGGCTACCTATAGATTATGAATCAAATAAAGACGGTGAGAGTTTTATATTTGCTGATGATGCTGTAAATTTAAGTGTTGCAGCTTTTTCTGTGATGAACTATTGCTTGGAGGAACAAGTATATTTCAAAGTGAGTAAATATGAAAGCCTGATAAAAAATCTGGCTTTTCCATTAGAGTTGTATGGAGAAAAGTTTGACTTTTTATCTAAGAATAATGCGATAGCACTATTAAATCAGATAGACAATAAGTATTCTTTGGAGCTTAGTGGCTGGTTGCAAAATTACATTTATCCTGAGTGGGAGAGCCAAAAATTAAAAGATAGACCTTATATTACCGATTCCTCTATTTTATTTAAGCCAAGTTCCGAAGTCCTATCTTTTGAGTTTTTAAGTACTACCGAAAAAGCGGATAGCGCCACGCAAAGCGAGTCCGCGTACCCCTACGCTTAAGCAAGCTACGCGCAGCGTCTCGTAGAGAGCGTCTGAATAGACGGGTTTAATACCCCCACCAAATCTAGGATTTGGTGGTGCAACAATTCAGCGGGGGTCTATCTTACAAAGTTCCGATCCGAGTCAGCCTCTCTACGAGACGCTTCGCGAACGGCTCGGACGAGAGCGCTCCGCTCTGACCAGAGGGCTGAATCTCCCACTGATTGCATTCTGACAAATGTATTCTGACGAATGTATTCTTCAAATATTGAATGCTGGCTGCTACAACTAAGGCTTTAAACGCAGTCTTAGGTGTAGTTATGAATCTCACCACCACAAGGAAGTTCAAAATGTTAGTTCGGTTTGCTCTACACCCAAGAAAGTGGCTTAAACGGAGAGTATCTGCACGGCTATTTAGTTTACTCACCCTGCTAACTACTGTGATGTACTTCGAGGGTCTGACCAACGCCGCCGAGGCTAGCCCACCTGGTGCATCTGTTGAAACCAAAGTTGAAGTGCCAAGTAGCATGATCTCTGCACCCTTCAATACTAGCCGTTACTTGAAAGTGCCTCCTAACTTCGCCATCTCCGTTTATGCGCGAATTCCCAAAGCCCGATTTATGGCAGTTGCTCCCAATGGGGATCTTCTAGTCTCACAACCCAGTACAGGTAAAGTGCTAATCGTGCAACCAAATGGCAACAATGACCCAATTATTTCTGATTTCGTAACGGGTCTACGCAAACCGCATGACATCGTGTTTCACACGATTGACGATACCACATACGTTTATATCTCTGAAACTCATCAAATTAACCGCTTCACCTACAAATCTGGAGACATAACCGCAAACAATCGCCAAGTTGTTATAGCTGGACTACCAGATAGCAGCACACCGGAACTCAAAGGCTCTTACGGTCACGAACTGAAAAATATTGCACTTGATGCCAATCATAAACTGTACGTGTCGATCGCCTCGACGTGCAACGCCTGCCTGGAAGATACTGTAAGTAACCCACGGCGGGGCGCGATTTACCAGTACAACGCTGATGGAAGCAATCCGCGACTTTTTGCCCAAGGCTTACGCAATGCAGAAGGACTGGCATTCTTGCCTGAAACAAATGACCTTTGGGTAGTCGTTAATAATCGAGACAATATCGCCTATCCCTTCAACGATAGCAGTGGCAACTACGGTAAGGTTATCCCGTCTTACGTGGACAACCACCCACCAGAAGAGTTCACAAAAGTTCGAGATGGTGGCAACTACGGTTGGCCATTCTGCAACCCCAATCCTGACAAGCCAAATGGCTTCAACGATATGCCGTTCGACCGCGACTTTCAGTTTAATGCTGATGGGCGTGTTAATTGCAACGCAATGGACAGGATTACCAAAGGTATCCAAGCGCATTCGGCTCCGTTGGGATTAACCTTTTTACAAGATACAAAGTTTCCCAGCTTGTACTCTACTGGGGCAGTGGTGGGGCTGCACGGTTCATGGAATCGGCAGAAAAAAACAGGCTATAAAATAGCTTATTTTCCTTGGGACAATACAAAAAATATCCCAGGAGATCAGATAGATTTAGTTAGCGGCTGGCTAATTACAGCAACCCAACAAGTCTGGGGACGACCCGTGGATATGGTAGTAGATCAGCAGGGCAATTTGTTAATCTCAGACGACTACAGCGGCACTATCTATAAGCTCTCCTATACGCCGTCAGTTGAACAGATTCAGGTCTACAAACACATGAACTTTGCTGGAGTTTCTCAATCTTTTCCTACAAGTCCAGGAATATACAAAGCTAGCCAAGGTGACTTGAGTATCGTTGGTAATGACAGTATAAGCTCATTACGCGTGCCACCAGATACAGTAGTACGTGTATGCGAACATAACAATGGTGGTCGATGCCGTGAGTATGGTTCTGGTGAGCATAAATATGTCGGAGACGATTTTAACGACATAATATCTTTTATAGAAGTAAAGTAACCTCAAGTTAGAGCGTATTCGTAAAGAAAATCTTAAGGACGGTCAGTTTATTGCTATGGCTGACTTTCGGCGAATCGACGCTCTAATAGCTCAAGTTTTCAAAAATCCTTTAGTTGAATAGCTGGCTTTTGATGTAGGTTATGTTTTCAACTACTTGCCAACTCTTTTTGCGACATCAACCTAGAACGCAATTGCGTATAACGCTGTTGGTCATCAGTAAAGCGCACCGTCAAAGAAATTGCTTTCTTGGAGCCAATAACGATCGCCAACTTCTTCGCACGGGTCAACCCAGTGTAAAACAGGTTACGCGAGAGCATCATGTAGTGCTGCATATATACTGGAAAAATCACCACCGGATATTCTGACCCCTGACTTTTATGCACGGTAACGCTCCAGGCGAGGGCAATTTCATTCAAATCTGCGTAATCGTAAACGACAGTGCGCTCACCATACCGCACCGCGACTTCTTGCTCAACAGTATCAATGCTCTGGATAATTCCCAAGTCACCATTGAAGACTTCGCGGTTGTAGTCATTGGTCAGTTGAATAATGCGATCGCCCTCGCGCAACAAATTCCCGCCTCTGGTAATTTCCACCTTATTTGGGCTGGGCGGATTAATCAACTGCTGCAATACCGTGTTGAGGTTGCGAGTACCGACAACCCCCCGCGTCATTGGGCAAAGGACTTGAACGAATGGCACTAAGTTTAGTTATTTGTTGAGGCAAGCTGGGGGAGCTGGGGGAGCGGGGGGTGCTGGGGAAGACAAATAAATGCGTGTATCCACGGTTATTAAAGTAGTAATAATTACGAAAATTTCCTCTTTTCTCCCCCAGCCTCCCCAGCCTCCCCAGCTCCCCCAGCTTTTCTTAGTGACATTCGGACTTGAACATCAGTTGCCGGATTAAAACCTAGCCGAGGAATTAGGTCAGTAATCAACTCACAAATCGCTTGTACACCATGTTCCGGCTGATGTCCGCCGCCGTGCCAAATGCAATCAGACACCGGATTATCGGAGATTGGCTCAATTGTGGGGTACTGCCCAAGATTAATTTGATGTGCGGCAGTAATAATTGCACTCTGCTGCGCTTGGCGAAAAACCTGGGTTAACCGCACCACTGGTACTCTACCGGAATTAATCAAGTCAGCGAGTATCTGTCCTGGGCCCACGGATGGCAGCTGGTCGATATCACCCACCAACAACAATTGAGCGCCTTCTGCTACAGCTTTAATTAAAGAATATGCCAGAAACAAATCCAACATACTCGCTTCATCAACGATAATTGCTGTGTGAGGCAAAGGGTTATCGCTACCGCATTTAAAGCCCATTGTCTTGGGGTCGAATTCTAACAAGCGATGAATAGTTTTGGCTTCAAGCCCAGTCATCTCGCCCAAGCGTTGAGCAGCGCGTCCAGTGGGAGCAGCTAGGGCGATAGATTTACCCATTGCTTGCCACAAGCTAACGATCGTGTGGGTGGTGAAAGTTTTGCCGCAACCAGGGCCACCAGTGAGTATCATCACCCTTGAATACGCAGCGATCTCTACTGCTTCTCGTTGCTGTGGTGAAAGTTGGATTTGACGACTTTTAGTGAAGCGCTCAATCCAGTCACGTACACGAGGCATATCTTGTGCAACTGGTTGGCTTAATCTAGATTGGATCAGTTGTGCTAAATTTTGCTCAGTGTGAAAGTAAGTTGGTTTGTAGCACAGCAGTGTTTGGTCTTCACCCTTTTCTCGGATGAGGTCATCCTTGAGTGCCATGTCTTTAATGATGTCAGCGATCGCGTTTTCTTTCGGTTCGTGCGATTCTGTAGTCAGCAGTTTAATGACTTGCTCAATTAATTCTGGTTGTGGCAAATAGCAATGACCATCAGCAGCAGCTTCACCCAAAGCATGAATTAACCCAGCACGGTAACGAAACTCACTGTCTGGTGCAACTCCCAAATTAAAGGCAATCTTATCAGCTGTGAGAAACCCGATCCCGTAGATATCCGTGGCTAGTTGGTAGGGGTTGCTAGTAACAGTGGCGATCGCCTCATCTTTGTACTGTTTGTAAATTTTGACTGCATAGGTAGTAGAAACGCCATGACTTTGGAGAAACACCATCACCTCTTTGATGGCTTTCTGCGTTTCCCAAGCGTTTTTGATTAAGGTAATCCGCTTTTTGGCTATACCTTGAACTTCAACTAGGCGCTCGATTTGGTTTTCAATAATCTCCAGAGTTTCCAAACCAAAGTGAGCAACAATCCGTTTTGCTGTTACCGGGCCAACACCTTTGATTAGACCACTGCCGAGATATTTCTCAATTCCGGTGAGTGTGGCGGGTTTGGTTTCTCGGTAGTTGACAACTTGAAACTGTGGGCCAAACTGGGGATGGTCACGCCAAAAACCAGTTAATTGTAGAGTTTGCCCTGGCTGAATATTGGCGAAACTGCCGACGATTGTTGTAAGTTCCGTGGCACGAGGGCGCACCAGGCGTGCCACAGTATAGCCGGATTCAGAGGAGTAGAATGTTAGGCGTTCTACTACTCCGGTAATTGTTTCGTGCGGAACAGATGTATTTAATTGCTGAGGGGAAAAGATTGGTGAAGTGGACATTACTTTTTGAGAACGCCGCACATATAAGAGCGGCTTCATTATAGTACAAAAATACCAATTACTACACCAGCATTAGTTACCCCACTTTGCCCTCGTCACTTTTATAAGTCATAGGTCTAGGTTTTCTTTTCTTGAGAGGCACTGCTGATTTCTTTGGTGCTTGTGGCGGACGGCATCTTTCGCAATAAAGAGGACGAATCCCGAAAGTCTCACGCTGTGTCGGCTCATCGCACTGCTTGCAGACGAAGTTGAAAGTGCGCGTGTGAATTTCCCGCTGATGCGCTCTAACGGTGTACTCTTTGACTTGAATTATCTTGCTGGGCATTGATTATCTTTATGGCTCTGCTTCTTTAATAATAATTTTTCTAATTACTAATAGACTCGAATCTACACACCAGGTTCGAGAAATCCTCAAAAATCTCCTCCTCTTCAACCTTAAATACAATCAAGTACCAGCAAATTTTTCCTGCCTCTGTGTAGCACTCGCATCGCGCGTCGTACCAGTGACCACTCACAAGCACTTGCAAGCAATCGCCAGCATGAATTGGCTTGCCCATCAGATAGGGACGAGTACCGCCGCTTTCTGAACATATTTCTAACGGTTCTGTCACGAGCAACTATCCTCTGAGAACAGTGATAATTGTCCAGGAGAGATATTACCTCGTCGAAACTGGTGGTAATAAAGATGACACGCACTACAGAGGCAAATCAAGTTCTCAATTCGGTTATCAGAAGGGTTGAAGTTGTGGTGATGTACCTGTAGGTTGTATACCCGACGTTGGGATTTAGACCAGCCTTGTGGGTTTTCACCAGGGCGCAAGCAGGGGCGATTACAGCGAGAGCAGCGCCAGTCGCAGGATTCTTTGATAGATGTGGCAATTTCTTTCCAATCTTTGGAGTAGCGGGTTCGACTCATACAAATACCTGAGAGAGCAGCAACACAACAAATTGCACCGATAGCCAACAGCCAGAAAATTTTACCGTCAACGGTTATCCTGTTCGTCCAGGATTACATATTATCCTTTTGATGGGACGGGAGGCTGTAAGACCCTCGCCAGAATATAGATTTGGCGGTGGGATACACGGACATCCCGCACTTGTTTAATGGGTTCGATGCCCATAAAACAAGTATTCATGCTTGGGGGTACTGCTCAGTAAAATTGCTAGAATATCAAAATGTTAACACTAAACTATCGCTACCGAATCTACCCTGATACCACTGCACAAAACACTCTGTTTGAGTGGATGGAAATCTGTCGCAGTGCCTATAACTATGCACTGCGACAGATCAAAGATTGGTGCAATAGCCGTAAGTGTCAAATTGACCGATGCTCTTTGAAACAGGAGTACATACTAAGCGCCAATTTGAAGTTCCCAAGCGAAATGCAACAGTTGAATGCATTGCCCAAAGCCAAGAAAGAATTTCCCAAATTGACTGAAGTTCCTTCTCAGGTGTTGCAGCAAGCCATTAAACAATTGCACCGTGCTTGGGAAGAATTCAGTGAGCGTGGGTTTGGATTTCCACGATTCAAAAAATATGGACAGTTCAAGTCTTTGCTGTTTCCTCAGTTCAAAGAAAATCCCATTACTGGCATACATATCAAACTGCCAAAACTCGGTTTGATTGCCATCAATCTACATCGTCCCATTCCAGAGGGTTTTGTAGTCAAACAGGTTCGTATACTCAAGAAGGCGGATAAATGGTACGCATCAGTCAATATTCAATGTGATGTGAATGTTCCTGCTCCAATGCCACATGGACATCCCATAGGGGTTGATATTGGGCTATCCAAGTTTTTGGCAACCAGTGACGGCGTAGTTGTCAAACCGCCCAAGTTTTTTAAGCAGATGCAAAGCAAGCTGAAATTGCTGCAACGCAGACTCTCTAGAAAATTTCATCGGTCGAATAATTACGAGAAACAACGTCTGAAGGTGGCGCGACTGCATCACGAAATTGATAACGCCCGTAAGAATTTTCACTTTCAGCAAGCTCATACCCTGTGTGATTTTGCAGATATGATCTTCATGGAAGATTTAGACTATCGGGTCAGCGCTAAGGGAATGCTGGGTAAACACATGCTAGACGCTGCTTTTGGGCAGTTTCGCTCTATTACACAGTATGTGTGCTGGAAACGTGGAAAGTTTTTCGGTGAAGTCGATGCAAAAGGAACCTCTCAAGAATGTCCTGAATGTGGTAACGAGGTCAAAAAAGACCTGAGTATTAGAGTTCACTGTTGTCCTCATTGCGGATATGTAACGGACAGAGATGTCGCTAGTGGTCAAGTCATTCGTAATCGAGGTCTAGCTCTCATTAGTACCCCAGGACTTGGGGGAATGGAAACTGCCTGTGCAGACGATCTACCGGGGGTTGGGGTCACTCAATCTAGGCAAGTGTCGAAATCCCGTAAGGGAAAAACCAGGAAGTTCTCAAAGTGATTTGGGAAGCCCATACTGTAATCTCTGATTCAGTGTGGGAGGATGTCACCAGCTATGAACAGCTCAAGCTACTGCGTTCTCAAATACAGTCCGATGAAAAGCTTGAACATCTAGTGAATCAAGGTGTCATGAAATTGAGTGGCTAATAGCATCCTGATAACTGCCTGCTTTCTTACAAGCGATAGAGTAGGTATGGATAAGCTTTTAGACCGCACGCATCTCAAATATCTGAAATAGCTCTTGTTTGACACCAGTGGCTAACAGAAAAATCCTCTCTAAGCTACACCTAATTCTTCATCTGCTGGCTGTTGTTGCTCCTTTGCAGCAGCCAATTCCTCAATAAAAGTATCGATTGCCTTGGCTGCTGACTGCTTACCTGTTTTCAATTGGGAAAGGATATTTTCGCGTATTGCTGAATAATCTGGTAAGACTTGCTGCTCAACAGAACTGCCCTCTTGTGTAGGTAGGGAAACTCCACCCGAACGCTTTTCTATTAAACCCTTTATTTGAGCGATCGCTTTGGCTAATTCCTGCCTAATCACCTGTTTTATCTCTTCCCCATCAGGTGTAGACGCAGAAGAAGCATTTACTTCCTGTTTAACTATTTCCTTAATGTCATCACCATCAGATAATGCCAGCACAGCCTTTGACTGGCCCAGGATTCCCTGGAGCAATCTTGTCGCTGCGTGATTTAAGGACTCATTTTCCGAAATCTGCATTGCGGATAAAGCTTTGATTTCTGCATCAGTTAGCCCAATAGAAATTGTCACCTTAGCCATACTTTTGACACCTGTAAATATTAGTCTTTACATCGCTATTTTTGGGTTACACCGTTTACATACAGTACTTTGATTGCTTATCACAAATGCTGTATAAACAACTTATCAACAACCCAATTCTTAAATTTTGCCCTGTGAGCAACTTTTACCCTCGATTCTTTAATTTAGTTTCAAATCAATCAACTTGCATTACTTCAAATTTTAACGCACCCTTAGCTGATATCCTTTTGTAGTTCCGTCGAGATTTACGTTTGAAGCTAATTTTATAACTTGTTCTACCATTCACACCCAATACCATTGTGAGCGCGGTCAAAGCTATGAGGACTAGATAGAATAAGTTAAACCTTCTTTGAGGAATTTCTGAGCAATTCAAATCAGGTGAATTTGGAGAGATACAAAAGTCAGGGCAAGAAGGCTCACAATTATTCTGTTACTGCGATTGAGTCGGCTTGGCCAGATGATACGGTGTAAAGTGCAATTGCTTACTTGTTGACTCACGAAATAATGGATTACTCAGTTGCAATTCAAACTCTCAAACAGTCAGATCCGCTCTTGTCAGAGGTAATAGAAATTGTAGGAGATTGCAAGCTCTATGAAGTACAACAAAGTGGAGACTTGCTGTTTTCTCTTTCTCGCTCGATCCTTTATCAGCAGATATCGGGCAAAGCTGCTGCTTCGATCCACAGTAGATTTTTGCAACTTTATGCTCAAACTCCTTTGCCTACAGCTTTAGATATCCTCAACACTCCAGATGAAGTTTTGCGAGGAGCAGGGATTTCACGTCCGAAAATTTTGTATTTGAAAGACCTTGCTCAAAAGGTTATAGATGGATTACCTACGCTAGATGAATTGCAGGCAATGGACGATGAATCTATCATCGAAACTTTAACACCAATAAAAGGCATTGGGCGTTGGACGGTGCAGATGCTGCTTATGTTTCGTTTACATCGGCTTGATGTTCTACCTGTCGATGACTTGGGTATTCGTGCAGGGATTCACCGAGTTTATAGTTTACCAGAGCTTCCTAATAAAAAGACTGTAGAGCATTTAGGACAGATGTGGAAACCCTACCGCTCTATCGCCTGTTGGTATCTATGGCGGAGTTTAGAGATCAGGATAACTAAGCAATCGCAGCAATAATCCACTGTTCTACAGATTTTCTCGCTCAACACTCCTACTAAGCATAAAATTAAATTGTCAAGGGTTGAGAATTATGGGGTTGTATTCGCGAGTTATTTTTCCACGTCTTCTCGACTGGAGTTTGTCAGTTCCGACCTTAGCTAAATATCGTCAGGAATTGCTAGCCGATGTCACCGGAGAAGTTCTAGAAATTGGGTTTGGAACTGGATTAAATTTGGCTTACTATGCTTGTAGTATTCACAAAATCACTACAGTTGACGTGAATCCTGGAATGAATGCTTTGGCAAACAAGCGTATTAGTGATTCTGATATTATAGTTGAACAACTCCTGCTATCAAGTGAAAATCTCCCGATGCCAGACAATACATTTGATAGTGTGGTCAGTACTTGGACTTTGTGCAGTATTGCAAATGTACAACAAGCACTCCAAGAAGTTTATCGAGTACTAAAACCGGGTGGCAGGTTCTTTTTCGTGGAACATGGGTTGAGTGATAAGCCTAGCGTACAGGTTTGGCAGCATCGCCTCACACCAATTCAAAAAGTCATAGCCGATGGATGTCACCTGAATAGAGATATTCAAAAGTTGTTAGAACAGCATTTTGACCATGTAGAGCTAAAGCAATTCACCCCTGAAAATTTTTCAGATTTGATAGCTCATCTATACCTTGGATGTGCAACTAAGAAAGCATTATAAATTTTTGGCGTTAAGGTAATATCTAATAAGCGGCATCGGGTCAGGCACAATCGCATTTTCTTGCCAGTGAAGCGCGATCTCCCTACAGCCTTTCTCAAGACAGAAGACGCTCCGAGAATGGGCATCAAGAAGGCAAGCGTTGGTGCAGCGATCGCCATCTGTAACATCTGCAACCCAACACTCACGTTCCCCCTAGCGTGCCATATCCTGTCTTGAGAACTGCGATGGCTGCGCCAACGCGCCTGGGCGAACGCTACAGCGGGAGCAGTAATTAGATTGCTTGACCACTAGCAATTAATCTATGGTGCTACTTTTTCTTTGAACAGCTTCCCAGGAGAAAACGCAGGCACTTTGGTAGCTGGAATTGTGATTGCCTCCTTGGTTTTGGGATTACGGCCTTCGCGCTCTGAGCGTTCCCGCCGTTCAAATGAGCCAAACCCTACCAGCGTTATCTTCTCCCCATTAGCCACAGCCTCGGTAACAACTGACAAAAAAGCACTGATTACTTCATCGGCTTGCTTTTTTGTGATGTTGGTCTTTGCTGCTACAGCATCTACTAGTTCACCTTTGTTCATAAATTACCCTGAAGCATTTCAAGTAAAGGAGATTTACTTTACCATGACTAACTTCTGTGAGAAAAGAGGGAAAAGGACTAACAATCAAGCAGCATACGAAAATTAACAACGCACGGCTACTGCTGTGGCGACTTTGAATTAATGGGTACAGTCAGTTGAGTTTCAGGAGAGTATCTACTGTAGTCAAACGGTCAATCTACAGTTTGCGCTTTTTCATGTGATTTATGCGGACTTGCACAAGGTTTACTACGGGAGCGACCAGTAGCAATCTAATAGGCTACATCAGCTTTTACTGGAGCTTATGTAAAACTGTAATCTAGTTATTATTCTGGTTTACCAAACCCAAAAAATCGAAATAGCCGTGGGCAATTTTGTCTAACTATTTTTGAACCCTTGTTTTTTGATTGTTAGTTTAAATTCCCTGCTTTCTCAACAACTTTCTTTAATTCTTCAAAGGTGATACTACCGTCTCTATCTCCATGCATAGCTAGCAATTCCTGGGGGCTATTGATACCTGTTTCTGCCGAGATGATTGCACTTAAGCCTGGGCTTAGAAAAAGCTCATTAATTGAGACTTTACCATCTTGATCGGTATCTAAGGTATTAAAGAGAGATTGAAGCTCTTGCTCGGTTGCCATAATTTTTCTATCTGAATTAATTTTTCAATATAATATCTCAAAATCTTGACAAAGACGCAAGAACAGTTTTGTTTCACTATGCTATGGCTTGCGACTCCAGAACAATAAACAGCTTTTCTTCCAAGTCCGTCAAATAAGTCCGGTTCAGCTTTCCCAACGACTCAAGAAATTTCTGCACCGATTCCTCCAACTCCCTGGAATACACCCGAATCACGCGCTCGCATATCAAGAGCATCTGCTGACATTCGGCAGGTAGATAGTCGAATGACTTGAGATACTGCAAGCCAACTGTGTACTCCCCATCCCACATTGTGACTGTACAACTGAATTCACCCACATGGTTGACTATGCACCAATTCCCGCCTTTTCCTCGCAAATCAGGATTATCTTTGGCTAAGATTTGGCAGACTTCACCTAACTGGTAAGTGTTTGGTACTTTGGTACGCTCCATGATCTTTTGCACCACATCTTTGACGATTCTACCAGTCGGCACTTTCCCGCCAGCAAGTTCTACCGCCTGTTGCCATACTTCTTGCTGTTGTTGGGGTTCAAGCTTGGTCATCGGTCGGACTTGGCGCTCACTAGTTGGCAAAATGTGATCCATTGGATCACATTTTTCAAGCAAATTATCAAAAACAACCGCTGCATCCATTAAAAGATAAGACTGGCGACGACTATGCCCAAAGCGATCGCGACAATAATCCTCAAATGTTTTATGCGTCGAACGGTACAGTCTGCGATCGCGCAATTCCGCCAGTGCCTTACCTGCTTCAAAAACTGCTCTCTCCACACGGCGCTCTAGATGCAGGCGATCGCGCTGTTCCTGCTCAGTTAATTCTGGAACTTCGACAAAGGTAACAGTTATGTCTGCTGAAACCGGATCTTCCTCGTTTGACATATTGATTAACGCCGTTTCCACTCTATGAAGCAAATCGACATTAAGTTGCAACTCAGTTGAGCTAATCTTGCTTAATACATATTCCGTAACTATCAGCAGTTATGGCTAATCCATACTGGGAAACGGATTTACCGAGCGCCAAATGCAAGGAATGGTAGCTTGAAGTTCATTGCAACGTAATAAATAGTCCAGACTACGGAAGCGATTATCCCTTCAATAGAAGCAAAAAAGGTAACAGTTAAAAGGTTTATTTCATTCGAGAACATTAGCTGATTCCTTTACTGCCGTCATCAGTTCATCAAAACTGCATTCGTACAGTTTCATGAGTTCGCTGAACTGATCAATTCGTAGTTTTGGAATAGTTTTCCCATACTCCCAGTTACGAACGGTAGATTCTGCTATACCTACACGGCTAGCAACATCTACTGTTCTTAGTCCTTTTCTTTCTCTTAGCTGCTTCATATTCATTACCTAAGTTTACCAAGAGTGTATTATATCTCATTAAATTATCTAGTTAGTAAACTCAATTAAAATATCCCTTTGTGCTATTTACAAGCGCTAACGGGTTAGCAAATAATGACAATATAGAGAAGCGCTCTGGACTTGCAATCTCAAGCGCTTCTCTTGCCCCTAAATTTAAAGGTTCATCAATCATGACATACCAAATCTACAGCCAACAACAGCTGCAACTGAAATCTATTGCCCGGCTCAAGCAAATCTACAGCGAAATCGGCTGTACAGTCGAAGTACAAGACAAACGGTGCAAGGATGCGTGGATTAGCGCAATTGTTGAGCATCAAGCAAGCAAGGTACAGAAAGTAGCTGATGTCGTAGAGGAACAAGCGATCGCACAAGCCGAACTAGAACAGCACATCGCCATCCAAGCCCAAGCCGTCGCACCGGAACCACTGAAAACAGTAGAAATCAGCTTTTACGATCACGAATTTTATACTAATGGCAAGCTGGTAGCTGCAATCACCCATGACAATGACTTAACGCAACCTTGGGTTGTAATGGTGAACGGTAAGGAAGTACACAGAGCTAACACATGGAGCAGATGCCACCGCTACATCACTTGGCATCATCAAGACGGAACACTCAACGAAGAATTACCAACAGCACTCAACCAAACTGAAACCACGCTCTTAGCACCAGAACCAGAATTACCCACCACTGGTAACGAAGTCATGGCGCAGATTTTCAACGAGTGTGAGAAATTCGGCTTCGATATTTTCGACGATGGAATTTACCGCGAGAATATCAAGCTGGGTGAAGTGGGATGCACTGACGGTAACTGGTGGGTGATGCGTGCAGGGGAGAGCCAGGAAAAAATACCCTGTGATTCGGCTTTGGACGCCGTGTGGTGGTTGTCGATGGTTGATGTTGTACCATTGGTGTCAAGTTAAGAAAAATAGATGGCTGTCAAGAGTGGGCAAATCAATGGTAAAAGTCAATCAACACCGCTGTGTTGAAAAAGCCATGAGTAAACCACGGAAAAAACAAGGGAATCCAGATTTTCGCCATCGAGTCAGCGTACCTGTCCCAGCCAGCCAAGAAATAGAATCACGCTTGTTTGAACTAGTCAGCCCAGGTACATTTGCTAACCTCAAAGGGGTAAAAGACAAAGAACGGAGCTTGCGTTCACGAGTACTGACCTTGCCAGTAATGGCAGCAATAGTATTGAGTATAGTGTATCGACAAATACAGCATCTCACAGATGTATTGCGATCGCTAGAAATAGAGGGATTAATGTGGGTGAAAGCAACAAGAGTGAGTAAGCAAGCGTTGTCACAAAGACTCAATAGTTTGCCTGCTCATCTATTTGCGAAATTATTCGAGCAAGTGATAGAGCGTCTGGCAGTGAAAAGGAGCGCAAGAGAATTAGCCCCAGCTTGGTCATCAGTAGCACAAAGATTTACCGCTATCTGGATTGGAGATGCCTCAACACTCGAAGCGATGAAAAAACACTTCGGACAACTGCAAGAAAAAACAGGTACGGTGTTGGCAGGAAAAATACTGATGGTTGTAGAAGCTTTCACTCACACTCCGGTAGCAATTTGGTATGATGCTGATGCCAAAATCAATGAGACTCGTTGGTGGCAAGCACTGTTAGAACGTTTACCTGATGGTGGCTTACTGATAGTAGACATGAGATTTTATGGCAATGAGCTTGTTTGATTCTCTTACCGCATCTGGCAAGTATGTACTCACACGCCAAAAGAATTTGGTGACATATCGGGTAACACGTGTACTTTCTCAAGGCTCTCACTACAAAGATGAAATTATTCACATGGGATTGAATCACACTCACCCTTGCCACCATCCCATGCGCCTAGTATCAGTATTGTGGGGTAAGACTTGGTATCATTATTTAACTAATGTTCTTGGCCCACAACAACTTTCGCCACAAGAAGTTTGTGATTTATACCGACGACGTTGGCGGATTGAGGACGCATTTTTATTGACTAAGCGATTGTTGGGCTTGTCCTATCTGTGGGTTGGTGGTACTAACGGTGTACAAATGCAAATATACGCTACTTGGATTTTCTATGCTGTTCTGAATGATTTGTGTGCTGATGTAGCGATCGCTTTACGACAACCTATTGAACGCATTTCCGTAGAAATGGTGTTTCGCAGTTTATATTTTTTTCACCGCGCACTTTTACTTGACCCTAAGTTACAACTTATTCCTTGGCTTGTCGAACATTATCGTTCGATGGGCTTGGTTAAAGCCGTCCGTCAACGCCACCGACGAACAGCTGCTCGCTCTCTTGACATCTGGGCTGATGCCTTAACTTGACACCAATGATGTTGTACCCACTGTTGAGACAGAACCCGCCTCCTATGATGAATTGTCATACAGACAACTTGAGCAGCTAACCCCTAACGAACTGCAACAGTTGTTTGAGAACGCAGATTTTCAACCCATTCGGGAATTAGTAACAGTATAAACCCTAAAAGTGGGCAGTAATTTAAAGTGCTGCTCACTCCTATTGTTATTGGGAGAAAGTCAAAAGATGGCACTCCCAATAATTAACCACTTCATTAATTAATCATAGTTATGCAACCCACAATCACTATCCCAAAAGATTGGGACTATCCGCGCTATACGTTTGGTCAGCGTACACAGCAGGGAATCATAGTTAGCTTGGAATACTACACCAAAGACAGTTTCTTAGCTGAGAGATACGGTAGCGGCTGGCGTTACTCTGTAACTCCTCACAAGAACTCGGAGGAGTTATTACACTATCACCAAGAGCAGATTCAGCCCCTATCACAAGCAGAATTATCTGCACAAATAATTACTGAAATCGACGCTCATCAACAGTAAATAAATGCTCTCAAACAACAGTTAGCCGTTATTAATGGAGGTTGCATCAATGGCTAAAACTTTTGATAACTACGTTGAGCGTACTTCTGCAAGACTGTTACGTTCCTTGCATAGAAGTGGAGGTAAAGCACCTAGGCTGAATTAAGTTAAAGAGAATAAAAGGTTGAATTACTAAACGGAGATTATTAAGAATATTCTTCCAGCCTTTTCCATTATCCCACCAAGGATGAGAAGTCAATTTTGATTGAAATTCTGGTGGAGAGGGACGCAGAGGTTCTGAATGAAGACTAACCATTAAATAGCTACTACAAACAATTTCCCACCATCGTTCAATATCACAGTATCTTGTCAAACCAATTCGCAATTTAAAATTCGCAATTCGCAATTATTACCCCACACCTTAAGGCGGGGGCTTGAATATGGATACTACGTATTTTTATTTTTTCTCAATAAATTGAGAGGCTTGTGTCCTTGAATGAATCAATTATTCAATTACGCTCGCAATTGCGAATTGCGAATTGCGAATTGTTCGGTCAAACGATAATCAGCCCAGCCTAATTCCTGCATTACTTTGCTTCAAGCCATATTCAACCCAGGTTCTTAACCCATAGAAGTTGCCAACGTCTCTTGGTGTAATATCTGGATATTTACTCATCACATACCAAGTAGAGTTCCCAGGTAATTTCTCAATGTCTGTGGTAATTTGCCAATACCTATTTTCTCCACGTTTGCCGTGAACTATTTCTCTAATAAACCGATTCTCACTGCTCAGGTCAGAGAATACCCGTTTAAATTTATGCCACTTTAAATATTGTGTATTCTGTCTAGAAAGCAAATCTACAGAATGGTTTGAGCGAATCGCCACTAAATAATTTAACTTCAGTTCATCTAATACTGGTATGAAATTAGTACCACTCTAAGCCTACTATTTTCGCTATTTCTGGTAGACTTTTCCGTTTTAAATTAGAAATACATCCTATATGTAGGTACTTAAATGCCTCAAAGCTTCTAACATCTGAAAACAGGTTTTTATACCACTGGCAATATTCGTCCACAAATTTGATGGTTTGTAGGGGTGAACGAGGCTCTACCATCCTCTGTGTCTTTGTTCTAGGCTTTGTACATTCTTATACTACTGCGATAGTGACACAAGAGGAATATGTTCGCTCGCCGCCTAGCCCAAAGATGAAGACGAAAGCCCAGTACAAAGTTAAGAATTGGAATGCTTATAATGCTTCCCTCAAGAGACTTGTCCGAAAACTCCTCGCGCCAGAGTGTTCAAAGCTTTGAGACAAAACTTTGATATTTTCGCGAAAACGCAGTAACGTTTTACCATTTTTCTTTTCATAAGTTTATATTTCGGACAAGTTTAATGTACAAAGTAGAAGGCTAATTTCAACTCCAATCGTGGATTAGTGTGTCCTTTTTTTCTTTCATGCAACAAAGCTTAACTGGGTTCCTAGTTTTCACTTCCCCCTGCACCTACTGCAAGATGAACCTATCCCACTAATAAAATCCGATTCATCCAAATATGAATTGTGGCTAGAGAAAGAAAAGCGTTAAAGCAAGCAGAAATCCGCTCCCATCGCACAACTAGTCGTCGATATTTCCTTTGATACCAAGCAAAACAACGCTCTTGTTGAAAACGCGGGACTGAAATTTGAATTGGTCTACCCCGATTTTTTCTAGTCTTCC
>NZ_VJXY01000001.1:55323-630957 GCF_014831675.1 Komarekiella delphini-convector SJRDD-AB1 | reverse complement strand
GGGGGGCAGAGGGGCAGGGGGGCAGGGGGAGAATAAATACTGATTCTTGACTCAGGACTCAGGACTCCTTTGCATTTCTTCTATTTACTTAGATAATTCTTAAAGAAGGTGAGTATCTTGTCTGGATTATCGACTGCGTATTGATACGCACCAAAGCGATGATCAGTCTCAGGATAAAGAGGTTCTACGGCGTTGGGTGTGGCTGCTACCATATTGGCTACATCAGCAGTGCTACCCCATTTGTCACCAGTACCTTGCACATAAAGCACAGGGGTATTGCGAGCACCGTTAGCGGCATAAACTGGCTGGAGATAGACAGTTTTGGGAGCGCCCGATAAGCAATAGAGAATTTCGATTGGTAGGTTAAGGAGTTTACCCAAAGGGCCAAATTTATCGGCACGATAGCGTTTCCCAAATACCGATGAAGTATTAGGCTGCACGACAACGGCAGCTTTAATATCAGTGGTTTCAGGGAGAGTATATATTACTGTGTTACCTCCCATAGAAAACCCGACGGTGACGATGCGATTTGGATCTACTTCGTTTCGGCTTTTAAGGTAGCTGATGGCTCCCAGCAGGTCACGCTTTTCTAGCAAGCCATAGGTAACTGGAATCCTTGCGCCGCTCTCACCAAAATTGCTGAGGTCAAACATGAGCACGTTATAGTTACTTTCGTGCAGTGCTTTGGCCAATGGCAACAGATTAATCGGCTTGCTACCAGGTAAGTCTCCTAATGGGTCGTTAGCTTTAGTACCCATTCGGTTCCAGGGCCAGCCGTGTACAACGATCGCAGTTGCCGCCGGCATTTGTCTTGCCGGGATAAACCAGCCTTTGAGGCGTATCCCATCCTGAGCAGGAAACTCCACATCTTCATAGCCCAACCCCAGTTCTTGCTTAGGATTAGTCCATAACCGCTGCCGTTTTGGTGCAATCACCAACCGCGCCGAATTTGCGATCGCCAAAAGTGCTACTACTAAAATGATGACAATTAACCAGACCAAGATATTCACTAGCAACTCCTCTAAGCAATACCAATTCACCTAAATTCTGTTCGCCGGAAGCCGATGCTCAGACTTATCTCTAAAATCCGGCAACGGATACAAATCTGGAAACCCATATAAAATCGGTTTTTCTCAATTACGAACTACGAATTACGAATTACGAATTGGTATAAATACCAAACCGCACCTTTAACCCATCACGCGGGGTAGGAAACAAGTCTTGGTTCAATTCAAGATTCTGCGGTGGCAGTTCCCAACTATATCGACGCAATAAATGCACTCCCATAACCTTAAGCAACACAGTGATCATGTCTTCGCCTGCACAGCGATGACCGTCTCTAGACCCACCGCCTTGTGGTACATAACTGTTTTCTGGTAAGGCTGCAAAGTTTTCGGGAGCAAAGCGACAGGGCTTAAAACTCTTTGGTTCCGAAAAAACTTGGGGGATATGCATGGTGGTATGGATTCCTGCCACTGCGCCCCAACCTTTCGGAATGTGAAAATTTTGAAACTCACAGTCTTTCTTTACTTGAGCAAAAAAAGTGGCAGCATTAATAGGATAGAAGCGGCGGATTTCTTTGGTAATTTGCTCCAGATACACCAACTTTTGCAGCTGTGTCATATCCAGTGGCCCATCAGGCACATATTGCTTGACTTCTTGCCTAGTAAGTGCTGCAATTTCTGGATGTTGAGCTAGGGTTAGAGAAAGCAGGGTGAGAGCAACATAAAAACCGGAATAAGCCGCAAAGAATAGATGCATTACCTCGCGGCGCAACTGTGCATCGGTGAGAGTGCTACCATCCTCACTACGGGCTGATAACAGCAATCCCAGTAGATCCTGGCGAGGTTGCTGACGGTGCTGCTGGATCGCTTGGTCGATGTAATCGAGTAACCAATCACGATTCTTGAGCGCCCGTCCATAGGCATTAAAACCTAAGTTAATTGGTATTGAGGAGAAACCTTTGATAAAAGTGTCTGTGATTTCTCCCACAGTTTCACTCATCGGGCCTGGCTCTTTCCCGATAAATAACGCATTGGTCAAAGATGCGCTCAGCTTACGGTATTCCGTTAACCAGGTAAAGCTACCCAGCTTTTCCCAGCGTTCCAGGTAGTAAGATGCTGTTTGTTCAATGCTGGGTATGTATTTGTCGAAAGCCTCCGGTGTAAAAGCCTGGAGAATAATACGTTTGCGGCGGCGATGTTCGTCACCATCCAACAGTGGTAAGGTGTCCCAGTCTAATAGTTCTTTTATCGGGTGTGGACTGGCATTTTCACGAGTGAAATATTCTTGATTTAGAAAAAAAGTAAAAGCCTCCGGGCCGTTAAAAGCAATGACAGGTTTACCAAATAAATGAGTTTTGAAGACTGGGCCATATTTTTTAACACGCTTGCGGTAAAAGCTATGGATATCTAAAGCCAATGGAATCGTTTCTCCCAGCAGTGGCAAACCGTAGGAACCAGGTGGTAGGTTTTCATTATCTTGATCATTGCGCGTGTTGTGCCGCACCAGTAAAGCTACCAAAATAGAGATAGCCAAGATAATCCCTAAAGTACGAGCAAATCTCGCTTGTAAAATCAAATTGGCAACCAAAAAGCTCAAACCAACGTAAATATGTACCCCAGTTCGTTGAATTTGTATCCAGGCCGAAGAATCGCTAAACCATCCCAAACTTATATCTAATCCCCACCATAAAGCTAAGATTAATTTACTCGCTGCGATCGCCTCTGGCGGGGCGTAGCCCATCGCACTCCCATCAGCGGCAAAATCTTGAATGCCGCCATATATTCCAAACACCTCATAAAACAAATGAACTAAATAAGCTAAAAAGCTAAAAGTCCATAGCAGTAACCAATAATTATTCTTTTTTGCCAATTTTCCTAGCAATATATATAAATAAATTGCTGGAATTAATAACACCGTACTAGCCCAAAATGAGTAAATTGCACGGTGTAAATTCAAATTTGGTTTAAACTCTGCCGCTAAAAGCGCAGCAGTCAGAATAATTCCAAAAGGGAAAAAAGTATTAGCAAGTTCTGCTAAGGAAATATTTCTTTTAAATTTAACTATTTCCATTTTTATGTAACTGTGAATATAGTTTTTTGAAAGGAGCTTACTCTTTAACCTCTTTCCTCTGTGTTCTCTGTGCCTCTGCGGTTAAATAAATTATTTTTAACCACAGAGACGCAGAGGACGCAGAGATTAAACTTTTAAAGGGTCTTGAGATACTCTAATAAATCTTCCAAAGCTGCCTTATCCCAGCCAGTTCCCTGATAAGTCCAAGGATAATCATGACCTTTATTAGAGTTACCCTGAACATGGGTATCTAATTTAAAGTAATGTTTATCATCAGGTTCAGTTGGTGAAGCCAAGCCGACATCAATTGGATCGTAAAGATTGTCTCCGCGATAAAAAATTTCTCGACGAGGTTTGAGATTAATTAACTCTGCCAAGGTTAAGACGCTGCCATTATGCAAATAGGGAGCACGGGCAAAAACTGATTCTATGGGGGCGTTAATGAAACCTTTGGTATTTCCTAAAGGCCCTGGTCTGATGTTTTCTCGTTTTGGTTTCAAGGGGTTGCTATTAGGAAAGAAAACATCAACAGCATCCGGCAGTTCTTGATAGTAACGATAATTAAGCCGTTCAGAATCAGTTTGAATTTCCTCTATTGGCGTAATCAAACCTTGAAGTTCACCTTTGACCCAAGTACCATCTGCAAAATTGCGATCGCCATGACAGGTGGCGCAACTCTGCTGAAAGACAGCATGACCACGTTCTACTTTTTGGGGATCAATCTTGATGCCTTGGTCTTTGAATACCTCTGCATATTTAGGCCCTTGCAAACCTCTCGTATATTCAATGGCTTGGGTGACATTATGAGAAATTTCTGGCACTACTAAGTTATTCGGGGTTGCTCCTGCTGCCACAGCCGCAAGGACGCTGCGACTGAGACTATCTCTAACGCTACCGTCATATTGCGCCCATTCTCGATTTTCTTGCTCGTACAATGACGGCAGTTTGGAATAGGACTTATCCAAGGCGGCGGGGCGATCCATTACAAAGTGGACTAACTCTTTAAAAGGTTGCGTTCGAGATGGGCCAATGGGTAATAATTTAGAGTCTCTCAAATCTTTGCCATTATAGGGGGCATCCCATTTCGGAAGTGAAGCTAATACTTGACCTCTAGCAGTCGATAGCCAAAAACCAATTACAGTTTTATCTACAATTCCTAGGGGTTTTTGGTATTTAGCTTCATAAGCCTTGGCAATGTTTTCTACAGTTAGATTCTTATCAAGAATTGAAGTTTTAAAGGCGTCTACCCAGGCAAACAAGTCTAACGAAGTACTCCCCATGCCTGTGACTATGACAGCTTCATCTCCGGGAAACCTCCTAATATGGGATGTGTGGCACAATGCACAGCTAAAGCCCACAAACTTTACAGGTGACGGATTTCCAGATTGAGGTTGATAGTTAGAAACACTAAACCCGACTGGCAATCCTTCTTTGTCCCCCGGCTTCGCGTGGATAAATCCGAATTGCTCAACCCAATCCCCTGCTTCTTTGCCTGCTGGCTGAAATTGATCGGGGAATAAATCGGGCAGGACTTGAAAGACTGGTAGGGGCGCTAACTCAGTACCGATACTACCGTGGATAAATGCTTCTTGTGGAGTTCTAAATTGAGGTTTTGCCCAAGTTGATTCTATGTACAAAAACCCAAAAGTAGCTACCAGCAAGATAGAGACGAGGGAGATGGCAACAATCCTGATAACTTTTAGCATACTTTCCTCTCACAAAGATTTGGCGACAGTGTTTAGCGATCGCCCCAAAGTTCAGCGTGCTGGGCTTGGCGACGGAAGAGAGCCGGATCGTAGTATTTCTGGTAGTATTCCATCTCTAGGTGGCTAAATTGGAGCCAGATGCCAGGAACGAAGAACGCATCAACGTGAGCAGGAAAGCGACCATAAGTGTCGTAGATGTAATTGCAGATATCTTTGGTGTACTGAATTGCTTCTTGAGAATGGGGTTCGGCATCCCGCAGGAAGGCTTCAGCACTTGATTTTGCTTGATAGGAGCGGGCAAACACATCTTTATCTCCATAGGCTCCCTGGTTGCCGTATTTCTCCTCAATGACGCGATCGACTGCTTCATCCATAGAACTAATGTATGGTGGGCAAAGTCCTTCCAACACACCATCGATACCAACTGGATTGGGTTGGGAAGCTGGTGGCGGGGCCCAAATACTTTTGGTAGGAGTTGGTGGTTCCATGCGAAATCCTAAACCATACCATTCCTTGGCGGGGTTGTGCTCAAGAATAAAGGGTTGGAAGACTGCGCCATGTACCCAACCACCAACACCCATTGCCTGACCAATGAGCATTAAGTTTTGCAAAATAAAGAAACATTCGTGGTCGGTACGCATGGCGTGAGCGAGTCCCAAGGGCACAGTGTTATTGGGATTGACAAACCCACCTTTGACTCGCTCAATCCCACCGATGGGTTGATAAGGGATTTTGGGACTTAGCCCTAAGTGCATTCCTGCCCAAGCTGCCCAGTCTGCCAAGCTTTTGGGTCGAAATTTCTGCCAGTCATCAACAAACAAAGGTTTTTGACCGTCTGGTTCTGAAAGTAGGATGAGCAGGACGTTGATATATTGACGGGTGCAATCGACGACTGGGAAAAAGAGAGTCGTTCCAGGAAGATTAGAGATTTGTTTATTCCAACCCAGATAGTAAGGATAAATCCGGGGGAAATCTAGGCGGCGATCGCTAATTTTATGTTTGACAGCCGCCGCCGCTTTCAGCCAGTGTTCCTCTGACCAATCTTCCCATTTTGGAGGTAAATCGCCAAGGGCAGCTAGTGCTTCCCGACCCTTGAGTCGCTTAATTAGCCAGATACCTTCATCGTTGATCATGAAAAAGGAGGTGGCTTGCGAATTATCAGCGCTACTACCAGAACGAGCAACAATGTTGAGGAAGGGGGTTCCTAATTCTTTACCACCTTCTGGTTTATCTAGAGGGCCATCGTGGGTTGTGATGCCAGTCATCCCGGTAGCAACAATCAAAATCGCTTCTTCCAACGGACTAAGGGGGTCTGGCTGATTTTGGCTAGTATGGCTGAGTTCTCCTGCTACGACTGAAGCACCACGGGCTAATCTGCGAGTGCGTCGCTCAACAATCGCTTCTATCAGCGGGTAGCGAAATAGCTCTTTCAAACCAGGATGTTGTCTAATATCAGATGCTAGGGGTTCACTGAGTAGTTGATTAATTTCGCTCATTTGCAATTACCTTTTGGGTACTGGGGACTGGGGACTGGGGATTGGGGACTGGGGATTGGGGATTGGGGAACTTGTACTGAGCGACTTGTGCCGAGCGGAGTCGAGGTAAGTCGTTGGCGCAGCCTCTCGTAGAGAAGTATGGGGATTGGGGAAGAATAATAACTCTTGACTCTTGACTCTTGACCTCCACCTCAATTAATTGAACTTGTCTAATTCCGCCAAGATGGTGGGGAAAATATCTTTAGCTGCGTTTTTGCCCATGAAACAGTCCATGTGTGCATAATTAGGGATAACATGGCGAACATACAAGTCGCCACCATTTTTATCGCACAATAGCTTGTAAGTAATTTCCGAACCCTCTGGGAGGAAAAAGGCGTTGTCTGCACCGTGAATCAGTGCAATGGGAATGGCTAAGCGTTCTAGATGGGGCAAGTAAACATCTTTACCATCTTTGTTAACAATGTGTCCCTGGCGCAGGATTAGAGATATATGTCTGAAGAAGGTGAGATTACCTGGGCCAAATATCTCGTGAATGGCATCGTGGGTGGCTTCGTTCAATTGGGCGATTTTGTACACTTCTCCATACATGAAGAGAATGCGACGGTCAACAGGGCTATTGTAGGGTTCTTTGGTGGGATACAGCCTTAAAACCGTGTCATAAAGTTTATCTTGCCAATCGGCATGGGTATCAAAATCTGGGTTGAGAGTTTCTACACCTAACACTGTTAAAAATGAAGCTAGACGCAAACCCGCTCTGATTTCGTTAAGAGTTGCGGCCCTGGGATGGGTCGTCAATTGGGAACAAACGGCGGAACGGACTCCTTTTAGACCTGCTAGCATTGCCATCAAAAAAGACATGGAGCCAACGCAGTGACCCACGACCTGAACTGTTTGTGACCCAGTGATAGTACGCACTTGCTCAACTGCTGCTGGCCAATCGTAAAGCGCAATTTCATCAGCGGAAAACTGGGTGGTGGCGGATGGCAAATCGGCACTGGCTCGATAATCGAATAGCCAAACGTCATAGCCTTGAGCATACAAGAACTCTGGCAAGTTCGTGTCTACAGTATCAATGGAAAATGCCAAGGTGGAAGTACCAAAGCCTGGTGCTAGCATGACTGGGCCTTTTGTTCCGCCTTGATACCGGATCAATCGCAGTTGCACTCCATCATCAGTTTTGAAGAAATGAACTTGGGGCGCTGACATCCGCAAGGGACGCTTTTGACGGGGTGGTGCATCTGGGTCGAATACCTTGGAAGGAGCAAATATTCCACCGTAAACATTAAACAAGACTCCAGCAAAAAAGCTGCCGAAGCGTGCAGTCTCTTCTACCTGTTGCTGTAGGCTGGTGGTGTTGGTAACTTGCAATGTAGTCATCTGGCGGAGGAAATCTGCTGGCAGAATTTTTAAGATTCCCTGCCCTAAAACTGGACTGTTGAGACTCTCGCCGTCATGCACGGTAATGTATAGCGTGGTGGTGTCTGCCCAGATGTCAAAGCCTGGGTCGTTGTGTACGACTTTGAAGCCATCAAAGTAATAAACTTTACCTTCTTCGCTAGTCATTTTCATGCGGTAAACCATGCGACGCGTATTTACGCTGTCTGGGTCAACGATGAATAAGTTAAATTCTCCATCGGTAACGCTCAGAGGTTCTGGCGATATCGCTGGCGCAATGACACTGCCAACGATTTTGGCTTTGTGGCTTTCATCTGTCAGCATTCTGTCCAAATCGTCGGAGCTGACTGTGACGGTAAATTCAAATTGGGAACCACTCTGTTTACCCTGTTGTGCTGCGCGTTGATAGTCGTTTTGGACTGCTTTAGAAAAATAGCCGCGCATGGTTTCGGTGAACTGAATTCCCACTTTGTTTGTTGCTGTTGTGGTTGTTGCCATTGAACACCTCAAGTAATGAGTAATGAGTGCTGAGTCCTGAGTCCTGAGTCCTGAGTTAAGAATCAGTATTTATTCTCCCCCTGCCCCTCCGCTCCCCTGCCCCCCTGCTCCCCTGCCTCTTCAAGCAACGCAGATCCCATATTTGGGTAGCAGGTCATGGATGATGTAAAAGTGATGGGACTGTAAAGCATCGTGAAATAGTTTCCAATCACTTGCCAAAAAGCTGGGGTGATAGGGAAATCTTTCGTTTTCTCGGTCAACTGAGTTTTCAGTACCAAGGGCTACGTGTTTCCACGAGTCTTTGCCTTTGGGGATATAAGTAACATTTGCTTTGCCGAAGCTGAACTTACCCTGAGCGATCGCACTCAACCATTTCTGGTGACGCAGGCTACCTTTGTTATCTGTGATAGTCTCTAGCATCTGGGCTATTAAAGTTTTATCTGGTTGTGGCAATCCCGGTACAACAGCATCAGGATTACCCGTTATGTACCGCTGCATGACTTTGCACATATTATCTGCTGCTTCTAGAAAGTCTTTGGGGTTGTTTCTGGTAATTTGCTCGCCTCTGCCGTTGAAGTAACCCCAGCGCAAAAATGGCTTGTCAGGATGACTGAGAACAGAGCCATGTCCCAAGGGTAAAGCTTCACTGACGAAGTAATTTTGGAGCCGATCCATGAGGTTGCGATCGGGTTTACCATGTTCGTCTAGGAGATGTTTGGCTTCATTGACCCGATGATTAACTCCGGCAAAGCCCTGATGCGCCCAAGTGTCAACATACACATGAGCAGTAATCCCCAGACGATGCAGTCCGTAGGGAGTGTGGCGGCGATTTATACATTCCTTTACCATTTCCTGAGCCACGTAGCTGTTGGGGCGACAAATTAACTTGTCGATAAAGCTTCCCTGGGGGTCTTCATTTGCTGGCAATCCGTCGTTACCTGGCAGAAAATGAAACGGAATCCAAACGCCATAATTTGCTAGTTCTTCAAAGTTGCGATAGTCCAGCATCTTGTGGGCAGAACTGATGCGGTGAAACAGTGCGCCGTTATCAAACCGGATGAATCCGTCATTTATCGCATCGTCTACGTATTGGGCACTGTAAGCGATGATACTAGCAGGTTGATGCTCAAACCCCGCTAATCTCGCTGCAATGTAGGTGACACCATGATGAAAGTCGATTTGCATATTGAGTCAGTAACAGATAACAACCAATCATCTAAAGATAAAGTTCAGATAATGTGCCAGCAAAGAAGCGACTGAAGCGATCAATCGCTTGCAAGCGTTCTGTGGGGCTGGCGGCGTTGGTAACTTTCAGGGTAGTCATTTGCTTGACAAAATCTACGGGCTGAATTTTGAGAATACCCTTACCTAATACGGGATTACTGTTACTGTCGCCAGCATAAACGGTGATGTAAAGGGTGGTGGTGTCAGACCACAAATCAAACCCTGGGTCATCGTGAAGTTGTTTGCAGCCCTCTAAGTAGTATGTCTGTCCTGATTCTGTGGTCATGGGTAGACGGTAGAGCATCTGTCGTGTTTCATGTTGGTCTTGTGCCACGACAAACAAGTTAAACTCGCCATTGGTTACGGTTAGCGGTTCGGTAGCGAGAGCGGGAGCTGTTACTGTACCAACTATTTTGGCGGGATGTTTGGGGTCGTTGAGCAGATATTCTAAATCATCGGCAATTACTGTCAGGGTAAATTGCAGGGGTGAACTGTCTTTTTGACCCTGCTGAGCGGCACGTTGGTAGTCGTCTTTAACTTCAGTGGAAAAGTAACCGCGCATGGTTTCGGTGAACTGAATTCCCAGTTTGGCGGGCTTGTTGACGCTTGGGGAAGTTGGTGCTGAAGGTAGGTTGTAGTTAATTGTCCACCCTTGATCTTTGGCAATGAGGGCACAGCAGCGCTCGGCGATCGCAGAAATTGTCAGTAACGGATTTACTCCTAAGGTGCGGGGAATCACTGAACCGTCGGAAATATATAGATTTTCGTAAACGGCTGTACCTTTGTTACTAGAAAATACTTGTCCTTTGTGGTTGACAACACCGTGTTCGGCATCTTCTGCTAGGATGCAGCCACCTAAAGGATGGACGGTGATCAGGTCGTGACCGAAGAAATTAGTCCAAATGGGGTTGGGAATTTGTGTGCCGCCCAGGGGACGAGTCGCTTCTGCGAGGCGATCATTCACTCGTTGAAAGATGGATTGTTTACCCACATTTTCCCAGCGAATGCGGAGGCGATCATTTTCTAAGTACATTTCCCCGGCTGCATCATCGTGGGTCATCACCAGATAGGTCTGTGTGTTACGAACTGCACCAGTGTAAGCACCGTGAGTTAGACTTTGCGCTTCTCGTAGCTTTTCTTGGAGGCGATCGCCTAAACCTTCATCAGTATCTTTACCTAGTATTGTGCTAGCGGCAGCAAGGCTTTTCGGTAGGATGGGAGCTAGTGCACCAGGAATTGAGCCTTCTTCGATGACCATGCCATTATCTAGTCGTGGTTGCTCGCGCAGATCGATAATGCCGCTGATACAAGGGCCAACGGGTTCCCGTCCACTAGGAGGACGATTGCCAAAGCCAACGCCGTTAATATTTTGCTCGGTGTTATAGCCGAAGGCCAGCACATCACCATTACCTGTAAAGTTGTGTCCCAATCGGTCAGATAGTGCCAAACCTGCTTGTTGCGATCGCAGCAAAATTTCTGTAGAACCGAGAGTACCAGCCGCTAAAATAACGATATCGGCACTGACGAACATTGTCGGAGCGTCAAACTTCTCTTGTCCGGCGTTGAGCAACTGGAAATGAACCAACCAGCGATTGTTTTGCCGTTCAACTTGCCGCACTGTTACTTGCGTATAAATTTCTGCACCGTGATTTTTGGCGTCAGGCAGATAATTCATCAATACAGTATTTTTTGCCTTATTGTTGCAACCTGATACACAATCACCGCAGAGATTGCATTTGTTCTGTTCTACGCCGACATGATTAACCCCATCTTCAAAAGTCACATTGATAGGTGGTCGATAAAAATTTTCATTCAAGTATTTAGAAGACTTTTCTAATGCTTCTAATTTTGGTAAGGGTGGAAAATCTTGGGGATAGGCAGTGGGTTTGAGCATTTCCTCAGCACGACGATATCCTTCTGCCAATAATGTGTTGACATCATCGCGCAATTCCTTGGGCCAGCGCTGATCTGCAAAAACACGGGGTTCAGCTTGTAGTGACACATTGGCATTGACAAGTGATGTCCCACCCAGCCCACAACCAACGAATACATTAATATCTTTATTAACGTGAAAATCGTACAATCCTGTGCATGCACCAACGCGTTTAGCAGGCAAATCTACTTGTATTTCACTCAGTGCTTTGACTTCATTATTTGGATATTCACCTGGTTGAAACTCTTTGCCTCGCTCTAATAAACATACTTGTTGTCCAGCACGTGCTAGGCGTGAAGCAGCAATCCCGCCGCCATAGCCGGAACCAATAATCACAACTTTATAGTGATTTTTTAAGTTTTCAATAGGGCTTGATAAACGAGTCATAGCATCAATCCTTTAGATGTGTGGACATAGCAAGATACGCTTCACCTACGTTCAGAATAAAGCTCATCAGAATGAAACTTTAGATTTCACGGGTTCTAACACCACTGCTGTTGTACATCAACAGCACTAAAGGCGGTTCCGCAAAATCCGCAAAAAAAGTATTGCTAAATAATTATTTATGAAAAATAAAGTTTGAAAACAAATTGATCCGGTATTGCTTAAGAGACTTAAGGGATTACCAAAAAATAAATCATCCAATCTTAATTTTTAGGGTGCTTTAGCCAAAGGTATAACATACCCTACTGGGATTTTTTAACTGGAAGTTCCCTAAAACAATGCCTTCTATAGAGTTATCGGAGTTGATTAGGGATTTATGCAAGCTGACAAATAACTTTACATTTTTTTACTCTATTCCCTAATTGAGGAACATCCACAAGAGAGTTACTCTTAATTAAGAAAACGAAGACGTTTTAAAATTACATCTTTAAAATGCTATGTGGAATTTAAAACATTAGCGTAACACCACGCACATAATTTTTGGGTAGCGATTAGTTAATATTTATTGCTTATTATTCATACTTCTCGCTATTTTTACCACCATTTTTCTGGGTGTAAATCTTACGGCCTCAGCAAATAACTTATTTTTGATCCCAGGGATAACAACAGTTTTGTTTGACATTAAGCCACGATAACCAATCTTGGCTACTCTTTCCGCATCCATAATTTTTTGACTAGCAATTAGCTTAGATTCTTCCATAGCAGCTCTTTGTTGAAAACCTGATGCTGTTGCTCCTGGACAGATTACGGTTACAGTCACACCTGTACCCTCTAATTCATTTGCGATCGCTTCGGAAAATGATAGAACATAGGCTTTTGTAGCATAATAAACTGCCATGAGAGGGCCCGGCTGAAAGGCCGCTCCCGAAGAAACATTTAATATCTTTCCATAGCCTTGCTTGACCATATCTTTGAGAAATAGCTTAGTTAAATGGCTAAGGCTAACTACATTTACCTGTAGCATTTCTAATTCTGTGGTGAGGTCAGTTTCATGAAAGAATCCATAAGTACCAAATCCAGCATTATTTACCAGTACATCAACTTTAATACCCGCTTGTTGTAGTTTTGTAAAAATTTCTTCTGGGGCTGCTGGTTCGGATAAATCCTTAACAATAATTTCAACTTTTACACCCGATTTGTTTGTGAATTCCTGAGCAATTTGAGTTAACTTATCTTCACTTCTTGCAACTAACACCAAATTGTAACCATCATGAGCAAATAACTTAGCGAATTCGTATCCAATTCCACCAGATGCGCCAGTTATCAGAGCAGTTTTTTTTCTGTCTAAATAATTTATTGTATTCATCTAAAAAACTTTTGTATTTAATATTGTTGAATTGATGGTTATGTTATACCGTAAAAATGCGTTAATGGCTGCTTTGTAAAGTAAATATAAGAACATAAATTTTTTATTAAAAATTGAGTAATTTTAAATTATGTATTACTATAATTCAAATCTGACTGCTATACATAACTAAATCTGATTGGATAGCTAAATTCCCTGTTCATATCACTCTGTTCAGAGAAAAATCAAATACTAACTCGATCTTTTTACACAAGAGTGGATAGAGCGATCGCATCCTACTAGTTTTTATCATAGAAAACAGAGTAAGGTTGTTATAGTACCCTTGTGGGTAATATTTTGTTTTTTCAGAGGATATTGTATTATCGAGAACTGTCGAAAAGCTTAAATGCTTAACTTCTACCAAAAACTATCAACAGCATTAAAACAAGGTGCTGTAGTTTTAGCCACTGTCGCCAATACTAAGGGTTCCGTACCGAGAGAAGTAGGCGCGAAAATGTTCATCAGCGCTGATGGAAGCACATTTGGAACAATTGGCGGTGGTGCTGGGGAAGCAAAAGTTTATCAACAGGCTTTGCAATTACTGCAAACAAGTGAAAAACAATTTGTAGAAATTGATTTATCTGGCGTAGCGCAACGAGAAACCCAAGGCGTTTGTGGAGGCACAATGCTGGTATGGTTAGAGTTATGGTCAGGCAATGAAAGCTTAAACTTAGTTAGTCAAATTATAGATGTTTTAACATCTGGGCAAGTAGGGGCAATTGTCACACCATTTAATACAGATGAAAAACCTTATGTACTCCTAGAACCTTGCTTAATTGCTTCTCTACAAACTACCAGATTAATTGAACCTTTGCTACCACCACCAACGCTGTTGATTATTGGTGCGGGACACATTGCAGTTTCCTTGGCGCAGATTGCCAAAATAGCAGGTTTTCAAGTTATTGTACAGGATGATCGCCTAGACTTTGCTACAAAAGAACGCTTTCCTGAAGCGTCATTGGTGCTAGCACAACCCATTAGCTCAATTCAGAAAATATTAGAGATAACTCCTAATTTATATGTTGCTTTAGTTACTAGAGGTTATTTGCAAGATTTAGCAGTTTTGCGGCTGCTAAGTAATTATAAATTGCCATATATAGGTATGATTGGCAGCAATAAACGAGTTCGTACTGTATACAAAACGCTGCAAAATGAAGGTTGTTCACCCAAGTTTTTACAACAAATATATGCACCAATTGGTTTAGATATTGGTGCTTTAACCCCAGAAGAAATAGCAGTTAGTATCTGTGCTGAATTAATTAAAGTTCGGCGTGGTGGAACTGGGGCTTCGTTCTCTGAGACAATATAAGTATTAAGATAGAGCAAAATCTGCTTTCGTCATGATTAGTAGCTCATTTAACTTAGTGTCTATGTGTCTCTGTGGTGAAAAAATTATTTTATTAAACACAAAGACACTAAAACACAAAGAAAACTCTGCAAAAAGTTGAAAATTGACACACTTTGCTATTATTCTCGCAGCGGGTGCATCGACTCGCATGGGTACTTGTAAAACCTCTCTACCTTGGGGTGAAGGTAAAACGTTATTAACTTATCAATTAGAACAGTGGTTAAGTGCAGGTTTTACACCTTTGGTAGTGTTGGGTTTACATAATAGCCACAAACAAAAAGATTGTCTGCCTGGGAGTTTAACTGTAATTAATCCTCTTACTGATGCCGGAAAAACAACTTCTCTAATTACTGGGTTGCAATATATTCCCTCAGACTTTGAAGTATTGGCAATTTCCGCAGTTGATCAACCTAGGAAATTTGAGATTTACCAGATATTACTGCAAGCACATATAGACAATTTAGCATTGATTACTGCACCTACATATCAAGGTAAAATGGGGCATCCATTGTTATTTAATAATAAGATGCGATCGCACTTACAAAATATCCGTGAAGAAACCTTCGGTTTACGCCAAATTATCAAAGAATTTTATTCAGTAATTCACAAAGTGGAATTTGATCATCCAGCTGTGCTTGTAGATATTAATACCCCAGAAGTATACAAACAACTACATAACTTTAGGTAATTTTTTAAACAATACCTACACCATTTCAAACTCTAGCTGATGACTCTTGATAAAATCATGAGTGAAATGATCCACCACATTTGTATCACTCAATTCCAAATTATAAAAATCTACAGCCTCATGCTCAAAATAGGGGCCTGCGTGCCAAGTACCCTGATTTAACTTAATAAAACAATTTCCGGGAATGCGGAAAGCTGCAATATTCTCTAACGCTGGTTCATTCACATCATTATTAGGAGGACAAACTGCAATAAACCAATCTTTTCCCTCCAAAGAACCCAGACATTGAGTACATTGCACATGGCGAGTAATGTTGTGAAACTTGCGACCTCTGCCTTGCAACCGCATAATATAAAATCGGGGAATGCCATTTTGCAGATTTAACTTGGCATCTTCCGCATCGTAAGCCTTACCATCTTGACTAGCAGAAATTACCTGTCCATAACGCCGAAAATTTTCCGGCGTTACCCATTCTGCCTGCAATTGTTGCACTGTTTGTGATGTGCTCATATCTAATCTTTTTTGAGATTACTGAGGTTTATTTTCCTCTACAATCACTGAATTTTATCCCGGAGTTTTAATGCTGTATATTCTTCTTATACAGCTAGATAACTACGCACTTGATCTTTTTGCCGTCTTAACAAAGTTAGAGCCTTTTGCTCTATCTGTCGTACCCGTTCTCGACTAATACCCATCCTATCGCCAATTTGTGCTAAAGAGAGTTCATATCCATCAGCAAGACCAAAACGCAAGGTTAATATTTCTCTTTGCTGGGGAGTTAGCTTTGCCAATAAGTTTTGTAAGTCTTGATGAAGGGATTCCTCGACAGCGTAGTCTTCGGGAGAAAGTCCGTCATCTTCTAGGATGTCTTGCAATTCTGTATCTTGTTGTTCTCCAACTCGCGCTTCTAGAGAGAAAGGTTGACGGGTAAGATACCAACACTCTCGAATTTGGCTGGGTGTTAGCGATAATGAGTTAGCAATTTCAATAGTAGTAGGAACGCGACCAAGTTGTTGAGATAATTCGCGTTGTACACGCTTAATTTTGTTCAGTTTTTCAAAGATATGAATGGGTAAACGAATTGTACGTCCTTGTTGAGCGATCGCTCTTGTGATTCCTTGGCGAATCCACCAATAAGCATAGGTAGAAAACTTATATCCAAGAGTTGGATCAAATTTATCTACGCCGCGCTCTAAGCCTAAAGTCCCCTCTTGGATTAAATCCATAAACTCCAGGTTTCGTTGCTGGTATTTCTTAGCAACTGCTACTACCAACCGCAGATTTGCCTGAATCATTCTCTGCTTAGCTTGGTGTCCTTGACTTAGCTGCTGCTCCAGCACCTCAACACTTAAATTCACTTGCTCAGCCCATTCTGGCGATGTCGGTTGGCGGTTTAATTTCACAGCTAATTCTTCTTGAGCAGCTAGTAAATTCATCATTTGCTGAACTTGTTGAGCAAAAACAATTTCTTGTTCACGACTCAACAAATTTACTCGCCCAATTTGTTGTAGATAAGCACGTACAATATCATCTGTGGGCCGACGAGGTTTTTTATCTATAGCTAAATTTTTTGTCTGCACTTTTTCAACTTCAGCATGTGCAGATGTTAAGTTACTCATGGTTATTTCCTCCTCCATAACCTCGTTAATTTTGTATTTTTAAGTATGGATATCCAGACTCATAGCTTTTTCATACACTTTATCAATACATTAGTGAGACTAAGCAACTCTATTGTATAACACTTTCTGAGTTAAATTTTGACGGTAGTCAACCCCTGTAGGATATTAAGCTCATCACTGACGACAAATCAATTAGCAAAAATATTATCAGCATATATTTTGTAGAAGGTACTCTTACTCATGGCTGATTTTTATAAAGTTGTAAATATAAGTATTGCCTATTCAGTTCATCAATGCGGTGGAGCCATAAGAAGCAAGGACTTTCCTGGTCAATGATGTGATTACAGGGAACAAATCTCCAAGAGCGACTGTCATAGCTTTTATTTTGAGAATTTCCTATTATCAAATAAGAATTAGCATGGTTAATCAACAAGCTATTTATTGTCTGGTTTAACTTCCATCCACATAACTCTTATTTCAAAATAAGTTATTAATATAAACAAGTCTCTTACCTGATCATTGGATAATCCAATCACACGTTTATAAAAGTATTATTTGTAGCAAGATAAAAAAGTATAGCTAGTTTACTTTGTATCTGTCACATGCGATCGCTAATAGCTATACTCGTTTTATAAAAGTGATAAATATTACATTGATTTTAAAAATAGGTTAAACCATAATCTATGTTTAATTCAAATCAATCACTTATACTTTGACAAACCAGTAGCAGAGAGGTTAGGCTTATAAATAACGAGCGTTCGATATAAATAAACCTAATCATGCCTAAGATTGTTGACCATGATCTGTACCGTAAAGAACTGCTCGGTAAGTGCTTTGACTTATTTGCCCAAAAAGGCTACGGTTCTATCACTATGCGCCAAATTGCTCAAGGGTTAGGAGTTTCTACTGGTACGCTGTACCACTACTTTCCTAGTAAACAAACTTTGTTTGAGCAATTGGTGCAAGAGATTAATCAACAAGAAATGCTAATGGCAATAGCTGAGTTGTCAGGGGCAAAAACGCTCCAGGAAAAAATGGAAGCATTAGGAAGATACCTTTCTAAAAATGAAGATTACTACATTAAATTAACTTATGTATTGGTTGATTTTTGTCAGCATCAAGACTCTAAACAACCGTGGAGTAGTGGAGTATTTAAGCTGGTTGATGATCAATCTCGGCAAGCGCTCAAAGACGTTTTGGGTATCCAAGATCCGGCGCTTGCTTCCTTTATATTGAGCTTAATTGATGGCTTAATTCTCGAACGTTTATGGGGTAATGAAAATATTGATTTCTATGAACAATGTGCCTTGTTGGGTAAAATGCTAACTGTATATCTGTCTAATAAAGAAATTAATTGTCAATCCTCCTCAAGAGAATAGCAATTATTGAGTAATACGAATGATGTTCGTACACTTTAGAATCTTCTAAAAAAATGAATCAAAAACTGTTATTCAAAGCTCCCAAAAAAGGGTTAATTGCATTAGTAATTGCTGCTACTGCTATTACAGGTGGAATTGTTGTTTATGGTATTTCTCAGTTTGGCAAAGTTGGTCAAACTGCCTCATCTGAATCTGTGCAAACCACGCCTATTAGACCAAAAGTGGCAGCATTAGGACGAATAGAACCAGAAACAGAAGTAATTAGCTTATTTGCACCCATAGCTTTAGATGGCGATCGCATTGCTCAAATCCTAGTTAAAGAGGGCGAACGCGTTAAAGCTGGACAGATTGTAACAATTTTAGATGCACGCGATCGCTTGCAAACTGCGGTACTACAGGCTGAAAAGCAAGTCAAAGTTTCCCAAGCTAAACTCGCTCAAGTGAAAGCCGGCGCAAAAACTGGCGAAATTCAGGCACAGCAAGCAAGTATTGAGCGCTTACAAGCTCAGTCCCAAGGAGACAAAACAGCTCAACAAGAAGCGATCGCCCGCATAGAGGCACAATGGCAAGGAGATAGAATAGCCCAAGAGGCAACAATTAAGAAGCTTGCGGCAGAATTAAACAATGCCCAAGCCGAATATCAGCGTTATCAGCAACTATATACAGAAGGCGCAATTTCTAATTCTTTATATGACAACAAAGGCTTGAGCGTGGAAACTGCCAAACAGCAACTAGACGAAGCCAAAGCAGTACTCAACCGCATTAACACCACTGCAAGCAAAGAACTCGCCGAAGCGAAAGCAGCGCTTAACCGCACTAACGCCACAGGAAACAAGCAAGTTAACGAAGCCAAAGCCACGCTTACCAGTATTGCAGAAGTCCGAACTGTAGATGTAGCAGCAGCACAGAGTGAAGTTGAAAATGCGATCGCTACCCTGAAACATGCTCAAGCCGAGTTAGCAGGTGCTTACATCAAAGCACCGATGGCGGGACAAATAATCAAAATTCATACACGAGCTGGAGAAAAAATTAGTACTGCGGGGATCGCAGACTTGGCGCAAACAGACCAAATGGTTGCAGTAGCAGAAGTTTATCAAACGGACATCGGTAAAGTGAAGCTAGGACAACAGGCAACGATTAGCAGTCAAGCATTTGCCGGCGAACTACGAGGAACCGTTGCTCAAATTGGCTTGCAGGTAAATCGCCAAAACGTTTTCAGCAACCAGCCTGGTGAAAACCTTGATAGCCGAATAGTTGAGGTTAAAATTCGCATCAACCCCGAAGACAGTAAGCGAGTTGCTGGTTTCACCAACTTACAGGTGCAGACAGCAATTGAATTGTAGAGTTGTGTTCCAAAGGTTGGATACACCGTAACGTAATCTCTTGTAGTCCAGCACTACTCATAGGGTGAAATCAATCATGGTTCAAGTCATATATTTTCTACTTTGTATACTTGGCTTTGTTCTACCTTACTCTCAGTTAATTCCTTTTACTTTAGAGCATGGTCTTGATATAAAGCTGTTTTTTGAACAACTTTTTGCTAATAAAATATCTGGTTTTTTTGGCATGGATGTTATCGTTTCATCCCTTGTATTGTGGGTATTCGTATTTTGGGAGGGAACACGTCTTAAAATGCAAAATCTCTGGATTTATGTTGCTTGTAATCTTTTGGTTGGTGTTTCTTTAGGTCTTCCCTTATTTTTATTAATGCGACAGCGCCAGCTTGAACAACATAATTCATAATTCATAATTCATAATTCATAATTATATGTTTTCCAAACTATTTCGTAAAACGCCGCTAGCATGGCGGCAGTTAATGAAAGAAAAAACGCGTCTAGTGGTTGCAGTTGCAGGTATTACCTTTGCTGATATGCTGATGTTCATTCAGTTGGGTTTTGAAAGTGCGCTTTTTGATGCAGCCATACAACCCCATCGCAATTTAGAAGCAGATTTGGTTTTGATTAATCCCCAATTTCAAACTCTGTTTTCAGTGAAAAGTTTTTCTAGAGAGCGACTATATCAAACATTGGGCTACGACGGTGTTCAGTCGGTAAATTCAGTTTATATCAACACCGGACAATGGCGAAATCCCGAAACGCGTCTTGATCGCGCCATTTTAGTGTGGGGTATTGATCCGGCAAAATCTGCGTTTAAATTTCCCGAAATCCAACAAAATCAGGATCATCTCAAGCAGTTGTATCAAGTTCTGTTTGATCAGGCGGGACGTCCAGAGTATGGGGCTGTTGGAGATATCTTTAAAAAAACAGGCAACTTTGAGACGGAACTGAATAACAAAGCCGTCAGCGTTAAAGGTGTGTTTAGTAATGGTGCTTCCTTTGCCGCCGATGGCAATGTGATCACCAGTGACTCTACCTTTTTACAACTATTTCCAGACCGTAAACCTGATCAAATCGAAGTTGGGTTGATTCACCTCAAACCAGGAGCCAATCCCGAAAAAGTGCGATCGCAACTTGCCGCTGGGCTACCCAACGATGTCAAAGTCTTAACTCCAGAAGGGTTTGCCGAAACCGAAAAAAATTACTGGGCTACCGGGACTGGTATTGGTTTCATTTTTGGTTTAGGTGTAGGTGTCGGGTTCATTGTCGGCATCGTCATTGTCTATCAGATTCTTTACTCTGATGTTTCTGAACACATGCCAGAATACGCCACCCTCAAAGCAATGGGCTATAGCGATCGCTATCTTTTGGGAGTGCTATTCCAAGAGGCATTAGTTTTAGCTGTGTTAGGTTATATCCCTGCATTCTTCCTTTCCTTTGGGCTATATCAGATCACCTACGCTGCTACACTGCTTCCCCTAACCATGAAGTTAGAACGAGCGATCGCTGTCTTGATCATGACTATTGTAATGTGTAGTTTTTCTGGGGCGATCGCCATGCGAAAGCTACGAGCTGCTGATCCCGCAGATGTTTTTTAGTTTTTCTCAAACCTCCAAGTAAGCTGATAAAAACGCCAAATCTGCGAAATTCAAATTATAAAAATCTTATGTTCCAAGAATCTGTACAAGTAACTTCTAATTCAACACTCTCGGTTTTAGAACCCGTCATTTCTGTTAGTAACCTTAACCACTATTTTGGTACAGGTGCGCTTCGCAAACAAGTATTATTTGACATTAATTTGGAGATTAACGCTGGGGAAATTGTCATTATGACTGGCCCCTCCGGCTCAGGAAAAACTACCCTATTGACGCTAATGGGTGGGCTGCGCTCTGCTCAAGAAGGTAGCCTGAAAATCTTAGGACAAGAAATTTGTGGTGCAAAAAAACAGCAGTTAACCAAACTTCGCTGCCAGATTGGCTATATTTTTCAGGCGCATAACTTGATGACTTTTTTAACAGCTAAAGAAAATGTGCGAATGTCCATAGAGTTGCATGACGAATTTCTGAATCAGGATATTAACACCAAAGCGATCGCGATGCTGGAAGCTGTCGGTTTGGCAAATCATGTAAATTACTACCCAGAGAAATTATCTGGGGGGCAAAAACAACGGGTGGCGATCGCACGCGCTTTAGTCAGCCATCCTAAAATTGTTTTGGCAGATGAACCCACTGCTGCACTCGACAAAAAATCTGGGCGCGATGTCGTTGAATTGATGCAGAAGTTAGCTAAAGAACAAGATTGTACAATTTTGCTGGTTACTCATGACAACCGCATCCTTGATATTGCCGATCGCATTATTTATATGGAAGATGGTCAATTGAAGACTGATAGCGTAGATATTGCAAAAACAAGTAAATAAATTCTATTTAGTTGGCGCTTACAGCGTTTGTAGCCGCTTTTACAACTTGATCTGCTTTAGTAATTGGAAGATGCACAATATGCACTGAACAAGGAGCATGGTGAAGGACGTAGTTACTTACGCTACCGAGGAATAGTTCCGTCAGCCCAGAACGACCACGACGTCCCATGACAATTAAGTCAGCACCCCAACTACGAGCTAAATCACAAATGATCCGCCCAGGATGACCAAGGTTTTGTGTAAATTCCGTAGTAACACCTACGGTGTTGGCTTGGGCACAAAAAAATTGCAACATCTGGATACCTTCATTTTTAAAAGTATCCCACTGCTTTTGATATAACTCAAAACTTTGACTGTTCAATCCCGGATAGTAATCAAAATTAGAGAACATAGGTACATAAGGACTGCCCTCTGCTTCTGGAGACAGGACATGCAGTAGCATTAAGTTGGCTTGTGTTAACTTTGCTAAGGCTAATGCTTGTTCAAAAACCTGTTGTCCTATTTCCGAGCGATCTAATGCAACTAGAATCTTTTTAATCATATAGACCTCCGGTTTTATTAGTGATTAGTCTTTAAGATTTCTGGTTTTTAGGGCAATCCTGCATGAGTTGTGAGATTTTTCGTGTATCCTTCCGGGAGAGGCTGTCTGTCATCTGCAAGAAACCGCAAATGCTCTCAGACTGCTATATTAGCCAAGCAACTATTCTGACTCCTAACTCCTGTCTCCTTTGTTGGTGTATCTCCTGCATCAGAGAATCGCTATAAAATTCCGCCAAGAATTATTTTGAATGAACTGGTAAGCTTTTTTGTCCTACAGTTATGTTTATAGAGAAACAATTTGAGGAACTTGTGAGGAAAGCCAAGAATTATTCACTGAGATACCTAATGGTAAAGTTTATTCCTTCCTAAGACTGAATTTAGATGATTAAAAAAATGCGATCGCACGTGTCTTAAGACAATCGCCACAGTGTTTTTGTCATTAACTTGTCAACTAGCTAGCAACTTTATCCAAGCTTATACTTCTAATTAGGACACATGTACATACTAACTCCCACTTAAATACAACTACACAGTAATAAAAGTTGACAATTTTTTAAAAATATTCACCTTAAAGATATATCTTTTTTAAAATACTTTAAAACTTAGTATTGATAGTAATTTTATTAGTAATTAAAGTTTATTACTTGTTATTTATTGTAGGTATTAACCGCCGGAAAGCTTTTGATATGAAGATTTTAGTTGTAGAAGATGACAAGTTAAATGCTCATGTGCTTACCACGGTTCTCACTGGCCAAAACTATGTTGTTGAAGTAGCAACTGACGGTGATGTTGCTTGGGATTTGATCCAAACTTACGATTATGATTTAATACTGCTGGATATAATATTGCCTAAGCTAGATGGTATTAGTCTTTGTCGGCAAATCCGATCGGGTGGTCTGCAAGTACCAATCCTATTACTAACAGGGCGCGATAGTGGTCATGAAAAGGCAATTGGACTGGATGCAGGCGCGGATGATTATGTAGTTAAACCTTTTAACGAGGAAGAATTAGTTGCTCGTGTACGGGCGCTATTGCGTCGCGGAGGCAACACTTCACAACCTGTGCTAGAGTGGCGCGGGTTAAGGCTAGACCCTAGTAGCTGTGAAGTTACATACGCTAGCAATCTGCTGTCACTGACACCAAAAGAATATGCTCTGTTGGAACTATTTTTGCGAAATAGTCGCCGGGTGTTTAGCTGCGGCATGATTTTAGAACATCTTTGGTCTTATGATGATACTCCTACAGAAGAAGCCGTTCGCACCCATATCAAAGGATTAAGACACAAACTAAAAGCTGTCGGAGTGTCCAGTGATTTGATTGAAACAATTTACGGGATTGGTTATCGCCTGAAACCACTGGAAGGGGAGGGGGGAAAAGGGAAAAGAGGAGAGGGGGAGAAAGGAAGAGGCAAAGAAGGAGGGAAAATCTCTCATGCTAAAGCTAGAATGCATAGATCTCAAGAAGAGGATTTATCCAAGCAGCAGCAAACACTAAGAGCAGTTGCAGGAGTTTGGCAACAATTTAAAGGGCGGGTGGATGAGCAAGTGAGTGTGCTAGAGCAAGCCGTTGCAGCTTTGAATTCCGAATCACCACTTGTTCAGGGCGATCGCAATTTGCTCTTGGAAGCAGCCCAAGAGGCGCATACTTTAGCAGGTTCTTTAGGCACTTTCGGCTTTACTCTTGGCTCAAAATTGGCACGTAAAATCGAGCGTCTGCTGAATTCTGAGCAAATCTTGAGTGTATCTGAGATAACTAACCTTGAATGTTGGGTTAAGTTATTGCGTCAGGAAATTGAGGGCGACAACGAAGTTGCAGCAATATCTGCATTGCCAAGCGGCGCTGAATTGTCGGTTTCGGTGGTTAAAGGTGATTGCACTTTAACGCACAGCACGCAAGTTATCGAACTAGAGAATCGCTGGCGAACTATCTTTGATGCTGAACCAGAATGCGTCAAAGTGATTGCTGTCGATGGTACTTTGTTGGAAATCAACCCAGCAGGTATTTTGATGCTGGAAGCAAACAATACCGCAGCGCTGATTGGTAAGTCTGTGTATAAGTTAATTGCTCCAGAATATCAAGAGGCGTTTCGCCAACTGAATGCAAGTGTCTGTCAAGGTAACAAAGGGATTTTACAGTTCGAGATGATTAGCTGTGAGGGTAATCGTCGCTGGGTGGAAACTCATGCAGTTCCTTTGTGTTACGACGATGGCAAAGTAGTGTTGCTAGCAATCACACGAGACATTACGCCACACAAACAGGCTGAAGCCAAAATTCGACGGTTAAATCGAAAGCTGCAAACTTTGAGTAGTTGCAATCAAGTACTCTTTCGTGCCAAAGACGAGTTCGATTTATTACAGCAAATTTGTCAAATTCTTGTAAAAATCGGCGGCTATAGGCTGGCGTGGGTAGGTTTTGCTGAAGATGATATAGCGAAAAGTATCCGCCCCGTATCTCAAGCAGGCTATGAAGACGGATATTTACAATCTCTGAATCTTACTTGGGCAAACACCAGTCATGAGCAAAGTCCAATGGGGATCGCCATTCGCACAGGTGAAATTTGTATTGTCCAAAATATTTTAACTGATCACAATTATCAGATTTGGCAGTCTCATACTATTAACCGAGGTTATGCTTCAGCGATCGCGTTACCGTTAATTATCAACGGTCAAACTTTTGCCGCATTGAATATTTACGCTGCCGAACCAGACACCTTCGATGCTGATGAAGTCAAAGTGCTACAAGCATTAGCAGCAGATTTAGCTTATGGCATTGTAACATTGCGAAATCAGCGCGATCGCCAATTAGCAAAAACCGCAGAGTTAATTAGCGTCAATCGACAGTTGCAGTCAGAACTTGATGAGCATCGCCAGACACACAAAGAGCTACGCTTATCTCAAGCCAGATTTGCACGAATTTTGGATATTGCTGATGATGCAATTATTTCTATCGGGCATGATTTGTATGGAACCACTTCAACGAGTCACTCGCAACCAAGAATAGAGTAGCAGCAATGACAACAAAACGAATTCTGGTGGTTGATAACGAACAGTCTATTCAAGAAGTTGCCAGGATTTGCTTGGAAACTATCGCCGACTGGCAAGTATTGACAGCAAGTTCTGGGCAAGAGGCGATAAAAAAAGCTGAGGATTGGCAACCAGATGTGATTCTGCTAGATGTGATCATGCCAGACATGAACGGTATTGCAGTCTTTGAGAAGCTACAAACAAATCCGATAACAAAAGCTATTCCAGTTATTTTGTTAACCGCGAACATACAGGCTTGTGACCGTCGCCGCTATGCCGAGATTGGAATGAAAGCAGCGATCGCCAAACCGTTCAATCCGCTAGAATTAGCCAATCTAGTAGCAGTAGCCCTGGACTGGAGTCTGGAACAGTAGTTACAAAAATATTTATCTAGACTACTACTTAGTCAGTTATATTCCTTATATTACTGGAATTTACTGTCACTAAATCGAGAGCTAGTGAACATCAAAATACATTAGCTAGAATCAGGCGCATCAACTACCTGAATTCATCTCGATTTACCAGATATAACTACTATATTCAGCTAGTTAATTCTCAATATTTGTCAGAAGAATTGTACTACTGCTATGGTAGCGATTGATATGCCCTACTTAAAGATATTTATAGAGATGAAACTAGAGAGAATCCTGTTATAATATTTTGAAAAACAGTGAGTCAAAGTTTTTTAGTTGCTCATAATCTACTGGTTTTTAACTTTGAACACTAATAGTTACAAGTGATAGCTAGTTTTGTAGTAAATAATAGCTATTGTTTCTTAATAATAGTTAAATCGAAACTCTTGACTCACAAATTCGAGCCGTTTTAGAGCTTTTTAATTTGCCAAAACTCTACCTAATATCATCGCATATGTTACCTGTACAACCTTTAGAGCCGTCAGTACCACCTGTTAATGGTAATTGGTACTTACTCAGTGTTCGCGCCAAAAAACGGGAATTATTTCTAAAATATCTAAAAATTGCAATTACCCAAAATAATTTACAAGAGGTAATTATTGATATAAAGACTCCACAAGAGTCAGTTTACGAAGATATTGTTTTACTGAATCTAAGCCACTTCAAAACAGCATGTACTCACCTACAAAAAATTGAGTATTTCCAGAGTATCGAACGTAAACCCTTACAGTTAGAACAAGTCAGTCGAATGATGGGAAGTCTTTGATTGTTGCGCTAGAAGACTGAGTGCATGACCTCGAATATTTGATTAAAGACAGTGATACTTATTCTGCATTACTGACATAAGCCTCTAAAGAAATTATCAAAAATAAATTTCAAACCATTAATTTAGGGACATTGCATGTAGATGCGGTTCCTGCCATTCAAATGATGTCAGATAGTAATTGAACCATTGACTCGCTAGTCGTCCTACTTCTTCCAGAGCACCAGGTTCTCCAAACTGATGAGTTGCCCCAGGAATCATTTCCAGTTGCTTGTTTTGGGCAGAAATTTGTGCCAATGCATCCTCATTCATTGCAATTATTGGGAAGTCGTAGCTACCAACGATGAGCAATGTGGGAGCTTGCACCTGGGATAGTACAACGTCCGTTAAATCAAGTTGACCGCTGCGGCAAACTATAGCCCTGACAGATATTGGGCGTGCTGCTGCTGCTAGAAATACTGCACCACTACCTCTGTTTGCACCAAAATAGCCGACCTTGAGATGCTGGGTTATCGGGTTCTCAAACAGCCAGTCTGTAATCGCAACTAACCTAGTGGCAAGAAAAGCAATGTTATTACGGAAATGCTTGGTTCGCTCATCAATTGCTTCCTCTTCTCTTGTCAGCAAGTCAATCAATATAGTTGCTAATCGCCCTTCCTGACGCAGCACATGAGCAAGATAGTGGTTACGGGTACTGTATCGGCTGCTACTACCGCTATGAGCAAATAAAACAATCCCCTCAGCACTTTCAGGTACAACCAATTCTCCGTTTAGCCTGATAGTTCCTAGCTCAACTATTACTATTTGTTCTTCAACATTCCATGATGGCTTTTTATTCATTGGTCTATATTTGTAATTCGTAATTGAGGAACAGAGCAACTCAATTGATAGACACAAGATACTTTTGCTTCCTCTTCGCTTGACAAAAGTTAATCAAAATGATTTTTAATTTTTCCCATTTTTCCTAACTTTTTCTTCTACCTTTATAGTAGATCCATCTCACACAATGATTCAAATTTATTTTCTAGGAGTTAGCAGACAAAAGATAGAGTAGCAGAACTGTGAAAGGGAAAGACTTACTGCAACTTCCTCCTGCTGCCCAGCCCTTTTAACAGTAAAGAGTTAACAGTAAACGGTTAACAGTCAAGATAATTGGGTTTAAGGGTAACCACTAAGGGGCCCTCACTTGCAACTGAAAACTAATAACCCAAAGCCAATGTGGCAGGCGCTATCTGGCAAGTTTAAATTCCCCAACCGTTTACTGTTTACTGTTTACTGTTCACTGATTTAAGGTGTAACGTATTTTTCTTGGTGTCTTGGTGTCTTGGTGGTTAAAAATTGACTTAACCACTAAGACACGAAAGTAAAAAACCCAAAATTCAGGAAATTTTTTGAGGATTTTTACCCACATTGAAGGGGCTACCCTACTTCATCATCTTTACCCTTCCAATTTCTTCGATTCTGTTGTATTAGCTAGATTGCAACTTATAAATTTATTGACTTTGAGAAAATTGCTTTGGGTAGCATCCCATGCACACCTTTTTGTGGACTGTTCACAACTTGAGTGATGCGAAAATTCACAGCTAGACTACATAATACATAAGCATCTTCTGGCGACAAATTTGTGAAGCGTTTGAGAAAATCAATCATATTGTTCAAAGCTAATTCTAAAGCTTCATCTAAGGTTTGACCAAACCCCATTGTGATAATATCAGTTGGAGTTTCTGCAATTGGCGTTGTCAGTTGTATATCCTTGCGAAGCTTGAGTGTTATTCTTCCGTTCATGGAAGTTTCAATAGCGGTGACATTGACTTCGCCATCTCCTTGTACTGAATGACCATCGCCAATCGAAAACAAAGCACCTGGGACGAAAACAGGCAAAAATAATCGGGAACCTGCTTGCAGTTCGCGGTTATCGATATTACCACCGTAAGAACCTGGTGGAACGGAAGTTCTTGACGTTTCTGGGGTGGCGACACCAAGAATGCCAAAAAAAGGTTTGAGGGGAATTTTGATGCCAGCACCCGCAGGAAATTCAGCGATATTGTTAGCTAAATCAAGGGTAATGAATCTCAAGGCTGGTTGATGAAATTGGTGTGGTAAAGCTCCCCAACCTGGACGAATCGCATTAAAACCTACGGGTAAACTAGGTGCGATCGCTTCTAATCTTACTTCCAAAACATCCCCTGGCTCGGCGTCCTGTACGTAAATTGGCCCTGTTAATAAATGCGGCCCTCCAGCAACTTTGCGTTCTGGTGCTAAATTTTGGCAGATATCGAGAAATTCTGGTGTGAGAAACTCTGGTGGTGCTTTGTCGTAAACGTAATAACCAGTGTACGTTTCCACATCAACTGTATCGCCAGAAGCAACAGTCAGTACTGGTTCTAGCAAATGGGAGAAACCACCCAGATGCACAGTTTCTCTGGTGGCTTTTAAAAAATGATCAGTCATTGCTGCTGTTCTGATTGCTCAGTATCCTTGCTTAAGATATCCGAATGTATTCTTTTTTGTACAACAGTATCTAGTACTTTCTTTGCAAACGCGCCAATTGGCGATAATAGAGATGCTGATCCTGTAGTAAGGCAACTATTACCTACAAGCAATGACACAGACGGCAGCAATTACAGAAGCGATTACCACTCTCTTGGATGCAGAAAATCGATTCGGTTTTGTCCGTGTTGAGTCCGAGCAGTTTTTTCCAGAGTGGTATGAAGGATTACCTGAAATTACAGAAGCGGAAAAAGCCTCTGTAGATGTCCTGCGGCGCAGGTATCTCTATCACCGTACTGGAGGTCATTTACTAGAAGGGACAGTTATGTTGTTGCTGGTATCACCAATTCTTGCACTCTCCGGGTTTTACGATCCTCCTTTTAGGATTAAGGCTGAATCTTCCGTGGAATTAGTGCTAAATGATGGCGAGGAAATACTGCGCGGACGGATTGACGTTTTAGTGCTGCAAGAACAGTTCTGGGTGATGGTATCAGAGTCAAAAAAAACCACGCTTTCGGTTTGGTCGGCTGTACCACAAGCTCTAGCTTATCTGATGGCTAACCCCAACCCCAATCAACCTGTGTTTGGTATGGTGACGAATGGGGACGATATTTTATTTGTGAAAGTGACGCAGACAAATACGCCACAGTACGACTTATCAAGGGTCTTCGCCCCGTTCACATCCGCGAGAGAATTGTACGGCGTTTTGCAAATTCTCAAGCGTATTGCTCAGGTAATCTCTAACGAACCGCCAAGTACGCCAAGTACGCCTTCTCTCCGAGAGGCTTCCGCCAACGCGGAGCGTCTCGAAGAGAAGTAATAAGAGATGAAAGGAGTTTGGCGCAGCTTCACAAAGAAACGGTATTAAGTAGATGAACAAAAATATTTACTTTGCTTAATTGCCGCCTATCTACCCCGAAAAAAATTGCTCTCCTTTTTTGGGTAGAGGGATTACAAGTGGTTCGCCTTTAACATTTAAGGCAGTTTAGTCGCCACTAAAAATCAATAGGAGAATTCATGATTACTCGTCAGGATCTTAAGCAGCTGCAATCTTTGAGCAATGTTCCGGCGCTTTCCATCCTGTTACCAACTCATCAGACATCACCCGATAATAAGCAAGATCCGATTCGAGTAAAAAATCTGGTAGATGAAGCAACAAAGCGGCTGACCACAGAATTTACTAGCCGCGAGTTGGAACCATTATTGAAGCGTCTCGAAACCCTCGTGAGCGAAATTGACTACCGCTACACGCTGAAGGGTTTGGCGCTATACGTCAGCCATGACTTTGCCAAGCTTTATTACCTGCCTTTTCCTGTACCCGCGCGAGTTGTGATTGATCAAACATTTGCAACGCGAGATTTGGTCTATGGAATGCATCGGGCGCTGCGCTATTGGGTCTTGCTGTTAAGTCAGGCATCCACGCGCTTATTAGCTGGAACAGGAGAAACTCTTGAAGAAGTTGATGATGAAAACTTCCCAATGCAAATGACAGGGCCCGGAGCCACGGCTCCGCTTCCCTATGACACTGATTCAAGCTATCGAGACGACAGGCATCGCAGATTTTTTCAGCAGGTAGATAGTGTATTGACGCTCTATCAGAATCAAAATGAGTCACTACCATTGGTTGTTGGAGGGGTTGAGCGGCAAGTATCTTTCTTCCAGGAGGTTTCGCAAAATACCCAAGCGATTGCACCAAGTCTAAGCGGCAATTTTGACAAAGCGACGATTCATGAACTGACTCCTCAAGTGTGGTCAATCGTGCAGTCCGTTCGGGAGGCGCAACAGGCTGATGCACTCCAGGCATTGGATAACGCAATGAGCACTCAAAGTGTCGTTTCTACGATTGGGGAAACCTGGCGATTAGCACATGAAGGTCGAGGGAAATTGCTTTTGGTTGAAAAAAACTACCATGTACCTGCAATCTTGACTGAAGATGGCAGGTTTGAGTTAGTGGATCAACCGGGTGGTACAGAGGTAATGGATGATGCTGTCGATGAAATTATAGAAGTTGTCTTGGCTAAGGGAGGAAACATTGCAATTGTGGACGATGAAGCACTATCCATTCATCAGCGAATTGCATTGGTTTTGCGCTATTAATGTCAAGTTTTCACAGTCAAACACAACCTTTAGCGGTTTTTCTCGCTTGAGGCTAGTTGTTTTAACCTAAACACGTTAAAAAAACGAGGTGAGTGCTATGACTACTAATTTTCAACCTGAAGTAAATATCCAAAAATCGACTGGTTGGGTAATCGCTCTAAGCATTGGTTTGATTATTCTGGGTGTGCTAGCAATTTTAATGCCTGGCATTGCCTCGGCATTTTTTACCTCCGTCATTGGTTGGATTACCCTCATTAGCGGCGTTGTGATGATTGTTGAATCGTTTCAGTCAAAACCAGTAAGAGGGTTCTGGCTGAATTTGATTGTGGGTATTTTATACGCGATCGCAGGCATTTACATTCTGTTTAATCTGGGATCTGCGCTGCTAGCGTTGACCTTAGCTTTTGGCATTCTATTCATTGTTGAGGGTATTTTTACAATCATTATGGCGTTTACCAACCGAGCAGGGCACAGGATGTCCTGGCTAGTAGCATTAAACGGAGTCGTTACTCTAATTTTGGGCATCATAGTTCTGAATCGATGGCCTTTCAGCGCTCTCTGGCTGATTGGTCTATATGTGGGTATTAGCCTGTTCATGAGCGGCATCTCTTTGTTAGTCGCTGCTGTGGCTGCTCGGCGGGCACTTGCTAGTTAGTCGTCTAAAAAACCAAGCATTTTATTTGCGTATTAATCGCTCTCACGTTCAATTAATTGACAATTCCTAGCTAGAAGTTTTAGGAATTAATGCTGTAATTTGACGTAACAACATTACTTGCCAATAAGGAACAGGTGCTAGTAAGACAGTACCAGTTCCCTCGAAAGTGTTAACTAAAAACTCACCAGAAGTCATAGAACCGAAGAAAGATTTAGTGGCTTTTTCCACACGATAATTTAAGGTAGTTGTTCGCGCGATCGCAAAGTTGCCATCAACTACTAATCGGTCATTTTTTAAATGCACAACTTCTACAGGCCCTTGGGCTACCATGACCACTTTACCCCTGCCTTTGACTTTGGTTTGAAATAAACCTTCGCCACCAATTAATCCAGATATTAATTTATTACGTTCAATTCCTACTTCTACACTGCCATCACTTGCCCAATAAGCGCCAGTATCTAAAATCCATTCACTGCCATCCAATTCTAGGATGTGAAATCCAGACAAAGAAGGTTCCAAATACAATTCACCGCTTCCTGTATAAGTGGGACGAAATATGTTTTCACCTGTGGCTAAAGATTTCAAAAATCCACCCGCAGAGGGCGGTTTAGATTGCATAGTAATGTTGCCACGTATATAGTACATAGCACCAGATTCAGTGCGTACTGTTTCGTTTTGCAAATTTATCTTGACTAAATGCAACCCTTCTTGTTCGATAACTTCAAAATTTGCCATTAGTTTCCTCTTGTTTATACAAAAATATGTGCGCCAATTAATAGGCATTCGGATACATTTCTGGCATCTCTTTTCTCGAATGGCAAGTATAGCAAAGTGCTGTGGGAACGTAAAAAAGAAATTTTCTGTATATTTCAGACAGAAGGTAGCTGTCATGCTTGAAATATTAGGATTTAGAAAAAGATTATATAGAAACTTTCCGTATAATAAATAGTTAGACCGCTTCTTAAAAATCGAGAGTCAATCTTTAACAGAACTTTTATTTGCACTCGAATGAGTGCGAATCCGAATTCAATTATCATGACAAAGATTTGTTTCAATTATTGTTGAAATTACTTGAAAAGAAACCGTCGTTGTATCTCAAACGACGGTTTCTTCAATAATTCTTCGGTTCTTATCCCAAACTCACGTTACTTTAAATGTTCGGTAAAAAATGACGTGAGTTTATCAAAGGGAATTAACTCAACTCTGTCATATAAATCAACGTGTCCTGCTTTCGGAATGATATACAATTCTTTGGGTTCGGCTGCACGTTTGTAGGCATCCTCACTAAACTCTCTTGAGTGAGCCTTATCACCCGTGATGAAAAGCATAGGACGAGGGGAAATCGTTTCCATATCATTAAACGGATAAAAATTCATAAACTTAACGTTACTGCTTAGCGTCGGGTGCGTTGTGAGTTCCGGCGACCCTCCTTTTGGAGTGTATTCACCTCTCGGTGTACGGTAGAAATCATAAAACTCACGCTGGATAGGGTGTGTGTTTTCATCTAACTTATGTACAGTCCCACTCGTGTATTTGGTTTCACCATCGGTAAACTCTACATAACGTTGCTTTGCAGCCTCCTCCTGGATTTTCTTTCTCTGCTCAAGGGTCAGCGAATGGTTAAGTGCATTTCGGTTGGCTGCTCCCATATCGTACATGCTGACAGTTGCGATCGCTTTCATTCGCGGATCAATCTTAGCAGCACTGATAGCAAAGCTTCCGCTACCACAAATTCCAATTATTCCGATTCGGTTTCTGTCAACAAATGGACGAGTGCCAAGAAAGTCAACTGCTGCACTGAAATCTTCAGAATAAATATCAGGCGCAACAGCGTTGCGTGGTTCGCCCTCACTCTCACCCCAGAAAGACAAGTCAACAGATAAAGTCACAAACCCTCGTTCAGCCATATTTGCAGCATATACATTGGCACTTTGTTCTTTTACAGCTCCCATAGGATGCCCAACAATGAGCGCCGAATGTTTTTTACTCTGATCTAAATTCTTGGGAATAAATAGATGTCCGGCAACATTCATTTTGTATTGGTTTTTAAAAGTAACTTTATACATCGTAACGTTGTCGCTTACCTTAAAAGTTGTATATCCCTTTGGTGTTATTTGTTCCATTTCTTTTGTTGTTTTTGATTGTTCTTTTTGTTCTGTTTGTGTGTAAGCTGGCCCGCTGATCATAAGAGTCATCATCCCTAAAATTAATAGATATTTCATATAATTTTTCTCCTTTGCATTATCAGATTTACAGATGGAAATTGTTGCTCTATTAATCTGAAATTTTTCCAAATATTAATCTGGTTTTTATCAGCAGCGTTTCTACCGTTTGCTGTATGAGTTCAATTCTACGGGCGTGAAAACGGATAGCGTGAGGACGTTCATCGAAAAAAACCGGACAATTCTCCAAAAATCCGCCGCGTCACGTGCTGATACTAAGTTGCGTTCAGAGGTAGTAGTCTAAGATGAGGAAAAAAAGTTAAAGAACACAGGCTTATCGCCTGCGGCATGGCTTCTCTACGAGACGCTCCGCGAACGCTTACTGCTGTCAGAACAAAGCGTTTAAGATGAATTTATGAACCAAAAAGAAGCAGAATTTGAAAAGCGAAAGATGCAGATCAATCGGGAAGAACTGATCGAAAGAATGATTCGTCTCGCTCCCGAAAACAGCCTTTTGAAAGTGTTTCCGGACATTTTCATATATCAATCGTCGAAACCGACCGAGAGCCAGGTATCCGTATTCAAGCCCGCCTTCTGCGTCATCGCGCAAGGCAGCAAGGATGTGCTTTTGAACGATGAATTATTTCACTATGATTCCGATCATTACTTAATCTCGACGCTTGATTTGCCGATTATGAGTAATGTCGTCGAAGCGTCCGAGGAAAAACCTTATTTGAATCTTCGCATAGACCTCGATCTGGCAGTTGTTGCTGCGGTGATGATTGACTCCGGCATCGAAACAAAAAAAAGCGATGCCGGAGTCAAGGCGATGGATGTCAGCCCGGTTGATGCGGATTTACTCGATGCAGTCGTCAAATTGGTGAAACTATTTGACACGCCGGACGAAATGAAGTTTCTCGCGCCGCTCATCATCCGCGAGATCATCTATCGGCTTTTAAAGGGAAAACAGCGCGCGCGGCTCAGCCAGCTTATTACGACCGAAGGCGACGTGCAGCGCATCTCCAGGGTCGTCAGCCAAATCCGCGAGAACATTGATCAGCCGCTAAAAATTGAAGATACAGCCCGCGAACTCGGCATGAGCGTGTCAGGCTTTCACTCTCATTTCAAGTCTGTTACGGCAATGAGTCCCTTGCAGTTCCAAAAACAAATACGGCTTCAGGAAGCACGCCGTCTGATGCTCGGCGAAAACATGGACGTGGCGAGCGCCAGTTTTCGCGTCGGTTACGATGACGCGTCTTATTTCAGCCGGGAATATAAAAAACTATTTGGTATTCCCCCACATCGTGACATCGCCAAGCTGCGCGGCAATTTAGCATCTTTAACTACATCCACAATTAACTCAAAGGTTTGACGGCTTACTCCAGTCATACGCTTAAATTTTCTTGAAGTAAGCCGTTTAGCTTTCTCTATTCTCACTGCTAATCAAATCTTATAATCGTAAATTGCCAAATTATCCATTATACCACAAAATATTTTTGCAAGAGTTGTTATGTGACTATGTCCATAACATTTTTATAACTATCGGTATAGCCAAACACGCAAGAGTGAAAGTAACTGTTCAGTATCTACAGGTTTAGTGATGTAATCTGATGCGCCTGCTTCAATACATTTATCGCGATCGCCTTGCATCGCTTTAGCGGTGAGTGCAATGATCGGCAAATTTTTAAATTGCTCGTTCTGGCGGATTAAACGGGTTGTTTCGTAACCGTCCATTTCTGGCATCATTATATCCATCAAAATGACATCAATATCTGGTGTATTATCCAGTAAAGCAATACTCTCTGTGCCGTTTTCAGCATATAGAACCTGCATTTGATAGCGTTCTAGCATACTCGTCAGCGCGAAGATATTACGCATATCGTCGTCTACGATTAGCACTTTCTTCCCAAGGAGTAAGTAGTCGATTGAATGTAGTTGTTCTAGTATTTGTTGTTTGGGCGCAGGTAAATTTGCTTGGACTCGGTGTAAAAATAATGCTGTTTCATCAAGGAGACGTTCGGGCGATCGCACGTCTTTGACAATAATTGTCTCGGCTATCCGCCTCAGTTCAGTTTCTTGAGCTTTGGTAATTTCTCTGCCGGTGTAGACGATGATAGGTAAGTTTTCACCATTACGTTCAAGCTTGATCTGCTCGATTAGCTCAAACCCAGTCATATCTGGTAGCCCTAAATCGAGAACGAGGCAATCAAAATGCTGTGAGCGAATGGCTTCTAAAGCTGCTGCACCAGTAGCAACAGCAGTGGTAGCAACATCACTGTTACCAACCAATTCCACAATGCTCAGTCGTTGAATATCATCATCTTCAACTATCAGCAAATTCTTCACTCGACGCTCAACAAAACCTTTAATTTTGCTCAATGCCTCCGATATTGTTTCGCTGGTTAAAGGCTTTTGCAGATATGCGATCGCTCCTAGTTGCAAACTCCGCTGTCTTCCTTCTTCGACTGTCATGATATGTACAGGAATGTGACGCATACTTGGGTCATGCTTCAAACGATCTAACACCGTCCAACCATCCATTTCTGGCATCCGAATATCTAGCAAAATAGCTGAAGGCTGAAATTGCTGTGCTAGGGCCAAACCTGCAACACCATTTTGGGCGGTTATGACCTTAAATCCTTGCTGTTGCGCCATATCTAGGAGAATACGAGCAAAGTTAATGTCATCTTCGACAATTAGCAATATGCGATCGCCATTTTCGATAGTAGCGCGATCGTCATTTAGGACTGGGTACTGGGTACTGGGGACTAGGGACTGGGGACTGGGTAAGAAGGTAAATTCTCCTCCTCTCCCTCTCTCCCCCTCTCCCCCTCTCCCCTCTTGCGGTAAGTAGAATGTAAACGTGCTACCTTGACCTGGATTACTAACCAGTTTTATTTCTCCGCCAAAGAGACGAGCAATTTCGCGGCTAATTGATAAACCTAATCCAGTACCACCGTATCTACGACTGGTAGAGCCATCGGCTTGCTGAAATGCTTCAAAAATCACTTTTTGCTTATCGGGGGCAATACCAATGCCTGTATCACTGACTGAGAAGGCAATCACAGTCTGGGCGCGATTTAAGGTTTGCTGGTCGATACTCCAGCCTTGCTTCACCACCGCAATTTGCAAGCGTACCTCTCCTTGCTCTGTAAATTTAAAAGCGTTGGAGAGTAGATTTTTCAACACTTGTTGTAAGCGTTTGGCATCGGTATAAATAGTTGGTGGCAATTCCGAAGCCAATTCAATTGTGAAGGCAAGCCCTTTATTTTGAGCTAATTGTCCAAATGTGCCTTCAATCTGTTCGCGCAACTCTGTTAAGAGCATCTGGGTCATATCAATTGACATGGTTCCAGATTCAATTTTGGCGAGGTCGAGAATATCGTTGATTAACGCCAAAAGGTCGTTACCAGCTGAGTAAATTGTGCGACTGTATTCGACTTGCTTGGCGGTGAGGTTGCTCTCGACGTTATCCGCCAACAATCTAGCCAAAATCAATAAGCTGTTTAGCGGTGTCCGCAACTCATGGGACATATTGGCGAGAAACTCAGACTTGTATTTTGACGAGAGGGCTAGTTGTTCAGCTTTATCTTCCAAAGATCGTCTTGCTTGTTCGATTTCGCGATTTTTGCGCTCGACTTCTTGCTTTTGCACAGCTAGTAACTCTGCCTTTTCTTCTAACTCGGCGTTGGTTTGTTGTAGTTCGTCTTGCTGTCCTCTTAATAAATCCTCGGAGGTTTTGAGTGATTGGGCTTGTTGTTCTAGGCGCTTGTTGGTTTCTCTGAGTTCGCTTTGCTGGGTTTGTAGTTCTTCAGCTAAAGATTGCGACTGCTTCAGCAATTCTTCAGTCCGCATAGAAGCTGCGATCGTGTTGAGCACGATCGCAATACTTTCGGTAAGTTGATCAAAGAATGTTAAATGAATTTCGCTAAAGCGGCGGAAGGAAGCTAATTCAATCACCGCCGTCACTTGTCCTTCAAATAAAACGGGTAACACCACGGCATTTAGGGGAGCCGCTTCTCCTAAACCAGAGCCGATTTTGACATAATCGCTTGGCACTTCCGTGAGTAGAATTCGCTCTTTTTCCAAAGCGCATTGTCCTACCAAACCTTCACCCAAATGGAAGCGGTTAGCTAGATGCTTACGTTCACGGTAAGCGTAACTACTCAGCAGTTTGAGATAGGGCTGATTTTCTGCTGCTTCCATCATGAAGAAGACGCCGTGTTGCGCTCCTACCAAAGGAGCTAGTTCTGAGAGAATCAGTTTGGATACAGTTTCCAAGTCTCGCTGACCTTGGAGCATCCGGGTAAACTTAGCTAGGTTAGTCTTCAACCAATCTTGTTCGGTGTTTTTCTGGGTTGTCTCCCGCAGATTGGCGATCATCTGGTTAATATTGTCTTTGAGGATTGCCACTTCACCCAAGGCTTCAACGGCGATTGAGCGGGTTAAATCGCCCTTAGTCACCGCTGTAGCCACTTCGGCGATCGCCCGTAACTGGGTTGTAAGAGTAGCAGCAAGTTCGTTGACGTTATCTGTTAAATCTTTCCAAGTTCCAGCCGCCCCAGGTACTCTGGCTTGTCCGCCTAACTTCCCTTCAATTCCCACTTCCCGCGCCACTGTGGTTACTTGATTGGCAAACGTTGCTAGGGTATCAATCATCTCGTTGATTGTCTCTGCTAAGGTTTCAATTTCTCCCTTAGCATCCAGCATGAGTTTCCGTTTCAAGTCACCATTCGCAACCGCTGTTACAACTCTGGCAATACCGCGTACTTGTGCGGTTAAGTTACCCGCCATCGAGTTAACGTTATCAGTTAAGTCTTTCCAAGTCCCTGCCACACCTTGGACTTGCGCTTGTCCGCCCAACTTCCCTTCAGTTCCCACTTCCCGCGCCACCCGCGTTACTTCCGATGCAAAGGAACTGAGTTGATCCACCATCGTGTTGGTCGTATTTTTCAAGTCCAAAATTTCGCCTTTGGCATCGACGGTGATTTTTTTGGAGAGGTCGCCATTTGCCACCGCCTTGGTAACTTCGGCGATGTTCCGCACTTGTCCGGTAAGGTTCCCCGCCATCGAGTTAACGTTATCAGTTAAATCTTTCCAAGTCCCAGCCACGCCTCTAACGTAGGCTTGTACGCCCAGCTTACCTTCGGTTCCCACTTCACGGGCAACCCTTGTAACTTCTGATGCAAAGGAATTAAGCTGATCTACCATTGTGTTAATGGTGTTTTTAAGTTCTTGAATTTCACCTTTAACATCGACGGTGATTTTTTTGGAAAGGTCGCCGTTCGCCACCGCTGTGGTAACTTCGGCAATATTCCGCACTTGTGCCGTCAAGCTTCCCGCCATGAAGTTCACGCTATCGGTGAGATCCTTCCAAGTGCCGGCAACGCCTTTAACTTCTGCTTGTACACCCAGTTTGCCCTCGGTTCCCACTTCACGGGCAACCCGCGTTACCTCACTAGCAAAGGAATTGAGTTGATCCACCATCGTGTTAACGGTATTTTTCAACTCCAAAATTTCACCTTTGACATCAACAGAAATTTTCTTGGAGAGGTCGCCATTTGCCACGGCGGTGGTGACGGCGGCGATGTTGCGGACTTGTGCTGTTAGGCTTCCCGCCATGAAGTTCACGCTGTCGGTTAAGTCTTTCCAAGTCCCAGCCACACCGCGCACATCTGCTTGGACGCCCAGTTTGCCCTCACTTCCTACTTCCCTAGCAACTCGTGTTACCTCGCTAGCAAAGGAGTTGAGTTGATCCACCATTATATTGATGGTGTTTTTGAGTTCCAGAATTTCGCCTTTGACAGCAACAGTAATTTTTTTGGAAAGGTCGCCGTTAGCGATCGCAGTTGTAACTTCGGCAATATTCCGTACCTGTGCCGTTAAACTTCCCGCCATGAAGTTCACGCTGTCGGTTAAATCCTTCCAAGTCCCAGCAACGTCTTTGACATCTGCTTGGACACCTAGTTTACCTTCGGTTCCCACCTCCCGCGCCACCCGCGTTACTTCACTTGCAAAGGAACTGAGTTGATCCACCATTGTATTTATGGTATTTTTCAACTCTAAAATTTCGCCTTTGACATCGACAGTGATTTTCTTGGAAAGGTCGCCTGTTGCTACAGCTGTGGTTACTTCGGCAATGTTGCGTACTTGTGCCGTCAAGCTTCCCGCCATGAAGTTCACGCTATCGGTTAAGTCCTTCCAAGTCCCAGCCACGCCGCGCACTTCTGCTTGCACGCCCAGTTTACCTTCGCTTCCTACCTCACGGGCGACCCGCGTTACTTCACTTGCAAAAGAGTTGAGTTGATCCACCATTGTATTTATGGTGTTTTTCAACTCCAAAATTTCGCCTTTGACATCGACGGTGATTTTCTTGGAAAGGTCGCCTGTGGCTACAGCTGTGGTAACTTCGGCAATGTTCCGTACCTGCGCTGTCAAACTTCCCGCCATGAAGTTCACGCTGTCGGTCAAGTCCTTCCAAGTGCCAGCCACTCCCCGGACATCTGCTTGCACACCCAGCTTACCTTCACTTCCCACCTCACGGGCGACCCGCGTCACCTCACTTGCAAAGGAACTGAGTTGATCCACCATTATATTGATGGTGTTTTTGAGTTCTAAAATTTCACCTCTGACATCGACAGTGATTTTTTTAGAAAGATCACCGCTAGCGATCGCTGTGGCAACTTCGGCAATGTTCCGTACCTGTCCGGTAAGATTACCCGCCATTAAGTTCACGTTATCGGTCAAGTCTTTCCAAGTACCTGCCACTCCCCCGACTTCTGCTTGCACGCCCAGTTTACCTTCAGTTCCCACCTCACGCGCAACTCGCGTTACCTCACTGGCAAAGGAGTTGAGTTGATCCACCATTGTGTTAATGGTATTTTTCAACTCCAAAATTTCGCCTTTGACATCGACAGTAATTTTCTTGGAGAGGTCGCCGTTTGCCACCGCCGTGGTAACTTCAGCAATGTTCCGCACCTGCGCTGTCAAGCTTCCCGCCATGAAGTTCACACTATCGGTCAAGTCTTTCCACGTACCTGCTACTCCCCGAACTTCCGCTTGACCGCCTAATTTTCCTTCTGCACCCACCTCACGGGCAACCCGCGTTACTTCCGATGCAAAAGAATTGAGTTGATCCACCATGATGTTGACGGTGTTTTTCAACTCTAAAATTTCGCCTTTAACATCGACAGTAATTTTTTTGGAAAGGTCGCCATTGGCTACCGCTGTGGTAACTTCAGCAATATTACGGACTTGAGCAGTCAGATTTCCTGCCATTAAATTTACGTTGTCGGTCAAATCTTTCCAAGTACCTGCCACGCCGCGCACTTCTGCTTGCACACCTAGCTTACCTTCAGTTCCCACCTCACGAGCAACCCGCGTTACTTCCGATGCAAAGGAATTGAGTTGATCTACCATCGTGTTGACGGTGTTTTTCAACTCCAGAATTTCGCCTTTAACATTGACGGTGATTTTCTTGGAAAGGTCGCCGTTTGCGATCGCAGTAGCCACTTCGGCAATGTTACGAACTTGACCAGTCAGATTACCCGCCATTAAGTTCACGTTATCGGTCAAATCCTTCCAAGTGCCAGCCACCCCCAGCACTTCTGCTTGCACGCCCAGTTTACCTTCGGTTCCCACCTCACGAGCAACTCGCGTCACCTCTGATGCAAAGGAACCGAGCCGGTCTACCATCGTGTTGACAATATTGGCAGTTTGGAGAAACTCACCTTGGAGGGGTCTGCCATCAATTTCTGTAGCGATGGTTTGGGATAGATCGCCATTAGCTACAGCCCTGATTACACGTGTAGTTTCAGCTGTTGGTTGGACTAAATCTGTAATTAAAGTATTGACAGAAGTCACACAATCTGACCATGAACCGCGAACATCTCCTAAAGAGGCGCGTTCAGTGATTTTGCCTTCTTTACCGACAACATCGCCCATCCGCTGTAACTCTGTCGCCATCCGCTCATTCCGGTCAATAATATCGTTGAGCGTATCAGCGATTTTCCCCGCCATACCAGTTTGCTCTATGGGCATCCGAACAGAAAAGTCACCTTGTTTGACAGCAGCCAGCGTTCTCAATAGCTGATTTAAATCTAAATTGTCGCTGTCTCTAGTCAACTGTTCGGTTGTCATAGCCTGATCCTTATTTTTATTCTTGAGAAATTTTTTGTATTTTTTGTCCCCTGTACCTCAATACGTTTCGGTTAAGGGGGAAAGGGGAAAGGCTGAAATTTACTCCTTACCCTTTAACTTTTTCCCAGACTAAATTAGACGTCAGAAGTCTTCATCTAAAAAGTATTGCCCCGTAAATAGTTAAGTGTACTTTTAGATAATGCTCTGTGCTTCTTCACCCTTGGGCAATAGTTGAGTGAATTTTACCCCATGCACCTGCTTTATTCGCTGGTAGACCACTTAGCTGATCATAGCTAGCCATCTTCTGCTTTGGATAGGTGACAAATATTTTTAATGAGGATGGAGATAGGGGAGAGGGTAAGAACGCGGATAAAGACATCACTTTTTACTGATAACTGATAACTGTTTAACGTTTGGTTAAAGACAAATCTGGTGTCAGTCTTTGCAAAACTTGCTTCAACACCATTGCTGTCCAATCTATGTCAGCTTCAGTGGTATCACGCCCCAGTGTTAAGCGAATTCCGCCCAAAGCAGCTTTTTCTGAATAGCCCATTGCCAACAATATTGGACTAGGGCTAAGTTTACCACTGTGACAAGCAGCACCAGCACTTATACCAATGCCGGCAAGGTTTAGTTGTCGTACCAAGGTTTTACCGCTGATTTCCCCATCGGCGTTTTCTGTATAGACACTGACATGGTGAGGTAAACGATGATCAAGATCGCCTGTGGGTATTAAACTAGGAATTTCGGCTAATAGGGCAAAGGCGCGATCGCGTAACTTAATTAAACGGGGTGTTTCGATTGATAGTTCTTGTGCGGCTAATTCAGCTGCTACCCCAAAACCAGCGATCGCTGGTACAGCTTGAGTCCCAGAACGCAATCCCATTTCTTGTCCACCGCCACCCAGCAAGGGTATTAATTCTATATCAGGACGCACATACAAGGCCCCAGCACCTTGTGGCCCATATATTTTATGACTGGAAAGACTAAGTAAGTCTACTGGGAGTTGTTGTACATCTATAGGCAAACGTCCCGCTGCTTGCACTGCGTCTGTGTGGAACAAAACCCCATGCGATCGGGCAATTTGCCCCAGTTCCTCAATTGGTTGTACTGTTCCTACTTCACTTTGACCGTAAATTACTGAAACTAAGACTGTGTTACGTCGCAATGCGGCCTTCAATTCCAGAGGGTTGATTCTGCCTTTAGCATCCACACATAGGCGCGTTACTTCCCAACCCCACATTTCAAGTAACCTTACTGGTTCGGAAATTGCAGAATGCTCGACGCTGGAAATAATTAGATGTTGGGGAACAGCGTACAACCGGGCAATACCCATAATCACTAGATTATTTGCTTCTGTGCCGCCAGAAGTAAAGATGATAGATTCAGGACTGGCGGCGTTAATTAATCCAGCTACTTGGACTCTTGCTTGTTCCACAACTGTTGCAGCCCTTTTTCCCCACTCATGCAAACTGGAAGGATTACCCCACTGTTGAGTGAGGACTACTTGCATCGCTGCGATCGCTTCTGGGCGAGTGGGAGTAGTGGCGCTGTAATCTAGATAAATTTGCATATCAATCAATACCTAGTGGGAACACACGCTGACAGCAGGATACTGATCTTGTCAACACATACATTTAAATGACAAATCTGACAAAATCTAGATACTTCAGCGTGTATGGGTAGTTATTTCTCTACTTAATTCAGAACACAAAATTTTGGGAATGATAAATGTGTTCACCCCTAATCCACTTTTAGCAGATTACAGTGCAGTTTTTCTCTAGACAAAGGTATTCTTTTTATATCTTTTTACTGATATTTCCCCTTGCTGCTTGTCAACGAGTCCATTCCTACAATCAGCGTCCAGCACCTTTACCGCAAGACCCATTAGTTCAAGTTTACTTGAATCATTCCGAGTCTTCAGAATACAAAGAACCTTACCGTCAACAAACCCGCCTGGGAGATAATTTAGAAAAACAGATTGTTGATGCTATTTCTCAAGCTAAATCAACAGTAGATGTAGCAGTTCAAGAATTACGTTTACCTGCAATTGCTAGAGCACTAGTTGATAGACAAAAAGCTGGGATCAAGATCAGAATAATTTTAGAAAATAGTTATAGCCGACCTTGGAGTAGCTTAACATCTACTGAAATAAATAAATTAGATAAAAGAGAACGAGAACGCTATAACGAGTTTCGCCAATTTGTAGATATTAATCAAGATAATCAACTCACTCCAGAGGAAATCAATCAAAGAGATGCATTAGTAATTTTACACAATGCTGAAATTCCCTGGCTTGATGATCAAGCAGATGGTTCAGCAGGTAGCAGTTTAATGCATCACAAATTTGTGATTGTGGATAATCGCATTGTTATTATAACTTCGGCAAATTTTACTCTCAGTGATACTTTTGGCGATTTCACCAATTCCAGTAGTTTAGGTAATGCTAATAATTTATTGCAAATTGACAGCCCAGAATTAGCATCTTTATTTACAGAAGAGTTTAACATCATGTGGGGGGATGGGCCAGGAGGCAAGCCAGATAGTCGATTTGGTTTGCAAAAGCTGATGCGATCGCCTAAAACAATCACTTTCGGAAAAACCCAAATTACTGTACAGTTTTCGCCTACTTCTCCTACTCAACCTTGGAGTAACAGCAGCAATGGTTTAATTGGCAAAACTTTAGATTCAGCAACTAAATCTATTGATCTGGCATTATTTGTCTTTTCCGAGCAACGTCTTGCCAATATCTTAGAAAACCGTCATCAACAAAGTGTGCAAATTCGCGCATTGATTGAGCCACAATTTGCATACCGTTTTTATAGCGAAGCGCTAGATATGATGGGTGTTGCACTCAGTAACAAATGTAAATATGAAGTTGATAATCATCCTTGGCAAAATCCAATTACTACTGTGGGTGTGCCTTTATTAGCCAAAGGTGATCTACTACATCACAAATTTGGTGTCATTGATAGTCAAACAGTAATTACAGGTTCTCACAATTGGTCGGATGCTGCTAATAGTGGCAATGATGAGACACTGATGGTGATTGAAAATTCCATTGTATCTGCCCATTATGTGCGTGAGTTTGCTCGTCTTTATGCTAAAGCAAAACCAGGGATACCAACAGCAATTCAAGAAAAAGTTAAACTACAACAACAGCAGTGTCCTCAGACTCAAAATCCTTTATCAAGTAAAATTACAGCAAGCAAAGAAGTAAATATTAACACTGCAAACTTGGAAGAATTAATAACTCTGCCCGGTATAGGTGAGAAGTTAGCCCAACGAATAATTATTACCCGTCAACAGCGAAATTTTTCATCTTTACAAGACTTAAAAATAGTTTCAGGCATTAGTAATAAGATGCTGGATAAATGGCGCGATCGCGTTACTTATTAATAATATTTACTTTTAATAAATTAGGATTTTCTCAACTATAATCACTAACTTAAAAGCTATACTACTAATCATGCTCTATAGTTTAAATAATTTGTCAAAGTGTCAATTAAATTGAACTTATTTAAAAACTTTGACCACCGACCCCGATTGATCATTGCTACTGGCTTGGCTGCATTAGTGTTAGTATTACTTCCGCCTTGGCTACACTTAGCCACCCGTATTCTCTGCGCTTGGAACTCCAGTGCTGACTTTTTCTTAACTATAACTTGGTGGAAGATGATCAGAGCTAACCCAGAAAAAATCCGCCGTTATGCCGAAAATGAATATGAAGGCCGTTTGGCTATATTCATGCTGGTGATTGCTGCGGCTTGCGCTAGTGTAATAGCTATTGGGTTTTTACTCACTGATAAAAAAGAAATATCAACAATTATACTGACCCTACATGTCATACTTTCGATTATGACAATTTTAGGTTCTTGGCTACTAGTACATACTATGTTTGCACTGCAATATGCACATAGTTATTATAAACATATTAATCATAGTAATAATGAAGAGATAGCTAGAGGTTTAGATTTCCCTAATAACGACTATCCAGATTATTGGGAATTTTTATATTATTCTTTTGTAATTGGTATGACTAGCCAAGTTTCTGACGTACAAACTACATCACGTCAAATGAGACGTTTGACTCTGCTACACGGCATATTATCCTTTTTTTTTAATACGACTATTCTAGCTATTACCATCAATATCATCGCAGGGCTAATCTGAAAATTGCTAACAAATTTTTGTTGCAGCATTTAATACCACCCAAAGTGACGGTTTGAGTGAAGAGATTGCTCGTTATTTTGCTTGGAATAGCGTCGTCAAAAACTAATACACCCAAGATAAAGATAGCAACTGATACATTAAAACAGATGATAATAAACAGCATTATAAAGTTGTGACATCTGACCGTAATTAATTACTTTTTACCTAAATATTAAATTAAAGGCGGTTTATATTTTGCATAAATATTTTTTTGCTTATTTATAGCTATGACTTCAGTTATTAGATACTTTTGTTTTTACAGTTTGTTTTAAAATCCGAGCAGAGTAGCCAACAATAAAAGAATTTTAAATATATATGCTTTTTCAGAAAAACGAAATCGCCCTTCGTCGAATGTGAGATGATATGTACGATTATCAGTTGATGGCAAAATGGCTAACTGACAAAAAAGTTTTAGAATTTTATGAAGGGAGAGATAATCCTTTTCCTTTAAAAAGAATTATAAAAACATACAAATTTATAATTAGAGGAGATGAGCCAATTGTTCCCTGTCTCTTTTACTATCGAAACGCTCTCATGGATTATTTACAGTACTATGCACTTAATGACTTACCAGAAACCGACAGACAATTATATTATTTTAGATAAAACCAATAATGTCTATGGAATTGACTTGTTCATCGGCGAAACCAACTATTTGAATCAGGGAATCGGCACAAAAATGCTCTCAGCGGTTATAGAATATATTTTTGAACAACTGCAAGCTGTTAAAATTGTCATCGATCCAGACGTTAGCAATACTCGTGCTAACCGCTGCTATGAAAAATGTGGCTTTGTCAAGGTGAAGCTATTAACTGCACATCAACTGCATGAGGGACGACATTCAGATTGTTGGCTCATGGCAATAAACCGAAAGAAATCATTACACTGAAGTTAGTTGCCCTGCTGGAATTGACGGTTCCACATATATCGACCGATGACTCAACAAACTCCTAGAATTTGTATTCTCGGTGGAGGCTTTGGTGGTCTCTACACTGCGCTGCGCTTGAGCCAGTTACCTTGGGAATCTACGCAAAAACCCGAAATAGTTCTGGTAGATCAAAGCGATCGCTTCCTATTTTCTCCTTTACTATACGAATTACTGACTGGTGAACTGCAAACCTGGGAAATTGCCCCCCCATTTGAAGAACTCTTACAAGGCACAGGTATACGTTTTTATCAAGCAGTTGTGTCTGGAATTGACATCGACCAGCAAAGGGTATATTTACATGATGGGCCAGAAATCCCCTACGACCGATTAGTATTGGCGTTAGGTGGAGAAACACCATTGGATTTAGTCCCCGGTGCGACGTCCTATGCTTACCCGTTCCGCACAATCTCTGATGCTTATCGTCTAGAAGAACGCCTGCGATTTTTAGAAGAATCGGATGCTGATAAAATTCGCGTAGCAATTGTTGGGGCTGGCTACAGTGGTGTAGAGTTAGCCTGTAAGTTAGCAGACAGATTAGGGGAAAGAGGACGCTTTCGGATAATTGAAATCGCTGATCAAATATTGCGAACTTCGCCAGAGTTCAACCGTGAAGCAGCAAAGAAAGCTTTAGATGCGCGTGGTGTGTTTATTGATTTAGAAACCAAAGTGGAATTAATAGACCAAAATACCATCTCCTTAGAATACAAAAGCCAAGTAGATACGATTCCTGTAGATTTAGTAATTTGGACTGTAGGAACACGAGTTGCTCCCGTAGTTAAATCCTTGCCTCTAAAGCAAAATCAGCGTGGTCAAATCAGCACTACACCCACTCTGCAAGTTCTTGACCATCCAAAAATCTTTGCCTTGGGAGATTTAGCAGACTGTCATGATGCAGAAGGGCAGCAAGTTCCCGCCACTGCACAAGCAGCTTTCCAAGAATCTGATTATGCCGCTTGGAATATCTGGGCTTCTTTAACCAATCGCCCCTTACTTCCCTTGCGCTACCAACAGTTAGGGGAAATGATGGCACTAGGAATAGACAACGCCACCCTGACCGGTTTAGGAATGAAACTAGACGGCCCCTTGGCATACGTGGCCCGTCGTGTTGCTTATCTCTATCGGTTGCCAACTTTAGAACATCAGCTCAAAGTTGGTTTTAACTGGCTAGTCCGTCCTATTATAGAAACACTTTCTAAATAGAACTTTAGAACTGTAGGTAGGGCATAAGCCTTACCTATATTGTTCTTAACCCAAATTTGTAATGATCATAATTGTCAAAAATCTTGAACTAAATTTGTTTTAATTTTTTTTCAATACCTGTTTAATAATGATACAAACCCGGTTAGATAAACGTTAGTTGTCTTAAAGGATGTTTGTAAAGTCTAATTTGTTACTAGCCTTGGCGATTAGAAGTGGCGTCTACACAGACAAAACTCCGAAGTTCTGTTCACCATTGGTGTTGGCGGAGCCATCACTATGCGGGTCTTACTGCCCATCGCCGGAAGCCGACGCACCCTGACCCTGCGGGTTCGCGTAGCGTTCCGCAGGAAAGCAAGCTACAGACTTCTCTCTGCCTCCGCAGGTTCTAAAAATGTAGTAGCGTATATTCGCCCAATACTTTTAAAATATCCTCTCAACGCTTAGCACTTAATACTATGGAACAACCGAAAGTTATTTTTTTAGATGCTGTGGGCACACTCTTTGATGTCAAAGGTAGTGTAGGTGAAGTTTATAGTCAAATAGCCGAAGAATTTGGCGTTAAAGTTTCAGCCGATACACTGAATAAAACGTTTATCAAAAGTTTTAAAGCCGCGCCACCGCCGATATTTCTAGACGCAGACACGCAAGATATTCCCCAGCGCGAGTTTGATTGGTGGCGGATAATTGCCTTAAACACTTTTGAAAGTGCGGGTGTTCTCAAGCAATTTTCTGACTTTTCAGCTTTTTTTAGCGAACTCTACATTCACTTCGGCACTGCTCAACCGTGGTTTGTTTATCCTGATGTTTTAGCAGCTTTGGTCAACTGGCGGCGTTTAGGAATCGAACTAGGGGTACTATCCAATTTTGATTCTCGGATTTACTCAGTATTGCAAAGTTTAGGATTGAGAGACTTTTTTATATCTGTTACTATTTCTACTCAGGCACGTGCAGCTAAACCTGATCCCCAAATTTTTGCCATTGCTTTAAAAAAACATAACTGTCCCCCAGAGGCAGCATGGCATATTGGTGACAGTATTACAGAAGACTACAACGGTGCTAAAGCAGCTGGACTCAGAGGCATTTGGATCGACCGTAGCAAAAAGTCTTAATTTAACTTAGCTGAATTTGGAATAAGTAAGGGTTTTAGTGATGTTATTAACTGAAAAATAGTCTATATAAAATAATATTGTATAATAGCGATCGCTAACTGTTAACTCAGGTAAAATCAAGTTTTATTGACACCCTAATTAACATAGCCTTAGCAAAGCGATCGCACCGAGTTTGATGTTGCTGATTTTAAGATTAATTGCTTGCAACAAAAAGTAATTACTTAGGTGTCCAATAAAGTTGATATTCCTCAATATAAAACATTCCAACATTAAAAGACATCTTAAAGACGAAGTAATAATCTCCTGTTTCCCAAATATTAAATTCTCGCTGTATTTCTTGAACATTAATTGTCGAGACGCCATTAGGAATGTTCATACTAGAATGTATTGTTCCGTTCTGTGCTCTCATCAGAAAAACTTCGAGTAGACAAAAATCTCTTAGTTCAGCACTATAACGAATTTTGAATCTAATTTTCCCCCCATCTCGTAGGGTCTTTTCACTAAAAAATTTTTCGGTTTGAATGGATTTATCAGACAGTTGAATGTCTTGTCCTTTTGTTAAGATGTGTATCTGTGTTTCGTCAACTGCACCCATTATTTTTCTCCTGGGAAATAGAAATTGTTGAGATAATTGTGATATCGAAAATTGCCTTTCAGTATCACGTGTGTATTTTTTCACTATCAATAAATAAATGCAACGACAGATAAGACAGTTAAGAGAGAATTAAAAAAAAATAACTATAATAAATAATCGAAATTTAGAGTTTTACTAGACAGTTAAGACATTTAAGAGACATCTTGCAAAAATACTAGTTTTTTATTGAAACCATAGATTAACACAGATAAACACCGATAATTTATCGGTGTTTATCTGTAGTTTAATTTTCCTAAAATCGACTTTTGCAAGAAGTTTAAGATGTAAATTTGATAAATCTTCTCCCTGCCTTGAACTTTAGTTCAAATCTACTCCTCTCCGAGCCGGAGAGAGACGGCTTTGCGTAGTAAAACCTCTAAGAGGTCTTTTTTTACAGCTATCGTGTGTTGTATCCAAATTAGAACCGCTATAGCGACAGGGATATTAACAATTACAAATTACTAATCTGCAAAACTTGGACTTTTTCTTCTGAGGAAATTAATGTTTTACCGATAGGTAAAACAGCTAAGGCGTTGGTTTGAGCTAAATTAATTAAATTACCAGAACTGTGACTACCACAAGCTTTGTGAAATTCGTAAACTCCATCAATTAAATACAATTTACCCCAAAGGTAAGTTTCACGCTTACCATCCGATCGCAACTCATCGCGCGATCGCACCTTCACAAATATCGGTTTCCAACCTTCAGTAACTCCAGAAAGTTTCTTAATTGCCGGTTGTACAAACCGCCAGAAAGTCACCAAAACCGCAGCCGGGTTTCCCGGTAAACCGAAATAGAGTGCTGAGTTTTGAGTAGAGAAGGTGGCGACGGTGAGGGGTTTTCCTGGTTTCATCCCCACTGCACGAATATGGATTTTTGCTCCTAGTGACTCCAGAATTTGGTCAACATAGTCGTAATCTCCTACCGAAACCCCACCGGAAGAGATAACTATATCGGCGTTAGCGATAGCATAGGCGATCGCTTCTTGAAGGGCATTTGGCTCATCCTTAATAATTCCTAACAGTAACGGTTCCGCTCCACTCTCCTTTACCAAAGCAGCTAGAGCATACTGATTAGAATCTACAATTTGACCAGATTGCAGCGTTTGATCAGGCGTTACCAACTCATCACCAGTAGAAAAAATCGCCACGCGCGGACGACGGTAAACGTTTAATTGGGGACACTGTGCCGCTGCCAACACCGCAATGTCCGCAGGATTTAACCTAATTCCTGCTGATAGTAATTGTGTTCCAGCTCGGTAAAAAGATGCTTTGTGTCTGATAAATTCTTGCGGCTGCGGTGCAGCTAGGATGAAGACACGGTTTTCTTCCCGGCGTGTTCTCTCTTGTATGACTATAGTATCTGCACCTGTGGGGATCACCGCACCTGTGAAAATTCGTGCCGCTTGTCCCGGTTGAATCGTAGACTTGGGTTGATATCCCGCAGGAATCTCTTCAATAATTTCCAAAATAACAGGCTGTTCGGCGCTGGCGTGCTGCACATCTTCGTAACGTACAGCATAGCCATCCATTGCCGAATTATCCCAATGGGGAAAATCTAATGAACTAGTAACAGGTGTTGCCAGAATGCGATTATCTGCTATCAATAAATCTACAACTTCTATATCCCGCTGAGCATCCAACGGTTGCACTAAATTTAAAATAATTGCTTCTGCATCGTTGACTGATAGCATAGCGATCGCCTCTGATTACTTAGCGTGTACTACATTGGGTTAGCTAACTTAAACATTTCTAGTTCCATTTTGTAATACTTGGTTGTACGTCCTACTGGAGTCATTCCTAACCTCTGGATCACGCGAAGTGAGTTTGTGTTTTCAGAACGGGCAATTGAATAGATTACAGGAAGTTTTAAAGTCTTAAATCCGTAATCCAGAATCGCTTTCGCGGCTTCGGTAGCATATCCTTTTCCCCAAGCAGATTTCTTGAGATGCCACCCTATTTCGTAATTTGGGGTCAATTGTTCATCTTCATCTCGGAGTTGGATGAGGATGATCGTTCCCACAATTTCTTCAGTCTCTTTAGGAAGAATTGCCCAAAAACCACTGCCATTGTTCAATTCTTGTGACTTTGTAATCCATTTTTTCAGCAAATTTTGTGAACTTTCAACGCTATCCACTTTAGTTATGATAAAGCGCGTAACTTCGGGATCACTATAAATATAAAACGCTTGTTCTGCGTCTGCTTGGGGATTCCAAGTACGGATAATAAGACGGTCAGTTTCAGCAATGATATTCATGTGGAATGATTTTCTATATCAAGCAAAAATCAATTTTTCTATGACCACAGTCATCACTTTAATATAAAAAATAGAAGCAATGATTATTTCCCAACCCTTAAATAAAATACTTAATTTTATATGACTATTGAAAGAGTTACCCAAAAACACTATCCCAAGGCTGAGATTGGGCGACGAGGTATGGCATTGGGGCTTGATTTCCTGGTTGTCTGGTTAGTCAGTTCCTTGCTAGGAGGCAGCAATGTCGGTATTCAATTTGTGCAGATCCTAGTTTTTGTCATAGCTTGGCTGGTTTTGCGGGTAGTGTTGGTATACAACAATCAAGGACAAAGTTTAGGGCGTTGGGCGTTCGATTTGAAAGTGTTGGAAGTTGAAGATGGGCAAATAGTGGGTAGAATTCCAGATTTGCGATCGCTGCTGAAGCGTGAGGCGATCGTCGGTTGTGGTGCGCTTTTAGTGTCAATTGCCTTGAGTAACATTAGAGCCAATCCTACTGCTATACTTCTAGTACTTCCTCTGGCAATCGATTGTGCTAGTGCCTTCTCTGATACCCAGATGCGGCAAGCTTTGCACGATCGCTATACAGGAACTTTCATAGTTTCGTCGCGTCGAGGCTACTCGCTAGATATAAAAGTTAAGCGATTAGTTGAAAATTTGCGTCGTAATGTGAGAAGATAGTCATTTGTGTTAATTCTCTTCAGGCTTTACTGTTTGTAAGATTATGGCTAAGAGCAAAGGCGCCCGCATAATAGTGACACTAGAATGCACTGAGTGTCGCACTAACCTAGACAAGCGCTCTGCTGGTGTTTCACGGTATACCAGCACCAAGAACCGTCGCAATACAACTAATCGGCTAGAACTGAAAAAGTTCTGTACCCACTGCAACAAACATACCGTTCACAAGGAAATTAAGTAAAGATGAGCTATTATCGTCGTCGCCTATCTCCAATCAAGCCAGGAGAACCAATAGATTACAAAGATGTTGATTTGTTGCGTAAGTTTATCACCGAGCGAGGCAAAATATTACCGCGCCGGATTACCGGACTGACGTGTAAACAACAGCGAGATTTGACATTAGCAATTAAGCGATCGCGGATTGTGGCTTTGTTGCCATTCATCAATGCGGAAGGCTAAAAAAGTCAAGAGTCAATCAATTTTGGATTTACGATTTTGGATTGAAAGCTTGAGGATTTTGGATTGACTCTAACAGGATTTGTTCCGCCCACAATTTGAGAAGTTGCAAGGAGGAGCTACTACCGCCAGAGGGTTTCCCGACAACCAGGTAAGTGGCGTTAATTTCCCTCCGGGCAAACTTCTCCCAAGGGTAGACGCACTCGCGTTCGGTGACAGGGCATGAACCAAAAAAATCTAAAATCCAAAATCTAAAATCTAAAATTGGCACGGTCAAGAGTCAAGAATTATTACTCTGGACTATTGACTTTGAAATTTTTGACTTTCGACTTTTACCTTATAAACTATTTAAACTGTTCACTAAATAAAGCGCGAGAGTTGTGGAGAAGGGGACGCTAGTTGAATTTAGGGTTCAAGGCGATCGTCGTCTGGGTGTCGTAGATCGTCCAGACGGCAAAACCCGCTGGTTTGTGGTAGATGAACGTGGTCAATCCCACAGCCTCGCGCCTAGACAAATTACCTATACAGTTAACGGACAAACCTACAAGCCTTCAGAGATTCCCAGATTTTTGGAGCAAGCTCAAGCTTATTTAGATCCATCTAGCTTAGAAGTAGCTTGGGAATTACTTGTTGAGGATGGGGAAACAGTTACCCCAGACCAAATGGCAAATCTGCTTTTTTCTGAATCAGACGCGCTTTATTGTTATGCCGCTCACTGCTTGTTATCAGAAGACAAGCTTTATTTCAAACAAAAAGCAGAGGCTTACGAGCCGCGAACTGCTGCTCAGGTAGCAGAACGCAAGCACCAGATGGAAGTAGAGGCTCTAAAAGCTAAGGGACAGCAGGAATTTTTGGCTCGCGTAGAGCAGGCGCTTAAAGGTGAAGCAGTAGAGTGGCAACGCCACGATCTCCAGCGCTTAGAAGGACTGGAAAAATATGCAGCCCTGCTTGCTGATACCGTGCGGATGGGGGTCAATTATGACTCTTTGGCTCGTGCCTATCCTCCCCCGGCTCCAGTTTTAGAAACTATGACCATGCTGGGACGTCCTACAACTCCCCCAGGAGCCTTTCAACTTTTGGTGGACTTAGGTTGGTGGAGTCCTTACGAGAACTTGTTCCTGCGTCGTTCTTCAATTCCGATTCAGTTCCCTAATAAGGTATTAGAAGTGGCGCAACAGCGTTTGGATTTTCCACCGACTGACTTAGATGCAAATCGCCTAGATTTGACTCACTTGAAGGCATACACAATTGATGATGAAAGTACCACTGAGATCGACGATGGTCTGAGTTGGGAATTATTGCCTGATGGACGAGAGCGGCTGTGGGTACATATAGCCGACCCCACTCGGTGGTTAGCGCCAGAAGATGATTTAGATCTCGAAGCCAGAAAGCGGGGTAGCACAGTTTACTTACCGACTGGGATGATTCCCATGTTTCCAGAGTTACTAGCAACTGGGCCAATGAGTCTAGTACAGGGACGGGTTTGTTGCGCCCTCAGCTTTGGGGTTGTTCTAGATAAAACTGGAGCAGTAGAAGATTACAGCATTCATACCAGCTTGATTAAGCCGACTTATCGCCTCACCTATGAAGATGCCGATGAGGTGCTGGAATTGGGAGTGCAAGCAGAACCAGAAATTGAAGCGATCGCCACTTGGGCACAGCGGCGCAGAGCTTGGCGGTATGCTCAAGGCGCAATTAGCATTAATATGCCAGAGGCGATGATCAAAGTCAAAGGTGACGAGATCAACATTGACATTTTAGATGATTCTGCATCGCGGCAACTGGTAGCAGAGATGATGATTCTTGCTGGTGAAGTTGCTGCCCGTTACGGTCAAGCTCACAACATACCTCTGCCCTTTCGCGGTCAGCCGCAGCCAGAATTGCCCCCAGAAGAGGAATTACTACTACTACCAGCAGGATTTGTTCGCGCTTGCGCTATGCGCCGTTGCATGCCCAAGAGTGAAATGAGCATTACGCCTTTGCGTCATGCTGGTTTGGGCTTAGATACTTACACCCAAGCGACTTCTCCTATTCGCCGCTACAGTGACTTACTAACCCATTTTCAACTGAAAGCCCACTTGCGCGGTGAAATGCTGCCATTTTCAGCAGAACAGCTCAAAGAAGTGATGATGACTGTCACTACTACCACCCAAGAGGTGACGATGGTAGAACGGCAAACCAATAGATATTGGGCTTTAGAATATCTGCGCCGTCATCCAGAGCAAACTTGGAGTGTGACAGTATTGATGTGGCTGCGCGAAGATAGCAACTTAGCACTAATTTTGTTAGAAGATTTGGGCTTGCAGTTACCAATGATTTTCAAACGTTCTGTGAACTTGGGCGAACAGATATTAGTGAAAGTTAGCCACGCTGATCCGCAAAAAGACATGATTCAGTTTCAGGAAATAATTTATCAAGAAGCTCAAACAGCGGCGAATTAACTTTGCTCTAATCCCTTTCGGCTAGCATATAAAGTAAATGGAATGAGGTAATAGTTGTGAATGTATCTTTGACCCCAGAACTAGAGCAGTTGGTTAAGGATAGAGTTACCAGTGGTAGATACCACTCAGTTAATGAGGTGATTGGTGAAGCATTGCGGTTGCTAGAAGAACGCGATCGCCTTCAAGAACAGCGTCTAGCAGAATTGAAAGCTAAGATCCAAGTTGGGATTGAAGAACTCGAACGTGGTGAAGGAATCGATGGCGAAGAGGTATTTGCAGAAATTGAAGAGGACATCCGACGCGCTGAGGCTGAAATTGAGCAAGTAGAGGCAGCTAAATAATGAGTAGGTGTATTTTTGCACCTTCAGCTAGATTAGATTTGAAGGAAATTAGCAGCTATATCAACCGTTTTAATCCCGATGCGGCTAGAAAACTCAAAGAAAGAATTAAACAGCAATGTAAGCTGTTGGCTGATTTTCCCAACATGGGTCAAAGTTGTGATAATTTTGCAAGTGGTTTACGGAGCTTCCCGGTAGAAGATTACTTGATATTTTACCGCCTTATTGATGGTGGTGTGGCAATTGTGCGTGTTGTCAGTGGTTATCGGGATTTAGAGACACTTTTCTCAAGTGATGATATTCTTTAAAATTGCATTTAATGGTAGCAATGCTCAAAAAATAAAATAAAGCGATCGCTCTTAACTTCTCAACTTAAAAAGCGATCGCCATTATTTATATTCTGCTAATTAGTAACTGTTAATAGATAACTTCTTACTATTACCTATTTCCAGTTACTACGCTTAACTAATTACCGCTTCCGCTTTTTCCTCAGCTTTTTCCTTCACAAGCACATACGGTTTTTCTGCGCCTTGTGCTAAATATTCAGCTAACTGACTTTCAATTTGATCGCGCACAATTTGGCGATACTCTAGGAAATGCTCGTTGTGGGCGCAAGCAGAAAGATAATGTTCAACAACTCCAGGGTTACGTTTGAGGATGCTAAACAAATGATGCCAGAACTTCCAGCGGGTTTCGCGTTTGATTCCTTGTCGCCAAATCACAATTAGCAGCGCTTTCACAACTACCAACTCTGGCTTTTTAGCTGGTGCTTTCCAACTCGGCAAACCCATCATTAAAAAACAACGATAGGTGCGATCCAAATACTGTATGGGGTCATATAAAGCACAAAAAGCTTCAATATATTCTCTGGCAATATCTTCAAGAGGACGGGTGGCAACAAAGTTCATCAAAGTTGTTTGGTTGATGTTGCCGTCTTGGTTTTCCCGTAGTCGTCCTTCTTTTTTCAGACGATGCCACAGCGCGGTATTGGGTAATGCTTGTAACATAGCGAAAGTAGTAGACGGAATTGCTGCTTGTTCTGCAAAACGGACAATGCGATCGCCTGCACCAGCTTTTTCGCCATCAAACCCAATAATAAACCCAGCCATTGGGCGCAACCCGGCTTTAATGATGCTTTGTACTGCATCAGTCAGCGAACTGCGAGTATTTTGAAACTTCTTAGTCATTTGCAAACTGTCTTCATCCGGTGTTTCAATTCCCAAAAACACCGCAGCAAAGCCAGATTCAACCATTAACTCCATCAATTCTGGGTCTTGGGCTAGGTCAATTGAAGCTTCAGTGTCAAACTTGAACGGATACTTGTGTTCTGCCATCCAGACTTTCAACTCTTTGAGCAACAATTTGACATTCCGCTTGTTGCCAATAAAGTTATCATCCACCATGAACACACCCCGCCGCCAACCCAATTCATAGAGATAATCTAACTCTGCCAAAAGTTGTGCAGGGGTTTTAGTGCGTGGCTTGCGACCGTAAAGAACAATAATGTCGCAAAATTCGCACTGGAAGGGACACCCGCGCGAAAACTGCACCGACATCATGTCATAGGCATTTAATTCTAATAAATCAAAGCGGGGCACTGGTGTACATGTGACATCAGGTTTTTCTGCGGTGCGGAATGTTCCAGAAGTTTCTCCTTTTTGAATTGCCTCCACAAACATCGGCAAAGTGATTTCCCCTTCATCCAAAATGAGAAAATCTGCGCCAACATTTTGCACTTCGTGAGGTACAGAAGTAGGATAGGGCCCACCCACCGCGACTAATTTACCACGCCGCTTTGCTTCTGTAATTTGGTCAAGTAAATCTTGTTTTTGGACAATCATTGCAGAGAAAATTACTACATCTGCCCATGCCCATTCTTCCTCTGTGGCTGGGCGAATGTTGCGATCAACCAGCTTGAATTCCCACTCTTGAGGCAAAATTGCCGCTACTGTTACTAAACCCAAAGGTGGTAACAAAACCTTGCGATCAACTAATGCCAAAATTTTTTCGTATGACCAAAAGGTTTTAGGAAATATCGGATACACTAGCAAGACTCGCATCAGTATCAACCCTCACACTTTGATTGTTATCTCACTCTAACGAAAATAGACAGTTATTGACTTTTTATTAAAGTTGTCCTATTTTACCATTGATATTTTTACTGGGAATTGGGGACTTTTGAGGGGCAGGGGGGCAGGGGAGGCAAGGGGGCAAAAGAGTAGAGTTTTTATGCTTGTTCACGAAGCTCAAAGGTTCGTTAACGGAGTTCAAAGGTGGATTCACGAAGCTCAAAGGTTTGTTAACAGAGTTCAAAGGTAGATTCACGAAGCTCAAAGGTTCGTTAACGGAGTTCAAAGGTTCGTTAACGGAGTTCATAGCTCCATTAACGGCGTTCTGAGGGTTGTTAACATTTTCTGCTCCCCCTGCTTCCCCTGCCTCCCCTGCTCCGCCCCTCCGCCCCTCCGCCCCTCTGCCCCTCTGCCCCTCCGCCCCTCCACCCCTCCACCCCTGCTTCCCCTGCCTCCCCTGCTCCGCCCCTCCACCCCTCCGCCCCTCCGCCCCCTACTCCTCTAACTTTTCCCCAATATCCAATCCCCTTCACTTAACAAATTCTGGTAGTTCAATCCAAAAACGACTACCATGACCGATTTCTGACTCCATCCCGGCTTGACCGCCCATGCGTTCGATGCCTTTACGGACGATCGCTAATCCAATTCCTGTTCCTGGGTAAGCTTCAATGCTGTGCAGACGTTCAAAAACGCCAAAAATCCGCTCACTATATTGAGGTTGGATGCCAATTCCATTGTCTTCTACCCACAAACGCACCCAGCGGTCGCCCCTGTTGCGGTGTTCAGTCCATACTCGGACTTGGGGTTGAACTCCGGGAACGACAAACTTGATGGCATTGGTTAGTAGATTTATAACAATCTGCTCAACAGTGCGGTAGTTTCCGACAACTTCCAGCAAGGGTTCAGAGACGATCACTTGAGCCTGCTGTGTTTGAAGTGATGGCTCTAGTTGCGTCAGTACTTGCGTCAGTAGTGAGTTGAGGTTAATTGGTTGAAGTGGCAAATCAACGCGACTCAAACGGCTGTAGTCTAATAAGTCCACCAGCAGATTATCCATCCGCTCCACACTGCTGGCGATCCGATTAAGTAAATCTTGCCCGACTGAATTCAAGGCGGTTTCGTATTCTTCTAAGAGAATAGCGGCAAATCCCCGCATCGCACGCAGAGGTTCTTGTAAGTCGTGAGAGATAGAATAGGTAAAAGCTTCTAAAGCACTATTTGCTTCTTCTAGCTGTTGTGTACGGTTGCTAACCAGTTGTTCGAGTTGTTCAGTATAGCGCTGCAATTCCTCACGCATACGGGACTGCTTGATGGCGATCGCTAACTGATTCGCCACTTCGCGAGCGATTTCTACATCTTCCTCAGTCAATGACTTGGGCTGGATTGCTCCCACATTCAAAGAGCCGATGAGCTGTCCTTGAGCAATCACAGGCACATTGATTAATAAGCGAATGCCTTGGTCAAATAGTCGTTGTTGGACATGATAAGGTTTGGGATGCTCAGCCAGGTTTTCAATGAGCATCACCTGGTTTTGTTGCAAAATGCTAATGTCGCCAAAGTCTTGCAATGATAAACTCTCACCACTATTAAAGCCAATGCGATCGCTAGACTCAACAGCCAGCACAGAAGCTTGTTGATGCTCCAAGTCAAATAATGTCACATCCAGTAACTCACAAGGAATTAATGGATAGGTGTAAGCAAGGGCAGCTTGAGCAATTTCTGTAGGAGAAATTGCCCGCAGGATTGAGCGATCTAACTCCTGTAGAGTTTTTAATCTTGTTGCATAACGCTTTAGTGTTTCTTCCGCACGTTTGCGCCCGGTGATATCTTCCACCAGCCCATCAATGACCGGATCTCCATGAGTAGTATTGAGAGTTTCATTCACGGCAACCCAGAACGAGCTACCATCTGCTCTACGTAACTTTAATTCTCGTTCTCGTCTTTGCTCTGGCATAATATCCCCCGCTCTAGAAAAAATTTCATCAAAGCGATTATTAGACCGAATTTCGTCTAGAGAATTAAGTCCCAGACACCTGAGAAAAGCACTGTTGACTTCGAGTAGCCTTCCGTCGGGAATTGCCCGAAACACACCGACATTTAATTGGTTGAGCAGAAATTGCAGGCGGTTCTCAAAAAAGCTGGCTCTACGTCGAGTTTCATTGCGTTCTAAGACAGACTTTACGGTTGCCGATAGCCGAACCAGGTGCTTAGCTGACTTAAGGATGTAATCATCAAGTCCACTTTTCATTGCTTCAACAGCAATTTCCTGGCTCCCCGTGTTTGTAAACATAATCACAGGACGCTCAGGGTAGCGATGCTTGAGAGTACGCAATATTTCCAAACCATTAGCCCAACGCAGCTGATAGTCGGTAATGGTTAGGTCAAAACGACCTGATGCCAGTGCTTGCTCAAACTCTTCTGGAGCACCCACTTCCTCCACTTCTACATCAGGAAACTCCCGGCGCATTTCTCGGATAATCATGAAGCGGTCATTTGGATTGTCGTCAATGATTAGAATGTGCATGGGGAGACAAAAAACAGTAAACAGTAAACGGTAAACAGTAAACAGTAAATAGTTATCAGTCCTGACGGCCTATGGTGGGGGATTTAAACCCGCCAGATAGTGCCTGCCACTCATCGGCTTTGGGTTATTAGTTTTCAGCTTGTTTGCGATCGCCCCCTTAGTAGTTCTCCTTAAACCCAATTATGTTTACTGTTTACTGTTTACTGTTTACTGATTACAAATATGGGGTGTGCAGTCTCTACTAAACTTTTAATCAGTGTAGAACGGTTGCTGATTCAAATTTACCCAGTAGTCATCAAGTAACTTTATCATTGCGGTTAAGTCATTGAAGGCTATAGGTTTGACTAAGTAAGAGTTGACACCTAAGTCATAAGCTTTGTGAATGTCTGTTTTTTCTTTGGAAGTTGTGAGTACGATAACAGGTAAGCGTTTCAGTTCAGGTTGCTGCCTCAGCCACTCTAAAACCTCAAACCCAGATTTCCGGGGCATTTTCAGGTCTAACAAAACCAGTATTGGTAGAGGATAGGACTTCCGGTCAGCATAATCACCTTCACCACAGAGGTAAGATATGGCAGCTTCCCCATTGGTAACAACTTGGAGTGGTTGTGTCAGATTCGCTTTGCGTAGAGCACGCCGAATCAGCAGGACTTGATTAGAGTCGTCCTCTGCCAACAAAATGGTCTGTTGATCTGTGTTCATGTTTTCATGGTATCTGTTTGTAGTTCAATCCAAAAGTGGCTACCTTGGTCTACTAAAGACTCTACACCGACCTGTCCCCCCATACGCTCAACACCTTTGCGGACAATGGCTAAGCCAATGCCAGAACCAGGATAGCTCTCTTCACCATGTAGCCTTTCAAATACGTTGAAAATTCGCTGCTGATGCTCTGGTGCAATGCCAATGCCGTTATCTTCTACCCAGAGGCGAACTCGTGGGAGTGCTGAGTCCTGAGTGCTGTTAGCGGTAGCGGGGCGTTTAGCCCGTGCTGAGTCCTGAGTACTGAGTGCTGAGTGCTGAGTCCTGAGTCCTGTTAGCGGATAGCTATGGTTTAGCCCGTGCTGAGTAGTGGAAGTAGTAGAAAATGTTTTATTTAGATTCCCTTTGTCTTCTCTGCTCCCCTGCTCCCCTGCTCCCCCTGCTCCCCCTGCTCCTATGACTTCTGCTCGTACCCGAATTTGGGGTTGCCGACTAGGGGGGACAAATTTGATAGCATTACTTAGCAGGTTAACAATCACTTGGATTAAAGTTGTGCGGTGAGCCATAACTTCTGGAAGTGGTTGTTCTACAGTTACTTGAGCTTGGCGCGATCGCAATTCTGCTTCTAGTTGATTTTGGGCTTCTGTGACAATTTCTGTCAAATTTAGTACACGGAGGTTAATTTCAGTCTGACTCAGGCGTGAATAGTCGAGCAAGTCTTGAATTAGCCCATCCATCCGCTCTGCCGAGCCAGCAATCCGCTCGATATACTCTTGTCCATCACTATCTAATTGATGACTGTAGTCCTCTTGTAGTGCTTGGGCTAAGCCTTGCATTGATCGCAGAGGGGCGCGTAAGTCGTGAGAGACAGAATAGCCGAAGGTTTCGAGTTCATTGTTGGCTTCCACAAGGGCAGCTGTTCGGTCTGCGACTCGTTGCTCTAATTCATTGGCATAGTTTTGTAATTGTTCTCGCAGTCGGGATTGCTGGATAGCGATCGCCAATTGATTGGCGATTTCGGTGGCGATCGTCTGGTATTCTGAATTAAAAGCCGCAGGTTCGTTGGCAAATAGAGTCAAGTCTCCGATCAAATTGCCTTCAACTAGCAACGCTACCGTCAGAAAACTTCGAGAGCCTGTGACCATTTGACGCTCTAGGGCGGGTGTGCGAATGCTTGAGGTAGCAATATCTTCTATATATAAGGTAGGTTCTCGATACCTAACCATTTCTACTGGTACTAAATCAGTAATCGGTATCACAGATCCAGGAAGATTAAGAGCAATTTGCCCCGCCAGGATTTGGGCTTCACCTGTGTTGAAGTTAAACAAAATAACAGCAGCGTGTTGGCAAGTAATAATACTACTCAAGCGTTCGAGGGCGGCTTGGGCAATTTGCGCTGGTGACTCTGCCATTAAGATGGCCCGGTCGATTGCTTGCAAGGTTTCCAAACGCTGATTCGAGCGGAACAATGCTGCTTCAGCCTGCTTGCGCTCTGTGATGTCTCGTGATATGGCAATTATGCCGATGATGTTTCCCTGTGCGTCCCGGTAGGGATCTTTAGTAGATAGGAAAGTATGCAGGCTACCCGCTTCTATCAACATTTCTTCAATAACCTCTGCCTTTCCTGTGGTCATAATACGGCGATCTGTTTCTCTAATAACAGTCGCAAAGTCAGCCGTAAGTAACTCAGTGTCATCTTTGCCAAGAATTTCGTCTTTGGTTCTACCCAAAATTCGCGCTGTTGTAGTATTAATCAGTTTGTAGCGCCCCTGGAAGTCTTTGACAAATACGGCATCATTTGTGCCTTCAATGACACTTTGCAGCAAGCTATAACTTTGCTGTAATGCTTGCGCTGACTCTTCAGTATTGATTGCATCAGCCAGGATATTGGCAACGGCTTGCAAGAAATTAATATCATTTTGGGTAAAGGTTCGTTGATGGATGGTGTGAACACCCAAAACGCCCCAGGGTGGCTGATGTCCATTAATAATCACGCTGATACCGCTGATAATTCCGTGGTTGTACAGCAAGGGAGAACCACGGAACCGCGTCTCTGTGTTAATGTCTGTCACCACAACAGGCTGAGTGGAAAGCAAGGTATAACCTGCTTGAGAATCACTACCTGTGCTAACTGTGGCATGACCTATTAATTCAGCTTCCCATCCTATACCTGCCCTTAATAACAGCACATCCTGTGGTAATAGCTCTAATACTTTGCAGTATTCTGCGTTTAGAGTTTGAGCTACCAGGGTTACAGTTTCATTCATTAACGCCATCAGACTGATGCCAGAGAGTGCCAATTGACCCAACTGAGCGATCGCTTCTTGTTGTTGCGATCGCTTTTGCAGTTCCTCTTCGGCTCTTTTGCGCTCTGTTATATCACGTACAAAATTAGAGAAGCCGCGTAGCTTTTTTTGCTTATCTTGGATAACTGTTAGCAAAACACTCGCCCAGAACTGCGAGCCATCTTTGCGGACTCGCCAACCTTCTTCGGCAAACTTTCCTTGGGATGCAGCTATCTGAAGGGATTGGGTAGGATGACCTCGCTCTAAGTCACTGGCTGTGTAGAAGCGGGAGAAATGCTGACCTAAAATTTCTTTAGTTGTGTAACCTTTAATGCGTTCTGCCCCAGTATTCCAGGTGACAATTCGCCCCTCTGGGTCTAATCTATAAATGGCATAGTCTTGCACCGCCTCGATCATTTCTCGATAGCGACTTTCGCTTTCTCGTAGCTTTAATTCTGCCTTTCTCCAAGCAGCATTTAACTCTGTGGTTAGCAGAGAGACAACAGTAAATAACCCCAAGCGGATGATACTATCCAGTGTCACTGTAGACAGTGAATAGATGGGCTGTAAAAAGAAGTAAGCAACAGCCAAGGTACTAAGAAAGGTTGCCAGCAGACCTGAGCCACGATTACCGTACCATGAACTCAACACCACCGCTGCAAAAAATGCTGAGAAAGTAAAGTTCTCCAGCAGTGGCGATATCAGTAGGGAAAATAACAGTGCTAAAGCGCTGGCGAGTACAGCAATACCGTAGTTTTTTAGCTGCCAGGAGCGATTTACACTCTGCATAAGTCACCTCCTGGTATTATCAAAGGTTTCGTACTTAATTTATTGTATAGACTATAGCGATTCCCAGGTGGATGAGGTACATATCAAAACCTCACCCCCAGCCCCTCTCCTTAGTAAGGCTACGGTGTACACACATCTCTGTACCAAACCAAAATTGTGTAGATCCTCCTAAATCCTCCTTAAAAAGGAGGACTTTGAGAAGTTTTTGCCCCCCTTGGAAAGGGGGGTTGGGGGGATAAAAAGCTTGTGAGGCCATTCTCAAAGACTTGTGTGTACACCGTAGGTTCCCAGTCCCCAGCCCCTATTTTCAAGGCAGGTCTAATATTTCCTATTCCCAGGACTGAAATTCATCAATAGCGTTGCGAATTAGGGCAGTTAGTTGAGCGCGACGGGTTTCAAAGTTGGCTGCAATTGAAATCAATGCGATACCTACTAGCAAGCCAACAACCCATTTCATAAAAGGGTAGCGCCAGCTTAAAATCACTGATTGATAGATACTAGTGATTAAAAACGTGGCTGTGCCAATGTAGAGAAAAGCCCGTACTCGCAAAGCTAAGCCGGCAAAAATGGCGATGAGGCTGAAAATTCCAGGTATCCAGGCTGTGTCTTGATGAAATAAAATTGCCCATCCACAAATTACACCACTACCTAATAATCGAAAGCTATGACGAGCTATTTTATATTCTGGTAGTCTCAACTGGGGATCTATTTGAGCAACATAAAGCAGTGATAACCCAATTGGTGTTACATACCACAAAGGATCAGTGAGATTTAAGTGATAAAACCAGCGGTAAAGTGCCCAATCAACTAATGCCGCACTAATATAAGTAAAACGAATGTTTTTACCGAATATTGCCAGGAAGATGTAGAATCCAGCGGCAATTAGTATGGAGATTGGGTAAACTCGCAGTTTGGTTTCCCATAAAATTATCAATGGCACAATGTATGCAGCTTGTTGCCAAGGTCTTTTAGACCAACCCCAATTTTCCCAAGGCAGAATGTACAGAAAATAAGCTACCACACAAGCGATCGCACCATTCCAAGGAATTAGCGGCCCAGTCAAAAATTGTCCTACTGCTGTCTCCCGCCAGTAAATTCTCATGCCAGCTACCTCTAATAAACCGAGGTAAACCCACATTTCTGCTATCGTTATTCCTCCCAACTTGTAGAGGGGAATTTCGTTAATAAGTAAGGCAGTATGTTGTGCAAATAAGTCCGAGGATTGGCTGCTTCCAACTTTCGGAATTTCTGAGGGTTCCCTTAGTTGTAGTAACTGCTGTACAATGCGCGATCGCCGTCCCTGAAAGATGGCATATCGAATCAAAAATGCCCCGGTTGCCAATCCCACCAAACGGTTAACTTCAATGGGAGTAGGAATGGCAGCCATCAATAAAAAGCTACTCCAAGCCCAGTGAATATGAGCAATTCTTTTGAGTTCTTGCGAAGTCAGGCGTAAGTAGGCTACAAGCCAAGGGGAAAGGATGCGATAAGCATACATGATGCCAGTGCCAAGAGCAGACATAGCAATTAATCCATCACCTAATGCTCCTCCTCTGGCTTGTAACATCTGGTAGAGCAAAAGTTCATAGGCAGAAATTGATACGCCAATGATTCCTAAGTAAAGTAGCGGTTTGAAGTTCTCGCGGCGTCGTCCTACACCAATCACGACTAAAGCTACACCCAAGGAACACAAGCCTGTCCAGTTGGTAAAGGTATCTAAACGCAGCAATACACTAAATGCACCATAGATAAGTGGCAGAATATGAAACCTGCTAGGAAGTCTTTCTAATTGATGTCGTCGCCGCCACCACTCTCCTAAAAGTTGAGCAATCAAACCCAAGGCAATGTTAGCGATGGCAATTCTCTGAGTTGAATATTCCCCAAATCCCAGCACTTCAGCAATTAACAATTCCAGACACCAACCAATGGCATAAAATGCCCAATCTGTTGGTTCTCGCCAACTGCGATAAGCGATCGCTCCTAAGGTTATGGCAGTGGCAGTAAAGTACAGAAATCCTGGCGAGACAATCCCCTGGTAAACTAGCACGGAGTGCAACGTCAGCATTAATAACTCAAAGCTACACAAGGCGATCGCCCATTTATTACTTGCTGTTGCATAGATATTTGCTAATTCGTTACCTCGTAGCAATAGTACTGTACGTGATAGCCATAAGCTTAGAGTTGCGATCGCCCCCACGATAAACCAACCTGCTAGCGCCAAGCGAGAAAAACCAGGCAAACCTGTCCACAACAGCGCCCCGATGAAACTCAGCCCAAAACCTATTGTGATTAACGCCGCTGCTTGGTTTCGCAAATAGCGAGTATTCGTGAACATTAGCCCCGTACCCACAGCCAAACCGATTAATCTACTTCCTGGTAGCTGCAAAGTAAGTAACTGGGCGACGCCTACAGCCAAAATGCTCAAGTAACTGTTTATAGGACGACGCTCTGTAGTTGTGCGATTGGCAACGCCAGTGAGAGCTAAAGGCGTAGCTAGCCAAATGATTCCCCAACGATCTTGGCTATCAGCTACACCATACCAAGATGAGCTAGCATTTACCCACAAGAGAATAAAACTAACGGCAGCTAGCCCTAAACCGATGTACCAAGCACTGCGTCGCCATAATCCATTGCCAAGGCTAAATCCCCATTCTGCCACCATTACAGCTAATAAAATGCTTGCCCAAGCTTCTTTACTGAGAGTTGGCACAAGCCAATTGATGGTAGAGCAAAATGTCAGCACTCCCATGATGTGAGTTAGGTATACGAGGGAGGGAGGAGGGGAGCGGCGTTTGGTGATGATGACGAGAGTGGCGGTGGAAAGTAGTAGATTTAGCGATCGCAATGCGGGATTTGCTAAGGCGAGCGTTGTTAAAAAAGCGCCAAATAACAGCGCTAACAGTTCGCCAAATTTAGCTAATTCTTGCTTATTAATGCGATACAGGCTCTCATTGAGCACCACCATCAAAATTATGTAGGGAAATAAAGCTACACCCAGTAACGCCCAAGGTTCATTTTGAGCATTGGTGAGATACGTGCTAGTTGCGATCGCCCATTGCTGTAGTCCAGAAGGTACTAACCGCCAACCCAGCCAAATAGTCTGTAAGCCGATGACAAAAATCGCCGCTAAATCAGCCTTTAAACTGTACCGCCGTAAACGGCTTCCCTCAAACCACAAACCCAAACCACATACAGCTATTGCTTGCCACGGATAAGGTATTACTGAAACGAGCCAACCCAGCAACAGTAAGATTCCGCCGAGTTTTTCCCAGAGTAAAGGGTAGAGGGGCACAGGAGAAGTAGAAAGCAATTCTTTCTCCCCTGCTCCCCTGCTCCCCTGCTCCCCTGCCCCTCTGCCTCCTTGCTCTGCTAACCAAGTGACTAGCCAGCCGCAAACACCAATGGCTAACCCTAACTGAGTGACATCTAATCGAACAACAAAAATTGCTCGCACTAGCAGGACTACCAAAGCATAAATTACTACTAAAGCGGGTGAAGAAATTCCAAGTCTATTGTTATGCTCCCTACTGATTAGCGGGTGATGCTGAGGGTAGCGATTTTGATAAACCGTAATAATAGCTGTGCCGATCATTGCCAAGTAAACGGCAATTAAGGGAAATCCTGGGAATTTCCAACCCCAATGTAGATAACTTAGTCCCAGAATATTAATTAAAGGTAAATAGCCACTATGTAAATTAGGAAAAATAGTTCGATTATTCCAAACTAAAACAGTAATAGCTGTGAGAAGCGGCCAGGCGATCGCAACTACAATCCAATCCAAAGGATTTTGCCACAACTGGAAGCTATCCATTGCCCAAAAATTTACTGGCACTAGTAAAAGAGTAACAATCAGCAATGTCTGAGCCGTTAATCTGAGGTTACTTTGTTTAGTTGCCCAGAAGCTTAAGCCCCAAAAACTCAAGGTATAAGCCAACAAAACCCCGTACTGTCCAGAAGCGGGAAATCTCTCCCACTGACTAGCAGCCAGTACGCCAGAAGACAACACTACTAGGAATACTCCTAAAAACAGTAGCCACCGGACACTCAACTCTGCCCCTAGTGACTGCAACATAGTGCTGATAAAGCTGGTAGCTACTACCTTTTGGCGCGGCTTTTTGCGGTTATGAGATTCTAAAACTGTTACAGGCAAATGCGGCACAGGATCGGAAGTTGCGGGTTGAGCTAGAGGTTGTAATATCACCTCGCAGACGAGATACTCTCGGCATAGCTGCCTAACTTGGGTGTCAGATATCAAACCCAAGCGCAACCACATATCCAGTCCTTTTAATAACCGAGGATGGGATGATGGCAGATTAACTTCAATTTTCAGCGGGCGCTCAAGGGGCGATGACATAAGCCACAGTTGTATAAGTATATACTTAAATAATTTGGTTTAATTAAAGTATATTTTGACTCTATCTGTGTCACTTATTTAACTGACTCATGTTAATTTTTTTGAGCGCTAAGTAGTTTAGTTGCTGATTTTACGCTATTGACCTTGACAAGTAATCAGGAATGGTTTTTGTAATTAGCCTTTTCAAAGTGAGTAAAAATCCCAGAAAATTTTGCCCAATTGTGGGCTTTTCACCTTTGTGTCCTTGTGGCTTTGTGGTGAAAAATTTGACTTTTGAAACACAAAGACACTAAAACACTAAGAAAAATACATCTTTTTAATTTAGCTCTTGAAAGGGCTGGCGTTAGATAATAGACTTCTATGAAAATAAAACGGGTGGTAGTGGCTAGGATAATCCCTTACCTTTGATTTGTTTGGATGTAGCTTCCATAAAATCGATAAAAACTTGTATGAGCTTATGAATTCCCTCGCTACCTCCAGCAATTAAACCACCCGTTAACAATGCATCTAAACAACGAAAAAGAATTACTTGCATTGTATTATCTGAATCAATAATCACTAGTGGCTCGATTGAGCGAATACCTATTGCACTGATTAAAAGACCAAATAAAAGGGATGTCCATAACGCAATTATTCGTGTATCAGACTTATAAGCTACTCTTTTGCGTTCTTTTTCAGTTAGCTCATGAATTTTGTGATTTAAATTATCAATTTGTAATTTGGTTGTGCTAGGTAATTCTTGATTTTGAGTAAAGTTTTGGATAATTTGCTGCTCTAAACTCATCCCTACAGGAGGGAGTTCATTAATTTGATTATATTCTAAAGCAGCCAGTGGATTTTGTTTTTGTTGCGTTTCTAGAAAGTTTCTATGTTCATGAACTAAAAGCTTCTGTTGTTGAACACTGATATTTAATTGCTCTGCGGCTGGGCCTCGCCAAGTAGTTATAAAAACTTCTAAAGAACGCTCCAGCAAGAGAGAAATAAAAAATGGTAATGCGAGTAGCTGTATAATATCATTGAATCCAAATTGTTTGATAACAAATGGTTTAGATGATAGCCAAGCAGCTAAAGTTACTATTAAGAAACTAATAATAATCAACAAAATAAATAGAGGAGATTCTTGTGAAAGCTTTAGCAACTTGTTTATACTCCTGTGCGAACAACATTTAATACAACGTTGACAAGCCACAACCCAATAAACTCAATATTAGAGAACGTTAAACTTAATCAGAAGCTCACCTCTCAAACTTGGTTTAACAGCCCTCTAATCAGTAAACCTCTCGCAAAAGTCCGAAAATTATTAGTGTCATTCTGACCAGAACGTAGTGGAGGGAAGAATCTTACTCAGTCACTCAGATGTTTCGCTCCGCTCAACATGACAATTTAAGCATTTATGCAGGAGGTCTAGTCTTTCCCGTTTTACTGGGAGTTTTTGTGGCAGCAGGATAAAAAACAAGACTATATGTGTAATTTATGAGTTACAAAGCCTGAAAACAATACACAGAGATTGATTGAGACGATTTAATTGGCAGGATTTTGAGTTTGGACTTTTTGCTATTCACTACAAAACGTTTACTGCTGCGATCGCCTCCGGCGGAGCGTAGCTCATCGCAGACTTATCAAAACGTGAGTTTGACAAACCTCTCCCTGCCTTAAACTCAAGTTCAAGCCTTCCCTAGCTCAAACAAGGACAGGTTTTGTGTGGTAAAACCTCTTAAAGGTCTTTGTCTTAATTTGTTTGAGGCATCGCCGAAATAGCAAATGCGGTCACTGAAATAGCAAATGCGTAGGCGTAGCCAGCCGTAGGCATCGCTGAAATAGCAAATGCGGTCACTGAAATAGCAAATGCGGTCACTGAAATAGCAAATGCGCTCGCTGAAATAGCAAATGCGCTCGCTGAAATAGCAAATGCGCTCGCTGAAATAGCAAATGCGCTCGCCGAAATAGCAAATGCGTAGGCGTAGCCAGCCGTAGGCATCGCCGAAATAGCAAATGCGTAGGCGTGCCAGCCGTAGGCATCGCTGAAGAGGAAAATCCTAGACTTTACTCAGCACCACTAAAAGCTTTTTGCTGCTGATAACGGTGTTTAAACTGCTGCTGCTGTATTTTATGATCGACAATTGGGTCAGGATAGCCAACAGCATGGCGTTCCAAAGGTGAAATTTTACCAGTAACCAAATATTCTGTATCCACAGACCGCAATTCGGGAATCCATTGGCGGATATATTCACCTTCTGGATCAAACTTTTGTGATTGGCTGGCTGGGTTAAAAATCCGCACAGGTTTGGGATCCATCCCGCTAGAAGCACTCCATTGCCAACCGCCATTATTGGCAGATAAATCACCGTCAATGAGATGCTGCATAAAATATTTTTCCCCTAATTGGGGGTTAATCAGCAAATCTTTGGTCAAGAAACTAGCGACAATCATCCGACAGCGGTTGTGCATCCAGCCGATTTCATTCATCTGGCGCATCGCTGCATCTACGATGGGATACCCGGTTTTCCCTTCACACCAAGCTTGGAAATGTTCTTCATTAGTTTCCCAAGGGAAGCTTTTGAAGGTTTCGCGGTAAGCACCATCAGCCAATTCAGGGAAGTTATACATTGCGTGTTGATAAAACTCCCGCCAAGCTAATTCTTGTTGCCATGTACGGATATTGGTTGCTGCTTCATCGCTGCGGCTATTTTCTAACACTTCTATAGTGGCTTGCCAAACATTACGAATGCCAATGACGCCAAATTTTAAAGCTGCGCTTAGTTGCGATGTCCCATCTACTGCGGGAAAATTGCGCTGTTCTTGATATTCAGTAATTGCTCTTGTAGTAAATTCTTCTAGTCTGGCTTGAGCGGCTGCTTCTCCTGGTGAAAGAATCAATTCTTCATCCCAGATAAATCCTAAATCTTTGGCTGAGGGTAGAGCGATCGCTCCTGCGTGTTTAGCAATTTCCTGTTCTTGTGCCGTTAAACCCTCAGCATTTTGCAGAGTTTCGACTGGATTCGCCTTCGGTTTACTAATCCAATTTTTCCAGAAGGGGGTATAAACTGTGTAACGACCGTTGGAACCTGTACGAATTTCTTCGGGAGAGTGGAGAATCTGATCCCAGTTTTGGTCAAGAAACTGAATGCCATTTTCACTGAGGGCATTGATGATGGTGCGATCGCGTTCTTGCGAGTACGGTTCTACATCCCAATTCCAAAAAACAGCTTTGGCTCCCAAAGCCGCTGCTAAAGCTGGTATCGCTTGCACAGGATTGGCGTGGAGTATTAATAATTCGCTGCCCACTTGGGCATATCGCTCCTGTAATTTCTGCAAACAGCCGATCATATAAGTTACTCTCACCGGAGCAACATCATCTCGTTCCAGGAGATTCGGATCAAGGCAAAAAACACCCACAACTTTTGGACTCTGCTGTCTTGCCGCAGCCAGTCCTGTATTGTCAGAAATACGCAAATCACGGCGATGCCAAAACAGAATTAGGTTAGACATTCCACACTAAGGGCAGTTCACTTGTACTAGCTTAAACGTTAATCATACCCTGAGCATCATTCTGCCGATAAATTTTATTGAAAGCGGCGGTATCCTCCTTGTGGCATTGGCGAAAAGCCACTCTGATGACCCATGCCCAAAAACCACATGTGCCAGTTTAAAGAGCGGAATGTGGAGTAATAGATTTACCAAAAGTGTATGGGATATTTACTGTGTATTTTGTTATCCGGTGCTTTTTCGGTAGAAATTATGAGATTTCAACTTCAATCTTTTGTTGCCTTTACATTGTTTGCCATTGGCATAAATTTATCTATTTCTCCATTTGCAAAAGCCGCAAACTTTAAGACTAATTTGACTCCAGAGAAATATAATTCTCAAGAAGATATTTGGTTAAATTCTATTACTCAAAATCAACAAACATTTGATAATTTCTCATTAGTTAAATCAGCCGAAATACTATATAATACACCAATCATAGGTGTTAAACCTGGAGCTAGCAGCATACCTGGGCCAGGCAACAACAATACCGGAGCCGCCAGTACAGAAAAAGGAGATTATGCCACTTCTCCTGTGCCTGTTTCTGGGCTAAATAATCCAACTAATAGCGAAATTTCCGCTATATTAGGTAATCGCAATTTAAATAATATTATTGATACAGAGGAAATTGGTGCTTCTAAAATTAACTTATTCTTCGACAGTTCTATCGAACAAGATAATACTGGATTAGATAACTTGTTCTTCTGGGAACGAGGCATGAATAGTGACTTAGGTGTGCAAGCGATTGATAGCACTGGGAAATTACTTGGTAACTTCTTAAAGCTGTCTAGAACTGAGCAAAAAAGCGCTGGCTACTCAATTGACACTACAGAAATTTCCGGTTCTCAACAAGTTGGCTATTGGGGAGTTAACCTTAATCAATTGGGTGTCGATTCTCTGAGTGGGATTCAAGTTATAGCTAAGAGTCAAGCTAATAATGATTCCGAATATTACAATGGCCCTGATTACAAGGTAGTGGCTAGAAAAACAACTAGAAGAGTACCTGAGCCTGGTACTATGTTGGGTTTAGGAATAATTGCTGGAACTATTGGCTTACTACGCCGTAGTAGTTCTACTCGTGTCCAATAATCTCAGGACTCACGCATAGTGACGAAAAATTAAGGGTTTGGGCAGGAGAAAATCAATCAACAGTTTGTCTATCGGAAATAGTGGCTTATTGACTCAAAGTTAAGTATACTCTTTTTAACAGTTAATTAGTTTTTTGTTATGGCTACTCTACTACTTGACGATGGCAAAATCGAGAGCGATTTAGGCGAAATAGTTCGTGAACTTGCCCCTCTCGGCATCCAACTCAGACACTACGACCCAGGAACATCGCTTCTGTTTGCGAATCTGCTAGACCAAGATGTTGTAACTGAGTCTGAGAAACACTACATTGTAGAGCTCCATAACAGCGTCTTTGAATTTCTTCAGCAAGAAAATGGCTTTCTCTGGTGTGATTTACTGAATGTGCATCCAGGTTCGGCGAATCTTCACCAACTGATAGTAACCTATAGCCGCTACCATACTCACACTGCTGCTGAACCTCTCTACGTTTTGGCGGGAGAAATGATTTATGGGTTCGTGCGACCTGATGGTAGTCAAGTACAGCTTTTAGTTGAGACACAAGACTATCTCTGCATCCCAGCCGGAATTGAACATTGGTGTAGCCCAACTGCATCTTTACATTTTAAAGCAGTACGCTACTTTGCGATCGCTGATGGATGGGTTCCCAATTATACAGGAACTCAGTTGAGTGACTCGCTCAACAAGCCACGGTGACATACTCTGAATCTCCATTCGGAATGTGGGATTTAAATCGTATGATACTAGCGATCGCTTTGTTGACCTTTTTTGAATTAAAATTAAAAGTTAAAAATTACACATTAAAATGCATATTTTACAGCCTAAATAAAAGTGTTAGCTGTAAAATATGCACTGGCAAAGTAGTTAAAACTATTTGCGTTTAGAGCAAGAGAATAAGCAGAAAACTAAGAGCTGTCCTAGTAGTTTTCTCCTCTCTCAGCTTGTCAAGTTTAAACTACGAAACTATCCACCTACAGGCTTTGCCAACTTAGTATTTTTTGCAAGGATACCAAGAGTAGTAGCAGCAGCGGTAACGTCGTTTTTTGCCGTACTTATCTCCTTTGTAGTCATCTTCTTTGTCGTAATCTTCTTTGTAGTCGTCTTTATCTTTGCCGTAATAAGAATCTTGTCCTCCAGATAGGAGCTGTTGTTCTTCTAAGGACAATTCTCTCAAAAAGTCAGATTTGATGATTTGAATTGACATAACTTTTAGCCCCACTTTACGTACATAGGTTTTTAACACCTATGGTTTCACTTATAAACAGGTTTTTTAGAAATTAAATTATCCTGAGGCTAGAAATTAAAAGGCTTTATTTATAGCTTTTGGCTAACGTAAACTATATCTAATTGCTGATTAAAAGTTTTTATAATTATAGTATGCAATAATTTAAGTTAATTAGCTTTATTTAAACGCACTCTTTATGACCAGGCTATTTATTAATTAGCTATGTCATGGCATTTCCTAGTCGGCTGAGGTACAAATTTATCAGTGTTCATCGGGAGGACACTACGTTGCAAAGATAAGTCTGAGCGGTTCGCGTTGGCGTAGCCTCTGTCTACGACACGCTACGCGAACGTAGAGAAAGCATTAGAACTTCGGGGGTTCCCTCCGTTGTAGCAAGTGTCCGTTGTTCATCTGTGGTTAATTACTTCTTTTAATTACAATTTCTGTGTAGCTCACTCAAGCGAGAACCGCTATATGTAAATCTATAAATTTTATTTTGAGTTTATATATCATAAACATTTTTAATATGTTATTAAAATACTAAAAACCCAGTTTTTTAAAAAACTGGGTTTCTGAAGTTTAGTTATTTTCACAACTTGAACAGAATTGCCATAAATAGCATTTCTATTCTAGAAAATACCTTTATAGACACAAAATTCAGCCTACTAATCTGAATTTTTCCGTAAAAGTCTGTTTGTCAAGTAGTCAAAACTATGTAAATCATAAATAAAGGGAGAGCAGAAAGGTAAACATTCCCCTTGGCAGTTTACTTTCCTATTCTTTAAGGCACTAATTTAATGCTTTACAAAAACAGAGAAGATTTACTATAAACTCTCAAAATCTGATTTATTTTGAGTAAATTATATAATTCTTCTCATCTCCCCCTTAATAGCAAAGTTTGAACTACAAGACTACCCAGTTTTTAGGTTGTACTAACTCAGCTGCAACAAGATTTCGGCTTACAACATGAGGGTTTGTGTATTTTACAAACTGTGACTTTGAAAGTTTTACATTTCTTCTTAGGGCCACAGCCATTTTTGCCCTTGTCGTCGCCATTATCGTCGCCGTTACCGTTACCGTTATCGCCGCCGTTATCGCCGCCTTTGTAGTAGAAACCTCCAGATAGAAGCTGCTGCTCGTTTGTAGATAAATCTACAAGTAAATCAGACGTGATGATTTGAGATGGCATAATTAATTACCTCACTTACGTACATAGGTATGTTATACCTACGCTTTTCTTTATAAGGACTTTTTTTAATAATTAAACTCTCCTAAAGTGAGAGATTAAAAAGCTAAATTTATAACTTTTGGATAATCTAAGATACTATCTGAAGTTACATGAGTTTTTTTTAAAACTACAAAAAATAAATAAAGATTTTTATTTATAAAAGTTAATAAAAACTAAGTTTTTATTGTTGGCGATCGCTTCTTCATGTATCTGTTAACTAATAGTATTAAGTTAGCTGATAATTTTGACGTAAGAGGATGTCTAAGAAGTATTAAATATTTTGCTTGATCCCCCCTAGCCCCCCTTTTTAAGGGGGGAACCGGAATCAAAGTCCCCCTTTTTAAGGGGGGAACCGGAATAAAGTCCCCCTTTTTAGGGGGGATTTAGGGGGATCTACAAGTCTCGAATACAACACCAAAAAGTTTTCAGACATCCTCTAAGGCATTTATTGATAGTTGTATCTATATAAAAATACTCAACAGTCTATAAAGACTAAAAAACCCGTTTTCCTTGAGAAAACGAGTTTAAAAAGCTGGCAATTTCCACAAATCCAGGAGATTGCTATAGATAGCATTCTATCTGGGGAAATATCTTGATAAATGTTATGTTTCAGCTACCATCTTGACCAAAACTTGATTATTCGTGAGGAAGTTATTTAGGCTCATCCCACCCCTAACGGTTCGGCTTCGCTCACCGTTAGCCCTGAGCGTAGTCGAAGGGCTAAAAGGGGATGGGATTTCATGTTGACAGTTGACTGTTAACAGTCAACTGTCAACTGCGTCGGGGCGTCTTTCATCCTATCCCTAGAAGGAATGGGTTTTCTCAACGCCTTTTTATAAGTCTTTTTCTTAACTCACGAATTCCAAAGTTTAAATCATAGAGCTACTACATCAACTTAATGAGAGCAGCAAGGTTTGGGTTTGCAACATGAACGTTTTTTGTAGACTTTGACAATGAAGATTTTGGAAGGACTCTTGTCTTTCTTACATTTATCGTCATCGTCGTCGTCATCGTCGCCGTTGTCGCCTTTGGAGAATCCACCAGATAGGAACTGCTGTTCTTCTGTGGATAAATCCATGAGTAAATCAGAGGTAATAATTTGAGATGATATAGACATAATCAATTGCCTCACTTACGTCATAGGTATGTAATACCTATACTTTTAGTTATAGAAATAATTTCCAAGGATTAAATTATCCTAAAGTTATAAATTCGGAAGTTTAAATTCTAGCTTTAGACTTATATTAAATACTTTCTTCAGCAGAATGAAATATGTTTATAAATAACAACAATTGTTTTTATGCTTTTTGTTGAAATGACTTTATTTTTTGTTTTTTTTTGCTAGCGATCGCTTCCGATTTTTATATTTGCTAATAGTAATATAATTCTTATAATTCGTTATACAAAATATTTGCTTTTATTTACGTAAATAACAATATCAATAATTAGTTAAAAATTAAAAAACCCGCTTTATTTAAATAAAGCGGGTTTATAAAGTCTTGCAATTTATACAAGTCTATCAATCAACTATGAATCACGCCTAATGCCGACAATATCAACAGGAAAACTCACGCCCTCTTTAGTACTAAGTTGACCACGAACGATAATATCGGGACTTGAAACTGTTGCAAAATATGCTCCTCGTCCCCCCGATAGAAGCTGTTGTTGCTCTATAGATAACTCTACAAGTAGCTCAGATTTGATGAATTTAATAGACATAATCGATGACCTCACTTACGTAAATAGGTGTTAAATACCTATATTTTTATTATTAACTATTCTCGTATATTTTAAATTATTCTCTAGATAGAAGTTAATCATAAAAAATGTATTTATTATAGATTGTGATAGCTTTAATAGATAAATTCTAATCAAAATAAGTATATTTTTTGTAACTAATATACTAACTGTTATTAGCTCAGAAAATTTCACTTAATACATATAGGTTTCTCGTAGGGGCACGGCAATGCTGTGCCCCTACCAACGTATTTGTATTATTTTTAAAGTTAAATGGTATAAGACAGGTAATTATTATTTTTAATTAAAGATCATTACTTGTTAATAGTTGCAGAGTTGATAATTGTCTCTGCAACTTGTTTTTATCCAATTTCACAGTTATAAAAACTTTAAATGCTCTCCTTGTTGAGAGAGAAAAGTTTCTAACGTACCTTGGATTTTCACCTGACCTTTATCTAGTAGTACGATCCAATCAGCGCGATTGATGACGCTGGGGCGATGGGTGATCAAAATCGTGGTTCTGCCTTTTCGGTATTCCAAGAGCCGATCTAGTACTTGAGATTCACTCACTGGGTCTAATCCCGCAGTTGCTTCATCTAAAATTAGTACAGGTGGATCAGTGAGAATTCCTCTAGCGATCGCTAATCTTTGTCTTTGTCCACCAGAGAGATTTGCACCAAACTCTCCTAAAACAGTTTGATAGTTATTGGGAAGTTGACTAATAAAGCTGTCTGCATCAGCAACATGGCAAGCTGTGACAATTTCTTCAAAAGAAATATAAGGTGTTCCTAAGCGGAAATTATCTAAAATTGAGCGACTCCAGAAATGAGGTTCTTGGGGTACATAAACTACTTGTTGTCGTAAGCAATCCAGACAGATATCTTGTGTGTTAAAAAAACCAATGCGGATATTACCAGAGTTCGGCTGATATAAACCTGCTATCAATTTAGCTAAGGTACTTTTACCACAGCCAGATTTTCCAATCAAAGCAACAACTTTTCCTCCAGGAAGTTTGACGGAAAAATCTTCTAATAAGTCAATTCTGCCAGCATGATGAAATGTAACTTGAGAGCAACGAATATCTGCATCACCAGAGATTTGGGCAATTGGCTTTTGACTACCTCCTACCACTTCTGGTGTAGCGTCAATCACCTCTAAAAGGCGAGAAACTGCTGTTTGGGAGCGAAAATATTCATCCGTTAAGTTAACTAACGAGTCAATTAAATTTAGAACATTTATCTGTAAAGCGTTAAAAGCAAGCATTTGACCGATGCTTAATTCCCCCCGAATTACCAACATGCTCCCTAGTCCAAGTATAATGACACCGCCGATTGTAGAAAGGAGATCAGCAAGAGTATTATTGATAATCCCGATTTGAAGTGTGCTGAAAGAAAGATTAGCAAGGCGACCAAAACGACTTTGAAATTCATCCCAGAATTGCGGTGCAGCATTTGTAGTTTTGAGAACTTGTGCTCCTTTAAAAGTTTCCACTAACACACCTTGATTTTCTGCGCCCAAGACCAAAAGATTGCGGGTTTTTTGTTGAAGAATAGGTAAAAAAGGTAAGGTGGATAAAGTCATTAAAGCGCCAACAAGGACAACTGCAAATGTTAACTGCCAACTATAAATCAACATGAAACAGAAAGAAACCACTGCAACGAAAAACTGGCTGGGTAAAAGAACCACAACCTGTGATACTAACTGGTTGATGTCATTTATATCTCGTAGTCGGCTGCTGATTTCGCCACTACGACGAGCTTCGTAGTAATTCAAGGGTAATTGGAGAATTTTACGCCCAAACTCTAAAACCAGTCCTAATTGCAGCCGTTGACCAAAATGAGCAATCATGATACCTTGTAATACTTGCAGACCACTGCTAAACAAGGTCATGACTACAACGGCTGACACCACAACAGTGAGTAACTGAGTATCTCCACGTATCAGAACATCATCTGTGAGCAGTTGGATCAAGATGGGAGTACCTAGAGCGAGCAGTCCCAAGACAACATTGATCATCAAAACATGAGTTAACAGCCCACGAAAAGGCAAGATGCGCTTAAAAAAGCGTCCTAAACCACCTTTGGCTTCTTCTTTAGGCTGCTCATTAAAACGTTCGGGATCTGGCTCCAGTAAGAGCATCACCCCATTCCATGCTTCGGTTAATTCTTCTCGGCTGATATAACGGATACCTACAGAAGGATCGGCGATCGCATACTTACTACCCAGTTTGTCGTATAAAACAACCCAGTGATAACCTTGCCAATGTATGATAGCTGGCAGATGAACTTCTTTAATTCTGTCTATAATTGTTGGCGAAGCTTTAACTGCCCTAGCATTAAAACCCAGATTTTCAGAGCCACGTTTTAGACCCAACATGGTTGTTCCTAACTGTCCAGTCCCTACTGCTTCGCGGCTGCGATTAATGCTTAGGAACCGTCCATAATGTTTGGAAATCGAAGCCAAACAAGCTGCTCCACAGTCTTCTTCACTCAACTGTAAAACACACTGGTAATTTTTATGAGATTGGAATAGATTAAACATGATCACCAAATCTATTAAATTGCTATACAAAAGGATTTGATATTGGTCATAGGGTATTAGGGACTGGGGATTAGGAATTAAGAATATGCAAAGAGTTTTCTCTACACCCAGTCCCCAGCCCCCATTGCCCCTTATCCCCAGAGGGGGCCCCGAGTTCCCCAGTCCCCAGTCCCCAGCCCCCAGTCCCAAATCAAGGGGATTAAAAATCCGTAATTAATCTTGCTTTTCTGAGAATGAACTGAAGTACTGTTTCCCGCCGGGAAATAATATCTGCTCTACCTTCCATCCCAGACTTGAGATAGCATTGGCGATCGCTTCTACCCACGTGTAGGGTTTGTGGCTCAATAGTTACCTCATAGGTAGCAGCCTGCGGTATAGCTTGCTGTGTACCTGGAGATGCACTATTTTTTGCAATAGAGAGGGCATCTGGTGCAATTGTTGTGACAGTCCCTTTAAGAGTGCCGTAGTCTGGATAAGGGCAAGCAGAAACCTGCATCTGGACTTTTTGACCTGCTTTTACCTTGCCAATATCTTGAGCCGGCACTTGAGCCTTGATCAGCACGGGAGCATTGAGAGGAGCAATCTGGGCAATAGCTTCACTTGGTTGTACTACCTGTCCAGGGTTACGAAGATTCAGTTGCAACACAGTACCTTCAATTGGCGATCGAATCACACTCTGTTTTAGGTCGGTTTCTACCTGTTGCAGTTCTTTGCGATTAGTAACAAGTTGCTTTTGGAATTCTAGATTTTGCTGGAGTAGAGTCTCTCTTTCTTTTTTCAAAGCAGCTAAAGTAGCCTCACCTTGTGCCTTTTCTTGCTTAATTTTTTCAGATGCTACGGTTACAGTTGCGTTACTAGGATTAATCGCAGTTTTAGCCTTTTCTAAGTTCGTTTGCGCGACTTTAACGGCTTGGTCTTTCTCTTCCAAAAGATTTTTAGCGTTTTCTTTAGCTTGTTCTAGCTTGGCTTCAGCAGATTTCACCGCTTGGGCTTTTTCTTCCAAAAGATTTTTAGCATTGGCTTTAGCTTGTTCTAGCTTGGCTTCAGCAGATTTCACCTCTTGTTCTTTCTCCTCAAACAAAGTCCGAGAAATTGCTCCCGATGCTACTATTGGCTTCAATCTCTCTCGTTGCACCCTAGCTAACTTCAAGGCCGCTTCTGCTTCTTGTACAGTTGCCGTTAAGACTTTTTCCCGCTGCAATCTGTCTCGCTGCACCCTCGCTAAAATCAAGGCTGTTTCTGCTTCTTGCACAGTTGCCGTTAAGAGTTTTTCCCGCTGTAATCTGTCTCGCTGCACCCTCGCTAACGTCAAGGCTGCTTCTACTTGTGCCATATCAGCTGTAGCTTTAATTTGCTGGTCTTCATAGTTGCGTTGAGTACCACCTAGCTCAGCTTGTGCAGCTATAATTGTGCGGTTAATTAAGTTTGTCTGCGCTGCAATCTGAGTATTAATTTCACCAAGCTGAGCATAAATTTGACTTAGTTGTAGTTGACTCTGCTGAATCGTATTTTCTAATTGGCTCTTTTGATTTTGCAGGCGAGAATCATCAATGTAAGCAATAGCTTCTCCTTTAGTTACTACCTGATTATCTCTAGCCTCAATCTTTTGAATAGTTCCAGTAATGGCAGACTGAACAACTCGCAGTTCTCCTACAGGTCGGATAGTTGCAGGAACTTTGACTGTAACGTTGTACTTTAAAACAGATGTCAGAGTAATTCCTGCTACAAAGGTAGTAAGCAGAACTCCTCCTCCAATGTTTGTCCATTTACTGATACGAGGTAGAAACTCGTTAGCTTCAACTAAATGGAGTTGCTCTGGATTAGGTTCATCTAACCTATGCCAAACATTATTTCTTTCTTGGCGTAAGAAACTCACGGCATTGCACCTTTGTTTGGAGTGGATAAGTACGGTTATCTGATGTCATACCTGTTAATTTCCGAAGAACACTGCAATGCAGATTCTCAAAACAGGTAGATGCATATAACTTGATTGCAAATCGTGCAAGGCAGAAAAATAACTATCTTTGGTAATAAGTCAAGGGGAATAGTCAAGTGAAGCATTAAACATTACAAAATATCCTGTAGATATAAGTCTTTAGTGTGTTAAATGGTGAAACGCTAACATCTGCTGCTAACAGTAGCAACAATCAAACTTTGCAATGTTATATAATTAGTAAAGGGGGCGAGAAGGGTATACGCAATATGCGAAAATTATCTTTCTCAAATCTCAAACGTGGGCAACGCGTTGAGTAAAGAAAACGGAGGAGAAAGCTCAAACTCCCTCAAAGTCCTCACTTACGTTGAGCGAGTCATAGAAACCTCCTCCAACCCCCTTTTTTGTATACAACAAAAAAACTTCAGCAATTTATTGGCATATTTAGTTTTGTCCGAAGCATTTAGCTAGAGCGTTAGCTATACAAAGCAGAAGATGACACGAAAGCTCAAAATTACTAAGCGTCACAACTACTAACATTTATATTTACAGTTGGAAGAGAAATAATCAGTTTGATGTTGAGCCAAAAACATATTGACTTTTGAATGATTGGCGACTCCTATTAAACTAATTTCTGCTTAGATGTGCAAAGTTTTATACTGTGATAGAGAATTTTTTAGATTAGTGTGATATTCAGTCAGGCTAAATAGTTTTAATTCAGAGCAAGAAGCAAGCTACGCGTAATGTCTCCAACAAGAGATTAATCTACGAGATACTGATACTACCCTTTGGGAAGCGGTGTGGAGCGCGTCTGTGCTCCTATGCACCACTGAGTTACGCTCAGCATGAAAGATATTTTTTGATAAGTGACTAAACAAACTTGATATGACAATTGTTAAAGAATAAGTACAGAATCCAAGAAGCCCATGATGTCTATAGGAATGGTTGCAACCAAACCTAATCAGTCTTGTGCTGCCATATTTATGACTTTATTCTAAGCTAAGAATTTTACTAGTGCTGTCTTAGAACTTAGAAGTGGTTGTTCCCTGTAAAGGCGCTAGTTCCTAGAGTAATATTGCTGTTAATCCGATTCTAATCTGTACAGCTAGCTAAAGTCTCCTATTACTGATTCAGATAACCCGACAAACAACTCGGTATGCAGTTATTTGATGTGACATGATTATTAACCTCACATATGCAATTCGGTGGTTTCCCTACTTAAGTAACCAACTATAAAGACTGTTTGTCAGGAATTCATAAATCTAGAGGTAGAAATCAGACTTAAATAATTATTCCCCAAAGTAGATATACAATCTTTCATTTTTTTGAGATAAACTAATACCCCTAGAGTGGGAATGGTCAATATTCAATGTTTTTGAAGCGATCTAAGATATTTGAAGAGATATTAACAGATTTTAGAGAGTTAAAACTATAACTTTTACGTATAGTTAGTAGACACGTAGTTTCTACCTACCAAATCCAAATGCAAGATTTATCATTGATAAATTAAATAGATACTTTTAGGACTTACGCACTGAAGGCTGAAACCTAGATCCCCCCTAGCCCACGCCAGTCGCTCATGGGGAGCCACCCCCTTGCGGAGGTTCCCGACGCTCGTTCGCGCAGCGTGTCGCAGACAAGACTCGCGCTTCGCTGCGCTATCCGTTGTGGGGAGTGGCGTGGAAACCCCCTTGGCGCAGCCTCAAAGTAGAGAAGACCGCGCTGGCTCCCCTTGAGAAGGGGGGAATTTATAAAACCCCCTTTTGAAGGGGGTTAGGGGATCTGAGTGCGTAAGTTCTGACTTTATACTTCAATATTCATCTTTTTAGGCAATTTCACTGGAATGAAGCTAACAGTATTACGCAGAAAATCATCAAAAAGCAACAAATCCCTTGGTAGAGATGTTGCATTGCAACGCCTCTACATGGTCTATCTGTCACATACTTTTTTTAAATTAAATAGGTATAAGTTTGAAATGCAGTATCCTTAAAGTACCAGTTGTTGGATTAACACAAAAGCCAGCGCAGCACTACCTAAAGGAACTGTTAAATTATCAACGCCTAAAAACGAAAAAGCTTCCAAACCAGTAGCGATAATTGCCACTACAAGTGATATCACCCAAGTTTGCCAGTTGTTTCCTTGTGTACAAATTAAAATTAAACTACTGATAACGAAACTAACTAGCGTCATAGTCAAAGATCCTTCCCAACTTTTTTCTCTGCCAAACACTTTATACTTATGTGTACCAAAGCGTTGCCCAATCAAGGCTGCTAGTCCATCTCCCCACGACATTACTAAAATTCCTAGCGCTGCGTACTGGGGTTGTTGCAAATGCCAAAACCAGGCAACTAAAATGCCAAAACTGACAGAATAAAAAAATGTCCCAAAACTTTGGCGTCCGACGCTGTTGATACCAGGAAGAATGGGAAATCGATAGGATAATAAGGTAATTACACTCGCTAGAATTGAAGCCGTAATCCCGACAATTGCAGGAATATCTAGCCACCAAGCGAGTAAAATTACATTGCCAGTGCCAATATGAACTATCTTCCGTACAATTTCTGGATCGCGATTAGCAAAACGATTTACCCACCATGCAATTAGGAGGATGAATAATACCCAAACTGCAACGATCGCAATTTGCAGCCATAAAAGCGGAATTGAAGTCAAAGCAGAAAATGTAATCAACAGAGATGCAACAAAATAGAAATTATTACCATTGTTACTAATTTATAAGATTTAGGTGACGCAATGAAAATATTATTAATTTGGCTGATTCGCGGCTACCGAATGTTTATTTCACCGCTGTATCTCCCGACTTGTCGCTTTCAACCAACTTGTTCAATGTATGCCATCCAAGCAATTGAACGATTTGGCGTATTACGTGGCGGGTGGATGGCAATTTGGCGTATTTTGCGCTGTCATCCCTTTCATCCAGGTGGTTACGACCCAGTTCCCGATGTAGTAGAAAAAGTGAAAGAGCAATAGTGTGGTACAAATTAGTTGGATTCAGATTCGATTTTTAGATGCACTCAATAAACGGCAGTAGCAGCAAAATAAATGATACTAAATTTGGATAAGTATATTGTTTGAGAGCTATAGAACAGCTTTTTAGTAAAGGCTTTAATCCAAAATCCAAAATCCGTCTTGAAAAGTTTGCCACGGAGGGAAACCCTCCTTACAACTTTTGTCTCCGACACGCTACGCGAATGCAAAATCCAAAATTGATATGAGACCTTATCACCAAATACCTATTTATGAGTGTGGTGAACCCTTAGTAGAAATTCCTTTAGAATTGTTTGCAGTGGAATCGCCCCATCCTTATGAAAAACTGGGTGCGCCTTATGGAAAAAATTCCCCTTACTATCTCCGTAAAAGTGTTGTTGACAATTTGAGCCAAGCGCAAAATTATCTCCATCGCTTGCATCCCAACTGGCGCATCCAAATTTTTGATGCCTATCGCCCGATCGCAGTACAGCAGTTTATGGTAGATTACAGCTTCACGGTAGCGTTGCAACAAAGAGGACTAACTGAAACTGAGTTATCACCACAGCAACGCCAAGAGATTTGGAAAGCAGTTTATGAAATTTGGGCTGTACCAAGTTTGGACGAAAAAACTCCCCCACCCCACAGTACAGGTGCAGCAGTAGATGTGACGCTGGTAGATGATGCAGGGCAAATAGTGAATATGGGTTCACCAATTGATGAAATGTCAGAGCGATCGCATCCCGATTACTATGCCAATAATGAACATCCAGAAGCACAACAATATCATGCTTACCGTCAGTTATTGCGAGATGTGATGTTAAAAGCGCAATTTCAACGCAATCCTAGGGAGTGGTGGCATTTTTCTTTTGGTGATCAAATGTGGGCTTGGCTAAATAATCAATTTAATCCAGCTAATCCAGTTACAGCACGCTATGGGCGTCTTGTGTAGTGGGAGTAGAGGAGTGGAGAGATATAAAAATAACCCTTGACTCTCAAAAAATGACTCCTATCTCCTATCTCCCGTCTCCTATCTACGCATCTTGAGGATTTAGCTCTTTCAACTCGTCGGTGGTATAAGTCCCAATTGGACTCCAAATTAGATAAGGAGCAAGTAACAGCGCCGCTAGTCTGGAAATTGGCAGAACGCATATTGCTAGGACAACGCCTAAAATTAGACCAGTTAGCCCAATGATTTCTCCAGCTTTTAGACTGCGAAATCTCAGCATTAGAGGTATGTAGGCGACGGTAATGATTTCCAGTAGGAGATACAAACCCATTAGCAGCCAGGTAATGGCACTTCCGGGATTTTTTTGCCAAACGATATTAGCTGAAAATGCACCGCAAATAAAAATCACAGTCCAAATGATGGGGATAAGCGGCTCAAAAACTAGCCATTTAGGGCGTCTTAACTGTGCAAACCATTTTACATCGCGCGGCGTAATCAAGAAACTACCAAACTCGATTAATAAAGTTATAGCCGCAATCACCATCCAAGATTTAATCATGCCTAACTGTTGCCTGTGTATTTTGTCAAGTTATACACTGCAAGTTTGACAATTTAGAGCATAAGTTGAATCATTCGCTAGTTGGAATCTCAGGTATCTTGAGGATTGAGACTAGCCATCTGCCAAGTGGTATAAGTGCCAATAGGACTCCACAGCAAATAAGGAATTAGTAACAATGCTGCCCAACCAGAAATAGTTAATACTGCAAGTATCAACAAAACACTGATGATCAAACCTGTACCACCGAGAATTGTTCCAACTTTCAGACTGCGAAGCCTGAACATTACAGGCGTATAGGCGATGGTAACAATTTCTAGAAGCAGGTATAAACCCATCATTAACCAAGTTGTGGTGCTTCCTGGGTCGTTTTCCCAGACGATATAAGCTGACCATGCACCACAAATAAAGATTACAGTCCAAATAATTGGAATTGCTCCCTCAAAAGTTAGCCATCTAGGTCGTTGTAAGCGTTTGAACCATTGGCGATCGCTTGGTGTAATAAAGTTAGCCGCTAGAGCAACCAAGAAAGCCACACCCCCAATCACCATCCAAGATTTAATCATACCCCTTATCCTTTGCTATCGCTGCCTATCGCTTAAATATCACGCTTTATGGTGCAATTTTGTCAATTTAATTGCTGATTGCTTATCATCCCTAAGTTTGATAACTTTCTATTATTTAGAAGTATTTCAGAAGTCAGTCGCTACGCTTCCATTACAAATTAAAAATTAAAAATGTTGAGATTTTATTCCTCAAGATTTTGAGGTAATTATGTCTGAGGATGGGGGTATACAACGAGCTATGAAAATATTGTTAAAGGTTGGGGGATAGGACAATTAGACTTAATGGAATTCAATATGCAAACAGAATCAGAAGCGCGATCGCTAGCACCAGAAACTCGTTCAATTGGGAATACTATACGTCTTACAGGCTGGATTACTTTCTGGGTACAATTGGGACTTGCAGTAGTTTCTGGCTTAGTATTGTTATTTGCCTATACTGGTCGTGGTTTGACTGAGCAACCAAATGCCGGACTTGGGGTTGGCATATTTTGGGCTGTATGCGGTGTCGTAGTATTGTTATTCAGTGTGTATTGGGATTTTCGCTACACCCGTATAGGTAAAAGTCTAGAAAATCCTAATCCGGCTCTGCATTCCAGTAAGGCGGATACTACTAAAATCATTCGACTAGGGGTATTTTTAAGTTTAGTGGGGATATTATTAACCCTCTTGGGTGCTGGAGCAACTGTAGCAGTACTAGTAGCAAAATCTATATCCCAACCTCCAGGAGTCGCAATCACAGATCCCTACAAGATTATTCGAGCACTTGATGTTTTTGTGGTATTAGCAAACGTCAATGGGATTGCTGCTCACTTTATTGGTACTGTTACTTCGCTGTGGTTGCTAGAGCGAGTGCATCAACACTAGCTAGATGAGTACAGAATCAAGATCCCCGACTTCTTAAAGAAGTCAGGGATCTTAACACCGCGACTTCTGATAGCTCAAAGAAGGAATTAACTTTTACATTTTGTACCCTGCGGAGTAGCATCGGGATAGAAGGTAATGATCGCCTTCTCTTTCCTCACAAAAACTGTGGGAAAAGATTTACCTGATTCGCGATCGCCCACATTATAAATACACGCTCCCTCAGTATTTCCTTGTAGTTTAAATATTCGGGTTGTATCTATAAGCATTTCTTCGGCGTTGCTAAGGTAGCCATAGCCTTTGATCACATCTGTTACTGTACGGTTTTCCTGTTTAAGCACTACACCCATTGTATAAATTACACCAGGAACAACTTCCTCTCGCCCTTGGTTATTTGGTAGGCGTCCCCCAATTCCTTCATTTTGTAGCTGTAGATATCTGCCATGAAAATGCAAGCCGCCAATATCTTTAGCGTTATATATTTCACCACAAAAAATGTGTTCAAATCCCCGACGTTTGAACCAGATATTAGTTAAATCTTCGAGAAATTGCGCTTTTTTCCGACGTCCCGGACGCAATTCACCACCGCTAGCTTGCTGAAGTTTCTGTAACACATCAGGGTAAAAGGATAGCAACTGCTTAAATTTATTGCTAGTAACTCTTGTTCCAATAGGGCCGCAGATTTGTAGTACAGCTTGGTCAAAAGAATTTAGCAGCGGTGGGGATGGTGTAATGTCTAATTTCTGTCCTGCGGGGAAGCCTACAGGAACAGGGTTATCTACATTATCAAAAAATGGTAGAAGCGGTGTATTTAGCTGAGACTGCGCGTCTACTGGATTTTGCCAGTAGAGTGTGGATAGCAGTAGAATCACAAACACTCTTACAAACTTATAGTTTGCAGAATTGAGATGCATAAATTCTAGATTAATTACTGAAATAATAGTCCCACAATAATACACAAAGACACAAAGTTACTGAGACTTTGTGCCTTTGTGTAAATTAGACACTATTTGGATAAGAAATTAGGTGTTATGAGTAGAGACGTTGCATTGCAATCTCTCTACAGTCAACGAGAATTGGTCGTTTTACCAAAAAGAAATCGGTTTTTTGCGATTACTCTAGTCCCCTTTATCATGATTAGGTTGCTCGATCAATTTTTTGCACTTCTTCATTAGATAATGTCACATTGATCGCATGTACCGAGTCTTCGATGCTGGAAATCTTGCTAGCACCAGGAATTGGCAAAATAGAGGGCGACTTTGAACGCAACCACGCCAAAACAATATTATACACAGATACGCCTTTTTCCTTAGCTAACTGAGCGATCGCAGGAATATCTTGCAAATTTTGATGGCGACGACTTCCACCAAAGGGACTCCAAGGCAAAAAGGTTAATCCTTCCTGTTCGCAATACTTCAATACACCATCATTTTCTGGCTGTCGTTCCCAAGGACTGTATTGATTCTGCACTGAGACAATATCTACCACATCCCGCGCCCGTTTAATTTGTTCTACAGAAAAATTAGAAACTCCTACAAACCTAATCAAACCTGTTTCTACCGCTTCTTTTACTGGTGCAAGAGATTCTTCAATGGTGTAATTAGAATCGGGGGAATGGTATTGCCAAACATCAATAGGTTTAGCACCGCCCAAAGCTTCAAAGCTAACTCGAATTGTTTGGCGCAAATGTTCTGGGCTACCGTTGCGTGTCCAACTCCCATTGGGACGCATCAAACCGCCTTTAGTCGCTACAATTACTTGGCTGATATCGCCTTTATAACTGGTAATTGCCTTATGAATTAATTGCTCATTGTGATGCTTATCCGATTCATCTTTGCAGTAAGAATCAGCAGTGTCAATAAATGTAATACCCAAATCTAAAGCACGATGTATAACTGGGATTGATTGCGATTCGGGAGGGCGATTAGAGATTGACATCGGCATTCCACCCAAACCGATCGCACTCACAAAGATACCAGTTTTTCCTAGCTGTTTGGTTTCCATATTTATAGCCATAATTTTTTGCCCCAATTATCTACTAGCTACTCAAATATCTTTTAATAATTCATCTATCTCAGGGTTATAGGTTTAGTTAATGATGTTTATTTATTACAGATTATGCCAGTATTTAGACTTGGTGATTACTAAATCAGCTATGAGGGGAATACTATACCAAAAGTTAAGTGTTTCATGCCAAGCACTAATGAAAATTGTAGAGGAAACCCATACCAGATTGCGGCTTAAGCATCGACCAGTCAGATATTGGTCTATCGGATGGTGCATTTTTACTATCTGTTTGAGTTCTTTGATTTACTGCACAGTTTTTGATTTTGCTTCAGCCAGTGTAACTTGCGTTCGCGTAGCGTCTCCTTCGGAGAATCGCTCCTCACCCAACCAAATTAACTGTGAATTAAGGCGGTTTAATTTGCTGGGAGGCATGGAGAAACTGAAGATTTTTGATCCACAGGAAGCATACATCCTTACAAGGAGGGGTAGTAAAGGGGGAAAAACCTATCAGGTTATTATTGTGACTCCGTTAAGAGATTTTGCTCTTTTATCACACGTTAGCTATCAAGAAAATCAAGAGGTTGTCTTTAAAATTAATAATTTTATCAATTCTAATCAAACTTCTTTATCAGTGCAGCAAAATCAGCGAAACTATATATTTTTCTTCAGTTTATCTCTGTTGATTGTAATGGCGATCGCTGCTTTTTTCGCCACATCACCTGTTACCAACTGCACTTTTTACAAGACTCTGAACCAGTTATTTATAGAACGCAAAAGTTTGCGTGGCAACCAAATTATTGAGCAGCCACTAGAATCAATTCTACGCCTTGATATCCAAGAAAAACAATTTAAATACTCTAAGCTTTATCGAGTTGTGATTGTCCTGAAATCTGGTAAGGAGATACCAATTAACCCCCAATATGCTGATGAAAAGAGCATCCGATATGTATTTTCTAGAATACAGTCATTCCTGAAATCAGTAATCAGTGAATAGTTATCATTTATAAGTCTGTTAACTATTCACTGAATCACATTTAAGCCTTTTTCAACCAGCTAAACATGGCGCGTAAATCTTTGCCTACTTCCTCAATTTTGTGTTCAGCTTCTTGACGACGCATAGAGGTAAATCCAGGTTTACCGGCTTGGTTTTCTAAAACGAATTCCCGTGCAAATTGCCCAGATTGAATTTCGCTGAGAATCTTCTGCATTTCGGCTTTAGTTTCTGCGGTAACAATTCGCGGGCCACGAGTATAATCGCCATATTCAGCAGTGTTAGAAATGCTGTCGCGCATCTTGGCTAAACCGCCTTCAACAACCAAGTCAACAATCAATTTGACTTCGTGGAGACATTCAAAATAAGCCAATTCTGGTTGATATCCAGCTTCCACCAAAGTTTCAAATCCGGCTTTGATTAAAGCACTCAAACCACCACACAATACAGCTTGTTCACCAAACAAATCTGTTTCTGTTTCTTCGCGGAAAGAAGTTTCAAGAATACCAGCGCGGCTACCACCGATACCTCTAGCATAAGCCATCGCGCGATCGCGTGCCTGACCACTAGCATTTTGATAAACCGCAAATAACGCAGGTACGCCTTGCCCCTGTTCATAAGTCCGCCGCACTAAATGCCCTGGCCCTTTCGGTGCTACCATCACCACATCCACATTCGCTGGCGGTACGACTTGCCCAAAGTGAATATTAAACCCATGGGCAAAGGCTAAGACGTTCCCTTCTTCTAGATTTGGTTCAATCTCGTTTTTGTAGACTGTTTTTTGCACTTCATCAGGCAACAAAATCATGATGAAGTCAGCAGCATTAGCCGCATCTGCAACATTTTTCACAGTTAACCCGGCTGCTGAAGCTTTTTCTGCTGACTTACTGCCCGGATATAGTCCTACAATGACATCCAAACCACTATCTTTTAGATTGAGGGCGTGGGCATGACCTTGTGAACCATAGCCGATAATAGCAATGGTTTTTCCAGCCAAAAGGTCTAAATTGGCATCTTCGTCATAATACATCCGGGCCATAGAAGCATCTCCTGTCAGCAAGCATCGTCATTAATTGGCAGGCTTTCGATTGTACCTCAAATTGGGCATTAGGGATTAGTTAGGAGTCAGGAGTCAAGAGTCAAAAGTCAAAAATTATCTTCCCCTGCTTCCCCTGCTTCCCCTGCTTCCCCTGCTTCCCCTACTTCCCCTGCTTCCCCTGCTTCCCCTACTTCCCCTGCTTCCCCTGCTCCACAGTATTCTTGATTACTTTAATTATTTTTTCAGATGTGCAAAGCACTACAGAAAAAATTGTGATAAGTTTGATACAAATTTGTTAAGAAGAGTAACAACACTCGTAATACGGGGAAATATTTCTTATGGTAAATTCGTTTGATAATAACCCACCTCATAAAGTAGTTATCGTTGGTGGTGGTTTTGGTGGACTTTACGCAGCCAAAACACTGGCCAAGGCTGCGGTAGACGTTACTGTGATCGATAAACGCAACTTTCATCTATTTCAACCACTTTTGTACCAAGTTGCTACAGGTGCTTTATCTCCCGCTGATATTTCCTCACCATTGCGTTCTGTACTCAGCAAGAGCAAAAATACAAAAGTGCTGCTGGGAGAAGTGAATGATATTGATTCAGAAGCACAACAAGTGATTGTGGGCGGCGAAGCAATACCTTACGATACGTTAATTGTTGCTACAGGTGCGAAGCATTCCTACTTTGGTAAAGACAATTGGGAAGAGTTTGCTCCCGGTTTAAAGACTGTAGAAGATGCAATAGAAATGCGTCGCCGGATATTTACAGCATTTGAAGCCGCAGAGAAGGAAACAGATCCAGTAAAACGCCGTGCCTGGTTAACTTTTGTAATCGTTGGTGGTGGCCCTACCGGTGTAGAATTAGCAGGTGCGATCGCAGAGTTAGCAAATCAAACCCTCAAAGAAGATTTCCGCAACATCGACACAACAGACGCCAGAATTTTGCTATTAGAAGGCATGGATCGCATCTTGCCACCTTTTGCACCAGAGTTATCACAAGAAGCGGAAGCATCTCTGACGCGGTTGGGGGTGATTGTCCAGACAAAAACAATGGTAACTAATATTGAAAATGACATTGTCACCCTTAAACAAGGTGATGAAGTTAAAGAGATTGCCTCAAAAACGGTATTATGGGCAGCAGGTGTGAAAGCTTCAGCAATGGGAAAAGTCTTAGAAGGCATAGGTGCCCAATGCGATCGCGCTGGACGTGTTATTGTCGAACCTGACTTGAGTATTAAGGGATATGCCAATATTTTTGTAATTGGCGACTTAGCAAATTTTTCGCATCAAAATGGCAAACCTTTACCTGGTGTTGCACCTGTAGCTAAGCAGGAAGGAGAATATGTAGCAACACTAATTAAAAAGCGGCTTGAAGATAAAATTTTACCCCCATTTCATTACAATGAGCGGGGTAGTTTAGCGATGATTGGGCAAAATTATGCTGTTGTAGATTTTGGCTTTATTAAACTTAAAGGTTTCTTGGGATGGCTATTTTGGTTATTAATTCATATCTACTTTTTAATTGAATTTGACAACAAATTAGTAGTAATGATTCAGTGGGTATGGAACTATTTTACCCGCAATCGTGGAGCAAGATTGATTACAGGACAAGAATCACTTGCACAGTTAGGAATTGATAACAACACTAATTCTTATACATCAGCTAATAGTAAGCAACCGATAAACGTGTAATTGTCCTTTGTTAGTGGTCAGTATTGAATAATAAGCAACTGACCACTGACTAATTATTCTGAAACGGTACACTGACGATAAATGTTGTACCTCGTCCAACTTTACTGGCAAAAGTAATTTCTCCGCCATGTAACTCCACGTAATGTTTAACAATTGCTAGTCCTAAACCATGCCCTGGTATCTTGCCAACATTGCTTCCTCTATAGAAAGAATTGAACAGGTTTTCTTGATCGGTTTCTGGAATACCAATGCCTTCATCTTGAATACGGAAAATGGCTTCTCCCTGGACACAAAATAGGTCAAAATGTACTGTACCACCTTGAGGTGAATATTTAAGAGCATTTATTAGCAAATTAGTGAGGATATGTCGCAGCAGTTTCTCATCTAAGCAAGGCAGTTGATATTGTGGAGTTAGTAGTGAATTTGGTAGAGCGCTAATATCTTCTATAATTCTGCATCCTTCTTGAATTGTGAAGATAATTTTATGATTATTATCAGTATTAAATTGAATTTCTGTCACTAAATCTTTGCAAAGATTTTCCAAATCTAGTGGTGCAGCATTAACAGAGGAACTACATGTTTCTGCTTTACCAATGAGCAAAACATCACTTAACAGATGTTCCAAGTGTTTAACAGATTTTTGTATATGAAGGATATACTCACATTTTTGCACTTCGTTTAATTGATGGCTGTAATTTGCTAAAACTTCACTATAAGTAAAAATATTACTTAAAGGATTACGAAATTCATGGCTAATCATCGAGATAAAGCGAGATTTAATTTTTCTTATCTCTTTTTCTCTTTCTAAAGCATCACGCATAACCATTTCGGTTTGATGCTTGTTAAGGGCAATTTCAATGGTAGTAATTAACTGGGTTTCTTCAAGGGGTTTAAATATATAGCCGAAAGGTTGTGTACTTTTTGCTTTTTGTAAAATTTCATTGTCTGAATAATCAGTTAAATAAACTACTGGTATATTAAAACGGTTTACAATCTCTTCAGCGGTTTCTATACCATTAACATCCCCTTTGATCATCACATCTATTAGAACTAAGTCTGGATGTAGTTTTGCGACACTTTCAATTGCTTGCTTTCCATAAATAGCAACATCAGGAACGGTATAGCCTGACTTTTCCAAACAATATTTAATATCTTCACCGACAATTATTTCATCTTCAACAACTAGAATTTTTTCTTTCATTGCAAGATCACAGTGAGGAGAAAATTATGCAGATTTGACAGTAAAAACTGTGTGTTAAATATTAGATTTAGCAATTTTAGATGAATATATATTAGTCATCTTTCGCTAGATTAAAGCACAATTGATGTTATTGCTACGTGGTTAATACTTAATAAAATCTGCGGTTTACTTTAGAAAAAATTCACACTACTGGTTGTTAAAGACAAGACTGAAAATGGTAGTGGCAATTTGAAGTAGTTCACTAGTCAAGTAGTTCAGAATTTCTATCCGAACTACTCGAAAATCAACTTATGCACTTTTTTGGTAAGGTTAGCCAGTAAAGTTAGATATAGGGAGTAAAAAATAAACTGATGAAAGTAATTGCTTCTGATCTTGCATCTATCGTCGGCGAAGAAAATGCTGTTTGCCTTTGGGAAAATATTGAACTTAGTCAGCAGAAACATATCCAAGAAGCGATCGCTAACGAGAAGCCGCAAAGCGTCTACGCTTCTAGAAATCATCCCAGTTGTATCGTCTATCCCCGCACTCAAGAACAATTAGCCGCAGTCATTGCAGCAGCTCACAGTAACAACTGGCGCGTCCTGCCTTGCGGTAGTGGTAGTAAACTTAGCTGGGGGGGTTTAGCTAAAGACATTGATGTCGTAGTTAGTACAGAACGGATCAACCGACTAATTGAACATGCTGTTGGCGATTTGACTATCACGGTAGAAGCTGGGATGAAGTTCTCTCATCTCCAAGCGATTTTGGCAGATTCACGCCAATTTCTCGCCCTTGACCCTGCTAAGCCAGAGTTAGCAACCATTGGTGGTATTGTCGCCACAGCTGATACAGGTTCCTGGCGACAGCGTTATGGCGGTGTGCGTGACCAATTGCTGGGAATTACCTTTGTGCGCGCTGATGGACAAATCGCCAAAGCTGGGGGACGAGTAGTCAAAAATGTTGCCGGATACGACTTGATGAAGTTGTTTACTGGCTCTTACGGCACATTGGGGATTATTAGTCAAGTAACGTTTCGTGTTTATCCACTACAGGAGGCATCGGGGACAGTAGTATTAACTGGCATGGCGGAGGCTATATCTCAAGCTGCTGATATCCTCCGAGGTTCGGCATTAACGCCAACCCAAGCTGATTTGCTATCAATTAAACTGGTGTCTAGCTTAGGTTTGGGTAAAGGACTGGGCTTAATTGCTTGTTTCCAAAGCATTAGTGAGAGTGTCAAGGAACAGTCAAACCGACTTTTAGAAGTAGGGCAAAAATTGGGGTTGGATGGAGCGATTTATTCAGATGGGGATGAAGCTACTCTATGGCAGAGATTGCGAGAATGTATGCATTCTTCTCCCACAAAGTCTGTAATTACTTGCAAAATAGGAGTATTACCCACTGCTGCCGTGGAGATTTTGACTCAGGTGGAGTTGGGTATGATTCACAGTGGTACTGGTTTGGGGATGTTGCAGCTGGATAGTCAAAGTCAGGTTTTGGAAGTACGCGATCAGCTACGCTCCGCCGGAGGTGATCGCATTCAAGCTAATAATGGTTTTCTCACAATTTTAGAAGCACCAGTGACGGTTAAACAACAAGTAGATGTTTGGGGTTACACTGACAATGCTTTGCCGTTGATGCGACGAATTAAGAAACAGTTTGATAGTAAGAATATTTTAAGTCCAGGGCGGTTTGTAGGTGGGATTTAATTTAAACGAACCGCCAAGGACGCCAAGGACGCCAAGAGAGAGGGGAAAGGAATAAATATGCAAGTTTCAGAAAATTCGGTTAATAATACGGCTAGTTTGAAGAATTTGAAGGGGTTTGATGAGAATCATCCGCCTGAGCCGAAGTTGATTGATAGTTGTGTGCATTGTGGGTTTTGTCTTTCGACTTGTCCTAGTTATCGGGTGCTTGGTAAGGAGATGGATTCTCCTAGGGGACGCATCTATTTAATGGATGCAATTAATGAGGGTGAGATTGCTCTGAATACAGCAACGGTAGAACATTTTGATTCTTGTTTGGGGTGTCTTGCTTGTGTGACGACTTGTCCTTCTGGTGTGCAATATGACAAGTTAATTTCTGCAACTCGTCACCAAGTTGAAAGAAATTATCCTCGGAGTTTACCAGATACACTGTTTCGTAAATTAATATTTTCTCTGTTTCCCTATCCCAACCTTTTACGAGTTTTATTAGTTCCATTATTGGTTTATCAAAAGTTGGGTTTTGCTAAGTTCTTTCGCGCTACGGGTTTACTCAAGAAAATATCGCCCCGTTTGGCAGCAATGGAATCAATTCTGCCAGAAATTACTCTCAAATCTTTTCAAAATAATTTGCCTACCGTTATCCCAGCGCAAGGGGAGAAGCGCTATAGAGTTGGGGTGATTTTGGGATGTGTGCAACGGTTGTTGTTCTCTCCAGTCAATGAAGCGACGGTGCGGGTTTTAACGGCGAATGGTTGTGAAGTTGTTATTCCCAAATCTCAAGGTTGTTGTGCGGCGCTTCCTGAACACCAAGGACAAACAGAACAAGCGCAAGCTTTAGCTAGGCAGATGATTGATAGTTTTGCCAAGACTGATGTAGATTTTGTGATTATCAATGCTGCTGGTTGCGGTCATACTTTGAAAGAATACGGTCATATCTTAGAAGATGACCCAGAATATCGAGAAAAAGCTAAGGAATTTGCGGCAAAGGTGAAAGATGCTCAAGAGTTTTTAGCAACTGTTGGGTTAACAACTAAACTTTCACCGCTGACTGATAAACTTTTGAATTTAGTTTATCAAGATGCTTGTCATTTATTACATGGACAAAAGATTAGTGTGCAACCACGTCAGTTGTTGCGGCAAATTCCAGGGGTGAAATTACGAGAACCAATAGATGCGGCTTTGTGTTGTGGCAGTGCTGGGGTTTACAATATGCTGCAACCGGAAGTGGCTGATGAATTGGGTCAGCAAAAAGTGCAGAATTTGTTAAATACTGGTGCTGAGTTAATTGCTTCTGCGAATCCTGGTTGTACTTTGCAAATCACTAAGCATTTAAAGTTGCAGGGTAAGAAGATTTCCGTAATCCATCCGATGGAGTTGTTGGATTATGCGATTCGAGGAGAGAAATTGAAAATTTAAGATGAGAGATAGGAGACAGGAGACGGGAGACAAGGATCATCATTAATTATTTCTCCTTGTCCCCCACTCAGCACCCTTTACAAAAAATGAACAGAGGTTATGCGCTAAAGTATTTCGCTACAGGGTGATAAGCAATAATTGCTGTTGTAGACTGTTCTGGATAAAGTTGTTCACTTTCGTCCATATATAGGTTAATCCTGTCAGTCTCCAATAACTCCAGTTGCTTATATTGGTCTTGGATATTCGGACAAGCCGGATACCCAAAACTATACCGCGAGCCTTGATAGCGCTGCGCCAAAATATCCCGAATATTATCCGGTTCCTCAGCAGCAAAACCCAACTCCCGACGAATTCTGGCGTGTGTCCATTCAGCCAACGCCTCCGCTATCTGCACCGCCATACCGTGGAAATACAAATAATCAGTGTATTGATTATCAGCAAACAGCTTTTGGGCGAACTCCGTCGCAATCTCACCCACAGTTACCGCCTGCATCGGGAACACATCAATTACCCCCGACTCCTTCGGCGCAAAGAAATCAGCAATGCACAGCTTCCTCAAAGACCTTTGCCTTGGAAACTCAAAACTGACTCTTACCTCTGCGTCCTCTGCGCTTCTGCGGTTCGTTTCATAAACATACAGCGTATTCCCCTCAGCCTGACAAGGAAAATACCCATAAATCACCTGCGGATGCAACAGATTCTCCTCAATAATCCGCTGCTTCCAAGTCTCTAAAACAGGATACACTTTCTCAGCCAAGAAAGCCTGATATTCTTCCTTAGATTGCTCCTTCGGCTTACGGAATTGCCACTGTCCAGCAATCAAAGCTTGTAAATCTAAGTGCCAGAATATTTCCTCAATGGGAATATCACTAGGCTGCAACAACTTCGTTCCCCAGAAAGGCGGCGTGGGACGTTCAATATCTATCGCCACTGCTTCGGAACGCCGAGTGTCCACCTCTTTTGGTTCCGCAGATGTTTCCTCAGCAGTTGTAGTTACTGATTCTTTGTTACCATTCTTCGAGACTTCAGCCGTTTCCTCGACTTCGTTCAAAAATCCCTGGAAATCATCCCAGTTACCAGCAGTCTTTGCTGGCATTAATTTATCCATGAAGTGCAAGTCAGAAAAGGCATCTTTGCCATAAACAACTTTACCTTTATAGGTGTTTTGGCAATCTTCATGCACAAACTTGGGAGTCAACGCCGCACCACCTAAAATCACAGGGACGGTAATTCCCTTTTCGTTGAATATCTCCAAATTCTCTTTCATGAAGGCAGTGGATTTCACTAACAAACCACTCATAGCAATACAATCAGCTTTGTGCTGTTCGTAAGCTTGGATGATATTTTCCACCGGCTGTTTAATTCCCAGGTTAATTACTTTGTAGCCGTTGTTGGACAAGATGATATCTACCAGGTTTTTACCTATGTCGTGGACATCGCCTTTGACTGTGGCAATGATAAAGCTCCCTTTGGCGTTGTTGCCAGATTCGGACTTCTCCATGAACGGTTCGAGATAGGCTACCGCCGCTTTCATGGTTTCCGCAGATTGCAAGACGAAGGGAAGTTGCATTTGTCCAGAACCAAATAATTCCCCGACAACTTTCATGCCGTCTAGCAGGAAGGTGTTGATAATTTCTAAGGGGGGATATTCTTCTAAGGCTTTTGTCAGATGTTCTTCTAAACCAATGCGTTCGCCGTCGATAATATGGCGCTTGAGGCGTTCTGGGATGGGGAGACTTTCGTCAAGGGAGCGATCGCGCTTTGTCGTCACCCCCGCAAACAATGTGGTAAGCTCTCCCAAGGGATCGTAAACGCAAACATTACCCTCAAATTGACGCTGATCATAAATCAACTGGCGACAAACTTCTTGATGGCGTTCCTCAATCTTAGACAGCGGTAAAATCTTGTTTGCACTGACAATCGCTGCATCCATTCCCGCCGTCGTCGCTTCGTGCAAAAACACCGAGTTCAGCACCATCCGCGATGCGGGGGAAAGACCAAAAGAAATATTAGAAACACCCAAAATTACATGACACCCAGGCAATTCTTGACGAATGCGCCGAATGGACTCAATTGTCGCCTTACCGTTTTCTCGGTCTTCTTCAATCCCGGTGGAAATGGGTAACGCTAAAGTGTCAAAGAATATTTCTGTGGCAGGTATACCGTATTCTACAGCCTGTCGGTAAGCACGTTGAGCGATCGCAAACTTTTTGTCTGCTGTCCGCGCCATTCCATCCTCATCAATAGTCCCAATGACGACACCAGCGCCGTATTTCTTCGCCAACTCCAACACCTTTAAAAAGCGCGGTTCCCCGTCTTCGTAGTTCGTGGAGTTTAGCAAACACTTACCGCCGGCAACCTTTAAACCCGCCTCCATCTTTTCCCATTCGGTGGAATCGAGCATCAAAGGCAGTGTGACATTATTAACGATGCGCGAAACTAATTCGTGCATATCTCGCACGCCGTCGCGTCCCACATAATCGACGTTGACATCAAGGATGTGTGCGCCTTCCTTTACCTGGGCCCTGGCCATCGAGACGAGTCCATCCCAATCTTCAGCATTCAGCAAATCGCGGCACTTCTTGGAACCACTAGCGTTGAGACGTTCACCCACAATCAAGAAAGAATTATCTTGGTCGTAAGGCTGAGTAGTGTAAATTGATGCTGCTGCTGGTTCTAAACTAGGCTGTCTAACCTTTGGCTTCAGTTCTTTGGCGATTTCTGCCAATTGTTGAATGTGTTCTGGACGCGTCCCACAGCAACCCCCAATCACTTGGACACCCAAATCTTCAACAAAGTGCATCAACGACATCCGTAATTCTAACGGTGTCAGTCGGTAGTGTGCTTGACCACCGACGTTCTCAGGCAAACCTGCATTAGGAATACAGGAAACGATGAAAGGTGAGTGTTCAGCCAGATATTTGATATGTGGTTTCATCAAGTCTGGGCCAGTAGCGCAATTCAGACCAAGAATATCAATTGGGTAAGGTTCCAAAATTGTCAGCACAGCACTGATTTCTGAACCTACCAACATTGTGCCCATGCTTTCCATTGTCACAGACACCATCAACGGACGGCGATCGCCCTTCTTAGCAAACACCTCTTCAATCCCATTCAGCGCCGCTTTAATTTGCAGCACATCTTGGCAAGTCTCCACCAGGAATAAATCAACACCACCATCCCACAGCGCTTCTGCTTGTTCCGCAAAAGTAGCTTTCATCGTGTCAAAGTCAATATGTCCCAAGGTAGGAAGTTTAGTTGTCGGGCCGATGGAACCCGCGACAAACCTTGGTTTTTCCGGCGTCGAAAATTCCGCAGCGACACGTTTCGCCAATTCTGCGGCTGTCTTGCTGAGGTAATACGCCTTGTCAGCCAAGTCATATTCTGCCAGCACAATCGACGTACTGCCAAAAGTATCCGTTTCAATCACATCTGCACCAGCGGCGAGAAAGTCACGGTGAACCTTAGCCACAGCTTCCGGTTTCGTGTGGACTAGATATTCGTTACAACCTTCATACTGCGGGCCGCCGAAGTCTTCAGCAGTGAGGTTTTGGGTTTGTAGGTTAGTTCCCATCGCCCCATCGAAGACGAGAACTGGACTATCTGGACTACGCAGGCATTCAAGGAAAGAATGAGTCATATTTTCCTAGAAGAAATAAGGAAATTAAGTAAGTTTTGTGATACTCTACTTAATCTATTATTTTCCATAATTGCAAGACTTTAGTTCGAGTTTAATGAAACCAGGTATGCTGAAGAACAGCGATCGCTCACTAAACCCTGATTCTACATTCTTGCCAAACCTCTTCTTTACTCCTCTGTGACTCTGTCTTGAAAAGTTTCCTACGGCGGGAAACCCCGAAGTTCTGATCGCTATGCGGGTCTTACTGCCCAACCGTTCTTTCAGAACGGTTGCCTTGTGTCCTTTGGACACAAGGGAGAGGCGCAAGGCTTTGCGCCTCTCGGCAGTGATACAGACCATCGCCGGACGCCGGCGCTCAGACTTCTCTCCGCCTACAGAACTTTTCGCTGCGCCTCTGCGTGAGGCAAAAATTTTATCTACTCTAGGACTTACGCACTGAAGGCTGAAACCTAGATCCCCCCTAGCCCACGCCAGTCGCTCATGGGGAGCCACCCCCTTGCGGAGGTTCCCTCCGTTGTGGGGAGTGGCGTGGAAACCCCCTTGGCGCTAGCCTCTCCCTTTGGGAGAAGACCGCGCTGGCTCCCCTTCAAAAGGGGGAATTTCTAAAGCCCCCTTTTTAAGGGGGTTGGGGGATCTGAGCGCGTAAGTTCTGTACTCTCTAATTCCAAAGCCGTTACTAGACAGGAATTCACCTGATTAATCGCCTCAAAGGAAAGAGAACCCAGCTTTGTGAGAACCATAGGTTTATTTAATGTAAAAATTGACTCACATGGCAATTTCATCGCCTGTTATTAAATATTGCGTCACCGTTAAAGGACGATTAGTGTTGGAAGTACAAGGCACAACCATCAAATCATCAAGAATTTGATTCAATTGATTAGCCGAAATAACAACAGCAGGGCGAACTTTAAACTGTGTGAATCCGGTTGAAGGCATGGGAACTCGACACAATACGACATCACCGCGCTGTAAGTTCATCAGCAAATACTTCGTCGTAAATATCATTCTCAGGACTTACCCAATCCTAATAAGCCTGAGATTCAACAGTAGGATTAACAGATTTTTCTCCATTCTTGAAAGAAAGAGCTAAATCTAGCAGTGCTGATAACTGCTCATCATTCAGTTGTTCAATCACACTTAGAAGTTCTTGACGAATACTCATAGAATTGCCGACTGCTAACTATATTTAATGTATGTCATGAGACGATCGCCTGTAGCGTTGGTGGTGCGATCGCAATTATCAAGTGGTTTAGTCGTAGGGTATGTTAGCACCGAAAGTACGGCATCTTCTACTATTCTACTTAATTCATTCTGATGCGGTTGTTAGGATTGATGCAAGCTCTCAGTTAGAACAGATGATCGTCTTTAGCGTTGGTGCGATCGCAATTATAAACTGGTCGTAGTTGTAAGGTGTGTTAGCGCGAAAGCGTAACCACCCTTTGATATTCGCCGATGAATCTTTGATATTCACCGATGAATCTTTGATATTCGCCGATGAATCTTTGATATTCACCAATGAATCTTTGATATTCACCGATGAATCTTTGATATTCACCAATGAGTCTTTGATATTCGCCGATGAATCTTTGATATTCACCAATGAGTCTTTGATATTCGCCGACGAGTCTTTGATATTCGCCGATGAATCTTTGATATTTACCGATGAATCTTTAATATTCGCCGATGAATCTTTGATATTTACCGATGAATCTTTGATATTTGTGAAGGAGTGAGCGTTTTGGGGAAATTAGCGATGTCTACGACGGGCTACGCCTACGCGCCCCGTTAATTTAAACATTACAGCCGTTCTTATGTAGATAGAACACACTAATCTAGCCCCATACTCTAGTTGCAATAAACTATTCTGGTAAATAAGGCTATAGAGTTGGTGAGGTTTGCAGGTGACAAACGAAGAACTGTTGCAAATTATTGAACAAGCTGCCAAAGAAAAGGTGACAGAGCTAGACCTCTCTGACAATCAACTCAGCAGCCTGCCGCCAGAAATCTGCCAACTCTCCAACCTGACAAGGCTAGACCTCTCTAACAATCAACTCAGCAGCCTGCCGCCAGAAATCTGCCAACTCTCCAACCTGACAGAGCTATACCTCCCTGACAATCAACTCAGCAGCCTGCCGCCAGAAATCTGCCAACTCTCCAACCTGACAAGGCTATTTCTCTCTAACAATCAACTCAGCAGCCTGCCGCCAGAAATCTGCCAACTCTCCAACCTGACAAGGCTATTCCTCCATAACAATCCATTAACCTCGCCCCCTCCTGAAATTGTTGAGCAAGAAACGCAGGCGATTTTAATCTATCTTCGAGAACGCTTAGAGGGTAGCCTACGCCAGTGGGTTTCTAAACTCCTAGTCGTCGGTGAAGGAGGTGTAGGTAAGACATCCTTATTAAGAGCATTGCGCGGCGAAGAGTTCGACACCCAGGAATCTACCACCCACGGTATTGAAATTAAGTCCCTCGAATTAACCCATCCCACGCAAGCAGTCACCATGCAGCTGAACACCTGGGATTTTGGTGGACAGGAAATCTATCACGCCACCCATCAATTCTTTCTCACTAACCGCTCCCTGTTCTTACTCGCCTGGAATGCCCGACTGGGATTTGAACAAGGTAAACTCTACTACTGGCTAGATACCATCAAAGCCTTAGCCCCAGAATCTCCGATATTACTCGTCGCCACCCACATCGACGAACGAAATGCAGACCTTCCCCTGGCTGAGTTACGCCGCAAGTACCCCGAGATTATCGAACACTGTAAAATTAGCTCTAAGATTAGCTTCGGCGTTGAAGAACTTCGCCAGACAATTGCAGAAGCAGCCGCCAAGTTACCTTTGATGGGTGAAATCTGGCCTACCACCTGGCTAAATGCTGCCAATGCTATCCGCACCCACTCAAAAAAACAAATCACACCACAACAATTGTGGGACATCATGGCTGAGTCCAAAGTTGCTGATATTAGCAAAGAAGTGCTAGCGCGATGGCTGCATGAATTAGGCGAAATTCTCTACTTCCAAGACAACGAAGAACTTAACGATACCGTTATCCTACAACCCCAATGGGTAACTGAATATATCAGCAAAGTCTTAGAAAGCGAAGAAGTAATCAAGCGCGTTGGCATCTTCACCCGTCAGGAAATGGCTCAACTTTGGCGAGACTTAGAGCCATCAATGCGCGACCACTTTTTGCATCTAATGGAGCGTTTTGACCTTTCCTACCGCACTCAAGAAAACCGTGATATCAGTTGAGTTGTTGAACGTTTGCCCTTCGACCCGCCTAACTATGAACAGAAATGGCAGCAAATAAAACAATCAAGCGAGTGCCATGAAATTTCGATGAAATTCCAACTCAATACTATCCCTGCGGGTATTCCCACTTGGTTTATTGCGCGTCAACATCGCTTTACAACCAATACCCATTGGCGAAATGGTGTCCTATTTGCTGATACACCAGAGCAAAAACATTTAGCTTTAGTGCAAGCATTTCCTCATGAACGCTACTTGCAATTAACAGTCCGGGGAGCATACCCGCTGAATTTCTTTGTACTCCTCAAGGATGGTATCGAAAAGACGCTTGAACGGTTTCCCGGATTGCAAATTCAACGCAAAATACCCTGTCTTGGTCATAATGGTAAACCTTGCCCTCATGAGTTTGACTATGAACAAGTACAAAAGCGATTGCAAAAACAGAAACACACAATTGAATGCCCAGAAGCCACAGAAGACGAAGATGTATCAGTAACAGCACTATTACAGGGATTGTATTGGACTAAACAAGATGCAGTTTTAGACAGTCTCAACGATTTAAAGAATAAAGTTGATAAAGGTAATGATGATATTAAAAATAAACTGGATAATCTTCTAGAACTGACGCAAAGAGAATTTACTAATGCATTCCGCCGCGAACAATCAAAAATAGATTCTCATTGTCCTAATGTATTTGTCCTGCGTCCGCATGGCAGTAAAGTTTGGCAGAGAAATATAACTGGACAGAAATTAGATTTACAACTCTATTGCCAAGCAGCAGGCTGTTGGCATCCCACCCAAGAAGGCGGTTTATATGAGATAAATGAACCTGCCGAATGGTTAAGAGTAACTGCACCTTATATTAGTAGATTATTTCGCATTTTGAAATATGCTGCACCCATAGTAGGCCCTTGGCTGGGTGTAGTAAATCCCAAAGAATATGAAACGCTATTCAAAAATGATTTAGAACTATTTAAAGAATTAGCAACAAAATTACCTGAACTCAAAGAATCTAAAGATTTAGAATTAGCAGACAAGATTGCTAGAGGTGAAGATTTAGATCCAGAACGTTCTGATGGCGCTGCTTTACGTGCCTTGCGCCAACTATTAGATGAAAAAGACCCACAGCAACACTGGGGTGGATTAAAAAATATCTTAACTCCAGAAGGACATTATCTATGGCTATGCGAACACCATGCCGCAGAGTACAAACGTTAATACAATTGTCAATTTTATATTTTGTTTATAAATAGCCTCTAAATAGCCCTATAGGCAGAGGAAGCACCTAAAAAAAATACCTAGGATTAAAACATATACTTATAACCAAGTTATTACTAAAATTAAGATAATTAAGTTAATATCTACCGTTTTACAAATATTAGGATCATGAAGTTTAAAGACTGGGCGACTAGAGTCATGCTAATTTCTCTAATGTTCGCCGCTTTAATTTTGGTGCTGCTTGCTGGAAAAGGGACACAATTACAAAGTAATACGCCAACATCGAATCCAGAAAATATAACCTTGAGTCAATATCCAAAGGCGCAATTGCAATCAGCAAAAAATCAAGGTAACGAGTCTAAAAAAGTTGTTAAATCCTCAGTCAAGACGAACAAGGCTGTAGCCAGATACAGCACAACTGAGGCTTTTGCACAATACAGACCTAGTTATGAAATTGCTGCCGTTAACCCCAGCAACTATGGAGAACGCTACGCCAAAGATATTAATGGCGAACTTATCAATAACGAAGCGATTATAGTACTTCATGAAACCGGTTATTCTGCTTCCAGCGCCATTAATTTTTTTCAAGCACCCCATAATGATGAAAGTGTTCAAGCGAGTTATCACACCTTAATCAAGCTAGATGGGACGATTGTTTATCTAGTACCGCCAGAAAAGCGAGCTTTCGGCGCAGCTAACTCAGTATTTGATAGTCCTGATGGGTCTGAAACTGTGAAGACTAATCCAGATTTACCGCCATCTGTGAATAATTTTGCATATCACGTTTCTTTGGAAACACCGCCAGATAGTTATAACAGTAGCCAAAAAACCCATAGCGGCTACACTGAAGCTCAATATAATTCTCTAGCCTGGTTAGTTGCTCAAAGTCAAGTACCAGACGATCGCATCACCACTCACCAGGAAGTAGACCGTTCTGGTCAAAAAGTTGACCCGATAAATTTTGACTCTGACAAGTTCCTCAGCCTACTTCATACCTATCGTCAGGTGAAACCAACTTACAAGCTGGGGACTGGGGACTAGGGACTGGGGACTGGGGAAGAGAATAATTAATGACAAATGACAAATAACTAAGCTGTCATGCATTTAAATTGCACATTACCTCGACATTCAGGTTGACTGTTAACGGTTAACTGTCAACAGTCAACAGTTAACAATTACAAAGAGTAGTTATGCAATTTAGACGCGCATTAGCTTATTTACTAAAGCTATAAATTTGTTGTGTTTCTAGGCGATCGCTCAACGATGAAGGCAGTGTATCATCCGAGAAGATTTGCCGATCTAGTTGGACTTGCAAATTACTCAAGGGGTCGCTACCAGAAGAAATCAGAAATTCTAGCTTCTGGACGTAAGGCAAAGTTGCAAGATTATCCAAAATTTGGAAGATGGCTTGTAAGTAAGGATGACCACTCTGCTGATACCAATCACAGCTAGCAACTTTTGGTTGATCAAAACCCAAGTGTACTGTCAAAGCTGGCTCGTCAAACAATGCCAGCCCTAACGGACGCGCCTCTTCTTGCAACAATAAATCATGGCTTCTCGCTAAATGTCGCAATTTCTCTAAACGTTCATAGCGTTTCGTCACCAACTGCGGGTCATCTTGCCAGTGAATTGCCACTGTCACCAGATAAGTCTGTAACAGCATGTGACCTAGCTTTTTCGCCTTCGTTGCCAAATAATAGGAGTTGTAGTCATTCGCTTCAATCAACAACGGTACGCGGTCAACGACTTCCAACCCATAACCCTTGACTCCAGCAATTTTGCGAGGATTATTAGTTATCAAGCGAATCTTTTTAATGCCTAAATCCATCAGCATTTGCGCTCCCATCCCATAGTCTCGCAAGTCAGCGGGAAAGCCCAAACGCTCATTCGCTTCAACTGTATCCAGCCCCATATCCTGCAACGAGTAGGCTTTCAGCTTATTAATCAACCCGATTCCTCGTCCTTCTTGCCGCAGGTATACAACTACACCTTGACCAGCACTCTCAATCATTTTTAGTGCTGCCTGTAGTTGCATCCGACAATCGCAGCGCAAAGACCCCAAAGCGTCACCAGTTAAGCATTCTGAATGCATCCGCACCATCACTGGCTCATCTTTAAAGTTAGCTGGATCACCCTTGACAATGGCAACATGTTCTGTATTATCCAGAGTGTGGCGGTAGGCGTAAATTTCAAACTGACCGAACTGGCTGGGTAGCTTAGTTACAACTTCGCGATATACTAAGCGATCGTGTTGAAGGCGATAACTAATTAAATCCGCAATACTAATAATTTTTAGATTGTGATGTTGAGCATATTCAATTAACTGCTGCAACCGCGCCATTGAACCATCGGGGTTTTGAATTTCACAAATTACCCCCGCTGGATATAGCCCTGCTAGTCGAGATAAGTCTACAGCTGCTTCTGTATGTCCTGCCCGTTTTAGTACGCCTCCTTCCCTAGCTCGAATCGGGAAAATATGACCAGGACGACGTAAATCTAAAGGTTTTGTAGCTGGGTTGAGAGTAACTTGGATAGTGCGGGCGCGGTCTTCCGCTGAAATCCCAGTACTGACGCCTAAATGTGGGCCGGCATCAATACTGACGGTGAAGGCAGTCTGGTTAGTATCTGTAATATTGCTCACCATCAATGGTAAGTCTAGTTCATCAAGGCGATCGCCAGTCATCGCTAAACAAATCAACCCTCTAGCTTCCACCGCCATGAAATTAATCATGTCAGGTGTGGCAAATTGGGCAGCACAAATCAAGTCGCCTTCATTTTCTCTATTTTCATCATCGACCACTACAATGACGCGACCAGATTTCAGGTCTGCCAAGGCGGCATCAATCGAATCAAATTTAAAAGCTTGGGTAGTCTTAGGCTGTGACACAGAAGAATTCCAGCTACCTAACGTAAATTTTTTTAACAATTTCTTCTTTTAGATTGTAGCTCCTTTATAAGGCAGAGAAGTAGACTAGCAATGATTTGATAATATGGCAAAAATTTCTATCACCAAAAATTATTGGAGTTTAGCACCAAAGTGCAGCGAAATTTGAATACTCACTCTGTGAAGTCAAGGGTCAAGGGGAGCCAGCGCCGTGGTGTTAGCGCAGCGGTAGTGACAGGAGCGTCAAGGGTTTCCCAACTTGTACCCCTACGGGAAGCAAGCTACGCGCAGCGTCTTTGCCAAGAGAGGCGACTGGCCCTCAAGGATCAAGGGTTAAAAACTGTTGAGTTTTTGACTCTGGACTCCCCAGAATGAAATAGAGGGGTTTGGCGTTTTATGCACCGGGCGTCTAGTCGCTGATATGTTGATAGCTGAGAACGAATTAACCAAAAGCGGATAAGGATTTCAGATCATGGGCAAATTTAGACGCGTACCCGTTGGGATTGTTGGCGCGTCAGGCTATGGCGGAGTACAGTTAGTCCGACTACTAATGGATCATCCAGAAGTAGAACTGGTTTATTTGGGCGGTGAGAACAGCGCCGGGAAATCCTTTACTAATATCTACCCACATCTGGCTCATGCAGTTAACCTGCCAATAGAAGCGATAGAGCCAGAAATAATTGCTCACCGCTGTGAAGTCGTGTTCCTCTCTTTACCTAATGGTTTGGCTTGTCAAATCGCACCCAAACTTTTAGAAAAAGGATGTAAAGTACTGGATCTGAGTGCAGACTATCGGTTCAGTGATTTAACAACTTATACAGATTGGTATGGCACACAGAGAAATGATCGCGCAACTGCTGCCACAGCGGTTTATGGACTACCAGAACTGTACCGCGATCGCATTGCCGAAGCCCAGCTAATTGGCTGTCCTGGTTGCTATCCCACCGCCAGTCTCCTAGCACTTTCACCACTTCTGAAACAAGGCTTAATCGTACCAGAAACAGCCATTATCGACGCCAAGTCGGGCACATCTGGCAGCGGACGGCAAGCCAAAACCGACTTATTGCTAGCCGAGGCAGACAACTCCTTAGCCGCCTATGGTGTCGCCCGTCACCGTCATACCCCAGAAATTGAGCAAATTTGCAGTGACTTAGCTGGTCACGAACTCATGATCCAATTTACACCGCACCTTGTCCCAATGGTGCGCGGGATTTTAGCTACTGTATATGCCAGACTACGCGATCCCGGACTAGTGCGAGATGATTTAATCACGATTTTTACTGCTTTTTACCGTAACTCACCTTGGATAAAAATCTGTGAGAGCGGGGTTTATCCTCAAACCAAGTGGGCAAGTGGTAGCAATCTTTGCTACATCGGCTTAGAAGTCGATCCACGTACTGGTCGGGTAATTGTGATGTCAGCAATTGACAACCTAATAAAAGGACAGGCGGGTCAAGCAATTCAATGCCTTAACCTGATGATGGGCTGGGATGAAACTCTAGGGTTGCCCAAGTTGGGGTTTTATCCGTAATTGGGGACTGGGGATTGGGGAACTCGGGGCCCCCTCTGGGGATAAGGGGCAATGGGGATTGGGGAATGGGGAATTAGTATTTAATTCTTCCCCTGCTTCCGCTGCTTCCCCTGCCCCAAGTTCCTATTTCGGCCCTAAACCTACAGCACCAGCATAAAGGGCGCGATCGCCTAGTTCATCTTCAATACGCAGTAAGCGATTGTATTTTGCTACCCGTTCGCTGCGGCACAAAGAACCTGTTTTGATTTGACCGGCACGAGTTGCCACGGAAAGATCGGCGATCGTTGTGTCTTCGGTTTCACCAGAACGATGGCTAATTACTGAGCGAAAACCGTTGCGAGTTGCCAAATCAATTGTTTCCAAGGTTTCGGTGAGCGAACCAATTTGATTGAGTTTAATCAAAATAGCGTTACCAGCTTTTTCCTGAATGCCTCTTTGCAAGCGAGTAGCATTAGTCACAAACAAGTCATCCCCTACTAACTGTACCCGCGAACCTAACTTCTGGGTGAGCAATTGCCAACTTTGCCAGTCTTCTTCATGCAACCCATCCTCAATTGATATAATGGGATATTGGTCAACCAATTGCGCTAAATAATCAATAAACTCTGTAGGAGCGTGAGGTTTACCGTCATAGACATATTGCCCATTCTTGTAAAACTCACTAGCTGCCACATCCAACGCCAAAGCAACTTGTTCTCCTGGCTTGTAACCAGCTTTTTGAATGGCAGCAACCAACAATTCCAAAGCCACCTGATTGGACTCTAAATTAGGAGCAAAGCCGCCTTCATCGCCCACACCAGTGAGCAAACCCTTCTCATCCAATACCTGGCTGAGGGTAGCAAATACCTCTGCACCCCAGCGCAAAGCTTCCCGAAAAGAAGATGCCCCAATTGGGACAATCATAAACTCTTGAAAATCTACGTTGTTTGACGCGTGTGCTCCACCGTTAATCACGTTCATTAAGGGTACTGGCAACAAATTCGCTAAAGGGCCACCTAAATAGCGATATAAGGGAATTGCCAGAGATTCAGCACCCGCTTTCGCTGCTGCTAGAGAAACCGCCAAAATTGCATTAGCTCCCAAATTAGATTTGTTAGCAGAACCATCCAAAGCAATCATTGTTCGGTCTAGCTGTTCTTGGTTGAGGACATCCAGGTTTAACAATTTTGGAGCAAGGGCCTCTTTGATGTTTTGCACCGCCTTGAGTACTCCTTTGCCCCCATAACGACTTTTATCGCCATCACGCAGTTCGTGTGCCTCAAAAGTGCCGGTAGAAGCACCACTAGGAACCTGTGCTAGTCCCACAACACCATTAATCAAATGTACTTCAGCTTCAACCGTTGGTCTGCCTCGTGAATCGAGAATTTCGCGGGCAGCGATCGCCTCGATTGTAGTATCTAGAATGTTACTCATCTGTAGTTCGTCCTTTGTATTCTTTTACTTCGAGTGAGTTCTGAGCGCCGATCGCATACAGTCCAGTGGCTAACCCAATCGCTAGCATAGGCGTTAAGGAGACTTTATAGGCTGAGATTAAAGAAGATTTCCAATGATTGGCAATTGGTCAAGAGTTCAGTAATTACTCTCCAGTCCCCATTGCCCTTTATCCCCAGAGGGGGCCCCGAGTTCCCCAATCCCCAGTCCCCAAGCTTTGTAAAATGTTTGCAGATAATAATACTGAACCGAGTACAGATCAAAGGTCAATATGCGATTACTACACACAATGCTACGAGTCGGCAACCTTGAAGAGTCCTTGAAGTTTTACTGCGAAGTGCTGGGAATGAAATTACTCCGACGAAAAGATTATCCGGGAGGAGAATTTACCCTAGCTTTTGTTGGTTACGGTGATGAAAGCGATAACACGGTGCTTGAACTAACTTACAACTGGGGGGTAGAAAAGTACGAATTGGGTAATGCTTACGGTCATATTGCCCTTGGTGTTGATGATATTTACGCCACATGTGAGGAAATCCGAAATCATGGCGGTAAAGTTGTCCGAGAACCAGGCCCAATGAAACACGGTTCGACGGTAATTGCTTTTGTAGAAGACCCAGATGGGTATAAAGTTGAACTAATTCAGCTGGGTACTCAAGGGTCAGCAGCAAAACAGGAATCACAAGAACAGCTTGTGAGTCAGTAATTCAGAGGAAAGAAGACTAGTGCAGCGCAGAAAGAATTATGCAGTTTAAAAAGCTAAAAAGCTGAATTTAAAAGCAATATCCTTCTGCTGCTTGCCTTCTTGTACTAATGTTCGAGTTGAGCATAAAGCAATAGGTGTGGCAAAGAATCTGTTCGCAAAAATTTTTGGCTAGGGTTTAGCAGCTGAAGACAATTAGCGATCGCCCTACTTGCTACTATCTAGCAAAGTAAGCTGAGAACAGTGTTTTCGTTTTAAATTAGAAATATAGATAATGAATCAAAATATCACCAACTATCAATCTAAAGTTGCCACTGAAGATACAAGCGGATATACACCAATAATGTTTGGATAATTTGGGAGTACCATTACAACCACTCACCAAGCAACACTTTCTGGGATAATCCCCAATCCCTAAAATAAAAATCCCAAAGCTAAAATCCTAAAAATGCAACCTACAGATCCCAATAAATTTACTGATAAAGCCTGGGAAGCAATTGTCAAATCTCAGGATATAGTCCGTGCTTATCAACAACAGCAACTAGATGTTGAACATTTAATTATTGCCCTTTTAGAAGAACCCACCAGTATAGCAATCCGTATCCTCACTCGAGCTGAGGTCGATCCCATCCGCTTACAACAGCAACTAGAAGCATTCACTCAACGTCAACCCAAAGTTGGTAAAAGTGATCAGCTCTACCTCGGTCGCAGTTTAGATGTTCTACTAGACAGAGCCGAGGAAATTAGAGCCAAGATGAAAGATTCCTACGTCTCTGTAGAACACATTCTTCTGGCTTTTAGTGATGACGATCGCATTGGCCGGCGAGTTCTCAAGGGCTTTAACGTAGACATTGCTAAGCTAGAATCTGCTATCAAAACCGTTCGCGGCAGTCAAAAAGTGACAGACCAAAGTCCAGAATCCCGTTATGAAGCTTTACAAAAGTTTGGCAGGGACTTGACAGAACAGGCAAAAGCTGGAAAACTTGACCCGGTAATTGGACGAGATGACGAAATTCGTCGGGTAATCCAGGTATTGTCTCGTCGCAGCAAGAATAACCCGGTGTTAATTGGTGAACCTGGAGTAGGTAAAACTGCGATCGCTGAAGCATTGGCACAGCGCATGGTGAACGGCGACGTTCCCGAATCCCTGAAAAACCGCCAGCTTATCTCTTTAGATATCGGTAGTTTGATTGCTGGGGCAAAATTGCGGGGGGAATTTGAAGAACGCCTAAAAGCAGTTCTTAAAGAAGTTATTGAATCTAACGGTGATATTGTTCTGTTTATTGACGAACTCCACACCGTAGTCGGTACTGGTTCGAGTCAACAAGGAGCAATGGATGCGGGGAATTTACTCAAACCGATGTTGGCACGAGGCGAACTGCGTTGCATCGGTGCAAGTACCTTGGATGAATACCGCAAACACATCGAAAAAGATGCGGCACTAGAACGCCGCTTTCAGCAAGTATTTGTGGATCAGCCCAGCGTAGAAAATACTATTTCCATTCTCCGGGGCTTAAAAGAACGCTACGAAGTCCATCACAACGTCAAAATTTCTGATTCCGCCCTGGTAGCAGCAGCAACCCTGTCAGCGCGTTACATTTCTGACCGCTTCTTACCAGATAAAGCCATTGACTTGGTAGATGAAGCAGCGGCAAAGCTGAAAATGGAAATTACTTCCAAACCAGCGGAATTAGAAACTATTGACCGCCGTCTGATGCAGCTAGAAATGGAAAAGCTGTCATTGGCTGGAGAAGAAAAGGGTACTGCCCAAACCAGAGAGCGTTTGGAGCGTATTGAGCAAGAAATCGCCAAGTTGACGATCAAACAGCAAAAATTTAATGAGCAATGGCAAGGTGAAAAGCAGCTATTAGAAGCTATTAGCACCTTAAAGAAAGAAGAAGATGCCTTGCGCGTGCAAATTGAACAGGCAGAACGCGACTACGATTTAAACAAAGCTGCCCAATTGAAGTATGGCAAATTGGAGGGAATGCAGCGCGATCGCGAAGCCAAAGAAACCAAACTTCTAGAAATTCAAAGCAAAGGTTCTACCTTACTGCGAGAACAAGTTATAGAAGCCGATATTGCCGAAATCGTCGCCAAATGGACAGGAATCCCCGTCAATCGCCTATTGGAATCAGAACGGCAAAAATTACTGCAACTAGAGCATCATTTGCATGAACGAGTCATTGGGCAACAGGAAGCTGTAGCAGCGGTTGCAGCGGCAATTCGTCGCGCCCGTGCTGGGATGAAAGACCCATCTCGTCCCATTGGTTCATTTTTGTTCATGGGGCCCACTGGTGTAGGTAAAACTGAACTCGCTCGTGCTTTAGCTCAGTTTCTCTTTGATTCTGATGATGCCTTAGTGCGCCTGGATATGTCTGAGTATATGGAAAAACACTCAGTTTCCCGGCTGGTGGGAGCGCCTCCAGGATACATCGGATATGAAGAAGGCGGTCAACTTTCCGAGGCTGTTCGCCGCCGTCCCTATTCGGTGGTGTTGCTGGATGAAGTTGAAAAGGCTCACCCCGATGTGTTTAATATTTTGCTGCAAGTGCTAGATGATGGGAGAATTACTGATTCACAGGGAAGAACGGTAGATTTTCGGAACAGCGTCATTGTCATGACTAGTAACATTGGCAGTGAGTACATCTTGGATGTTTCTGGTGATGACACCAAGTATGAAATGATGCGGGTGCGGGTGACAGATGCGTTGCGATCGCACTTCCGCCCCGAATTTCTTAACCGCGTCGATGATATTATTCTCTTCCATACCCTCAGTCGTACAGAAATGCGGCACATCATCCGCATTCAACTCAAACGAGTAGAAAATCTTCTCCGAGAGCAAAAAATCTCTTTCGAGATATCACAACCTGCCTGTGATTACCTTGTAGAAACAGGCTACGACCCAGTTTACGGCGCACGCCCACTAAAACGAGCAATTCAGCGAGAAGTAGAAAACCCCATCGCCACCAAGTTACTGGAAAATACTTTTATCTCTGGAGACACGATTTTCATTGATAAAGGTGAAAACGGTCTATCGTTTAGCAAAAAATCGTCTGTTAAGGTGTCAGTTCCAAAAACAACTGTCAAATTATTAGAGCCAGCACCCGAACCTTGAAACTTTAGCTAAAACTAAGATCTTGAAGCATCTTAATTAGCCAACTAGTGGCGGTGGTCAGATCCCCGACTTCTTGAAGAAGTCGGGGATCTAATAGCCCAGCTCAAGTTCACTCAAGTGGACTAAAACATTTCAGTTTTCTTTAGAAGACTTCAGCTATGAGCCTGGGAATAAATTCCCAGGCGGGACTGCCTATTACTGGGTAATTGACAATACAGCGAATAAAATAGCAAGAGCCGTTATCCTGTTTCGGAAGTGCCCATCATGAAAGCAATCCAAGCTCTTGCTCGTTATTTCCCGGATAAATGTGGTGGTATTCAAGTAAACCTGAATGAGCTGCTGCCGCAATTGCGATCGCATAATATTGATATCAAAATAGCAGCGGCTAGTAACGGTTCCCAAAAGGAAGATAGTTATAAACATAACGACATAGAAGTTTATCGATATCCTGTCTTTCCAGTACCTAAAACACAACCCAATCATGGACAATTTCCACATGGGAAATTTGAATATTTTGCTAATTGGTTAACCAGTCAAAAAGCAGATATTTACCATCAACATCATTGGGAAACATATTGTGGATTGCCTCATCTGCGTTTAGCTAAAGAATTAGGCATGTCAACAGTGGTAACAATCCACTATCCTCTACCTATTTGCCAACGAACTACCTTAATGTTTAATGGACAACAAGTTTGTGATGGCAAAATTGATGTAGTGCGTTGTTCCCAGTGTGCCGATACTTTAAGCAGTAAACTACCTGCGGCAATGGTCAAAACTTTGAGCCATTTGCCTATGTCTGTCCTAAGTCAATTACCTTTACCCACAAGTGCCTATCTGCCTGCTTCAGTAGACGAAGAATTAGGGCGGTTTGTACGTCCATTTGTCGTACCTGGTTATGTCACTGCCCGTCAACAAAGTTTACTAGAAATGGCAAAATTCGCTGATCGCATCATAGCAGTGTGTGATTGGCTCTATAAAGCTCTACTCATCAACGGCATCCCTGAAGAAAAACTTGTTCTTTGCCGCTATGGAATTGGTTACGCTACACAAGAAAAATCACCACCAGCACATGAGCAATCTGTCCCTTTAAAAGTAGTTTTTTTAGGACGCTGGGATATATATAAAGGCATCGATATCTTAGTACAAGCAGTTAAAGATTTACCTGCGGAAATTCCCATTGAGTTAATAATTCATGGAATAGCGCAGGATGAACGATATCGCCAAACAATTTTTAACTTAATCGACAACGATCCTCGGATTCGTGTAGAAAAACAACTAACAAGAGAAGAACTGCCCAAGGTTATGGCTAATTACGATATACTGGCTGTGCCTTCTCAATGGCTAGAAACTGGCCCTTTAGTCGTACTAGAAGCCCATGCCCTATCTTTACCTGTAATCGGTTCCAATTTGGGCGGTATTGCAGAACTGGTAAGACATGGCATGGATGGTTGGTTAGTAACTGCTAACGATACCAAGGCTTGGACTGAGAGCCTTCGGCTATTAGCAACAGATGCAAATTTACTGAATAAATTACGTCAAGGGATTAAACCAGTTCGTACTCTAAATATGCAAGCTGCGGAAATAGCTGCCATATATAACAAGCTGCAACGGTAGTTTCAACAGCATTTATGATTGATGGTAGTGAAATCCGAATAAAATTAAGAGGCATTCCTTACCTAAGACAACAGAGGAATCGCGGAAAATTGATCCTCAGAATTATCTCTGCAACTAACACAGACGGATAACCATGCTAGAACAAGGTACTATCAGTATTCATACTGAGAATATTTTCCCAATTATCAAGAAGTCGCTCTACTCAGATCACCAAATCTTCTTGCGGGAACTGGTATCCAACGCTGTAGACGCCATTCAAAAACTGAAAATGGTATCTCAAGCCGGGGAGTATAGTGGAGACATAGGCGAACCAGAAATTGAAATCGCCATCGACAAAGATAACAAGACCCTCTCTATTTCCGACAACGGTATCGGCATGACAGCAGAGGAAGTGAAAAAATACATCAATCAGGTTGCCTTCTCCAGTGCTGAAGAATTTATTCATAAGTATCAAGGCAAATCAGATCAACCAATTATCGGTCACTTCGGTCTTGGCTTCTACTCCTCGTTCATGGTGGCGCAAAAAGTTGAAATTGATACCCTTTCCTACCAAGAAGGAGCCCAGGCGGTTCATTGGACTTGCGATGGTTCCCCAGAATTTACCCTAGAAGATTCACCCCGTACAACTCGCGGCACTACCATTACCCTGACTCTGCAAGGAGAAGAGGAAGAATTTTTAGAGTCAGCACGGATTAAAAATCTTGTCAAGACCTACTGTGACTTTATGCCAGTGCCAATTAAATTGGAAGGCGAAGTCTTAAATAGGCAAAAAGCACCGTGGCGTGAGTCACCAAGTAGTCTGAGTCAAGAAGATTATTTAGAGTTTTACCGCTATCTGTATCCTTTTCAGGAAGAACCGCTGTTGTGGGTGCATCTGAATACAGACTATCCCTTTATCATCAACGGTATTCTGTATTTTCCGAAAATGAAGCCCGATGTAGATGTTACTAAAGGGCAGATTAAGCTATTTTGCAATCAAGTTTTTGTTAGCGACAACTGCGAAGAAATTATCCCGCAATTTTTAACACCGATGCGGGGTGTGATTGATAGCAGTGATATTCCTTTGAACGTTTCGCGTAGTGCATTGCAAGGCGATCGCACCGTGCGGCGAATTGGCGACTACATTGCCAAAAAAGTAGGCGATCGCCTCAAAGAACTGTTCCGCGACAACCGCGAACAATACATTAGTGCTTGGAAAGACCTCGGAACTTTTGTAAAATTTGGTGTTCTCAACGACGAGAAATTCAAAAAACAAATCGAAGATATCATCGTTTTTCGCACCACAGCTAAACTTACAGACAAACCTGCTGCCGAAACTCCAGCAGTTGAGGTACAGTCTTCAGAAGGGGATGCGTGGCAAGATGTTACTCCTGCATCCAATTCTGAGAACTCAGTACTTAGCGCTCCCTATACGACACTAAAAGAGTATTTAGAACGCAACAAAGAACGCCACGAAAACCGGGTTTTCTACAGCACCGATGAAGCAACCCAAGCTACCTACGTAGAACTGCACAAAAACCAAGGTTTAGAAGTCCTATTTATGGACTCCTTCATCGATACCCACTTTATCAACTTCCTAGAGCGGGAATATCAGGATGTCAAGTTTACACGAGTAGACTCCGACTTGGATAATACCTTGTTGGAAAAAGACAAAGCTGCGGAAATTGTTGACCCCACAACTAACAAAACCCGAAGTGAGGTCATCAAAGAGTTATTTGAGAAATCTCTCAACAAACCCAAACTCAATATCCGTACCGAAGCTTTGAAAGCCGATAATCCCCAAGGAACACCACCTGCGATCGTGCTACTACCAGAGATTCTCCGCCGCCTGCGAGAAATGAATGCCATGATGCAGCAGCAAACAGCCGAGTTTCCCGAAGACCACATTTTACTGGTGAATACTGCTCACCCGCTAATTCAAAACTTAGCGAATCTCAATCAAGGCAGTATAATCCAAGGTGACGGTCAATCGCCTACAAATCAGTTGGTGAATATGATTTGCCAACACGTCTATGATTTGGCGCTGATGTCCCAAAAAGGGTTTGACGCTGAGGGAATGAAATCTTTCGTTGAGCGCTCAAACGAAGTACTCACCAAGCTGACGGAACAAGCTAGTAAGTAGGATAGGGACTGGGGACTGAGGACTGGGGACTGGGGACTGGGGAGAAATTTTTGATTTTCACCTCTGCCCCTCTACCTCCCCTGCCCCTCCGCCCCTCTGCCCCCACTCCCTCACTCCTTCCTTAACTACTTCCGCTGCCTAAGTCCTAAAATGGAAAGGCTGTATTCAAAAACTAACTGGAGATAGTTGCTATGTCTCGTCGCTGTGAACTAACTGGTAAAAAGGCAAATAATGCCTTTGCCGTTTCCCACTCCCACCGCCGCACAAAACGGCTTCAACATGCCAATCTGCAAAACAAGCGCGTTTGGTGGCAAGGTGGTAATCGGTGGGTGAAACTGAAGCTGTGTACTAAAGCAATCAAAACCCTAGAAACGAAAGGGTTGGAAGCAATGGCAAAAGAAGCTGGTATTAACCTGAACCATTACTAGACTGTTCAGCCAGCGCACCAGCACCAAACCCTAATCCCTGGGCTGAAGAATATTCTCCCTAGTCGCCTCCCCCTTTTGGGGAGGTTTTTAAATTTTGATTTTAGAATCGTGTTATTAACTGATAACTGCACTTTGGGAATTACGGGCTAAAAGACCATCTTCCATTTCTATGATGCGATCGGCTATATCTAAAATGCGGTTGTCGTGCGTTACTAACAAGATAGTAGTTCCCTGCTCTTTGGCAAGGCTCTGCATTATTTCTACGACATCGCGTCCTGATTGTTTATCTAAAGCTGCTGTTGGTTCATCTGCTAGCACTAATGGGGGATGATTCACCAAGGCGCGGGCGATCGCTATTCTTTGTTTTTGTCCACCAGAAAGATTGTCTGGATAATAATTAATTCGTTCTTTTAAACCAACAGCCCCCAGCATACCTTCTGACTTAGATACTGCCTCAGTTTGAGAAATATTTTCATTCAATTCCACTGCCATTTGCACATTTTGCCTAGCAGTCAAGAATCCCAGCAAATTATGAGCCTGGAAAATATAACCAATTTTGCGCCGCATCTGCACCAGCTTGTTCTGACTGACACCAAATAGTTCTTCACCTAAAAATTTCAAGCTTCCCTCTTGTACAGACCGCAAACCACCAATCAAGCTCAGTAATGTTGTTTTACCTGACCCTGATGGCCCAGTCATAATTACAATCTCTCCAGCATAAATATCTAGGTTAATGTCAAATAAAATTTGTCTTTTCAGTGCACCTTTACCATAGTAGTGATTCAGATTTTTAATGGTAATTACTGGCTCTTTTTTCATCATAAAATTAGGAGCTACAAGTTAGCTTTTTTGAGACAATTTAGTAAGCTTGAGAATTTATATCTCAACTATAAATTATGATTCAAGATTTTTATTATCTGTTAATAATTAATCTTGAATTTATAATATTCATAATTAAAGATAGCTTGTAATTTTAATTAAAAGATATCTGCTGGATCAGCAGAGCGTAATTTTCGTACAGCGATCGCACCAGAAATAAAGCACATTAAAATAGTCATAATTAACACCATAACGGCACGACCAAAGCTCATAAAAACTGGTAAAAGTGTAGCCTCTCTAGCTCTTTGATAAAGAAACATCGTAAAAGTAAATCCAGGAATATATCCTAAAACTGCTAACAATAAAGCTTCTTGTAAAATCACAATCAACAAATATCTTTGTGTGTAGCCGATTGCTTTAAGAGTGGCATACTCAGCCAAATGCTCTGTAACTTCTGTATAAAGTATTTGATACACAATCACAGTTCCCACAATAAAACCCATGATTGTCCCTAGCGTGAAAATAAATCCGATCGCCGTACCACTCGCCCAGTAATTCCGCTCAAAGTCAATAAATTCTTGCTTAGTTAAAACATTAATGTCTTTAGGTAAATAGTTACGTAAATTTTGGACAACGACTGTAGCATTTGCTCCCGGTTTCAGTCTAATTAGTCCAATATCAATTAATCCTCGCTGACGATTGGTAAATATCCGTATAAAGTTAACATCGCTCGTGATTAAATTACCATCTGCCCCAAAGGATGCACCTAATGTAAATAGTCCTTCTACTTTAATTTGCCTCCTTCTGACTTCTGCTGTTACTATCTTTCCTTGCTCAAAATTAGCCGCAATTGGGCCATACTCAACTCTAGAAGAACGGTCATATAAAACTACATCAGGTAGTTTAATTTTATCTAAATTTTCTTGAACTCCAGGTAAGTTTAACAAGTTAACTTCTGGATTAATTCCAAAAATTAGGATATTACGAGGACGACCAGTTACAGGATTTTTCCAACTTGTATAGTCCAAATATATCGGATGGACTGATTGTACTGCTTGTAAATCTAAAGCCTTATATAATCGCCGTTGGGAAAAACTTTTCATCGCCAACAGAGCGTTAGATTGACTGTTGATTAAAACAATATCGCCCTGCAAGCTAGTATGGAACCGAACGTTACTATAATAAAGAGCATCTCGAAAACCAAGTTGCATAAACATTAAAATATCTGCAAAGGCAATTCCTGCCAAAGCCACGGCTAGGCGAGTTTTTTCTCTTGTCAATTGTAGCCAAGATAGAGGTATTTTTTGATTCATTTTCTAGGCTTTTAAGCAGGTAGTATTTAATTCATAAAGCATCAATTATAAAACGCTTAAGTAATGATTTTTAAAATTATTTTGCTGACTAATAATTATGATTATCTCCATTACAAATAATACAAGTATTGCAGTAAAAATAAATCATTACTGCTCACCTATAACTTGATTAGATATTAATTTCGACAACCACTTTAGCGTAGGTCAATCCAGAAACTAGTTGGCTATCTTCTGGAGACAGAGCGATTTTAACTTCTACAACTCTGGCATCCACATCTGCTGCTGGATCTGTATTCAACACATCCTTTTTGCCTATTTTTCTACCAATCTCAGTGACGGTTCCTTTTAATTCCCCGTTAAATGCTCCATTATCACTGGTGATAGTAGCATTTTGACCAACGCGCACTTTACCAATGCCGTCTTCAGGAACTTCAGCAATCACAAACATCTGATTAGTTTGTCCAATCTCAGCAATGCCATTTGAACTGATGGCTTCGCCTGATTTTGTATGAATTTTTAAAATTTCTCCAGCAATTGGTGCTTGAACATAGCTCAACTTTAGCTCTGCTTCTGCTTTTCTGACATTTGCGATCGCATTGCTAACTTGGGCTTGTGCTACTTGTGAGTCAGTCGGGCTAACTTCCAAAATTCTGCTCAGTTTGGCTTTTTCTTCGTCGATTTGCCTTTGCACAGTTGCTACAGTTTTGTCACGGTTAACTCTGGCTTCGATTAGCTGCTGTTGCAAAGTTGCTAAATTTGTGATCTGATTAGCTCTAGCTTCGGCAAGTTGCTGTCGTAGAGTTGCCAATGTTTGTCTTAAAGTAGCTTGGCTTTCGACAACTTGCTGATTAGAAGTTATGGCACTGAGGCGTCTTCTATCCCGTTCTTGCTGGGAAATCGCACCTTCTCGGTATAACATATCATATCGTCCAGCATCGACTTGGGCATTGCGTTGCTCGGCTCTGATCCGTGTAATTGTCGCTCTTAAAGTATCTCTTTGCCCAACCAGCTCAGCTTCTAGGCGATTCACCATTGCTTGTTGAGCGATTTTTTCCCCACTTAACTGGGCGGCAATCCGAGCGATTGTTGCTTGTTGAGCATCCCTTTCCCCACTTAACTGAGCTTGTAGTCGAGCAATAACTGCTCTTTGAGCTTGAATGTCTCTTGGTGAACCCGCTCTTACTTGAGCTAAATTCGCACGAGATTCTTGCAGTTTGGCTTTTGCCTCTTCTACTGCCGCTACTTGGGTATCGCGGTTGTCCAAAATCGCAACTACTTGACCTTGCCTTACCCGTTCACCCTCTCTCACGAAGATTTGCTGAATTCGTGAAGATGCTGCTAATCCTCCACTTGGGGCAGACAGTTTAACGACTTCTCCCCGCGGCTCCAAACGGCCAACAGCGCTAATGCTATTGGCAACTGGCGCTACGGGTACGGGCGTAGTTAGTTTTCTTAACTGCTCGATTTTGGCTGTACCTAGTACTCCAGCGGCGATTACTATCGGCACAGCTACAGCAATGCCCCACCAAATCTTTGCTTGTTCATGATTAAGTGGCTGCTCGCTTGGTTTTGGCTTCTCAGTCACCCTTGACATGGTATGTTGCCCGTCTATCTGAATTGTGGTGATGGCAGTAAAAAAAATGAGTTAAGTGCAGTTAAATTAGTTAGTCAAAAAGGGTTTTTAGTAAACAGCCAGTTGCATAGGAGAAACAACAGTGGTTTAAAGCTGGACGTTGCTTCAAATCCACTGCTTGATGAATGCTCAACACCATAGCTTTGCGAAATAGCGTTTTGTGTTTGCTGGCTATTAATTAAGCTCATCCCATTCCTAAAAGGGAATGGGATAACACGTTGACAGTTGACTGTTAACTGTTAACCGTCAACTGTCAACGGCGTCAGGGCGTCTTTCATTACCTACCGAGAAGAAATGGGTTTTCCCGACGCCTTTTTATAAATTTGAGTCTTATGGAGACGTGAATATGATGGCAGTTATGAGAATCCACCAAAAATATTCGTGACGGAGTTCCCTAGTTTTAAGCTATGGGAAGTAAGCCACAGGTGAATTTATTGGCTGTCAAATATCTTAGACAAAGCCCTTAATTATCTGATATGCAAACACCTTGAAATAAATAAAGGCACTGTTTAACCTCGCAGAAATAGTTACACCAGTGAGCGAGGAATAGCGCGTATTTAGTAAACACACTGTTGCTGTTGTTGGAAACGATTTTGTTGCCAAAGCAAGTCTTCCTTCAGTAAGTCAGCGACCAACTAAAAAATTTTTCTCAACTTGAGCATTCTTAACATCACAGTTTCCTTAATTTGGTCAACTTGTAGCAGGGCTGAAAGCATCTTTGGCTATTTGCTCCAAAAAACTTGCTGCTTTGATTGCTGCTTTGGGACTCCATCAAACTCTCGTTGAATGAATTCTACATTCATCAGTTACGGGAAAACGTAACAGAGCCTACAGATGGGGAGAGGGAGATGATGAATCTGGGAGGTCAAATAAAACTGTGGTCATGTAATGTTCTGCCCAAGCTGAGCCAAAGGCTTTTTCCAATACGCGGCGGGTTTTGTCGTTTTGCTGCTGTTTGGTGCAGTAGTTGTGTTGTCCAGCAAGATTTTGCGTTACTTGTTCAGGCGAAACTGGACTAGAGGCGATCGCCTGGGTGCAATGAATATCTAAAAAATCACCCACGCGAGAGAGAAACATCGTTTCTTCTTCTGAAGAACCTGGGCGCACAAAAATACAAAAATCTGAAAAGATATTTCCCCATTCCGGTAATTCACGAGGTTGGGAAAAGTTAAGGGTTGTTAACGCCGTCAATGCAGAAGTATAAGATGCTGGTAAGACACGCTCTATGTGAACAGGTGAAAGGTCTGCGATCGCCGCACTAATTTGACCCCTACCCGCAACTAAATCACAACCAAACATCGGCAAGTCATATTCTGGACGCGGAAACATCACACAGTGCAAAATATCCAGCATATTTCCTACTTTTGCCAGTTCCAAGTGGATTTTTCGGAACTGGGGAGTTTGGTAACAGCTGTTTTGAATTATTAGTTTTTCGCCCTCTAATCTACCTTCTACATACCCTAACTCAGCAGGCAACTGGTAAGGCGACAGCTCCAAGTGCTTATGCCAAGCTGCCTCAATGCAATCAGCTAGCTGACGAATTAGGGGATGTTGTTGCTCACGCAGTGAGGGAATAGAAGTAAATGACATGTTCTACTGAGAAATGTTATCTAGTTGCCAGTCTACAGCCTGCTGTGCCACACCTGTTCTAGCTTGCAATATAAGCAAACACTTAAACCCAGCCAACGTAAAGTTATGAAACATTGACTTTCCAATAATATTATTTATTTTGTAGTCTAGGTTACAGAAATAATTTTTAATTAGTCCATGAGCTTAGACTAGTACACAGCTATGAAACTAGATTCTAATAGACCAGATTTTGCTTTACAAGCAAGAAGACACAATTTGGAAAATATGCAGCTAAAAGCTTCTACTTGGGTAGAGCTTTTGCAACTTCCTAACCTATATAGTTTTGATGAAGCACTTTTATTGTGTGCGGTTTCTGAAGACGAGTGGCTGGTTTGGATTCCAGATCATGGGGAAGCGCTGCTGCACAGGAGACAATTTCGTTAAGGGTCAAGAGTAGAGACGCGATTAATCGCGTCTGTAGAAGGGTCAAGGGTTAATATTTTGGATTCTGGACTTTGTGTAGCGGTTAGACTATCGCCAAAAATCAGTAACATCGTATCCTAGTTCCGCTAACATGTGCCGCAGCAGAGGTAAACTGAGTCCAATCACGTTGCTGTGACAACCTTCGATTTTTTCGACAAATAGACTGCCAAAACCTTCGAGGGCGAAAGCACCAGCACATTTGAGGGGTTCACCTGTGGCTACATAGGCAGCAATTGCGCGATCGCTCATTTGACCAAAGTAAACCCTTGTCACTTGGGATTTAACTATGGTGCGGTTTTGAGAAAGGTCAATCAAGGCATGACCTGTGTACAAGTCGCCAAAATTACCTTGCATCACCTGCCAACGAGCGATCGCTTCTGAGGCGTTTGCTGGTTTGCCATGAATCTCACCATTGAGTGACAAAACCGAATCACAACCCATAATCAAAGCTGATTCAAACTGCGGTACGACAGTTTCCGCCTTGCACTGGGCGAGAGTTTTGACCAATTGTGCAGGCTCATTTAATTGAATTTGCGACTCATCAAAATCACTGGGTCTAACTATCGGTTCAATACCAACAGTTTGCAGCAAGCGGCGTCGCGCTGGAGAAGCAGAAGCAAGTACAAAGGGTAGAATTCCCATAGAGAACTAGGGGAGATAAAAAGACAAAAAGACTTTTACTTAAACAAATGACAAATGACAAATGACTAATAAACAGAAAAAGAATTCACAACATTGTCAATCATACGTTTAACTTTCTGCCAACGCCTTTCAGGAATTGAGGCATTCAAGGTGAAAAGTTTACCACGGCTAACAGCAACGCTGGCGATGTTGTGTCGTTCTTGCTGATTGGGAAGTTTAACCTCATACTCCAGAAGGTAGTACGTTTTACCGTCAACTTCTCGCTCAACGGCATTGACCAATTCAGCTGAGCGACCAGAGTCAGGAGGAGCTAGAGCAGCTTTTCCTAACTTATATCCTACTTCTGTGGGTGTCCCTAGTTCTGGCAACGTTTTACCTTCTGGAACGGGACTAATCACCACAGATACATTTTCAGATATCTCAATCAAATCGTGAAATACCACATCTGGGCCGTTAGCAACTTTAACTTGCACCCAGCCGTTAGGATATAAAAACTCATAGCCATCATTAGTGTCTACAAAGCTTTTGAGTCCAGCCGCAGCCGCTACACCAGAATTACTCAAGCTGAAGCTCAACACCAATAGCAAAATCAATGCAATTCGTTTCCACATTTCTATAGATTCCTTTAGGCTGGAGGCAACACAATGCCAGCATCATTTCTCGTTTTTATTCTCCCATCATCAGGGACGCTTCGGATGACGCACTAGATTGGGACATGGGAATATGAGGGAAGCAGAGGGGAATTTTTATAACTCCTACCTCCTATCTCCTGACTAAACAAATTATGCTGATAACTAACGAATTGCGCTGGTTCTACCCTGGCACAATCCCGGAAGACATTAAACTTTGGTTTCAGCAAAACTGTCTTGTTGACCCATTTCAATCACCAGAATCAAGAGAAGATTTGTATCTCTACTCACCAGGGTGTGATTACATGGGGATAAAACTGCGACAAGGAAGGCTAGAAGTCAAATGGCGTCAAGCAGAATTAGACTTAGTACGTTTTGGGGAATTAGCAGAGGGTAGAGCAGAAAAATGGGGTAAGTGGCTGTGTTGCGATTCCACAGGAGAAAGTTTCCAGCCTGCAACAGTTTTAGACAACGCTTCGTGGGTGAGTGTGCAGAAAGTTCGTTATTCACAACTTTATCAAGTCTTACCCGACTCTTCAGTACAACCCGTTGTAGGCAATGAGAACATAGATAACCCTTGTACTGTGGAAATCACACATCTAGTGATTAGGGACAATCCTTGGTGGAGTATTGGCTTTGAAGCTTCCGGCGAGGATGTGTGCTTGATGGATAATCTTCAGACAACAGCCAGTTCTATATTCAATACTTATCAGGGGTCAAGATTGGGGGCTGCGGATTCTTATGCTTATCCTCATTGGCTAGGGCTTGTTTATCGGTAATTACTGACAAGGCAAGCAAAATCACCCAGTGGGGTACTGCCATGCCTAACAACACTGAGCCATTATTGGTGATGGTATTACAGTTTGTAATAAAAAACAACTGTCGATTACGTAGTTATACTTTAACTTAGAGAACCTGAGCGAAAGCCTAATCATGAGTAAAGTATTAGACCATTGGTGGCGATCGCTAATACCTTAATTTCAAAATGCGGTAGTTCACAACTATCTGATGCCTAACCGATTAATTGCCTTTGCAACCGATAAGGTCACGCCCATAATTCAGATGATACACCTGTAATTACCGTACTTTAAATGAGTTAAATAAGGCATTTAATTTTTAGATACGGAGATGTTCAGCTAAACTTTAGAAAAAGTTTGGCTACAGGCTATTGACATCAAGCTGGTATTTATAACAACAACAGGAGATACACCCGTGAGCGATATCTATCAACAGATCTGGAATAGCGACAAGAATGGGTTCTCAGTCAGTCTGAGAAGTGGAGACGGTTGGAAAAATCCCGATGCTGATATTCTCCTTGATTTACAGACAGAAGCAAGTGGTAAAACTAATATTGACTTAGCTACTCAACCTCTATTTTTCCAGGTAAATGAGGAAAAGTTAAATGGTCAAACTTATACCACCTTTGTCCAACTCCTAAACAATTATGTTGCCAATTTTCGTGCAGATGAAATTTTAACTACCGAAGAACAGGAAGAAATCGAAAAATTTCTTGATGCCATTCTGCCCACTGAACCGATGAAGCTGGCATTAGAATATATCAATCAAGAATTGGGAGAAAATCTTTCACAGCAAAAATTCCGAGCCAGACTCAAACAGATTTGGTTTGAGATGTATACCAACTACTACAAAGGCAAATCTACTCATTTCTGTTCTGGTTTTGAACATGTCTTTGTTGGAGAAGCGAAGTTTGACGAAAATTTCAGAAGCACTAGAGATAGAACACAGAACTTAGGAGAAATTTCTGGTTATCACTCCTGGATTAAGTTCTACTTTGATGAAAAAATTCGTAACGTCAACTTTCTCGGCTATAAATATGATTTGCAAGGTGATGAAATACCAAATCATCCAAATGTGATCACCTTGCAAATGTTACAGTATCTTACTAATATGCGAGGCGAAGTTATCGCTCAGTTGTTTAAGAAAAAAGGTGGATTTTTTGTCGGTTCTAGTCCAGAGTCGGAAATTGCAATGGGAACAGTTGTTTACTTTGAGAGCATAAATGACAGAGTAAAGCAAGACAAGAGACGTACTATTATCAATAGTGGCGTCTACGATTTAGTCATATACCGCAATATCAAATCTGATGGTAGTCGCGGAGATTTTATTCGTTCATTCTTCCCTATATTTCTCGGTAACGAGGGGACGGAAACACTTCCAGATGTTTCTAAAGAGCGTCCTGATGTGGAGGTTGTGCCAATAGAAATCAAAAATAATCAGCCAGTAATAATTGTAGAAGCGTTAGCAAATCCTGTAGGAGCAGAGGACATAGGAGAGTGGGTTAAGTTGCAGAATGTGACAGATAAACCGATTGACTTAACAAGTTGGGAGATGCGCGATAAAGCAGCTCGTCCTCAACCATTGAGTGGTATTCTTCAGCCAAACGAAGTTAAGCAGTTTGCAATTACCCGCTCTAGTTTGAATTCGATGCAACTTAGCAACAGATCTGGATTAATCACTGTAAACGATCAACAATCTAAAGTTATCGCCGTTGTTAGATATAACCGTGCTAATAGTGATGAAATTATACGTTTTGAAAGGACAACAAGTTGATATTTTTAGACCAATGCGTTTGAGTTTCGTTCTTCAATCCAATATTGTCAGGACTTTGCTGGGTTACGTTCTCAACCTGATCTACACAAGTTGTAACTAATTTACTAGTCCACAAGTTATAAGTTATTAGCTAATAACTACTGGCTACTAACTGTTGGGTACAGAATTTGTAAAACAACTAGTGTCATATCATCTGTGTTTTGCTTATCAGAACCGATGAATTGCTGAACTTGGTCAAATAGGTAATCCACAATCTCCTGTGGGCCATTACAATACTTACAAGCTGTGTTGAAAGCAGTAATAAAGTTGTCTTCGTCGAAGCGATCGCCACCTGCGGCAGCAGCATCAGTCAATCCATCTGTATAGTAAATAATTGTGTCTCCAGGCTCTAACTGTGCCTGGGCATCCTCATATTGGCTATTAGCATCTAAACCGATTAGCATTCCCAAGGTATCCAGACGCGTAACAGCTTTTGTAGCTGCGTGCCACCACAAAGGAGGATTGTGCGCCGCATTGCTGTAAGACAAAATTTGGCTTTCAGGATTATATTCTGAGTAAAATAACGTTACAAAGCGGTGGGAATTTTCCAAATCCGCATACATGACGCGGTTTAAGTTTTGTAAAATTCCTGCTGGAGAATTACCATGTAGTACTTCTCCTCGTAGCATTCCCCGCATCATAGTCATGATCAGCCCTGCGGGAACGCCTTTTCCCATGACATCCCCAATTACTAAACCCCAACGCCCAGTTTCCACACTGCTTTGAGTAGTTGGCTGAATCTGATTGTGATTGGTGGGAATAAAGTCGTAATAGTCTCCGCCAACACGATTAGCAGGTTTACAGCGTGCGGCGAGAGCTACACCAGGAATTGTGGGGCATTGACGTGGCAAAAGTCGTCGTTGAATTTCTGCACCAATTTCTAGTTCTTGGTCTAGACGTTCTTTCTTTCTTAGTTCTACGGCTAGTTCATCGTTTTCAATAGCTACCGCTGTTTGATCTGCCACTAACCTAACTAACTTCTGTCTGGTTTCTGTCCAGCTATATTCAGGATCGCGGCTCAAGACGTACAGCCATCCCCGTTCTGTATGCTTAACCAAAATTGCCGTGCCAAAGATTTGCACATCTGGCCCCAAATAGCGATGCATTTGGTCATCCAAAATCCCTGTAGCCGCTGCTAAAGGAACAGTGTTAGGCACAAGTGTAATCTGACTGCTAGCTGTTTCCAGCGCTTTGCGGATATTTTTACGCTGGCGACTATCTTGCCAGTGTAGTTGCTCTAACCTGACTTGACCATTAGGTTTGTAGAGAAACAGAGCACTGCCGTCCGCATCTGTAACCCGTGTTGCCATCAGCGGAATCAATTCTAAAAACTGATTCAAATTATTGAAGCTTCTCAGGGCAAATCCTAAAGAACTTAGTAAATCTTGGATTTTATTTTGTTCCCGATGCAACCGCGCCACGAGTTCTTTCAGCGCCACTACTGGTGTGACATCTGTCGCGGCACTACTATTGCTGTCAGTGGGTTGAGAGGGCAGTTGAGACACAGGCACAGGTACTATTGCACTTGATATCGGCAGATTTTAGACTTATAAATCCTTTGGCGTCGGCATTGCTAAACCATATTGAGACAAGGATTGTCACTTTAGCAAGAGTATAAAGACGTAAGGTGTAACTTTTATGAGTATTGTATTTGCTTATTGCATTTCTTGCTCAATATTAGAAATTTTAGGTAATGTATTTTTAATCGAAATTCCATCTGTAAAAATCAGTAATGCTAGCGAGACTCTAGAAAATTTTTCATTTTTTCATAACTTAATTCCCAAATCATATATCTCAAGTTATAAAAATACTTTGATAGAAGAATAATATATAATCCTTTCAGAGTAAACGTTTAGGCTGAGGAATGTGTTTAGGGAGTTGTGAGAGAGGATCTACATAGGCACTTGTATAACTTTCTAACGCTCATATCATAAGTGAGAAATAGCAAATAAGCTTTTAAAGATTTAATTTATATATCATGATTCCCAGGATACTTGCCAAATTGTGTTTCCCACTTTTTCATTTGTCATTTATTAACTTTTTAAGTGCTCAGAGGTGTATTTTAGCTCACTCAAAAAATAATTAGAACATACATCTTGTATCAGAGTCACTAAAATTCAGTTGAAGCTTAAATTTTAAAAGCCTTTCAATGGATAAAAGCTATACATTGCAGGGCTTTTAGTCAGTTGAGATTAAGTTAAGATATTAGCCAAAGATTTATTTTAAAGAGGTCTTTAGTACGTAGTAAAATCTCAAAAAAAGTGATTACACAAAATTTAGAAAAAGCATATTTTCAGACCTCTAACTCAAAAGCCAGAAAGGTTGTTATGGTTTAGCGATCGCACTTCAAACTTTTAAATTTCCTCTAGAGAATATTTACAGACACTTTTGCAGGCAGAAGCCGGGAATACACATGTCAGTGTTGACCCAGCTTACTTACATCAATTCACGTTTGGAATCCATTAGTAAGGACAACTATCCAAAGTTCTGCTCGAACTTCTCTGTATTGCAACTAAATCAGAGTGCTGCTATATTTAAAAACCCATTTAGGGCGTAAAAAAATAGCATTAGTTTGAAATTTTATCAAAGTCACCCGCAAGTAGCGATCAACCCATGAAATTAGGGCTTACACTCTTTCCAGCATTTTGTTTGTAGTTTATCCAAGTGATAATACCAGATCAGTAAGCCCTAAATTTATGAGTTTGTAAAGAGAAAATCTTAACTACAATTTTTCAACTAGCCACTTAACCACTCAATAGCGCTTCGACAAACTCATAGCTGGAAAAAGGGCGTAGGTCTTCGATGCCTTCGCCAGCACCAATGAAGCGAATGGGTAAACCCAACTGCTGCACAACGGCAAGGGCTACACCTCCTTTAGCAGTACCATCTAGCTTAGTTAAGACAACACCACTAAGTTGAGCGGCTTGGGAAAAGACTTCGGCTTGCCGCAATCCATTTTGCCCTAAAGTGGCATCTAGAACCAATAGTGATTCTACTTTGGCATTTGGGGCTTTTTTGTCGATAATGCGACGGATTTTACTAAGTTCATCCATCAAATTTTTCTTATTTTGCAGTCGTCCAGCAGTATCTACTAAAAGTAATTCCGTTTGCCGTGCTTGAGCAGCTGCGATCGCATCAAACACCACTGCTGCCGGATCTGTATTCTTTCCAGGATTAGCAATTACTTCTACACCGCTTCTAGTACCCCAAACTTTCACCTGTTCTACAGCAGCAGCGCGGAAAGTATCTGCTGCTCCAATCAAGCATTTATAGCCAGATTTCTGGGCTAGGTGGGAAATTTTACCGATGGTAGTAGTTTTACCAGCACCATTCACCCCGGTGATTAACCAAATATTGAGAGTATCTTTTTCTGGGGTAAAAGTAGATTTGTAGGATGTTTGGCTCGGTGCATCCAACATATCCCGCAATATTTTTTTCAGGAAAGCGATCGCCTCATCTGGTGGGGTAACTTCTTCTCGCAGTTTTTTCTGTAGGGCGTTGATGATCAAGTCTGTCGCCTCCACACCCACATCAGCTTGCAGGAGTAACGCCTCAATTTCCGTCACAGCGGCTTGGTTGAGCGGCCCTTGACCAACAATCGCCTTCAGTTGGTTCAGGATACCACGACGAGTTTTGTCTAAACCTTGGCGGAGCTTTTTCAGCCAGGTAATTTCTTCAATAGAAACATCTTCTGGACGCCTACCTTGAGCGGCCAAAACTTCTGCTGACCACACAAATCCTTCATCAAATGTCAAGCCGGGAATTTCTTCTGTTGTCTCTGGTGCAGTTGCAGCTATTGGCTGAGCTACCTCTGGTTCTGGGACTTCAATCGCGCTGGCGATCAGTCGTTCCTGTCTGGCTTGCCGTTCTGCGGCGGCTCGTTCTAAGAACGATAAATTGGCTGGCGTTGTTGGTTCAGTTTCACTCGCAGTTAGTTCTGGGCTAGAGACATCTAGCTCATCGAAATTGGTTGCACTTTCTTCATTTGTACCAGCAGGTTCCTCACTCGTTGTTTGGGCAATATCAATAACTGCTGCTTCCGGCTGTAACGTTTCTGTCGCTGCTTTAGGAGCAGTTTCTAAAGTAATGCCAGTAGGTTCCTCAGCTGTTTCTTGTGCCGTTTCCGTTACCTGCGTTTGTAGAGTTTCGGCGGTCTCAGGTTGTTCTAGTGAAGCTTGAGTATCTGTTAAATCAGGCGGAGTTTCTTCTACATGAGATTGTTGTTTTTGCTGGATATTTTTGTAGGCGGCTTTAGCAAATGCCAACAAATCCGCGCCCGTGTCTTGTGTAGTTTCTAGCGTTGGCGTTTCGGCTGGCTCTGTTTGGGGTTCTTTAACAGGAGAAGTTTCTTCCTGTTTCTGCTCAGAGGGAGTTTTAGAAGAATCGTTATGTTGACGACGGAACCAATTAAAAACCATTGCAACAGTACTAGTTGTTATGTGAGTTATAAGTTATGAGTTATAAGTTATGAGTTTAATTTAACTGTGTACTCTTTCCTGGAGTGAAAACCCCCAGGTTATCCTCACTTTTCAACGCTAGTTTGACAAGAGTCGCTACAACGACGGGCAGAACCCTCAAAAGTTCTGAGAGTCGAAAGCAGATGCTCAGATTTATTTTTGCAAACAACTGCCTCCTTACTCTTAGCTCAAAACTTAGCAATCATGCAGCTGAGGAAGTGAGGTAAAAACCCTATGCAGTTTTTTTCTGCTCTGTGACTCGGCGTAAAACGCCGTTAATAAACCGATGACCTTCGTCTCCACTGTAGCGTTTGGCTAGTTCTACTGCTTCATTGATGGCAATACTGTCTGGAACTCCCAGGAACTTCATTTCTGCTACAGCGATTTGCAGAATGTCCCGGTCAATTTGGGCGAGGCGAGTTACTTGCCAATCTACTAAGGCAGTCGAAATGAGTTCATCTATAATATTTCGGTTTTCATTGACTGTAATTACAATCTCTTTGGCGTAATTGCGGACTCCCTTGTCCTGATTAGCTAACTGAATCAATTCTGGGAAATCAATTGCTGTACCCAGCTGATTGATTGCTGTTTGAGTATATGTGATCGCCTCTTGGAGCATTGTTCTAGCAGTGTTGATGTCTGAGGCCCGAGTTTGGCTGCTTAAGAGGCGATCATTACTGCGTTGCAATTCACCTGCGGCATTATCCAAGGTATCTTGCACTTCTGATGTCAGGGTGCGTACTGCGCCTAGTACCAACTTGGATACTAATTGCTCATCTTGTAATTGATCCAATTTTTTTGGATTTACTGGCAGTTGGCTAAGGCTTAAAAGCGCCAATTCACGAGCAATTTGCTGGGGTTTACGAGGTTGCATAAAAATGAGGAGTGATTGTGCGAGAATTGATTAACTAGAAGGAGTGGATTTAAAAGTGTATCAATTTTGGCACAGCCAAACAACAACGTTATCCAATTGCTTGTGACTTTGCCTGATTGATTTTAAGTTTCTTCGACGGGGATAATTGACTGCTTTGTTTCGTCGTGTTTTACTTCCAGTTGAGATTCTTTGGGGAAAACCAAGGGCGTATTGGGGGCGACAATGCCACCAGACACAACTATTTTAAAGGCGTCTTCAATCGATAATGAGAGGTTCACTACCTCGTCTTCAGGAACTACTGCATACCATCCGGTAGTGGGGTTTGGGGTGGTGGGGATAAAAACACTCAGCATCGGGTGAGACATTTGAGATTGAATATCACCGCTGATCGCGCCAGTGACAAAGGCGATCGCCCAAATTCCCCGCCTCGGATACTCTACCAAAATTACACGGCGAAACTTGCCATTTGAGTCTTTTAGTATTGTTTCTAAAAGTTGCTTGAGAGTTTTGTATACTTGTCCAGCTAACGGTATAGCTTGTAGAACGCGTTCACCAAAATCAAGTAACCACCGCCCAGCAATATTCCGAGCCATTAAGCCAATCAAAAGAATACTTAGTAATGGCACTGCTAATCCCACTACAAAATTCAGCAGATTCACTAGTATTGGATGCAACCCATCAAAGGGATTCAGTTGTTTGGGAATTTGGGTGAGAAAGTTGATTACCCAAGTGGCAATTGTAATCGTTAGCCAGATGGTAGTTGCTAGGGGAATAACTACCAACAAACCAGCAATCAGGTCATTTTTTAAGTCCTGTTTTAGGCGTTCGATTACCAAGCCCTGATTCTCCTTTTTGAGGCTAGAGGAACTTTGATTATTGGTCTTCATACCAGCAGATTCGTCAAATTGCGAAGACTTTACTTCAGGCATCTTTTGCCGCAAGTAACTGTACAAACAGCAAGCTGTTTGGCTGCTACCACAGAAATACTCACTTGTTGCTAGAAATCAGCTATTTTCATACAACTTTGTATGAAAAGACATGCACCAACCGACTAGCGGGTGGTTAGTCTTAGAGGATGTTACTTTTCTTTGTAAGACTTGTAAATGATTGCTGCAAGTCTCTTAGGTATTACTAATCTACCGCGCTCAGCCAAAAGCTGCTCATGATTGTGGAAACACCACCAGGCAAACTTAGGAGTCGTCTTGTCCGGTGAGTAATTTACACATTGCTAGGAGCGGCTTTTCTGAAAAAGTTGTGTTAAAAATATTAATTTATCAAATTCGGGCTGTAATCAGCTGATGTATATTTAAAGTTTCATCCTTAAAGGCTTGGGAAATCAAAAACTAAAACAAAAATTCTTTTGACTCCCAACTCCCAAATTTCTCTAAGCTGCATCAGCTTGTGTAGTTTCTGAAGCCACGCACTGCACCTGTTGTGTATTATCTTCTGCAAGAATTACTTTTGCATCTAAGCTGGGCTTGGGTAAATACTTCATTTCCCAGACTTTGAGCAAAATCAGGTATTCATAGAATGCTTGCAATGTACACCAAGCCATTCCAGCACGTCCGTCTAAACAGCCACCCAAGATAAAATACATATATAAAAAGCGTAGCAACGGTCTAGCGGGTAAACGCAAAGACAAATCTTTGAGAGCACGGCGTTTTTCTACTTCTGATTTACCAAAGAACAAATCTCGCCAGTTAACTTTACCCTGTTCTAGTTGATACAACGTTTCTTGCGCTTCATCTGTGGAATATCGATTGTGCTTTTCAATCCAGCGACTCAAGCCTTTGCTGCAAGTGTAGTGGGGGTAGGTTTCTTTTAAAAAACTAGTAGCACCGTCACAAACTTCCCTTTCAGTGTGACCATAGTCTGTAAACCACACCTTACAGTGGCGGAAGAGGCGCATTTGATAACGGGGATACTGGGTGCTATGACGAATCCAACGATTCATGAACATGACGCGTTCAGCAACGTAGTAGCCAATGTAGTCTGGATTCTCAATAGCCTTTTCGCTTTCAGTGAAAAGCTCTGGTGTCATGCGCTCATCAGCTTCGAGAATGTAGACCCATTCGTGCTTTGGAGGGATAGACTCTAACATCCAGGTGCGTTGGCGTCCGTGGCTTTCAAAAGGATGTTGGACGATGCGGATAGGATAGCGACTAGCAATTTCTACGGTGCGATCGCTACTGCATGAGTCTACAACAATAATGTCATCCGATAGCATCGCTGACTCGATACAAGCAGCAATATCTAATTCTTCGTTATATGTCAGTATGTAAATTGAGAACATCTCAGGTTTTATAGCGATTTGATTAAGTTGTTAATTATCTTTTTATTGTTATTAGCTATTAGGTATGTGGCAGCATGAACCATCAACAACTGCTTGATGCGTCCATACTGCCATACCGATAGTTGATTAACGCGCGGTAGCTTTACGTCCACCACCTTGTAAACTACCCATACCTCTTAATCCTGTCCAGCCGATGATAATGTAACCAATAGACAACAGCAAACTGCTAATACCAATTCTCAGTCCAGACTTCCAAGCATTATCCTTAGCTTGTTTTTCAGCTTCGTCTCTGCGCTGGCGAATTTGATTCAGTCTTTGATTTGCAACTCCTTGAGGATCTGTGCGCTGCGCGATAAATTTGTCAAGTTCTTGGGGATTTGCTTTAAACTTCTTGAGTAATTCTTTTTGCTCAGCGGGAAGTTGGGGATTTGCAAGCGCTTGCTTATACTTCTGCTCGTCTTTAAGTAGTTCAGTAAACTGAGCTCTAGCTTGGTTTCGCAATTGTTCTAACTGAGCTTTTGCTTGATCATTGTTCAGTTGTGCTTGGAATTGAGATAGCTGGTTTTTCAGTTGATTTTCTGCCTGATCTGCATCCTGGGAAATTTGATTTACTGTTTGAGTGCTAGCTTGACGCACATTATTGAGGTGCAGAGGAAAAATCAATAAGAACATTAACCCTAAAATACTGGATATAATCAGGGCGGGAAATCTTAAATCGATACCTGATGGGCGATCGCCAGTATCAGCACTATCAATCCAATATGCAGCAAACAACAGACCTAAGCCTACCAGAGGCACAATTCCCCGGTCAACCAAGGCTGTTGCTATGCTGATTTGCCATCCCCGATCAGTTGGTTGAAAGGGTAACAGTAGAATCACAAAGTCTACAAAAAAGGACAAAATGCAGATTATTCCAACTACCTTCAGTGTTAAGGCAGTGTTCAAGGCAGCAAAACGGTTAACCATAGTCTTTCAAACTTGCGGTAAATAAGAGTGATTTTCATATTTCAAGTTACTTGAATATTGTTCCCATAACTTTAAATGTTGTGTATGAACACAAGACTGATTCAAGACTAGTCAAGAATCTTCACCTCTTGGTTTTAAACTACACCACAGTAGCATCTGTAATGTAGACTGTCTTCAGAAAATTCCTGGTGTTGGAAGATACGAAAGCAAATAGGGGCATTGGGTATTGGACATTGCGAAGAATTTAGTTTCTATTTTCCACTCCTCCACAGCCCTAGCCCTCATTCTCCCAATCCTTAACTCCTCATTTCTCCCTCAAGGGTTTGTTCCCAAATTGGTAAGTCCTCTGGACGATCAACATCAGCCAAAGTAGGCAAGTATACAGGCGACAAATTCAGTAAATGAGCAATCTCCACAGTTTTTTGGAATACTTGAGCAGTTCCCCACTCGATGTTAACGAATAACTCAGGGATAGGCTGGCGCAAACCAATCAGGTAATAACCACCATCGATAGCCGGGCCAAGCACAAGTTCAAAGGCTTGTAGTTGCTCAAAGGCTGTTGCTAAAATCTGGGCATTCACTCCAGGACAATCTGTACCGATGATCATTACTTTTTCTGCACCAGATTCAAAAGCATCAAATAGCGATCGCGCCATGCGTGAACCTAGATCCCCTTCACCTTGAGGCTGGTAAACTAAACCCAACCCCAGCCAGTCTTGCATGAGTTGCAAATCACCGCCTGCAAACCGTACTTCCACAGATATAGCAGTTACCTTTTGCAATTCTCTAACCTGAAATATCGTATATTCGGTCATCTCCCGTTGAAGATTAGCAGCACCGAGAGTACCCAAAGCAGGTATCAGGCGGGTTTTTGTCTTGCCTGGTTCTGGATAACGAGTAAAAATAATTAAGTGCTGTTTTGAGCTTTTTGGTAATTTCAGCACACTATACCTTGTTTGAATAAACTAAAAATATCTTAATAACAATACTTGCCACCTTCAGCTGTAGCCTGCTCTTTTTCCGTTCGCATTCCCCCTATAATTGTCGAAACAATAACGCAACGCTTAGCTTTACCACCATATTTACTAGATAACGTGATCCGTCCTAGGTCGTTGAGGCTTTTAGCATTACCTCTATAGTCAAACTCAACTTTGCGTATTCCATTTGAGAGTGTAAAGTTTGTCTCAGAATCAAAATGGATACTGGGATCTAAATTATTCCAGTTAGCGGCAGATGGGTTTACTGTAGCAGGATGAACAGCCCATTGAATAATACCGTTGTGTTCACGAAAGCTAACTTGCCAAGTCAATTTTTCTTTGATAGCTTGACTTCGAGCTTGGCGCATAGCAAGGTGAACTTCATTTTGTGCAGTATTGAGGCGACGAGTGTTCACAAAAGTCAGCCAATTAGGTATTCCCAGCGCAGCTAATATACCAATTAGTACAACAACAACTAACATTTCTGGCAAAGTAAAGCCACTGTTAGAGCGGTTCAAAAAATATTTTGTATTAACTAGAAACGGTAAATGCACCTGAGTATCCACTTTTATTTTCTGGTCGATTTTCAGCCTCCTGGCTTCTGTTTCTGTGCTGATTAATAATTCTGTTTAGTGAGGTAGGTAGGAAAAGAACTATAACAATTTTCAATAATAGTTTTAAGCTGAAATTTATACGTTGGAGCCTTGAAGAGTCATTCAAAATATAATTCCATAAAAATTTAGCCGCTATCAGAGTATTTTGTCTATTAAACGGCTTTTGTAATGCTTTACAAGTTAGATATTTATATAAGTTGGCAAGGCTTATATTCCAATTATCTTTAAGTGCCAATGGTCTTATCTGATATGCTCGTTCCAGAACTTGTAAGCAGGCTTTTTCTTGTCTGACAAGATTAGAAGAAACTGAATTAGCACTGATTCGGTATAAAATTTGTACAGATGGTATGCATACAAAATCGAACTTGCAAGCTAATCGCAACCACATATCCCAATCTTGAGCAGCACTTAAGTATTTATCAAATCCACCTAATTCGATTAAAGCTTCTCTACGAATTAAAGGATTTGACCCATTCTCTAAAAAATTAGTCAACAATAGATTTTCATAAACATTGCCATTGATATTAATGTGTGTGCCTGAGACTACGAATTCACCATTTTCGTTAATATAATCAGTCCAACTATAAGCAACTACTGCTTGGGGGTTTTCCTGCAAGGCTTTCAACTGAATTTCTAGCTTATCAGCTGTCCAGATATCATCTGCATCTAAGAAACTAATAAATTCTCCAATGGCATAATTCAACCCACGGTTACGGCTAACGTTACCCCCAGAATTATTAAAGGAAAATACTTTTATTCTAGAGTCTTTAAATTGTGAAATTATATCTAAAGTGGAATCTTGCGAACCATCATTAATTATAATTAACTCAAAATCAACAAAAGTTTGCCTTAAAACAGATTCGATTGTTACTTTAATAGTTTTTTCGCTATTGTAAGCTGGTATAATTACAGAAATATTTGGTATCATCTGATTGATTTATTATCAAAGGTCACAAATATAGTTTTCCCTGTAATTTTGCCAAACTAACATTTCTATGTAAAAAATAGATTAAATTATTATTTAACTGTTGCTTTCGAGCATGACTTAAGTGGTACTATTTATTCAGATTAAGTGACAGAAATAATAAACAATGAATAAATAGCTAATTAATTAGTTAATTTTTGTAGATTTATTTTTAAGTAATAAAAAGGGCTGATCATACTACCCAAGTAAAATTGGATTTCAAAAAGTGCGATTAAATCACTTTTTATTTTACCTCTATACTTAATTAAATGCTCTAAGACTCGGCGCAAATTACCCAAAAAGGTTCTTACAAAGATTATCGGTTTTTGCCAGTTTTTAGTATTGATCAAGCGTAACTGACAAATACACAAACCACAGCCACGAGCCAGAGTTAGTAAATAATCTTTTTCTAATCGCCAATGTGGTATTTGATGATAAGTATGCATATTTGGGTTATACCAAATTTCCCAGCCTGCATAGTGGATGTAAAGCAATGGTTCATAGTCATCACCCTGCACCAAAATGCCAGGTAATTTTCCACTCAATTTAGGTCGTTGTGGAACATTCTCACGCCACGCTTGTTTACGAACAACAAGAGCCGCACCAGGGGGAAGTCTTAAATTAGCAGCATCAAATAAATGTGGTTCTAGTCCGTGTTCTCTGATAGCGAGAAAAGCTTGGATTCTCTCAAACTCTTCCGGTGGTTTTACTTCAAAATCACCATGAATTTGTCCACTCCAAACGCCTGCTTGAGGATGCTCAACCCCAAAAGTATAAGCTTCTGCTAACCAATTAGGAGCGGGGAGGTTATCATCATCTAAAAATGCGATGAGTTCACCTCTGGCTTCGCGTACTGCACGCAGTCTTGCAAAGGCGGCTCCCTGTTCGGTTTCTAAAAAGTATCTCAATGGAAATTTACTATTGCAGATTTTTTGGTAACTCTCTATTACCTCATACGTATTATCGAAACTATTATTATCCACAATAATAATTTCTCCATTAAGGTGTTCTACTCCCGTCTGGGCCAAAAGCTTATCCAAAATCTTAGGTAAACGAGTTGCACCGTTATATGTAGGAATGGCTATAGTTATATCTAGACTTTCAATTAGTAACTCAGTCATAATAGTCAATTATTTATGATTTGTTTTTAAATATCCGTTTTTCCAAAGATAAAAAGGACTAATGAAGCTACTTAAAAAAAGTTGCATTTCACAAGCTGCTACCAAATCAGTTTTTAATTTTGTTTTATATTTAATTAAGTGAAAACCAATTTTACGTAAATCATTTATCATATAAGCTAAACAAGTAGCTGGTCTATATATAGGTTTTATATTTACCATCCTAGTAATATAACGACTAAGCCCAATACCTCGAAAAAATGGAATTAAATAGGCTTTTTGCAATCGAAAAATTGGTATTTTATGATAAATTTCCATCTCTGGGTTATACCAAATTTCCCATCCTGATTTTTGAATGTATGACAGCATTTCCAAGTCTTCACTGGTGAGCATATTACCGTTAATTCTACCAGTTAAAATAGAATGATCTGGTACGCTTTCTAACCAAGCTTGTCTGCGGATAACAAGTCCGGCAGAAGGCGGTAGCAATTTTTTTGCAGGTTCATACAGTAGCGGTAAATTTCCTCGCTCTGTAATTGCCAAAAATGGAGCAATTCGCTGAAAGTTTTGCGGTGGTTCTACTTCCCAGTCAGGGTGAATCTGGCTACCATAAGCTCCCGCTTTAAGATACTTTTGACCAAAAGCATAAGCTGCGGCTACCCAGGTTGATATCGGGTAATTATCATCGTCTAAAAAACCTATAAATTTGCCTTTAGCTTCTTCAACTGCTCGTTTTCGAGCATAAGCTGCTCCCTGTCGTGCTTCAAAGCAATACTTTAAAGGGTAAAGGCATTGCCAATTTTGTTGATAGGTTTGAACAACTTTCTTCGTGTTATCGGTGCTGTTATTATCTACAACTATAATTTCCCAAGTTAAATTTTCTGTATCAATTTGGTTTTGCAGCCGCTCCAGTAGTTCAGGCAAACGACTTTCACCGTTGTAAGTTGGGATAGCTACAGTAAAGTCAAGGCTCTCAGTCATCTTCCCAAATTTATATTTTGTTAAAGTACTTTTTGATATGCCAGCGAATGTTAAAAATGCAATAGGGCGTATTGTATGGCTAATTGGTTACAAGTAAACAATAATGTTTAAAACCAGAAACTTAGATCTAATATTACAATTTTGCTCTTAAGGTGCAGTTTCCCGTACCGTATGATTACAGAAATTTTTGCAGCATTTCGCTACCAAACAAATTTATTTAATTGCATTGAGAGTCTTTCGCTGTTCGCATTCCTCCAATTAGAGTATCAACAATCACGCACCGCTTCACATTGCTAGCACTATTATTTCCTTGGGGTACAGCTAATACAACTTTTAAACCCGTATCAGGAGCATTATTGTTAGTCTTAGGTGCCAAAATACCCATGTAATCAAAAGTAATCGTTTGTGGTGCGCTGCTATTAAAGCTAGAAGCATATGTGAGCGAACTGACGGTATTTACTTCGCTAAGATTTGTACCAAGCAATACCTGTCCCGGTTGAATTCCCAAATCTCCACCCAAATCACGCCAAAAACTGTTAGGTGTAGAACCCTTGGGATGTATGGCAATTTGTGTAACTTTAGTGGTGATATCAGTTGTAAAGCTGACACTGTAGCTTAGTTTTTTCTTTTTAGCTTCTCGCTGTGCTTCCTGTAACGCAGCTATAACAGCGTCATTAGCCTTATTTACCCGCTGTCTATTTACAAAGGCAAGCCAACCAGGAGCCGCGATCGCACCTAAAATACCTATCATCAACACCACTGCGATTAATTCCAGTAAACTAAAGCCAGCATCATGTCGGGTGTATCTAGAAGCATAGCGCAGCCTGTTAACCAGATATCGCTGTTTACTGTTCCTATTCCAGTTACCGGGGTGCAACTTCAAACTTAAATTTTCCATAATCAGCTGCTATTAAATAGTCCTTTGATTTTCAGCTTTTACTTGGTATACAAGTATCCGCGTCCTTGTACTCGTACACTTGCAGTTGGAAAATAAGTTTTTTTGCTCTCAGTGTAATTCAGTTTAGTTGAATCGTTTTCGATACGAGCAAGCGCGTTTCCTCGTAAAAATACCTGTGCTGTTGTGTTAACTCTATCGACACAGGCATAAAAACTAGTCATTTTACCTGTAGCACGAGTATTGAAGCTGGCTGTGTTTGGTGATACTTTTGACCATGTGATGCTAGCGGAGTTAGGAGGGCATGTTACCGCTGGCGCTGCTGGTACGTCGTCAGTTTTGGTTTGGTCAATAAAGTCAACAAGCACTATGCTATCGGCAGTATAAGTGGCTGTGGCTTTTGTCCAAGCATTCATCTTTTCGGCTAGTGTGCCGACTCCATCGAGCTTAAATGGGGCAAAGCCTGGACTAGGACACTGACCTGCTAAATACTTTCCACAAGTTTGTGTACTGCTGGGATCTGCTATGCCATCCCTAATTTGCCATCTGGCGATACGAGCAGCTTTAGACCAAGTAGCACTAGTGTCTTTAATTAAATAGTAGGCAACTAATGAGTACACAAAAGTATCATCTTTTTGGCTGCCTGTAATTGTAATTGCTTGGCTAACTAATTCTCGTTTCCAAAAGACAAGAACAGGAACTCTATCTGTCGCGGTTGGGCTAGGTAGTTGATTGCCAGTTGTACCTGCATTTGGGCAAGTGCTAGGAGTATTAGTATCAGCAGTACCAGTTAGACAACCAATTCCAGTAGCATCATAGATATAAATTGCTTGCTGTAAATCACGAGCAATATAATCCAGTGCAGCTTGGATTTCTTGCTCAGAATTTGCCTTGGCTTGCTCCTGCTGGTCTGTATTCATAATGTTGATCATGAATCCCATCAATGGGGTGATGACAAGGAATGCCAGAATCATAGCTATCAGCAATTCAATCATGGTGAAACCACCAACTTGTTCAACACCTTGAGAGCGTCGCATCTGCTTGCTGAGCAGGAATTTTAGTGTCCTCATCATGTTGCGGTATTCTCTTTACTGTATAGATACACAGCTATCAATTTCATAATGTGAATTTGCCCAGTCTTTTATTGACAGGCTTGATTGGTTGCAGTACCAAGACGTTGACATAAAGCTTGAAATGAAGTGTTAGTACTAGCAATGTCGGTTGTCATTTCTATCAATGGTGCTTGACGTTCACCCAACCCGCCTGTAAAAGGTTTTTGTGTATTTTTAGTAGTACCTGTGCTGGCAGTTAGAGTTTTTGTAAAGTCCGCATCTGCCCGATAAACTCGAATTCCCAGACGGTAGCCATCGTTTGCACCAGTACTTTGAACAATTCGATTAGCCTGAATGTAAAACAAATCGCTAGTACAATTGGGTGGATTTAGCAGACCATTTTTGTTAAAGCAATACAAAGTAGTCGATGCCGTAGGAACAGGCATTTTTGTAGTATTAATTAAATAGTCGCCTGGTCTATCTACAAGATTTCTTTTAATAGTCGTGCTTGGTGCATCTAATGCTGGAGTAATTGCACCTGGCGCTGCAATTGCTCCAGTTCTGACACCATCAATAAATGTTTTTGCCGCTTGGGTTGCCAGTTCTACCCGCCTAGACTGAACGCGGGTTGCTGTTGCCAGGACGATTACAGGTGCGATCGCTGTTAGTAAAATAGAAACTACGAGTATTGCTACCAACGACTCAATAATCGTAAAACCAGACTCACCAGAAGGGCAGCTTATTAGCTGTTGTTTGCGTTTAATCATTGCTTATCACCAGTTTCTAAGATTTTATGATTGACAGCTAGAAGGACGTTGATCTTGGTCAATTACATAAGTATCATCACTCACAGCAACGGTTCCTTTAGGGTCTTTTGCACACAGCAAAGTTGCTACCCAGAGGTCATCTCGCCCAACTTCTCGGAAGTATTCATCCGGCAGATCGTCTGGCGTTCTCACCAATTTTTGGGCAAACAAGTCAGGTGATTGTGACAGTAGCCCTACATCATAACCCCACTGCCTTCCAGGAGCGATGTAGAAAGGAGCTCTGCGCTGGTTTCCAGTAATCTTATACTCACCTGATAACAAGGCTCTAAATGGGCCTGTAGCATAAGCACTGCGTTTGAACTGGATAAAGGAGCCACTAATTCTAGCTTTTGTAGCATCCGCTGTACCGCCGGTTGAGTTCCAGTTTTCCAAAAACCGCACAAAGTTATGCAAACCACCATTATCTTCAGCGGGACGTGGGGGAGTATCTCCAGCCGCAGCGACCAAATTGAAGGTGGTTTCGCTAGCTATTTGCAACCAGTTGTTATGATAGTTGCCACTATCAGGGCCCACGATTGTACTACTGTTTGGTGTTTGAGGCGAACCAAAAGGCATATTGATTTGTAAGACTGGCTGCAATATAGGTTGGTTCTCTGGCGTTACGTCTGCTGTGAAGCTAGCTTGCAAATAACCTGGGTTGCTAGCATCAATTGCTTTGTCATCATTGCTTGTCTTAAACCACAAAGCTTTAGCATTATTTACTAATGGAGGTTGAACAGTATTATTTCCAAGGCTATACTCCTTGACTATGCCTCCATCAATTCCTAGAATAACTGGCTTGCCACTAGCATTAAAAAATAACGCACCTAATTGTGGTGTCGGACTAGGGCCTGCATAGGCATCAACATCAGCTTGAGTGTAGCGTTTGAAAGCAACTCGACGGGGGTAGCGTTGATATGCAGCAATAGGAGGAACAGCCGTTGTACCCGACTCGATTTCACTGGGCACTTCTGGTGTTGCCGTTTTATCTCCTCTCGATTTACCTACAATACCACCAGCAATATTCCATGAGGTTTCGTTTGTGGATGGCTTAACTTTCCAGTCTTGAGGTGTACACGCTGAGACAGGTAGTTTTTCGCAGACTTCCATTAAATACTCGTTGAATTTCCCTCGTCGCTGAACTGGTGTAACAAAGTTGTTGAGGTAGGAACTACTGACTACAGGAGGAACCTCTGTATTTGTTGTAGCTGGATCATACCATTGAGCATTGGTGACATGTAAATTAGTAGAAAAGCCATTTTGTTTAAACTGGTTAATAGAATTCGTATCCCCCAGGTTGTTGTTCAGGTCATAGTCTCCCTCGTTGCGGAAACCCAACTGGAAGTTATTAGAGAGTAGGGTTACAGCATCGGCTATTATACTTGCAGGTCGCCATTTATCCCCAGTAGTACAATTTGGCAGCCTCGGATCACCTGAGCGACAAGCAAAGTGGACATTGCGTTGAGCTGCGGTGCGAGTATAAAAGTTGTTCCAATCATCTGCCAGTGCTGTTGTAAACTCTTGTTGAGTATGACGATTGAAGTTGCCTTTAACATATACAGGCAAGTTGGAAGCTAAAATTAGCCCTTTTTCTGTATCTCTATAACCCAACGTTCGCCAGATTGGGCCGTCATTGCTAAGGTCACTATTGATTAACATAATGGCGTTAGGACGGCGAGTCGGGTCAAGTTTAAAGTCAACAGGGCTTTCTGTCTTCTGGTTTATTCCTGTTGCACTCGCATCCAAAAGTGCGTCATCACGAGTAGCGTAGATAATACCGCTGTTGGGTAGTAAATATTCGGTTGCTGTCGTTACGCCACCACTAATAGTTTTTTCTCGCAGCTTATTGATATCTAATACTGTGGTGCGAATTTCTAGAGGTTGACGATCTTGAATGGGAAGATTGTAGTCTATAGCTGATGGTATTACAGCGCCCCCATCTGCATTTGTAAATGTTTCTAATATCGGTGGGTTAGCTGGGTCAGATGGGGTTGCTGGATTGTCTGCATGAATTGCCTTAATCTGCCTAGCATCAAGAAAGGCAGTTTCCATAATTGCGCCGTGAGGAATGACAGGAGTACTCTGAACGCTAATAGTGCCATCTGAAATTTGGAGAGCGCAAAGTGCAGACTCAACAGCAGATCTTTCTGAAAGAGTACGATTAGCGGCAGTTTTTGCCAGAGCCTTTTGAAGTGGCTCATTCACCAAACGTCCATTGGGATATTTTAATTGGGCTTGGTAACTCAGGACTGCTGCATAAGTTGTTTCGCCACTAGCAATATCAGGAGCAGCGTAAACTATGCCGTTATTGGAATTCCCAGCATTGGCAGCAGTGACATTTGTACTAGGGTCAGAGCCAATAGGGGAGGCATTAGGTAGACCTTCTTGATTTCTAGCTCTAATGCTATTAGTAGGATCGTAGTAGCTGCTAATACAAGCAATAGGTGCTGGAGTCTGCTGATTGTAGCTTGCAATGTTATAGTGATAAACCACTGTCGCCCGCATCCGCAGGTAAGGTGTATTTGCGTTATCTGGAAATGCGATATCTGTATCCTTAGTACTGGTAGCAGTTGCAGTTGCAGCGGTAGAAATAACTGGCATCATATCTGACCAGATTTTGTCTGTAGCAGTTTTGGCTGCTGTGTACTGAGCACTAGTCTCAGTGACAGTATAACCACTAGGCAGATAAATCCCAGCACCAGTTACCACTCGTAAGCCACCAGCAGGGTCTTGGGGATTAGTCGGCACTTTAGCAGCTGCTAATTCCCAGTCTTTATCTCGGTCTGTAGCTCCTAAATCAGCCAGTATTTCTACACGACTACGACGAGTACGAGTTCCATCTCCGTCATCCCATACAATACCTGTGATATTTTGGGTATCTTGCGGATTTGGCCCAACAAAGCTTGTTCCGTTCCACCAGAGTTCAGGGAGGTTGTTACCCATCAAAACCCTGTCACCCAAAAATTGCTCTATACCTCCCAACTGTTTTTGCAGTTTAGTTGGTTCGGTTGCACCAGGTAAAAGCTTTGTAGCATCGCCTGTATTAGTCCTTAATGCCAGACCAGTATTACTTGTACCATCACTAGGTTTGATGGGATATATCCAAGGATCTGGTGGACGTAACGTGTTACCACTGCCTTGAAGTATTTCAGTTTCTTGGCTACCCCCTACTTTGTAATTTCCTAGAGCATCGCCACCAAAACCAACCTCTGCATAAGGTACACGGCGAGTGCGTCTTTTAAAGTAAAGCTCTAGTTGTTGTCGTCGTATTCTTTCATTTTCTTCTGTGGTGTAACTTGGTAAACCAAGCTTCGTTTTTTCTTTAGCAATATTATCTATAACCTCTTGTGGATCAGCAGTTGCAGCAGTAATATGAGCACTCACTAAGCGATTGATACGTTGTACATAAGCTAGGCTGTTGTAGGCTATATTGTTTGGATTTCCACCAACTGATTTGTTAGCCGTAACTTCAGAGGTTAAATCAGGATCAGTGCTTTTTCCTTTGTATAGATGAACTTTGCTAGTAGTACCCAAATCACTTGCATCTGTAAATCCACCAGCGCCTAAATTCCCACCCAGAATAATTTTGGCATTGTCATCTTCATAGAAGCAGGATGCTTTACTGCTAACTTGATATAAAGTGACACCACTTCCTGGTGAACCAGTAAGGAAATTACTATTAGTAAAAATCCGCCCGTTCAATCTAAAGGCAGGGCCGGGAGTAAGTCCTATGTCATCCTCATAAATAACAGCATTATTAACCAGAGGAAGTTGTACGCGTTCTTGCTGATACTCTATGGCAGAAAAACCTTTATTACCTTTGTATTTCTCATAGTTAGTAGTATCTGTAGGTGTAGTGGTAATAGGAACAGTTGCAGTGTAAGCAAAAAAGGCTTTTTTTAATTTTCCGCCAATATTAAACCAGCCAGTGTTACCTACCAAGGTGGCGCTCGTGCCTAGGGTATCTCCACAATCTCCACTCACACTACCAGCAGTCATGGGTGGAGTTCTCGCCTCTAGAGAATTTCTAGCGCGGGTATATGCACCACTGGCTATTGGAGGATTTTTAAAGTAAATTCCATAAAGAGTGTAGCTATCAAATTTGCCGTTGTTGTCGGTATCTACAGGGTACAGCCATGCTGTCTTTAAATTGTCTGAGCCTTGAGTCAGCTGTAGTTGAATTTCGTCGCCAAAAGTGTATTCGTTGATATTGGGTATTGTTGTTAAAGTAGAGTACAACGCATCATCTGTTGGCGTAGCTCGTGGTAGGCGCCCGTCTTGAAATAGCTTGTTTAATTTAGCTCTAGCGCGGTCAATTGCTGGAGTCGCAGCATTAAGAGTAGCCTCATTCACTCGGACATTACTAGCATTTTTGGAGCGTTCAAAAGAGCGAAATAAAATTGCAGTTGTTAGTAGTACAACTACTAAACTTACCATTGCTACTGTTGGTAAAACAAAACCGGCATTTACTGAGTTTCGTTTTCTTCCTGTGACAACAAAATTCCGCAGTAGCCAAATAATTTGCTTTTTAATTGCAGATAAAAATTGCTTGCTAATTTGGATGAAGGTTTTTTTTATTGCTTTGAATGTCCGACGCTTTCGAGACATAGCTGCTTCCCTATCAAGTGATTTGTGGCGAATTATGGAATGATTTTCGGTAAAATCAAGAATGCTTGTAAAGTGATTTTGGAGGCAAAAATTGAGATTATAGTTATACGACTACTGCATATTGATTTACTGTTTTTTTAATTAAGATAGCTACAAAAAACAATTTATTAAAGTTATATCATTGATAAATTGTTTAATTTAATCAGGGAAATACCGATTTTTTGAAAATTATTAATTCTGGAAGAACAAAGCATAAAAACACCATAAATTCACAGTAAGTTTGCGGATATCTGTTTTATCTGAAGGCAACTTCATGAAGATGTTGTTAGCAGAGTAAGCTTATAGTACCCATCTATTAAAGGAAAGATGTCAGTTGGGTGCAAAGTGATATGTGGTAAGCATTTAACTTACACTAATCTCAATTTTCGTTAGTCTGAGTGCCGTATCTGGCTTTATATTAAGTAAGTGGCATGAAAGTGCTGTTAAAGAAGAAAATTAAGGTTTTAAAACGCAAAGGGGCGCTAAGGAAAGCGCAGAGTAACGCAAAGGAAACTATCTGCGCTCACGGTATCCCTACGGGGAAGAAAGCTTCAGACTTCTCGCTGCGTAAAAAAAGGATATAACTTATGACAACAAGATTAGATACCTTGATTAATTCTCTAGAAGGTCTAGAAATTATCACCGAACTTAGCCAAGTAGCAAAATTATCTCAGGATTACCACACTTTTAGCCCAGTTTTAGTACCGAAGTTAGAGGGAAAGGTGGGGGATATTGTGGTGCGTCCCGCTAATGAAGAAGAGGTTTTAAAGGTTGCGGCGGCTTGTGCCAAATATCGTGTACCCGTGACTGTGCGGGGTGCGGGAACTGGAAATTATGGGCAATGCGTACCGCTGCACGGTGGTGTAATTCTGGATATGACACGGATGCATGAGATTCCTTGGGTGAAACCGGGAGTGGCGCGGGTGGAAGCTGGGGTAAAATTGGCGGCGTTGGATAAAAAAGCCAGAGAAATTGGTTGGGAAATGCGGATGACACCCTCGACGTACCGCACAGCGACAATTGGCGGATTTATTGCTGGTGGGAGTGGGGGTATTGGGTCTGTACAATATGGATTGCTAGGCGATCGCGGTAATATCTTAGCTCTACGAGTTGTGACTGTAGAAGATGAACCCCGTATCATTGAATTGCGGGGGGACGATGTGCAAAAGGTGAATCATGCTTGGGGGATTAATGGCATTATCACCGAATTAGAAATACCTTTGGGGCCAGCTTATCCTTGGGCAGAAGTCATTGTCACATTTGATGACTTTATGGCAGCGGTAAATTTTGGTCAAGCGCTGGGTAATGCTGATGGCATGATTAAGAAGTTGATTTCTGTGTTTGCATCCCAGATTCCACAATATTTTCACGCTCTGCAAGATTATATTCCTCAAGGTACTCACCCGGTATTGTTAATGCTTGCCGAATCGAGTTTGGAATTATTACCTGGTTTAGTGCAGGAATACGGCGGTAAGATTACTTATCAGAAACCAGCCCAGGAAGCAGGAAAAGGCACGCATTTAGCAGAATTTACTTGGAACCATACTACCTTGCACGCCCGGACGGTAGATACTTCAATTACCTATTTGCAAAGTATGTTTCCTGCTAATCAAAGTTTGCAACTGGTAGAGCATCTATATCATCATTTTGGTGATGAGGTGATGATGCATTTAGAATTTTTTCGGGTGAATGGTAGTGTAATTCCTGGTGCTTTGCAACTTGTGCGCTACACCACAGAGGAACGCCTCAACGAAATTATCCGCTATCATGAGGCGCAGGGTGTGTTTATTGCCAATCCTCACACTTATATTATTGAAGATGGGGGAAGAAAAGTTATTGATCCTGAGCAATTAAAATTTAAGGAAATGGTTGACCCTTATGGGTTAATGAATCCCGGTAAAAGTAAGGCTTTACAATTAAAAATTCATAATTAAAAGTGCAATTTTAGGAAGTTACAGACACACAGATCCGAATCTGTGTATATTTGTGTAACCTCTTATAGTTTGATTCAATAAACGTGGGGAAAACCCACAATCACGCTACTTGGCTCAATGGTTTCGAGAGCATACCAGTGGCTCCATCATCCTAAAATCGCGCATGATTGAAATTGACGGTTCCTACGGAGAGGGAGGCGGACAGGTTCTTCGCACTTCCCTGAGTCTCGCCGCCATCACTGGCGAACCCATACGTATTACAGGCATTCGCGCCGGACGCAAAAAGCCAGGATTAGCAGCACAACATTTAACAGCAGTTCGGGCTGCGGCAAGAATTTGTAATGCTCAACTCCGAGGTGATGCTTTGGGTTCAATGCTACTGGAATTCATCCCTGGTAGTTCTGTACAAACTGGAACTTATACTTTTGATGTGGGTGAAGTGCGAACTGGGGGTTCTGCTGGGGCGATCGCTCTAGTTTTACAGACTATTCTTTTACCTTTGGCACTAGCAAATGGTGATTCCCTAGTAACGCTACGGGGTGGAACTCATGTCATCTTTAGTCCGACAGTGACTTACATTGAGCAAGTTTATCTGCCAATATTGCAACGTATGGGAGTGGAAGCCCAAGTTAAGTTAGGCGCTTGGGGGTGGTATCCTCAAGGTGGTGGAGAGGTAGAGATGCGGGTGGCTGGTGGTAGTAAACTTAGTGGGATCAACTTGCTAGAACGGGGAGATTTAAAGCAGGTGCGGGGACTAGCGGTAGTCACAGAACTTCCTTCGCATATTCCGCAACGGATGGCGAATCGTGCCGAGAATTTGTTAAGAGAAGCGCAGTTAAAAGTTACTGTACAGGCTTTACGAGAAAAAGGCGTTGCACCGGGGGCGGGTATTTTCCTAACTGCTGAATATCAAAATAGCTTGACTGGGTTTGGTGGGTTTGGGCGTTTGCGGTTATCAGCGGAAACAGTTGCAGAAATTGCTTGTCAGCAACTACTTGAATTTCATCAAACAGGCGCACCAGTAGATGAACATTTAGCCGATCAGTTATTATTACCAGCGGCTTTAGCCTCACAGGAAAGTCAATACCGAGTCGCTGAAATTAGTACACATTTAACGACGAATGCAGCGGTTATTGAGCAATTTGGACTAGGGCGAATAACTGTCAATGAAGTTGAGCAGATGGTTAGTGTGCAACCTTTGAAGAAGTAATAAGCTGTGAGGTATTTAATTTTCTATTACTATTTATCTGTTTCAGGCAGGACAGAAGAACGATAAGTTTTATTATTTTGGTGGTCAGGTTGCAGATAAAAAAATTTCAGATTAACGATTATAGTGTTCGCAAAGACAAGCACGCTGTCAAATTTAAAGCGTTAATCTAAAACCCCCAAATGTTGCATCTACATAGTTATTACCTAGAAGCTGAAATTGAATTCCTCCACTGACTGCTGTGAGTTCTGCATTAGATAGTTCTTGTTCTTCAACTTTATTCAAAGGTTGTAAGTTAGTAATTTTGATGCTGGCCATGTTTGTTTCTTGATATTTTTTAAAGTCCAGCAAAATTTTCGTCTAATTAGCTAGCAACCTCATCAATCAAAAGTTATAAAGTCCAATGTTTGCAGGCTTTTTAAATGGACATTAGTGTAGTAATTTTTTATGCTCACGAGACAAAAATACTCGGCGATGAGTCTTTGATACTCGTTCACGAGACAAAAATACTCGGCGACGGGTAAATTAAAATTTAACTTAGTTAACTAAATTACTAAGGCGGATAGAGAACAATTACACCTACTCTTGTCTCTACCACGCGTTGCTGCATCAAACATCCTTGCCGTCATGCCACCCACCCAGAAACGCAGCTATCCCCAACGCTGCTAAACCGATCGCTCCCCACTTCAAGGTTGGATTCATATCCCACCAATCTGAGAAGCTTGGTATTATCAGGTTTTTAAAGTCTCCCTCAACACGGTCATAGCCGTTTATCGGTTCAAAAACATTGTCTGGCGCATCCTCTGATTTCGGCTCATTAGTACGCTGTCCTACAAAGCCGATCGCTGCCAGCACTGAATCCACTAGAGACGGTGAAACGCGTTGTAGCGCATCTAACACTCTGCCTACATCTCCGACGATAAAATCGCGTGTGGGATGTTCGGCAACGTAGAGAATGGCATCAGCAACTAAACTAGGATCATAATACGGCGGTATCCCTGTCGGTTTCACTCCTAGCTTGGTGCGAACTTTATTGTAGAAAGGTGTGTTAATGACTGAAGGCAATATTGACGTGACGCTGATAGGCCACTTTTCGTGTTCCAACTCAACGCGCAACGCTTCTAAGAAACCTTCTAAACCGTGCTTGGCTGTAGAGTAGGGACTTTGCAATGGTAGACTGCGCCTACCCTCCATTGAGGAAATATGAATTAACGCCCCGCGTCCCTCTTGTTTGAGATAAGGTAGTGCTGCCATTGCACCATACACCTGTCCCATCAAAGTGACATCAACAACTCGCTCAAATTCCTCCGGTGTAATTTTCTCGAAAGGCGCAAGTATACCTGTCGCCGCAGCATGAACCCAAGTATCCAGCCGTCCATATTTTGCTACGGCTTTGTCTGCGATCGCTTTTACTTGCTGAAAGTCACTGACATCGGCGACAACATAGATTGCATCACCGCCAAAACCTTGGATTTCTTCTACTAAGGACTTCAACCCTAATTCGCTGCGTGCTGCAACTACTACCTTTGCACCACGTTGGGCAAACTTTACTGCTGTGTCCCTTCCGATTCCGCTGGAAGCCCCAACTACGGCTACTACCTGCTGACTAATTGGCTTCAATTGCATGGTTAATCACCCTTACCCTCTTCCTTCTATGTAAAGTTTGATTAAGGGTAGATGCATCCCTCGTAAGACTTACGCAGAAGGTAGAGATGTCTGGGGAGTGGGAGGCAGAGGGGCAAGGGGAGAAAATAATTGATGATTCCTGTCTTCTGTCTTCTGTCTCCTGTCTCCTATCTCCTGTCTCCTGCCTGCTTTCACTTTTTCTCCTCTCGCCATAAAGCGATACCACCTAATAAACCAGCAATATTAGGGATAAGTTTGACATTTAACGGCAATTGGATATTTACCTTGACGGCTTCACCACCGCCGATGTAAAGGTAATCATAATTGAATAGATGTTGCAAGGATGCGATCGCTTTTTCTAAACGCCTGTTCCATCTTTTCTCACCAATTTTTTCTAACTCTGCACGCCTCAGTTGTTGCTCATAAGTCTCGCCTTTGCGAAACTGATGATGACCCATTTCCATATTTGGCACTAATTTACCATCCACAAACAAAGCCGAACCAAATCCTGTTCCCAGAGTAACCACCAATTCTACGCCTTTACCTGCGATCGCCCCAAACCCTTGCATATCTGCATCATTAATTACACGTACAGGTTTATGTAAGCTATTAGACAATACTGTTTCCAAGTTAAACCCGATCCAATCTGGGTGTAAGTTTACTGCTGTTTCCGTTACTCCACACCGCACTACACCAGGAAATCCTACCGAAACGCGATGAAATTCCCCTTGTGCAGCTGCTAAAACGATAATTGCATTAATTACAACTTCGGGTGTAGCAGGTTGAGGTGTTTCTAAACGTACTCTTTCTGTTAATGGAGTTCCCGTGATATCCAAAACTATGGCTTTGACACCACTACCGCCAATATCAACTGATAGGGTGCGAATCGATCCATTTTCTTCAGTCATTGGCTTAAGTCCTTATTAGTGCCGCTTATACTGTTATTATCCCCTGCTGCATCTCGATCAGACTGGATATGCTGAGAGTCTTCATCTGGGGAATTGCAAGTGATCCCAATTTATACAGCACAAGTATCTTAAGAGTCTCTAATTTAGAATTTTAATAAATTGGAATGGCAATTGTAAACTGTGAGCCATGTCCTGGAACTGACTTTACTTCTAAGGTTCCTCTATGCTTTTCCACAATAATTTGATGAGCGATCGCTAATCCTAAACCAGTACCTTTACCCACATCTTTAGTAGTAAAAAATTGTTCAAATACCCGCTGTTGAACTTTCTGAGACATTCCTATTCCATTGTCGGTAATTTGAATTAATATAGTTTTTTTATCTTCAGTTAGTTCTGTATTAATTTTGATTTGAGGTGTAAAATAAATTTTACATTTCAGGAAGATGGAATCGGGATTTGAGAGTTTAGTATATGAAGAAGATAAGGAAATTAATTTATCTACCTCTGTTTTCTCTAATTTTAGAATTTGCGGATGATTAATTTTCTCTTCAATGGCATCAATAGCATTAGATAAGATATTTAGAAATACTTGATTTAGTTGTCCTGCATAGCACTCTATGGGTACTAATTCACCGTACTCCTTAACTACTTCAATAGCTGGACGTTCGTGTGTAGCTCTCAGGCGATGATGCAAAATCATTAGAGTACTATCGATACCTACATGCAAATCAACTTCTTTGATTTCCGCTTCATCCAATCGGGAGAAAATTCGGAGCGATCGCACAATTTCCTGAATACGCTCAGCTCCCAGCATCATTGACGATAAAATTTTGGGAATATCTTCTTTGATAAAATCAAGCTCAATTAATTCTGAAAAATCTTGAATTTCTTGATGAGCAACTGGTGTATAAACTTCGTACAATTTCAGTAATTTTAACAAGTCTTCAATATATTTTTTAGTGTGAATTAAGTTGCCATAAATAAAATTAACTGGATTGTTAATTTCATGAGCAATTCCTGCTACCAACTGTCCCAAGGAAGACATTTTTTCTTCTTGTACTAACTTTAGTTGCATTCTCCGCAATTCTAAGTGGACATTGATCCGGGCTAAAACCTCTTCATGTTCAATAGGCTTAGTAATATAGTCCACCGCACCCAAATGCAGTCCCTTGACTTTTTCCACAGTTTCAGAAAGCGCAGTCATAAAAATTACTGGAATATCCTTAGTTTTTTGGTTCTTTTTAAGACGATGGCAAGTTTCAAATCCATCTATTCCTGGCATCATCACATCTAATAAAATTAAGTTTGGTAATGTCTCTTGCGCTTTTTCTAATGCACTTTCACCGCTTTTGGCAATCGAGACTTTAAAGCCAGAATTATTTAAAATATCAAATAGAACCTTGAGATTATTTGGAATATCATCAACAATTAAAATTAAATCTCTTTGATAGTTAGTCATTTTTCAACTTGGGCTAATTTATCTTTTATTAAATCAATAATTTTTTCATCATCTAATTCTTCTGCTAATTCTAATATCTTGTTAGCAAAAACTGTATATTTAGAGTCTGAATCTTTAATGCGGCTTGCTTCTTCTTGAATATCTTGAATACAACCAGTTTTAGCAAAATTATACAAATTAATAAGCTGCTCTTTAGGCGGAAATATCATTTGCTCTAAAGGTAAATTACTTTCTAACTTTTCTGGTTCATAAATCCAGAGCAAATTCAGATAATGCTGTAATTTGTCAAATAACTCGGAACTTTGCACTGGTTTGGGTAGAAAATCATTACAACCTGCTTCTTGGCTCTCTTGACGATTCAAGCTAAATACACTTGCAGAAGATGCAATAATCACGATATTCTGGAATTCCGATTTAGAGCGTAAATGTTGCGTCATTTCTAAGCCATTCATCACAGGCATTACTAAGTCGGTAATAATTAAATCTGGTTGAAATTCCTGAGCCTTTTTTAAACCTTCTTCTCCATTTTGTGCTTCAATGACTTTAAAACCAACAGGTTCGAGCAGATTGATAATTACAGAGCGATTTTCCCAACGATCATCAACAATTAGAATTACCTGTTGTCTACCTTGGTAAGAAATCACGTTTTTGTTAAACCCAGGCATTTTTGTTGATATCCAATTAGTAGCTTCTAATAGATTTAAATCAAACCAAAACTTGCTACCTTGATTTGGGGTACTTTCGACTTGGATATTACCTCCCATCATCTCCACGATTTGACGACTGATTGCCAATCCCAAACCTGTACCTTCAGATTTACTTTTGCTATCACCTACCTGCTCAAAAGGCAAGAAAATTCTATCTAATTGTTCAGAAGTCATCCCAACGCCTGAATCTTCAATTTGGAAGCGAATTCTCCAAATTTTGATATTTGTTTTTTGATTTACTATTGAAGATGTTTCATTTTTTTCATCTTCTAAAACTCCTACTTTAAATGTTACTCCTCCACGTTCTGTAAACTTAACAGCATTACCCAAAAGATTAATTAATACTTGTCTTAGACGCTTTTCATCAGTATTAATAGCGGTAGGTAGTTGATTAAGTACTTCATATTTAAAGCTAATTTCTTTTTGCTCTGCTTTAATACTACAGATGTCTCGTACTCCCAAAAGAAAGTTTTCTAAATTAAAATCATTAGTGTAAATATCGAGTTTTTTGGCTTCAATTTTAGAAATATCTAAGATGTCATTAATTAATGTTAGTAGGTGAGAGCCACACTGCTGAATAATGCTTAGTCCGTTCCGTTGTTTGGGAGTAGCGATTTTATCGCGTTGGAGAATTTGAGCGTAGCCGAGAATTCCGTTGAGGGGAGTGCGGAGTTCATGGCTCATGTTTGCGAGAAATTCGCTTTTTGCTTGATTAGCAACATCGGCAGTTTCTTTTGCGGCTTTCAGTTCTACAGTACGTTCTTGAACTCGCTTTTCTAAGTCTTGATTGGTTTTTTCTAAAGCAGTGAAAGACTCTTGCAACTGTCCTGCCATTTGGTTAAAAGATTGGGCAAGGATGCTGAGTTCTTTGATATCCGAGACTTTTACTACTTGACCTAGATTACCAGATGCGATCGCCCTACTAGCTTTACTTAATTCCCACATAGGTTTGGTAATCCAACAAGATGTATAGATTCCCAAAACTATCGCCACCCCTAATGCACCAAAACACAGTAGGATTGTTGTCTGGTTATTGGCGTTGATTTGCGCCATGAAGTCGCTTTCTGGTACAACTACAACTACTAACCAGTCCAGACCAAACTCATCTTGCCAATTCATAACGTGGACAAATTCGCGATCGCCTTTGAACTCAAAATTCAGTTCTTGGCTGTCTTTAATTGCGTTAAAGTCACTAAATCTTTGTTGTAAATACTTTGCTGTTGCTTGAATTAACAGGTCGTTACTGTTAAATACGCTTAAGCGTTGTGTTTTCCCATTCGTTACTGTAAATGGTTTTTGGCGACTAGAATTAGCAATTAATAGTCCATTGCGTTCCATGATAAAAATCTTGGCGCTTGGACTAACTTTTAAGTTGGCTAGAAAATCACTAATATTCGACAGCAGTAAATCTACACCTAAGATACCAATCAGTTTATAAGTTTTGTCGTAGATAGGACGGTTTGCTGAAGCCGTAACATATCCCTCAAATCCCTCTGATGCATAAATTCGACTCCAGATGGGTTTGCCTGCCTTTACTGTCTCTGCGTACCATACATCGGTTAGCGGATCATAATTTACGACTTCTAGCAACTTTGTGCGATTTCCTTGGCTATCGGTCGTGTAAATGTAGTTTTTCTTGGCAGAATCTTCGCTAATTAAGATCCCCTGACCTGGTAGCCAACGACCTGCACCCGCCCCTTGATAAGTTTGCAGGTTGTAGCCAATGTAGCTAACATTTTTGAATACCTGCGCTTGTTTCCAAAAGTAACGCCCTGTACCTTGCAAGTCTTGTAAATTGAGTAGTCCTTGTTCTATGGCATCAATGTTGATTTGATTAATTTGATGCGGGGTTGCCAAGTAAGTATCAAGGTGTTCATCAACTAGGCTACCGGTTTTGCTCATCAATTGATTGGCAAGATCATTGACTGCCTTCTGTCCATTTTTAAACGAGAGATACCCCACCAGCCCCACAGCGGCAAAGATTTGGATCACAAAAGGGACGATGAGTACAAAGCGCAGTGGTAACTTTTTAGAATATGACAAGCCAGAAAGATTCATTGCTTCAATTAGGCAGTTTGGTAACTCTTAATCTTGCACTAAGCGATTAGAGTCGCCAGGGCTAAGTACAAGATGTAAGCAAAAAGCAAATTTCCTGGCTGAAGTTAGTTTGCCCACAATCTTGTTTCTTGCATCAATCCCGTTAAGATAAAAATGGCGCAATCCAAGTAATATGCACAGTTTCATCCCTCCAGAACGCTTTTTTTCTTACCTCACTTGGACTGACATCCAGTCCATGCCAGATAAGGAAAATGTGGTAATCATTCAACCAGTAGGAGCAGTTGAACAACATGGCCCTCATCTGCCGTTGATTGTAGATGCTGCTATTGGTGTGGGAGTACTAGGAAAAGCATTGGAAAAGCTAAACTCTGGGATTCCCGCCTATGCCTTACCAACGCTTTATTATGGCAAGTCTAACGAACACTTACACTTTCCTGGCACGATTAGCTTGAGTACAGCAACTCTCACGGCAATCATCATGGAGGTGGGAGAAAGTATCTATCGTGCTGGCTTTAGAAAACTAGTGTTAATGAACTCCCACGGCGGACAGCCCCAAGTTATGCAAATGGCAGCGCGGGATTTGCATGTTATGTATGATGACTTTTTAGTATTTCCGCTGTTTACTTGGCGTGTGCCTAATATCACTAAAGATTTATTGACTCCGAAGGAAGCAGCGCTAGGAATGCACGCCGGAGATGCAGAAACTAGTATTATGCTGTCAATTTTGCCGGAACAAGTAAAGCTGGAGGAAGCTGTTGCAGAGTATCCACCAGAACAATCACAGAGTACTTTGCTAAGTTGGGAGGGTAAATTACCTGTGGCTTGGGTGACGCGGGATATTAGTAAAAGTGGAGTGATTGGCGACGCCACAACCGCAACTACAGAAAAAGGCGATCGCATTCTCGAATCTGTCGCTGATGGTTGGGTACAAGTGATTCAAGATATCTATGCCTTTCGACAACCTCAATGCAGATAGTGAAAGGAAAGGGCAGGGAAGCAGTAGAATTTTAGATTTTAGATTTTGCGGAAAGTTGTAAGGAGGGTTCCCTCCGTAGCAAACTTTTCAAGACAGATTTTGGATTGAATAATCTCAAATCCAAAATTGAGGAGGCAGGGGAGCAGAGGGGCAGGGTGAGAATAAATACTTAGGACTTACGCACTGAAGGCTGAAACCTAGATCCCCTCTAGCCCACGCCAGTCGCTCATGGGGAGCCACCCCCTTGTGGAGGTTCCCGACGCTCGTTCGCGCAGCGTGTCGCAGACAAGACTCGCGCTTCGCTGCGCTATCCGTTGTGGGGAGTGGCGTGGAAACCCCCTTGGCGCAGCCTCAAAGTAGAGAAGACCGCGCTGGCTCCCCTTCAAAAGGGAGGAATTTATAAAGCCCCCTTTTTAAGGGGGTTGGGGGATCTGAGTGCGTAAGTTCTGATACTGATTCTTGACTCAGGACTCATACCAATTCACGAAAATCTTGATACATATAGATTTCTTGTAGGGGCACGGCAATGCTCATACGTGTCAACTTCAGCTCAAACACTCAATTTACCGTCGTTTTAGATCCCCCAACCCCCTTGATAAGGGGGCATTCGATTCTAGTTCCCCCCTTTCCAAGGGGGGTTAGGGGGGATCGAAAATCTCGGTGGTACATCGAGAAATTTTCACTGTTCTTATCAGACTAGGCTTTTACGTTAAGTTGACACGTATGGGCAATGCCGTGTCCCTACCAACGTATTTGTATCATTTTTAAAGTTAAATGGTATCAGCACTCAGCACTCAGCACTCATCACTCAGCCCTCATTACGCAGAACTCCTGACTCAACACGGGCTAAACCATAGCTATCCGCGCTTCAGCACTCAAAATATATGGTGAAATTTGTTCCTACAGCACTCTCTAGATTTGCTAGTGTAGGAATAATGGAGATAGTACTGCTGATGGCGGTCTGGTTCCATAACATCTGTCGGGCAGCAAATCTCAACCAAAAGTAAGATTAAGAGAAAGAATTATGACAGCGTTTGAACCTAACAGCATCCGCTCTTATAGCCAAGAAGATGTGCAGCAAATTCTGCAATTGGCGATCGCCCGTCAAGCAGATGATAAAGATACAGAATTTTCTTACGAGCATCTTTTGGAAATTGCAACTGAGTTGGAAATTTCTCCAGAGTCTTTAAAACTCGCAGAACGCGATTGGGTAGTACAACAAGGGCAAGTGCAAAAGCGAAAAGCCTTTGACGCTTTCCGTATCAGAAAATTTAAGAAGCGTCTCGGTAATTATACAATTGTCAATGGTTTTTTGATGCTGCTCGATTTGCTCACTAGCGGAGGTCTTGTCTGGTCGTTGTATATTTTGCTGTTCAGCGGACTGCCAGTAGGACTTGATGCCTGGAATACTTTTCAAACTAAAGGTGAAGAGTACGAAATCGCATTCCAGAAGTGGAACCGCAATCATCAGATTAAACAAACCATCAATACAGTTTTGAATAAGTGCTTCAAGGCGTTGCAAGCTTAGTTGATTAGCGTAGGCGTAGCCCGCCGCAGGAATCGCCCTGGAAATATAAAAAACCCCGTAGTCAAACCGGGGTAAAATTCGCCGCAAAATTTTTACGACTCCACCAAATTGAATTCAAGAAACACAGCAATTATCAGGATTAGGATAAATAATACCTTGATTACCGAAGTATTCTTTCTATCTTTATAGATATATGGATTCTATCAATAGTCTGAGGATGTCACTATTTGTAGTTCCTACACCTTATCTTTCACTGGCGGCACAATATTTAACTTATTTAAACCTGTATCGATTACTCTAAGTACTTTAAAATCCTCCTCTGGTAAAGGGTAACTGTTATCACCAAAACCTACATTGACAGGTTGCTTTTCTAGGAAGGAGAAAGCTTGGCGAAATTGATGCGGTGCTACTTTAATTGGTGAGTCAAAGTGGCAAGGAACAATCCACTGGAAGTCCCAACTTGCTACTTGATTAGCCCAGTCGATGGTTTCTCTTGGTGCTCGATTGAGAATGAGCGTCTGTAAAATTGGTGCTACAAATAAACGCCCACCTCCTTGCAGTGCATAAAATGATCGCTGCCAGTTTTCTTGCCATTTAAAAGGAAACAATCCAAAATAGGCTCTATTTGAGCGTTCCGGTGCTTTCAGGGCATCTCGAAATACTTGACCCCATCTACTGATCTCCAGGGCGCTTGGTTGGAAATACAAAGCAAATAGTGAAATACGTTGCCATCCCTTACGGCGGTTTACTGGAATGTCTGCAACGATATCAGAGGCTTTGTCTTTGGCATGGAACAGTAAGGGATACGGATCTAACTGCACGATCGCAGGCGGATCTTCTGGTATGGAAATTACTGAGTCTGTTACCAATAATGTATGCGATCGCTTGTGGAAAAATGCAACCTCTGCAAATTTACCTGGGCCCAAATCGATGGGGCCCAGGATTGCATAGTCAAACTGGTCTGCAAAGGGGGTTTTAGTACTATCTTGTGGTAGTACCTGAGTACGTTTAGGGGGTAAGCCAAGCCAGCTAAGTGGCAGATTTAACGGGAAACTCCACTGATTAGGAGCGACAAAGACCTGTGCATTAGGAAAACATCTAGCAAAGGGGCCGACGAAGACTTTGTGTTCTAAACCAGAGATTGTTGGTAGGATGATATACCTGACGTTGCCGTGTTTTGCTACCAACTCATTGACGAGCCGGGTACACTCTGGGGTAGGTGCAACAGGTGCATAGACCAGAAGACCTCCATCATCTAGCTTCACAACGGTCATCCGAATTGGTACGACAACGTAGAAGATGCCTTGAAGTTGGTCAAAAGTCCAGATTGTATCCTTAACTACTTCTTTGCGGATTGTCCGTCGTTTGCCATAAGGATAGAGTGGCAAAACAGGCCATAATCGCCATGAGAACTCTCTAGAATGAATCTGTTCTAGATTATCTGCGCCATCATCAGTCACTCCGCGACCCCCTCCAAATTCCCGATGCTCAAGTAGTTTTTATGTGTCCATGAAGTTGGAGTTTAGCAAATTGTAGAGCCAATAACCGACCTTGTATCAAAACTCTATGCCATGACTAACAAACTGGGAAAATGTTTCCGACACACTTGGCGATCGCCACCAGAGGTATTATGAGTGCAATATTTTGGTCAGCTAATGGGTATCATTCCCCTACTAGATTGGTGGCGGGTTTTGACGGATTTGCTCCGGTGAAAGACTAGACATATTAAAAGCTTTCCAGTCTTTTGTAACGTACTTAAATTTGCCAATAGCTATATCACCGATTGTGTCTCGTTCGCCCCACTCAGAAGTTAAGTCAGGCCAGTAATCACCACCCATGCTTAGCAAATAGCGAGCTTGAGAGCGATCGTCCTGTCCTTTGGTATTGTCAAGTCCCAGCCTGGCTTGAACAGTGGTAAACATTCCTGCCACGTCGTAAGGATTAATTTTAACCCGACCAGATGTACACCAGAAGTGAAAGTTGTATCCATCGCCTGCTTTGGCTGAAATACTACCATCCTGCTCGGAACGCATATCTGCGGATTTGTTAGTATCATTAGCAAAATCCTCTCGATAAGCAGCCCCTTCAACTACTGTCGAACTTTGGAGAAGATGCCATTTACTATCTGTCTTGCTGAGCATGTAAGCCTTGATATCTTTTATCTGAACCCTGGTATTAGCAGCAGGATTACCTTCAGCAGCTTCGTATAGTTGCCCCCATGCCATCATAGCTTTAGAACCTTGTGGATTGTTCCCCATACCTATACGAGGAGCAGATGCCCAGCCATAACTCTTTGGAACACCATGTGGCATTCCCTCATGAAACGGTTTCATATCGTCGATGATAGTTGCGATCCCATTATTTGTCATCTGATTCTGTGCATCCACTCTGAAGCTCAAACAACAGCAAAGAGTAATGACAAAGATTGAAAAAAGTACAGACAATCTTTTGATTCGCATATCACTCCTCTTTATTCTTCCTTGGGAGGATAACATGAATAGTGGTTCATTTAGTATAGGTGTAGCTATTTTTATATATGACTGGCTGCGATCGCCTCCGGCGGGGCGTAGCCCATCGCATAGCTGCATCTTTTGCCCAGCAATCCTTTGAGAATAGCTGGATTATAGATACGGTGAAGAATTTCGGTATTCTCAAGCCTCCGTAACATCCGTGCTCTTGCTGTTATTTAGTTTGAAAGATATTTTGTACCATTTTTTTATCCGCATTCGCGGCCGCTTGATCTAACTCTGCAATCTCACTTGCGTTCAAATACCAACCCAAAGCACCAATGTTATCCCTTGACTGTTCTAAGGTCTTCGCTCCAGGGATAGGAATAGTTCCCTTGCAGATACACCAGTTAATTGCTACTTGTGACATAGACTTATTTCTGGATTGTGCAACTTCTCGTAAACATGCTAAAAGCGATCGCATTCCTGGCAATAACTGCCTAAACAGTAAACCTCGGATACCTTTAGGAAAAGGGCCTTTTTCTGAGAATTTTCCTGTCAACAACCCCAATGCCAGAGGGCTGTATGCAATCATTTGTATTCCTAGTTCATCACAAACATCTTTGAGCTTTAATTGGGTGACAGGATATGTAGACAACAGTGAGTACTGAACTTGCAGAGTAGCAATTGGGACTCCTCGCTCAGCAAACTTTTTATGCACATGTTTAAGGCGTTTAGGGCCGTAATTGGATAGTCCTACTCCTTTAACTAACCCTTGCTCATAAAGATCCGCAAGACCATCTAGCAGCCCAGCTTCTTGCCAAGGGGCATAGTTCGCTGTTGACCAGTGCATCTGTACCAAATCTACATTTCTTCCCAAACGCTGAGCAGAAGCCTTACAGGCCTGCACCATTGATTGCCGTGTCCATCTCCACGGGTAAGCAGCAAGCTTGGTAGCAATGTAAATATTTTCTTTGCCCGTACCTACATATTCTCGGTCGAATCGTCCCAAGAGTAGCTCACTGCGACCATTTAATCTCCCAGTTCCATAAGAATCACCTGTATCAAATAAAGTGACGCCATTGCTCACACAAAGGTTAAAGACAGCTTGCAACTGGTCATCCATGCTTTCGTTATATCCCCAGAGCAATTGGTTGCCCCAGGCCCAAGTCCCGCAGCCCATAATTGGGAGAGAGAGTTTTTCGAGAGTCTGCATCTTTGCGTTCTATAGATTGCTTTAACAATTATCAGGCAATTTCTTAAAAGCTATTCTTAATGGTAAAAATATCGCAGTTCTCATTTGGATGAGCTACAGATTTATCTATGTTAATCTGTGGTTAATTATTTCTTTGTGTATCTTGCCTACGAGGTAATGTCTTTTTTTGTCACTGCATTGAGAGAAGCAAGGGCGCGATCGCTCCGCCCGATGAATTACGACAATTAAGATAAAATGATTACAGTAATTCACATAAACTTCTTTAACTACTCTCTAGAGTTAATAAACTACTAATTAGTTTGGGCAACCCACGACAGCAGGGATTGGAGTGTTCATCTAATTCATTTCGTTCTATTTGCTTTACAATCTTCTCAGCACGTTGAATCGCTTGCTCAGTTAATAATTTCAATGGGTTCGGATACAAACACATTGATTTGTCGTAGTCAGCTATATGTTTTTTGAGTAAATTAATCAAACTATCACGAGTGATTTGTGCAAAATGGTCTTGAAAGTGAATTAGATACCAAAGTTCAAAACAAGGATTTGTAATTGCCAGATTAATCTTTTGGCTTTTAGCTCGATTTATTGCACTTTGCCAATTTGCCAGACTTTTTTCAATATGCTCATCTCCATCAAAAACAGCCCAAGCCTCATCTTCTTTACTCCACTGCTGATTATCTTTTCTTTGCTGCCTTTCTTCTATGAGTCTTTCAATAATGCTACGTGGATCAGTTCTACTTTGATGAGGTAATACAATAATATTTAAAGTTGGCGAACGTAATTCATTGCGGATGCTATTAAAATAAATTGGCTCTGTTTTACTTCCTTCACAAGCAATTAGTATTTTCTGAGCAATATTCCTGCTAGGTGGGCGACGATTTAAACTTCTTGGCACTGCTCGTCACCCTGTAAAATCATTTCCTCATCGGGTGGGAGAAACGGAACGGCTCCAAAACGACCATCTAAATAAGCTTTATCAATTGCCAAGTCATTTCTTACATGGAAATCTGTCAAAGGATACAACTCAGTGCTTTGATCAGAGCGCTTTTGTGTGAACCAAATTTGGTCGCGGCGCAATAAGTTATTTCTTTGTAATGTATTATCGTGACTAGTTAAAATAAATTGAGCGCGTTTGGGATTTGTTTTAGGATTTTGAAATCTTCTGATAATACTTTTTACAATATTAGGATGAATGTTTGTGCCTAATTCGTCGACAATTGTCAATCCTCCTATTTTCAGAGCTAGTACTATCCGAAATGCTAAACTAAATAAGCGTTGAGTTCCAAGAGATTCTTCATCAAAAAGCCAAGTGACTAAATTACCATCATGGGTATTATGTACAGCATATATATTGTAGTCACTTGGATCATCATATTTCTTTACCATATCGATTCTTGACAATCCTGTGTCAAATTTTAGTACAATTGTCAATGCTTCTTCAAAAATTTCATTTATTATGGGATTATCAGTACCTTGCAGTGATGTAATCGAGGTAATATCGTACTTTTCATTTCCCAAATTAATTCCAAGCCAGCGAACTATTAACCAGCGTAATAGAGGCTCAATTACATCTACTTTTAGTTTTCCTAATGTATTAATAAATAACTCATTTTCTCTAAGATTATCTTGGAGTTGATTATGGGAACCAGCAAAATCATCACCAGTTTTCCATATAAATTTTTTACTAAGTTCATCCCATTGGCGATTAAATAAACGACGAGTCCGCTTAGTTGTATTTAAAGCATAATCTAACTTTTCTGATACTATATGATTTTGATCAATTACTAATGAATAAGTATAAATATTCTTATCAAACAAAGTTCTTAATTCAAATCTTGTAGGTTTTTGAGCAGAGATGCTATCTAACTTGAAAGGATCTAGTTTTGCATATTTTAAAATTCTCTGGAATGCAACTGCTTGCTGTGTGCCATGAGACATCATGAGCAATAAATAATCCAGGGCTTGGATAACATTACTTTTGCCTGATGCATTAGCTCCAAAAATTGCTAGAACAGGCAAAAGCTCAATGTCCCACCCTTCAACATGATATCCAGGTGCAATTTCATGATCTGACTTCACCCGTTTGCGTTTGCTGCTTTGGCTTGTTTGACGATCGCTTTTTTTTTGAGCAACTGCACTTAGGGTTACAGGTTCTTTAATTGAGCGGTAGTTTTCGACAGTAAAGTCTACAAGCATAATTCAAGGCGTACAAAGCATTTATGTGTGATTTATTCACGTAAATCTTATCGTGAAGGTAAGCAAATCTCCACTTTTACCACAACTTGTCATATTAACTAGCAAGCAGCCAGTATGAGCTATCACCAGCAAATTATTACACTTTAATACACGCAAGAATCCAGAGATCATGACAAGAGTATTAGATCGACAATAGCAATATAAGAAGTTGAACCAAGGCAGGTATGGGGCAATGGTACGATTAAAACCGTGGCAGTGGGTAGTCTTAGCAATCCCGATCGCGTTTATCATCACTTTCTTATTAATATCGGCAGGATCACAAATCCATGCATGGGGTATTAGTTGGATCTGGGGTGTGTTCACTCTTGTATTTGTGGGCTGGCGTTGGCTGTTGGTGAAATGGACTCAACCTGCGGTCAACCAAGTAGAAGCTGTATTAGCGGAAGTCCGTGAAGAACTAGAATCGGCGACGGAAGATACAGTCATGCCAACAGCAGGAGGCGACGTCACAAAGCAAGCAGAAGCCGCCCTGCAAGAGATTGTGAAAGCAGCACAAAGCGATCGCCCAATTTGGGAAGACTGGCAAACCTTCTGGACGCGGTGTCAGGATTTGGTTGTGGCGATCGCTCGGATCTATAATCCTGAAGTTCAATATCCTCTGCTAAATATTTACGTTCCTCAAGCTTACGGATTGATTCGAGGAACGGTGGATGATCTCGATCAATGGATGCAAAAGTTATCCCCTGTCTTGAATCAGGTGACAGTTGGACAAGCATACCAAGCATACGAAGTCTACCGGAAGTTGGAGCCATCCGCTCGGAAATTCTGGCGAGTTTGGAACTGGGCGCAGTGGCTCTTAAATCCTGTGGCGGCGGTAGCAAAACAAGCCAGTCAAGGTTACAGTAACCGAGCTACTCAGGAATTATTGGTGAATTTGAGCCAGTTGCTCCGGGAAGCTGCCTTACGGAATTTATGTCAACAGGCGATCGCTCTTTACGGACGTAGCAGACTGCCGATTTCAGCGTCCGCCGTTGCCACACCGATACCCAAAGCAAAAACCCAAACACTCCGAGACATTCTCACTCAAGCAGAACCAGTTGAGGCGGTTGAGCAAAAACCCGTTAATATTTTGTTGGTGGGGCGCACGGGGTCTGGAAAAAGCAGCTTGATTAATACGCTATTTCAGGCAGATCTTGCAGCTGTTGATGTTTTGCCCAGTACTGATCGGATTCAGAATTACCAGTGGCAAACTCAAGGCGGGGAAACGCTGACACTATGGGATACACCTGGTTATGAACAAGTCAACCGCGCTGATTTACGAAAGCTGGTGCTTGATTATGCCACAAATGCAGATTTGCTGCTGCTCGTCACCCCTGCCCTTGATCCAGCCCTGCAAATGGATGTGGACTTTCTGCAAGATATGAAAGCGGAAGTTGCAGATTTACCTGCGATCGCGATTGTTACCCAAGTTGATCGTTTGCGTCCCATCCGTGAGTGGCAACCGCCTTATGATTGGGAGTGGGGCGATCGCCCAAAAGAAATTGCCATTCGGGAAGCTACAGAGTATCGCGCCAAATTGCTGAGGAAATTCTCTAATCTAGTTCTGCCAGTGGTTACAGGTGATACCCAAACAGGTCGAGCCGCTTGGGGAGTAGAAGCGCTATCGTTGGGACTAGTGGAAGCGATCGCACCTACCAAGCAACTCCGTCTTGCCCGCTTTTTGCGTAACCTCGAAGCCCGCACCGTCGCTGCTGCCAAAATCATCGACCATTATACCTTTCAGATGGCGACAACACAGGGATTAACAGCACTGCTCAAAAGTCCCGTCCTCCAGTTCGTTTCTACGATATCAACAGGTTCCCCAAAGCTAGCCTATCTGCTGGCAGAGCAAATTCCTGTGGAACAGTTGCCCGTTGTGATTGGTAAACTCCAGATTGCGTATGAGCTTTTCTCACTCTTGAATACTGGCAACGCTAACCCACTCAACTTTGAGTTGTTATCCCTCTGGCCGCTGCTGCTAGAAAATTCCACTTCACCTGAGCACAACGCCTGGGCATTTGGCCACGCCCTAGTCGAGTACTGGACTCAAAATCTCACAGTTGAACAACTCCGGGAGCGGTTTAAGTACTATCTTCAACAGATTTAAGTTGGTGTATTTGGTGAGTAAGCAGATGTCACTGGTGTCAACTTAAGCTCTCAGTTACTTTTTAAGTATGTTCTGTATCTTGTTCCCAAAATAGCGTTACTTAGCAACAAAGTCGTAATTTTAAGAAAAAAATCGTGCTCGTTAGTAACGACAGCTTCCGCGTTCAGGGTGACGGTCACTGAAGTGGTAACGAGTTAAGCCTGTATGGTAGTTTTCAAGGGAATTTTAGAAGATGCTTGAAAGAAAAAAAGGATTATAACTAATCGAGTAGATTAAGTACGCAGTGGCGGCATCTCAATCATTCCAAAATTAAACTAGCGAAAGGAGTGGGCATGACTGAGCAAGCCAATCAGCACAAACCAGCATGGTTTGCCAGTGAAGCTAATTTTTAGCAGGAGACGTAATAATGTCAAGATTTCGGTTTCTGTTGCTCGAAGACAATCCACTCGATGTAGAGGCAATACAAGCCATGCTGACGGGTAGCGGCATTGACTATGAACTCCTGAGGGTGAACACTCGCGCTGATTTTGTGACAGTACTAGAAACCGATAAGTTTGACTTGATTCTGGCAAATTATGCCCTACCTGATTTTGATGGCATCGCTGCATTAGAAATTGCTCTTAACCTGTGTCCTGAGACTCCGTTTATTTTTGTCTCTGCCAGTTTGGGTGAGGAATTGGCGATCGAAGCACTTAAACTGGGAGCTACAGACTATGTACTCAAGCAACGGTTAGGGCGGTTAGTGCCCTGTGTCCAGCAGGCATTGCACTCAGCCCAAGAACGCCGCGATCGCAAACGAGCAAAAGCAGCACTGCGCGAAGAAGAAAAATACCGTACGTTGTTCGAGTCGCTCGACGAAGGCTTTTGCATCTGCGAAATGCTGTTTGACAAGAACGGTAAACCGATTGATTATCGGTTCCTCGAAGTTAATTCGGTCTTTGAAAAGCTAACGGGACTGGAACAAGCGACGGGTAAAACGGCGCGGGAACTTGTCCCCAATCTTGAAGCCGATTGGTTTGAGATTTATGGCAGAGTCGTACGGACAGGCGAACCCGTTCGGTTTGAGAATCAATCAATTGTCCTGAACCGTTGGTTTGATGTCAATGCTTTTTGCATCGGTGCAGCCCAAAGCAACCAGTTCGCCATTTTGTTTACCAACATTAGCGATCGCAAACGGGTTGAACAGGAACGCGAACGGTTTCTTGCCGTCGGTTCGGATTTGCAAGTGATCACTGGCATCAACGGTTATTTCCAATGGGTCAGCCCAACCTTTGAACGAACGCTCGGCTGGACAGTGGACGAAATGATATCCCGTCCCTGGACTGATTTTGTTCACCCGGACGATATTAGCAAATCCGTTTCGGAAGCCGACAGTCTTTTTTCCAACAACGAAACATTTGCGTTTGAAAACCGTTATCGGCACAAAGACGGCTCCTACCGCTGGTTTCTCTGGAACGCCCAGTCCTACCCACAAGAACAGGTGATTTACGGGGCTGCTGTTGACATTACCGAACGCGTGCGCGTCGAAGATGATCGCAAACGGGCAGAACAAGCCTTGCATCAAAGCGAGGAGCAGAGCCGATATATTTTGGAGAGCATTAATGACGGGTTCTTTGCACTCGATCATGACTGGCGGTTTGTTTATGTAAATCAAGCGGCAGAACGGCTACTCAACTACACTCCGGGCGAATTGCTTGGCAAGGATTTTTGGGAAACATTTCCGGGACTTGCTGGAAGCGAGTTTGAGCAACTCCATCGCCGCGTGATGAACGAACGGGTTGCTTCATCAATCACCTCGTTCTATCCTGACCACAATCGTTGGTATGACGTTCACTCCTACCCTGCCGCGAACGGAATTACTATCTACTTCCGCGACATCACTGAACGCGAGAAGCTTCTGCAACAAGAGCAAGCAGCACGAGAGGCCGCAGAACAAGCCAATCGCATTAAAGATGAATTTTTAGCTGTGCTGTCACATGAACTGCGATCGCCCCTTAATCCCATCTTAGGCTGGGCACGCCTGCTGCAATCTGGCAAATTCGACGCAGCCCGTCAAGCTGAAGCACTGGCAACCATCGAGCGCAACGCCAGACTGCAATCGCAACTGATCGAAGACTTACTCGACATCTCTCGCATCATGCAGGGCAAGCTAACCTTAATAGCGGCTCATGTCAATTTGGCGTTTGTAATTTCTGCCGCCGTTGACACGGTGCGGTTGGCAGCACAAGCGAAGAACATTCAGCTACAGCTTGACCTTGACACAGCGATCGCTCCTATTTCTGGCGATGCTGCCCGCTTGCAGCAAGTGGCGTGGAACTTGCTCACCAATGCCGTCAAGTTTACACCTAATGGTGGACAAGTGATTGTTGAACTCAAGCAGATTGATCGCCTAGCTCAGATTCGGGTGATGGATACGGGCAAGGGCATCAATCCGCAATTCTTGCCCCATGTATTTGAGTATTTTCGGCAAGAAGATGGATCAACTACCCGTAAGTTTGGGGGATTGGGGCTGGGCCTTGCGATCGTGCGGCAAATTGTCGAGATGCACGGGGGTACGGTTAGGGCAGAGAGTCGGGGAGAGAATCAAGGCGCAACCTTTATTGTGCAATTACCTGCCATGCAGCAAGCAACGCCGATCATATCTGAGCCAACTTGCACCCAAACAGATACAGAAGCGCCTTTAGACAACATTCAAATTTTGCTCGTGGATGATGATACCGATACCCGCGAATTTCAGGCATTTTTGCTGGAACAGAGCGGTGCTAAGGTGACAGCCGTTAGCTCTGGTTTGGAGGCATTGCAAGCGCTGGATCAACTCGTTCCCGATGTGCTGGTGAGTGATGTGGGCATGGCAAAGATGGATGGCTATATGCTGATGCAGCAGATTCGATCGCGTCCAGCCAGCCAGGGCGGAACCGTAAGGGCGATCGCGCTTACTGCTTATGCCGCAGAACTTGACCAGCAAAAAGCAATTCAAGCAGGATTTCAGATGCACATTACCAAACCTGTGGAGCCAGAAATATTAGTTAGCAAAATCGTGAGCTTGCTGAAATACAACCGACCTCATATCATTTAACTTTAAAAATCTACGAGAAATCTATATGTATCAAGATTTTCGTGAATTGGCATTAGATAAAAATCTCCCTACTTTTCGAGATGCGATCGCTAATTTAGAAATTAAATGAGCGGTCATCACAACAAATAACAAAACAGGAGTTGTCACAATTCAAACGCAACCTATAAATATTTGAACATTTGCAACAAATGCTTGAACATTCATAAGAAACGCTTAAGTATTTGTAAATAAAATATAAATTATTGCAATAAACGCTTAAAACTTTGCAACAAATGCTCGAACATTCATAAAAAACGCTTAAGTGTTTGCAAATAAGATATAAGTTATTGCAACAAATGCTTAAAACTTTGCAACAAATGCTTAAACGTTTGCAACAAATGCTTGAACATTTATAAGAAACTCTCAAGCATTTGCAAGTGAGATATAGCCAAGAGCATATAGATTACGATATTTTGAAAGCGTAAATACCATTACCTCCTATCTCCTATCTCCTACCTCCTGCGATATCAGCGATCGCCTGCTTGTTTGGTAATGGCTAAAGCTTACGTATATTGCGTCTAAAATATAACCGCTATCATCTCCTACTACATCATGCCTGAGACTGTAAAAATAGTGATTAGAACTACGTTGAGTAATACTTAACCGTGAACGCACCTACCAACATCTCAGCACAAACTCAGACTCGCAAAGCGGATCATATTCGGATCTGCTTGGAAGAAGATGTTCAGTGCCATGAAATCACCAATGGACTGGAGCGTTATCGTTTCACCCATTCTTGCTTGCCCGAATTAAACCACAACGATATTGATATCAGTACGACTTTTCTAGGGAAACATCTCGGCGCACCCTTATTAATTTCTTCCATGACTGGAGGAACGGAACAAGCGGGAATAATTAACCAACGTTTGGCCCAAGTCGCACAACACTACAAAATTGCAATGGGTGTCGGTTCCCAGCGAGTAGCAGTAGAAAAACCCCAGGTGGCTGATACTTTTGCTATCCGCAAGTATGCTCCTGATGTGCTGTTGTTTGCGAATTTGGGCGCTGTGCAACTTAACTACAAGTATGGTTTAGATGAATGTTTGCGGGTAGTCGATATCGTAGAGGCTGATGCATTGATTTTGCACCTCAACCCGTTGCAAGAATATATTCAACCCAGAGGCGATACTAATTTTCGGGGATTACTGGACAAAATTGCTAACTTATGCAATAAGCTACAAGTGCCAGTGATTGCCAAGGAAGTGGGGAATGGGATCTCAGCGGTAATGGCAGATAAACTCATAGCCGCCGGAGTAACGGCGATTGATGTGGCTGGTGCGGGTGGTACTTCTTGGGCAAAAGTGGAAAGCGAGCGAGCAGAAAATGCCCTGCAACGCCGCTTGGGGAGGACATTTGCCGATTGGGGTTTGCCGACAGCAGAGTGCATTACGAGTATTCGAGCGATCGCCCCTAATATACCTTTGATTGCTTCGGGGGGATTGCGTCATGGACTAGATGCAGCAGTAGCGATCGCTCTTGGGGCAGATATCGCTGGTTTGGCAATGCCTTTCCTCAAAGCAGCAGCGGTATCAGAAGCAGCCGTTTCTGATCTGGCTGAGGTACTAATCGCTGAAATCACCACAGTTTTATTCTGCACTGGCAACAACAGCTTGTATCAGTTAAAGCACTCTGGGAGTTTACAGCGCATAGAATAGGATAAGTAGGTCGTTAGTCATTAGTCATTTGTCCTTTGTTCCCGAAGTTCTGAGCGGAGGAAGTCTATCTTAAAAAGTCCAGAGTCTCTTTCAGAGACGCTGTGCGTAGCTTGCTTCCCTGAAAGGGTACGGAGGAAACTTCGCTCCGGCTTTTCCCTCCGCTTAGGCTTCTCCCTTTGTCATTTGTCTAATGATTCTTGACTGTTGAATGCCACTTGCGCGGTTGCCGGGAAACCCTAGTCGAGCAGTGGCCCCTTTTGACTCTTGACTTTTGACTAATGCGTAATTTTCTTAAACAAACTTTTGCTAGCTTAGTTGGTAGTTTACTAGGACTGATTATTTTCTCTGGTCTGGGTACTACTGGACTGCTATTGTTACTTGTAGCTGCCACCTCCTCCAAAAATGTTGGCCCAGAAGTCAAAGATAAGTCAGTGCTAGTTTTTGACTTGTCGATGAAAATCACTGATGGCGCACCCAGTTCCAGCGAAGTGCTGCAAAACACACTATCAGGTGTGGAAGATAAAAGGATGACACTCCGCAAAGTTCTGGAAACTCTGGAAAAGGCCCGGCGTGATCCGCGAATTGTTGGTATTTATTTAGATGCGACACGCACAAGAGACGCTACTAGCGTCGGCTATGCATCTCTTAAAGAAGTCCGTCAAGCCTTGGAGAAATTCCGAACTGCGGGAAAAAAGATTGTAGCTTATGGTGGCAACTGGAGTGAGCAGGAATATTATTTGAGTTCGGTGGCAAATACCATCGTACTTAACCCTGTGGGACTAATGGAAGTCAACGGTTTGAGTAGCCAACCGATTTTCTTGGCGGGAGCATTGCAAAAGTATGGTATTGGTGTTCAAGTCGTGCGGGTAGGGAAATTTAAGGGAGCAGTAGAACCATTAATCCTCACAAAACTGAGTCCAGAAAACCGCGAACAAACGCAAAAATTGTTAGATGATGTTTGGGGAGAATGGCGCACAACTGTGGGAACAAGTCGTAAAATTAACCCCCAACAGTTGCAAGCGATCGCCGATAATCAAGCGGTACTAGAAGCAACGGAAGCCAAAACCAGCGGTTTGATAGATCAAGTAGCATACATTGATCAAGTGGTAGCTGACCTCAAACAATTGACAGCTAGTAAAAAGGAAGACAAAACATTCCGGCAAATTACCCTGGATAACTACGCGCAAGTTCCCGGCAAATCGTTAGGTGTAGAACGCAACTCGAAAAATAAAATTGCTATTGTTTATGTTGAGGGTGAGATTGTCGATGGTAGAGGTGAAACTGGGGAAGTAGGAGGCGATCGCTTTGCAAAAATCTTCAACAAACTGCGACAAGATAATGATGTCAAAGCAGTGATTCTACGGATTAATAGCCCTGGTGGAAGTGCTACCGCTGCTGAAATCATGCAGCGAGAAGTCCGGCTGACTCGTGAAGTAAAACCAGTTGTAGTATCGATGGGTGATGTCGCCGCCTCTGGTGGTTACTGGATTGCCAGCGACTCTAACCGGATTTTTGCCGAACCAAATACAATTACAGGCTCAATTGGTGTGTTTGGAGTGCTGTTGAATGGTCAAAAACTGGCAAACGATAATGGTATCACCTGGGATTCGGTAAAAACTGGACGCTATGCTGATAGTCAAACAGCTTCTCGCCCCAAATCACCCCAAGAGTTGGCGCTTTACCAGCGCAGTGTTAACCGGATTTACAATATGTTTTTGAATAAAGTTTCTCAAGGTCGGAAACTGCCAGAACAAAAAGTAGCAGAAATTGCCCAAGGACGAGTTTGGTCGGGTGTAGCGGCTAAAGAAATTGGTTTGGTGGATGAAATTGGCGGTTTGAATGCTGCGATCGAATACGCTGCTAAACAGGCGAATCTAGGTAATGATTGGGAATTACAAGAGTACCCGCGAATTAGCAGCTTTGAAGAACGCTTTTTCGGGCGAGCAACTGAAGAGGTGCAGACTGCTTTGGGGCTTGAAGGGGCAAAACTCAAACAATCCAATCCCCTCACCGCTGAATTTGAGAAACTGCAACAAGAAATTGGGATTCTGCAAAAGATGAACGATCCACAGGGAGTTTATGCCCGTTTGCCTTTCAACATTAAAATTGAGTAGTTGCCTGGTAAAGTTAAGCTCATCCCACCTCTAAAAGGGGATGGGATTTCATGTTGACAGTTGACTGTTAACTGTTGACTGTTAACTGTTAACTGTTAACGGTCAAATTGAAGCCCAACAAAAGAAAGTTACAGAAATGAAAGCTCAGTTAGTTGAGGGCGTAAAGGTATAAATATCTGTGATTGCGCGTCAGGAAGTGGAACTACGCAAAGCCAAAAATGACTATGAACGGTACAAAACTCTGTTGCAAGAAGGGGCTGTTTCCTTAGCCGAAACTGAAACCAGACGTTTGCAAGTAGAGATTGAGGAAGAAAGATTGCAGGAGGCAAAAGCCAACCTGAGTGGCCTCCATCCCTATGACAGCGAACGGGTTAAAACTCTCAATAAACTACAAGTAAGAGCATCAATTCATATTCAGTAATGAAATAGTCGATATCAGTGGCAAGTAAGAAAACCGCAGCGTTCTTGATTTCTATTACCATATATATATTTGCTGCGGGCTACCCCACTCGTGAACAGCCATGTCAGAAACTACTTTTCCTGCACCCTTGATTGAAAATCCCCCCACTCAAGCAGAACTTCCCTATGATGATGGTGTTCCAATGGAAAGTGCAAGGCATAAAGCACAGATGGACTTGCTGATAGATGCCTTAATTCCTTGGTTGTCACAACGAGAAGACGGGTTTGTCGGTGGGAATATGTTTGTCTACTACAGTCTGGCGCAGTTACGAAACCAAGATTTTAGAGGCCCAGACTTTTTTGTAGTGCTGAGTGTCCCTCAAGGTGAACGCAAAAGTTGGGTAGTTTGGGAAGAAGGAAAAGCACCGGATGTTGTGATTGAGTTACTTTCCGAAAGTACAGCCACCGTAGACAAAAACGAGAAAAAGCTGATTTATCAAAATCAAATGCGTGTACCAGAATATTTCTGGTATGACCCCTTTAACCCAGATGATTGGGCGGGTTTTTCTATCCAACAAAGAGTTTACCAACCACTGGTTGTCAGCGATCGCAATCAATTGGTAAGTGAATCCTTGGGGTTAGCGTTGCAGCGTTGGCAGGGAAATTACAAAGGAATTGAGGCGACTTGGTTACGTTGGGCAACTTTGGCGGGAGAATTACTACTAACACCAGAAGAACAGGAATATCAACGCGCCGAACACGAACGCCAACGAGCAGACAGGGCTGAAGCGCAGTTGTTACAAACGGCACGAAATTTACTGGCGGGTGGGATGACGGCCGAACAGGTAGCTAGCGTCACAGGTATGGATGTATCGGCGATCGCACCATTGATTTCAACATCTGAGTCGTGATAAAAATGGTATTACTGAGCGATCGCGCAGTGAATCCCCGCTCTAGCAAAGATTCCGAATGCGCGTCTAAATTGCATAACTACTCTTTGTAGTTGTTAACTGTTGACTGTTTACAGTTAACGGTTAACAGTCAACCTTAATATCGAGGTAACGTGCAATTTAAATGCATAACAGCTTACAAAAACTTTCTCGATCAGCTGTCATAACTTCAACGTCAGTATTGGCTGCGGCTCTAACCGTAAAAGGATAGTTTTGCCCATCAATCAACTGTGCATTCCCAAAAGATTCGCCTGGTTTCAGCTTAGATAATGGGCGATCGCTCACAGATATTTCCGCTTCTCCTTCTAATATTAAGTAGAATTGATTGGCTACACCTAAGATCGTTTTTGTTGTTCGGCGATCGCATTTAAAGCTTGTAAAGTCGCGTGATATTCCCTACCTGTCTTTAATGTAAAAATATGTAGTAAAAAGGTTTTTTTTATCACTCATAATTCAATAAAGTGCAGTTAACGTTAAAGCTGATATTATGGAAAACTTATCCCAAAAAGCAAACTTAGAGGCACAGTTTTTAATATAGAGCAATGTCTAGGGAATAACTATAATCAGCTAGATTATGATAGTCATAACATCTGTGTATCTACCCGCAGCTATTCAACTGCCCATCTCACCTCTAACCCCAATCAAATTATGTCAGTTGCCCAAGAGTTAGAACCAGCAAAAGATATAATATTTCCACCAGGAGATATATACAGTGACGAACCACCATTGGAAAGCGATTTACATCTACGGCAGATTATTCTGTTATTACAATGCTTAGAATTGTGGTGGCAAAACCGCAATGACTTTTATGCGGCGGGAAATTTGACAATTTACTACAGCCAACGTCAACTGAAATCAGAAGAATTTCGTGGGCCTGACTTTTTTGTAGTACACGGATGCGATCGCCACCCGCGCAAAAGCTGGGTAATCTGGCAAGAAGATGGTAAGTATCCCAATATCATTGTCGAGTTACTTTCGTCTTCTACAAAAGCCACTGACAAAGGCTTAAAAAAACAAATCTACCAAGATACATTTCGCACACCAGAGTATTTTTGGTTTGACCCATATAATTTAGAATTTGCTGGGTTTCATCTAGCAGACGGGAATTACCAACCGATAGAACCGAACTCCCAAGGTTGGTTATGGAGTCAGCAGTTAGATTTATACTTAGGTGTGCATAACAATCAATTACGCTATTTTACAGCACAAGGACAGTTATTACCGACACCAGAAGAATTTGCTGAACAGGAAAAACAGCGTGCTGAACAGGAAAAACAGCGTGCTGAACAGGAAAAACAGCGTGCTGAACGTTTAGCCGCTAGGTTGCGAGAATTAAATATTGATCCCGATCATTTATAAAAATTGATTTCGTTACCAGGTAATTCAGTTTTGTTAGTAATTCGTAGTTTTTTAGTTTTGTGTGATTCTTTGACAAAACTATCAAAATACCATTGCAGTAGGGGAGCAAAAAGACTGTGCAGCCTCATCAAAAGAGACATTGCTAGTCCTGGTGTAATTGCAAAAGCTTTACGGGTAATTTCTTGTAAAATCTCAATTGCCACTTTCTCTGCGGACATAATTTGGCATTTGCTAAAACTGCGATCATTTTGATTAATTTGTGCTTCTGTATGCAAACTGATAAAAAGCGCAGACGTGCAGCATCATTAGCGACAGCAGGATAAATCATTGGTTGAACGTTGATTCCAGCTTGGAAGAGAGCATGAGATAGCTGAATACAAGTTAGAGAATTTCCCACGACAATGGGAATGATGGGAGAATTCTGGCTTGTGGCAGTGTTCCAACCCTGTGCTTGAGCTAGTTGCAAAAATTGTTGCGATCGCTGTTACAAAATTTTAACTCGTTGAGGTTCTGATTTCAGTAACCGCAGAGATGCCAAAGCAGCATGAGGAAAAGGCACGGTTTTAGCACCGGTTGACATTCTCCCACCGCTAACTCAGAGTACCAAGTATAGCGGGGGATTCCAAAGATTGCTTTTTGGGTTTCCTCTTTTCAAGAGGCTCTCACTCCATTTATAATGGGCTTTGCCTCAGTCGGCTTAACCCGAACCCAGGTTAAGATAGAATTTACGCATTAACATTAGTCTCCTAGAAACCAGCTGACATTAGCAGCGAGGATGTGTAAAGTAGTTGAGAGTTGACTACTCTTATACTTGACACATCCATCTATGGATAGAAAAACCCGACGCTTTTTGCTGCTTGTTGTTTCTTGTAGTGTAACTGGTGTAATTTTAGGAGGTACTGCCAGTTGGGCACAAAGCAGTCTTTGCTTGCAAGACAGTAAGGTTACGAGTGAGTGCCTGACCCAAGACCCAATTCAAAAGACTCTACAAGGAATGAGTACCGGATTGTTAGCCGGGGCTGGGGCTGCTTGTGGTGCAGTATGGCGTCTACGGCATGAAGATTAAAAGCGATAGTTGCGATCGCGCACCCACATACTGATAGGCACTGCGTTACCTTGAGGATCGACTTTAGCTTTCACCACTATGGGTGGCTGCTGTCCTCTTCGATTCCGTTGAGCTTGTCGGATATCGTTGTTAATCTGCTGCCGTTGGTTTTCTGGGATGTAATATGTTTCTAAACCATAGTTAACGAAGCCATCCTGGTACACACCTTTTAAGGCTGCCTGATTAGCTCTTAGGGAAGTGGGGCGATCGCCAGTCACTCGTACTGGCCTCCAAGCTCTAGGAACACCACTACCAGACGAAAATTGCTCTTGCAAAATCACGTATATGTTGGTTCCGTCGGGCAATCGTCTGCCACTTCCACGACCTTTACTAACCAAAGTCTCCCAACCAGGCAATCTTCTCAAAGTTGCAGTCCGGGATATGTTATAATCCAGCGCTAGGGAATTACCCTGCTGTACACTGTTGGGATTTACAGGCGCAGTTTGCAAAATTACTGTCTTGCCTGTCATGTCTGTGTACAGCGCTTGAGCTGGCACTGCCATAATTAAACCCGTTTGGATGAGCAAGGGAGCTATTAGCCGCCAAATAGGTAAAGGCTTATTCGATTTTTGTTCAGATGCAATTAGGTAATCCCGAAAAGTTAATTTTTCAGAGAATTCCGCTTCAGGAGACAACGATTTATTTTTAGAGTCAGAAGCGCTACTTTTCATGAGCGTAGTCCTAAAAAGAAGGGGTATTGCGGAGGTCAAAAGTAACAAGATTAGGACTAACGCAGAGAAACTCTATCTAAATAAGGAGGCAGAGGGGCAGAGGAGGAATAAATACTAATGACTCTTGACTCTTGTACAGACGCGATTAATCGCGTCTCAGCACTCTTTACTTCTTACTTGCAGCAGGTTTGCGGCGTTCAAACCAGAGTCCAGCGCTAATTAAAGCAGAACCGCATAGGACAAAGACGAGTGACTTGAAGAGTAAGTCAGTATCGTATTCCAGCATTCGACTGATAACTTGCAGCGTTAACAACAGCATACCGCCCCAAAAGGAGTTTCTGTTGTTTAATTTCAACCCTTCTTGAATTAGTCCCCAGGCTAATGTTACTAGAAGTACATTGAAAATAAAAATGCCAAGTTCATCAATTCGGCTGATAGTTTGATGCCAAAAAGGTACTACAACAATAAAGGCAATAAAGGTACTAATGACAGCAGTCGTGAAAATCACTTCGCGGCGAGGAGGGTTATTTCGTTGACGCATCAGAAACAACCATTGAAATACCGCCAAGCCGCTGAGAATTCCCAAATCGATGATCGGCAGAGACTCGAACAAGTTTGTCAAATTCGTTGGCTGATTATAAGCATAATCAGGAGATTCCCAACTCCAACGAAAAGACAGAACATAAAAGACAGCCCCAAAAGCCACCAACGCTAAATTACGGGCAAGGATTTGAAACAACCTGTAATTTATGCTGGGGAATAGCAAGTCGTCATAACTCCAGAATAATGCAGGTGGCAGTGCAAAGGCAAAAGATGCCACCCAAGGCGCTACTTCAGCATAATTCAGCAGTGGCAGCGGATTAAGGTTAGCTTGCAAGGAACTAGCAAAGCAGAAGGCTGCTAGACCAAAAATCCAACGCGATCGACAAAAATATGCTAATGGTACAAATAGCAGCCATGACAGTAGAGGCATATGCTGCACCACTAGCCGCGCCCAAGTCGATTCACCTGAAGAGTATAGCAAGTCTTCCAGTCCCGTCCAGTACCCGATTTGTACTAAGATAATTGCCAGAATTCCCAAGGAATTTATGGACAGACTGTAAGCCATGACTAAAACACCCAACCCCCAAGCCAAAAAAAGTTGGGAAGTTGTACCGCTAATATTGAACATCTGGGCCATCAAGGCGAAATTTGCGCCTAAAATGAAAGCGGCTAAAATTAGCAATCCTTCTCCCAGTATGCGTTTACTTTGTTCTGGTTTTTTTCCTTCAGGTTGTCTCCAGGTGTAAAAACCAGTGATAGTAATTGTGAAAAACAAGCTCATTAATAAAATAAACTTGACTTCTCGTGACCCAGATTGCCAGTTTGCTCCGACAAAAGTAATTATGCCTAAGCATAAAAGTATGCTGCCTATGGCAACCACGATCGCAACAAAGCGATCGCGTGCAGCAGCTTCCAGGTTTTTAAATTGATAACGTTCTGCTATTTGCTCATACAGCGAAGAACTAATTAGTCCTTCATCTCTCCACAGTTGTGCCTCTTTGCGTAGTTTTTGCGGAAAATTATCTAAGATCATGACCTACTCCGGTGCAGTGGGGTAATTTGGCAATTGCGAGCTGAAAAGCGGTCATTGTATTTTCAGTATGGAGCCAAGTACCTTAATTACATTGTTCTTGTGTAACAGTTTTATTTAGCATTCGCAGACAACACAATTATTTATATATCTATATGGAAAAACCTTCTAATTTATTACTTAAACTTTCACGGCGTTTGTTTACAAATCCAGATGATCAAGAAAGATTTGTCGAGGCTTTAATGAATCCCCAGCCTTTTCAACCAAGTATTCTTTGGTGTCAGGAAAAGCCAGAATTTACCTCTTTTTCGGTGGAAACACCAACACATTGGCAACCAGATTTTATAGACCGTCTCTATCTAGGAGAAAAACCTGGTCAGCATCCACTACATGAAAAAGGATATTTCTATTGTTTAGATTTTTCTTCTGTATTTGCTGCTGCTACTTTGTTAACAATTTCTCAGTCAGTGCGTTTAGTTTTTGATATGTGTGCTGCACCAGGAGGAAAAAGTATCTTTGCCTGGAAGGCTTTACAACCGGAATTAATCATCAGTAATGAAGTAATTGGTAAACGTCTAGGAATGCTAATTTCTAATTTGAAGCGTTGTCATATTAGCCCTAGTGCTGTAGTTAATAGAGATTCAAGTATATTTGCAGATTTAATTCCATTTTCTAGTAATTTAGTAATAGTAGATGCTCCTTGCACTGGACAATCTTTACTTGCCAAAGGTGAAAAAGCTCCTGGGTGCTTTCATCCAACCGCTATTAATAAAAGTGCAAATCGGCAGAAACGGATTATAGCCAACTCTGCTAAAATTGTTTCACCACAAGGCTATCTTGCTTATATGACTTGCACATATTCGACTGAGGAAAATGAGCAGGTTTGTGAATGGTTTTTAGAAAGATTTCCTCACTTTCAGCCAGTGCAAGTAAGCAATTTATTAAAATATCAGTCGCATTTAACTACAATGCCTTGTTATCGAATGTTTCCTCAAGATAGGTTAGGTGCTGGTGCATTTACAGTACTATTTCAAAATACTAATAAAAGTGAGACTCAAGAAGTAGATTTTAATGCAATTTCTTCTCAGTATATCTATCAAAACCTTAAGAAATTGAGTTAATTGCATCCATAACAAATATCCAAGCTCATACTGCAAACATTTTTTTTAAAAAAGTACTGTGTTTGTTAATCAGCCTAAAGGAAGACCCCTTTTACACTCAGTCACTTTTATGATTGTCAGATGTTTGAAAATTCTGAGTGCTAGAAGCTGGTGTTCAAATTTTTCACAAATACATACTAAAGAATTAACCATGTCATCTAATCTTTACCTGTAGTTTCACCAAGATCCCCGACTTCTTAAAGAAGTCGGGGATCTGAACACCAAATTCTATGCTTTAAAATAACTCCTGCGGAAAAAAATTATCTGTTTTATAACTTGATATTAACCAAACAATATTTAGTATCAGATATTGCTTTTCTGAAATAAAAATTGTACAAAAAACTAAGTTGTACACTTTCTAATTTATATGAGTCGAAAAGTCAGCAAAGTGTTTGAACAGTCTGGAGTAATTCCTTACAGATTTAGAAATGGCAAAATTGAAATTTTGCTAATTTCAACTCGGAACTATCAACATTGGGTAATTCCGAAAGGAGATATTCCTAATGGAATGAGTCCACCTGATTCAGCAGCTAAAGAGGCATGGGAAGAAGCTGGAGTTATTGGACAAGTAGATGCAAATGAACTGGGTACTTATAAGTACCGCAAACGAGGCAGGATTTATCAAGTCAAGATGTATTTGTTACCAGTTGAAATTGTGAGTGAAGATTATCCAGAAGCAAATCAAAGAAAACGACAATGGCTAGATGTGAATAAAGCCATCAGACGCCTTAAGTTTAGTTCACTCAAACGAATCCTTAAGAGCTTTTTTCAAAGCAAATCAATTTTTGTGCATCTTGATGCTGGCCAGATGAATTTTTCTATTGATGTTTACACTCAATGTCCCGAATCTGAGGAAACGCCTTAAAAACGAGCCACATAAACATCACTCATGTTCTGTAGCGATCGCTCTTGGGATGTCGCCAACACTCGCCAGTTGTACTATAAAGCTAGAACCTTCATATAGCTTACTTTTTACAGAAATAGAGCCTCCACAGCGTAATAGCAACTGCTGTACAATCGTTAACCCCAACCCCGCGCCACCATAATCTTCAGTTGCTCCCACACGTACTCGATAAAAGCGGTCAAAAATTTTGGGAATTTCACTTTCGGCAATACCGATACCTGTATCGCGGAATTCCAATTGAACACAATTGCCATGCACACGGGCACGCACCCATACTCGACCACCATTGGGCGTAAACTTAATACTGTTATGTAGCAGATTTATCACAATCTGCCTCAGCCCACCATTTACACACCGAACAGCAGGCAGTTCAGTAGGTACTGTGTAGGCTAGCATGATGCCTTTTTCTTGGGCTACAGGCTGGTAGGTACTGACTACCCCAGGTACAATATCTGAGAGACGTACCGACTCTAAAGTCGTCTCCTCCAAATTACGCTCTAGTTGCACCAAATCCAATAAACCAGTAATCAAAGAATTTTGGCGATCGCACTGGGTATTTAGCATTTGTAAATAACGTTGTCGCTGCGGCGGTTTGAGATTAGGAGAATTCAACAAAGAGAGTGCTGTTTTCATGTGCGTCAGGGGTGTGCGTAGTTCTTGACACACATTGTTCAGGTATTCATCCTTGAGTTCCTCTTTATTATGCAGGTTTTGATTTTGCTGCTGCAACTTAGCAGTGCGTTCTGCCATGATTTGACGATTAATTTCATCTAATCGCTGGAGCTGTTTTGCTAAAAGTTGATTCATCAATGCGGGTTCAGGCGCACTTGGGCAAATAAAATCAGTAAGTAACATGGGAAATGACTCTGGCGCAGTCGCCTGTTGAATCCCATCTAATACTTGTTGAATTATTTTTCCATCAACAGTAGTTATAATCAGCAATGGCTGATTTTTTTTAGTATTTGCCTTCCCCAAAATGGGATTTTCACGTTTTTTAAGTGGTCGATGCGCCAAAACTAAACTGCAAAACTGTGGCGATAACACCATCAAAAAGTTTTCCCGCCGCAATTGACTATTGGCTGGTAGTTGAACACGGACATGATGAACAGATGAGGTAGAATGTTCTCCCTTGTCTTCCCCCGCTCCTCTACCTCCCTCTGCTTGTGCTCTTTCACTCTCCGCGAGTTGATAAACATAGATGAGACTAGACGCACCCACCAAGGATTGATAACGTGCTAATTCTGATTGCCAAATTTTTTCTGGTGGTAGTTTTACCCATAAAGTGGCTACAATCTGCTGCTCAATGAGTAAGTCTATTTGCGCTCTCACCAGTGATAGCAGAGTAGCAGGACTGAGGGACAATGCTTTAGGAGGCGATTGCACTCCCAAAACCAGCTGATAAACAGATAGATCCTTAGTCAGAGAAACATTCATGAGTTAAGTACAATTAAGGAAAAACGAAGAAGGATTAAGAAAAAAATAATACTGTCTTCGATTTTCACCCCTATATGTACATTTTTGACAAAAAAGCTACCGAAAAAATATAAATTCTGAATTATCTAAGTTATATGACTCACTACTTCTAGTTTTAGAATTGCTAATAATTATCAAAATCTACCACCCACGCGCCCCAATCTTCTGGCAAACAATTCGCATTGCTTTACCTGGTGAAGAACTTGCTACAAAAGGAATTTCTCCTTTCTCCTTATCCTCTTCAAGTAGCTGTCCCCCTGTTCCGTAAATGGCAATGCGATTTAGAAAAAGCCGTGATTCTGTACATGATGCAGAGAATGTAGTCTCGAATATGCCATCTCCGTAAAGTCCGTAAAGCTTGTATGTCGTACCATGAATAGTTTTAGTATCCAGAGCGACGCTGTTTCCTCCTTTATCGTGCCCCACGGTGACATATCTTTCCGCATTTTGGGCGTTGGCGTAGCCTCTCTGAAGGAGACTTGCCGCAGTACCAATTGACAAAATAGCGATCGCTCCCAGCGTGCCACCTATTTTAAAAAACATAAGCTTTAAAACTATAAGATTTTCACATTTCTAGCCACAATCGAGCGGTTACGGCACGGTAGAAGCACCGAAATAAAGTATTATACTAAGATTTTTTCAGTGATATTACTTATTGGGGACTGTTGACTGGGGATTGGGGACTGGCATTTTCCCAATGCCCTGTGCCCAATCCCGTGCGATCGCGTAATTAACCTCGTATTTTCAGTCTTTCTTGTAAGGCATCACGTGCGTGTTCTCGGTCGTCAAAGTGGATTTTTTCTGTGCCGAGAATTTGATAGTCTTCGTGACCTTTACCAGCGAGCAATACCCCATCACCGGGTTGTGCTTGTAAAATAGCGGTGCGAATGGCAGTAGCGCGATCGCCATTCACAATAGGCTTTACTGTCTCAGGAATTCCCGCCAAAATATCTTGTAAAATTCTTTCTGGGTCTTCAGTGCGGGGATTATCCGATGTCACTACTGCAACATCAGCTAAGTAAGCGGCGATTTTACCCATTTTTGGGCGTTTAGTGCGATCGCGATCGCCGCCACAGCCAAACACGCAAATCATCTTCCCAGGTATAAACGGACGTGCGGCTTTGAGTAGATTTTCTAAACTATCAGGCGTGTGGGCATAATCTACAATCACACTAATATCTTGCTCAGGAATAATTTGCACTCGTTCCATCCGTCCGGGAACTCCTGCAAACTCAGGTATCACAGATACGATTAACTCTAAATCTAGCCCTAAATGTAAAACTGCTCCTACCGCTGCCAACAGATTTTCTAAATTGTATTGTCCAACCAAGGGAGAACGAAAAGCCACATTACCCTTTGGTGTATGCAACATTCCACTAACACCATTTGGCTCGTAATTTAAATCACTCATCCACAAATCAGCACTATTGTCGTTGACACTATAACTCCACCGATCTGAATTCAACGATGCAATTAATCGCTTACCGTAGGTGTCATCAGCGTTAATAATCGCCCGTCCCTTGAGATAATTAGGACTAAACAACAGCGCTTTGGCAGCAAAATAATCTTCCATATCGCTGTGATAGTCTAGATGGTCTTGAGTGAGATTGCTAAACACCCCCACCTCAAACTGACAACCCAAAACTCGACCTTGCGCTAAAGCGTGAGAACTAACTTCCATTACTCCAAACTCACAACCAGCATTTACAGCTTCCGCTAACTGCTGTTGTAATTCCACCGCAAACGGCGTAGTGTGAATAGCAGTCTGCTCAAAACCAGCCCAACGAGTGTAGAGAGTTCCCATCAAAGCCGTAGATAAATTGGCTTTGGTGAGCAGAAATTCAATTAAGTGAGTGGTTGTAGTTTTGCCATTAGTACCAGTTACACCTACCAGCTTGAGTTTTTGCCCTGGATAACCGTAAAAAGCGCTAGCTATCTGGCCACAAGCTTTAGTCATGTCCGTAGCACTAATGACCAAAGCTTCAGCCGTGGGAGGACTTTTTTGGACAGCTTCGGGAGAGATAATCGCCGCCACCGCACCGGATGCGATCGCACTTGGCCAAAATTCTCCACCATCTACCCGCGTTCCTGGCATCCCAATAAACAAATCTCCCACACTGCAAGCATGAGAATTCGTCTTCAAACCCTTAACTTCCACATCCTCCAAAGCAGGATGGTTAGTCAATTGCTCAACACTGTCTACCGCTGCAAGTAATTCCCGCAATTTCATCTTGTGAACCTCGTCACACATTTCTATTGCGCTTATTCTGCATTATTTTTTTTCTAATTGGATAAATACTTACGCAACATTTGCTCCAACTGCTGCACACTAGCACGCGGAGAAGGACGCGGCAAAGGTTCCTCAATCAACTTTTTTTCCTCCGCGCCCTTGGCGTCTTCTGTGCGAGACGCTGCGCGATGGCGGTTCGATAAATAAAGTACCGGCACTTCATACTGATACGCAGCGAACCAATCTTCACGAGTCGTAATATCCCGAATTTCCAACTCAAAACTGAGATTTTGAATTTGTTCTAACTTTTCCTGCAAACCCTCACACAAATGGCATCCAGGTTTACTGTATAAAATTAATCGCATTCGTTTCTACTTTTATCTATGTCAAAAAGACGAGATCTATACACGTCTTTACAAGCCATGATAAGCATAAAATGAATAGCTGTTTTTTCTGTGTAGATAAGTCAGGTTTTCTGTAAGGTGGGCATTGCCACTAATATCTCAAGTCCATCACATAGCCTTTTGTCGCCAATGCCCACCCTACTAGCTACGATTTATGGTCTAATTATTTGAAAAATGCTGTAATCTTAATCAAAATAGAGTCATCGCCAAGGAGACATGCTTGTTATGACTTAAGTCAAATCTCAAATCACACTACAAGAATTCCTCGCACTACCGGAATGGGATATCACCTACGAATTAGTTGATGGCGAAGCAAAACCTAAAATACAAGCAAAAAGATTCCACTCTAGACTAACAGGCATAATTTACATACTTTTAACCCAGTAGGTACAAAATCGCGGTGAGGTTGGTATCGAGTGGGCAATTACTTTAAAACGTAAGGGTCGGGACTGGGTACCAGTACCAGACTTACTTTATATCTCCTACTCTCGGCTTAATAATGATGTAATCGCCGATGAAGCTTGTCCCATACCTCCAGATTTAGCTATTGAAATTATCTCTCCAGACCAAAGCTAACGTCTGCGATGCCTACGGTGGGCTATGCCAACACATCTTTGATTACTTTAGACACAAAATGTAAAAACCCTACTCAGTTTTGAGCAGGGTTATGTAAAGTTTTTTGCTAAAATTCTCAGTTTTATTTATTTTAGAACACGTTCATGATTGCAATAATGCTAACGCTAGTTAACATAATCAAAACGCCCATAGTTAAAGATTGGCTTAATGTATTGTTCATTTAAGTAAAATCCTTTTTATTAAGGTTCTCTTAACCATATCAATACCAGTATAAATATCCATAAAAACACAGCAAAACTTAAAATCCTGTAAAGTTTCTTAGTAAATACTATGATTTTTACTTCCTGGCCAATTGTACTGAGCATAAAAAATCGGACAATGACCGATGCTCCATGCTCTATAATGTAGCGATCGCCGAACATCCTAATTACCTAATCTCCGAGCGGATTATGCGCCTTTTGTAGTGTAAAATTTACATTAATCAAGGTAGATATTTGAACAAAAAATTACTATGACAGCTTTCACGGCATCTCAAAATCAAACGAGCACTTTTGACCTAGAGCAATTAAATCAGCAATTTGAAACTGCCACTCCAAAAGAAATTTTGGCATGGTCTATAGAGAATATCCCAACAGGACTAGTGCAAACTAGCGCCTTTAACGTGGATGATATGGTAATTACACATATTCTTTACAGTGAACTTAAGCATCCGGTTCCTGTGATATTTCTCGACACCTTGCACCACTTCCGTGAAAGCCTAGAACTAGTTGCCAAAGCCAAACAAATCTATAACCTAGATCTGCAAACATACAAAACCCCAGATGTAGACACCCGCGAAGCCTTTACCGCCAAATATGGCGAAGCACTTTGGGACAGAGATATCGCCCAATTCCACCACATTACGAAAATTGAACCTCTGCAACGTAGTTTAGACGAACTAAATACAGTCGCTTGGATCACCGGACGCCGCCGTGACCAAGCAGTAACCCGTGCTAACATGCCCATATTTGAATTAGACAACCAAGGTCGGCTGAAAGTAAATCCTATTGCCACCTGGACACGCCAAGATAGCTGGGTTTACGTGGCTGAACACAAAGTGATCTATAACCCTCTGCACGACCAAGGTTATCCGAGCATTGGGGATGAACCTATTACCACCAAAGTAGGTCAAGGCGAAGACGAACGCGCCGGACGCTGGCGGGGAAGTAATAAAACTGAATGTGGAATTCATATTTAAGGATAAGTCGGCAATAGAGTAGGGAGTGAGAAATGGAAGAAAAGAATAATTTCTCGATTCTTCCAATCGCCCTCTCTCCTCGTCTACATTTGACTATCCAGTATGCCTATTGAACTGATTTTGAAAGTCCCAAAAGGCTGGAATCTTTAAGGCGGAACCCGGATTTGAATCGGGGAGTAGAGGTTTATACCTCTACAGCCTGTCTTAGTACTGCTGCCATACTCTCCTCTCTCTCTACCACCTTCAGATGGAACTGTTTAGCTAGCTTTTCTGAGAGTCTGAATGTCTGTTTAGTCTATCTCATCTGTACCTCTTGCTGTCTTGCTGTCTCCTATATCTACTTTGTCTCTGCTAGGGTAAGGAAGTATGTCTGTAAGAGTTTCCCAGATGAACTACCAGATAGTAAGAATAGATGGTTACAAGTACCTGGTAACTACTAATTTAGGCATTGCTGAGGCCGTTGGTCAAGCAGTCAAAATGGTTCAACCCATAACCAAAAACTCAGTTATAGAACTGTCTGCCCCATTGAGTACTAATGCAGATGTTATAGCGGCATTAGATACCTATAGGACTATCTATGGAGAACCCATAAGAACCCAGGTCTAGGCCAGGTATAGGCAAGCAATAGCATCAACCGCGCATGTTGCTCAGCATTGGCTCCCAAACCCCTTACAGCGCCTAGCCATTCTAGGCAACCTCAGCCTTAGCTTGCCCTTGTACTCCTCAACTCATACATGACCTTTAGACTGTCTAACCTCCTGACCAGTACTAACCATCTTGGCTACCCTATAACCTCTATCTCCCTTAGAGGAATAGCCAAGCCAATAGTCAAAGTCAAGGTTTATGGTAGTAAAACCGCTAGGTTTCCTAGTTATCTAAAGGCGGCACCCGGATTTGAACCGGGGGATGGAGGTTTTGCAGACCTCTGCCTTACCACTTGGCTATGCCGCCAGACATTCAATAATTTATTATATCAAAATTTTATCTAAATTTGCACTTTCTATCTTGGTAAATATTTCGGAAATCAAAAGTTAATTCAACAAAGAAACGATGATAATCAGCAGAAGTTACACTTTGGAGCCAATTCATCTCCGTGATAATTAGCTATATTTTGTATATACTGTAATGTTGCTTTATATCATAGATATAACGAAGAGACTCAATACATTTGGTGTGCAATGGAGTTATGAGATCGTGCCTTACCGATAATCGCTATCTTTATGACTAGTCTAATATAAACCACAAGAAATCCTCTATTCTTATGACTGTAAAACTCCAGACCGAAAACGACTTTCTTACGGCAAGCACCAGTATAAAGATAAATCAAGAAACAGAAAACGAAAAAGTTTTATGTTCTCATTGTCAACGCACCGCTACGAACGGTATTAAATGTAAAGGGATTTGTGTTGCTGACAATGATTATTAAGGTATGAATTTTATCGCTGCAATCTAGATAGCTGAGCGAGATTTCCAAGATTCTCTATAACTGTAGTACTAGCCCCTCGCACCTAACATTTGCCTCCTGACAAGAGCATGGCCAGATTGAACATCAAACCAGTGAATATCTTCAGAGGGCAATGTCAGTGTAATATTTTTGCTACTCCAATTTTGGTCTGTTGGCAACAAAGCACGTACTATAATCGCTTCAGTTTGTGAACTCTCAACCCTGACACTGACCAAATAGTGCATACCCAAGTTTTCTACTAGATACACTTGCCCTTGGATAGTTTGGGTATCGCCTGGTTGGGCAACGCGAACGTTTTCTGGGCGGATACCTAGCACAATCTGGGGTGGTACAGTTGGTATATTTGGCAGAGGAACTTGGAAGTTACCTAGTATTGCGTATCGTCCTTTACAAGGCAGAGTCAGCAAATTCATCTGAGGACTACCAACAAATCCAGCCACGAATAAATTTGCTGGATGGTTATAGATGAGTTCGGGCGGGTCTAGTTGCTGGACATAGCCATCGTTGAGCAAAGCTACTTTTGTGGAGAGTGTCATTGCTTCTGTTTGGTCATGGGTAACATAAACCACTGGGACTTTTTGATCTGCAAAAATTTGCTTGAGGTCGGCTCTGACTCGTTCCCGCAACAGGGCATCCAAGTTACTTAACGGTTCATCTAGCAGGTACACATTGGCATTACGTACTAAGGCGCGACCGACTGCAACACGCTGGCGTTGACCTCCAGACATTTGACCAGGCTTGCGGTTCATTAACTCTGCTAATCCTAAAACTTCTGCTACTTCTGCTACTCGCTGTTTAATTTCTGTTGGTGGTACTTTTCTTAGCTTGAGTCCAGAAGCGAGATTTTCGTACACTGTCATGTGGGGATAGAGTGCATAGCTTTGAAATACCATCGCAATGTTGCGATCGCCTGCTGGCTTATAGGTGACATCCACATCCCCAATCTTAATCTGACCGCGAGTAGGTTCTTCAAGACCCGCAATCATGCGTAGGACGGTGGATTTGCCACAGCCAGAAGGGCCCAGTAAAGTGAGAAACTCATCGTTATCTACTGTTAAGCTAACGTCTTTGACAGGGACGATTTTGGAAGTATAGGTTTTATTCAAGTTTTTGAGTTCAAGTTTAGCCATTTTTCTAATTGTCAGTGGTCAGTTGTCAGTGGTCAGTGGTCAATGGTCAGTGGTCAATGGTCAGGAGTCAGTTGTAATTTCTCTCGCTCTGCTCCCCCTGCCTCCCCTGCTCCCTCATCCTTTGACAGCACCAGCGGTAAGACCTTGGACAATCCGGCGCTGGAAAAACAAAACTAGTAAAACCAGAGGTAACGTCCCCACAACAGTAGCAGCAGCGATCGCACCATAGGGAATTTCAAATACTGTCGCACCACCCAATTGAGCAGCAGCAACGGGAATCGTCTTCAACTCTTCACGGGTCATAAACGTCAAAGCAAAGATAAACTCGTTCCAGGCAAAAATAAAGGTGAGAATTCCAGTAGTCACTAAGGCGGGAAGAGTCATGGGCAGCACGATTTGCCACAGGAGTTGAAAGGTGTTGTAGCCATCGACCCTAGCAGAATCTTCTAAATCTTTAGGTAATTGCTGGAAAAAGCTTCTGAGTACTAGAATTGTCAGCGGCAAATTGATGGCAGTGTAGGGTATAATCAGCGCCAGATAGTTGTTGCCCAGTCTGAGTGCTTGGATAATTTCTAACAGTCCCAAAAACAACAGAATTCCCGGAAATAAAGTCACAATTAGAATGCTGGCGAGAATAACTCGTTCACCCCAAGGGCGTAACCGTGCAAGGGCATAGGCAGCGGGCGCTCCGATCGCTAAAGCTAAAGCTGTAGAAGTAATCGACACAAAGGCACTGTTGAAGATATAGCGCCAGAATGGACGACGGGTGAATAACTCAATGTAGTGATTGAAAGTGAATCGTGTGGGGAAATAGACAGTAGGAACAGCTGCAATATCTTCGTTAACTTTAAACGAGGTCAGCAATTGCCATAGAGCTGGCGTTAGGCTGAATAACATTACTAATATAATTGCTATTAGCAGCAAGATTTTTTTAAAAGAAAACTTGGTTTTCCCTGTTCGTCCTGGAGTTGTTGTAACTGCTTGTGGAGTTGTCATAGGTCAAATGGCTCCTGGTGTTCTGGCACGGTACTTGTTAAGCAAGAAACTAGCGATCGCCACCGCAGCAATTAATATTAGAAATGTTACTACTACAAGAGCTGCTCCATAACCAAAATCTAAGTAACGCATCACCGTGGAGTAAATGTACAGCGACACTACTTCAGTAGCACCACCAGGGCCACCCCCAGTCATCACAGCAATCAAGTCGAAAATTCCGAAAGCTTGAGCAAATCGAAATAGGACTGCAATTAAGATTTGCGGCAGCAGCAGTGGCAGGGTAATATTGCGGAAGCTTTGCCAAGTATTTGCCCCATCGACTGAGTAAGCTTCATAGAGGTCTTTTGATATCGACTGTAAACCAGCTAGCAGCAGAATACTGATAAAGGGTGTAGTTTTCCAAACATCAGCAAAGATCGCTGCGCTCATTGCCAGAGTTGGATCTCCTAACCAGTTAATTCCAGTTTGAATCAATCCCAATCGCAGGAGAATGTCGTTGACAATCCCAAACTGGTCGTTAAAAATCCAAGCCCATGCCAGACCAATCAGAGCAGTAGGCAAAGCCCAAGGTAGAATAGCGGTCGTCCGCACTATGCCCCGTCCAAAAAACGCCTGATTGAGAACTAGGGCAATCCCCAATCCTAGCAACAATTCTGAGAGTACGGATGCTGTTGTGAACACAGTTGTTGCCCATAAACTCTGCCAGAAACGACCATCTCCCGCCATCCGCACATAATTGTCTAAGCCAGAGAATACGGGTTGTAATTCAGTTCCCAAATTCCTGGTAAATACACTTAACCAGAATGCTCGTAAAATCGGATAGGCAAATACAAACAACAACAGCAGCAATGCTGGTGTTAGTAAGATCCAAGCAGTCCGTTGTTCCCGACTTCGGAGTGAATGCAGATTTGTCATTTGTCATTAGTCGTTAGTCATTGGTCATTAGTCATTAGTCAGGAGTTATTTATTCTTCCCCTGCTCCTCTGCCCCTCTGCCCCCTGCCCCCCCTGCTTCTCAGTTCCCAGTCCCCAGTTCCCAGTCCCTAGTCCCCAATCCCTAGTCCCTAGCCACAAGCAGTCGGCGCGTTTCATTGGCAGCAGCTTGCATTGCTCGTTCTGGACTTGTCCTACCGGATAGCGCGGCACTGAGATAACGCTGCAAAATATCCGATGTCTGGGCGTATTGTGCGATGGGCGATCGCAAAACTGCATTGTCTACGACCTCCAATAACTGCGGATAGTGGGGATATTTGGCAACAATCTCTGGATTTGTGAACAAATCTCGGCGACTTGGCACATAGCCTGCACTCAAAATGAATCGGTGCTGTACTTTTTCACTGGTAAAATACTGAATTGCTTTCCAAGCTTCTTCGGGATGTTTAGAAGATTTAGCAATTCCTATACCCCAGCCTCCTAGGCAAGCCGCTCCAGTCTGACCAGGAGCATGAACCATTGGTTTAATTGCAATTTTGCCTTGAATTGGCGAACCTTTTGCTTGGGCTAAAGGCCATGCATAGGGCCAGCTGCGTAAAAACGCCACTTGACCACTTTGGAACAAACGTCGAGTGTCTTCTTCTTGATAAGTCGTAACTCCAGGAGGAGAAACGCCTTCCCTGATAGTACTACGCAAAAACTCAATTGCTCGTAATGTTTCTGGTCGATCTAGTCCTACTTCAAGGGTGTCGGGATTCACCCAGAAGCCACCAAAGCCATCAAGGACTTCCACAAACATCGCTACGAGTCCTTCATATTGGCGTCCCTGCCAAACATAGCCCCAATTCACCTTGTCTTTTTTCTGCAAGGCTTGGGAAATTTGCATCAAATCCTCAAAGGTTTCTGGCGGTTTCAATCCTGCTTCTTTGATTAAATCTTCCCGATAGTAGAGCATTCCCACGTCGGAACGCACGGGAATGCGGTACAGCTTGTTCTGGTAACGTCCGCCTTCTACATCTTTGGGTGAAAATGCTGTCAACTCCTGCTTGGAAATGCGATCGTCTAGGGGTAGCAACCATCCAGCAGCAGCAAACTTGGATGTCCAGATGACATCCATATTCACTAAATCGTAAGGGGATTCACCTAAGATAAAAGATGAGGTATACAGGTCTTCGAGTAAATTTGTGGCATTCGGCCCCTCAACCAAGTTAATGCGAATGCCTGGGTTCTCAGCTTCAAAGTCTCTAATCAAACCCTGCTTCCAAGGTTGAGCATCAGGGGCAGTAATTAACATACTGAGGGTAACTGGTCGCTGCGAGAGTGCTACCCAATTGAACAATATGATACCCAACAGAATTGCTAGAAAAAGCCCCATACGCAAAAAACTTTGTTTTTGGATGAATTTTTGCAGCTTGTTTATTGGGTTTTGGTACAACATTATTATTAATGTAGCGATCGCTAGCTAGTAGGGATAATTATATCTTTATCTACACTTTTTTGATATCGTTCTCTAACTTAGTACGAGTTTGGCGATTAAGCCGCATGTTATAAATAATACCAATTTTGCTATCATCAACTACGACTAAGTTATCTAGTTCAATCCCGTCATGAACCCAATGAGATAGCTGTGGGTTTGACGTCAAGTCGTCCAAAAAGCCTAAATAGCCAAGGATTTTTCTTGATTTCCTTTGGCTTCTACCAGTAATTAATGGCTAACCAAGTATTACTCTCATAGTTGATTTAGCCATGCCATCTTTTGACTGTTCCAACTCAGTTTATCTACGATTTTTCTATCTTTAACTAGATAGTTGCGTGGAGTCAGTAAATAAAAGTTCTGTTTATCTGAAATTACCTCATCTAAATTCCCCCAAAATGGCGCTGCTAACATCAAATCCCGGATGTCTGCGTTTTTTAGTTATAGCAATTCCCAAGCACATGAAATACACCCCACCCACGCTGTCGCGCACCCTCCCCTTAGCAAAGCTACAGTGTACACACAAGTCAGAAAAATCTCATCATCAAAGATTTGCAGTATTGCAATAACGGCGATGCCTACAGATGGCTACGCCTACGCATTTGCTATTTCGGAGAACTCATTTGCTATTTCGGCGAACTCATTTGCTATTTCGGAGAACTCATTTGCTATTTCGGAGAACTCATTTGCTATTTCGGAGAACTCATTTGCTATTTCGGAGAACTCATTTGCTATTTTGGCGAACTCATTTGCTATTTCGGAGAACTCATTTGCTATTTTGGCGAACTCATTTGCTATTTCGGAGAACTCATTTGCTATTTTGGCGATGCCTACGGCTGGCTACGCCTACGCATTTGTGTGTACACCGTAGCCTTAGCAAGGGGAGGGTTAGGGAGGAGTGATTTTGTAGCTCACCGGAGTTGGAAACGCTATAAGATTCCCCAAAAATTAACAATAACCGCACCTTTACGGACGGACACCACTACAGCTACCAAGATTAAAACCTCTTAACATTTCGTTACACTAAAGACATCGAGACAGACGAAAGTCAACATCTCGCAGATGAAAACAAAGGTGAACGACATGAATGGCACAATTCGCGTTGGTAATCTCTTCGGCATTCCCTTCTATATCCATCCATCATGGTTTTTAGTTCTGGGTTTGGTAACTTGGAGCTATAGCAGTGGACTGGCGGCGCAATTTCCCTTAATATCCGGGGGATTAGCTGTACTATTAGGATTGATGACAGCGCTATTGTTATTTGCCTCTGTCGTCGCCCACGAATTAGGACACAGTTTCGTCGCCATTCGCCAGGGAATTGATGTCAAATCAATTACACTGTTCATATTTGGCGGTTTGGCCAGCTTAGAGAAAGAGTCGAAAACTCCAGCAGAAGCTTTTTGGGTGGCGATCGCCGGGCCTTTAGTTAGCCTACTACTATTTGGAAGTATTACAGCAGTTGGTTTTGCTACTGCTGCATCCGGGCCATTGGCTGCAATTATCGGCGTTTTGGCTTCTGTTAACCTCGCATTAGCACTATTTAACCTGATTCCTGGCTTGCCATTAGATGGCGGTAATATCCTCAAGGCTGCTGTATGGAAAGTTACAGGTAATCCTTACAAAGGTGTAGTTTTCGCCAGTCGAGTTGGACAAATCTTTGGTTGGGTAGCGGTTCTTTCCGGTGTACTTCCACTACTCTTATTTGGCAGCTTCGGTAATTTTTGGAACTTATTAATTGGTTTCTTCTTGTTGCAAAATGCTGGTAATGCGGCGCAATTTGCCAGAGTCCAGGAAAAACTTACAGGCTTAACAGCTGAAGATGCTGTAACACTCAATAGCCCAGTTGTATCAGCTAATCTTACCCTAAGAGAGTTTGCCGATGAGCAGCTTGTGAGTGGACAAAACTGGCGGCGGTTTTTGGTGACTGATGATGGGGGACAATTAGTAGGTGCGATCGCAGTTGATAATATGCGTTCTATCCCGACAGCAATGTGGTCAGAAACTCAAGTTAGAGAAGTAATGCAACCAATTGCTCAATCTACCACAGTCCAATCTGATCAACCACTTTTGGAAGTCGTACAGCTACTCGAACAACAAAAGCTATCTGCGCTTCCCGTAATTCGTAACAACGGCGTGCTAGTGGGAATTTTAGAAAAAGCAGCGGTTATCCAGTTACTCCAAAGCAGAACTCAACCCAATCCTGCATAGTTATTTCATCAGAAAATACTCTTCTCAACCTCCCTCAGAATTTCTGAGGGAATTTTTTTATAACATCATGCTGAATTCCAAGTGTCGTAGGGCATTGCCGCGGGTGCAGAAAATGTGATTATGCTAAAAATACTGACTAAGCTATCTGTTTTAAGTAACAAAAGCCGTTAAGAAGCTTGAATAGCCAACTACCTCTAGGGAACCCTAGACTAGACTAGTACCACAGGGTAACAATCAAAGGAATAATATGATGAGCGATCGCGACTATACATTAATCATTGACAAAAGTGGCAGTATGTCCACCCCTGATCAAGTAGGTGGTAGAAGTAGATGGGAGATAGCCCAAGAGTCTACTCTGGCTTTAGCAAGAAAATGCGAACAGTTTGACCCAGATGGCATCACTGTTTACGTGTTTTCCGGTAGATTTAAACGCTACGATGATGTCACCTCAGCCAAAGTAGCGCAGATATTTTTGGAAAATGACCCTGCTGGTACGACAAACTTAGCAAGTGTACTTCAAGATGCTCTCAATAATTACTTTAAACGCAAAGCAGCTGGTCAAACCAAACCCAATGGCGAGACAATTTTAGTAATTACCGATGGTGAACCAGACGATCGCAAAGCAGTATTTGAAGTCATAATTCAAGCCACTCGCCAAATGGAGCGTGATGAAGAATTGGGAATTTCTATGATTCAAGTCGGTTCAGATTCTCAGGCTACTAAGTTTCTCAAAGCTTTGGATGACCAGTTGCAAAGTGTTGGCGCTAAATTTGATATTTGCGACACAGTGACTTTAGACGATTTAGAAGACATGAGTCTGGCAGATGTATTAATGAACGCAATAACGGACTAATGCGTCGATAGCCTAAAGGTTTTGACTTTTGACTCTTAATTGGAGAATTGAATAATGCTAGAAAATCGTGATTACACCTTGATTATTGACAAAAGCGGCAGCATGGCCACACCAGATCAAAAGGGTGGTAGAAGCCGATGGGTAGCAGCACAGGAATCTACCTTAGCTTTAGCTAGTAAGTGTGAGCAATTTGATCCAGATGGCATCACTATTTATGTATTTTCAGGTAAATTCAAGCGTTATGAAAATGTCACATCAGCTAAAGTATCACAAATTTTCCAAGAAAATGACCCCTCTGGTACTACTGATTTGGCGGGGGTATTGAAACACGCAACTGATGACTACTTTCAACGCAAAACATCTGGTCAAACTAAGCCAAATGGTGAAACTATTTTAGTAGTTACTGATGGTGAACCAGATGATCGCAAAGCTGTAATGAGGGTAATTATTGAAGCTTCTCGTCGTATGGATCGAGATGAAGAATTAGGCATTTCCTTTATTCAAGTTGGTACAGATCAGCAAGCTACCCGCTTTCTCAAAGTTTTGGACGATGAGCTTCAAAGTGCTGGTGCTAAGTTTGATATCTGTGACACTATTACTATGGAAGATATGGAAGATTTAAGTTTATCAGAAGTGCTGCTTAATGCTATTAATGACTAGCAACGCTTGCGAAGTTAAAAAATTAAAAAGGTCAAAAATCCTTGTTTTATTGGCTTCTAATATCTTGTCGGTCAGTATGTTGATTTCCGCTATAACGTACTAGCTATACTGTTTATAGGACTTGCAACAATGGATTCTATTGATGAACTGTTAGCTCAACTCAAAGCTGAGTACGAAGAAGTACAACCTAAACAGCAGCAACCAAAGTCAAACATAGCCAAGTCGTTTATCCAACCGTCAAAAAAGTCGGCATCTTTAATAGATAATCTTTTAGCAGAAGTCAAGGCCAATTTTGCAGAGCAAGATGCTGCTGAGGAGTTAAAAAGGCAACAAGAACTAGAACAAGAACGAATTCAACAAGAAAAACTCAAAGCTAAACAAATAGAAGCTCTGAGAGTACAGGCAAAAGAATGGTTAACTAAATTAGATCCTTTTTCATCTGAAGGACTTTGGTTTGAAAGGTTTGCTGAAAGATATTCCTCAAAATTAGAAGCGGCGATTGAATATTTGCAAAATAACTAATAAACTCAAAATTAATTTTGAGTAATTCCGAATTTTTAATTTACTGTTTGCGTAGCATCTTTATAGAAGAAGGTTGAACCATTAAGCATTTTCAGGGCTTGCTGAATATGAGTATGAAAGTCAAAAATTGCATCTCTCATAGGACTATACATTTCAAGGTAGGCAAAAATCCAAACAAGTTTACATAATTTCGGACTTTTTATCTTCGTGTCTTCTCTGCGAGACGCTCCGCGAACGTGTCTTGATGGTTAAAAAATTGACTTTTGAACCACCAAGATACTAAAACACCAAGAAAAATACATTACACCTTAAAAAGCAACGCTCATTTTTAACTTAAATGTGATTTATTTGAGCTGTAATGTTTAATAGCCCATTCATGCATTGCATAAAGAATTGGTTGCAAACTTTCTCCCAAAGAAGTTAATGAATATTCCACTTTGGGTGGGATTTGAGGATAAACTTCTCGATGAATAATACCATCTTCCTCCATTTCTCTAAGTTGCTGGGTCAGCATTTTTTGAGTAATTCCGGGTAAGGCTCGCTGCAATTCGCCAAACCGTTTTACGTTGGTCATTAATTCTCTAATAATCAAAACCTTCCAGCGTCCGCCAATCACCTTTAGCGTGGTTTCCACTTCACAATTCAGCCTGCTATGGTTTTCTGCTTCAGCTTTCATAGTTACTTTTTAGTAAGTATCTTACTTTTCAGTGCCTACTTCTCATATTAGCTATACATAGTTTAAAGTCAACTCGGCAGTGTTTTATAAAAAGGCGTCAGGAAAACCCATTCCTTCTCGGTAGGTGATGAAAGACGCCCCGACGCCGTTGACGGTTAACAGTTAACAGTCAACTGTCAACAATCTTTCGTGTTATCCCATCCCCTTTTAGGGGTGGGATGAACTTAAAATTTGACCTCAACACTGTTAAAGACTTGTAGGAGCGATTTTTTGTAGGAAATTTATTTATGACAAATATTCTCCATATTGATTCTAGTCCGCGTGGTGAGCGTTCTCATTCACGCACACTTACCCATAAATTTGTCACAGAATGGCAAACCGTTCATCCTGAAAGCTCAGTAAGCTATCGAGACTTAGGTCACAATCCTGTTCCTCATGTAGATGAATCATGGATTGCTGCTGCTTTTACACCACCGCAGGCACACACACCTGAATTAGCAGAGGCAATTCAGGTGTCTGATGCTTTAGTTGATGAGTTTCTTGCAGCTGACCGCTACGTCTTCGGTATACCGATGTACAACTTTAATATACCTTCTACCTTCAAGGCTTACATTGACCAAATTGTTCGTGTTGGTCGCACCTTCGCTGTTACAGCGCAAGGGAATTTTCAAGGGTTGGTTGAAGGGAAAAAGTTGTTAGTGATCACGGCTCGTGGTGGTAGCTTTACAAATGGAAGTCCCGCAGCTCCTTATGATTATCAAGAACCCTATCTGAGAGCGATTTTTGGCTTTATTGGCATTACAGACGTTTCTTTCATTCATCTGGAAAACCTCAATGCGGGTGAGGCTGCTCGTGAACAGTCTTTCGCTCAAGCTCAAAAGGCGATCGCTCAAGCAGTAACTAACTGGTAATCTTAATACCTGTTACTAATTGACTGGCACTCAGGGAATTTTTCCAGAACAGAGTGCCAAATCGTTTACTCAACCACTGATGTGGAAGCTCCCTCAGCTGATGGAGGTACACCGGGTAACTCTAGACAATATCCCGCGCCATATACAGTTTTAATATAACGAGGATGGCGGGGATCTGGTTCTAACTTAGTTCTCAAGTGGCGGATATGCACCCGAATTGTTTCAATGTCATCATCTGGATCGTAACCCCAAACTTCTCTAAGGATTTCACTGGGGGAAACTGTCTGACCGTGGCGTTGAAGCAAGCAGTGAAGTAGCTCAAATTCCAAGTGAGTCAATTTCACTGTCTCATTGAACCATATCGCCTCAAATCTTTCGGGAACGAGGGTGAGTGATCCATAGTTAAGAATTTCACTATGCTTGGCTGCTTGGGGAATGCGGTCAGTACGCCGCAATAGTGCTCGTACCCGCGCCAGCATTTCTTCAACTTCAAAGGGTTTGGTAAGGTAGTCATCTGCGCCAGCATTGAAGCCTTCTACCTTATCCTGAGTTTGGCTTAGAGCCGTCAACATTAACACGGGAATTTCTGCGGTGCGATCGTCCCGACGCAGGCGTTGACAAACGGTAAATCCATCTACTCTTGGCAACATTAGATCGAGCATGATCAAGTCTGGTTGTAGCTGGAGAGCCAATGCCTGACCTTTGATGCCGTCTTCAGCTTGACTAACATCGTAGCCGGCCATTTCTAAGTTGACGGCAACGAGTTCTGAAATTGCTGGGTCATCGTCTATGACTAGAATCCTCGGCATCTTAAAAAATTATTACTACTTATTAAGGATAAAGAAGAACCTTTGGTAGATACAAAGATTTCTGCACAGATTATAAAAAAGTTTTAAAATCTAACATAAATCTTAAGATGAAAGAATTGTGAAATCAAGACTAAATTACAGGAAAATCTAGCTATGATGTGTCACCCTCCCTACAAACCGCCTAAGTTTTTGCAAAACGGGGTGGCAATGACTGTTTACACGGCTTTGTGGGGAAAAAGATCCTGGGACATTAATCGATATCCTGAGCCGTTATACCATAAAAAAATCTTTACGGGTGGGCAAGATGTACCAATTTTTGGTTGGGTTGCCATCCCTGAAAATGCTCATAGCACAATTGTGGGTACTTATGGCATCACAGGTGAGCTAGAGACGGAATGGTCTTTGAAGCTTCTAGGACAAAAGGCATACGCTCAAGGCTACGCTGTAGTGTTATTTGATTGGCGTGCTCACGGCAAAACTGCTGAATTATCCCCGACTTTGACTTCTGATGGGTTGTACGAGGGTGAAGATTTTGTTCGCATTGCAGCAGCAGCAGCAGAAATGGGATGTCCGAAAAAGTTTTGGTTCACAGGGTTTTCTTTAGGGGGACAATTAGCGTTGTGGGGGGTGAAAACTGCTGCGGTACTAACTAGAAACGATGAGTATTTTGGGCTAAAAAACAGCGATATTGCTGGTGGTGCAGTGATTTGCCCAAGTTTGGATTCTTTGCGATCGCTATCTTATTTAGTCAAGAGGCCTCTTGGCAAATATTTAGAAGCTGGGATTGCACGGAATTTGAAAAAACTAGCATGGCGAATACATGATGCTCATCCTGGAACCATTGACCCAGCGGCAATTGAAAGAGCAAACAGCATTTGGGATTTTGATAAGGAACTGGTAATTAACCGACTGGGTTTTGCTTCTGTAGAAGCATATTATCAAGCTAGTAGCGCCCTGCAAATACTGCCGCAGATCTCAAAACCGACCTTGATTGTATACGCTGCTGATGACCCACTTTTTCACCCAGCTATCATACCTGATTTAGAAGCTGCCTGTGCTAGCAATCCTGTAATAGATTTGTTGCTGACTCGTTACGGGGGTCATGTTGGCTATTTGAGCAGCAAAGAGTGCCAGCGTCAAGCAAAAGACCCTGACCCTTGGTGGGCATGGAATCGAGTTTTACAATGGTTGGAGGAGCAGTAAACAAAGTAACAAAGGTTCTAAAGTTCCTGATTCAATCATCTAACCAGATGCAGCTATCATTGCACAGAAGATGGCGTTGATTCAGACGCTACCACAACATTATTGGTAAACCAGCAATGACAGAAGCAATACTTGTCCAGAGAGTAAAGCGCTCAATATCTACTTCATCTAAAGCAACGCTCATTTGCTTGATTGCTAATAGCAGCGCTGCTAGTAGGAGTACAAAAAAGGCAACATAGCCCAAATTTATCATCATTTATCCTCATTATCTTTACAAGGAAATAACCCTAATAGGTTTTTAGCAAGCTTTGGCAAGGGTTTTTTGTTGCAGATTTAGCACTTTCTGAGAAAAACTATTGAGCGGTGAAGAGATATCTACCTCAGATAACCAAATCATAGTTTCATAACCAACCCGGCCCATTTCTGGTGGCCCCATAGGCATTTCCACCAAAGAGTCCCAGCTATCTGACTCAAATCGATAGTTTTTGACGACGCCTTTCCCACCAATAAAACTTACTATCTGACCTTCACGAAACTTAGGTACTGCCAAAAAACTTGCAGACATTCCTTGTAATTCCTCTGAGTAATACAGTCATAACTAATGTTGTAGCTAAAAGAAAATTTGCTATTCTCTGTCAAGAGTTTTAACGTACTCTCTTTCAGAGGTTTCAACATCAAATTGGGGATCGTACATCTAGAGTAATAAGGAGGCAGGTATATTTGGAGTCATAAATCATAACATTAGACTCACTGAAGCGATCGCGGCTAATTATATATAACCCAGTATTAAGTAGTGACGCTTACATTTAAACTTAATATTTGTCATTAGTTATTAGTCCTTTGTAAATACAAATGACTAATGACGGTCTTTAGGAGAAAATGCAACATGTAGGCGCGTTAGCTTATAACAGCTGCTTCTATTTATCCCTCCCTTGACTTTCTGACTTAATGACTGCACTTAATCATCTCTGGCTACCTGCACCGACAGATTTAACTTTGTTACCAAATGATGTTCATGTTTGGCAAATAGACCTTGACCAACCAGAACAACAGCTACAATATTTGGCTGCAACTCTGTCCAGTGACGAAATTGCTCGAGCTGAGCGGTTCTATTTTCAAAAGCATCGGCAACGTTTTATCGCTGGGCGCGGTATCTTGCGAACTATATTAGGTCGCTACTTGAGTATAGAGCCGCAAAAGATCCGATTTGATTATCAATTGCGAGGTAAACCAGTATTAGCGGATACATTTGCTGATAGTGGACTGGTGTTTAATTTGTCTCATTCCCAGAACTTAGGTTTATTTGGAGTGAATTGCACTCGTCAAATTGGTGTTGATTTAGAGTATATTCGCCCGGTTTCTGACTTAGAATCTCTTGCCAAACGCTTCTTTTTAGCTAGAGAATATGCTGTATTGCGATCGCTATCTCCCAACCAACAGCAAGAGGTATTTTTTCGTTACTGGACTTGCAAAGAAGCTTATTTAAAGGCAACTGGAGATGGATTAGTTGGGCTAGAGCACATTGAAGTATTACTAACTCCCACAGAACCAGCCACATTACAAACGTCTGAAGACTGGGGTCTTGTTGAACTAGTACCTGCTAAAGATTATGTTGCGGCGGTGGCTGTTGCAGGTTTAGATTGGCATTTAAAATGCTGGCAATATTGATTAGACTTGTCTTGAGAATGGGGACTGGGGATTGGGGAAGAATAAATATTATCTCCTGCCTCTTGACCCTTGTACAGACGCGATTAATCGCGTCTCTTGACCCTTGTACAGACGCGATTAATCGCGTCTACTCTTGCTATTTATTTTCTTGCATACTTCTGACAATTTTTGTCACCTGTTTTCTGGGTATAAATCTGACACTTTTAGCGAGTATTTTATTTATAAAACCAGGAATAACAACTGTTTTACCGCGCATTAAGGCGTGATAACCAATTTTAGCTACTGTTTCTGCATCCATCATCTTCTTACCCTTGAGCAGCTTAGAGCCTGCCATCCCTGTTCTTTCATGAAAGGCAGATTCGGTTGAGCCTGGGCAAAGAACTGTCACGGTGACACCTGTACCTTCTAATTCATTTGCGATCGCTTCTGAAAACGATAAAATATAGGCTTTAGTAGCAAAATAAACTGCCATTAAAGGCCCTGGTTGAAAAGCAGCAGCGGAGGCAACGTTTAAGATTTTGCCATCACCTTGCTTTACCATATCCTTGAGAAATAACTTAGTTAAATGAGTCAGACACACCAAATTTACCTGGAGCATTTCCAATTCAGTGGTCAGATTTGTTTCATTAAATAATCCGTAAGTCCCAAATCCAGCATTATTCACTAGCACATCAATTTTGATCGTTGCTTTTTGTAACTCAGTGAAAATTTCTTCGGGAGATGTTGATATAGATAAATCCTTGATAATAGGTTTGATGAAAATGCCAAATTCTTCTTGGAATTTAGACACCATCTCTATGAGTTTTATTTCGTTTCTGTCTACTACTACAAGATCATAATCATGAGCGGCAAAAAGGCGTGCTAATTGGTAGCCAATGCCACTAGCTGCCCCAGTAATAAGAGCAGTTGGTTTACACTGACTTTGGTGTATTGTATTCATGTCATAAAGTTGGTGAATTCAACTTGATTAAGCTGTGTTGCATTGACATTTACAGTGGCGATCGCTTGCCTAAAATCAAGTAAATTAAATGACTAAAGCTACAAGAAACATCTTGAGTCTTTAGCTTTTTAAATGCTTGTGTAGTGCATTGGTAGAGAGCTTGATAACTGTAGCAGTGGAAAGCTAAATTTAGGACTTACGCATTGTAAAACTTAAGCATCAATGCACTTAGTTCCTTTCAAACTGCTAATTGACCACTCTATAATACATGTAGTCTGTTAGACAGAAAAGCATATAAAAGTCAAGCTTTCGTGTCTAACAACTACCATTGTATACTCGATTTTTTATCTCAATGTGTAAGTTCTAAAAATTTATTTTTAAAACCACGACAGATTAGGGTAATTATATTGCCACTACTGGTTTTGATATTTTTAACTGATTTCTGAGTTGCTGATTTCTGAGTAAAGAATGAAGAAATGTTGGATATATTCTTTGATTACTCAGTATTCAGCACTTATACCTAAATAACATAACTAAGCTAACGCGCGTCTAAATTGCATAACTACTCTTTGTAGTTGTTAACTGTTAACTGTTGACAGTTAACGGTTAACAGTCAAGCTAATGTCGAGGTAATGTGCAATTTAAATGCATAACAGCTTACAGCTATTTTTAGGTAAATGTACCACGTTTTTTTGATCTCACGTAGAGGCGCAGCGAAAAGTCGGAGCGCCGGCTTCCGGCGATTTGAACTTTTCAAGGCAGAGCCACACAGAGAAATCAAGAGTGTGGTCTAAAAACATGAAAATCGCTGTAAAACACCGATTGACACGCTTGTACTATCCACTTACCGTTTGCGTAATCGATGTTTGCTCTCTAGCAAGTTGTTCGGTTAGCCACTGTATTTCACTTTGAAGAAACGCTGTATACCTTTGCCACGCCGCCGTTTGATAGGGGTCGGGTGGGAGTGGTTCCATTTCTTGGCTTTCCAAGCGCAGCCGACAAACCATTAAACGATGTTCCAGTAACTTGAGCCGTTCTTTGGGTTCTAGAGAACTAAAAAAGAAAAACTTGATCATAAAGCGCGAACGAGCGTGTACCCAGCTTTCATGGGGGTGTTCTAGCATCTCTCTTTTCCAACGCTCTCGCCCTAGCTCAGTAATTCTGTAAACTTTACGAGTTTGACCCCCATCTGCACCCTCAACTAACACAGAAATTGCTCCTTGTTCTTCCAGTCGCTTCAACAGAGGGTAAATCGCACCGTAGTTGACGCTGATGCAACCGCTCATGAACAGTTCTATTTGCTGCTTTAGGCGATATCCATGTAGGGGTTCACGTAGCAGTAAACCTAAAGTTGCTAACTCAAGCATTTATATCAAACTGATGTATCTATATAGTATCATATTAATTTGTAGTCACATTTTGCACTTAACTGTGAGTACACCCTCAACCAAAGTTCAGGGCTTCATAGCCAAAGTTCGCTAAAACGGACTGAAATACATATTAAGTCAGTTAAAGCTGACTTGGAGTTATGAGCCAAGAATTTATTTCTTGATGGACGAAAAGCTAGATGCAAGATATTTAGTATATAAACACCAGCTAACTTACCAAGAAAAGTTAAAAAATTAATTTGAGGAGTATTGAAGGGTATTGCTTAATTTACCTGACCAAACACTGCTTAATAAAGTTGTGTTCAGTAGAAGATTGTCTTGATTTAATAACTTCTCAGATATGTCTTTGTAAGATTGAAAAGGTTATTAAAATTTAAAATATCTACCTATAGGAGAAGTTACAAATTACGAGTAAAAAGGCTTTAATAAGATATTAAAACAATTAAACATCAAGCTCAAACACCTATACAAAAATCTCAGGAGATATGAATTAACAATAATAAATCATTAGATGTTTATAGTGATTTTCTATGAGAGGACAAATAAAGTGAAATTAAAATGTCATTAAAAGCATCTGTTGATTGCTCATTTTTCCTGTTTAAAGGAGATTATCCAATTAGGTAGTTACGCATTATGAAAAACTCAGAATCTTTCGAGGAAACAAAGCAGATAAGAGCGGGTAAAGATGACAGCGATGATCAGCGCTCTAACGTGGCAGTTATATCGGAAGATACTGACACGGTAGATGAAGTTAATACTGATGCTTCGCAAGAATCTGAACAAAAATACTCATCATCAAAAAAACGGAAGTGGCTGCTGGTTTTAGGGGCGATCGCGCTGCTAGCTGGCGGAGGTATTGGTTGGCGTTGGTGGCACAGCAATGCTCAAACGCAAACACCAGCAGGTCAAAGTCAAACACAAGCGATACCTGTAAAAATATCTCCAGTGGCGACAGGAACAATTAGAGAAAGTTCGGAGTTTGTCGCCAACTTAGAGTCACGCCGAGCAGTCACTCTTGTGCCTCAAATTCAGGGTCGAGTATCCCAGATTTTTGTTAGACCAGGGGATGAGGTGAAACCTGGTACGCCGATTCTTCAAATCAATCCTGATGAACAACAAGCAGCAGTTAGTAGTGCTAGTGCCAGTATTGCAGCGGCACAAGCTGAAGTCAAAAATGCGAGAGCAACACTCAGTTCTCTAGAAGCTGAGCGGGTTTCCAACCAATCTCAGTCAAGATTAAGCCAACAGCAATACGAAAGATACTCTCGTCTAGCAACAGAAGGAGCAGTATCACGAGATACTAGAGATCAATATTTCAATCAACTCCAAGCAGCTAACTCCAGCCTTGCTGCGATCAATCAGCGGATTGAAGCTCAGCGAGCTGTTGTAGCCCAGGCTGAAAAAGCTGTGCAGCAAGCACAAGCGAATACAAAGCAAGCACAAGTTCAACTTCAGTACTTCCAATTGAAAGCACCTTTTGCGGGAACTGTTGGTAATATTCCAGTTAAGCTAGGAGACTTTGTTAATACTTCTACTCAACTAACAACCATTACTCAAAATCAACCCTTAGAAGTAAATATTTCTCTGCCCTTACAGCAGGCTACTAGAGTGCGTGAAGGTACTCCAGTAGAGCTAATTAACTCACAGGATCAGGTAGTTGGTACTAGTAAAGTATTCTTCATTTCTCCTCAGACTGCTGATGAAACTCAATCTGTACTAATTAAAGCCCTATTTGACAATACTAAAGGTCAACTGCGGGCTAATTCATACGTGCAAGCAAGAGTCATTTGGCAAGAGCGTCCTGGGGTTCTCATTCCAACTGAGGCAATCTCTCGCGTGGGAGGGCAAACTTTTGTTTATGTAGCTGAACAAGCAGAAACTCAGCAAGAAAAACCTCAACTGGTAGCTAGACAAAAGCCAGTTAAGCTAGGCAACATCCAAGGTAATAGTTATCAAGTACTCGAAGGATTAAAAGCAGGAGAAAGAATCATCGTCACAGGTTTGCTTAACCTGAGAAATAATGCTCCTATTACCCCAGAATCGTAGGGTAAATAGTATTAGACTTCTTGCAAAAATCGGTTTTTCGTGAGGAAAAAGTCAGAATTCAGCAGTCAGGAAACAGAATTTTCTGACTTCTGACTGCTGCTTTTTAAATTCCAGGACTTACGCAGAATCAGGAAAAAATAACTGCAAAGGACGCAGCGAGAAGTCTGAGCAGAGCGCAAAGTCTGAGCGGAGGTTTCCTCCGATCAGAACTTTGTAAGAGAGGTTTCCTCCGCTCAGAACTTCTCAAGACAAAGGACACAAAGAAATAAGAGTTTCTTTCAGAGAGTTATTGCGTAAGTCCTAAATTCAATAGTCCTACTGCTAATCTACTTATGTTTGTTGACTTCTTTATTAAGCGACCTGTTTTTGCTAGCGTCTGCACCATACTCATCTTGCTAGTTGGAGCGATTAGTATTCCCACGCTATCAATTGCTCAATATCCTGAAATTAGTCCTCCCCAAGTTAACGTTAGTGCCAACTACACGGGAGCGAATGCTGAGGTTGTCGAAAATACCGTTACGACTGTTTTAGAAAGAGAAATTAATGGTATTCCCGGTCAGAGGTATATCAGTTCGAGTAGTAGTAACTCTGGTAGTAGTTCAATATCAGTCACATTTGACGCGAACCGTAACCAAGATATTGCCGCTGTTGATGTCCAAAACCGCGTGTCTGCGGCCGAAGCTCAGTTACCAGAAGTGGTGCAGCAGACAGGAGTCACTGTTACGAAAAGATCTAGCTCCATTCTCATGGGTTTTGGTCTGTATACAGACAACAACGAGTATGACACCATCTTTTTAAGTAACTACGCTGACATCTATTTAGTAGATGCTCTCAAACGTGTAGAAGGCGTTGGTGATGTCACTATTTTTGGCGAACGTAGGTATTCGATGCGTGTGTGGCTAGAGCCAAGCCAGCTTGCTAGTCGCAGTCTCACTGCTGAGGATGTAACCGCAGCCCTCCAAGAACAGAATTTACAAGTAGGCGCGGGGCGGCTCGGACAGCAGCCAGCACCAGAGGGGCAAAGATATCAACTTGACGTGCAGGCCCAGAGCCAACTGCAAGATGTTACAGAGTTTGAGAATATTATTATCAAAACAGGGGAAAATGGCACGCTGGTCAGGCTGAAAGATGTTGGTAGGGTGGAACTAGGAGCAGAAAACTACGATTCCTTCCTGCGATTTCGGGGCAAAGATGCTGTAGGGTTGGGAATTTATCAACTACCTGGTAGTAATGCTTTGGATGTTGCGAATGCGGCTAAAGCCGAAATGCAAAGGCTGGCTCTTAATTTCCCCCCAGGAATCAAATATGATATTGGGTTTGACACAACTTTGTTTGTGCAAGCTTCACTTACAGAAGTGGTCGTGACTTTATTGATCGCGATCGCTTTAGTTGTGTTAATCATCTTTGTCTTCTTGCAAGACTGGCGCACCACAATTATCCCGTCCCTGACAATTCCAGTTGCTTTGATTGGGACTTTTGCTTTCATCAAAGTTTTTGGGTTCACGATTAATAGCTTGACATTGTTCGGTTTGACCCTAGCAACTGGGATGGTCGTTGATGATGCGATCGTTGTGGTTGAGGATATCTCGCGCCTCATCCAAGAAGAAGGCATGGAGCCGCGTGAAGCTGCTTCCACAGCAATGCACGAGCTATTTGGCGCAGTGATTGCAACTTCACTTGTACTCATGGCCGTGTTTGTCCCAGTTGCTTTTTTCCCAGGAACGACGGGAGCGCTTTATCAACAGTTTGCCTTGACGATCGCCTTTTCTATTGCGATTTCTACCTTTTTAGCGTTGACAATTACTCCATCACTCTCAGGTTTGTTACTACGTCAAAGAGAAAAACCTGGTGGTTGGTTGGGGTGGATTTTTGACCGCATTAATGGATTTCTTGACTGGTTGGGCCGAGGTTATCAGCGAGTTCTTAATCAGATAGTCAAGATTAAATACATTATTCTGGCTGTGTTTGTCGCCAGCTTAGGGTTGACAGCTTGGCTGTTTATCAGCGTCCCAACAGCATTTTTACCTGAAGAAGACCAAGGCTACTTTATCACCCTGATCCAAGGGCCAGCAGGGGTCTCGTTAGAATATACCGATGAAGTGATGGCTAAGGTAGAACAAGAAATCTTGAAATTGCCCGAAGTCAGAAGTACTTTTGCAATTGGTGGTTTTGGTTTCTCTGGTAATACTGCTAACAATGGTGTAGTTTTTACTTCTCTTAACCCTTGGGAAGACCGAACTGGAGCAGAGCAGTCAGTACAGGCAATTATCAATAACTTAAGAGGAAGGCTGTCAGCGATATCCGAAGCCAGAGTCCTCCCAAGTAATCCCCCAGCAATTCCGGGTTTAGGCTCTACTGGTGGTTTCCAATTTCAGCTACAAGACCAAGGAAACGTGGGTCTTGATACTTTAGTTCAAGTGGCAAACCAATTAATTGCAAAAGCCAATCAAACACCTGGACTGCAAAGTGTTTACACCACTTTTTCAGCAAATACGCCCCAGGTGCTTGTAGAAGTGAATCGCAACCAAGCTAAGGCGTTACAAGTTCCCATAGCAGATATCTTTAATACACTGCAAACTCTGTTGGGATCTCAATATGTTAATGACTTTACGTTACAGCAGCGAAATTACCGCGTTTATGTACAAGCAGATGCACAGTACCGAGCTAACCCTGATGATATCGGTCAACTATATGTTCGCAACGAACAAGATAGGATGATTCCTCTGAGCAATTTAGTAAAGATTACTCCCACTACTGGAGCACAAACAATAAATCGCTATAATCTATTTCGCTCGATTGAAATCACTGGCTCAGCAGCTTCGGGTTCTAGTTCTGGGGAAGCAATTCAGGTAATGGAGCAGTTAGCCCAAGATATTTTGCCCCCGACTTTAGGTTATGAATGGTCTGGTATTTCTGCCGAAGAACAGGAGTCTGGCGGTCAAGCACCGATCATTTTCAGTCTTGGGCTTGTTTTCGTTTTCTTGGTTTTGGCTGCCCAATACGAGAACTACGTCGATCCTTTTATTATTCTTCTAGCTGTGCCCTTAGCTATCTTGGGGGCGCTGGCGGCTCAATCCTTGCGTGGTTTGCCCAACGATGTTTACTGTCAAATTGGTTTGGTAATGTTGATTGGATTGGCGAGTAAAAACGCGATTTTGATTGTAGAATTTGCTAATCAGTTGCGCGATCGCGGTTATTCAATTACCAAGGCTGCTCTTGAAGCCTCACAACAGCGTTTGCGCCCAATTCTCATGACTGCTATTTCTACGTTGTTAGGGATTTTTCCGCTAGCAATTGCCACGGGAGCAGGAGCAGGTAGCCGACAATCACTTGGTACAACAGTATTTGGCGGGATGCTTGTTGCTACCTTCTTGACTCTGTTTGTAGTACCAGTTTTGTATATCGTAATTCAAACATTGAGCGATCGCGTCTTCAAGAAAAACCGCAAATCTAATCAATCTAATAACTCTAAGAAGCCAAAGACTATTTCCCAGGAAAAAACTCACGTTGAAAGCCGTCGTTGAATAAAAAACTCTACACAACTTGTGGTGTAGAGTTTTTGAGCATGATTGCAACAAATCCTTTGGTAGAGACGTTGCATTGCAACGTCTCTACATGGTCTATCTGTCACATTCTTTTTTTAAATTGGTATAACGGCGTGCGGCTATCCCTCTTTGTCTACGAGATAACGGAGTCTCCCGCAGACTTACTTATGCGACATTCAAAAAGCCGCTTTGAATCAAATACGCGGTATAAGTCATCAACAATTTAGAGTCGATAGGTGGACAAACAATAGAGCTACCAGCTAGTGCATGAAGAGTATCTTGGCAGCTAATATGGGGTCTTCTGGCTTGCAAATACAAATCAGGAATGGTCAGTTGTTCATCAGACCAGCGTTCCAATAAGAAAGGTCGCAGGGTATATAAAGGATTGTCCACAGAAGACACATTATTAATTAACTCTGCTTGCCATTGGTCATAAGGAATCATTTCAACTGGATAACCAAAAGAGCGTATCCACTCAACTAAGTTCTTCAAGGAAATAGGTTGAGGATGTTGTAAATGGAAAGCTTTGCCTATAGATGATTTTTGCTTTGATAGATAAACGATGGCTTTGCTAACATAGTCTACAGGAGACATATCCAACATATAGTCTACATCGGGAAAACTTCCCATTTGTAGACAGCCTTTGGTCATTAGATTGATAAAGTCATGGGTGTTACAAATACCTGTTTGGCTATCACCTGAAATTAATGGCGGTCTGTAGATAGTTACAGGAAGTCCTCGTTCACCAGCAATCTTGACTAACTTTTCAGCTACCCATTTAGTCTGAGAATAACCCAGATAAATACCTTCCCAATGACTAAATTCATCCTGTTCTTTAACTATCTTACCAGCATAAGCAGGTGATTCAAAAACAGCGACACTAGAAACGTAATGTACAGGCTTGACTTTAGTTAGACACGCTAATCGTAAAACTTCTTGAGTTCCCAGAACATTAGCAGTTTTCAGTGCTGAATAGGGATAAACATAATTCAGCAAAGCAGCACTATGATAAATAGTATCAATGTTGGCAGCTAAGATTTGAAACTGTTCAGAGCCAATCCCTAAAAGTGGTTGAGATAAATCACCGACAACAGGAATGATTCTGGAATTAAACTGTTCCTGCCAAACTGCGTATTGTTGCAGGTTCTTTTGTAGTTTGCTCTTACCTTCTTCTGCATCAGCAGCACGTACTAAGCAATATATATCTGCCTTAGTTTCTTGTAATAGTCCCTGGATTAGAAAAGCTCCTAAAAAGCCTGTTCCTCCAGTTAAAAAGATTTTCTTGGGTTCACCTAGCACGTTAGGTACAGCGCCAGGATGAATAGTAGGGTCAAGAACAGCTTCGGCTTTTAAATTTAGAACAGGGGTAGCAGTGTTGACATTCCCTGTATCTTGAACCTCTGACTTTTCTTGCAATTCTTCAGCTAAACGTTGCGAAAGAGCTTCAATATTTGGGTAATGCCACAGAAGAAGTGGAGAAGGTTGAAATCCCAACAATTTCTCCAATTTACCCACCAGAATCATCGCCTGGGCTGAATCCAAACCATAGCTTTCTAAATGCTCTTTAACATCTATTTCATCTGTTTCTAACTCTAGTAAAGCAGCTAAGTTAGATACTAAGAAAACTTGAATATCTGCTGCGGTACAAGTCTGTTTTATACTCATTTTTTAGCTCTCTAATAGTGTAGAACGAGGGTGATACTGACTGTAATAATTAGGTATTTGCAGTCCTTGAATTTTTAAACTTTGGATGCGGTATAAAAAGACTGCACCAGTCATAATTTGGTCAGCAACATCAACGACTCGACGATTTTTGGGTTCAGATAGATAAGAACCACGCACCCAGTCATTGAAACTACCCATTGCCGGGCCACACCAAATTTGATAATCGACTTCTCGACCTTTTTCACCAGAACTAGACCACCGAGAAGATAATCCTAAATACCAGCGGAAAATTAGCGCCATTTTCAACTTAGAATTATTGACCGCTTTACCTAGTTTCTCAGGATTTTTTTGCGACAAATAAGTTGCAGTACCTTCCCATACCTCAGCAATACTTTTGCGAAAAACTTGCTTTTCTAATTTCTCTCTTTCTGGTAAAGGAATATCTTCAATCGAGTCATAAGTTCGATATAATTCAAATAGTTTCTGCGCTCGCATGGGGAACATCGTACCCCGTTTGAGGACTTGTAGTTTTACCCCCATTTCAAACATATCTGCGGCTGGAGCCATCATCACATCAGCCATTTCTGCTTGAGCTAGTAATTTTTTAGTATGTTCACAAGCTCCAGATTCAATACATGACTGATTAATTGAGCCAGTCATAATATAAGCCGCACCCATCATAAAAGCTGCTAAAGCTGATTGCGGTGTAGCTATTCCTCCAGCTACGCCAATTCTAACGGGTGTTTGGTAATGATATTTTTCCTGAATTTCATCGCGCAAGGCAATAATAGAAGGCAACAAACAGACTAAAGGACGATTGTCTGTATGACCACCAGAATCAGCCTCGACGGTAATATCATCAGCCATCGGAACTTTGGCTGCAAGAGTTGCTTGTAACTCAGTTATTAATCCTTGCTCAACAAGTTCTTTGAGGATTCTAGCTGGTGCTGGTTGGATAAATTTAGTCGCTACTTCTCGGCGAGAAATTTTGGCAATGACTTTATTTTTGATTTCAATTTGATTGGCGTCATTTAAACCAAGTCCAGCAGCACGGTAGTAGACGATGTTAGGAGTCAAATCGAGAAATGCTGAAGCTTCTACCGTTCTTACCTGATATTTGAGGTATAAATCTACCGCACGCCGTTCAATTGCGGGTTCATTGGGACTGTGAATTAAATTAAAAGCATAGGGCCCTTGAGGTAAAGCTTGTTGAATGCGATTAATCGCCGCTTCTAAACGGTCTGGAGTTAAACCACCTGCGCCAAAGGAACTTAAAATTTGTTGTTTTCCAAGTGCAATGACCATTTCTTCAGAAGCAATACCACCAGCCATTGCACCAGTGACATAGGCATATTTAACGCCATGAAAGGAGATAAAATTGGGATCTCCTAATTGTTGAATACGAATTGGTGGTACAAATGTCAGCAGTTCTACTTGTGATGTTGTGTCATTCTCAGCAGCAGATAAATATCCTTCGTTAGTGACACCAATTTTTCCGGCAACTTTAACGATGTAGCAAGGTTTATCTAATACCATCAATTTTTCTTTGATGGCTGATTGCTCAAAAGATATAGATTCTAAAGAACCTTTCCAAACTTGGTTTTGGTGATGAGAACAGGCAGAAAATCCAAGACCATTATCGTGTTTACTGAGTACCGCATCTACGGTTGTCACGGCAGTTATCCCTCAAATTATAAGCAGGACTGGGTACTGGGTACTAGGGATTGGGTACTGGGGAAGAAATCCGATTCACGTTAGGCGGGGTTTTAACCAAATCTTAAGAGTCCCTAATTCTTAGTACCTAGTATCGAATAAAAGTTGAACAATGTAGACTCTTTTATAGAGCCTACACGCTTCATTATTAGGTTTCTTCGTTAAGTAGATTTTCGGCACAAGCTAATTGCAATTGAATGATTTCACTCATTTGCTGACTAAAGTCTTGTCTTGCCTGTAAAAAAACAGTATGTGCTCTAGTTAACTTTGAATTATTAGAGTTGAGCTTTTGATACTGGGACTTATTTAAATCGAACATACTGATGGTTTTACCAAATTTTTGGGTTATGGCAGGTGGAGAAGAAATGGGTTGAGGAATTTGCTGCTCAATTACGCTTAACTCAGAAGATTGTAATTGTTCTTTAAGTTCAAAACCGTTATCAATGATATTTTTCGTTTTGACTTCTTCTGGTTGAGTATTAGATGGTAAAATGTGATGGGAATTACTTTTTTCTTGAGCGATCGCACCACCAATGTTCACAGAATTTATTTCCAAGTTTCGGAGATTAGGTATATTTAGCTGCTGTTTTTGGGTGCGTTGGCGCAGCCTCTCAAAAGGAGAATCGCGTTTAATTTGTTCACCTATATCTTGAAAAAGTTTCCGGTTTTCTTCACTCAATATTGCGTTAGTAATTGGGTTGCCACCTAGGGTAATTGTTCTCAAGGTTGTTTTATGGTTATTAGTTTCTGGTGTGAGACTGTACAGTGGTGATAAATCCACATTCACCTGATGGCTGAGTAGTTTTGCTAAAGCTTTGACCATCGAAGTATGGTCATCCATACCTCTACGATTTAGAGATATTGTGATGTGTTCTTGATTGCCGAGGATTTTATCAATCCATCGAGAACAAACACTACCAGCACCCGCTTCAAGAAATATTCGGACACCATCATCGTAGACATGGTTAACTAATCGCGGGAAATCCAGTTCTTGGCATAATCCTGTAGCAATATTGTGAGCAATAACCTCACTATCCAGTGCTATAGGTTGATAATCAGCCGCCGAATAGAATACAACACCCGGAAGATTTTGGGATGGTAAAGTGTTTACCTTCTTAATTTCCTCGTATTGCGATCGCATTGCCTCACAATGGATCACATGATCGAAGGGAGCCGGAAAAGAATTGCAACCTAGAGTTTCAATCACTCTTTTACAAGCTGCTGTTTCACCAGCAATTAAAACTTCCTCTGGTGTATTAATCTGAGTTAAATAAACATGCTTCTCATGTTTAATACATTCCCTAATTTGTGATGGAGTAGCCATGAGAACATAGGTACTCCAAAAATCATTGTTTTGTGAATTTGGTGTCAATCCCCAATATTCACGCACCGCATTTTTCGGGCCAGATAACTTATCTCCAAACAACGGAGACGAATTTAAAGTGTTACTTCCACCCTCAAAATCACTCCAAACTCCTTGGGCAACCATCATACTAGTTTCACCCAAGCTGTAGCCAAAAACGCATTGTGGCTTGACTTGAAAATCATCTCGAAAAATTGCCGTCATGTATCTAGCAAAAGCTATTTCACTTTCAAACATTGCTAGAGAATCATCTAACAATTGCTTTTCAAGAGTTTCTAATTGCCTTGTTGACAACTTATTCAAGCTTCTGGGATAAACCAGTTTCTCAACATCAGCAGCACGGTTGTAGAGATTGTTACTTTTCAAGTCCTCAAAGACTTTGGGAAATAAGCGGAAGACAGTGCGACCAATGCCGATATAAGAATTGACTGCCGCTGGATAAACGTAAGCTAAAGCTCCATTTTTACCTAATGGTTTAGCCGTGAAATAACTACCTAAAGGTGTTTGCCAATCTGTCCCATTTTCAAAAGCATTATTTACACCTTTGTGAGCCGATTCAATTTCTTTGAGTAGTTCTTTTTTGTTGCGTCCTGTAATTGCTAGAGCATATTTTGCTTCAGGATGTTGTTTAAAAGTCGCAAATGTTTGACTAGCGATCGCTGCTAAAGAAGAACTATCCTCGATAGTGTGCTGGAGACTGTTGAGAAGTTCGGGTAAATCTGATCTATTTTCCGCTGCTATGGGGAAAAGATAAAAAGGCATTTGCTGCAAATACTTGCTGCTGCGCTCCTCTTGAACGGGTTCTTCTGACAAGATTAAATGAGCGTAAGTCCCATCTATCCCCATACCGTTAATTGCTGCAACTCTGCGTGTGCCACCTTTGTCCAGAAACCAGGGTCTTGATTCCGTGGCGACATAGAAAGGACTGCCTTCCCAAATTTGTGGTGTTTTGACGCCAGACCAGTTAGGGGTAGCAGGAATGTATCTGTAATGCAGACACAAAGCGGTTTTAATTAAACTGGCAATTCCCGAAGCTACATAGGTATGACCAATATTAGCTTTGACACTACCTAGCGCACAGTGTAGACCATTTCCCACCGGAGGATAAGCTTGCAGTAAACCTGTAATTTCGGCTGCATCTTCTTGGGGAATACCACTACCGCAAACTTCCACATAGTTCACCTCTGTAGGGTCAATACCCGCCAACTGAAAAGCTTGGTTGCAAACTTCATTAACAGTTCCCGCATCTACAGAGGTCGAATTAGCTTGTCCAAAACTAATTGCATCAATGACTGCATAGATGCGTTCATTATTTTCTTGAGCGGTTTCATGACGCTTTAGCACAACTGCACCCGCGCCTTCGCCAACCATCCAGCCATCTGCTTTCTGGTCGTAACTTAAAGTATTAACACCAGTGTTAATTTGTGAGTGTTGGTTTCGCAGCAAGACATTTTCCACGCCGCCTGCTAAATCAACAGCACCAACAACAACAGCATCAACTTCCCCGGTAGTTAGTAGCATTTGTGCCACTTCCAACGCCTTAAGAACGGAAGTTTCCACCGCCGCAACGGTGAACGCCGGCCCGGTGAAATTCCACAGTGCAGAAATCCGACTCGCCATAATATTGGCGATGTAACTGAGATATTCACCAAGTTCTACTGGATTGTGAACACTGTCTTTGACAATGCTTTCTAGTTGAGCAAGTTTTTCTTCTGGTAAAGTAATTTGTGCATCGTTCAAGCCATCTTGAATTTGCCAGGACGAATTCCATCTCTGCTGTAACTGATGTACAGAAAATTCGGCTTCTGCGGCAATAATAACCGCAACATTGCTACCTTCTTGAATTTTGGCATCTTTGAGGGCGCGATCGCTCACCTTCAGCAATAACAGTTGTTGCGGATTTAGCTTTTCAACTTCATTCGGGGGGATTTTGTAAGCTAAAGTATCGATATCAAAATCTTTGATATATGCCCCTACTGGTGCTTTCCCCTCAGTCAATCCGTATTCTTTGAGTAAGTTTTCTTGCTGTTCAATTCCATGCCATCTGTTTGGTGGTAGGGAAATAAAATGCTGTTTACCGTCATAAATACTGCGTTCAAAAGCATCTAATCCATTGCAGCCACCAAAAAACGCATCCATACCAACAATGGCAATTTTGGCTGGTGGAAGCGGTGCAATTGAGTCAGCTGGTGTTGTAGTTCCTTGTTCAACAATTAGATGGGAATTCGTACCGCCAAAACCAAAAGCACTTACAGCGGCCCGTTTAATTGATGTATTCTTATGTGGCCATGCTGTAGCTTTCCTGACAATTTTGTCAGCGGAAATTATACCACTTTCAGATGTTAAAGGCTCAGAAACATTAATAGTTGGCGGAATTACGCCATGAGCCATACTCAAAACCACTTTAGTCAAACCAACCATGCCAGCAGCGGTCAACAAGTGACCAACATTAGCTTTCACAGAACCTAGCTGAGGGGTAGCATGATATTGACCAAAAAAGGTTTCTATAGATTTGACTTCGGTGGTATCTCCTAGTAATGTACCAGTAGCATGACACTCTAGATAATCGATACTTTGGGGACTAATTTGTGCCTCAGTATAAGCTCTTTCAAAAGCCAAAGTTTGCCCTTTAGAATTAGGGCTAAGTAAATGTTTACCCTTGCCATCATTCGATAGTCCATTACCGCAGATGGTAGCGAGAATATTATCGCCATCTCTCACAGCATCAGAATATCTTTTCAGCATTACCATGCCAATACCATCAGCGGGAGTTAGTCCTCTAGATGACTTATCGAATGGGGAACTAATACCATTTTCTGGATATCCTTGAACACCAGAAAATAACATCCGCACAAACAGAGAATCTGCACAACTAATTGCTCCAGCTAACATTACATCAGCTTTGTGTGATCGCAAATAATGAGACGCAAGCTTGATAGCATAAAATGATGAAGAACAAGCAGCATCTAAACATAGATGAATCTGCGATAGTTCAAAAGCTCTAGCAACTACGGCGGCTGGTAAGCCAGATATCATAGCATTGTATAAAGACGCTTTATTTGTAGTTAATCCAGCCAAATCGAAGTCTTCATACTGCAAAAGTTCTCTAACAGCAGGCGCAATAGTTTGCTGGTAAATCGGAGAGAATAATTGATTAGAAAATTTTGTTGGGAATGAGAGATTTCCCAAAATTACGCCACACTTTGAAAGAACATCTTGATTTCCCCAATAACCACTCTGCACAATTGCTTGTTTAGCAGCATAGAGCGACCATTTAAAAGTATCATCCAAGCTTTCCGCAAGTTCTGCTGGTAGATTATACTCAGATGGATCAAACTGAAAATTGCGGATGTATCCGCCTTTGAGAGAATATGTTTTATCTGGTGTACCTTTAACTGGGTGGTAAAACATTGTCGGGTCTACCCCTATTTCCGCAGAAGTTGCAGATGATGTCGAATCTTTTTGAGCAATAAGATTCTGCCAAAATTCTTCAGGATTTTGAGCATCGGGGAATAGACAAGATAATCCGATGATAGCTATTTTTTCCACTGTTTATATCCTCATCAGCCGCTAGGCATTTAACTTACCTGTTTGGGTATTAGGCAAGAAGTAACTAAGAAACGCTAGGATTTACGCTGTTCCCCAAACTGAATAAATGCAAGTCAATATGCGATGAAAGCTTGCTAACTGAGTGTTAAAAGGAAAATGTTTGTAGTCAGCACTAAAGTGCTGAATTGAGCGCTAAAGCGCTCACTACGAACCTAGTAGACTACTAGCTTTTGAGTAATTTCATAGACCAAATAATGGCGTTAGCTCCGAGCATTTGTGAATAAATTTGCCCTTGAGCATCGTGTATGATAAAGTTGGCGATCGCGCTACTTGCTGTTTTGGCTTTTACTTCACAAGAAACATAAAAAGTTTCATTGCATGGTACAGCTGCAAACTGTTCAAATTTATCTACTCTTCCAGGTAAGCAACCTTCTTGATGGAAATGCTGTGTCCAAATCCATAAAGCGTGCATACTCAAGTCAGTTGTATAAGGATTCACCCATTGAACTGGAAATTGTCCTTGTTCTTGTTCGCTGATTCCTTGCCAAAAACATTCTGTAGTTATCTTGTCAGGACTAATATTTAAAACTCTTTTAACTTCCTGAAAAGCTGGGCCATGAAATAATGTAGCTCCCCCATTCTGATAAAAATCTTTTCCTGTAGCGGTAATAATATTATCCGACTCAAGATTGATTGATTCGTAGGTGGGAACAATGGGAATTTCTCGCTGGAGATTCAGTTGAGCACTAAAGTTATAATGAACTTTGCCTTCTGGATTTTTACTCCATATTTGAGCCTTAATTTCAATGTTTTGATAATTAACTTTAGAAATTTCTTGTATTTCTAAAACATGTTCCTTTGCGAGTTTTTCATTGAAAGTAATTCCCTTCAAAACTTTGAAATCTTTGTAACTAAACAACCTATAGCCTGGATAAAGTTGCTCACAGGCATTGATAATCCATGTCATTGCACAAGTAGCTGGTAAAACTGGATAACCAGCGATCATGTGATCACGCAAAAATGGATTTGCTTCCAATGTCATTTGGCGACGGATACGATAGGTTCGTAGTTCAGTATCTAACTCTATTGCAGGCGGAGTTAGGGGGCTACCAATGACAACTTGTGTGTTTTCATGATGCGCGGGATGCAGTTCATTAACTAACATTTGTGCCCCAACATCTACAGGAATAACCTCAATTCCTCTTTCCGCAAAAGCTTTTTTGAGTTCCGGTGACACCATACCACTGTCCCAGGCTCCCCAATTGATTGCTACTACATGACAAGCGGGATAGTTTTGTTTGATTAAATGAGCTGATTTGTTGAGAATTTCGTTAGCGATCGCATAATCAGTTTGACCAACATTACCGTAAAATCCTGTTACGGAAGAAAACAAAACTAAGTGCTGAAGTTGATTGGGATTAATGCAAGCTAACAGATTTTCTAAACCTTGAACTTTGGCGGTGTAAACTTTCTCAAAATCCTGTTCTGTTTTCTTTTCAATTAACTTATCAGCTAAATTTCCCGCACCGTGGATGATTCCTGTAATCGTACCCAAACGTTGTACAGCAGTAGCTAATTTTTCCTGTAAAGCCGCTGTATCTGTAACATCAACGCTAATATATTCTGCTTGCGCTCCAGTTTGTTGAATTGAAGAGAGGGTTTTTTTGATTTCACGGCTGGAGGTAATCTTGTTATAAACTTTTTGCACACTCATCGGTGTGGGCTTCTCGCCTTGAGCAAGAAGATTCTCCATGATGCGTTTTTTCAATGCGGAATCTTCCAAACAACCCTGAGCAAAATCTGGTTCGGTTTCTAATAGTTCGGAACGACCGAGGAGGATGAATTTGCAGGGTTGGTGCTGTGCCAATTTGATAGTACACTCAGCCGTAATCCCTTTTGCACCGCCACTCACAACAAAGACAGATGATGGGTTAAGCTGGGCTGTTTGTGTCATAAATCCTCTGGAATATCTGCGTAAATCAAATTATTTATTTCCTGTGTGACTCTGCGTCTTCTGCGGTTAGGTGAAAATAAGCTCACGCAGAGCCGCGGAGGCGCAGAGAGGAAGATGAGGTAATTAACTAGCGATGAGGGTGACTCGTCCTTGGGAAGTGTAGCCAACTTCGCTGATATAAAGATTGGGATCGTGAAGCTCGGCGATGATGTGTTGTGCTGACTGTTTGGGGTCTATAGCTGGATTTAGGTCGATCGCCCGCGTAAATACTTTTGGCCATTCCCATCTCAGGGTTTTGGTTAATCCGAATAAACCAGCGCCAACTGCACCAAAGTTGACTTGATGCTCTAAGCCAAAGGCTCCATCTAGATGAGCAACTGTGCAGAAGCAACTACGTCCATGATGCGCCGCTTGATTTAGGGATGGTTTGAGATATTTCGCCATCAAAAAGACGTGCTTGACGATCGCCTTTTCCTGTTCCAGATAAGAAATGCTTCCGGTGTCTGCTGTAAATACAGGATGTAGGTGGATAAAGGCCCCAATCGTCCCGCAGTGAGATGCGATCGCCTGCAATTGTTGTTGAAGATGTTCTTCACTCAAGTTTGCTAGGGTAACGCGAGTCACGCCTGCGGGTAAAGGTGATTGTTGGGGAATCAGCGATTGGGGAAAATTCACAACTACTACCTTCCAGCCTTGCTCAATTAGCGACTCAGCTAATTTAGAGGTAGTGAGGGAACCATCATCGGTGATTAAGCCGACGTGTCCCTCTGGTAAACTGAAATCCAAATAATCTGGTGGCGCTAAGGGTTTGAGTTTGGCTGGACGGCGTGGAATATTGTGGACTATTTGAGGTGGCTGCTGCTCAAACTCAGGCTCAAACTTTTTTTTTTCACCTCCAACCAACTGCTGGAGATAATTGACTATTTGACCGATGGTGCGTAGTTCTCCCAAATCTTCCATATTTGGTTTGGGTAGATTGGGGTACATTTCTTGCATCGCCCCCAAGATTTCTACTCGTTTGATGGAGTCAATACCTAAGTCTGCTTCCATGTCCATTTCCAGTTCGAGCATTTCTACTGGATAACCAGTTTTATCACTGGTAATGGCTAACAGGGTTTGACCTAAGTCTGCGAATTCATTACTTACTGTAGGTTCCTGTACTGTGTTGAGTTCAACAACTACGCTTGGCTCAGGTGAAGTGATTACCTCAGCTACAGGCGCAGTCGTTACCTCTGGAGTCTCGGTTGCGTGTTGTACTTCGTGAATGGCGATTTCTACAGAAACACTTCTAGAAGCATGGGATTGCAGATACTCTACAACTTGCCCGATGGTGCGTAGTTCTCCCAAGTCTTCCATGTTTGGTTTGGGTAAGTTGGGATACATCTCCTGTAGCGCCCCTAGGATTTCCACTCGTTTGATAGAGTCAATCCCTAAATCTGCTTCCATATCCATGTCCATTTCCAGCATCTCTACTGGGTAGCCCGTTTTGTCGCTGGTGATGGCTAACAGGTTTTTATCCAAGTCAACAATATCAATGGTTGCACTTGGTGCTGGTTCTGGACTAAATGCGACAACTTCGTTGACTGGTGGCGAGCTAATTTTGACTGCTAGCTCAGCATGGGGTTCTGCTATGGGAACCGATGCTTCAGCTATAGGCTCTACTGTTGGAGGAACAGATACTTCTACTACAGGCTCTACTGGGGGGATGGGTATCTCAACTATCGGCTCAACTACCTTGGAAATGGCGGGGAGAGGTGCTTGGGTAAAAGTTACGCCATTTTTAGCTACAGGCGCGATCGCAGGTAAAGGTTGGCTTTCTACAATCTTGGTAGTTGGGGATACAGGTGCATCTGTAACAGTTGTTTCGGTGGTGAAAGGTACGAAATGATGGCGTTCCTTTACTCCGTTGCTGAGTGTCTCTTGCGGTTGAGCGGACACCACAGATTGAGTTGTTTCATCACCAGAAATTAGCTGAGAATACTCTAGTTGAATAAGTTGGAAAAAGTTTTTAGTATGTTCTACCTGCTCTCGAAGATATTGTTCATGGATGCGTAGGGTTTCACCTTGTTGAGAGTGAAATTGCATCATGCTACGCTCTAAGCTTTCCATGACAACTTGCTTGAGCTTGGTAGTTTCTATTGAAGACTTGCTGTTACTCAACAAAGAATTTTGCTGTTGCATTAGTTGGAAAAACGTTTTGGCGTATTCCATCTGATGGTTGAGATAAGTTCCGTGAACTTGTAAATTCTCCGTTTGATTTTGCTGGAACTGTGTCAGCAGGTATTCTAAACTTTCTAAAAGCTGTTGATAATTTGCAAGTTTTTCTGGTGTTGGTTGCATCTTCCCTCCGGGATGCTGGGCGTAAGACTCCTGGGCTGTTTGATGTGCAAGGGTTGCAGGATTCATTTGTTGCTCTGGTTGAGTAGTGATACTAGTGGGGGAGTTAATCACACTGCTCACTGATGGGGGTGTTTTTTTATGTCCATTACTTTCTAGAGAGTGTTGACTGTTGACTGTTAACTGTTGACTGTTAACTATTGACTGTTGACTGTTGACTGTTAACTGTTGACTGTTGACAGGTAATGTTGCTTTGTGTCCATTCTGCAAAGCTAGAGCAAAGGCATTTTTCGTTTTTTCGGATCTATGGTTGATGCCGTTTAAACGTACATTTAAGGCTTTCTTGTTCTCAATTGCGGGTAGTGTTTGAGGAAGTTGGTAGGGATCGAGGTTATTCAAAGCCAAACCAATTACGCGCAACTGCACTACTGCTTCACGTAAGGAGCGATCGCTATTCTTTTGGGTGCTGGGGTTTAGGGATACGGTAAGATGTGGGCGATCGCCGAGGGTATCTTTTACCAAGTTGGTGAGAATCCTCCTAGGGCCAAATTCCACAAAGCAATAACCACCGGCTGCATAGATATTTTCAATCTCTTGCTTAAACAGCACCGAGTTTGAGAGATGGCTTTCTAGGATTTTTTGAATAGTTTGCGGTTCTTTGGGATACTGCTTGCTGGTGACGTTGCTGTAAACAGGGATTTGAGGATTTTGGAAGGTGACGGCCTTAGTAGCGATCGCAAAGGATTTCTGAGCAAAGGCGATTAACGGTGTATGGAAAGCTGCTGATACAGGTAATAAAACAGCCGCATATCCTTTGTCGTGTAGAGCCTGACGGACTTTGGCGATTTCGGCGGTAGGCCCTGCTAAGACAAATTGAGTTGGAGAGTTTTGGTTTGCGATCGTGACTTGTGGAAAATGTCTCAGCACTACTTCTACTTTGCTGATATCTTCTTTGACAGCCAACATACTTCCCGCATCATGATCGGGGTCTTCTGGAGCCGCCATTGCTTGACCCCTAGCCTTCACTAGGAACAAGTAATCTTCCTCACTTAAAACGCCCGCAGCCCACAAGGCTGTTAATTCTCCAAAGCTGTGTCCCGCGACAAAATCTGATTTAAACCCAGCTTGTTGCAGTATGGAATAAAGCCCAGCGCTAAACACCCCGATGGCAGGTTGAGCATATTCTGTGCGTTGTAAAGCAGCAATTTGGGCATTCTTTTCTGCTTCTTCAAACACAGGATGAGGAAACACTATCTCTGAAATTGGCCGCAAATTATCTTTGAGTAACAGGCTATCCATCTGCCCGTAAAGACGCCGCAGAGCCGGAAAGTTCATCACCGCTTCCCGACCCATTTCCAAATATTGCGAACCTTGTCCAGAAAATAGCGCAACTACTTTTCCGCCCAGATTCATCCCAGAGGAACGATAGTAAATTCCTTGGGGATGCTCCCAGGATGCTACTGAGCCTTTGTGTTTTAGCCAATCGATGCTAACTTGCAGGAACTTGCAAGCTTCTTGCAGATTTTCGGCAACAAACCCAACTCTGGCATTAGAAAGAGGAATCTCTTGCGATTTGCACTCTTTGACTAATTCTGCATAGTGTCTGTCACCCCCATCCGATTGCAACTTAGCTAAAATCTCTTCAGATTTAGCCAACAATTGGGCTGGAGTGGGAGCAAATAATAGAACTTCGCTAGCAGCATTATTTAAGCGATAGGCATGGCTTTGTTCTTCCCCATATTCTTCGAGAACGACGTGATAGTTAGTGCCACCAAAGCCGAAAGAACTCACACCCGCTCGTCTTGGTGCTTCGCCTTCTGCGCGAATCCAAGGTCTGGTTTCTGTATTCAAATAAAATGCCGAATTTTTGATATTAAGTTTGGGGTTCGGCTCAGTGATGTTAATTGTGGGTGGTAATACTTTGTGATGTAGCGCCAAAGCAGTTTTAATCAAACTTGCCGCACCCGCAGCTGCTTTTGTGTGTCCGATTTGGGATTTCACACTGCCTAGAGCAATGTGTTGTTTTTTGGAGTCATGTTCAGCAAAAAAGTCATTTAAAGATCCGAATTCTGTTGGATCTCCAGCCATTGTACCTGTACCATGCGCTTCCATCAAACCAACTGTGGCGGGAGAAAAGCCGGCATCCTCATAAGCACGCTCTAAAGCTTTAACTTGGCCTTCTTTGCGAGGGGCATAAATACTCTTGTAACGCCCATCACTAGAAGTACCAATCCCCTTGATGACTGCATAGATTTTGTCGTTGTCGCGTTCGGCATCTTCTAGGCGTTTGAGTACAATCATGCCGATACCTTCACCTAGCATCATCCCATCCGACTTCGCATCGAAAGGTTTGACATTCTCACTAGGTGAGACAGCCGGTGTTTTGCTGAATGATATATAAGCCATGATTGTGTTGTCTGTGTCAACACCACCAGTTAGCATCATGTCAGAGCGATGCTCAACTAGCTCGCTAATTGCCATCTTTAAAGCACCGAAGGAACTCGCACAAGCAGCATCAACTACACAGTTCATCCCGCCAAAATTCAGGCGATTGGCAATTCTGCCGGCGACTACGTTAGCTAACATCCCTGGGAAAGCATTCTCATCCCACTTCACATAAGCGCTTTTGATTTTATCGACGATTTTTTGCGTATCTTCATCAGATAAGCCGCTACTTTTAAGAGCTTTTTCCCAAATGGGATACTCTAATCTGGCAGAAAGTGGCATTCCCAATTGCTTGGCCATTGCCACACCTAAGATGACGCCAACCATCTCGCGATTAAAGTCACGTTGTTCTCCGTAACCTGCATCTTCCATCGCCTCTTTTGCAACTACTAAACTTAATAGTTGCGATACATCTGTGACTTCTAAAATGCTTGGTGGTATACCAAATTCCATTGGGTTAAAATCCACTTCTGGAATAAACCCACCTCTTTTACAATAGGTTTTATCTTCGGAAGTTCTCGGATTTGGATCGTAGTAATCTTCTACGCTCCAGTGAGTGGATGGAACATCAGTAATACAATCAATTTTGTTGACTATATTTTGCCAGTATTCTCGCAAATTTCTGGCTTTGGGTAATAGAGATGCCATCCCAACGATCGCTATAGGATTATGTTGCAGTTGTCTGTTAATTTTGTTGATTGACACTGATTTTTCTGATTTCATTTTCTTTCCTTCTATAGACCTAATCAAATCCTTTTCACAATTGTTGATCTGAGCTTCTAACTCTGCTAAGGCAGTATCAATTGAATAAGCAGGCATAGGACATAGACTAATCTTGAGTACTGTGGATTGTGTAGCGACAGTAATTTCTGTTACCTACGAACAATGAGGGGCTACTTTTTATTACAAGCAGCTAGCTATCTTATCTACGTTTGTGTAGCGTGTCGCAGGCAAGAATAAATGCTTTTCTCCAAATCAACACCACACGATACATACTGCCCTCATAGAGCCACAGATTTATAGGCATGGCATACAGCGATCGCGTCAGAATGTTATACAGAGCTTGACTCTTGGTATTGTGGTAATAGGTCAACGATGTTGTCGACTGTTGACTGTTAACTGTTAACCGTCAACGGCATCGGGGCGTCTTTTATCCCATCCTTAGAAGGAATCGGTTTTCCCGAGACCTTTTTATAAATGGCATCCCACTGGAGCAATGGAAACTTAGTAGCAGCTATTAGAACAGAAACGCTTTTTTCTCCTGAACTAGTTTGATTTTCTAGCCTAATTGCAGCAATATAGCTGGTATTAATGACAACGTTCTGTATCTTGAAAAATGTCATAGCCAGTTTCGACATCCAGGATAATTATCTTATGGAATTTGACCACAAAAAGAAGACAAGTTCGTTACAGAAAAGACATTACCTATAATCAAAATTTGTGCAATATGAACAACTACATAAATGGTCTAAAGGTAATGACAAAGTAGTTAGATTTAGTTATTTCTGTTTTTAAAATATAAATTAAATAACTAATTTATCTGACCGCTTTGAAGCATTGAATTAATAAAAACCCTAGCATACTTTATAGAAACTAAATCATTACTTTAAATTTATTTTATAAATAAAATAACTTCTCGCTGATGTAATTTTTGAATAATTTTCTAGAAAAAAGTATAATTTATGACTTTGATTCTAGTAAGTAATTTTGTTTTTTGCGGGTAATTCATAAATTTTCTCTTGATTAAGTTAACAACGCAAACATATTGTCTAACAAGTAACAATTCAATGAATACATAGATAAGTTGAATAGCCACAAGTGTCTTTTTCTCAGAGGAACATCATAATTGAGCAAAGATTTTTGATGAATTTTTAATTTAAATCAATTTAAGAACTAAAGTGGTTGTTTATAAAGCAAATATTAATTTTTAATATGTTGCGTGATAAACATAATAATGATTTCATTTTTAAGTTTATTCGCTCCCAGTCTGCGGCTGGGAATGTCTATAGAGGGGGCTATCGCCTACAGTTATCAGTAAACGATAAACAATAATCAGCCAAGATAATTGGGTTTAAGGAGAACCACTAAGGGGGTGCTCACTTCCAACTGAAAACTAATAACCCAAACCCGATTAGTCGCAGGCGCTATCTGGCGGGTTTAAATCTCCCACCTGTTTACTGTTTACTGTTTACTGTTCACTGTTTAGTGATTTGTATCAAGAATTTCGTAAAATGGTATGACTCGCAGAAGAGACGCAGTAAATCTGAGAAATTCTTTTCAATAATGCTAATAACTTGACGGGGATGTCTTTGGGGGCCGTTCTCCAGTCCACTTCTGCTACCGCAGAATACCACTAGAACACCGATTCAGCGAAAAAACCCATTATTTCGTAGAGACATTGCATTGCAACGTCTCTACAGTTAACTCATCCCCAACAAAACAAGTACGTCCTATCCTTATATCTTTTATTACTGTTAGTAAAACTGATGATAATGTCTCATACTACACAACTATGCTAACAATAATCTGCTAGTAATATTAAAGTCAATTGATAATTAATAATCTGTTGTAATGATAATTATTAGATGAGTAGTTTTTCTGAGTCTTTAATTATTTCCATGACAAACATTATAGTAATTCTATTGAAAATTAGATAGAATTAACCGATTGACAAAATGCAGTTTTCTTGCCATACTTGAACATAAGTTTATCCGAGTTTTCCCAGCGCTTCATTCTTTTTGAGATTTAATTTTTTTAGCTAGCGCTATTGTATTTTACGCTACTGGGTTCGAGGTCAAATTAGGATAAAACTTAGGAAGCTTTGGAGTAACGCCACTATTAATTTTGACGCCAACCTAGTGCTTTATGGCGGCTGTAAAGGTGTACAACAATTCATATAAAACCAATTAGACTTCTTTGATGTCTTCAGGTAAAACCGCAGAGGAAAAGCCCTCTTAGTTAATCGAATGAGTCTGTTCTAATCGACTGATGTAGCTATTTAGGCTATCCCTTGGTAAAACAGAATTGGAATAAAAATATGGCAGTAAATAAAGAAAGCCGATTATTCACAAAACACGTAGGTCGGTGGCGAGTAATATTGGCAACCTCTATACTTTTAGCTACCGGACTAGTATCTTTTTACAGTTTTTCACCATTTTGGTCTAAACCTAAAGTTCAGACACCTCCGGCGAATCCACCAAAGGCTGTGACTCCGGTAAAAGTTGCTGTGACTGCACTAGGACGTTTGCAACCAGAAGGCGAAATTACCTCTTTGTCTGCTCCTAATTCTAATAGTGGTGTACGAGTAGACAGACTTTTGGTTAAGGAAGGAGACGAAGTTAGAGCAGGACAAGTATTAGCTTATTTGGAAGACTATACTCGCTCTACAGCAGCTCTACAACAAGCTTTAGATAAACTGCAAGTTGCTAAAGCTAAACTAGCGCAAGTCAAATCTGGGGCGAAAACCGGAGACATCAATGCTCAAGAAGCAGCGATCGCTACTTTAGAGTCTCAATTCAAAGGAGACATTGCAACACAAGAGGCGACAATTGCGCGTATCCAGGCTCAGGTAAACAACGCTCAAGCCGAGAATGATCGATATCAGCAGTTATACAGACAAGGTGCGATCGCAGCTTCCGTAGCAGATACTAAAGCTTTGGAACTGACAACTGCACAACAGCAATTAACAGAAGCTCAAGCCACTCTCAAACGGACTCAGGACACTTTCCAAGAACAACAAAAGCAAGCACAAGCTCAACTCAACAGTATTAGCGAAGTACGTACTGTAGATGTTGAAGTAGCGCAAGCCGATGTCAACAGTGCTGTGACAAGTATTAGACAAGCAAAAGCAGACCAAGAGTTAACCTATATCAAATCTCCCATAAATGGCAAAATTTTGAAAATTCATGCCAAAACCGGAGAAGTTATCACTAATACAGGATTTGCTGAGATAGGTAAAACCTCTCAGATGTATGTGATTGCAGAGGTGTACCAAACCGATGTTCAAAAGGTGCGTGTAGGACAAAAAGCCACCATTACCAGCACTGCATTTACTGGAGTATTACAAGGAACTGTAAAAGAAATCGGTTGGCAAGTTGACAAACAAAGCATCTTCAGCCTTAACCCCGGCTCAGACACAGACCGCAGAATAGTTGAGGTCAAAATCTCCATCGATAATCCCGCAGATAGTGAACGGGTGGCTCGTTTAACTAACTTGCAGGTAGATGTTGCGATTCAAATATAGTCAACAGTCAACAGTCAACAGTCAACAGTCAACAGTCAACAGTCAACAGTCAACAGTTATTAATCAGTGGTTACAACCAATCACAAATGACAAATAACAAATAACAAGTAAATCCATGAATTTTAAGATTCCTTTGGCATGGCTACAGCTAGCTCAACAAAAAGTGCGTTTTGTAGTAGCTGTAGCGGGTATTGCTTTTATTGTGTTGTTAATGTTTGTGCAACTTGGTTTCCAAGATGCTCTTTATTCTAGCGCCACCGCAGTGCATCAAAATCTGCGAGGAGACTTATTTTTAGTCAGTTCGCAGTATAAATCTTTGACCTCAAATCAAAGCTTTTCACGAACTCGTTTGTATCAAGCTCTGGGGTTTGATGGTGTAGAGTCAGTTAGCCCCATGTATTTACAGTTTGCAAAACTGAAAAATCCGGCAACTGGAGAGAAATATTCAATATATGTTATTGGTTTCGATCCAGGAAACCCTGTGATGGATATTCCAGAGGTTGATAGAAATTTAGATAAACTAAAAATTCCTGATGTCATGCTTTTTGACCGGGATTCTCGTACAGAGTTTGGGCCAATTGCTGAACAATTTAATGTGGGAGATTCTGAGCAGACAATTGAAATATTTCCCTTTAATTCATTAATTGGCTATAGGGTAAGAGTTGGTGGCTTATTTAGCTTAGGCCCTTCCTTTGGAGTAGATGGCAATTTAATTGTCAGTGACTCTACTTTTCTGAGAATAAATCCAAATAGCCGCCCGGCAGAAATGATAGATGTTGGTGTGATCACTCTTAAACCTGGTGCTGAACCAGAAAAAGTACTGAAAAATTTGCAAGCCAGTTTACCTAATGATATCCAAGTTTTTACTCGTCAAGGCTTCATTGATTTTGAGAAAAAATATTGGTCTGTCAGAACACCTATTGGTTTTATTCTTAACTTGATGCTGACAATGGCTGCTGTCGTTGGTGTGGTTATTGTCTATCAAATTCTTTACAGCAACATTGCTACACAGTTCATTGCTTACGCCACTTTAAAAGCAATAGGTTATGCAAATAATTATTTACTAAATGTGGTTTTTCAGCAAGCTTTAATCTTGGCAATCTTGAGTTATATTCCAGGATTTCTTGCTTCGGTAGCTTTATATGACTTTGCTATGAAAGCTACTAAATTGCCAATAATTATGACTGTGAATAATGCAGTAATTGTCCTGACATCAACAATTCTCATGTGCATAACTTCTGGAGCGCTGGCGATTAATAAACTTCGTTCCGCAGATCCGGGAGATATTTTCTAGACAATTCGTAGTAATAAAAATTATCCAATTATATATGCAAATAAGCAAGCGATCGCTGTACTAATTACTATGGCGGATCACAGTCTTATAACTGACAAATTAAACACAAATCAATCTACCAATTAAGCCTGCCATATGAACCTCAAAAACAAAACTCTTCTGATTACCGATATTGACGAATTTATCGGTTTACGTACAGCCGAGTTAGCCATAGCGCAGGGAATGAAAGTTCGTGGTTTACATTCCACAGAACAGGACAAAAAAGCGCATGATTTAGGTATTGATGTAATTGTTGGCAACATTACAGATCCTACCACTGCCAAAAAGGCTTGTCAGGGAGTAGATATCGTTTTACATACCGCTCAAATTGCTCAGGAAGCAGGCTCAATTAATGATTTTCGAGAAATCAATGTTGGCGGTAGTATCAACATGGCTAAAGCTGCTAAAGATGCTGGTGTCAAAACATTTGTGCATCTCTCTAGTGTGATGGTCTACGGTTTTGATTATCCTGATGGCGTTACAGAATCCGGGCCGATATCTGGCGATAATAATCCCTATTGTCAAACAAAAATAGAAGCCGAAACAGCACTTTTAGAACTAAATGCTTCACCAGATTTTGGCATTATTATCATTCGAGCCGGAGATATTTACGGCCCTGGGAGTATTCCCTGGATAGTCCGACCAATTCACATGATGCGCCAAAAATTATTCGCCTATGCTAACGATGGCAAAGGAGTGATAAATCATGTGTATATAGACAATCTCATCGATGGCATCTTTCTGGCAATAGAAAAAGAACCTTACGGTGAAATATTTAATATCACCGACGGACAAGAAACTTCCTGGAAAGAGTATTTTATGCGCTTAGCAGCAATGGAAAGTTTACCTGCACCGCTTTCATTACCAAAAGATGAAATCAAATTGTTTCTACGGTTGCGTGTCCAAGGACAAAAGCTGTTTCGGAAAAAAGTGGATATTCTACCGGAGTCTATAGATTTTATGACTCGTCCCTATGCCTGTTCTATTGCCAAAGCACAAAGCTTGTTAAATTTTAAACCAACAATTGATTTAGAAGAAGGAATGCAGCGAACACATGAATGGCTGCAAGAAACAGATATTCAAAAGTTGCTTCAGTAATGAGATGAGTTTGTAGTTAGCGCTGAAGTGCTAACTACGAACTATAGTTTCATATCAAAATAACTTTACCAAAATTTATTTTACTAGACCAAAAATGAGCATTTGATTAATGCCATCTTTCTAGTGATAGATTTTATGCCTTTTGCATCTACTTATTACATCAATAAAGCACAAAATTTATTTAATTAGAGAGCAATAATTTATCGAAACGCGAGATTTTAGTGAATATATAAATGACTGAAAAGACAGATATTCACAAATTGATACAATAAACTATGGATTTTCCAAAACATTGTTGATCATGAGCAATAATCAGCCGCGATTGAGTATTGGATTACCTGTATACAATGGTGAAAAGTTTATCAAAGAAGCCATAGATTCACTCTTGGCTCAAACCTTTGAAGATTTTGAGCTAATTATTTCAGATAATGCATCTACAGATAAAACTGAGGAAATTTGTAGAGCTTATGCAGCTCAAGACCAACGTATACGTTATTACCGCAATCAAAAGAATATAGGTTGCGCCTGTAATTTCAATCGTACCTTTGAATTATCTTCAGGTGAATACTTTAAGTGGGCAGCCTATGATGACTTGCACGCGCCTGATTTTCTCATAAAATGTGTGGAGATACTTGATAAAGACCCTACCGTAATTTTGTGCCATTCCCATGCGTATTTCATTAACGAACATGGAAAATTTATCCAAAATTACGATATTAAATTCAAGACAGATTCACTACAACCACACAAGCGTTTTCACGAATTACTGAGTAGGCATGTAAATTATCAATGTTACGGGGTAATCCGCGCCAGTGCCTTGAGGATAGTACCACCTATGGGTAGTTACGCTCAAGCAGACGCAACTTTGTTGTTAAGGCTTAGTCTTCTTGGTCGGTTTTATGAAATTCCAGAATACCTCTTTTTTGCCAGATACCATCCGCAACAATCAATGAGTATGTTCTGTCCCAATTACTTGTTGGTTATTAACGATAATCCAAAAGAATTATTGAGGATGAAGTCTGATTTATATGCTTATTCAGTGTGGTTTGATTCAGCAAATGAGGGGAAAATTTTGTTGCCCCATTGGACAATTTTATGGGAGTATTCACGCTCTATATGGCTGTTTCAACTGAGTTTGTATGAGCGATTACGTTGCCATCTAAGTTTATATACGCAGTTAAAAGGTACAGAATATCTTCTTCTGGAAGATTTGCTGAGAGTTATTCAAATACTTTGGGAACGGTGGCAAATACTATCAACGAAGAAACAGCAAGTTACCTTTTGAACTAATATCGCCAGAAATAAAACCTAGCGATCGCTGCGCCAAAATCTGCGACTAATGCAGTTTTTTCTGAGCACCAAGACAAAATCAAAAACTACCTTTTTTCATTACCAGATTATGCTGAAAATATCTCAACTCCATCACCTTTTGCTTGCTACTTTAATGAGCCTCAGCCTCGCTGAAACCGTACATGCTGAGCAAACTGCAACCCTGACTATTGCAGTAAATGGCATCCGTCACCAAAAAGGTGAGATTTGTTTTAGAGTTTTCGCAAATGAGGAAGGATTTCCTCTGAGTGATACCAGTGAAGTTCAAAGTGGCTGCGCTAAAATTACCGGAAATTCTGTCAAAAAAGTGTTTTCTGGCTTAAAACCGGGCGCTTATGCTGTCGCTGTAGTTGACGATCAAAATGGCGATCGCAAACTCAATACAGACTTTTTCGGTATTCCCAAAGAAGGTTTTGGCATTTCCAAAAATCCCACTGTCTCAATCCAAACAGGAACACCAAAGTTTCGTGATGCTAGTGTTGCGGTGAGCAAAAATACAACACTCAACATTGTCATGAAATATTCGCTAGATCCATAAATAAAAAAGTAATTGGTAATAGCTTTTCTACTATTACCAATTAAGCAGCCAGGAGCCAAAAGTACAGAAATCTCCTAACTCCTAACTCCTGACTCCTAACTCCCACACCAGAGCACATCACAGGCAATTAACCGCCGCTACAAACAAGCCGATATTCTGCCGGAGACTAAAATTTAATGAAAGATTTGACGATATTTCTGTCTAAGTCTTTGCTAAGTTGGCTGGCTATTCAGGTGTTTTTTACACTTGTCTTTATATGGTATCTGCGCTTGTCCCAAAAAAACTTATTACCAGATGACCAGTTGCCTAAAACAGCAGTGATTCTTTGCTTACGTGGAGCCGATCCTTTTTTACCCAACTGTTTGCGATCGCTCCTCAACCAGAATTACCCAAACTATGATTTAAAGCTGATTGTTGATAGTCACGAAGATCCTGCTTGGAAAATTGCCAGCAATACCATCACAGAGCAAGAAGCGAGCAACGTTCAAATTAGCCCTCTGAGAATCGTACGCAACAATTGTAGCCTCAAATGCAGTTCCCTAGTGCAAGCTGTTCGTGAGTTGGACGATTCCTACAAGGTAGTTGCCTTAGTAGATGCCGATACAATAGTCCATCCCAATTGGCTGCGAGAATTAGTCAGTCCTCTAGCTGATGCCAAAGTGGGAGCAACAACGGGAAACCGTTGGTATGTGCCAACAGGTAAGCATTGGGGATCTTTGGTACGGTACATAGGTAACGTATCTACAGTGGTGCAAATGTTCCTCTTCCAAATTCCTTGGGGTGGGACTTTGGCTGTAAAAACAGAAGTACTTCGCCAAACAGGATTGCTAGATAAATGGGCACAAGCTTTAGGCGAAGATCTCATGATCCATAAAGCCTTGAAAAAACAAGGTTTACGGGTAAAGTTTGTGCCTTCTTTATTAATAGTCAATCGGGAAGAAAGTGATTTACCGAGCTTACTAGATCATCTCAAACGCCTGATGGTTTGTTCTCGATTTTATCACCCGCATTGGTTAGCTTTAGTTAGTGAAGCGATTTCTAGCATACTGTTTCCTACTACAGCCATAGTTTTATTCTTAGAGTCATTGTTAGAGACACAATGGGAAACAGCGGCTCTTTTATTTCAAAGCTATAGCATCTATACCATAGGATTACTTTTGCTAATGCTTATCGTAGAGTATGGTGTACAGCAAGTAATTCGCTTGAATGAGCAGCCGATGACAGAATTATCGGCTACCACAATCATCAAAATGTTGATTGGGATTCCTCTGACACAGTGGGTTTATGGGTTAGCGCTAGTATCATCACTGTGGATATCAACAGTCACCTGGCGCGGTGTCAGCTATCGAGTTAAAGGGCCCTGGAATATCCGACTAGTTGAATACCGCCCTTATCAGTGGTTGGATCAACCTGTTGATAGTAAGGCTTCTCTTTAACGTCATTGGTCATTAGTCATTAGTTTATCGTTACAACCAATTAATACCAATTTGTAATTCTTAGATTTTTAAATAAAGCACCTGTAGCCTTAATTTAAAGAATTGGTATTAAAACAAATAACAAATAACAAATGACAAATGACAAAGCGCAAAGTCTGAGCTAAGGCTTCCTTAGATCAGAACTTTGTAAGAAATGACAAATTAAAAAATAGAAAAGCATTATCTTGCACTATGAAAACACCACCTCTTCGGATTGCGCTGTTTACAGGATTATATGCGCCGTTCTTGACAGGGGTTTCGGTTGCAGTACACCAACGAGTTCGCTGGTTATTACAACAAGGACATGAAGTCTTACTTGTCCACCCTCAAATCAACGACCAGTACCCCGAAAAAGTTGGCAAACGTCCGATGCAAGGACTGGATGAACTACAGCCCTTCCCCAACTTTTCTGCTTATGCATTCCCCACCAAGCCGCTAATTTTCTACAAATCTCTGCCCCAACCGTTGAACTATCGACATTGGAGTGATACCAAGTTACTTGAGAACTTTCAGCCTGATGTTGTAGTGGTTGAAGAAGCGGCGCAAATGAGAGGATTGTACTCACTTTTGTTGCAAGGTTATGGTCGCCCTGTTGGCACTGAATACGCAAGGCGAACAGGCACGCCAATAATCTCGCTTTTCCATACTGATATCGTTGCCTATATCAAATATTATTTGGGAGATCAGTTTTTTAGCTTGGTGCGTCCAATTATTCCGGCTTTAATCAAGCAATTTACTGAGTCTTACGACTTCAATTACTTTTCTTCCCAAGAACAGTTGATTAAGTACAGGGAGATGAAATGCCAACGCGCTGAATATCTTCCCTATCAAGGCATCGATTGCGAAAAATTTCATCCGCGAAATATTTGTTATAATCCGATTCCCAATGACCATCGACCAACTCTACTATTTGTTGGACGCATTACTGCGGAGAAGAATGTCAGCCAACTTCTAGATGCATATCCGCTCATCGCTGCTAAAATTCCTGATGTCCATCTAGTTATTGTTGGTAGCGGCCCTCAAGATGAAGAAATTCGTGAGCGTGCTCAAAAGTTTAAATCTGGAATTACTATGTGGGGTGAATCCCACGGCGCAGAACTTTTAGGTTGGTTTGCTAGAGCGGATGTATTTGTTAATCCATCCGTCACTGAGAACTTCTGCACTACAAACAACGAAGCGCTGGCGTCTGGAACCCCTGTAGTTGCTGCGCTTGCTCCCTCAACTTCAGAGCAGGTATTCCCTGGACACAACGGCTTCCTGGCTGAACCCAACAACCCGGCAGATTTCGCCCAGAAGGTGATTACAATTCTAGAAAATCCCGACCTGAAAGCAGATTTGACTCGGCAGGCTCGTCCCTCTATACTCGAATTCGATTGGTCGGCATGTATGCAAAAGTTTGAAGACAAGCTTTACCAGATCGTTGAAATATCAAAGAAAGTTCAGGCAGTATGAGAGTCTCATTCAACTGAGATTTTGCCAAATTCTCAATTAGCTTCATATCCCGCCCGGATTATTTCCGGGCTAGAAGCTAAATTCTACGCTTAGGGACTGAAATATAACGATAAATCGCTCACTATGGACAAAATTACATTACTTTATTTTTAGTTGGCGATCGCTTAAATTTTTGGGCTGCAAGTTTTGGTGCAGCAGAGAGAATAAAAATATTATTATCTGAAAAAAAACGACATAACTCAAATATTTATGTCTGATAATTTAGTAATATAAATTACTAGTTTTTAGATAATTTATAGTGCTTCATACTTCGCAAATCCTTTTACTAATCAAGGGTTTTAGATTAATTATTTACGTCATAAAAACTCAGTAAAACTTATTTTAAACTAACATTATTAAAAGACATAAATTAAGGAGTTAAGTCCTAATACTTGATTGTGAAAGCTTGATTTTTAAAGTTTAGTCATGAATAATAAACATTAGGTCTAACATCTTGATAGACGCTCTTGGTGACAACTTAACCTTATCCAATGTCCAAAGTCCGCGAAAGCGGACTTTATTTATTTAGTCTCAAATCTATCTTCTTTGTCAGTATTACTTTGTACTGTGATAAATCTTTGGCTTATACCTATTCAATTAATGATTGCAACAAATCCTTGGTAGAGATGTTGCATTGCAACGTCTCTACATAGTCTATCTGTCACATTCTTTTTTTAAATTGGTATTATCTGTAAAAACTACAAAATTTGTCAAGTCTATTGCTCATATCTACTCTAAGAAATAAGTCCCTAACTCTTTAATTCGCTCTACCCAAGATTTAACCTGATCAGCTACTTTATACTTCCATTTAAGTTGAAGTATTTTTCGGGTATGAGAATCATCAAATACCACATTATATTTATTTTCAAATCTTGTCCACTGGAACTTTATCTGAGCAGCTTCCGCAAACAAATTTGCCATCTGGCTAATACTTAGATTTTCACCTGCTGCGAGATAATGCTCTCCTTTGCAACTTCTTCGTGCAGCAGCGATATAGCAATCTGCTAAATCTTCAACGTGAATCCACGCCGTCATAAAGTCTGGTGGAAACGGTTGATAACCCTGATGTGGTTTCCCCGTAATAAACTGCTGAATTGCAAAATCCCAGAAACTCCCACGGGTTGGCGACGAACCATATACTGATGAGGGATAAACAATAGATGCGTTACCTCCATTGTTTATATGTTCCTCTACTAGTCTATCCTTCATCAAATTGACGCTTACTATTAAATCAATCCACGCGGCATAGTCAGGCTTTTCAAAACCTTCGTGCGGAGGTGTTTCTGTTATTCGTCCTCCATCAGCGGTTATCAAAGAGAAATTTCCACTGGTTGCGATTACGTGAATATCTGGTGAAACTGCTCTAGCACTGTGTAAAGCTGCTTCTAATGCTATACGATCTTTTTCAAATTGAGCTTCTTTAGTTAATTCTGGGGGCATGTGCCACGCCAAATTAATTATTGTTTTAACATCATGTTTGCGAATTGCTTCTTCGACATCATTTTTAGCAATTTCTACTCCTTTGGAGCAGATTATTTCCTGACAAAACGGCTTGATAGCCTCAATATCACTGCTTGGACGCACAAGCGCGAAGACGGAAAAATCCGGCGTTTGATGAAGCTTACGGCACAACGCTCCACCAATATAGCCAGTTGCGCCTAGGAGCAAGATATTTTTAACTGAAGAGTTGTTTTCGTCTGAAAATTCTTTATTTTCCAACATATTTGAAAGTTATAGCTCATCAAATTTTATACTTGACGGGATCAATTAAAAATTTGTTTTCGACAGTTTTTCAATTTGCCCAGTAAAGTATGTTTCCTTATGTTTGATCTGTTTCGCTAGTTCTAACCCTTTTTGAAAAGCTGTTAGTGCTTGAGGATATTCTTTACGTTCTAAATACAATTGACCAATTTGGTCATATGCTTGCATCATTCCGTAAAAGTTAACAGCTCGCTCCTCAATTCCCACGAGAATTTGGCTAGCTTGCAAAGCCTCGTCTGTTTGTCCTTGAGAACGGTACAGTGTGATTAACTTCTGCAAAGCTTCACCAGCACGAACATATTGCTGCAATTGCCAAGCTGTAGTGTAAGCTTCTTGATAGTTTTGAAAAGCTTGTTGCAATAAACTGGGATTTTCCTTTGCTAGGGATTCATATTCTGAAGCGATCGCTAGCTTCAATTCTGGGATTTCAGTAAGATTATTTTCATTTATGTAAATTTCAGCTAGCTTATTCTGTACATTAATTGCCTGCTGGGGTTGTTTTACTTGCTTGTAAATATAAGCGAGTTGTTTCAAGTATGCTAACTCATTCAGGCGATCGCCTTTAGAAGTAGCTAAAGCTAACAATTCCTCGTAGGTAGTTGCAGCTTTGGGATAATCAAACCAACTCAAATTCAGTTCCCCAAGCGTCTTGAGAGTTTCTACTAGCGCTGCTGGATTTTGTTGTCGCACCACTGCCAAAACTTGCTCATAAACTTCTACGGCTAGTTTGGGCAATCGCACATTTTGGTAAGCTTCACCTAACGATCGCAAAAGTTCTATATCGACATTTTTTTGAGTATCTGTTTTTTTAGGTTGTGCTTGCTTTTGAATTGCTTGCAAGCGCTGAGTAATATATTGTAATTCTTGGCGATCGTTTTGATTCCAGGCGATCGCACCTACTCGTGATAGTGCTTGCACTTCTGCTAATGCACCTAAAAACCGCCGCAAGCGCAGTTCTCGATTCCAAATTTCAAACGCTCCCACCTTATCCCCTGCTTGCAGTTTTGCCGCAGCTTCTTGGTTTAACTCATCCAGCGCCACCTCCAACTTCTGCTTTTCACCCGGAGTTAACGGCTGCTTATCACGCAAAGGTGGTAGCAGTGGATCGGGTGTAGTAATTTCTAGCGGACTCGGAGGAAATTTATCAGGCTCCTTGGGCTTTTTACTCTGTGCCAGCGTCAAGGAACTGCTAAAGAATGTAGCGGCAGTAACAATAACAATTAATCGCTTTAGCATCAATACTTTACCTTGCTTTGAGTAAGTTGCATTTGTCAGGAGAAAGGAGTTAGGAGAAAGGAGTCAGGAGTCAGGAGACAACAGCCAAAGGTCAAGGTCAAAAGTCAACGGTCAAGAGTTATTCCCTTCATTTGCCCCCTGCCCCCTGCCCCTCTACCCCTCTACCCCTCTACCCCTCTGCCCCTGCTCCCCTGCTCCCCTGCTCCCCAGTCCCCAGTCCCCATTTCCCATTCCCTAGTTCCCAGTTCCCATTCCTCAGCTCTACAATACTCCCAGATAATTTTTAAACAACTGGTTGATCATTTGTAATGACTCATTCTACGGATATTGCTACTTTAGCTCGTTGGATGGCCGCTGACTTTAGCAATCAAGAACAAGCTTTTGAAAATCCGCCTTTATATGCCCATATTCGTGTGTGTATCCGTCCCCTACCCTTGGAATTGTTCTCAGGGGTTAGCTTGTTTCTCGAACAAGCTTATGATTTTATGCTCACTCAACCCTACCGAATGCGGGTAATGAACTTGATTAAGGCAGAAAACCACATTCTCATCGAACACTACACAATTAAAGAAGAACAAAAGTTTTACGGCGCATCTCGGAACCCCGAACGCCTTCAAGACTTATCTATTGACCAACTGGAGAAAATGCCAGGTTGTAACATGATTGTAGAGTGGACAGGCACAAGCTTCAAAGGCAGAGTTGAACCTGGTAAAGCCTGCATCGTAGTTCGCGACGGCAAAAACACCTATCTCGACAATGAATTTGAGATTGATGCTGAGAAATTTTTTAGCCTCGACAGGGGACGGGATATAGAAAGCGATGAGCATCTCTGGGGTTCTATCGCCGGCCCATTTCACTTTGTCCGTTGGGGCAATTTTGCAGATGAAGTGAAAGTGAGTCCTGAGTCCTGAGTCCTGAGTCCTGAGTTAGGAGTGATGAGTTAAAGAAAGTTGTTTATTCAAAACTCCTATCTCCTGACTCCTAAAAAATTACGTTAGCAGCGGGGCATAGTCCATTACAAATTACGTAGCTTGCTTCTCGCGTCTTGGCGAGTATTACGAATTACGAATTAGAGCGAAGCGATTTGTCTTTTAACATCTGATCGCTGCCAATTCTTGTGGATAAGAATAAGGAACTCGCTCAATCCAGCTTTGCCAATCACCATTGGGATATAGTTTCAATAAACGAAACCCAGGGGGTGTTTGGTCGATCGCAAAAGTTGAGCTTTCTGGTTGAAACTGAATGCAAGTTGAGGGAGTACCTAGATAATGGACACCATAACGCTGGTGATGAAATTCTTGGTGAATGTGCCCAAACAAAACTAACTTGACTTGTGGGTGGCTATCTAAAACAACAAAAAGTTCCTCTGGATTTTTTAGGATACTTGCATCTAACCATTGAGAATTTATAAAAAGAGGCGAATGATGTAGTGCTACCACAGTCGGGTTGTCACCCAACATTTTTAACTCGGAATCCAGCCAATCCAAGATTTTATCTGAAAGATGACCATGCACGCACCCAGATACACAAGAGTTGAGTAAGATAAAATTCCAACTGCCGCGTTTAAAAGACTTACGCCGGGAAATCATCCCCAGATTTAAGATTTCATCCATTGCGATCGCACAGTCATGATTTCCTGGCAACCAGTAACTCGGTATTTGTAATGGACTCAGCAGGTTTTGGAGATTTTCATAGGACTCAGGCGTACCATCACCAGACAAATCTCCTGTTAGCAGCAGTAAATCAAGTTCAGGTTGTAGATTCTTTAACCGCTCTATGACTGCTTGGAAAGACTCTGTAGTGGGCATTCCTAGCAGTTGGCGTTTTTCCAAGGCAAACAGATGCGTATCTGTTAACTGAGCAATTGATACGGGAGAGACTTGATTCATCTTTGCTGATAGCAATTTGTGCGTCTTAACATCTCATTCTCTTTTTAGGAAAGTAGCTGATTGTACCTCAAGTAGCGAAACTAGATTTGTCGTAAATTCATCAAGCAACAGGTTTTGCCTAACTAATGCTTAGCTGATTTTCTCCTAAAATTGCATGGCTGAAAATTATCCATAATTTACTCTTCTAAAGAAAATAATTTTTTCATCTACCTTAAGATAGAAAATACATTTTTTTTGTATTTTATGACACTCATCTACCAAGGTATCGCCAAGTAGAGACGTTGCATTGCAACGTCTCTACGTGTTCTGTCTGTCACATTCTTTTTTTTAATTGGTTCACCATCGGGTAAATCTGTTTAGAAAACCCTTGGTTTCTCACAAAGCAATGAGATGCGCTTAGATCTGTGATGCTCTTTGTTTAGCTGCTGAACAAATAGGCAACGGTTGAGCCGATTGCAACACTGCATCTAGCAACCCTGGAAACAGCGCTTCTAAATCTTCATGCCGCAGCCTGTTGATGTGCTGCGTCCCTTCTTTGCGTGTCAAAACTATCCCTGACTCCCGCAAAATCTTAAAGTGATTGGACATAGTTGATTTTGCGATCGCAAAATCGAATCCAGCACAGCACTGTTCCCCCTCAGTGGCCAGCAGCCGCACAATCTCTAGCCGCACTGGGTCGCCCAATGCGTACAGCACTCCTGGTAAAGATATGTCTTTTCTATCTGGGTGATATAGGAATTTCATAGTTGCATTATCTCTTAAAGTGGCATATATTTTTGTTATTCGATATTATCGAATTATAGAATTAAATCAGAAGGACGATTTATGTCATCCATCACAAATGTCACAGAAGCCACGTTCAAGCAAGAAGTTCTAGAAAGTGAGATTCCAGTCTTAGTGGACTTTTGGGCACCTTGGTGTGGCCCTTGTCGGATGGTGGGCCCAGTAGTCGATGAAGTTGCTGCGGAATACGAAGGACAGGTGAAATTTGTGAAGCTGAACACAGATCAAAATCCTACTGTCGCTAGCCACTACGGGATTCGCAGCATACCGACACTGATGGTATTTAAGGGTGGTCGGCAAGTCGATACTGTCGTGGGGGCAGTGCCAAAGACCACCTTAAATAAGACCTTAGCACAGCATATTTCATAATAGGGCTGAGTGGAGGAAGCAGAGGGCAGAGGGGCAGGGGGAGCAGAGGAGCAGGGGAATAATAACTGCTGTTTCCTAACTGTTGACTGTTGACTGTTGACTGTTGACTGTCTCCTTTCTCCTTTCTCCTGACAGTTTTGCATACTCATTTGGAGATACGACCAATGAATACTGAGATCAACTTATTTTCTCCTTATCAATTGGGTAATTTGGAACTATCCAACCGGATAGTTATGGCTCCCTTAACTCGAAACAGAGCAGGTGAGGGAAACGTTCCACGCCAACTTAACGCTACTTACTACGTCCAACGCGCTTCAGCTGGGCTGATTATTGCGGAAGCAACTCAGGTTGCTCCTCAAGGACAGGGGTATCCTCTTACACCAGGAATTCATTCACCAGAACAGGTGGCGGGTTGGAGGTTGGTAACGGATGCTGTACATCAGGAAGGAGGGAAAATTTTTCTGCAACTATGGCACGTAGGTAGGATTTCTCACCCTGATTTACAACCAGATGGAGCCTTGCCTGTAGCGCCTTCTGCTATTGCGCCCAAAGGTCAGGCATCAACCTATGAAGGGCCCAAACCCTTTGTTACTCCCCGTGCTTTGGAAACTTTAGAAATACCGGGAATTGTAGAACAGTACCGTCAGGGCGCTGCAAATGCTCTAGCGGCTGGGTTTGATGGGGTAGAAATTCACGCAGCTAATGGTTATTTAATTGACCAGTTCCTCCGGGATGGTACTAATCAGCGCACAGATCAGTATGGCGGTGCAATTGAGAATAGAGCACGATTTTTGTTGGAGGTGACAGAGGCGGTAACTAGTGTGTGGGATTCTAACCGAGTAGGGGTACGCCTTTCCCCCAGTGGAACCTTTAATGATATGCGTGACTCCAATCCCCTAGAAACTTTTGGTTATGCGGCTCAAGCGTTGAACAGATTTGATTTGGCATATTTACATTTATTTGAGGCTACAGACGCAGACATCAGACATGGTGGGACGATTGTGCCAACTAGTCATCTGCGCGATCGCTTTACAGGTACACTCATCGTCAATGGCGGTTATACCCGTGAAAAAGGTAATGCTGTATTGGCAAAAAAAGAAGCGGATTTAGTTGCCTTTGGCACTTTATTTATATCAAATCCAGATTTACCCCGACGCTTGGCTTTGAATGCACCACTGAATGAAGCAGATCCGACAACCTTTTATGGTGGTACTGAGAAGGGATATACAGACTATCCATTTTGGTCGGTTGCTAGCAAGGTAGCCAATCATTAATTCCTATAATCTGTTTTTCGGCGACTTTTTACACCTACAGGGCATTAAGTCCGATAATAAAAAGCGCTACAGCAATGTCATAAATTACGTAAGGGGAGATCATGAGTTCTATTACCCAAACTCCAGCTCTGGATGTACCCAGTGCTATAGTCAAACGTCGTTCCATCAAAACTTTTAAAACAGACCCCATTGCCCCAGAACTGCTCAAGCAACTAGTAGAGTTAACCGTAGCTGCACCCAGCAGTTATAACATTCAAGACTGGCAAATCATCCTCGTCCAAGATGAAGCACAAAAGGCAGCACTAGCAGCAGCATCTTGGAATCAACAGCAAATTATCCAAGCACCTGTTACATTTGTCTTTGCTGCTGATGCAACAGCAGGCGAAAAAGACTTGACGCCAATCCTAGAGCGAGGACTCCAAACAGGAGCATGGAATGAAGGTACAGTGAACTATTTTCAAACCGCCATTCCGCAATTCCAAGCAGCGCTGGGAGATAAGCGCCGGGAATATGCTATTAAAGATGCCATGATTGCGGCTACCCATTTGGTGTTAGCAGCAGAAAGTTTGGGATTGTCAACCTGCTTTATGAATGGCTGGATTGAAGACAAAGTTAAAGAAGTCATTGGTGCAACAGACAATCCAGATTTAGCGATCGCTGTTTTAGTTCCTGTAGGTTATGCAGCAGAACCACGCTTGAATCCCGGTCGTTTACCATTCTCCTATAACGTCTCTGTAGACACAATAGGTAATCCTTATAAAAGCTAGTTGTCTGTTGCAAAAGTGGTCAGATCCCCGACTTCTTTAAGAAGTCGGGGATCTAATAGCCCGTTTTGAAGGGTAAAGGGTAAATTTCAGCCTTTTCCCTTTCCCCTCTTAACTGAAAAAGGTATTAAGGTAAGGCAATCTTTCCCAGTCCCCAATTACTTACAACATGAACACGTATGTCAACAACAGCTTTAATAGTTGGAGCGGGTAGTGGACTAAGTGCCTCGTTAGCTCGCCTGTTTGCAAAAGAGGGAATGACTGTAGGTTTAGTTGCTCGGCAAATTCAGAAACTTACTCAGCTCAGTAATGAGATTGCAGCAGTCAGTTTCGCCGCTGATGTTTCAAAACCGGATGAGGTGAAGCAGTTATTTATTGATGTTGACAAAAAATTGGGTTCTTTGAATGTCGTCGTTTACAATCCCAGCTTCCGAGTCCGGGGGCCTCTTATTGATTTAGACCCCAGTGAAGTGGCGAAAACTCTAGATATTACTGCCTATGGTGGCTTTTTGGTAGCTCAAGCTGCGGCCAAAAGGATGTTACACCAAGGGAGTGGTGCTATCTTCTTTACCGGAGCCTCAGCGGGCGTCAAAGGTTATCCTCAGTCTGCTCCCTTTGCAATGGGTAAATTTGCCTTACGTGGTTTGGCTCAGAGCATCGCTAGTAGTTCACCAACCCAATTTTGCCGTGTAGGCAAAGCAGGGGGAGAGGTGCAGCAGGGGGAGCAGGGGGAGAAAGAATTCTTTTTCAATAATGCTTTTTCTCCCCCAGCCTCTCCAGCTTCCTCAGCCTATCACCATGCAAAGTTTCCTTGGCAGACTACTAGGGAACTAGCACCAAAGAATATCCATGTGGCGCATTTCGTGATTGATGGTGCAATTCGTTCAGCTGAACGCCAAGACCCAGCAGACAATCCTGATAGCACTCTTGATCCAGAAGCGTAGGCGTAGCCCGTCGTAGACATCGCTCAGACTTATCTCAGTATTCTACGTCAACCCCGCAGTGCTTGGACATGGGAAATTGAACTACGTCCGTGGGTTGAGAAATTCTAGAGATAGAAGTATGTAAAATATCTAACGCCGATTCTTCAGGTTCATCATCGAGTTTGGGTAGCGATCGCAAAATCACCAAAGTCATAATTACTACTCATACATGTTGATGTTTTGACCTACATCTAAACTGGATTGTTCTTTAATTCTCAATTTACCGTAGTTTTTTTGATTCATGTTCGCTGTTGAGCAAAGAAACAACAGGAGCAGAGACGTTATAATTCAACTCGGCTATCCGTGCTAATACTGAATCAAACACAATAGGATAAACAACCCATGATTGAGCTTTACTATTGGACAACCCCAAACGGTCATAAAATCACGATGTTCCTGGAAGAAGTCGGCTTACCATACACGATTATTCCTGTGAATATTGGCGCTGGGGATCAATTTAAGCCGGAATTTCTTCAGATTTCTCCCAATAATCGCATCCCGGCGATCATTGACCATGAACCAGCAACGGGAGGTGCGCCGATTTCTGTTTTTGAGTCTGGTGCAATCTTGTTGTATTTGGCAGAAAAAACCGGGAAATTGATTTCTCAAGATTTGCGCGATCGCGTTGCAACCCTAGAGTGGTTATTCTGGCAAATGGGAGGGCTAGGGCCAATGGCGGGACAAAACCATCACTTTAGTAGCTATGCTCCCGAAAAAATTGACTATGCCATCAACCGCTACGTGAAGGAGACAGGACGCTTATATGCAGTCCTAAATAAGCGATTGGCAGATAGAGAGTTTGTGGCTGGCGATTATTCCATCGCCGATATTGCCGCTTACCCCTGGATTGTGCCCTATGAGCGCCAAAGCCAGAAGCTAGAAGATTTTCCCAACTTGAAGCGCTGGTTTGAAACAATTAAGGCACGCCCAGCAACAATTCGCGCTTATGAAAAGGCAGAAGCTTTCAAAAATCAGACGCTAGATGTCGAAAAATCACGAGATTTGTTATTTAACCAGTCCGCGAAGACTATTCAGCCTTGAGCACCTTGAGTGTTTTGTTACTGTGGCGGTGATCGCTAACTCAAAAGCAACTATGGGCAACAACTTCTCATTATCTTCCTTTCCTCAATTAGAAACAGAAAGGCTACTTCTTCGTGAGACAACTTTGAAAGATGCTGAAGCTATCTTTAGTGTGTTCTCTGATCTTGCCGTGACTCAGTTTCATGATCTTGATACCTTTACTTCAATTGAAGAAGCGATCGCTGTTATTGAACGCAGAGCCAAGCAATTTGAGCGAGGAGATGGAATTCGCTGGGGAATTGCCCATAAGCAAGACAACATTTTGATCGGTTCTTGTGGGTTGAGGTGGAACACACAAGAACCCTCTGCTGAGGTCGGTTACGAGCTTGCAAGCACTTTTTGGAGACAAGGTATCATGACTGAGGCGGTGCGTACCATATTGCAATTTGGGTTTAAGAAAATGGGTTTGCGTTTCGTTATTGCCCAAGTCATGCTGGACAACATAGCTTCTAAAAAGTTGCTGAAAAAGTTAGGTTTTCAAAGCCAAGGTGTCCTGAAACAGTGTGGCTTCTTCAAGGGACAGTATCACGACCTAGAGCAGTTTGTGCTTACCAAATAGGAGAACTGAGTGGGCAAGTTAGCAACAGATATAACAGGCAAGAAGCCTGTTTCATTGGGATTGTTGGGTGCTGCTGCCTTCATGGTAATTGCTGATGCGCGTGTGATTGACCCCCTGTTGCACATCATTGCGGACGAGTTTAACGTTGGCGTTGGTAGTGCTGCGGTGATTATCTCAGCCTATACAATTCCCTACGGACTATTTCAGTTAATCTATGGCCCACTGGGCGATCGCATCGGTAAACTTAAGGTAATTACGGCAGCACTCACGGCATTTGCTATTGGTACGGCTATTTGTGCTTTTGTCTCAAATATCATTTTACTGACCTTGCTACGGTTTTTGACGGGGATGGCTGCTGCTGGGATCATTCCCATCACACTCGCTTATATTGGTGACAATTTCCCTTACGAAGAACGCCAAACGGCTATCGGACGGTATTTGAGTGCGCTGGTGCTGGGCCAAATTCTGGGCGGTAGTTTGGGAGGCATTTTTGGGGAATATATCGGCTGGCGTGACATCTTTCTGTTATTTGGCATCGTCTCTGTTGGTATTGCTGGATTTCTCTGGCGAGGAACGCGCCACCTCAGTGATGGGAATCGTTCCCAAGGTCGGATAGTGCTAACGTTCCGGCCTTATTACCAACTCATGACTCAACCTGTTGCGCGTACCGTGATTTTAGGAGTATTTATTGAAGGCTTTTGTGTGTTTGGGGGATTCGCTTACGTTGGTGCATTTTTGAGAGAGCAATATAATCTACCCTATGTAGCGATCGGGTTTATGCTCAGTGGTTTTGGATTGGGTGGATTAATTTACAGTCGCTCCGTGAAGTGGTTGGTGCGGCGACTGGGTGAGATTGGTCTAATTGGGGTTGGAGGCAGCTTAATGTGCATTGGCTTCTTAGCGATCGCACTTTTCCAAAACTGGGTGCTGTTTATCCCCTTGAGCATGTTAACAGGATTAGGCTTTTATATGATGCACAGCACTCTCCAGACCCAAGCTACTGAATTAACACCTGAAGCCAGAGGTACTGCTGTCTCACTGTTCGTCTTTAACCTGTTTATCGGACAGGGAATCGGTGCAGCAGCCTTTGGTAGGATTGTGGATAGTTTCGGCTATGTTCCTTGTTTTATTGCAGCTGGTATCTCACTTGCCTTGCTCTCCATCTGGCTTGTCAAGCAGAAGCAATCTACGCGCAGTCTTTGATAGAGAACCGGAGCCTAACCCATTACAAATTACGAATTACAAATTATCCTGTTTTAGACCAATTTTTAGTTGCTGCTTGCTATGTTTCAACTCTTTCCAGAACGTCTGGATATATTCATAAGCTTCTTCAGGAGAGAGTTTACCACCTGTTTCTAAGTTTGCAATGTAACCAACTTTTTGAGAAAATTCCTGAAGGTTGGCATTAAATACTAAGTTCTCTGGCTTAAATTCACCATAATACCGACTGCGTGGATAAATAAAGCCGTCTTTTTGTTCCTGAATAGGCTTGACCATAAATTTGTCTCGCATTAATAATCTTCTTTTGTAGATTTATCAGAGGTGCATTAAGAATTTATGCAACTATATTTAACACATGTTTCCAAGATTCCCGACTTCTTTAAAAAGTTGGGAATCTTGCTGTTCAATTGATTATGCCAAAAGTTCAGATTAACGGGATTGATTTGTTCTACGACATTAAGGGAGCTGGTGAGCCTTTATTATTAATCGCTGGCTTTCTTTGCGATCATACTTATTGGTCGCTATTAATGCCGTCGCTGGTTTCGCGCCATCAGGTAATTCGCCTAGACAATCGGGGTATGGGGCGGAGTTCTGCACCTGACAATCCCTATACTATTAAGCAGATGGCAAGTGATGTTGCGCTATTACTTGATTTCATTGGCATCGACAAGGTGCATGTATTAGGTCATTCAATGGGTAGTCAGATTGCCCAAGAGCTAGTTTTGGCACACCCTAAAAAGGTCAACAGTCTGATGTTAATATCATCTTGGGCAAAGGGTGATCAACGGTTCAATAGCATTATTGAGACGTGGGGCGACCTCCCTGGCAATGTAGACCTGAAGCTCTATGAAAAAGTCGTGTTCCCTTGGATATTTACAGATGAGTTTTACTCGATTCCTGGAATGATAGAAGGCTTAATCGAATTTGCAATCAACTATCCCTTCCAGCCTTCTACTCGTACACTTTATCATCACAGCCGAGCTATCCTTGGCAATGACACAACAGAGCGCCTCAAATATATTCATTGTCCCACCTTGGTTATGGTTGGTAAACAGGACATTCTCACTCCGGTGAAGTTTTCTGAGCAACTTGCTCAAAGTATTCCGAACGCTAAAATTGTAGTGCTCAACTGTGGAGGTCATGGCTTGTTGATTGAGTCACCGGATGCTGTGGCTTCAGTTCTACTCAACTTTCTAGCGAAGTTGACCAAATAATTACGATTAATCAAACTCCAGCGATCGCTTATCCCTCCATAGCAGATTTTAATGAAAATTTCCACCTCAAAGAGTTAAAAATGTGATATCGATATAGGCAGTTTGCTAACTTATGCGATCGCCTACAGCTTACCTGAAGAATTCCATCTGGTGCGATCGCGCCTTTGGGTTAAGAAATGAAGCTAATATATTAGACTAAAACTTCAATTGTCTAATTAAACGATTTTTAAGTAAAGGTAGATAATCCAATCTTTTTAGCTGAGTATTTTAACGGAACCTCTCTAATAATTCTTCACGGGATAATTGCAATAACAAAGGAGTAAATTCTTCTGGAGATAATGCCAATAAGGGTTCAATAATTACTCGTAATTCTGCATCTAAAGAGCCAAATCGAACCTGCAATAAATTTTCTATAACATTACGGCGTTCTGCTTGAATTCCTTCTTGAAGTCCTTCTTGGATTCCTTCTTGAAGTCCTTGCTGTTTAGCTTCTGCTAATTTTTGCTCGTAAATAGGTGATAAGCGCATAATTAAATTTCTATCCTCTTCATCTACGTTTTGATTTACTTCTAAGGTAGTCTTTAAACTCAATAATAAGTCTATTGCTTTGGAACGTAAGGGATTATCTTGTGGAAGTGCTTCTAATTCATCTATTGCTTGTTGCTGAACTCTTCCCTTACCTAAAATTCTCAACCATAATGTTTCTTTTGTACAAGGTAATTGATGAATTGCCACAATTGCTGTTCTCAAATAATCACCTAAAAAATTTACCCCCACTTCCCAGTTTTCTTCATTTATACTAGTTCTAAAACAATTCAATATAGATTCAGAAGCCGTGGGTGACAAAATCCACAAACGTGGTAATTCTGATTCGATAATCCGGTTTTTATCTCCTTTAGCCTGACGCTTTATTTCAGCAAATATATCAAATAACTTGTTAATACAACTGCGAATTTCTGCAATTGTAGCCGCATTTCTAAATGGTTCAATTAATGCGGGTTCAGTCGCCAATTTTCCTAACAGTCCTAATTCTATTTTATCGCTTGTCGATTGGGGTGAAGGTGCATAATAAACATCAATCTCTCGGATTTCTGCCGGAACTTTGCGACTTGTTTCTACTTCTCCTAATGGTTGTAACAATTCTTTAAGATAGTCTTTTGCAAACTGGTCGTATGGAAACCTGGTCATTAGCTGATTTTTGGGCTGTACCAGTATTTTACATGAGTGCGTAGGCGTAGCCCGTCGTAAACATCGCCTACAACTTACCTGAAGAACACCTGAAAACTAATAACTGAAAGTCGATTAGTGACAAGCGCTATCTGGCGGGTTTAAATTTCCCACCATACGCCTTGATAACTGTTTACTGTTTACTGTTTACTGTTCACTGATTTAACTGGTAGCGTAATAAAACATCAGTGAATAAGTCGATTGCAAAAAACTGAAAACAGCATGGGTGGCAAATTAATTGTATTTGAAGGGGTGGAAGGTTGCGGCAAAACTAGCCAAATGCAACTTTGCAGTAATTGGCTGAAAAGTCTAGGTATTTCTGTGATTCTGACTCGTGAACCAGGGGGAACAGAATTAGGCTCACATCTGCGTAGTCTGTTGTTAGAATCCGAGAACAAACCAGTAGCCGAAGTAACAGAACTTTTGTTGTATGCTGCTGACAGAGCGCAACACGTTGAACAAGAACTGAAGCCAAGTCTAGCAGCAGGGAAATATATTTTGTGCGATCGCTACACCGACTCTACCATTGCCTACCAAGGTTATGGCCGGGGTCTTAACTTCAAGTTAATTCATCAACTCAATGATATTGCCACTACTGGCTTAGAAAGTGACCTAACTATCTGGCTAGATATCGATGTAGAAGTGGGACTATCTAGGAAACGCAAAGATGAAGCAAAACTAGATCGCATTGAACAGGAGACAATCGCTTTTCATCAACGTGTCCAGCAAGGATATGCAGAGTTAGCAGCATCCAATCCCTCGCGGATTGTGCGAGTAAATGGCAGTTTAAATAAAGAAACTGTACACCAGATGATTCAGGATATTTTGCGCGTACATCTTAAAGGGTTGCTGTAAGTATCCCTCTTTATTTAATTTGTACAATCAATCAATTTAAAGCCTTTTATGTTTCTGGATAGTTTAACTTATTCACCATTTACTTAATACGGAGAGTGACAAAAAAGGGTTAAGCTCATTTCACCCTCAAAAGGGGATGGGATTTCACGTTAACTGTTAACTGTTGACTGTTAACTGTTAACTGTTAACTGTCAACGGCCTAAAAAGGCGTCTTTCATCACCTACCGAAAAGGAATGGGTTTTACGACGCCTTTTTATAAGTTAAGTCACCTACAAATATTTTACTATTAACAATTTATTCAAAATCTGACCGAGGAAATATTGGTGCAAATGAAATCCGAGATATTTTAGCTGATTTTTCTAGTGATTCAAGTTAAAACTGCTAGAACATTTTCCTTGCATAGTTCAGTGGTGCGCTGAATAGATATTTATATTACTGTTATGCATGTTACAGATGCGTTGTTTACCAAAAATACTTACGCAAAATTGAAACACTGCCAAAACTGCGTAAGTTCTATGATTAGCACAAGCACCACTTTTAAATATCTGGGAATGTGAGGAATGTCAATTTTTGTTAAGCGCAAAACCCGCGATCGCGAAAAGCGTACGCTTTACAGCGATCGCAAAGTCCTACAGCAAAATAACCAACGCCAGCTCAAACCCCAACCTTTCGGTTTACTTTTAATAGTTTTGGCTTGGAGTATTATTATGGGTTGGCTGCTGTCTTCAGTAACTAGTGCCTACAGCGCTACTCCCACCTCCGAAGTTGGCACTGTTGACATAGTGCCTGCACAGTACCAATTAGGACAACAACTATATTTGGAAAACTGCTCTACATGTCACCTTGCTTTGCCACCAGCAGTCTTACCCACCCAAACTTGGAAAAATCTCCTGCAAGACTCGCAGCATTACGGCGCACAACTACAGCCTTTAGTCGATCCGCCGCGTGTTTTGGTGTGGAAATATCTTTCGACTTTCTCGCGTACCCAGTTAAAAGACGAAGAAACACCTTACCGCGTTAATAACTCACGTTATTTCAGAGCTTTGCATCCAAAAGTCAACTTACCACGTCCTGTCCAAATCGGCAGCTGTGTTAGCTGTCATCCCAGCGCTAGTGAGTTCAATTTCCGCCGCATTGAAGACGGGGGATAGAAACAGAGGAAGCATAATCTACCTTCCATGATCCCCCACTTCCTCACTCCGGCGATCGCTACCTCAGCATGGGTAGCCTTCCGTGTCCTGAGATGGGGGCAAAATGATACTATGAAGGAAGTCTAAATATAAGATAAGAGTTAAAACCCATCATTTAGTAAACTGATTAGCAAGTTTTTCTCCTATTTTGGAGTTGATTCTCATTTAAGACCCATTCACGGATAAGACGGCTAAGCTGGGTTAAACGTTTATAATCAATACCACTCATTTAATCCCTATCCCCCTTGATTCAGTTCCATAACCTGCCATGCTAAAAATATTGTTGGGCGATCCCAACGCTCGTAAGCTTAAAAAATACCAACCTTACATTACTGAAATTAACCTTTTAGAGGAAGAAATTAAAGCTCTTTCTGATGATGAGTTAAAAGGTAAAACCACAGAGTTTAAAGGGCGGCTTGCTAAAGGTGAAGCTCTGGATGACATTTTGCCAGAAGCTTATGCTGTCGTCCGGGAAGCAGGACGCCGAGTCTTAGGCTTGCGACACTTTGATGTCCAACTCTTAGGCGGTGTGATTCTGCATGTAGGGCAAATTGCCGAAATGAAAACCGGCGAGGGTAAAACGCTGGTTGCTACCTTGCCAAGTTATTTGAATGCCCTTAGTGGTAAAGGTGTACATGTCGTTACCGTCAACGATTACCTCGCTCGTAGAGACGCGGAATGGATGGGACAGGTGCATCGGTTCTTGGGGTTGAGTGTAGGGCTAATTCAAGCAAGCATGACTCCCAGCGAACGCCAAAGAAACTATGAGTGTGACATCACCTATGTTACCAACAGCGAGGTAGGCTTTGACTACTTGCGGGATAACATGGCGACATCAATGGCAGATGTGGTACAGCGCCCATTCAATTACTGCGTAATTGACGAAGTAGACTCGATTTTAATTGATGAAGCGCGGACACCGCTGATTATTTCTGGACAAGTAGAAAGACCTACAGAAAAATACCTGCAAGCCGCTGAAATAGCATTAACTCTCAAAAATGACGAGCATTACGAGGTGGATGAAAAAGCTCGTAACGTGCTGCTGACAGATGAAGGCTTTGCGGAAGCCGAAAATCTTTTGGGAGTCACAGATTTATTTGACCCGGAAGATCCTTGGGCACACTTTGTTTTTAATGCGATTAAAGCCAAAGAACTGTTTTTGAAGGACGTAAACTATATCGTCCGCAACGGGGAAGTAGTGATTGTAGATGAATTTACCGGTCGGGTGCTCCCCGGACGGCGTTGGAGTGATGGACTGCACCAAGCGATTGAAGCCAAAGAACACGTAGAAATTCAGCCAGAAACTCAAACTTTGGCGACGATTACCTATCAAAACCTGTTCTTGCTGTATCCAAAACTGGGTGGGATGACAGGAACGGCAAAAACAGAAGAACCTGAGTTTGAAAAAATTTACAAACTAGAAGTTGCGGTAATTCCTACTAACCGCGATAGACGACGCGAAGACTTGTCTGATATGGTCTTTAAGACCGAACCAGGTAAATGGGGAGCGATCGCCAAAGAATGTGCCGAAATGCACGAAATCGGTAGACCCGTATTAGTAGGAACCACTAGTGTAGAAAAATCTGAGTATCTCAGCCGACTCCTTAAACAGCTAGAAATTCCCCACGAACTACTCAACGCTAGACCAGAAAACGTTGAACGTGAAGCAGAGATTGTAGCTCAAGCAGGGCGTAAAGGGGCTGTGACTATTGCTACGAACATGGCTGGTAGAGGTACAGACATTATTCTGGGTGGTAACTCCGAATACATGGCACGTCTGAAGCTGCGGGAATACTTTATGCCGCGGATTGTCCAGCCAGAAGATGAAGATGCGTTTAGTGTTCAAAGAGCAGGTGGTCTACCGAGTGCAAGTAGTGGTGGTCAAGGTTTTGTCCCTGGCAAAAAAGTCAAAACTTGGCGGGCTTCACCAGAAATTTTCCCTACCCAATTGACAAAAGAGACAGAACAGCTATTAAAAGAAGCAGTAGAAATTGCGGTGCGTGAGTATGGCGATCGCAGCTTACCCGAACTAGAAGCAGAAGACAAGGTAGCTGTGGCAGCAGAAAAAGCTCCCATCGACGACCCTGTAATCCAAAAATTGCGGGAAGCTTATAACCGCGTTAAGCAGGAGTACGAACAATTTACTACCCGCGAACATAACGAAGTAGTGGAAATCGGCGGTTTGCACGTCATTGGTACAGAACGCCACGAATCACGACGTATTGACAATCAGTTGCGCGGTCGTGCAGGCCGACAAGGCGACCCTGGAACAACGAGATTCTTCCTCAGTTTAGAGGATAACTTACTGCGGATTTTTGGTGGCGATCGCGTTGCTGGATTAATGAATGCTTTCCAAGTTGAAGAAGATATGCCCATCGAATCTGGGATGCTTACCCGCAGTTTGGAAGGCGCACAGAAAAAAGTCGAAACCTACTACTACGACATCCGTAAGCAGGTATTTGAGTACGACGAGGTAATGAACAACCAACGTCGCGCCATCTACGCCGAACGCCGCCGGGTGTTAGAAGGTCAAGACTTGAAAGAACAGGTAATTAAGTACGCTGAAAAAACGATGGATGACATCGTTGACTACTACATCAACCCAGACTTACCCTCGGAAGAGTGGGAATTAGAAAAGTTGGTTGAGAAAGTCAAAGAATTCGTCTATTTGCTAGCAGACTTACAAGCTAGTCAATTAGAGGATATGTCTGTTAGTGAGATTAAATTCTTTCTCCACGAACAAGTGCGAATTGCTTACGACCTCAAAGAAGCACAGATTGACCAAATTCAGCCAGGACTCATGCGCCAAGCTGAACGCTTCTTTATTTTGCAACGCATTGATACCCTGTGGCGAGAACACTTGCAACAAATGGATGCCTTACGCGAATCGGTGGGATTACGTGGCTATGGTCAAAAAGACCCGCTGATTGAGTATAAGAGTGAAGGGTATGAATTGTTCTTAGATATGATGGTCAACATCCGCCGAGATGTGGTGTATTCGTTGTTCATGTTCCAGCCACAGCCTCAGCCGATGGTGCAAGCTTCGTCTGAGATGGTGTAAGTAGGAAATATTTCACGCACAGACGCAGCGGAAAGTCTGAGCGGAGGTTTCCTCCGAACAGAACTTTCCAAGGCAAAGGCGCAGAGGTGTTTTCTGCGTCTTTGTTTTATTGCATATTGGTACATTGCTCAAATTTATTTTTCCTGTCAAAAATAGCATTTAATATTTACAAATAACTAAATAATAGAGAGCGTTAAGCTATTTGTTTAGCTATCGAAACTGGTATACCAAACATTTTATTAGATGAACGGTAGGTTGTCCAAGCGTTGGTTTCCTCATTCAATCTACTTTCATCATTTAGCTTGTATTATTCTCTATTTAGAGTAATTAAAGAAAGCGATTGTGAACAGTGAAGTGACATTAAATTTGCTGTTTACGAATTATGTATGCCGCATATTCTATCCAGCAAATGGTATGGTACTATACAACTATCAACCATCACCTATCAAGTTGAAAGGAGGCTGTTATATTTGGTAATTAGTCTCGGCATACAGCCTTAAAAATGTCTCTAATCAGCAGAACTCTGACTGTATAGCAAAGTGCTGTAAAGTCCTGTGGGCATGGCTGCGCTTAGAGCGTAGCGGGGCGTTTAGCCCGTGCTGAGATAAATACAGGTATTTAAGGCTTTGGACAATCAACATTGTCCTAACCTATACTTCGACTGCTATATAAGCGCTACAGCCGGATTTTAATGTTGTGCTAGAAACTTGAATAGTAAGCACATCTCTAACATCAAATTTATTCCCTTAAAAAACATCTTTTGGGCTTACAGAGTATTACAAATACTTAAGAATAATGCAGCAATTTTCAAGCATTAATGTTTGATTATTCGCTTGCTTGTGCAAGTAAATAAATGCTTGAAGATGATCTTATTAGTCTCAAACTAGAGAGTTCCATTACTCATGGAATGTCAATTTGTGCTGTGCATAAGTCCAAATGTTGCGAAAAACAAACACCAATGGAGAAAAAGTCATGAAAACTGCAACAGCAATTGCAACCGCTTTGGCACTAGTCAGTCTAACTACTGTTCCAGTCCTAGCTGCTAGCGCTACTAAATACCAATTCAAGGGACAGAATGCTTCTGCCTCTTTTTACCAATCTGATAATTGCAGCTATACCGACGTTTATGTTTCTGCTTTTGAGAATGTTACTAAAAGCGGGCCTGGCGCTCCTACTTCCCAGACAGGGGTTTACTTCTACTATTCAAGCTATGATTACTGCACTGGAACACAGGTGTATGGTAGTGGCTTTAGTGAAAACGTTATTTTCACGAGTAGCAAGCTCAACTCAGCTGCTTTGAATGCCACCTTTCCAGTCTACGATTACTCGTTAGGGACTACCAAGACTGCAACAGTAAATTTGAACTGGACGGGTACAGGTGATACCTACCGTGGCAAATACAGTAGCCGCAATCAAGGGCCTGGCTACACATCAAGTTATCGCTCTAGTGGTTCCTCTCGTGATGCACAGGTTTCGGGCAGCGTTACCTTAGATGGTACAAACTTGATTGCAAATCTCACTAGCTATGGTAGTCTCAGTTCGTCAACCAGTGGTTCTCTAGAGATTATCAAGTAGTAGGCTCTAGTGTAATCTGGGAAACTCTTCTTGCTTGGGTTTGACTCGACAAGAAGTTTTTCCCCATTAATACCCTCTGAATGTCTAATTACGGCGTAGCATAATTGGGTGTTGCTGAATATGAGTATGAAATTCAAAAATTCTATATCTCAAACTCTTAGTCTCTGAGCCAACCGTTCGCCCTACAGCCCTTCTCATAAAGGAGACCAAGGCGAACGGGCATCCTACGGCAGGCGGCTTCCGCCGCTTAAAACTTCTCTTTGAGTAAGGCTAATTCATACTTATACTTAGCAACGCCAAATTTTTACTAATCAATGAAAAAGCTCTTATTTATCTGTAGCCGGAATAAATTGCGAAGTCCCACCGCTGAGGCTGTGTTTTCTGAATATGAAGGACTTGAGGCAGACTCAGCAGGTTTAGATCCCTATGCCGAAGTACAAATATCCACAGAAGTCATTGAATGGGCTGATATTATTTTTGTGATGGAAAAATCACATAAAAGCAAGCTATCAAAAAATTTTCAGCCCTTTCTAAAAAACAAAAGAATTATATGTTTGGATATACCAGATGAATATGAATTTATGGAACCAGCTTTAATTGACTTATTAAAGCAGAAGGTACTACCTCTATTAAAACTTAAAACATGAATATTCAAGAAGCTTTTAATACTGCCGCAGCAGATTACGACAATCTGCGTCGTACTCTAATTCCGTGTTTTGATGACTTTTACAAAACGGCTGTTGAAATCATACCAGGCGATCGCAATGCACCGCTGAAGGTTTTAGATTTGGGCGCTGGTACTGGACTTTTCTCAGGTATGGTTCAGGCAATATTTCCCAATGCAGAGTTCACCTTGGTAGACTTAGCTGTTGAGATGTTGGAGAAAGCTAAGTCTCGATTTAGCAAAATGGGTAAATCTCCCAAAATCTTGATTGGTAACTACGTTAAGGCTGATTTGGGTGGTTCTTATGACCTTGTAATTTCTGCCTTATCGATTCACCATTTGTCTAATGCTGATAAAGAACGTCTTGCTCAGCGGATTTACAATGTCCTCAATCCGGGAGGGATGTTTGTCAACGCTGATCAAGTTTTGGGCAAAACTCCTAATCTAGAAAAACTCTATCGTCAAAGCTGGCTGGATTCTGTCCGCGCTTTGGGTATCTCAGAGGAAGATCTTAAAGCTGCACAAAAACGTATGGAATACGATCGCATGGCAACCCTGGATATTCAACTAAGTTGGCTAGAAGCCGCAGGTTTTGAAGATGTGGATTGCTGGTACAAAAATTTTAGCTTTGCTGTGTTTGGGGGACATCGACCAAATCATCTGTAATAAATAGGTTGGCGTCAAGACGGTTTCCGCTTTTTCCATTTATTATATGAGTGCAATCAGCAGCATAAAAAAATTATTGTGAAAGCTGCCGTATAAGATTTAGTCAAACTAAACTTAAGCTGACAGTGAAGCTTTAACTTGACCGAAACGGCGATCGCGTCCTTGGTAACTCAACAATGCTTGATGAAACGCTGCTCTGTCAAAATCCGGCCAAAGAATATCAGTAAAATACATCTCTGTATACGCTATTTGCCACAGCAGAAAATTGCTCAACCGCATCTCTCCACTAGTGCGAATTAGCAGATCTGGCTCTGGGGTATTCACCGTGTAAAGGTGTTGTTCCACAAGACTTTCATTTACCTCTTCGGCTGTGAGTTCTCCGCGTTGCACTAGTTCAGCTACCTGACGACAGGCTCTTATAATTTCGTTGCGACTACCGTAGTTAACTGCAACAGTAAAGTGAATTGCTTGATTGTTTAATGTCTCTGTCATCGAACGCTGTATTTCTGCCTGTAAAGACTTGGGTAGAGCTGACAAATCCCCAATAAACGAAATTCGCACCCTTTCCCGATGCATTTGGGCTAACTCGCGGCGCAGCAGTCGTTCAAACAAAAGCATCAGAAAATCCACCTCTTCAGTTGGTCGTTGCCAATTCTCAGTGGAGAAAGCGTAGGCTGTCAACGCTTTGATTCCCCAATCCTTGCAGCATCGTAACAGTTCTTTGAGCGTCTTTGCCCCTTGGCGATGTCCAGCAATGCGCGGTAGTCCTCGACTGGTCGCCCATCGACCATTGCCATCCATGATGACAGCTACATGTTGGGGTAAGTGTTGAGGGTTTAAATCGGTGGGTAATGTTGAATTCATCGGATTTTGGGCGTTGCTAAGTAACAGTATGAAAAGTTCACGCAGAGGAGGACACTTCCGTGCGGGGGTTCCCCTCGTTGTTCGCGTAGCGCCTCCGTCAGGTGAAGAAAGTGTCCGTCACGCAAAGGCACAGAGAGTTTAATGATTAATTCCAAACAAATCGTCCAAATACTCTGGTGTTAGGCTTTTGTTCCAAACCCACAGACGACGCATTGCATAGATGAAGGTGAAGATGAGAGTTGTCTTGTTGCTCAAAGTCCAGGAATTCCAGTTGAGTGTCTCCATCATGCGGCGTAGGGTACGCAGCAGGTTGTTGCGCTTGTAGTTATGCGATCGCGTTTTGATTAGCGTGCGTCCAATTCGCATCAGGGAGGTATCAGGAAAAGCCCAAACCCCAAACCCCCAGAATTTCGTCATGTGGTTAATTTCGTCTTGAGCCAGTTCTTCTAGAACATCCTGGAGTGCGCCAGTGGTATGAGCCATCAGCCACAGATAGAGACAAGTAGCACCGTATTCAGTAGCAACGCGGTGTAAGCCGTGGCGATATAAGTCTTCGTTGGGGTCATTAGAAGGCAGATAGCCTCTAACAGTGCGAAGTTTTGGGGTAATTTTCTCACCTGTTAGTTGCATGTAGATCTTGATTAATGCAGGTGTGTGCTGACGCTCCTCCTTTTCCCACAAACCTAGCTCTAGTAGTTCGTCATTTTCATCGACTGTTCCTCCAACAAAGCGAGCCATTTGAGGATGCAATTTTTCCAAATACTGCCGACTGGTTTGGGTATAACCTCGGATAGGAGCTTCTGTATCCATTGCACCTATAAGAATGGACAAAAATATTTTTGGGTCAATACCAATAATTTGGTCACGATTAATTGTCTGCCAATCAATAGGTTTCCAAGGACGCGATTGAGGATTTTGCAACTGTAACTGTAAATCCCGCAAGCGATCGTGTAGTTTTCCAGCCGTAAGATAACTATTGATCAGAGAATGAACGCGGCGCTGGATATGAAAATAATCAGCTTGAGTATAGTTTTGAGCAGCCAAATCTTCTGTAGATTGGCTAAGGGTCTTAAGCATATTTTTTTACATTAATTTTTACCTCTGTGTCCAATAGCCTAAGCGATCGCACTTTCTTTTGTCAGTCGGCTGAAGTCGGCAGTTTTATATGATGTAGTTGGAAAAGTCTGTTGAAAAATGTATGTATTTTCACGTCAAAAATTTGTTTTAGATTTAGAGAACACGGAGTAGGCTATCAGCATGAGTCAGGAGAAATTATAAGAGTCGATTCTCAGATTATCCATGCTGAGGTGGTCAAGCCAGTTTTACATTTACTTAGTGATCCTAGATTTCAGGGAGCAAACGAGGAATTTTTGCAAGCACACGAACATCACAGACATGGGCGCTACAAAGAATGTCTTGTTGATTGTCTCAAAGCCTTCGAGAGTACTATGAAAATTATTTGCAATACGCAAGGCTGGATTTATCAACCTACAGATGGGGCGAAAAAACTTATTGATGTTTGCTTTCAGAATAACCTGATTCCTTCTTACTTACAGACTCAATTTACTTCGCTTAAGCAAAATCTTGAAAGTGGAGTTCCTGCTGTAAGAAATAAAAATGGAGGGCATGGTCAAGGTTCTCAGCAGATTAACGTACCACAGTACTTTGCTGCTTATCAGCTTCACATGACTGCCAGTACAATTCTGTTTTTGTTAGAAGCTGAAAAAGCACTTCCTTAAAGTTAATGCTCACCTTATTCTGGTAATTCCCCAAACTGAATTTTCAATGAAGTTTGTAAAAGTCGGGAAAAAAGTCGGATTCACAGAAAATTATCCGAAAAATTGCGAGGGGAACTGTAGAGTAACTATAGTTGACTCTAAAATTTGAAATAAACTACCCTTGTCGTTACGCAATGAACGCTGAAGCAGCATTAGCATGGTTAGACACCATAATTCCTGCTCAGACCGGGGAACGGTTGAGCGATCTGCAAAAAGTTATTCTTCAGCAAGTTTGGTTGGGTAGAAAATACTTAGATATCGCCAATTGTTACGGTTGTACTGAAGGACACGCCAAGGATGTTGGCTCGCAGTTGTGGAAGTTGCTTTCTAAAGCTCTGCGGGAGAAGATTACCAAAAGTAATTGTCGAAGCACTTTAGAGCGGTGTTTAAGGAAAACAAGTGTAATATCAAGCAAGCTTGATTACTCGCGATCGCCTCACAACCTCCCTCCAGAGTCAGAAGACGCTAATTTTATTGGACGCAAAGAAGCGATCGCTCACCTCAATACTTTGGTAAATCAAGGGTCTAAGGTGATTGTCATTCAAGGGGAGGGAGGTTTAGGCAAAACTACCTTAGCTCAGCAATATCTTCATCAGGAATTTGAGTTGGTTTTAGAATTACTGATGGCGAAGGAAACTCAGAATATTACATCTGCGGAACGTGTAGTAGAAGAATGGCTAAAACAGGACTTTCAGGAAGAACCTGGAGTAGAATTTGGGGTTACACTGGGACGACTGAAGCGCCAACTCCACACCCGGCGCATTGGGGTGTTAATTGACAACCTAGAACCAGCGTTAGATCAGCAAGGACGCTTGATTTCTCCTCATCGCAGCTATGTAGAATTATTGCGGGTTTTGGCTGATGCAAGGGTGCAGTCTGTAACTCTAATTACAAGTCGCGATCGCCTCTGTGAATCGGCGGTAAATGTTGAACACTATCGGCTTCCTGGCTTGAATCAAATTGCATGGCAACAGTTTTTTATTAACCGTGGAATACCCATCGACCAGCCAACTATACAAACTATGCATCGCACCTATGGAGGCAATGCTAAAGCAATGGGCATTCTCTGCGGTTCGATTCAAGAGGATTTTGAGGGTGATATGGCTGCCTATTGGCGAGAAAATAATGCTGATCCGTTAGCAGCAACCGACTTAAAAAATTTAGTTGTTAGTCAAATTAACCGTCTGCAAGCTCTCGATTTGCAAGCATATCGCTTGCTTTGCCGATTGGGATGTTATCGTTACCAAGACGTACCCACTATTCCATCTCAAGGGCTGTTCTGTTTACTTTGGGATGTCCCATCTTCTGAGCATCGCCAAATCATTACCTCTCTGAAAAATCGTTCTTTGGTAGAGTGCCGTAAAGGCGAATACTGGTTGCATCCGGTGATTCGAGCCGAGGCGATCGCTCGCTTACGTAATAGCCATGAGTGGGAAATTACCAACCACAAAGCCGCAGAGTTTTGGACAGCTAGTGTTGAAAAAATTGCCATATTTAAAGATGCTTTACAAGCTTTAGAAGCCTATTATCACTATGTAGAGATTAATGAATTTGAGTTAGCAGGCAAAGTTATTCTCAAAAGTAGAAATAATCAATGGCGACAGTTTTTAACTCTTGGTAGTACGCTATATCGTATGGGTTTAATTCAGCCTATACTGACTGCGATTAATCAAATTATTAGCAATATTCAAGATGAGCAACATTTAATTGAATTGTACAATATTTTAGGTGATATGTATTGGATAACTGGTAAAATTAATCAGGCGATCGCCTGTCAGGAAAAAACTATTACCCTAGCAACGCAAGCACTCAAATCACTCGTACCTCAGCCAGAAAATAAACATACAGTCTACTATCTCAGAATGCTAGAAGTAGATTCTCTATTGAGCATTGGTCTTTACAAAATAGATTTGTGGGAATTAGAGGCATCTGCAAAGTTATTTCAACAAGTCATTTACCTAGCTCAAAATACTGATCATCATCGCTGGGCAGAAAAAGCTTCGGTATGTTTAGCTTTGGTAAATTCCTATTTAGGTTTGTGTGATGCTTCCTACTCACTAGCAGATGTGGCTTATCATGCTATCACGAATGAAAAAGCAGAACAAACCGGAAGATTTGCCTATTTTATTCAGATTTTAGGTCAAACATACGTCAATTTAGGAGATTTCGCCAAGGCAAATGAAATGTTCTGCAAAGCTTTGACTTTTGCTGAGGAGAGTCATTACATGCAGGTAAAAGCAAAAACACTTAATGGCTTAGCAGAAATCCATCGCCAACAAAGTAATTTTAAGTTAGCCCTTACCAATCATCAAGAAGCGATTGAACTTTTGGATAAAATAGGTGCTAAATGTGACTTAGCTGAGGCTTATTTTAAATTAGGTTTAACTTATTCCAAAATGATAAAGACTGATGAAAGTAAAGTAAACTTTAACCGAGCAATTCAGCTATTTGCTGAGATGAAAGCTCCTAAACAAGTGGAAAAGATTTTAACAACTACCTGTGATTAAAAGCTCCAGACTTATATCCTAAATTATATTTATAGCGGTTCTCATTCAGATGCAGTACAACATTACATCGTCAGGTGTAGGGGCACTGCATTGCTGCACAGCAGATTACATGTAAAATAATTACACTAGATGTAGTGATACAACAGGAAAAATGAATTACTACGTGATCTACGACGGAAATTGTCATCTCTGCGTTACTTTAGTGCAATTGTTAGAAACCCTAGACCAAGGAAAGCTGTTTCGCTACGCCCCTATGCAAGAGGAAGAAACACTTTCACGGTGGGGAATCACAGCCCAAGATTGCGAACAAGGCATGATTTTAATTGATGGCAATGTGCCTCAAAGACGTTGGCAAGGTAGTGACGCTGCTGAAGAAATTGGGCGGTTATTACCACTAGGAAGTATATTTGTAGATGCTTATCGAGCTTTACCTGGAGTTAAGTGGGTAGGCGATCGCTTCTACGAACAAGTCCGCGACAATCGTTATACAATTTTTGGTAAGCGTCCTAGTACCTATCAATCAGCATACTGTGTAGATGGTAACTGTAAGTAGTTCAGTAGTGCTGAATGCTGTAAGCGTAGCGGGTTGTAGCCCATAAAAAACAGCTAGAGGATTGAGGCAATGAAGTCTTGTTTTGAAAAGTGACCAAATAATTACTAATTCGCTCTGGATGCTCCTGCGTCGAAGAGAGCTGCCAAGCGCGTCATTCGTAATTACTTCGTGTCATAGCCCCCACCAAATCTGCATGGCTTTGTGGTCTTCAATTAGCGCAAAGTAAGAGCGCCGGAAGCCGGCGCTCTCTGACGCCAGTGATCTCCTGCGTCGCTACCGCTACGCTAATTCACAAGTCTCTTAACCCGCCCAAGCAACTGGCTTAACTTTGTAAGAGAGTGGTGGGTTCAAGCCTAAGCTGATTATAACTACGAATTACGCGCTTCGTAGCGGTAGCGAGATCTTGAGCATCATTATCAATTACGAATTATGTTGACTTTTTGATGCTTAATAACACTTACGTTTTTATACTTTAGAGTCGCCAACAGCAGGTGATGTTTACGCCGAAGGATTACTTGGGTAAATTTGTCATGCTCTTTTTAACCTCTACGACAAATCCAACAACTGGGGAAGATTGAGCGGCGTAGCGGAGTGCTAGATGCAGGCTAATGTCCCACGTCTTATTACTTATCCTTCATGTACAAAAAACTACATAAAAGAGTGGGTAGACTTTTTTATTTAAAAACTTTGTAAGTAAAAAAACTTCAGTGACTTTTTAGTTTAAGATATTCTTAGCAGTAGCTTAATCTTTACTTAACTTTAATACCCATATAGATTAGGCACTTTGGCAAAGTCAATGTATATGGTTCTAAAGCGCTTATCAGATGCATACTTCATCTGGCATGGCACTTATGCCTTTAATGTCGCAATGCATTACAGGTAAAAATTGCAAATTTATATGCGCCTCTGTTTTTTAAGAGCGCGAATTTTTATTTAAGGAATGACTATAAAATGGACATGCAATCAAATTCGTTCAACTCTCGGTTATTTAAAAATCTACCTGCAATCGTGGTTAGAGTGGTTTTGCCGACAACAATTTTTCTTATAGTGACGCAAATTATAGTTAAAATTCAAGGCATTCCATTCTATGTATTAGTTGTAGATCCTAACGAAATGGGGAAATTACCTCCTTACACAGGCATGATTTCTATGCTTGGTATATTGTTTTGGTGTGCGTCAGCAGCAACTTCTATATTTAGTTCCTTCCTTTTACAAAAAAAGGGTGGATTAAAATCTAAAAAATGGTCGAGATTTTTACTATTTTCAGGTTGCATTACACTGATTGTTCTTTTGGATGACTTATTTCAAATTCATGAATATTATTATCGCTCTTTTATAGATTTGAGTACTTTTACTAATCCTAGTCCTATTAAAAACCTTTTTGAATCAATTTTCTTTGCTATGTATGCTATTATAATCTTAATTTATTTGTTAAAATTTAAATCGCTATTTCAAAAGACTAATTATACAATTTTGCTTCTATCACTTTTCTTTTTTGTGATATCAACTATTGTTGATGTTGCTACCCCAGAAAAAATGTTTTTACATTCCACAATCGAAGAAGGCTCAAAATTTCTAGGAATAGTTACTTGGTTTAGTTATTTTATTGATTGTTGTTACGAGCAAGTCCAGCATTTGATTATTAATAAAAATTCAGAATTTACTTAAGGTATTTTAGTAAATGTAGATATTTGTGCAAGTAAGCGATCGCGGTCTTAAAGATAACCAAACATAGTGCTGAATGCGTTTTCTGCCACTAGAACACCGATTCAGTATTCAAGCAAAAAAACCGATTATATCGTAGAGACGTTGCATTGCAACGTCTCTACTGTTTATTCAAAAGGTACAGTTATATAATTGCCTGATATTCTGCTCATATCAGGGTGTATTTATATAATCAGCAAGCCTATGAAGAACAGAAAAGCATGGCTATTGACGATGTTTGCAGTGATGCTGGTAATCAGCATCGCGGGCCATAGCAATCCCTTACAAGCAGTTTCATCTATTGGCAAAGACACGCTGACGTTAATTACCTCACCAGATTACCCACCTTATGAGTTTTATGACACAAAAGGGGGCGATCGCCAAATTGTTGGCTTTGATATTGATATTGCTAATACCCTTGCCAAAGAACTTGGTTTCAAACTCAAGGTGATGGAATCCGATTTTAATGGTTTAATTCCTGCACTCCAAGCAAATCGGGCTGATTTTGTGATGGCTGGGATGACTCCGACGCCAGAACGTCAAAAAAATGTTGATTTCTCGATTATTTATTACGAAGCAAAAGATACAATTGTCGCTCCTAAAAATAGTAACCTGAAGCAGCCAAAAGATTTATCAGGGAAAAAGGTTGGAGTACAACTAGGGACTATCCAAGAGCAAAATGCTCAAAAAATTGCCCAAAAAGTTGCGGGTATTCAGCTAAAACAACTCAACAAAGTACCAGAAGTAGTTCAAGAAATCAAATCTGGGCGAATTGATGCAGCAATTGTTGAAGATACCGTTGCTAAGGGATTCGCCCAAGCCAACCCAGATTTAGAGTTTAACGTTATTCCTTCAGAGGAAGCTAGCGGATCGGCGATCGCTTTTCCTAAAGGTTCCTCTCTGGTTGAACCGTTTAACAAAGTCCTTCAACAAATGAAGGATAAAGGCGAATTAGCAAAACTCGCAACTAAGTGGTTTTCGCAAAAAACTACTGTTGATACGGCATCCTCAACTAAAAGTGGACTAAATCTAGACTTCAGAAGAATCCTTCCAGATATTCCCTTTATTCTTCAGGGAATCCCTTTAACTTTGTTGTTTACGCTATTGTCTGTATCTTTAGGGTTAATTTGGGGGACAGTTCTCTCACTATTAAAAATTACTGGTATCAAGCCGCTTACTTGGCTTGCTAACGCTTATACCTCTGTATTTCGAGGCACACCTCTGCTGTTACAGTTGGCTTTAGTTTACTACGCCACACCTCAACTCACAGGCTATGATATTTCAGCATTGGAGGCAGGGGTACTAACTTTTACCCTCAACTCAGGCGCATATATGTCGGAAACTATTCGAGGTGGGATTCAGGCGGTAGATAAAGGACAGAGTGAAGCGGCGCTGTCTATGGGTGTACCCTATTGGTTGATGATGTGGGATGTGATTTTGCCTCAAGCATTGAAGAACATTCTTCCTGCGTTGGTGAATGAAACTATCGGACTCTTGAAAGATTCTGCGCTGGTGTCAACAATTGGTGTGGTGGAAATCTTACGCAGTGCCCAAATTGTGGGTGCAAATAAGTATATTTATTTTGAACCCCTGCTGTTTGCCGGGTTAATTTACTATGTTCTGGTGATGGGTTTGACTTTTGGCGCATCCGCTTTAGAAAAGAGGTTAAGACAAAGTGAGTAATGCCGTAATTCGCACAGAGTTCTTGTGTAAATCTTTTGGCAAACTCGATGTACTCAAAGATATTTCTACAGAGATTTACCAGGGAGAAGTAGTTGCTATCCTAGGCCCTTCTGGTTCGGGTAAGTCTACTTTTTTGCGATGCATGAACTTGCTAGAATACCCCACCAGAGGACGAGTCTACTTTCACGAGCAAGAAATTACTAATTCTAAAATAAATATCGGCAAGATTCGCCAACGTTTGGTGATGGTGTTTCAACACTTTAATTTGTTTCCTCACATGACAGTGCTGCAAAATGTCACCTATGCACCCATTAAGGTCAAAGGGGTTAATAAACAGCAAGCGCAACAGAAGGGTTTAGAATTGCTCGGTAAAGTAGGTTTAGAGCCAAAAGCCGATGTTTACCCATCCAAATTATCCGGCGGACAGAAACAACGCGTTGCGATCGCTCGCGCGTTGGCAATGGAACCAGAAATGATTTTGTTTGATGAACCCACCTCTGCTTTAGATCCAGAAATGGTCAAAGATGTGCTGGAAGTGATGAAAGCTTTGGCGATAACGGGAATTACAATGGCAATTGTCACTCACGAAATGGGCTTTGCTAGAGAAGTTGCTAGCCGGATTATGTTTCTTGATCAAGGAAGTTTAGCAGAGGATACCACACCTAGCGAGTTTTTTCAGAGTCCTAAGTGCGATCGCGCCAAGCAATTTTTAGAAAAAATGCTCTAGTTTAGGGATAAAGCGATCGCATGATGTTCATACAATTGTTACAAACATGCCACATTCACTTGTTAGGTTATAAACGAAAGCAAATATTCAGTTTGCTCCTCACACCATAACCATATTGCTGCTCTCTTGCTGGTTAACCACAAGAGAGCTTTTTTATTGATTACTAAAATTTAATTTTGGGTAATATTCACTTTCTGTACTAAAGGATACATGCTTGAGAATTTTGATAATAAATTTCTCTATCTAATGAAGGAATAAATTTAAACATCATAAATTATAAAAATATATATTCCGATCACCTGAATAACTTTAACCCTACATCCCCCTTTACTGCCTAGAAAAGGGGGATTTTTTCAAAAGATACCAACACATAATTTCAATAAAATTTTTATCTGCCCTCAGGAGGAGCAAAGAAAGAAGGCATAAATATTAAATACTTAGATAGCCCGATTACCCTACCGGACTTTAACTCTAGCTCCCCTCATGTTTTTACCTAACAGGGGGGGGTTTTATCTAAATATTTAGCGTTCACTTGAAAGCCTATGGATTACAGTAAGGACATTGGGACGGATCAGCGAACTCGTTACCATCAATAAATAAGTTTTCTTGACTAAAACCACATTTTTTACATTGGTAAATTACCGCACGAGTTAAAGAAGTAGGCATATAACAAATTGCACAGGGCAATCCTTTAATGCTTTCAGTTATTGAAAAACCAGGTGCAGAACAGTTTGGGCAATGGCTGTTAACTTTTCTTACCAAGTCATGGGTAGCTTTATTTATATTTTTCATCCGCGTGGGATTATAAAGTGCCCGCATATCTGTTTCGATATGTATTTGACCATCTAGTGAATTATTCAAAGCAAAATTAACAGTTTCTAAAAGTTTTTCTTCTGTAGTAATACCTTTGATAATCTTGATATCATTTGTGGCTGATAGCTCAAACTTAGTAACTAGTCCGTGTTCAGGAAAACCAACTTTTATAGCAAAATGCTTTGCTTCTTCAAAGTTGCTCACTACCTGATAATTGAAATTAGTTTCTAGAGAAAATTCCTCGCCAATAATCTCTAAATCATTTTCTTTATCTAATAAAATGACAATTTCTCTGTTAGAGTAGATAAAAGGTAAGCTTGGATGAGGTACAAAACTACCTTCGCTTGCGATCGCCAAAGTTTCTCCTGTAATATCCAATGCTTTTTCAGCTTTTAATCTTGCTGCTGCGATTTGAGTACCAGAACGTTTCACCTCTCTAGTGAATGTTCCAAAAATGTCAGTATTAAAATTTGACGGTACTATAACTTTAATTCCTAATTCCTGTTGCAACAGTGGGGCAATTACTTTCTCTTTTTGATGCATTGTAGCTAGTATGCCCACTCGATTATTAAATAATTGGTTTTGCATCATTAGTTTACCTTCTTCGCTATTGCAAGCAAATAAAGGTAGGTTCCATAGCAGAATTCAGAAGCCAGGAGTAAAACATTTTTCAATATTAGAACTTACGCACTGTACAAAATAATCATGTTGTGTATTCACGTAAATACATTGTTTCAGGTTTTTATTAATAATTCTTTGATGGTAAATAGACCCACGCTGTAAGGGCACAGCAATGCTGTTACCCTACGACAGATGTGGTTTTTTCAATTTCCATATTTCGTCTTTCGTGTCAATGCCTAAGTCCTAAATATCTGGCTTTGAAATGTTGGTTATGTACCTCACCTACTTGCAAACCACTGTAGCTGAAATATTTACGCCTGAGAGGTTGTTTGAAAAGTGGTTGGCTGTATCTTTGCACTTGTTGCTCCCCCCTAACCCACGCTAGTCGCTCATGGGGAGCCACCCCCTTGGCGCAGCCTCAAAGTAGAGAAGACCGCGCTGGCTCCCCTTGAGAAGCTACGGTGTACACACATCTCTGTACAAAACCAAAATCGTTGTAGATCCTCCTAAATCCTCCTTAAAAAGGAGGACTTTGAGAGGTTTTTGACCCTGTTTGCAAGGCTACAGTGTACACACATCTCTGTACAAAACTAAAATCGTTGTAGATCCTCCTAAATCCTCCTTAAAAAGGAGGACTTTGAGAGGTTTTTGCCCCCCTTTTTAAGGGGGGTTGGGGGGATCAAAAGCCTGTGGGACAACTCTAGAAGATTTGTGTGTACACCGTAGCCTTGAGAAGAGGGGAATTTGATTCAAAGTCCCCCTTGCAAAGGGGAGCCACTGTGTTGGGGAGACAGCGCCGTGGGCGGGTTTCCCGACTTGAGGCGACTGTCGTCGGGTTTCCCGACTTGTAGCAAGTGGCGTGGATTTAGGGGGATCTCAAAATATTTGATACATCACTAAGGACTTTTCAAACATCCTCTGAGATATCAAACCTATTTCTTAAAATTTCTTAATTTAAAGTATCTCAGGCAATTTTGTCTAACTTTGTTCTTGGGGAACTTGTGGTATTTGTGTCATCACCTTCTCTTTATCTCGCTTGCGTTTTTTAGCGTAAAGTTGAATTGTTACTGCCATAAAAATAATTAACCCGAAAATGCCCCAGGCGGTGATATCTGTAGGTAGATTGTTCTTAAATACAGCTAGCAATACAATCACCACTAACATGACTGTAGGTGCTTCATTTAAAGCACGCAACTGCTGACCACTCCAGCGACACTCATCTACTGCTAACTGCTTCATCAGACGAGCGCAGTAATGATGATAGCCAATTAAAATGGCAACAAACAGTAGTTTGATATGCAACCAACCTTCTTTTAAAACATCCGGTTCAGTGCTTAATAAACCGATTGCCATTGCTACCGTCAAAAACATTCCTGGAGTCGTGATGATTCTGTAGAGGCGTTTTTCCATAATTTGATACTGATTCTTCAGTATCGTGCGTGCTGGTTCAGGTTCTTGGTTAGCTTCAACGTGATAGATGAAAAGACGTACCAGGTAGAACAAACCGGCGAACCAAACTACAAATCCGACAATATGAAATGCTTTATACCAGGAATAAGCCATTGCTAGCAAAACCTCTAACTTATTTTTTTAACCACAGATGAACACCAATAAACACAGCAAAAAGTTTGCGCGTCCGGGTCTCCCGGCGCAAAACTTTTCAAGACAGATAAATTCTCGATTTTTATCTGTGTTTATCAGTGAAAAGTCTGAGTTTCAATTTTCAACGCTCAGAATTTTCCAAGACAGTGGTTTCATTTTTATAATATCGATTTTTGCCAGATTTCTATTCTCATTAGGAATCTTTACGACGAACAAAGGGTAAAAGGTCTTGTAGAATCACCTCGTGGTAGTGTTCTTGAGGATAATGCCCAACGTTATTAAGTTTGATTAATTCGGTATTCGGTACAGAATCGACAAAATTTTGTGCTACGTCTACGGGCAACCAAGGGTCAATCATACCCCATTGAATAAGAACTGGTTGCTGCCATTCTTTAAAACCAGATTCGATTTCTGTCATTGCTGGTTCCAGTTGCAAATTGCGAATAGTTCCTAATAAACTTCGTCCAGAAGCAGAAGTTTTCAAAAATGGTTTGCGATAAATATCTAAATCCTGATCTTCTATTCGGTAACGGCAACCACCTTCTAGCGTCCGGTCAACTAACAGTGGGTCTTGAGTCATCACTTCACCAGCTAAAGGTAAACCCATTTGTTTAATTTTCCAGGGTAATTTGGCAGCAGTTGAAATTGGTGTATTTAAGATAGCTAAGTTAGCAATTTGTTCCGGGTGACGCAAGGCATATTGTAGTCCTACAGAACCTAAAAATCCTTGCACAACTAAAGAAAAACGTTCAATTTCTAAGGCTTTGATAAATCCTTCTAAAGCCTTAATGAAAGCATCGGGAGTGTAAGCAAAATCTCGTTTTTCTGGTTTTGCAGAAAAGCCATAACCAATCCAATCTGGAGCGATCGCTCTTGTACCCTGGTTGGCTAAAGCAGGTATAATATGACGCCAACTGTAACTTTGTGATACTATGCCATGCAGCAACAATACAGGTAGTAAGTCAGTTCTACCAATTGGTGAAGATTCTCGATAAAACCATTCCAGTGAATCTACATTGATTTTATGTTCTGTTATTGACACGCTATTTTCCTATGAATTTGGAGTGCAAAAGTTTCGCGCCTTACATATAAAGAAAGGCACAAAGATAAAAAGGTATTTTTTATAAAAGGGATTGGCATCGAGCATTGGCAAAACTCTTTCCTAGTCCCCAGTCCCCAGTCCCCAATCACCAGTCCCCTGAGAAATCATCATCTCACGAATTGCATGAGCTGTGGCGGGTGCTAGTAAAACGCCGTTGCGATAGTGTCCAGTAGCAAGAAGGACATTATTAAATCCTGGTAGCTTACCGATAACGGGTGCTGGGCGTCCTTCAGGACGGGGACGTAACCCTGACCAAGTGCGGATGATACTTGCTGCTGCTAACTCTGGGCAAAAAGCGATCGCTTGTTCTCTAATAGATTCCAGCAGTTGTTGATTTGGCGGTATCTCATCGTCATTGCTAGGAAACTCCACTGTTGCACCTACCCAGTAATCTCCACCGCCAACAGGCACAATATGGACATCATTCCCAGTGATTACTGGCTGAAAGTCGGGATTTCCCAATGGATGCCCTAAATGTATTTGCAATGCTTGCCCCAGCACAGGGCGGATATCAACAATTTGGTTCAAGTTTGCCGTTAATGGCGTTGAACCCAGTCCAGATGCTATCACAAACCAATCCGCTGATATTTTTCCTTCTGTAGTCTCTAATTGCTCGCAAAATTCAGAGTCAGACTCAGAGGGTGACGCTGGCGCATCCAAAACAGTCACGCCAAATTTGAAAGTAACGCCGTTGTGTTGAGCAGCTTTGACTAAAGCTAAGGTAAGAGCAGTTGGATCAAGTTGGCGGTCTTGAGGAGAATAGACAGCGCCAGTAATTTTCGGATTATTGACTTGAGGACAGATATTTTTGAGTTTAACAGTATCCAAAATTTCCAACTGCCAGCCTTGAGAATGGCGAATTTCTACTAGTTTTTCCCATGCTGGGAAATTCTCTTCTTCCAAGCAAAGACTGAGAATTCCCTGGCGGTTGAAAGGGATTTTGTGGCCGGTTATGGCTTCTAGTTCTGGAACCAAGGTTTCATAGCGCTGGATGCTAGTTTGTCGCATCTGCCAAGCCTTACCCTTGATTTTATGGCTAATCACACCCATCAAAACGCCAAGTGCAGCACCCGTGGCGGCTTGGGCGGGTGGTTGTCGGTCGAAAACTGTGATTTTGCTTCCTTTAACTTGACTCAGTTCATAGGCGATCGCAGCCCCAACTACGCCACAACCAATGATGACTACATTCATGACTTTTTATGGGGTATGGGTAGGAGGTAGGAGATAGGAGGGTAGGAGATAGGAGGGTAGGAGATAGGAGACAGAGGGTAATAAATACTGACCCTTGACCCTTGAATCCTTACTCCTCCCTCCTACCTCCTTACTCCTCACTCCTCACTCCTCACTCCTTACTCAACCTGACTGGTTGTCTGAGGAAGCAACTGGAGGAATTTGTCAATATCTGCGAAAGCCGCTTGGGAGTTACTCAAAGCTTGTTGAGAGTTCCTATCGAGCGCTGCTTGATTGACTTTAACCAGGTGGTTAAATAAATCTCGCGTTACTTGACGTGCTGTAGGTTGATCTTTGGGTAAAAGATTGGGAGTGACATAAGTCATACTCAGCCTTGCTTCTGTTATGGGGCCATGTATAAAGTTACTCACGTCAATCCAATCTTTTCTTTGGATCAGCTTTTTCAGTTCTTCTGAGCGATCGCGCACAGTCTGAATTTTAGGAACGTATGTCTGAATTTTCTCAATTTGAGATGCTGTGTAGGTTGGAGGTGCTACTGCAACACCTGGGCCGCCACAACTAATGAGAAATGTGGCCAATAATACCAGAATGAATGACAAAATCGAGCGTTGACGCACCATACACTGAATTTACTTGCTTTTTGTTTGTCTATTAACAGTGTAATTTTAGATCGCTGGCGCAATTTATCCTTCTTGCCAACAAAGGATTTTGTAGAAAATCCCATATTTTCCATAAACGGCAGAGTTTCATCTGCAATTTTGAAATTTTTAAGTACAATTACTTAATAGGTGTTACTCAGTCACAATAAGAAGCAATTTTTTGCATCTGTTGGTAAACAATGATTGTGAGGAAAATGAGATTTAGAGTTGCTAAATCTCAAAGGTATTGATAAGCTGAAACACCAAGAGTGTAAGCCTTCTGGCGGTTTTTCTGTCTTCACATCCCAGACGCCGACCCAATATAGGAGTGTTTTTTAGTGAACGCAGCTGAACAGGCAACCAACCTTGAACTCGCCAGCAAGATTGCTACGGTAGTTAACTTGTTCAAATTGGAATTCCCTGATGCCAAATCTGATCTCAAACCCTGGAAAAATGACCCAGAAACCAGGGAGTTGGTTGATCCAGATTCTATAGATATTGGCTTTCACTTTCCTGGTATTAGCAAATCTTGGCGAAGTCGCAGTATTTTGATTCAAATCCGATTTTACCAAGATCCCATTAACGACTCACGTCGTGCGATCGGCGTTGAAGTAGCTGGATTTGACCATCGCGGCGAGGCATGGCGACTTTCTACGGTAGAAAACTGGAGTTTTGTCGGCGCATCTTTGCCTTCTAGTGAAGTTAGGGAAAAGCTAAAACAGATTTGCCGACAAATTTTAGAAGTGTTTAATCAAGCGAGTGATTGAAGTAAGTAGGAGATAGGAGGCAGGAGATAGGAGGTAGGAGGGCAGAGCAGGAATAAATACTGACTCCTCAATCCTTACTCCTCACTCCTTACTCCTCACTCCACTCTCCCTGCCTTCTTGCACTAGATACTTACAGGTTGAGCAATAGCGGGAAGCATTGAGGGATCAATTGAAATGCCCAATCCCTCAGCTACACGACGACCATAGGAAACGTCTGCGCGGAAGAAGTGGCAAAGTTGACGCATTTGGATGTCCTGCCTTGCCTGACTAAGACTGCCGACAATGTTCTGAGCAAGACGCTCTTGCTGCTCAGGAGTCATTAATCGATAGAGATTACCTGCTTGGGTGTAATCGTCATTTCCTTGACGATGATCGTAACGATCAGCTGCAACATCACCCAGATGCATGGGTGGCTCTGCGTAAGCTGGATTTTGTTTGGGCGTACTCTCAGCACTATTTGGCTCATAGTTAGGAGTGCTACCGCCGTTGTTTCCCAAAGCCATAAAGCCATCCCGCTGATAATGCATCACCGGACATTTGGGCTGGTTGACGGGTAGTTGCTGATAGTTACCACCCAGGCGATACCGTTGAGCGTCTGGGTAAGACATAATGCGAGCTTGCAGCATTTTGTCTGGAGAGAAACTAACGCCAGGAACTACTGCACTAGGACTAAAAGCGGCTTGCTCAACTTGGGCGAAATAATTTTCAGGGTTACGATTTAGCTCTAGTATCCCAACTTCGATTAAGGGATAGTCTGAGTGCTTCCAAACTTTTGTCAAATCAAAGGGATTGTCTGGATGTTTTGCCGCTTGCTCCTCGCTCATCACCTGAATACACATCCGCCACTTGGGATAGTCTCCTTGAGCGATCGCTTCAAACAAATCATGAGTCGCATGATCGGGATCTTCTCCCTTGAGCTTGGCCGATTCTTGTTCCGTCAAAGTTTGATGCCCTTGCAGCGTCTTAAAGTGAAATTTGCACCAAACGCGTTCACGAAGTGACTCTGAAAGAGTATCGCCTTGATCATTAATCAAACTGAAGGTGTGACTACCAAACCCATCCATGTGTCGATAAGTTTTCGGAATTCCTCGATCAGAAAACAGGATTGTCACCTGGTGGAGCGATTCTGGACTGAGTGACCAGAAATCCCACCTTGCATTATGGTCTTTGCAATTGGTTTGAGGATTACGCTTTTGGGTATGAATAAAATCAGGAAACTTAAGCGGGTCGCGGATGAAGAAAATAGGGGTATTGTTGCCTGTAATATCCCAGTTACCTTCTTCAGTATAGAACTTGATGGCGAAGCCTCTAGGATCACGCTCGGCATCTGCTGAACCTTTTTCTCCCCCGACTGTCGAAAAGCGCAGGAGAACTTCGGTTTTTTTGCCAATTTCAGAAAAAAGTTTGGCTTTACTGTAGCGAGTGATATCGTTGGTAACAGTAAAAGTACCGAAAGCTGCCGCACCTTTGGCGTGGACAACCCGCTCAGGTATACGTTCTCTGTTGAAATGAGCCAGCTTTTCCATCAGGTGGAAATCCTGCATCAACACAGGGCCACGCGGCCCAGCAGTGAGTGAGTTCTGGTTATCAGCAATAGGGATACCGTCAGCAGTTGTCAATTTTTGGGGTTCAGTCATGGGTAAAAAAGTTCTCCATTGAGTTACTCAGATTGCCCAGAGTACATTTTAGTTAGCAAATAGACGAATAATCATTAGCTGGAGCTAACTAAATCGTAGTCATACCGAGTTTATATATGAATCATAATCGGTATGACTATGAATTGCAACAATTTTGTTTTGTATCTTTGGAACAAGCAGCAGTAGGGGCGCACAGCTAGCTATGCGCCCCTACAATGAATATGTAGCAGATATTTTTTAAATAGTAGGATAATTGAGGTGAAACACTTTAACAAAAAAGAATTCAGGAATCAGCCAGAATTTATAATTGAATTCTGTGCCAATGGTTTTGTTAAAGTCCTTATATAGAGCCGCTCCTAAATATCACTGCTAACTTCCAGGATGGTTTGAGAGAGTTTCAAAACTTTCATCGAGAACATTCTGGTAAATTTTTACCAGTGTAATTGCAATCAAAATAAATTAGAGCTTCTCTACTAGAGGTAAATTTTATAGTTGTGGAGTATGGATCACTTTTTGAACTTGCTTCATGTAACCAAATTTTCAAGTAGTAATAGTTGTTATCATCAGTAGACCATAATTCATAACGGTAATTACCTCCTGTCCCTTGGCTCTTTAAGTAGTCAGCTAATGCTATATTTGATGCTCCCAGAAAGCTAAATACAGTCAAAACAGGAATTACAATTACTTTTAGTATTTGGATTAATTTCATAAATGCACAAAGAACTTACTTTCTCTAGCTTCCTTTATAGATGTATATTTAAACATCAGTAATTATTAGGAATACTGTGTGAGAATATCGTAAGGTCTGCTTCAAAGCATTCTGAATTCTGACTTCTTCTTTAAAGTGGGTATTTTTGCTCCATTTCACTTATTTAAATGTCTGAGAATCAATGAGCAAACATCTGTTGCTTCAATTCGGTTTGTCTCAACTAGGTGACTTTGATGAGTGATAAATAGAGGCCCTTCATCTGGTGAAGTGGTAATGTTACCGTGAGAACCACGTACTAAGGAAGCATCTAGAGGAATCACGTCCATTAAGTAGCGAAAACCTAGTTGTTTCTTAAGTAATTTGAGAGCAATTTTTCCTTGAGGAAATTTGATCTGTGGGTCAAGGAAAAGTTCTACAGGATCGTAACCAGGTTTACGGTGGATATCTACAGTTCTAGCAAAATCAGGCGCTTTATGATCATCAAGCCAATAATAATAGGTAAACCAAGTATCTGATTGAGCGATCGCAATTAACTCTCCCGATCTAGGATGACCAAGGTGGTAGGTTTGCTTACCCTCTTCATCCAATACCTGCGCTACGCCTTCAGTTGCTTCTAAAACAGAGCGAACTTTAGAGATATAAGCTGGATCATTCACATATACGTGAGCAATTTGATGATCAGCTACGGCAAAGGCAATACTAGCACCAAAATCGAGCAATTCTCGCCCCAATTCTTCCCGCACAGTAATTAAACCGTTTTCCCGTAATATACGGTTCAAATCTACTGCTTTGGAGACTGGAGTAATCCCATATTCAGAAAGAATAATTACCTGGGTATTACGTGCTTGATAATATTCAATTAGATCACCACAAACAGCATCAATTTCTTGCAAATCTGTTTGGGTCTGTTTTTCATCGTTACCAAATCGTTGCAGACAGTAATCTAAATGTGGTAAGTAAACTAGTGATAGTGTCGGGCTGTAGCGTTCCTCAATCCATTTTGCTGAGTTAGCAATCCATTGACTAGAACTAATAGAAGTTTTTGGGCCCCAAAAGTCAAATAGAGGGAACTGACCTAAATCAGATTGAATTTGCGATCGTACATCTGCTGGATGAGTATAAATATCAGGTAATTTTCTGCCATCCGCGGGGTACATTGGGCGTGGTGTAATGGCATAATCTACTGAAGAATACATGTTGTACCACCAAAAAAGGTTGGCACAAGTAAAGTTTGGATCAATGGATTTAGCTATATCCCAAACTTTAGGAGCTTGCACTAATTTATTAGACTGTCGCCAAAACTTCACTTCACACTCATCGCGGAAATACCAGCCATTAGCAACAATTCCATGTTCATCAGGCAATTTTCCTGTTAAATAAGTAGCCTGAACAGAACAAGTCACAGCAGGTAATACTGGTGCGATGTTCACAACTTGCCCTTTAGCAGCCCAAGAAGATAAAAACGGCGTGTTTTCTCCTAGTAAACTAGGCGTTAATCCCACGACATTTAGAATAACCGTTTTTTGCATAAACTTAATCTCCTCTTAATTATGCAGCAAGCTCCGATAATACCCACTCATATTCCCGCTGAATAGAAGTCAGCAAATCTATCTTCATTTCGGATGGCAATACATCCCAAGTGTAAGTCTCAATTTCTAAATGTTGACAAGCATTATTTGCTTGAAGTAACTGTAAAACAGTCGCAATATCGTCTTGCGTAGACTGCAAAATTTGATAATCATGAATAAAAATTGGCACATGGAAGTGAGTGCGCCATTCTTCAGCTAAAGATTGCTCTAAATGTGGTAACGCATTTATTAAATCAGGATAGTTATAAAGCGTACCGTCACTGCGACGTTCTATTACTTGGTGAAGATAAGTAGATTCAGCAAATGGACGTAGGCGCTCAACTATCAAGCTACGCTTCTCAACCTCAGCAGGTATTTTTACTTTAATCGCTGCACTGATTTGAATCTTGCCAATCTTAATTCCAGCTGATTGTAAACGAGCAAACACAGACTTTGGTTCTTCATATTCAACTGAAAAATGACAGGTATCATAGCAAATACGAACATGTTCAAGCAGTTTAGTTTCTGCCAAATTCTGCTCAATATTTAATTTTTCTGATAAATAGTTACCAGCAATTGGTAATAACCAATTTTGAAAAAAATCAATCACTTCTGAAGTATTTTCAATTAATCCATCAGGCTCAGGTTCTAAATCAATATGCAGCAGTTTTCCTGTTTGTTCGTGGATACGAATCATTTCTGCTACAACTGATGCTATGTTAAAACAGCTATTTTTCAGAACTGTTTCACAACTTGCTTGGTCTTTTTTCCACCAAGGTTTATAAGATAAAGGTAGTGTAGAAATTCCACCATCAAGACCTTCTGGTAGAAGATCTGCTAAAATTTCTATCAAGCTTAACGTGTAATTCAGTCGTTCCTGAGTTGACCAATCTGGTGCATAAACATGGTCTTTTACCACTTGTCGATGAAATCCCCCGTAAGGAAATCCATTTAAGGTAAAAACATATAAATCTTGTTGAGTTAGCCACGCTTGAAATTGAGCCAAATTATTACTTTCCAAAAGTTGTTTTACGGCTACATCTGCTAACCTCAAACCAATTCCAAAGGGTGCTTTAGGCGATAGACGTGACTTTAATTCGGGAACATTTTTTTCTAAATTGGCGAAAACCTCTAACCAACTCTCACCAGGATGAATATTAGTGCAGTAAGTTAGGTGAAAGTTGCTATTTGTTGTAATCTTCATAGTTAAATCTCACGCAAAGGCGCAGCGAAAAGTTCTGTAGGCGGGTTTCCCGCCGTAGGAAACTTTTAAAGACAAAGACGCAGAGAGTTTTTAGAGTTTGTATGGCTAATCTTTTAATCTGATTCAAGTAACGGCAAATAGTTGTGCTAATTTCATCGAAACTGGGAGTAAAAGTAGAACTAATAAGCCGTAATACAAACCAGCAAAACCAGATGCAACTGTTGCATCCAATATGATTAGAGATAAAACGCCTACTTTCACAGCAGTTCGGATTTTGTCGGGTACTGGCTCACGTGCAGCTAAGATAAAATTAGGAACTACTCGAATAGCTAATAAAACAGCAAATGGTAATGCAGCTAAAACTGCATAATCTTCTAACAATCCCAAGGCTAAAACTGCTGTCAAGACTATAGCAATTAATAGTAATGCTAATACTCCTGTAATTTTCTTGCCTCCGTGAACTTCTCCCTGACTAATTGCAGTGATAGCAGCAATGTAAAGAACAGGAATTAAAGCTAAATACCAACGTTCCCATACTATTGCTGGTACAGCACTTACACCTAAGAGTAAGTTACTACCACGACACAAACCCATATTTAAAGGGCCAAAAAAAGGATGATGTTTAGCAAGTGAGTCATATAGTAGTGCTGAAAAAGTTATGATTATAGCGATCGCACCACTCAACCAAGATACTTGAAAAGCCGCAACAATGCCGATTACAAACAGCACACTTCCCAATAAAGTAGCACTTTCACGAGACACGCGGCCACTAGGAATTGCTCTATTCGGTCGCTCTTTCTCATCTAATTCAGCATCGAAAACATCATTAAAAACAATACCGCCACCATATAAACCAGTTGTGGCTAATAACAACCAAGCTAATGGAATTAGAGTTGCAATTGCCTGTCCACTAATTAATTTATCAAAAATAATCCCGCCAGAAGCAGCAAAGCCAACAAGAATATCCGCCCAAGCAGTAACAATATTGGCAGGACGCATCAATTCTAAATAACCCCGCCAGCTTTGAAGATTAAAGCTTGCAACATTCATTCGTTTACCTCCTTCCAATCAAAACCTTTTTCTTCGTGTCTTTGTGCCTTGGTGGTTCAATATTTTTTAAACACCAAGATACAAAGATACTAAGTATTTTTGTAAGAGACTCTCATATTTTCATCACACAACAAAAGTAGTGCATATATGATTTTCTACTCAATCAGTACATAGTCTGAAGTCGAGTTGATTCCTGGTTCCTGTCCCCGTAATACAGAATTGCCATTAAACATCTGACGCTGATCAACGGATGTAGGATTAAGCCAATCTGATGCTTTCATTTGCCCAGTTTGACTATAAGCTGCTAGGGCATTTTCGTAACAAACTGCTTGTACATGTTCTTCAGGAATGCCCCTTTCTAACATCAACTGAGCTGTTTTCGGGACTGCTAAAGGATCGCTAATACCCCAATCAGCACTACTATCCACAATGATGCGTTCTCGTCCATATTGACGTACAATTTCCACCATTCTGGCGTTACCCATTTTCGTCTTTGGGTAAATTGTAAAAGCTGCCCAAAAACCCCGTTCTAGTACTTCCTCTACGGTTTCCTCGTTGTTGTGGTCAATAACTACTTGTGAGGGATCTAAGCCATATTCGATGCAACGATCCATACTGCGACTAGCACCTTCTTTCTTATTACGATGTGGTGTATGAATCAGCACCAGCATATCTAATTCTTTAGCTAATTCTAATTGTTGACAAAAGTATTTATCCTCTGCTTCTGTCATGTCGTCATAGCCAATTTCGCCAATGGCAACAACTCCCTCTTTACAAGCATAAAGCGGTAGGAGTTCTATAACTTCTGCTGCTAGCGCTTCATTGTTAGCTTCTTTTGGGTTTAAGCCGATTGTGCAGTAGTGTTGAATGCCAAACTGACTAGCACGAAACCGTTCCCATCCTACAAGACTGCTGAAGTAATCTTTGAATGTGCCAGCGTTGGTTCGGGGTTGTCCTAACCAAAAGGCTGGTTCAATGACGGCGACAATGCCATATTCCCGCATTACTAGGTAATCGTAGGTAGTACGGGAACACATGTGAATGTGAGGATCGATGTACATCATGATGTAGTTTTATGAATGGGGATTGGGGATTGGGAATTGGGGAACTCGGGGCCCCCTCTGGGGATAAGGGGCAATGGGGATTGGGGACTGGGGACTGGGGATTAGGGACTGGGAAAAATTTCTTTTATTTCCCCCCTTGCTCCTCTGCTCCTCTGCCCCTCTGCTCCCCTGCTCCTTCCCCAGTCCTTTCAGTTATGGACAAAGAGGCGATCGCGGCTAAAACTGCTCCAAGTCAAATGACCTTTTTGAACAGATGAATGTAAATCTGGGTAACGAGAGAGTAATGCTTGCGCTTCGGGTAAAGGCGATTGAGCACAAGCTAGCGCTGCTGCTTCTTGCTCGGCTATGTCCCCATCAGCTAGCACTTTTTCTAGATCAGCAATCATTGCAGTATCGGCAAATCGCCCCACAGGTCGCCAAAGTTCTGGCGTAACTGAGCGTTTGGCTGCCCAACGTTCATGAGCATAGTTTGTCAACATTTTTGCTAATTCTGGGTTAGCACGGCGATCTAGACCCCAGATAAGATGTAAAGGACTGTCTACAAACACCGCTTTCAGTACCATCTGATTCCAAGCAGCATCGTCTAAATAATCCGCAGGGTAAGGGTTTCGTAGTGCTATAGATTGGAAAACATTACTCATATTGCTGCGAATTCCCTCAGCAGCGCGTTGGCGATGTAACTCTGGGTGTGGCAATAGAGGCAAACTTTGATAAAGGACAACTAACTCCCCCATATCGGCAGTAGTGAAAACTTTATCAAGCGATCGCACGTACTCCTGTGCATCCTCATGGGGCAAAGCTAAAAGCAAGAGTGTGCGACCTGCTTGATCTACACTCCAATGACCAGGAAACCAACCGGGGAGCGCTTCCTGTGCTGCTTCTAAATCTTGGGATGTTAGCTGTAAATTCTCTTTACCTAGATAACGCGGCACAGCACTAAAAGCCGTGAAAAACACTCGCTCAGCAGCGCCGCTAGCAATCTGCGCCTGTTTCTGTTCTATCCAGGCAGTAGCTTTCTCTGAAGCAGACTGTAACAGCCAGTGATGCAGTAACTTGTTTACCCTACTCATGATTAATTCAGGAGAAGTTTTTCAACGGTTTTCTCTAAGAATACAAGTATAAAACTTGCCATTAAAATTGATACCTTCTTATTATACGAGTTACAGAATATATTATTAAGATAATATATTTACTGAATCTATAAAAATCTACCCACTTTAAAGAAGATACTGTAAAGATGTCATTTTAACTATAGTAAATCTGGAGTTAGCTTAATAATAAATTTTGGACTTTATGCAATAATGATATCTGTTACAAACATAGTAGTAAAAATATAAGTGTCAAATAAATTTACGAATAAATGTTATTTTCTAACTTTATTCGCTGGGTAAAAAACATTTTCAACCCATAATTTATTACTGCCGAATTATTTGCAGATTCAAATTTTGCAATGATTTTATGCGTGTCAACTTGCAATTTTAATTGCACATTTAGTCACAGTTATTTAAAAATAAATACTACAATGTACACTAAACAAAAGACTAATCTCAGCCTAAAACCACTAAACCAATGTGTCCGCGTCACCTTTAACTATGATGTTCACTTTACTAGAGGTTTGTTTCAGTTAGACAATCCTTTATTAGCACAAGTGATTGCTGCAAACGGAGAGACAGCTCCCAAGAAAGTAGTAGCAGTAGTAGATGGAGGACTATTAAAATATCAAGACGAATTGCTAAAAAAATTATCAATTTACGCTCAGAGTTATGAAGATGTATTTACTCTCAGTTGTGAACCAATAATAGTTTCAGGTGGAGAAACAGTCAAAAATGAACCAAAATTCATTGAGCAAATTCATCAGGTCATCAATGTAGCTGGATTGTGTCGCCACTCCTATGTTTTAGCAATTGGAGGTGGAGCTGTACTAGATATGGCAGGATACGCAGCAACAACTGCTCATCGAGGAATTCGGTTGTTGCGAGTACCAACTACAGTATTAGGGCAAAATGATTCAGGTGTGGGGGTAAAAAACGGAATCAATGCCTTCGGCAAGAAAAACTTTCTTGGCACATTTATGCCACCTTATGCTGTATTGAATGACTTTGATTTTCTAACCACTCTTGATGATCGAGATTGGCGATCGGGTATTGCCGAAGCCGTGAAAGTAGCGCTGATTAAAGATGCAGATTTCTTCGATTTCATTATGACTTATGCCGATAAATTAGCTAACCGAGATATGGAGATCATGGAAAAGCTAATCTATCGGTGTTCCCAATTGCACTTAGAGCATATTGCTGGTAGTGGTGATCCTTTTGAAATGGGTTCATCGCGTCCTTTAGATTTTGGACACTGGGCTGCTCACAAACTGGAACATTTAACAAATTACAGTTTACGTCATGGTGAAGCTGTAGCGATCGGTATTGCTTTGGATAGCACCTATTCATATTTGACAGGGCTACTGTTGCAATCAGAATGGAAGAGGATTTTAGGCACACTCAAGAACTTAGGATTCACTTTGTACGTATCTGAATTGGCAGAGCAATTACATCAACCAGACCATCCCCATTGCCTATTTAGAGGACTGACTGAGTTCCGTGAACATTTAGGAGGAAATTTGACAATCACCCTACTAGAAGGAATTGGGCAGGGAATGGAAGTTCATCAGGTGGATCTGTCTTTGTACAAAGATGCTATTTCTATGCTGCGCGATTGGGAGCTTTCGCATTAATTATGTGTATTTACAGTAGTTTTCATTTATTTAAACCACAGCACCAGAGCATTCTTCTTTCTCTGCGTCTCCGCGTCTCTGCGTGAGATAAAAATGTAGTCTATTCATTTGAAAATTGCTGTAATTGTAAGTCTCTAAGTGCGATCGCTCCACCATGACGGCGTTAAAATAAACCAATAACAGATTAAGGTCTGATCTGAAAACATGACCTATGACTTACACTCCACCCAAGCTGTTAACTTTCGAGCAATTCATAACCGAATATGGGAACAATCCCCGCTACGAACTCATTGACGGAGAACTACGCGACATGGAGCCTACAGGCCCTCATGAAGAAGTTTCAGGAAGCATTGCTGGTAGAATCTATGTCGAAATTCTTCGTTCTAATTTAAATTGGCTGATTCCAAAAAGTTGTTTGATTAAGCCACCGGCTGCGGAAGCTACAGCACTACGTCCTGATGTCATTGTTTTAGATAAAGCAGAACTTAACAACGAACCGCTTTGGCAAAAAGAGCCGATTATTTGTAATGGCAATACAATTAAGCTTGTTGCCGAAGTTGTTAGCACAAATTGGCAAGATGATTATGCTAGAAAAGTCGAAGAATATGCTTTTCTAAATATTCCAGAATACTGGATTATAGACTTTCGTGGTTTAGGAGGCTTGCAATTTATTGGTAATCCCAAACAACCTACTTTTACAGTCTGCCAATTAATTAACAATACGTATCAGCAGCGACAATATCGCTTAGGAGATGCAATTACATCCTATTTGTTTCCAAATTTGCAACTCAAACTTGACGACATTATGTAGAGACGTTGCATTGCAACGTCTCTACTAAATTGTGTTGTGTTATAAATTCAATGCTGCTAGAAGTTCTAAAATAACTCCATTAGTCCAGCCAAAACCGACTTCGTTAGAGCTGTAGCCAAAACAAATTTCATCGGAGACGTTAGCAGAACAGTGTTCAACATCGTATTTCTCGACTAAGGTTTTGTGACGCTTAAATTCCTCAATGACCATTACTAGAAACTTTTGGGCAATGCGATCGCCCTCTTTATGATACCCATAGCGGTGAAGTCCCAGGACTGCAATCAACGTCAGGGGTGCCCAACCGAAGGGAGCATCCCATTGATTACCTGTGACGCGAGTACTAGTAAAGATTCCTCCTGGTGCTTCAAATAAAGAGAGATTTTCCGCGACGCGTTTGGCTTGTGCATCTGAGGCTAGTCCTATCCATAAAGGATAGAACGTGGTGGCAAACTCGTAACGGCGGCGTTCTCCGCTTTGGAAGTGATAATCCAGATATAGTCCCTGTTCTTCATCCCAGAGACACTGATCAATGCGATCGCGGCGGATATCTGCGCGCTCTCGCCACTGCTGCACCAGTTCTTCATTACCTAGCACAGTGTGAATTTCCGCCAGATCTTGCTCCATCTGATACAGCAAACTGTTGAGGCACACGGGAGCGTAATGGAGGATATCAACACTGAAAGGGCCAAATCGGTTAGTGATATCAAAACCAGACTCACGCATAGTGCGATCGCCTTTGTAAAACAGGTTAGTCAGTTCGTCATTTTCCCGGTCGTAGTAAAGACTGACATCATAATCATCAACCTCAAACGTTTTGTAATACTCCTTGACGCGATCATAGTGGCTTCGTCCTTGCTCATCCTGCTCGGAGAACAAGACTTCCGGCGCGGGGCCTTCCCCAAAGGCGTAGAATCGTGACAGACCTGTGGCGGGATTCAGGTGAGGCGGTACTACCCAATAGTAGTAAAATTGCTCAAGCAGTGGTACGGCTGATCTCAGCCACTCTTCATCCTGGGTATGCTGGAATAGCGCTAGAACCATCATACTGAGGACGGGGGGCTGCGATCGCGACAGCATGTAAGTCCGGTTGGAATTGAGGATAGTGCCGTAATGCTGCACTTGGTACAGCAGTTGATCAACTTGACTTTTTGCTAGATCCCATTCCTCATCCCGTAATAGCCCTAACAAAATAAAGTAACTGTCCCAGCCATACATTTCGTTAAAGCGCCCACCCGGTACAACATAAGGCCCTGGTAGGTACAGCAATCCATGATCTCGAATCGCTTCAACTTCAGTTGGTAGAGTGCGAATTTGCATTTGTTCCATCTCTTTGGGAGATAGCGATCGCTCTAACACCGTTTGAACATTAGGACAATCTTCTTGGGGCGAAATATAGACAATCCAGGGAGTCTCTGTTTTGTGGTCTAGTTTGGTATCCTTTGCAGATTGCAACAAGTGTTCGTGCGATCGCGTCAACGTTTTCCACGTTTTTTTTATGTGGGCCCGCACCGCGTCAATTTGCGAGGTTGCAAGTGCTGGTGAAGTGGTCATAATATCGTTTTCAAGTTTACGGGGTGTTAAAGAGTTGGGGATTATTTTTAAACGCAGAGGAACGCAGAGTTTTTGCAGCTTCTCTCTGCGTCTCTGTCTTGAAAAGTTATGAGCGCCGACTTCCGGCGCTCATAACTTTTCGCTGCGCCTCCGCGTGAGACACATGCATCTTTTTACTCAGCATTACTAACCAACAAAGCAACTGGAAAATGCGCTAGAGCTGCTCCGATGGATAGGGTTTCTTTGGCCTCTAAGGCTTGCTGAGCCAAAACGTTTTTCCAAGATAAGGAACTTCCAACGGGTAATTGCAGGTGCGTATCTTGCCATACCGACTCGCCCAACGGATATTCTCCAGGCTGGATCAAGCTAGTTAAAAAGCGAGGCGCGATCGCGATCGCTGTTTGATTCCCCTGTCGCCGCGCAAATGCAACAATATGATTGGCGTAAGTTCCTTGAATTTCTAACGGCAAATAGTCGCCATCTTGAAATAATGAGAGATACTCTGTTCTGGCCTTAAGTAATTGAGTCGTTAAAAACAGTTTGATTCTGCCATCTGTTTTGTGGCTCAGCAACTCCTGAATTAAGCTCAGAATATCTGTCTTTGCCTGCTGTTGAATGGTGCTCAAATAAGTCCGTCGCTGCTCAAAATCCACGGGACGGCGGTTGTCTGGATCAACCAAACTTAACTCCCAAAGTTCCGTTCCCTGGTATAAATCAGGCACACCGGGTGCAGTAAACTTCAGTAAAGTTTGGGAAAGGGAATTGAAAATACCATAGTCCGCAATCCGTTGTTGAAAGGGACGAAAGGCTTCTAGAAATTCTGCCGAGATAGAGAAGTCTAGTACCTTCTCAATAAAAGAGGCACATGCTTCTTCGTACTCACTGTCAGGTCGCAACCATGCGGTATGGACTTTCGCTTCCCGAATTGCCTTAATTATGTAGTCTTTAACCCTTTCCACGAAAGACTCATGTTCATGTTCGGCAAAAGGAAACGCGCCTACCAGGGTTTGATATAAAAAATACTCATCATTACGATCTGGTATGGCAAAGCCTTGGCGCTCACTGCGATGTCCTCGATTAATCGCGCTCCAGGTATTTACTTGCTGTTCCCATTCATCTGGGATTTCCGATAGTACATTTAACCTAGCTCGCACATCTTCGCCACGTTTGGTGTCGTGGGTGGCTGTGGTGTTCATTGTGTGAGGCCACCTTGCTTGGTGCTTTTGATTAAAGCTGTGAAAGTTGGCTAAGTTGATGCCAAAATGACTAGGATTACCCCCCACTTCATTGAGCGACAGCAAACGGTTATAAACATATAGCGTGGTGTCTTCTACACCTTTCGCCATCAGTGGGCCGCTGTATTGTTGCATCCGTAGTACAAAATATATCCACTGCTCGCGTTCTGTCTGAGTTAGAGAGTTATCAAACTCCAGTAGCATCAGCTTTTCGATAAAGGTCAACTCATGCTGCAACAGGGGCGTTTGTTCTTTGGCTTGGCGAATTACTTCCTGAATGCAGTCGCGATCGCTATCATGAATGCCATCGGGAGTAATATAAGTGCGGTAAATCGGGAACAGAGTTAGGACTTCGGCGATCGCTCGTTTGAGTCCATTTAGTGTAAAGTCATTGCCATAGCGATATTTGCTAGAAATATTCTTCAACAACAGAGCCAAATTATCAATGTCACCTGCTAAGTTCTTTTCTAAAATCAGGTGCTTTTTCTCTTTCACCAGCGATGGATAATCTACTCTTGAACCAATAAAGTTAAAGTAGATTCTATCGAACCTTGATTCATTTTCACATTGGCAAAACACGCCATTTACATAATTTAAAAAGTCATATCCTGATGTGCCTTGAATTAACCAATTATCTGGCAAGTCTTCGGTAAGTTCTAAAATTTTCTCAACAGTGATGTACACATCTCCCATCTTTTCCTGGAGACGTTCAAGATACTGTAATGGGTTATAAAGTCCATCAATATGGTCAATTCGTAAACCAGTGAATTTTCCTTCTTCAACCAGTTTTTGAATCAAGCTATGAGTGTTATTAAATACCCGCAGTTCTTCAACTTTCACAGAAATTAGTTCGTTGACAGTAAAGAAACGGCGATAGTTCATTTCTTCCGCGCCCACCTTCCAGAAGGCGAGACGATAAAACTGATCATTCAGTAATTCATCTAGCAGGTTAAAGCTATCTGAATTGCCTTTTTCTCCGTTAAAAACTTCGAGGTTTTCGTCAACAAACTCGCGAATGGCATCGTTTGTACTGTAGAGTTCCCAAACTAATCCTTTAATAAATGCAATCTGGTCTTGTCGTTGTTTACCGGCAACTTCTGAAGGCACATTTTTGAGAATGTAAAGAATCCCTAATAACTTAATGAAATCAGGATGATTACGTCCCAGTGTGCGCGTGAGTTTGCCCAAATTGTGGGTGAGAAATTTTGTGTAAGACTCTAATCGCAGTGGCAGTTTTAAGCTGTAATAGTTGACGGTTAAACCATTTTGTTCGTATTGCAGCTGAATATCTCCCTTTTCCAGGGATACACCATAGAAGTCTCCTAGTAGGGGAGCTAGAACTCGCTCTTGGCGATCGCCAAATGGAGCATTCCAACTTAAATCAAAGTAGTCAGTATAGCTGGAATCTGGCCCGTGTTCCAACACGTCCACCAAGTAATGGTTTTCGCTAGTATACGCCATGTGATTGGGCACAATATCTTGTAACCAGCCCATACCAAAAGATTGTAGTTCGCCAACTAAGGCATCAAACGACTCGGTAGTTCCTAATTCTGGATTGAGTTGAGTGGCATCTACTACATCGTAGCCATGCGTACTGCCAGATCTAGCCTTGAAAATAGGAGAAGCATATAGGTCGGAAATTCCTAGTTCTGCTAAATAAGCGGCGATCGCTCTAGCGTTTTCAAAGCCAAACTGAGGTGTAAACTGAATTCGATATGTTGCGGTGGGGATTCGCATAGATTTGTTGTTTTGGATGGGAGATGCCAGTAGTTCTTTGTGTCTTGTGGTAGAAAAATTATTTTCAAACCACTAAGACACTAAGACACGAAGACGAAATACTCAATCGGGTACTCACGAAATTTCAAACAGCACTAAACTAGTGGGTTGCAGTTTCAGTTCTTGCCCTACAGATAAATGCTCAGGTGCTTGAGAACCAGGCCCATTCCATGACGTATCTGCTGAGTCTAATAATTTGCGGGCATTTTGCTGATTTGGCAAGATTGTTGATACTGGAGAAGAATTAAAATTCATCACAAATATTAATTCACCCGATTCATCCCAACGACGCACCACAACCAATTGCTGATCTTCATCGCTAGTCGCTTCCATGAAGTTGCGGTCTTGCTTGAGCAATACTGGATGCGTTTTACGTAAATGAATTAATTGGCGATACCAATCCCACAAAACTTTGTGTTTACCTTCGTTGTGTAATTGCCAGTTGAGTTTACAACGTAGGAAGGTTTCCGCAGATTCGGGATCTGGTGGATCATCTTCGTAATGAAATGCTTCAAATTCTTCTCTGCGTCCGGCTCGAACGGCTTGAATCAAATCTGGATCGGAGTGACTGACAAAGTACATGAAGGGTGCAGTTTCTCCGTATTCTTCTCCCATGAACAAAAGGGGTAAGTAGGGTGACAGCAGTACAGCCCCGGCTGCTAACTTTAATCCTTCAAATGAGATCCGCTGGGTAAGGCGTTCTCCCTTCATTTGGTTGCCGATTTGATCGTGATTCTGGATGCAGACTGCAAATTGTGATGGAGAGCGATCGCGGCAAGGTATACCATGAAATCGCAGCCGATGGGGAGCGTATTTCCAATCGTAGATAAAAGTATCTGTATAAGCTTTTGCTAAATCAGCACATTGCCCAAAATCTTGATAATATCCTTGGCGATCGCCCGTCAAAAGTGCGTGCAATGCATGGTGAAAGTCATCGCTCCATTGAGCATCGATTCCGTATCCACCCAATGCTGGTGGACGAATTATTTGCGGATTATTCAGGTCACTTTCGGCAATCAGATGGCGTTTCCATTTTTGCCCTTGTGATAAATTATCAACTGCTTCAGCCAGTTCCCACAAAAAGTGCTTGGCTCCCAAGTCATAAATTGCCTGAATAGCATCAAGCCGCAATGCATCAATGTGGAATTCTCGCAACCAGTACAGGGCATTTTGAATGAAATAATTTCGCACACCTTGACTAAGAGCATCGTCGAAATTCATCGCGTTGCCCCAGGGTGTCTTATAGGTTTTAGTAAAGTAGGGCGCAAACTGACCCATATAGTTACCTTCTGGGCCAAAGTGGTTATATACCACATCTAGCACCACAGCAATGCCGTGTTGATGACAAGCATTCACCAGTTGTTTGAGATCGGCTGGACTACCGTAGGAATTTTGCACAGCATAGGAGTAAACGCCGTCATAACCCCAGTTGCGGTACGCTAAAGCAGCTTCAATATGAGTGTCTCCTGGAAACTGAGCAATCGGCATGATCTCAATGGCGTTAATCCCCAGTTTCTTCAAATCCGGCAGACGAGAAATGATAGCGGTAAAGGTTCCTTCAGGCGTGAATGTACCAACGTGGAGTTCATAGAAAATCATCGACTCCAGTGGAATCCCACTCCATGCTTCATCTGTCCACTCAAACTGTTGATCAACAATTTGAGACGGCCCATGAACTCCTTCAGGTTGATACTGTGATGCTGGATCAGGGAAAGCATCTTGATCATCCAAGATATACCGATAAAGCGTGCCTGGATACACATCGTTCACTTTTGTCTGCCAGTATCCCTCTGCTTGAGGTTTAAGCGGAATTACCTGCTGCTCTGGCGTCAAAATTTGCACCGCTACACTATTTAACGTTGGAGACCAAACTGTAAACTCGCACTCTTTATTACCCAAGTAGTGAGCACCAATTTTCACGCCCTATCCTCCCATCAGAATCATGTGTTGTGCCGAACCGTGGCATGACTGCAAATGCGATACATTGCAAACTGTTTACAAACACGCCAGATAGCATAATGGTTGGTCTACCATACTTTTGGCTAGCACCGGAAGGCTGAATTTTTTACCAAAAAACTCTATCTGTAGGAGTTAGGAAGCAGGGGAGCAGGGAGGCAGAGGGGCAGAGGGGCAGGGGGGCAGAGGAGCAGGGGGAGAATAAATACTGACTTTTGTACAGACGCGATTAATCGCGTCTCTAGTCAGCACTTTTTCAACTTCCTCCGCCATTCTATAATTCACGACTATTCTGATGTATCTTGCGTCTGTGTATCTACCTTGTGCTGTTTAGTATCTTTTTGGCGCTTATCTTCTTTCCATCTTCCTGTTTTGCGTGCAGCTTCAGTTAGAAGATACTCAATTTGAGCGTTAACGCTCCTTAGTTCGTCAGAAGACCATTTCTCCAGCACTTCGTATAACTTAAGGTTTAAACGCAGTAAAAACCGTTTTTTCTGGCTCATGTCTTAGGTGTAAAGGCTGCCAGCGTTAACCACTGGTTGAATGTTCTGTTCTGAGGTTAAGACAACCAGCAGATTGTTAATCATAGCTGCTTTACGTTCATCATCCAAGTCAATAATTTGTCGTTCACTAATCCGTTTTAGTGCTTCATCAACCATCCCGACTGCACTGTCAACAATTTGTCGCCGTGCATCAATCATTGCTTTGGCTTGTTGACGACGCAGCATCATTTGGGCAATTTCTGGAGCATACGCAAGATGAGAAAGTCTTGCTTCTAATACTTCAACTCCCGCAACTTCCAGTCTCGCTTGCAATTCTTTTTGAAGGTAAAGCGCAATTTCATCGGGTACTGCACGCAACGAAGGGATTGATTGCTCATCAGGTGCATCATAAGGATAACGGATTGCTAGGGTACGAATCGCTGTCTCGCTCTGGATGCCGACAAATTGCTCGTAGTCATCAACTGCAAATCTAGATTTAGCTGATTCTACTACTTGCCACACTACTACGGCTGCTATCTCTATCGGACTGCCTTGAGCATCATTTACTTTCAATATTTTGCTGTTAAAGTTGCGAACCCTCAAAGATACTTGGCGTTTATTAGCAAAAGGGTTAGTCCACCAAAAGCCTGCTTCCTGCACAGTACCAACGTAACGCCCTAAAAAGACCAGTACTACTGCTTGATTTGGTTCAACCGTAAAGAAACCAGACCACGAAGGAATCACCACTATGAGCAATGTTGCCCCAAACCATGCCCCTATTTCTGCTAAATCGGCAAAATCTTCCACTTTAAGGCTTCTGCCTAATACTTCTATTAATCCCTGTATTGTTGCCCAAACCTGCCAACTACCAAAAATTGCTAAAGCTAGGATTACGCTCAAAGCTAGGAAGCCGTTGACTTTAAAGGCAGAAAATTCTGCGATTTGCTGTTTCATTATTTGCTCCTAATTTAACTATTTTGTTATCAAAGTGATATCATAATAATAACAAAAAATGGTAAGTGCCTAAGTAGCACTCACCAAAAATAGAATGGTTTTCAATTGAATAGACTACACGCCTAGGGGCACAATATATTTATTAGTGTCAACTTAAGCCAAACCTGTTTAAAGTCTCGTTCCCAGGTTCTAATACCAAGTTGTATTCTACCCATTTTAAAATTGCTGTAAATCTGCTCGTATTACTATACGTTTGCTTGCTGCCGTTGATATAGTGACCAGTACAAACCCTTTTGTTGCAACAACTGTGAGTGAGTACCACGCTCAGCAATTACGCCTTGCTCCAATACCAAAATTAAATCAGCACGTTTGAGAGGGGCAAAGCGATGAGCGATGAGGAACACGGTACGGTTAGCGGAAATTTTTTGTAGGTTTTGCAATACCTGTTGTTCAGTTTCACTATCCAAAGCGCTGGTAGCTTCATCCAAAACTAAAATCGGCGCTGGGGAGAGAAATAACCTTGCTAGGGCAATGCGTTGTCTTTGTCCGCCAGATAAAGCTGTCCCGCGTTCGCCAACGTTGGTTTCGTAACCGTAGGGTAATTGACTGATGAAGTCGTGTGCCACGGCTAGTCTGGCAGCTTCTACTACTTGCTCTGCGCCAATGTCAGGATTACCAAGAGTGATATTTTCCAAGATCGAACCATTGAATAAAAAGTCTTCTTGGAGAACTACGCTAATTTGTTGCCGTAGTGAAGCTAAATCAGCACTTTTAATATCAAAACCATCAATTAAGATGCGTCCTGATTCAATTTGATAGAGACGTTGCAATAACTTAGAAAGAGTACTTTTACCAGAACCACTGCGTCCAACAATACCAACAAACTGCCCTGGTTCTGCATTGAAGGTGATGCCTCGGAGGACTGGTTCAATGTTTGGTTGGTAGCGGAAAAAGACTTGCTCGAAGGTGACTTGACCTTTAAGGGGTGGTAAAACTAGACCAGTTCCAAGTTCGGCTTCTGGAGCAACGTTAAGAATGTCACCAATCCGGTCTACGGAAAGTAGGACTTGTTGCAGATTTTGCCACAACTGCACTAAGCGCAAAAGTGGCCCTGTGACTCTCCCAGATAGCATTTGAAAGGCAACAAGTTGACCAACGGTGAGTTTTTGTTCGATGACTAACTTGGCTCCAAACCAGAGAATCAGCATGGTGGAAAAATTGGTGAGAAAATCACCAATATTGCTGCTGATGTTGGAGGTGGTGGAGGCTTTAAAGCCTGTGCGAATAAATCTGGCAAATAAGCCTTCCCAGCGATCGCGTGCTACTGGTTCGGCTGCATGAGCTTTGACGGAGTGAATTCCCGTCATTGTCTCCACTAGAAACGATTGACTATCGGCACTGCGGTTAAACGTTTCGTTGAGCCAGTTGCGAAGAATTGGTGTTGCAACTATTGTCAAAATGGCAAACAGTGGCAGTACTCCCAAAGCCACAAAGGTAAGTGGGACATTATAGTAAAACATCAATGCCAGGTAGACCACAGCAAAGATGCTATCCAGAATCACGGTTAATGCTGTACCTGTAAGAAACTGGCGGATTTGTTCGAGTTCCTGGACTCGTGCTACTGTGTCTCCGACACGCCGTGACTCAAAATAAGCCAAAGGTAGACGCATCAGGTGGCGAAATAGCTGTGCTGATAAACTTAGATCTAAGCGACGGGCTGTATGTGTAAATATGAATAGGCGCAGAGTACCGAGTATGGCCTCAAATATGGCTACCGATAAAAGTGCGATCGCCATGACATCCAGTGTTGCCAAGCTCTCCTGCACCATCACCTTATCAATAACGACTTGCGTAATCAGCGGTGTTGTTAATCCTAAAAGCTGCAATGTAAAAGATGCCAGCAAAACTTCACCTAGCAATCCCCGATACTTCCAAACCGCTGGTGTGAACCAACCGAGGTTAAATTTTTCTTGCTTGGATATGAGTTCTGCTTGCCACAGTTGTCCATCCCAGGACGCTTCAACTACCGACTGCGGCAAACTTTCACAAGTTCGATCAGGATTTAGAGGATTAGCGATAATTAGGCGATCGCCCTTTACCCCATACGCCACCACCCAAGAGGGAGTCGGAACTGAGTCAGGATTCCACAACAATAAGGCTGGAAATGACAACTGGCGCAACTCACGCCAATTCACTTGCAATCGCCGCAATAGCAATCCTAATTTTTCCCCTGCTTCCACAACATGTTTTGGGCGTTGTCCTCTGAGTTGGCGTTGCACCCATTCCAGTTGCACACCAGTTTCCAACTGTTGCGCCGCCATTGTTAAACAAGCAGCAGCCGTATTCCAGCTAGCAACAAAAGGATAATTTGGGATTACCAGAGTGGAAGAGTGGGAAAGTGAAGCAGTTGAGGAATGAGGGAGTAAAGAAGTGGGGGAGCGAGAAAATGTCCCTCCCTCTGCCTCTGTTCCTTTCTCTTTTTCTTCTAAAGGCCCTTGCCAGAATTCCTCTAGTTGTGGGTTAGAAACTTCATCCCACAAAGCTGTTTCCCAACACACTACTACCACTTCTTTACTAGCAGCTACAGCTTTACAATCTTCAGCGAGCTTTTGCAAGTCGCCAAACCAATCTCCCGCCTCTAAAGCTGCTAACGGCTTACCAATATTTTCTTCTCCAAAGTTTCCTCGGAGTTCTTTCCGCAGGCGGACTTTACCAACCACAATAAAGAACTGATAACCTCCAGTTCCATTTGACCAAATTTTTTCTCCGAGGCGATATTGACGGATTTGGGACTGATTTTGTAATCGGGATTTTTGTTCGGGCGTGAGCCAGGTTAGAGGTGGCTGATTCCAAGGTAAAGAGGCTAGCACGCTTAGTAGAGATTCATTATCCAGAATTTTTAACTCACTTGTAATTTCACTGTCAGCTTTTGAATTTTCTCTGCTAGCCATTTCTCAAATAACTCATTTTGTAGTGCTTGCTTTAGTTGAGTATCTTCTAAAGACGCTGGCAGAAATTGTTCTACTCGAAACAAACCATAGCGTCCTTCAAGTTCTACTGGCCCTACTAATTGTCCAGGACTTGCCACATCAATAGCCGCCCGTAGTATATCTGGTAAACTTCCTCGACTGATTGGCCCCATCATGCCGTGTACAATTCGGTCATCTGCAACTGAATATTCTTTAGCTAATTGCTCAAAGCTACCTCCTTCTTCGATTTGGGTTTGTAGTTCTTCACTCAGTTCCCGATTTTCAACCAAAATGCGAGAGAGTACTATCCGATCCAGAAAAATTTTACGTTCAATGAAATATTCTGGGATTTTGGCTTCTGTAACTACAGCTTTCAGCTTTTCTAATTTGAAGCCAAAAACGACTGATGCATGGAAGGTAGCGTAGTCTGTGTTGTTTTTATTTAACCACTCTTGAAAACTTTGGGGGTCGGCCAGTTGATTTTTTAGCCTAAAATCAATAATTGTCTGTTCAGTTAATGCTGAACTGATTTCAATATCATCTCGCGTTTGTATTTCCTGCTCAATTACGCGCTGACGGAGAATGTCCCCAATGAATTGTCCCAATTTTCCAGAGGCTTGCAGGTATTTTACTACTTCCTCTAAAGAAATTGGCTGGTCATTGATGGTTAAAAAGGATGAAGATTCCATGAACTAATTACGTGGAAATGGTTAAACACTTAAGCATCTTTCAAATTAAATCATATAGAAATCAGCTTGTCATTTATGGATAAATATGATAAAGATTTTGTGAACTAATTACATAGAAAATGAGTGCAAAGTTATATAACTAGTAAATAAATTAATTTCGCCTGATCGCTATATGGTCTAGCAACAAAATAGTATGCTGCATCTGGGTAATAGCATATTATCTAAGCAATCAAGTCATTGCATGGGTTGTCCTGACGACTGAAAGTCACTTGCTCAGAGACTTTATTATTTTTAATCAAGAGCGGATTGTGTAAAAAAGCTTTACAAATGTCAAAATGCTCCGGCAATGATACTTGTCGATGTCCAGGCAAGTACTATTGCGGCGATCGCACCTATTAATGTGTTGAAAATATTTACCACTTCGTTGGTTAGCCAGGTGTATTTAGATTGCAGCGTTGCTCCAATTACACTTTCTAAGTTGGTGGCAATAAACGCTGCTAGCACACACCAAGCGACTCCCCATAGATCAATCAAACCCACTCCCCAACCAACCAAAGCGATCGCCACAGACGCTACTACACCAGCTAAAGTTCCCTCTAAGCTAACTGCTCCTTCTGTTCCACGAGATACTGGTTGCAGTGTGGTAATCAAAAAGGTGCGTTTACCGTATGCTTTACCGACTTCGCTAGCAGTGGTGTCAGAAAGTTTGGTACTGAAACTCGCCACATAGCCCAACAATAGTAGGGATTGGGGACTGGGGGCTAGGGACTGGGGACTGGGTAGGAGAAATCCTGAATTTATTATCCCTACTCCCAAAGCACATAACGCCCCAGTTAAAGCTGAACCCCAGACATTTTCTGGGCCTCTTGCCCCAGAACGCTTTTCGGCAATTCCTTCTGCTTCTTTTTGGGCCATGCCGATGCGTGTAACTCCAGAACCGACTATAAAATAGAACATGACTACTACATATCCTTGCCAGCCGAGAGTTCCCCAAATTAGTACACCTAATAACCAAGCGTGGAATAATCCAGCCGGGGTCAGCAATTTTTTGGGAGCGATTGCTGCTATGCCTAACAAAATTGTGTTTAAACTTACTCCAACTAACCAGGGATTTACAGAATTAATTAAAGATATCATCACTAATCAATCACAAGTTGTTTTACATTCAAAGCTTAACCGTTTGACCCTACCTCCTCCAAACTATGTAATATGTTTATATTATTTACTGAATAGCGATCGCTCCCAAAGCAAGAATGTCAAAATACAGGCAATATCTTATAAGCGCAACGCCTGAATATTTACACGCTTGTCCACGCAAATATAAATGACTATGACTGCACACAAATCGTTATAAGTATGAATTATGTAGACGCATAAGAAAGTTCAAGGTTCAGCTTCCTATAGGCAGAACGTCGGTAGCAGCTTGCCGCAGGCTAGGATGAAGTTAGAACTATCAGAATTTTAATCATAGCCAAAAGCTTAGTCGCAAATTATATAGCGTTTAAATCTAAACTTGGCCATAAGCATATAAGTTAAGGTCAATTAAAACTGTGTTCACATTGACCGTAACTGAATCTCATTAACATAAATTTATAGATAGTATTAACCACCAGTCTCCTCAATGCAAGCTATGAACCAAACTTTATTTCATCTTGCCTTCCCTGTGACTAATATTGCCCAAACAAAAGCATATTATGTTGAAGGCTTGGGCTGCATTTCTGGTCGTGAAAATCACCATGCTCTAATTCTCAATCTCTACGGTCATCAATTAGTAGCCCATGTCACTAAAGAACCCTTGTCACCTCAACGTACTATTTATCCCAGACACTTTGGGCTAATTTTTACCCAAGAACGTGATTGGGAAGACTTATTAGAAAGGGCACAACTACAACAGCTAATTTTTAGAGAAGAACCCAAAAATCGCTTTGTTGGTTCTCTTCTGGAACATCGGACTTTCTTTTTAGAAGATCCCTTTTATAATTTGATGGAGTTCAAGTATTACCGCCACCCAGAGGCAATTTTTGGGAGTTACGAACATGCTCAAATTGGGGATAGGACTTAATAGGCTCTGTTAGGGCTTCTGCTACTACTGCTAAGCTTCTAGAGTCTCTCAGCATCCAGGGGTGCATCGCCACTGGCACTATTACTTCTCCTCCCACGGGCATTTGTGAACTCCTTGCTGGTACAATCATCAAATCATAAGGCGTCCAGATAGAAGTAAAATTTAGCTGCTTTAGAATGGCAGCATCAGAATTCAAATCTTGCAGAAAAATGCTGTTGGGACGCATTTGCACGCATCCAGGACGCTGGGAAGCATACGCAGTCACGGTTCCATAATGGGGCGAAGATATAGTAATAAATCGCTGTACACGTTCAATTCCCCCCAACCGTTGCACATAGTAACGGCTGACAATTCCCCCCATACTGAAGCCTACCAAATCCAGTGGTTGTTCTGACACAAAGGTAGCAGCAATGTAATTGGCTAACTGCTTTGCCAACTCATCAAGACCCACATCACCATTATTTGGCACTAGGTTTAGAGTATATACAGACCAACCCTGTTGTTTCAAGTAGTCTGCCATTCTATAGAAGACTGCCCCTGTATCATCAATGCCATGTGCTAACACAACGGGATTGCGCTGTTGATTTTTAGTACTCATCTATTCTATAAAGTTCGGCTCAATCAAGTCTGTAGAAAATTTAACTGGATACAATCGCCATTTGCCAACAGGCTATGACACTCCTTGCATTGGTTAAGAGCAAACCATTGACTTCACTCAAAATTGAGTATCTGCCAAACAAAGAAAGGTTAATTTTTATTAAGTATACTTTCAGAATCTTGCTCTTAGTTACATTAAAATTTCATAATTAGTTCTTGGTGTATACAGGTTGCAAGTGGTTGCAAGAAAGAGTTGAGAACATTTGCCCTGTAGTGTTACTACAATGTTAATTAAGCACAAACCTTAAGTTAAGGGTTGTCACCAGAATAAAGTGGCGTAAAAAAATGTAACATTTAGCCGTAATTCTTAATAATTGCGGTCAAACTCCAGATAGTTAAGAGGCAGGAGCAATTGTAATGATCGGTTTTATCAAAAAATTAATCACCAGTATTCTGGGTTTCGTGACTGGGCTATTACCTGGAAAGAAAAAAGGCAACGGTTACTTCTTAGAATTAGACGAAACCAAAGATGCAAAACCGCTAGATGCTGCTCTAGACACGGCTAAAGAAGCAGCTAAAGAGGTAGCATCAAGCGCCAAGAAAGCAGCGGAAACAGTTGCATCGAATGCGAAGAAAGCAACGGAAACAGTTACATCCAGTGCCAAGAAAGCAACGGAAACATTTGTATCAGATACACCAGAACCATCCCAATCAGATTCATTGAACGGAACAAAAACCGCCGCAGCTAAGACTAAGGCAAAGGCAGTTAAAGAGACGAAATCAGCTAAAAAGGCAAAACCAGCCGATGTTGAGTTAGTTCAGACTGCTGAAGGTCTTAAGGTTGAACCTGGCAAAAATGCAAAAGCTGCGGCGGCTAAAGTACTCAAAGAGCAGCCAACTGAAACCACTTTTGCGCCCAAATATCTCGCTCCTTCGGTTACTAGCTCTAACGGTCGTCGCCGTCCAGGGGCGAATATGAGTGCTTACCTCGAAATGGCACGTCAGGTTAAAACTCCTCAGCAAAAGTAATCAAAGAGTAGTTAGCTAAATCTACAACTTGTGCCCAAATATCTCGCTCTTGCGGTTACTAACTCTAACAGTCTTCGCCGTCCAGGGGCTAAGGCTACGTTAGGCTAAAATTCCTCGTTTTTGGTAATTGATGGAAACGTCATAACTCATTATCCATCACCAAATCTTTAACAAATACCAATCCACTATATAAATGAAAAGCTGGGTCCCAATTAGTCTGTTCCCTACGAAGCAGGTGAATGTGAGATTGGATTTGACCCAGCATTTCTGTTTGCTCCAATACTGTGTCTGCAAAGGCTGTGAAATCTGACCAAATTTTGACTTGGGGTAGTTGCTTCTCAACCCAACTCAATAGACTGTTCCAATTAATCCTGATTGTATTTTGGCTAGCTTGGGAAATAATTTTGACACCTTGTTGGAAGTTATAGCCATTATCATAGAGTCGCACAATACAACGTCTGCCAGGTAAGTGTAAATCACAAAACTGAGCATAGTCTTGTATTTGGGTCTTCCGTTCCAGTTTACCGCGCACGCCGCGATCTACAACTTCCTCAAATATGGGTAATAGTCCCATGACTTGTGCTTTAACTTCTAACCAGTCAAAAGTTAAAGAACCGAGTTGATTTGCTTGGTTACAACAAACAACAGTAGCTTGTCGGTCAGATTCTAGAAAGTATTTGACTTGAAAAACTTGAATTTGCTGAATCTGAGCTATGGTTGTCCAGAAGCAGGGAATGCTAGAGAGCTGTAGCTGTTGACCATAAAATTTTAATTCTCCTATTTGTCCACTGCGGTACAATCGCCAGCCCCGGCTTGGTAGCATTAACCTTGCAGTGTAAGGATCTAGCTGCATAATTTGGGCAAATTTTCGAGATGCTTCTGTTTTAAGCTCGTTACCCAAAGGTTCTAAGATTAGTATGCCAAGCTCTGTGTTACTTGCTTGGGCTGTTGCTTGGGAAATAGCTCTTTGTCTTTCTTCCTGCTCAAGTTCTTGGAGTCGCCGCAAACCTTGACGTGCTTGTATGACTATTTTGGTATTGGTTGTATCTCGCAACAGTTGGCGATAAATTTTTTCCGCATCTTGGCGCTTTTGGGACACTTCGTGCAGTCTTGCGAGGTAAAATTGCACCCAAGGATTTTCTGGTGATTCTGCTAACAGCTGTTTGAGTAATTTAGCAGCTGTTTGATAGTCTTTACGCTCAAAGGCGATCGCAACTTGCTCAATCATCACTTACTTTAAATGCACGCTGGAGTGATGCCTCAAACAAAGATGACTTTGCGTGAGGTATAAATCATTTATACTTCACAAGCTGCGGTAATCAAGGATAAAGCTACTACTGGGGCTGTCACTGCTCGGAGGATGCGACGACCAAGAGAAACAGGTTGGAATCCAGATGCGATCGCATCTTGAACTTCTTTTTCTGTCCATCCACCCTCTGGGCCGATAGCAATCACAATATCTCTTTGTTTTTTGTATTGTAAACAATCTCTTAAATGGGGAAAATCCCCCCGTGCTACACAGATATATCGCTGGCTATTTACAAATGACAACTCTGTACTAAAAGCAACAGGTTCTAAAATTGTCGGCACAAAAGAGCGCTCTGATTGCTCAGCGGCTTCGGCGGCGATGCGTCGCCAGCGTTCGAGTTTTTGGGGACTGGGATGAAGTAAAGTGCGATCGCTCAGCACAGGAGCAATACAGGCTACTCCCAATTCCGTACAACACCGCACTACTTCATCAAATCCATTGCCTTTGGGCAACGCCGCTATGAGGGTAATCGATACAGGTAATTCGGTTTCTACTGTAAGTGGTTCTAAAACCTGTGCTTGTTCTCCTTCTAACTGCGCTAACCACCATTTTCCTATCCCATCCATTGCAATAAAGCGATCGCCCTCACGCAAACGCAACACACGCCCTAGGTAATGTTGCTGATCTTTGGTGAGCAAAATTTGCCCTTGTTGGAGTTGGGAAGGTGCGATCGCAATTCGTTGCAGTTGAGACATGGGATTTTTTGCCCTGCTCATTGTTGACAGCGAGGAGATTAAGGATGAGGTTCTGACGGCAGATTATTTAGGTAAGCTGCTACCGCCTCATTAACTAGCTGAGTCATCGGCTTACCTTGGCGAGTTGCGGTTTCCTTCACCTTGATGTATATGTCATCTTGGAGGCTGACGCGCCGCCGCGCTTTACCAGTAGTAATAGTAGTATTAGCGATCGCTACTTCCTGATACCCGCTCTCTTCTGTGATTTCTGCGATAGTAGAGTCTGCCATTGTTTCCACTAAACCATCAGCATCGTCTGTAATCTCTGCTGTTGCAACGGTTTCAGATTCGTAATTAGCAGCAAATTCGCGGATGGCATCAAAACCAACGCGATCGCAAAAATCACCAAAACTTTCCTCAGATTTCCGTGACTGCTTAAAGTAGGTAAAAATCGGTTTTAGCTGGGTTTCTAAGTCGTTATGGTGCAGGCGTTCCATATAAGGTAGTGCCAGCCTAGTTTGATCTGGCGAACCCCCTAACCATAATTGGTAAGATTCTGGAGCACTACCGACAAAGCCCAGTTCTGCCAAGTAGGGACGAGCACAACCGTTGGGGCAGCCTGTCATCCTTACCACAAAATGCTCTTTTTGTAAACCTAATTTATCAAGCAGGTTACGAATCCGCTCCAAAATGCCCGGTATTGCTCGTTCCGATTCGGTGATTGCTAAGCCGCAAGTGGGCAAAGCCGGACAAGCCATAGCATAACGCACCAAAGGCTCGATTTTTTCAGGTTCAGAGACGACGCCATGACTATTGAGAATATCTTGAATGGCTTGCTTATTCTCTGGTTCGATGTCGTAAAAAATCACGTTATGGTTGGGCGTCAGGCGGATAGGCAAGTTAAATTGCTCAACAATTTCTCTTAGGGCAGTTTTTAGTTGAAACGTACCTTCATTCTTAATTCGCCCATTATCAATGGAAATTCCTAAGAATAACTTACCATCGCCTTGTTCATCCCAGCCGAGGAAGTCTTGATATTTAAACTCTGGCAGTGGTTTGAAGGGTGCAACTGGTTTGCCAAAATATTCTTCGACTTGAGCGCGGAATTTATCCACACCCCAATCGTTGATTAAATATTTTAATCTGGCATGACGGCGGTCAGTGCGATCGCCATAATCTCTCTGAGTGGCAACAATCGCTTTCACTACGTCGTAAACATCATCTTTGGCTACATAGCCAATTTGATCTGCTAGTCTAGCGAATGTTTCTTCTTTATTGTGTGTCCTACCTAAGCCACCACCAGCAAAGATATTAAATCCCTCTAATTCTCCCTGCTTATTGGTAATTACTACCAAGGTCAGGTCTTGGGAATATAAATCAACTGAATTATCTCCTGGCACTGTCACGCAAATTTTGAACTTACGCGGCATGTAGTGCGTGCCATAAATCGGTTCTTCAGTGCCATGAACAATTGTGCCATTGCCATTGTGCTGTCGGGCTGCCTTTACCTTTGGGTCTTCTTCAGCACTAATTGCCTTTTCTCCATCTAACCAAATTTCGTAATAAGCGCCCGTTTGCGCTGATAGCAAGTCAGCAATATTCTGAGCATATTCCCAAGCATATTGGTATTCTGGGCGATTCTTATAGGGAACTGGTGGTGCCATCACATTGCGGTTGATGTCGCCGCAAGCTCCCAAAGTCGAACCCAAATTTTTGACGATGGTGGCAATTGCTGTTTTGAGATTCTTCTTTAAAATTCCGTGCAGTTGAAACCCTTGACGGGTGGTTGCTCGCAATGTTTGATTACCATATTCATCAGCCAACTTGTCTAAAGCCAGATACAGCTGCGGCGGTACTAAACCACCCGGATTTTTTGTCCGCAGCATAAATTGATAATCTTTCTCTTGACCCTTAGCGCGATTGTCACGGTTATCTTGCTGGTAAGAACCGTGGAACTTCAGGAGTTGTACTGCATCTTCAGTAAAGTGGGTTGTGTCCTGAAGTATTTCAGTTGCTACAGGTTCACGCAAAAAGTTACTTTTTTCTTTGATGCCTTCTACTTTTGAAGGCTTACGGTTGACTATGGGGGGAGCAGATTTAACCATTAGTAAAATTGTTATAGTATTCTCAATAAGACATCAGTGAACAGCAAAGCTGCAAAATCTGAGCATTCTTGCAGCTGTATCCCCGGTAATCCGGCCGGAATAATGGGGAATATTTTAATTTTACCACGCTAAAAGCTGGCTTTGTCAGTGAAGCAACACTTAACAAAACCAGCTCGTTATAGTTATGTGTTTTGAGTGCTGAGTCCTAAGTAAAGTATAGATTGACTTAGGACTCAGGAATTTTTTATTTAAAACGATAGCCGATACCACCATTAATGCTAACAGCAGGACTATCGCTATTTTGGTAGGCATTAAGTCCTACTTTGGCATTAGTGTAGACGAGAAAATTGTTAGCAACTTCCGATTCAACGCCAGCACCTAGCACTACTGCATCTCTGTTACCGATGGGAGTTGGTGAGCCATCTTTCTCTACAAATGAATAACCACCAGTTAAATAGGCATTAGTTCTATTAGCAATGGGCACATCTAGGGAAACTTCTGGGATGATAGCACTCGTCTTATCACTCCAGAGAACATTACCGCGTGCAGAAAAAGGCGTGTTTCTCAATTTCACCCGACCTGTGACATTACCACCAAATGTTGCAGCATCGTTATTGCCTTGTCCACCATTGGTAACGCCAGCTGCCACACCAGCACCCACATAACTAGCATCAGTACCCTTTTTTGGTTGAGCGGAAGCTTCACCAACTGATAGAAAAACAGGAGCAATTACTAATGAAGAAAATGCAGAAGTTGTCAGAAAAGACTTGAGAAAGCGTTTCATAATCTTGACCAAAACTTATAGTTTTTACTTGTATATTCCAGGTCGAAACCTAAACAAATATGTTCCAGATAATCTCTAGTTTTTATTAAATGAGCATTGCTATTGACGCAAAAAAATTGCAGCTAAATTATCCCTCAGTTTTATAAACAAGCTGTTATAATTACATATCAATGTCTTCTCAACTAAGTTGTTTAGCGAAAAGCAGGCGCTTTTTAAACTGGCACAAAAGCTGGAACTAAAAGGTAATCAGTATATGGTAAATAAAATGTCTAACTAATACTTGTTTGCCAAATTTTTCACATAGGATTAAACAATAGGCTGTAACATCTATTGCAATAAGACATAGAGGGAATCTATTAAGTTAAGTTTTGGTAATTCTCATGGAGATTGAATAATGCTAACCGCTGCAAAAACGTTGTCTGGTTTGATGGGTTTATGTGTCGGTGATGCGTTGGGTGTGCCAGTGGAGTTTACTAGTCGCGCTGAACGAGTCAAATCTCCAGTAAAGTCCATGTTGGGTTATGGCACGTGGAATCAACCACCAGGAACTTGGTCAGATGACAGTTCGCTTAGCTTTTGTTTAGCAGAATGTCTTTGTAGAGGGTATTCCTTGGATGCTATAGCTAATTCCTTTTGGCGCTGGTACAAGGAAGCTTACTGGACTCCCCGTGGCGACGTATTTGATATTGGTCAAACTACCCACACAGCAATTATGCGCCTGAAACAGGGAGTTCAACCCCATCAGGCAGGTGGCAAGGTAGAAAATAGCAATGGCAATGGTTCTTTAATGAGAATTTTGCCGATGGCTTATTGTCATAGAAACTTAACTTTAGGCGAATTGTTGGCGCGTGTGCATGATGTTTCTGCGATTACTCATGCTCATGCGCGATCGCAAATGGCCTGCGGCATTTATATTAGTATTGCTGTGGCACTCTTAGAAGGGGCTAACCCGCAAACAGCTTACTTACAAGCGTTACAAGATATTCAAACAATTTATTCTGTGCGGGAATTTTTGTTAGAAAAGCCGCATTTTGGCAGAATTTTCAGTGGTGAAATTGCCAAATTACCAGTAGAAGAGATTAATTCTGGCGGCTATGTGATTGACACACTGGAGTCATCACTGTGGTGTTTGTTAAATAGCTCGTCTTATTCTGAGGCAGTACTGAAAGCTGTTAACTTGGGTGGAGATGCTGATACTACCGCTGCTGTGACTGGAGGGTTAGCGGGAATTTACTACGGAATAGAAAATATTCCCCGACAATGGATCAACCAAATTGCTCGCAAACAGGACATTATCTACTTGGCAGAGCGTTTTGCAAGGGCTGTTTACGCTTAAAGTTAGGAGTTGAGAGTAAAAATCCTAACTCCTCACCCCTAACTTTTAACTTGCTGAGAAATCCACTGCAAGTAGGCTTGAGAACCGGCAACAATTGGTAAGGCAATAATTTCTGACACTTCATAAGAGTGCAGTTCCTTAATTTTGGCTTCCAAAACAGGAAATTGTGACAAATCAGTTTTAATCAGCAATTGCCATTCTTGCTCTTTGTGCAATTTCCCTTGCCAAGTGTAGATTGAGTGGATTGGTAACAGACTTACACAAGCAGCAAGTTTGTTTTCCACAAGGGCATTTGCAATTGCTTCTGCCTCTTGTAGGTTGCCAGCTGTCACCAATACCACACCATAGCCAGCAGGTGTGTCCATAAGCTCTAAAGCGTGGTAGACAAGGAATAGACCTGACCATCAATCAATAGTCGTGTGATGCCCTTGGCTTGCAGATGAGTCCGAGCCTTGTGCAGCATTTTACTATCGGGAACTTTAATTACGCGATCGCGCTTAGTAGAGAAGCGCTTTGCCACTCGATGATTATCAAACACAGGCAAAGTCTTTTGCTGATTTTCGAGGTTGGGAATTTGTCCCAAATCGCCAAAGTCCCTGAGTGGTCGCGTAATTAACTCTGACGAACGGTCAATCACCAAATAGCAAGTTTTGGGCAAATGAGCTGCCGACAGCGGTAAAACTTGAACTGGCGCTTCACCCGGTCTTCGCCTTGCAACTAAAGGTCTTGGCTCCTCGAAGTCTTCATCTTCGTAATCTTCCTCCTCGAAATCATCCTCATCTAAATCGTCCTCATCTAAATCGTCCAACTCCTCTGATTCATCTAGCAAGTCTTCGCCCAGCATTTGGGCTATCACGGTTGCTTCTGGACGTTCATTCTCTAGAATTGGGCTAGGAATGCTGGTTATTTCCGGCGGCTTTTGTTCTACAGGTTCTAATTTCTCTGCTATTCTAAGCCGTGGTTTTTCTTCTGCTGAGGAGCGTCGCCGCACTCGTCTACTAGCGGAAATTGACTCTGCTTCCTCCGTAAAATCCTCTGAGTCAGGTTCCTGTTTAACCACAGGCGGCTGTGGTTCAATATCCGGCAACTTCAAGCGAGGGCTTTCGCTGCGGGGGAGTTCTTTCTCTGGCTCTGGCGGAATCAACAAAGGTAACTGCTCGTAGTTTACCTGTGCTCTACCTTCGGGAGTTCTAGCAGCACGTTTCAAAGAAACGAGATATTCGTACTCCTCTTCCTGCAAGGTACTTTTAAGCAGGCGGCTAATTGTCGAGTTACTGACACCATAGCGATCTGCCAAAGTTGAGGTTGTTTCGGCAGTCTCTCGATATAACTTGAGAATTTCTTGCTTGTCGGAATCTGTTAGTTTTCTCACGGTAGACACCAAAAATCTTTGCTAAGCTCGTTTTCGTCCACTGGTACGCCGCGATCGCCTTAATGATGCGTCATATTCTAGAACAGCTCCCATGCCAAATAAAACTCCACTAAACACCCAAAACACTTCTAATATCTCCCCACTTTGATAATTCGGCCCCTGGGCATATTTAAACCACATATCTGCAATGTAGAGCGAAAATGCTGCCGCTGCAATCATTCGCCAAGACTGGGAAACTCTTCCTCCCCAAAAGGCTAGCAGCAGAGTGGTGGCAATAATTAACAGAACTACATCGCTCACTACATAAAACCAATTCAAAATAGCGGCTAGCGGCTCTGAGGAAGTTGCCTGTTGCATAGAAATCCACCATGCTAACAAACTCCCAAACACTGCAATCGCCAACACAATTAGCCACTGCCATCTTTCCAGATTGATTCGTCTGGAAGCCACGGCTAAAATCATGCCTGCGCCCAGGAACAGATAAGTCAGCACAAAAAATATATCGCTTAGAGACACATCCGGTTCTTCTTTTAAAACTATTTCTGTATAACCAAAAATTATCCCCCCTACTAAATAAGAAAGCATACCTAAGCCAATTGAGAGCCATACATTCCGACCACTGACAATTTGCGGACTAAGCCAGTTCCTCAAGCATAAGATACAGGCACCCAGATAAGCTAAGGCTTCAAAAATATTTGTCCCAACCACATACCACTCGGCACGGCTTTCCATGCCATCTGCTGCGGGAATTTTGGCACTAAACAACAAAAAGTATAACAGTGCCAGTACGGCCCAACCCACACTAGCTATGACAATATTTCCAGTTGTGAAAAGGGATTTAGATCGCAATGAATTGTCGTAAGAATTATTCATATGGACTTGATTATGTAAATGCACTCTGCCAGTCTTTTGGCTGATGGGACTGTGTGGCTAGCAGTCTATTCGCCAAGCAATGCACAATCAAACAGCCAAAAGTCAGTACCAGTGGCAGGAATTTTATTGAACATGTTCATGCTACTGCCACAGTTTACTCAGTGACGATTGATTTAGCCAACTGATAAACAACGATCGCTCTGCTTCTGGCATGTCTTCTAACCTATAAAGCGCTTGATGGGCAAAGTTAGCGTTGCCAAAATATGCTTTTCCCAATCGATGCAGTTCTTGCAAGAGGCTAACTAGATGATTTTCTTGCCAAGTAGGCAGTTTAGCTGTTTGCAAAGGATTCGTAGATACCAAGTGTTTAACTGTTTCTAGGGAAGATGGTTGAGGAAATTGCTTCTGCTGTAATACTTCCGCAATATCTTTCTCAAATAATGCTGCTTGCCGAGTCCCTAAAAACTCTTCAATGTCGATATAAACTGCTTGCAGTAGCAAAATACTAGCTTGGATCAAAATCTCTGTCTTGCCATGACCACCTGTGTCACTACCTAGCTGATCTAAACGGATTTTACCCCAAACGCTAAAACGCTCCGGTTCCTCTAGCAAGACACAGGCTTTACCCCGATTATCGGTCAATTCTCTCCACAAGGCTCTAGCTTCTTCCTCTTGACTAGCTTTAAAAACACTAATCAAGCGAAAGGTCTGCCCCTGATAATGGAGGATCGGCACTTGCTGATCCCGTTTTGGGTGCTGAATGCTTGATATTTCAACATCCTGCCGTTTGAGAATAAACATGGCACTAGCAAATAACTCCTCACAGGGGCATTCTTAATATCGGATAAATAATCGCATTTGACAGTATTGCCAAGAGTAGAATTACTTAACATGCTGATGGAATAAGCTTAGCGATCGCGATCGCCCACCAAGGGGCATTGAAATTAACGGGCAAATAACCCCTTGACAACACAATATATCTGACCAATACCCCATCTGCTTCGTTTTTAATGTACGTTGACTAACTAGCGACTTGGATCTTAGCCTTGCTAGCAGTAAATCTGCAATTTTCGATTGCTTGTTGGTAACGGAGAACGATATAATAGTCTAGCTGACTCCTTGAGGAGCCATAGTTTTGTTTTGGGCGCGTAGCTCAGTGGATAGAGCCACGGATTTCTAATCCGTTGGTCGCAGGTTCGAACCCTGCCGCGCTCGTTTTAAGTTATATACAAGACTTCAAGCGATAAAGGACTTAGTTTTTAACTTCTAAATCTCTTTGAAAGGCTAAAACCCTTGAATTTAGGTTAGACTTTACATAAAATTTAAAAAGCCCGTGACGAGGATTGAACTCGTGACCTCACCCTTACCAAGGGTGTGCTCTACCACTGAGCCACACGGGCGAAATGCAATTTTGAATTATGAGCTATGTTAACCTATCTTTAGCTCAAAATACAACGCTAATATATTTTCGTGAGGTGGGCCGGGCTGGATTTGAACCAGCGTAGGCGCTAGCCAACGGATTTACAGTCCGTCTCCATTAACCACTCGGACACCGACCCATTTGTCTCACGATTCACAATAGTAGCATCAGTTTTTATAAATTTCAAGCTTTTTCAAAAAATTGGGTTTCTTGCAAAACCCAGTTTCTAACTACTAACTTAGGAGTTCTCCTGTTTCTTGTAAGGAGTGTAAGCGGTGGTAAATACCTTCGTGATGCAAAAGTTCATCATGGCTACCCACCTCGACAATCCTTCCTTGATCTAGAACCACAATCTTATCTGCTTCTCTTACCGTACTTAGACGGTGAGCAATGACAATTGTTGTACGAGTTCCCTGGAGCGATCGCATCGCCAGCTGAATAGAACGCTCGGACTCATAATCTAAACTAGAGGTAGCTTCGTCAAAAACTAGTAAATCTGGTTCTACTAGCAACGCCCTAGCAATTCCTAAGCGTTGTCTTTGTCCTCCAGACAACCTGACACCACGTTCCCCTACAACAGTGTAATAACCTTGGGGTAGTTGCTGCATTACTTCATCGAGTCTGGCAATTCTACAGGCTTCCTGAACCTGCTCAAAACTGGTATTTGGTTTGCCATACGTGAGGTTATCCAAGACAGTACCGTTGAAAATGTCTACTTCTTGGTGAACGATCGCTAATCTCCGCCTATACTTACTCACATCCAAGGTGCGGATATCTTGACCGTCAATCAAAATTTGACCTGCTTGCGGTTCAAAATAACGTAATAGCAGTTTTACTAACGTAGACTTACCAGAACCAGAACGCCCTACTAATGCCACTGTTTGGTATGGCTCAATTAACAAGTTGATATTTTGCAAAACTTGACGGTTAGCATCATACCCAAAAGTCACATTGGAAAACTCAATTTTTCCAGTGAAACTATAGGCTGATGTACTATCTTCTAAACTAACTCCATCTACACCTATTGGTTGTTGCATAAATTCGTGATACCCCAACATTGAGGCATAACGACGGGCAAAAATCTCAGCGAGATTACTAATAGGTTCCAACTCAGCATAAGCCATGCTAGAAACTGTTAAAGTTGTGAGAAAGTGTCCCAAGGAAATCTGACCTTTTAGCGTAGCCACAAGGGTTAAACCTAAGATTACAAACACACAAAACTGAATGATTGTTGTTCTTAAAGTACCCAGTTTGATGTAGCCAAGATGGATACGATAATCTACTACTTTAAACTCTCGGTTAAGCCTTTGTGTTTGTCGTTTTAATTCCTGTGCTTCTGTCGCAAATGCTTTAACTGTTTTGATATTGGTAATAATTTCTGAGTTGCGGCTTTGGGTATTTTCCATGTATTTATCTAGCCGTCGTTCTTGTTCCATCAAATTGTTTAAATCCTTGATGGTGAAGCCGAGAATAATCACGAACGAAATCAGAAATAATATGGCAATGCGCCACTCAATCAACAAGATAACTACAAAAATTCCCAAGACTCTAAATAGCTTGGGAATCAATTGTCCGGCCATTTCTGGATAAGTCCAGGTGTGATTCTCCAATCCTTTAGAAATTTTTCCAGCAATCCGACCGGGGTTATTTTCGTCGTAAAATTCTAGAGGCAGAGTGAGTATTTTTTTTAACGACTTTTTGAAGTTGTCTCGGCGGCTACGTAAAGCAATATCCCAATGAAACCACCAAGTTGACCATATTTGAATTGGTGCTCTGGCAACTGTTACTAAGAAGATTACACTCATTAGTACCCCAAGAGATAGTAATCGGTTTTGTGGTAGTTGGGTGAGGTTACTAATTGCGGCGATCGCATTCTCTACTGGACGATCTAGCGGTTGTCCCGAAAGTACGTTTAAAATCTGTCCTGTGACATAAGGTATTACCAGATCAATTATTTCAAAAAGGCTAGCTGCGGTAATACTAAAAATTATGGGCGCTCGATAGCGATCGTAGTATTTGAGAATATCTCTAAATTTTGCCATGATGCACACTGCCCAAGAGCACGAGCGTTAGCTTGGATATATACTACTTGTGTAGTACGATGTAGTCAACAACTAAAAGTCTAAATCACTCCTTAGAAATAGGTAATTGTGCAGGAACAAATTCTAGACGATAACGATAAAGTGCAACTGGTCGAGAACCTGCGGTAAAATAATCTGGATCTTGAGGTGAAAGGTAGACAGCAGTAACTTGATCTGATTCAATTGCTAGATTAGATGTAGGAAGCTTATGGTAAGCGGTGGTTGATTCTACAGAATTTAAATAGGGACGTGAAGTACCTTTAAACAGTTGTTGAAACACTTCTGCGGTGATGAACTTCTCATTGAGTATAGTTTCTGTGGCGCGTGCAGTGACGATAGAAATTAATTGGCGTTCTCCTCGCAAAAATGTAATCTGACGATTAGGCGAATTTGGATCTACCTTGACTGATAGCACAGCTTCATCCCCTAAATCAGCGCGTGCCAAATTTAAACTATTAAATGCCCTATCTGCTACTAAAATTGATGATTTATTATCTATCTGCGGGAGGAATTTTAAGCTAGTAACAGGAGATTGCTTTCTAATAAAGCGTACTAGAAAACTCACAGGCCGATTTAGTTGTCGGCGATTAGCTTCAAACCCAGGCGTCACGATATCTGGTGCTAAAGGTGCAACCAAATCCACCAAGGTACTTGTAACTTGCCAATAACCAGCCATCCATTCAGGGTAAACTAAATCTCCCGAAGCCTGTTTTACTGAAGTTAATTTTTCCCACTGTGGAAAATTTGCTAACCGTTCAGACAACTCTCCCGCAATGGCTTCGCCACTCCACAGTAGGAACAAAACAACCAAGCAAAAACTCCAAATTGTCCTTATTGCAAGCATTAGCCGTTTTTTGTTTAATGTTTATTTTTATTAGAAAAAATCATCTACAGGATAATCATGCACGTGAATGATCGCTCATCATTCAGCTAGCCAATTACATATTAAGGTATGATGTCTAGTATTATAAAATACATAATATTTTGATAGAAGTTAGGATAAATTACTATTTGAAAAGTAAATTATTGCCTAATTTCGCAAGGAACACCCCACTAAACGCAAAGCGCGAGGTTAGCGATGAGAGGATATCAATAGTGTACAATTCCATAAAACACTGATTGTCTGATTTTGAGGATGCTCCTCTCATCCCAGATGTAATTGTTTTGCAAATTATACTTTTGGAAAACAATAGTTACTTTTAGACTTACTGAAGTACATAAAGACTAGGGAAATAATGAATGAACCCACGTAATAGTGAAGTTTGTTTGCTCTACTCCGAATCTGACAAAGCTATAGCAAATCTACTGGAAGATGCTTTAAACTACTACAGTATTGATATTTGGAAGACCCAAAATATTTCAATCGGCAGTAAAATTATAAGTGAAACTGTCCAGGTATTAGAGAAAGCTAAATTCGTTATAGTTTTATGGTCAAATAATTCTATTAAATCTGCTTTGTTAAAAGACTTAGCTTCGGAAGCAAAAAGAAATAAAAAGGTACTAATTCCTGTCCTAATTCAAGGTGTTAGAATCCCTGGTGAATTTTTAGATATCCAACCAGCCAATCTCGTAGGTTGGGATGGAGATCATGAAAACGAGCAAATTGTGAAACTTTGGAGGCTCATCCAAGACAAAGTTTTAAAATACCGCAGTAAAAAAGTAGGATTTAATCAATTTATCACTATTTTTAGTCTGATTTTAACAGGTATAGGTGTAATATTGAGCATTACAACTCCAGAAGTTAGATGTTTTTTAAAACTACAATGTCCTGAAAATTTATCTTCTGGAAATGCTCCACAATTACCTTCCGAAACTAATTTACCAAATCCCATTCAAACAATACCTACACCTCAATCTACTATTGAAAATCCTCTACCAAATTCAACTCCTACACCTATACTTAATGACAAAGGTGACTCAACTCCTCAAAAAGCTGTGGAAGTAGAAGGGTTTATTTTTAAACTTCAAAGTTGTAAAAAATCAAACCAAAATGTCAAATGTGATGTATTGATCACAAATACTCTTAAAGACAGAGAGCTTAGGTTATATGCTAACTATACCACTAATTACAGAAGTAAATTTTTGGATATGGAAGGTCTCACATATATTGCTGAATCAATTGAAATTGATGCAGTTAAAGTCCCTTATTACACTAGTACACAATTTATCCAAAATGCTAATGTTAAGCTGAGTGTCAATTTTGTAGAGATTCCTTCACAAATCAATCAAATACAAGTCCTTAACATTGCAGCAAATGCACTTACATCATCTAAACCACTCAAAGGTATTCAGTTTCGTAATATCATGTTATCCAAATAATCGGTAATGGGCACTTAGTTTTTTCAATTATCAATTACTTACATTAAATTTCTGCGGGTAAAGGTTGCCAAACTTCCCCATACTGCTCTCGTAAAGCTTGCCAACCTTCAACCTGACCTGGTTCATATTCTCCTGGTTTACCCCATTGCAAAAATAGGCTTAAAGCAGGTTCTTGCTTATCATCTAAAAACCGAATGGCATAGGTTGTAAAGTTACCCCTTTTCGCTTCACCTGTTTCAAACTTCACTTGGGTAATTTTGTCCATATTCAGGTGAAACTCAAAGCCTTCGGTGTGCATATTCGCATATTTACCTTTAGGCAACTCTGCATAAAATAGCTTTTCTACCTTGCCTCGTGCTTCTAAGACAGCGGCGCTGCTAGTAACAATTAGACGCAAAGTTCCCAAGGTTTGGCAAGCCTCTAAAAACTCTTTCAAAGTTGTACTCATAATTAGTTATCCTTTGTTATTTGTCAGTTCTCAGTTATTAGTTTTTTACTAATGACAAATGACTATTTTTCGTATTGTTCGTAAGCAGCAACAATGCGCTGAACTAAGGGATGACGCACGACATCTTTTTGAGAAAATTCGCAAAAAGTAATGCCTTCTACATGTTTTAAAACTTGTAAAGCTACTACTAAGCCTGATTGCTGATGAAGTGGCAAATCGGTTTGTGTCATGTCACCGGTAATCACCATTCGAGAACGGAAACCCAAACGGGTTAAAACCATTTTCATCTGAGCGGGTGTAGTATTTTGAGCTTCATCCACAATCACAAAAGCATTATTAAGGGTGCGTCCCCGCATATAGGCGAGTGGTGCTACTTCAATTACACCGCGTTCTATTAAATTAGGAATTTTTTCAGGGTCGATGAATTCATTGATGGCGTCGTATAGTGGACGCAGATAAGGATTAACTTTCTGTTGTAAGTCTCCAGGCAAAAAACCAAGTTTTTCACCTGCTTCAACAGCAGGACGAGTTAAAATCAGTTTTTCAAATTGGTTAGCTAAGAGTGCTTGGACGGCGACGACAACAGCAAGGTATGTCTTACCAGTACCGGCAGGCCCAACGCCAAATGTAAGGTCACGCTTACGTATGGCGTCGATATATTGACGCTGGCGAAAGGTTTTGGCACGAACTTCTTCACCTCGACGAGTTTTAGCGAGGACATCTCGCTGTAATTCTTGTAGTTCTTCTTGCCGATCGCTATCTAAAGCTTGACGGGCTGTTAAAATATCAGCACTGGAGAGCGTATTGCCTTTGAGCCAGATATCTTCAAGCGATCGCACTAATTGCGAAGCCAGATCAATTTGTTTTTGGCTACCTGAAATGAGTAATTCTTGACCACGTAGTACTAAGCTGGCTCCTGTTTGCCGAGATAGCATTTTCAGATTTTCTTCTCCATCTCCCGCTAGAGCGATCGCACTGGGAATGTTAGGCAGTTGAATTGTTAAGGCATCTGCCATAGTATTTTTTAATTCGTAACAGTAGTTCTTGACAAAGGTAAATATCTTTCTTGCATGGCGCAAAAGCGCGATATTACTTAATTTTTGTAATTAATTTATACTAGTATAAATTATAATTTCTTTAGTAGAGTAGGAAAAATAGAGACGCTATTAATTGCGCCTCTACTTAGTGTGGCTTTGAGCTAAAAATGCTTTCAAACCTTCAGAAGCTCACAGAGGATATATCCGCAACCGCTTAGACTTCTTTTGCATTTTTAATCTAGCGAGAACGGGGTTTAACAACAGGTCTACTAGGCCCGTTTCCACGTTCTTCTCTTGTTTTTAGCGGTGGCGATCGGTCTTCCTGATCTTCATCGAAAGACATACCCTCCCGACCAGGAGTAGTACTGCCGTAAATGTCCAGGTAGACTGATTGTCCGGCAAGTTCTGCTGCTGCGGCAATTACTGTACGAATCGCCTGAATATTGCGTCCCCCTCTACCAAAAACTTTACCTTTATCTGTGCTATCAAAAGCAATGCGAACCCAAGCCCGTTTGAGGGTGTGAGAAATTTCACAATCGACGCTTAAAGTGTTTGGAGATTCTAAAAACGGCTGCATCAAGAAGCGTACTAGTCCAACGTAGTTGGGACTATCTGTTGGAGATTTTGTTTCGACGTTAGGATGCGGTGGCACTGACCTGTTCAAAAACATTAGCTTTTACTAGGATGCGACGGACGGTGTCAGTGGGTTGAGCGCCTTGTTGCAGTCGCTTGACGATACCGGGAACGTCTAATCGCACTTCATCGGTTCTGGGATTGTAAAATCCCAACTCTTCTAAGGGACGGCCATCGCGGCGTGCGAGACTGTTAATGGCGATAATGCGGTAACTTGCTTCCCGTTTTTTACCGTATCGCTTCAAGCGCAGTTTGATCATGGTTAAAGAATCATTCTCCTATTGGTAATTTAGCTAGCATCTAGTTGATGTTGAAATGCTAATTTTAGCACTTGCTTAGCATTCACTGCTATTAGTCATTTGTCCTTCATCCTTTGTCATTTGTCATTTGTCATTTGTCCAAAGTCAATGACTAGTGATTAAAGATTGCCGAAACCTTTTTTCTTTTTGTCTTTCTTTTTCTTTTTCGTGCCTGCTGCACCGCTGTTGTAACCGCGCCATCCAGGGGCAGCCTGATGATTGCCTGCGCCTCCTGCGAAAGCGTTGCCCATACCGCCACCGCCAAACATTCCCGGCATTCCAGGAAAGCCACCTTGACCCATTTGCTGCATGAGCGATCGCATTTTTTGAAAATCAGCCACGAGTTTGCTGACATCCGCCTCTTTATAACCAGAGCCAGAAGCAATCCGTCGCCTCCGACTGGGAGAACTCGACAATAAATCGGGGTCTTGGCGTTCTTGGCGAGTCATAGAATTAATCATCGCTTCACAACGCTTAAGCTGAGTTTCTCCTTGCTTAAGTTGATCATCTGACAGCTTGTTCATCCCTGGGATCATCTTCATGATGCCTCCCAACGAGCCCATGTTCTTTAGCAAACGCAACTGCTTAAGAAAATCGGTAAAGTCAAATTTTGCTGACAGGATTTTTTCCTGCATTTGCTCGGCATCTGCTAGGTCAATCTCTTCTTGAGCTTTTTCTACCAGAGTCAAAACATCGCCCATTCCGAGAATTCGCGACGCCATGCGATCGGGGTAAAAGGGTTGTAGCGCTTCTACTTTCTCGCCAACGCCCACAAATTTAATTGGCGCTCCCGAAATTTGACGCACTGACAACGCTGCACCACCACGGCTATCACCATCCAGCTTGGTGAGAATCGCCCCGGTAATTCCTATTTGCTCGTGAAATGTGCGGGTAAGATTTGCTGCCTCTTGACCTGTCATGGAGTCTACCACTAACAGGGTTTCGTGAGGTTGGACGGTTGCTTTGATGCTGGCTAGTTCCGCCATCATGTCTTCGTCGATTTGCAGACGGCCAGCAGTATCTATAATTACTGTGTTGACGCCTTCTGCTCTGCCGCGCTCAACACCTTGCCGAGCAATTTCTACTGGGTCGGCGTCGCTTCCCAGTTCAAATACTGGCACGTCAATTTGCTTACCTAATGTCACCAACTGATCAATAGCTGCTGGACGATATACGTCTGTTGCCACCAATAAGCAACTGCGATCCAGTTTACGCAGATGCAAAGCTAACTTGGCGGTAGCTGTGGTTTTACCAGTACCCTGCAATCCAGCCATTAGCACAACAGTAGGTTGCTCCTCTGCTTGTGCTAGGGGAACATTCTCTTCCCCCATCACCTGCACCAGTTCATCATGAACAATTTTGATGAATTGTTGGTCAGGTCGCACGCCAGAGATTACTTCGGCTCCCTGTGCTTTAGTTTCGACTTCGGTAATAAAATCTTTGACTACCTGGAGATTGACATCTGCTTCCAACAAGGCGCGGCGCACTTCCCGCAAAGCGTCTTGAATGTTGGATTGAGAAATTTTGTCCTGTCCCCGCAGTTTCTTCCAGGCGGCTTCTAAACGGTCAGATAGTGCATCAAACATAATTCAGTTACAGGTAGTTAGCCAGTGAGAAAGCCCGAATCACCGATAAATGCGATTCAGAATTTCCGGTAGAGTTTAAACGTGCTATTTACCAGCTTAGTAGTTTTTACTCCGAGTGTAGCAACTGGATACTTATCTCTATTTATGTGTGTAACGTTCTTTGCGGATCGATTTTCATTGCTGAGAGCTTTATTTCTACCATCTCACCGTTTGCATAATCGATGATGTTAAGTCATTTAGTCTTAGAGCTATTATTGTCTCTGTTAGCCGCAAAATAGAAACCGAGAGCACTACCAATTAAAGTAACTTGAGAAGTCCAAATTAAAGTGATAAGTTCTTTACTGGCCTTTCCTTCTTCTTCGTTTTTGACAACATAAATGAAGGCAGAATCACCCAGTTTAACTACGTTTTTATCCTCATTTTGCTCTTTACTCTTTTCACCTGGCACTACGAAAGGAAGTAAAAGAGGAGCAGAAACGAAAGCTAAAACTAAAATTTGGGTCAGACATATGCTCAGTAATAGTGCAAGAGAGAGAAAGGTACGAGTGCTTTCTCGCCAGCGTTCTCCATCGAAAACTTTAGTTTCAAGAGAACGATAATCACTTTGTCTGTCTTCAGTTTTTGTAACTGAATCTAAATCTGGCACATTGGTAGAACCACAGTCTGCACTCGTACCTGAATTTTCATTTAAATCACCTGGATTCGGAACCACAAAGTTTACCTAAATAAAAACCACTTGCTTGGTTGTACCATTTGGTTCTTGAATAAGGACTTTTGCTTCCTTGTTAACAGCTTCTCTTCTTAAAAAGTCCTCTGTGGCAATTGCTTTACGTAAGGCAGCTGTAGCTGTAATCCCTTGTTGATCAGCAAGTCGTTTTAGAACCGCAATGGTTTCTGGAGGAAGATTGACGGTTATCTTTTGAAGGGAAGATTTTTCTTTGTCTGTAGATATCATACGTTACTCCTAAATGCCTCAGGGGAGAGCATTAGATCAAATTTTGTACACATTGGGGATTGCTCCCTAGCTATATTATATCCAATACACCCATATAATATACATACTTTTACCATACTTTTGTGCGGTAAAGCTTGAAACAGGGAGATAGGATGCTAATTGATGGCTCAAGGATTTACTATGAGCGATCGCCAAGCCTGTAAAGCCTGTAATGACTTACAAATAGTCGCACCTAGTCACAAACTGAGACTAACAGCGATAAAGTACAGTGAAAGTTTTACAACAAGTAGGGCAAAAGGATTATTTAGATTTGGTGAGGGACTTTCGTAACTGGGTTAAAAGTCAAATTCAGTAAAATCGGGTATCTGATAAAGTGCGATCACAAAAAAACCCCCGAAAGGGGGCTTATTAAGTTATTCGCGTGGAATGAATAACTAAATAATTAGATACTTACAGTAGATACAGCAATCCGAACAGAATAATCCAAATCACGTCAACAAAGTGCCAATAAATTTCGGCAGCTTCGATACCAAAGTGTTTTTCGCTACTATAGTGACCCTTAACGCGCGATCGCCACAATACGGCAACAATCGCCAAAACGCCGATAGTAACGTGCAGTCCGTGGAAGCCAGTCAAAACGTAAAATGCACTAGCAAACAAGTTGGTAGTCAGACCAAATTCTAAATGGGTGTACTCATATACTTGTCCTACCAAGAAAATAGCACCCATCGCCGCAGTAATTGCCAACCAAGTTCGCATACCCCGCGTATCATTCTTTTTGATTGCAGTATCAGCATTGTGCATCACAAAACTGCTAGCAATCAGATTAACGGTATTAACACCGGGTAGCAATAGTTCTAACTCTGGTGTACCTGCTGGGGGCCACACAGGTATAGTAGACCGGAAAGCCAGGTAGGCTCCGAACAACCCCATAAAAATCATCCCCTCCGCAATCAAGAAGACAATTAGCCCAAACAGACGATGGTCTGGATGTTCTTCGTGATGAGCATCTACCGCTTCCGCTGCGTGGTGATGATTTAGTTCAGTTTTAGCTGGGTCAATAGTTTGACTTTGCATGAATCTTAATGCCTAGAGGACAAGTCAGGAGTCAGGAGGAGCCAGTTGCGTGGGCGGGTTCCCCGACTTAAGCAAACTGGCGTTCAGGAGTTAGGAGGAGCCAGTTGCGTGGGCGGGTTCCCCGACTTGAGCAAACTGGCGTTCAGGAGTTTTGAACTAAAAACTTTATTAGACTCATAGCTCCTAACCTAAAAGTATTATTTGCGGTCTTCGGGATTGGCAGCAACCGCTGGATCGGGTTCTGCTCTTAACACCGAGTTCGGGCCGCCAGAAAGGACTGGATTGGGGTCAGATAAGGGTACACCCTCTTTAGCATTTTCCAAGCCGTAGTCGTAAGGCCCTGTGGCTAATACTGGGAGTTTGTCAAAATTCTCGATCGCAGGTGGTGACGTAGTCATCCACTCTAAGGTTAGTGCTCTCCAGGGATTATTACTAGCTTTCTCTCCGTATAACCAACTCCAAATTGCATTGATAATGAACGGAAATGTGGAAACTGCCAGTAGATAAGCACCATAGGTGCAGATTTCGTTGATAAACGCAAATTTGGGGTCATATTGGGCGACGCGGCGGTTCATACCCATCATTCCCAACTTGTGCATAGGTAAGAAGGTCATGTTTAAACCAACTATTGTCAAGGCAAAGTGAACCTTACCCCAAAATTCGTTGAGCATCCGCCCTGTCATTTTCGGGAACCAATGATAAATCCCCGCATAAATGCCGAGAACACTACCACCAAACAGTACATAATGCAAGTGTGCCACCACAAAATAGGTGTCGTGAACGTGAATATCAAACGGTACTGCCGCCAACATCACGCCACTGATCCCACCAATCACAAAAGTACCAACAAAGCCCATTGCGAATAGCATGGCACTGTTGAGTTGGATTTTCCCACCCCACATGGTTGCTAACCAGCTAAAAATTTTAATTCCGGTAGGAACGGCGATGATCATCGTGGTGATCATAAAGAACATCCGTAACCAACCAGGGATACCGCTGGTAAACATGTGGTGTGCCCAGACGATTAGCCCTAAAAAGCTGATAGCAAGAGAGGAATAGGCGATCGCTTTATAGCCAAAAATGGGCTTGCGGGAATGCACTGGGATCACCTCAGAAATTGCCCCAAAGAAAGGCAAAATCATAATGTAAACCGCTGGGTGCGAATAAAACCAGAACATGTGCTGGTAAACAACTGGATCGCCACCTCCAGTCGGGTTAAAAAATGTTGTTCCTGCCAACAAGTCAAAAGCCAGCAGAATTAGACCAGCTGCTAGCACTGGCGTCGATACTAGAGTCAGAGCCGAGGTAGCAAACATTGCCCAGCAGAACAAAGGCATCTGATGGACTCCCATGCCTGGGATACGCATTCTGAGCAACGTCACGAGGAAATTGATTGCTCCCAGAATCGATGATGTACCTAAAAGGAGGACGCTCATAATCCAAATTCCTTCACCCACTTGACCTGTTACCAGACTCAGAGGGGGGTAGGAAGTCCAACCTGCATCCGGTGCATCGCCTACCACTAAACTAGCGATCAGCAATAAACCAGAAGGCGGAATCATCCAAAAGGCAACAGCATTGAGACGGGGAAATGCCATATCCTTTGCGCCAATCATCAAGGGAATCAGGAAGTTAGCAAAACCCGCACCAGCTGGCACAATCCACAAGAAAATCATAATTGTGGCGTGGAGCGTAAATAAGCTGTTGTATACTTCCGGCGTCACAAAATCTACTTCTGGCGTTCGCAATTCCGTGCGAACTAAGTCAGCTAAAACACCGCCGATACAGTAGAAAATGAACGTTGTTACCAGGTATTGAATCCCAATTACCTTATGGTCAGTATTAAAGCCAAAGTAGTCTTGCCATTTTCTAATCCCTGGCTCCTCAATCAGAGCAGGGATATTGGCAGTTTCTTGCAACTGAGCTTGTGTCATAAGAGTCCTTTGTCAGTTGTCAGTTGTCATTAGTCATTGGTCATTAGTGAATGAGCAATGACTAATGACTGACTAATGATGATGAGCGGGGTGAATTTGATTGATAATTTCTGGTTGAATTCCCATGTCCTTGGTGTAAGGAGCGAGAAATTCATTTGGAGATAAATTTGCAGGGTTAACCGCAACAGCTTGATTTAGCTCTTTACTAGCAACTAGCTGCTCTTGTACCCATTTGTCAAATGCTTCCTGCGTCTCAACTATTACTGATGCTCTCATAGCACCGTGGTATGGGCCACAAAGTTCAGCACAGATTAGGGCATAATCGCCTGCTTTTTTGGGAGTAAAGCGAATCTCGCTCTGCCTACCGGGGATTGCATCTTGTTTTAAGCGGAATTCTGGAACCCAGAATGCATGGATGACATCGTTGGCTGTCATATTGATTTGCACCTCTTTCCCTATGGGAACGTGCATTTCACCTGTGGTTATGCCAGTTTCAGGATAGGTGAAAAGCCAAGCGTATTGAAGACCAGTGACGTTGACCCGCAATTCTGGCGGTTGCCCTGCTTTATCAGGACTGCCTCCAATAGTGGGAGCAACACTGCCTACGCCAGGAGCATCACGCTTTTGGGGAATTTGGTCAGCATTGCGAATTGCTGCGGTAGCTGGGTCTTGCATCGCCTCATCAGATTTTTCTTGATTGAGGTTGGGTTCTGTGCTGGGTGGGGTATCGTTCAAAGTTGCTGCAATCGCCGCCCCAGGCATTGCCATCGATTGAGACATCGGGGCTTCATGGATAGCATGGGGATCAAAGCCACCGATCTCGTTGTACACATCAAAGCTGTAAACAGAAATGCCGAGAACGATAATTGCTGGGATCGCCGTCCAGAGAATTTCTAGAGGCACATTCCCTTCAACTGGTGGGCCGTCTTCATTGTCACCTGCACGCCGACGATATTTAAATGCGGAGTAAATCAAAATACCTTCGACCAGCAGAAATATACCTGTAGAAACGATCATCATCGTATTGAACAAACCATCTACTAAGACGGCTTCATCCGTTGCTGCTACTGGCAACAGACCATGATTTTGACCGTACCAAAGGCTAACTAGCGTTAGCACAATGCCAATGAGTAGTGTCCAGATGGAACTTGGAATCTTCACGGCTTACTAATTGAATTTACTACGTTATCTTCAAGCTGCTCACTTACTAAGGTAGTCTAGGCTGCCAGACATGAGGGCAGAAGGTCTGAAATTTTTATTAATTTTTTTGGCTATTTTACTAATTTTGGGTACAAGGAGTTTATTAGATACTGCCGAAACAGATGAAAATTCAGTGGAAAATTCAGAGTATTAAAATAATTGCCATTATTCAATTTCTCACAACTTGAAAAATACCTAAAGCTTATAGCTAAAAGTAGCTAGAGTGATTCAAAGTATAAGTAAAAGCCAATTTATAAACCTTGGCCTATACGCTAGGGTAGAGATGGGGAGGACACTTGCTTGTGGAGATAAGTCTGAGCAGAGGTTTCCTCTGTACAAAACTTTGGGGAGTTCCCCCCGCTTTTGCAAAGTGTCCGTTCGGTATTGAAAATTGAGAATTTTGAGAGAGCTACTACCAAGAGCGGGCAGAAGGTATCCTTCATGAGCGAATTTGTCCTACAACAACAAAATGAAGCGGCAGCTGAGCGGCAAAAGCCCAAGGAAGTGATTCGTCGCTTGGTGTGGAAAATATGCATAGCCACCTTAATTTTGATGGCAATAGGCAGTGCCACCCGCGTGATGAATGCTGGACTTGCTTGCCCCGACTGGCCCTTGTGCTATGGCGAACTAGTACCAGCCAAGCAAATGAATCTCCAAGTGTTCTTGGAGTGGTTTCACAGATTGGATGCAGCTTTGATTGGTGTAAGCGCGATCGCACTGTGCGGTTTATCCTGGTGGCATCGTCGTTTATTGCCCGTCTGGCTGCCTTGGGCATCAACGTTTGCCCTATTTTTAATCGTCTTCCAAGGCATTTTAGGAGGACTCACCGTTACCGAACTGTTGCGGTTTGATATTGTTACCGCTCACTTAGGAACGGCACTGTTGTTTTTCACTACCTTGTTGATAATTGGCACGGCACTCACACCTTACCAAGGCACTGGAACTGCTGGTAAGTTGCCTTGGGTAGGTTTAATAGCTAGCGTTTTTGTTTATCTGCAAAGTCTACTAGGTGCTTTGGTAGGTTCTCGCTGGGCAGTACACCAATGCTTTGGCGGTTCTCAACTTTGTACTGTGATGTACAGCCATATTGCTGGTTTGCTGCCACCAACGGTGGTAATCTTGGCAATGGTATTTATCTGTTGGCGTACACCAGCACTACATCCAGCTTTACGGCGACTGGCAAATATGGCTGGTGGATTGTTGAGCTTACAAATTTTGTTGGGATTTGCTACTTTCCGATTACATCTGCAAGTCGAGCCTCTCACCGTCTCTCACCAAACTGTTGGAGCCGCGTTGCTGGGTACTCTGGTGGTCTTCACAGTTCTAGCACTGCGTGACTCAGTCAGTGCTGAGTCACGGGTGCTGAGTGTTGAGTAGGGAGTGGAGCAGAAGAATTTTAGATTTTAGATTATTCAATCCAAAATCCAAAATTGCAAATCCAAAATTAGGGAGGCAGGAGGAGCAGGGTAATAAATACTGACTCTTGACTCCTAACTCAGAACTCAGAACTCAGAACTCAGCACTAAATTAATGATGGAAGCTGCAACGGCGAGTATTGCGACCCACGCAGGTGTGGAAAATTTATAGTTTTCGTTTGACTCAAAGAGCCAGCTTGAGCGGGGGCTGCATATAAGTTGTTGAAAAATAAGGAACAAGAGCCAACATGATTGAGACTAATGTCTCTCGCCACCACGGAACCTTTCTACAAGTAATTCAAAGCTACTACCAGTTAACAAAGCCTCGGATTATCCCGTTGCTTTTGATTACTACTGCTGGGAGTATGTGGATTGCTGCTAAGGGAGAAGTAGACCCATTGTTGTTGCTAGTAACTTTGACTGGTGGCACTTTGGCTGCTGCAAGCGCCCAGACGATTAACTGTATCTATGACCGGGATATTGATTATGAAATGGAGCGGACGCGCCATCGTCCTTTGCCTTCTGGTAAGGTACAGCCACGTGATGCTCTGATTTTTGCGATCGCACTGGCTACGATTTCCTTCACACTACTAGCAGTGTTTGCCAATCTTTTAGCCGCCCTGCTAGCATTCTCTGGCATCGTCTTTTATATTTTGGTCTACACCCACTGGTTAAAACGCCACAGTACCCAGAATATCGTCGTTGGTGGAGCAGCTGGAGCAATTCCGGCATTGGTCGGATGGGCTGCTGTCACGGGCACTTTAAGCTGGTCAGCATGGTTAATTTTTGCGATTGTCTTTTTATGGACACCGCCCCACTTCTGGGCACTAGCTTTGATGATCCGGGATGACTACGCAAAAGTTGGGATACCAATGCTACCAGTGGTTGTAGGCGACACGGCAACAGTACGGCAGATTTGGTACTACACTCTAGTCACGGTAGCCGCAACGCTGTTGTTAGTTTATCCCTTGGGGGCGAGTGGAATTCTCTATGCCGCGATTGCCCTCAGTCTGGGAGGATTGTTTATCCACAAATCTTGGCGGTTGTTGCAGAATCCAGAGGATCGTACTGTCGCTAAAGAGTTGTTTCTCTATTCCATTTCCTACATGATGCTGTTGTGCCTAGGTATGGTAGTGGATAGTCTTCCGATCACTCATCATCTAATTAGTGCAGTGATTAATCAACTGCATTTTATTGGTTAGGGAATGTACAATTTTGCGATCGCGTTGCCAAATTTTGAGGACGCGATCGCATTTTCAAAAGTTGAAGGTTCAAATTTAACTTTTTGATTAAAAATTTTACTTATTGTTAAACAATAAAGTCTCAAACCTTAATCAAATAAAAATTACATAATTTAGTTAAAATTATTATTTATCCAGAGTAATAAGAAAAATTAAAGAAACTCATCTAATAATTTTTCAAATGAGAGTTGGTGTAGTAATCTGTTAATCGTTGACATCCGAGTTAACACTCTTCATTATCCAATTCAAATTGGAACAACTCTTCTGATGAAATTAACTCAAAAGCTATATATCGCTATTGCTGCGGTAGCGATGAGTTGGGGTGTACTAGAAGCTGTTCCAGCAGGAGCAGTTACACTCAACTTTGACTGGACTGGTAATACTGGGTATTCAGTTAGAGGCACGTTTGCCTATGATGAAACTCAAGATTATGCAACTGTTGATGAATCAAAACTTCAGTTTATTACAGTTGATGTATTTGACTCAAGTAAAAAATTATTAAATAGTTTTGCTCCAATTATCAATGGGAGTATTACTTATGATTTTTTAGATTTTAACTACGATACTGCCACTAAGTCTTTATTTGGTTTTTTTGATGTTGGTCAGGATAAGGCGCAAAATACAGACTATTATCTGTTCGGAAATATTGGTTTAAGCCTGAGTTTGAGAAATCCTGCCAAGGGAACAATAGATCAAAATAATGGATTGATTAGTGTGACAAGTACAACCCCAGTTCCAGAACCGCTTACAACAGGTGGAACAGTCCTTGCTGGTGGCATTGGTTGGTTAGTACGTAAGCAAGCTAATGCTCAAACCAAAGCTTAATTACTAAGCTTATTACAAACATAGCTGCCAATTAATATTAACTATTTATATCTATCCTGAGTTATTCAAAAGTATCAACTTTTGATTAATTCTCTGACTTGAGAAAGAATAAACCACAATTTTTAATTGTGGAATTGGCAGCAATTAAACGAATACTCAAGCCAAAAGTAAAAATCTCGCCAAGGATAATAATGTGAAACGCCAGCTAGCAAAATATTATAGGCTGTTAGTTTTTTTTGTTTGTACAACATTTGTTGTATTTTTCGGTCAGATAGTTATTGCTCAAAGTAACTACAATCTAAGCACTCAAGGAAAGCAGAACGTACAACTAATTGTCAGCAGTGATTTTGTCGTGACTATGAACGAAGCACAACCTGTTATCACTAATGGCGCGATCGCTATTAAGGATGGCAAAATTGTTGCGGTCGATACACAAGACAAAATCATGGCATCTTACAGAGCTAAAAGGACATTGCCAGGTAAAGATATGGTGCTGATGCCAGGTCTTGTCAATGGCCACTCTCACTCGGCAATGGTTCTGTTTCGCGGTCTTGCAGATGACTTAGCGCTAGAAGATTGGCTTCAAAATTATATCTTTCCAGCAGAAGCAAAGTTCGTTGATGAAAATTTTGTCCGTGTTGGTGAGCAGCTTGCTTGCTGGGAGATGATACGCGGTGGTACAACGACGTTTGTTGATATGTATTTCAAGTCAGATGTCGCTGCCAAAGTGGTTGATGAATGTGGCTTGCGGGCTATTATTACAGGATCGTCAATAGATTTCCCCAGTCCTGGTTTCAAAGGATGGGATGATGCATTTGCTGCATCAGTAGATTTTGTCAAACGCTGGAAGGATAAAAACCCGCGTATTACACCAGCCATTGCTCCACACGCTCCCTACACCGTTTCACCAGAGCATCTTGTCCAAGCTATTCGAGCTGCACGCCATTATGATGTGCCACTTACGATTCACTTAGCAGAGACACAAACCGAAGTTAGAGATATCCAGCAGCGTTATAACGCAACCCCAGTGCAACACCTGGAAAATCTCGGCTTCCTAGACCCGCGAGTTTTTGCCGCGCACGTTGTCTGGCCTAACTCTAGTGAAATTGCACTGTTGGCGAAACGCGGTGTTGGTGTGATCCACAATCCTGACTCAAATTTGAAGTTGGCTTCCGGGTTTGCACCAATTCCGGCAATGCTGAAAGCGGGAATTAAGATCGGTTTGGGTACAGATGGAGCCGCATCGAACAATGTTCTTGATATGTGGAATGCAATCCGTCTGACTGCTCTCATCCATAAAGGCACAACCCTTGACCCCACTGCTGTCCCTGCTAAGACAGTTTTGCGTATGGCAACACTTGGCGGCGCAGAAGCGCTCGGACTATCAGATAAAATTGGCGCAATTAAGGTGGGACTTCAGGCAGATCTCATTCAAGTCCATCTCAAAGAGCCTCATCTACTCCCGCTTTACGATGTCATTTCGCATTTAGTTTATGCAGCCGATGCTCAAGATGTTGATACAGTCATTGTTAATGGGCAAGTTCTAATGCATAAACGTGAGATGCTCACGGTTGACCTGGAACGGATTCGCCGTGAAGCTAGCTCAATTGCCGAGAATATCAAAGCTGAGTTCCGACCTTCTAATTAAAAAGACAAATCTAAACTGCTCTGGGTCAAACTCAGGGCAGTGAAAACATTGTCTATAAAGAAAAACCAACTAGAGTCGAATAAATCTATTTAGTTTGAAAATTTATAAATAACTGTATTGTGAATAACAATGTTTAAGCTGCATGGGGTTTATAAATAACTAAAACGTTGTTGCTAAGCTGTTATGCATTTAAATTGCACATTACCTCAACATAAAGGTTGACTGTTAACCGTTAACTGTCATCAGTTAACAACTACGTTGTTCTTAACTACGCAGAAAAAATTTGTGAGAACATCTAGTTTTTGTCTCACAATTTATCTCATCACTAACCTAGGTACAGGTTTAGTAATAGCTTTCTTACTATTTGAAGTAAAAAGTTTTATGGAGACGCGAAGTTCGCGTCTCTAAAACATATTTACAAATATTCACCTAAAGCTAAAGCAAATGAACAACTCAAAAGAATTTTGTTGCCGATTGAGTTTCAAAGATACTTTTCCAAAGTACTAGCTAGTGTAGTTTTAGGTACGGCGCCGACCACCATATCTACTTTTTGTCCCCCTTTAAAAATCATTAATGTGGGAATACTACGGATACCATACTGACTGGCAACTTGAGGATTCTCGTCAGTGTTGACTTTCACGACCTTTAGTTGACCTTCATACTGAGAAGAGATTTCATCGACAACAGGAGCTACCATCCGGCAAGGGCCGCACCAGGGGGCCCAAAAGTCAACTAATACGGGTACATCGCTGTCGAGTACTTCTTGCTTAAAAGTAGAGTCTGTAACTTGTGCGGCTGCTGACATGCCTAAAACCTTCGCCAATTATATCTGAGCTTCGTGAAAATTCTACCATAGCAAAAACAGTTGCTTGGGAGTAAAGGATATACATTTACAAAGAAGCTCTAGAATTTATTCACAAACATAAGGAACCGCCCGAACAGTAGTCCGGGCGGAGTGTGGTGTGAGGAGTGAACGGAAACATGCGTCTCCGCTATTTCTATTGTAGGCTAGATATGGGATTTTTCCAGTAATTGTTTAGGATGGCTGGAAAAATTTCTTGAAGAATTAAGGATTGGGGATTAGGGATTGAGCATTAGTAAAAGTTGGCAGTTAGGAGCTAGAAGTTATTAATTTAAGCTTATACCTCAACCATAAGTCCCCCTTCGGGTGATGCCTCCGGCACGCCAAAAGCGAACGCAGTCGCCTGCGGAGGAGGCTGCGCCAAGGGGGTGGCTCCCTACGAGCGACTGGCGTTGGAAACCCTCCCGCAGCGCTGTCTCACCAGTCCCCAGTCCCCTTATTTACCCATGCCTAATTGTTGAGCTTTTTGGTAGACTTTACCTTCAGTTAGCAGTGAAGGAGCAATCACAACTTCTACTTGCTGCATTTCTTTAATGTTTTTGGCTCCCAATGTCCCCATACTTGTCTTTAAGGCTCCGACAAGATTATGAGTGCCATCATCTAGTCCTGCGGGCCCAATGAGTATTTGCTCTAGGCTGCCAGTTGTGGCAACACGAATGCGAGTACCACGGGGTAACACTGGGCTTGGAGTCGCCATGCCCCAATGATAGCCTCTTCCTGGCGCTTCGGCGGCTCTGGCAAAGGGGGAACCAATCATCACACCATCAGCACCGCAAGCGATGCACTTACAAATGTCGCCACCAGTGATTAAACCGCCATCGGCAATGATGGGGATATAGTTACCAGTCTCTTTATAATAATCATCTCGTGCCGCGGCACAATCAGCGATCGCACTCGCCTGCGGTACACCCACACCCAACACGCCACGAGATGTACAAGCAGCACCAGGGCCAATTCCCACAAGTACCCCTGCTGCTCCAGCTTTCAACAAATTCAAAGTAACTTCGTAAGTAACACAATTCCCCAACACCACAGGGATAGGCATCGAACGACAAAATTCTGCCAAGTCAAGCGGTACTAATGATTCTGGCGATAGGTGTGCAGTCGAAACCACCGTAGCTTGCACAAAAAATAAATCAGCCCCAGCTTTTGCCACCACCTCACCATATTTGCTTGCACCTGCTGGGGTAGCACTCACTGCTGCAATACCACCTTGTTGTTTAATTTCCTGAATACGTTGTTCAATTAATTCAGGCTTGATTGGTTCGGCATAGAGTTCTTGCATCAGGGCAACAAATTCATCTTTCCCTACGGAGGCAATTCGATCTAAAATCGGCTCTGGATCAGCATAGCGAGTTTGGATACCTTCTAAATTAAGAACTCCCAATGCTCCTAACTGTGATAAACGTACAGCCATGCGAACATCTACTACACCATCCATTGCACTGGCAATTATCGGGATTTCTCGCTCAATATTGCCAATACGCCACTTAGTATCTGCCAAACTCGGATCTAGTGTTCTGTTACCGGGGACTAGAGCAATTTCATCTATTCCGTAAGCTCTGCGAGCTGTTTTTCCCCGCCCAAGTTGAATTTCCACGCTTTAATTTTTCTCAAATCTGTTTAAGCTAGGGTATCAAATTGTGGAGGGAATTGGGGTAGTTTTTTTTCCACAAACTACAGGGAATGCAAAGAGAATTCTGAGCGTTATAAACCGTCACTTAGAACTTCGTCTACTTACTCAAGAGAAGAGATAAAGAAACATTGTTAATTAGTTTTTATGTTATGTAGGCGAAGGGTTGCCATTTTAGTATTTTTTCAAGACCTATAGTTTGATGTGTCAGTTATTACTTAAGTTAATCTCATCAGTTTTGAATTATTTTTCCTAATTTGCCTGAGTTGAGTCAAATTGAGATCATGCCAATTCAAAAAGATGATTCATTATTTATGTTGAGCTTCATCAGTACCAGTGTAACCAGTTGCTACCCAAAGTATAGCTCTAACTCCATCGCGGATAGATTTTTCAATTGGTTCAGGCGATTTTTCTGAAGGAACTGGCACTGGTTTTAACTCAATACCTCGACTACCCAAAATAATCTCGCCGATGACACAAGCCCGACGCATATGAAAGTCTGAAGTAATCAAATAAACGCTGTTGATACCACGAGCTTGCAAATCATCTACCAACGTAGTAAAATTAGTCACCGTGTCAACTGCTTGATAATCCAAGTGTAAACGTTTGGGATCAATGCCAGCTTTGGTAAAAACTCGTTGAGTAGATTTAGGTGGGCTACCTCCAGTGATCCAAATTGGTATATTTGGATGCTTCCGAGCAAATTGAGCTGTAAACTTCTCTCGTTCTAAACGCCTCGTTGAACCACCCAATACTAAAACTGCTTGTGGCTGTACAAATTGGTTTTGTACTTCTTTATATCCCCACCACATTGCTAGCGGTAAGACAAGAGCCATAAACCTAAAAGTTTTACCTGTAAACAATAGCTTATTCAAGGCTCGATAACCTAGTTGACTGAGTCCATAATTTTCTCTAACTAGAAGAAAAACAATTGTAGAGTAGCAGACTACTCAAAAATATACCCGAATTCAAATTGGGGTAATGTGTTACAGCGCGATTAAGCGTGCTTGAAGTTTTCTTCTAATTGATGGATTATCCTAACCTTTATCGGACAATCCAGCAAAAGATATGCAACCACTTGATATATTTAGTTGTTTCAACGACGGGACTGGTGCGGCTCGAACGCACGACCTAGCGCTTAGGAGGCGCTCGCTCTATCCATCTGAGCTACAGCCCCAACTACGAAGCATATATAATAATAGCAGTAGTTTTAGCGAGACTGCCAAGAATTGTCCCAAGAACCGCCGCCTACTTCTAAACCACAAAGAAAACTTTGGGCTTTCAGGATAATTTTAGATTTTCTGCCATTTAGTTCTCGCAACTCTAGCTTTAGTTGCCCTTGCATGGTATCCCGGCAACAAAATTTTAAGCCATCTGCTGTGGGCGCACGCAGGGATGTACCAGGTAGATGCGTGGTTCCTGTCAACTCAATCTCGTAATTTAAATTTTTGGCTTGCATTTGCCATCTACCCCAAGGCTGAATTTGCCAATCTACTTGTGAGTTCCAAGGAACGAATTCATAAAACTTACCTTGATAATGCAAGCCAATCATCGCTACAGATTCCATCCACCACAGCACGCCACGCCGTCCCCCGCCAGCGGTTAATGCCAAATCGGCTTCACCCTCGAAAGAATTACAATTTATCCAAAACCATTTTTTAGGGAAAGCACCACCCCAATTTTTCTCGCCGTAGGCTGGGGCTTTGGTAAATTCGTAGGTTTTGCCATTCCAGTCAATCCATCCTGTAGCTAAACCATGAGCCATCAAAATTTGCCATCCGGGTTCAAAAATCGGCAAAAACGATAGCAAACCAGCAGTTGATTGCTGAATACTATCTTTATTTCCCCAAGCATATACTGGCTGAATTTCATAGCGCCAACGGCAATAGTTACCAGTAGCAGGATCACTAATTCCCCCCTGATTCAAGGTGGTTGTAGCCTGATAACCTTCTTGAACATGGCGTTCAAACTCTTCTGGGACAAGGTAGAGGGGTGGTACGTGTAAATCGGTTTTGCCCCAATGACCTAATCCCAGAACATCCCGACTGCCCCAAAATTTCGTAACATCAGGAAAAGTACGCCATAGATACTGATCATCTGGGCCGAGGATTTGGGCTGCACCACCACTGTAGAGTTTCCCGCCGATGGGGTCTTCGATGGAGTACATGAAGGCAAATGTTTGTCCAATTTCCGGCAAAGTTACGCGGTAATACCAGCCTTCAAAGAAGCGGCGACTACTATTATCCCAGTGATAACCAGAATGGGGCGTTTGTGTTGATTGAAAGAGATTTAGGGGAATAGTTAACATAGATTTACATAGTTGTCTATTTCTCAGTATGCGCGATGACCTCGATATCAATCATGCTTATGAAATTCTTGGGCTGGAACTCGGTGCATCGCCAGCACAGGTGAAACGAGCTTACCGTAAGCTGGTGAAGATTTGGCATCCCGATCGCTTTTTTGATCAAGATCAAAAGCAAGAAGCTGAGGAAAAAATCAAGCAAATCAACGTAGCTTATAACAAGCTCAAATCTGAACGTCCATCAGAGCCTCCAACCCCTGATAAACCATCTTCGCGCCCAAATCCTACCAAAATATCTGTCAATCGCTGGGATGCGGAAACTTTTTATAATTGGGGAGTGGAAAATGTTACTAGTGGAAGATATGAGGAAGCGATCGCAGATTTTACTCACGCAATTCGTCTTAATCCTCGCTACATTGATGCATACAAATACCGTGGGTTAGTTTGCTCTCAACTGGGATACGAATATAGAGCAAGTTCAGATTTAAGTAAAGCCGCACAGCTAGAACTAGAGTTAAGAAATCCAGGATATACACCTGCATCACGCTCACCTAGACCTGTATCAAAGCATAGACCTCTGGTGGAAAGATTGTGTCAGAAAATTAAAAGTTTACTGCGGCTAAATCAGCTTAGGAGATAAGATACTTCAGGTGGTGACACCATAGCTTGAATAATATTCGATTAGTAGCTGAGAATACCGAGTAAAGTTTTATTTGCTGCTTATTTTTTAGTATTACTAAACTTGCCTACCTCAACTCTATTAGGGGGTCAGACCCCCTATTTCCTAGCCATACACTTCAATAAGTAAGTATCTGAAGAAAGCACTTTTGTATCTAACTCCCGTTAGATCTCCGTATATGCTGAGACTAATAAATTTACTTAAAGTCTAATTTTTGCTAAAGTAATTGTATAAAAGCCACGAAATGATGCTTGCAAAAGTATCAAATAAAACCATTAAAAGGCTGACCACAGAACTACCAGAAGCAAATACGAAGCTGGAAAAAACTACTGCCTCAAATCTCAGTAAACTAAATGGCAGGTAATTCCTACGTACCTTCAACTAAACTCTGATTGGTCAGTAATTTAGCAGGTTAAGATCCGCCACATGCGTCAGTACCCTCTCCTCAGAAAAAAACTTCGGAATCGCTACGAGACTGTCACAATGTTAGGGAGCGGAGGAGCTGGCAATACCTACTTGTTATCAGGTGGGACACGTAACATGCATAAGCACTCTGTCCTCAAAAGAAAACTTCGGAATCGCTTTGAAATTGTCACACTATTGGGGAGCGGAGGATCTGGTGATACCTATTTAGCTGTTGATCTAGATTTGCCAGGGAAACCTCACTGTGTCGTCAAACATTTTCATCCTAAAGATCCGAATCCTGCTATTGTACCAATCGCCAGAAGCCTGTTTGCTCGCGAAGCAGAAGTATTGTATCAATTAGGCAATGACCACGAACAAATACCTAGACTATTTGCTCATTTTGATGAAGATGGAGATTTCTATCTAGTTCAGGAATTCATTGGTGGTCATGACTTGACTCAAGAAATCGTACCAGGTCAGCCACTTAATGAGAATACAGTCTTTAATTTATTGAAAGACATCCTGGAAGTTTTAGTCTTTGTCCACCAAAACAATATTATTCATCGGGATATTAAGCCTCAAAATTTAATGCGGCGGTACTCTGATCAAAAGATTGTGCTAATTGACTTTGGGAGCATTAAGAGAATCGGTGCTCTGGGAGCCGGTCTAACAATTGCTGTAGGTACTCCTGGCTATATGCCAAGCGAACAGGCTAAAGGAAAACCAAAGCTTTGCAGTGATATCTATGCAGTAGGCATGATTGGCATTCAAGCTCTGACAGGTTCAATGCCGAATCAATTACAAGAAGATCCCAATACTGGAGAGGTTATTTGGCGCAACAAAGCACGGGTAAGCGATGCTTTTGCAGATGTTTTAGACAATATGGTTCGCGAACGCTATGGCCAACGTTACCAATCTGCGGCAGAAGCTTTACAAGCGCTAATTTCTGCTATGGACTTACAACTTTCTTCAGAGTCTACTAGCAAAGATGAAAACGCTGATAATAACTATTTACTAACTTATAGAAACTTTATTTTGCTGTTAGGAATGGGTCTAGGTACTATCACTAGTCTAATTGTAATAGTGTTAATTTATACGTTTTTACAAACAAGTACATCGCCTCATAACCAACCAACTCAATTCAAGAAGTTTATAGAAAAATCTGGTGAATCATCGTTGGCTCAAGTGGATGAGCAAGTAGCTAAGTCAGTAGTCCCGCCAGTAAATTGCAAAATTAATTGCACTGACACAACTACCAAAGGGCAAATTAAATCTCACCATTTTAGAAAGAGTCAATGAACCGCTAAGTGTTATCAACTGATTTATAGATTTGCTTTGAACCTGAATACTCAGAGATTCCTGTAGGATAAATAAAATAAACAAAATTAATGATATGGACAATACAAATCAAAGAAAAGCTTTAATCAATGGAGAAATTGCCCTATTTCTTAAAGGTTTGATTATTGGCAAAGTGCTAACACTTTTGGTTATTGGCGGGCTACTTTGGTGGTTACTGAAGCCGAATTTATTAACTCGCAGCGGTGCTGAATCTTCTAGTCAAAGTTTAAATACTGCCTCTGGTAATGCATCCACTTTTAAAACAGTTGCAAATGTGCCAACCAACTCATTTAACTATGGTGGTAGTACAGCTTGGGCACCTATCCGCCAATTGGTAGATTCTCAGATTCAGAGCGATCGCCCTGAACTACAATTACGCTATGTGCAACCTGTTGATGGTAGCCCTGGTTCTAGCTCAGGTATTCGCATGTTACTGAACGGGCAACTGGACTTTGCTCAGTCTTCCCGCCCCCTCACAGATGAAGAACGAGCCGCCGCCAAACAGCTGGGCTTCACACTTGAGCAACGCCAAGTTGGCATGGATGGCATAGCCGTAATTGTTAATCCATCGCTTAACGTGCCGGGTTTAACTATTGACCAGTTACAGCAGATTTATCTGGGTCAAATTACTAACTGGCAACAAGTAGGCGGGCCAAACATACCCATCACGCCTTTTTCGCAAAAACCGGAGGACGCAGACACAGCAATATTCTCTAACAGCGACTTAAAAGGGCAAGTCCTTAGTCCCAATATCAAGTATGTCTACTCTACTACAGAGGCAGTCCGGCAACTCAGTAAAACCCCTGGTGGTGTGTATTACGGTTCTGCCCGTGCGGTAGTACCTCAATGTAGTGTGAAGCCTCTGCCAGTGGGTCGCACTTCTACTGAGCTGATTTCCCCCTACCGCGAACCCTTAATCTCACCTGAGCAGTGTCCACGTCAGCGCAACCAGGTAAATACTGAAGCCATCAAAAATGGTAGCTATCCAATTACTGCTAAATTGTTTGTGATTATTAAGCAGAACCAAGGTCGAGAACAGCAGGTTGGTGAAGCCTATGCCAATCTTTTATTAACCAACCAGGGGCAAACAGCAATTAAGCAGGCAGGTTTTGTGGGGGTTCGCTAGGAGATTTGGGAAATAGTTTAATGAGATTTATAGACTTCGCCAAATATGTATCATTTGGTCAAAGCCACCACTGGCAAGTGTTCGCCCATCAGGACTAAAAGCGATCGCACTTACCCAGTCTGTATGTCCATGGAGTGTATTTTTTAACTCACCTGTAGTCAGATTCCATAATTTAATCCCATCTCTGCCAGCACTGGCAAGGGTTTGTCCATCGGGGTGAATAGCAACAGCATTCACCCAGTTGTTATGTCCGATGAAGCTACGGACTAGTTTACCACTGCTAATATTCCAAAGTTTAATCGTGCGATCGCGGCTAGCACTAACTAATTCTCCATTTCGTGTAAAAGCTACAGAGTTAACAGCATTAGAATGAGCCACAAATCCACGAATCAATTTTCCAGTACTCAAGTTCCACAGCTTAATTACACCTTTGTTGTCACCACTAGCTAAGGTCTGTCCATCAGGGCTAATAGCCAAGGTATAAATTAGGTTATCAAAGCGTACTAGAGTACCTAATGGGCGCTGCTGTAGCAAATCCCACATGCGAATTCCATCTAAAGCGCCACTGATCAGCACTTTACTATCAGGAGACACTGCTAAAGATAAGACATTACTAGTATGTCCGACAAAAGAGCGGCTAAACTTATTATTTCTTAAGTTCCAAAGGTTAATTATGTTGTCATTACTACAGCTAGCGAGGGTTTGGCCATCTGGCGAAATCACCAAAGACTCTATAGCTGTTTGATGCGCTCTGCTAATGTTACCTAATTTTTTGCCTCTTTCTGTATTCCACAGGCGAATTACTCCCTCATTTTCTGCACCACCGCTGGCCAGAATTTTGCTATCTGGACTAAAGGCTAAGGATTTAATGGTTCCTTTATGTCCTTTGAGTATGTAGAGTAGTTGAGGATTAGCAAAGCTGTTAGTAACTTGAGATGGTATTACTTCAACAGCAGCATTAGCAGTATTAATATAAAACTCTTTCGATATCGTAGCCGCAGCAACAGCTGCCATCAATGCCAAGACAATATACGGGCGAAGTACAAAACCGCCCCCACCTCTTCCCTCACTCCTCACTACATTTTCCTCACTTTTAGATATGGTTACACCAATCAATCTAACTGAGTTGTAAGTTAGCACGGGCTAAACCAGAGCTATCCGCTAACATAATTCACTACTCAGCACTCCCTACAAAGGAGGTTTTTTCTTAGAAACGCTCAGCATTGGTAAAGCAGCACTAGAGGAGCGGGAGGGCAAATAGTGTTGCACTACAGGCTCCTCTGGTATAGGACGACGCTGCTGGATACGCCACAACTTAAAGACGAGCGTTATCCCTGCTAGTCCCAAACCAAAAGCGAATAACGACCAGCTATCATCAAATCCACCAATCAGGGCATCCACCACGCCCATCGTAATCAGTACACTGATTAGTGGTTCTTTTCGGTAGGTTGACTTTAAAAAACGAGGTAATACAGCATTCATCACAGCTTGGTTGGTTCCAATTAACCTTTTGTGTACATTTACCGAGAATACCTCACCCGCAAATTGCCCTTTGAATCAAAGGCATAAAGTATTATAATTTTATTCAGTAGGGAAGGAAGTGTAGTAATTACCCCTCTTTAATGTAGTAATTGCGGGTCTAGGATATTTCAGTCCCTCCCCTGCTTACATTCTACGGCAACAATTTACGGATAAGTCTAATTAAAACGCTTAGGGCGAAGTACTTCGCTCTAGATTGTTAAAGTCAAACCAGCTAGTGTTCCAGCTGGTTATAACTCTTTTAATTATTAGCTTACAACTTGCACATCTGTGCTTTCTCGTGGCATTACTTTAGACCGAGCCATGATAGCACACCTTGATTGGTAACGTATTCAATTACCACCATCAAGGCAAAGCCAACCATTGCAGCTCGGCCATTCAAACGCTCTGCATATTCATTAAAGCCAAACTTAGGCTCCTCTAGTTTGGGTGTAATTGTTGGTTGCGGTTGTGTCATTTTTTAGAAACCTCTTTTCGGCAAACGTGACTTGACTAGGATAAATCTGATTTAAGGAAGCCTCCGTTCTCCACAGGGGTTGCCGTTGGGCGGAGCTTTGTTAACAAAATGTAATTAATCTTTATACATTGTATAAATACTGGGGTAATAGTCAAGGGTAGAGTTTGGAGCTACCCAAATAAAGTTGAGAAAATTAGAACAGAGATTAGCTATCCCTAATACAGCTATCCATAATACAGAAGTAGCAAGCTTGAACTAACAAGCTTGAGATTAGCAAGCTAAAGTTAAACAAAAAATTATCAGAGGCGTTACATGGAAATTGGCGTTCCGAAGGAAACTAAGGATCAAGAGTTTCGGGTAGGGTTGAGTCCTTCTAGTGTGCGGGTGCTGCGGGAAAATGGTCATGCCATATTCGTCCAGACATTAGCAGGTAGTGGTGCTGGATTTACAGATGATGACTACGCAAGCGCTGGAGCGGAGATTGTTACCACACCAGAAGCGGCTTGGAATCGGGAGCTAGTTGTCAAAGTCAAAGAACCACTAGCAAGCGAGTATAAATTTTTACAAAAAGGACAGATATTGTTTACTTATCTGCATCTAGCAGCCGATCGCAAATTGACCGAACATTTAATTGATTGTGGCACTTGTGCGATCGCCTACGAAACTGTAGAACAATCCGGTGCTAACAAATTACCCTTACTCACCCCTATGAGTGTGATTGCTGGTCGGCTAGCAGTACAATTTGGGGCCAGATTCCTAGAACGCCAACAAGGTGGCAGAGGTGTGCTTTTGGGTGGTGTACCTGGAGTCAAACCAGGCACAGTAGTAATTTTAGGTGGCGGCGTTGTCGGCACAGAAGCAGCTAAAATTGCCGTGGGTATGGGTGCTACCGTGCAGATTTTAGATGTGAGTGTCGAGCGCTTATCCTACCTAGAAACCCTTTTTGGCTCTAGAGTCGAATTGCTTTACAGCAACTCTGCCCATATCGAAGCTGCCGTTAAAGAAGCCGACTTGCTGATCGGTGCAGTTTTAGTGCCAGGACGTAGAGCGCCAATACTAGTATCCCGTGAATTGGTCAAACAAATGCGTCCTGGTTCTGTAATAGTTGATGTTGCTGTTGACCAAGGCGGTTGCATTGAGACCTTACATGCCACATCTCACACCAATCCGGTATATGTTGAAGAGGGCGTAGTCCATTATGGCGTTCCCAATATGCCAGGGGCAGTACCTTGGACAGCAACCCAAGCACTAAATAACAGTACATTACCTTACGTCATTCAGTTGGCAAATCTGGGAATCAAGGCACTGGAAACTAATCCAGTCTTAGCTAAGGGCTTGAATGTACAAAATCATCGCTTAGTTCATCCGGCAGTACAAGAGGTATTCCCTGATTTAGTAAATTAAATTTACACAGGTAATCTTGATTTAAGGTAACAGTGTTGACTTTGGTAAAAGGTTTTTATTAAAATTTCCGCGTAACCAGTAGGCTTACGCGGAATCTATTTGCGATCGCTTTAATTAAGCATTTGATGCAGTTATACTCGAACTTAGCACCAATGGCTCTCGACCGTTCGCTGCATTTGATTTGTTAGACTGCATTATCGCGTGGCTCTGCACTTTTGCGAAGACGCTCAAGAAATTCTGGGTAATTTTCCAGATCTTCTACGGACTGCAATGCTGGCATTTCAATCCAAGTAGCCTCTGCATGTAGCTTGTCTACGTAGCTATAAAAAGCTTCTTGATCCTCTCGGTGAGCGAGAACGTAAGTGTGTAATTCTTTTCGGCTCATTGCTTTAAAATCAGGCTTACTCATCCTACGTACCTCCATTTGCCGTTGGGATAAATCTCAATAATATTTTCCTCACCTGCCAGAAAGAAAACATTTCCTGTTCGCTCGTCTATACGAACTACGTTTATAGGTAGGTAAAGCTTACTGAACCAGACGCACAGATTAAAGCATTGTGTTTTCTGCTCTGACGTAGGACTTTTGGACACTTTCATCCACACTCATTAGTACAAGTTTAGCATTTTCACTTGAAGTTAGTTGTAGCAATTGTCTTGAAAGTCAAGTTTCTCGTTGTAGCGATCGCTGATCAAAAGGTAATTGGGAAACAACTTGAGGTTGCTAATTCTAAGATATATGTGAAAGTAGCTCATCTATACTTTGAGGAAATTCTCCATTCTCAACTTTTTTGGTAAAAACTTGATAACAATCTTTTTTATCACCTTCCTTACGAGGAAAACCTAACCAAAGAATAATGATAATTTTTTGTTCTTTGAATGCTCTAAAGAATAATCTATATCGTTCAGGTAGCCCCATTTTTTTGATACGGCCATATTTTTGCAAAGGTTTTTGCAAAGCAAAGTGACTAGCGAAAGGGTCTTGAGGAATTTTTTCTTTAATGCCAATATTCAATGCTTTTAAGAATTTGACATCTGAATGTGTAATAAATTCTTCTTTAGGTAACTCATTTTTTAATATATGAACTCTACTACGCAATTCTACCCATTGTTTATTAAACAATGGGTAGAAAAAAATCTGCCAACCATTACAAGTAAATGCAGCCATTAATCTATAACTACATCAGCCAGTAAATCATCCATTTCATCGCTTATTTCTTGGGTATAAGAAATTAGCTCAGAAGGGTTCTGCATAGCATCCTTCATTAGAAAGTCAAGAAAAAGGCTCATCATAATGCCCTCATCATCAACTTCATCAACATTATCGGTTTCTAATCTAACTAAGAACGTGTTATCAGATAGCACTTCAATATGGCCTGAAGCATTAGCTAAATGAGGATAATCCTTATAGAATGCGCGAGGTAAGCGAAACCCATCTTGATTTCCTACCTTTGCATGAGTTACGGGATAACTTTTTACAGCCATGAGCTAATTCCTAATTAGGAAGATACTAGGCATTCAAATACAATACCTAGATACTATAAATTTGATGTGAGAAGTTATATTGTTGTTACAACAACTGTTATAACTTACAAATAAACTATAACAGATTCCAAAAAAAAAGACTATAAGTTAATATAATAATTTTTGATTAAGTAGATATACTTTTAAAGTAAATTGCATATAAACCTCTGAGTCCTATATACAGACTTGGAACCATAATATATAAAAAAGACAGGCAAGATGCCTGTCCTACAAGTAATTATTTAGCAGAGAATTTAGAAATTCATCTCGGCAGCTTGAACTTTCTCAACCTGCTTTTTCTTCAGCACCAGCATAACTTGAGCCAACATCACCAGAGCGATGAACGCAATCATCCATTGGACTCTAGATGCGTCTTGCAATACGATTTCTGCATCTTGTTGACCAAATCCACCCACGTTCGGGTTGCTGGTCAAAGCATCACCAGACTTGACTGTTTGTCCTTCAGAAACAATCAGTTCTGGGCCTAGGGGAATCGTCTCCTTAACAACTTCACCAGATTCACTTTGGATGCTTACAACATATTTGACGTTACCGTCTCCGTCTTCCTCTTTGGCAATTTTGCTAATTGTGCCAGTAGCGGAAGCGTTGTAAACTGAGTTGTTGCTCTTTTCGCCAGTGGGGTAAACTTGTCCGCGTCCTCTGTTACCACCTACGTGAACCGAATATTTACCGAAGTGGATGTTTTTATCGGTTGCGGGGTTGGGAGAAAGAACTGGGAAGACAATTTCCTGATACTGTTCACCGGGTAGGGGGCCGACGATGATAACGTTATCTTTCTCTTCGCTGTAGGGTTGGAAGAATGTGTCACCGACTTCTTCTTTAAGTTCCTCAGAAATCCTGTCTTCAGGAGCAATCTTAAAGCCTTCGGGTAGCATCAGTACAGCACCGACATTCAAGCCGACTTTAGAACCATCGGCACCAACTTGCTGCAAGCTGGTATCGTAAGGAATTTTCACCACAGCTTTAAATACAGTGTCAGGTAGCACCGATTGGGGAACTTCCACATCTATAGGCTTAGCTGCTAAGTGACAGTTGGCGCAAACAATCCGTCCGGTTGGTTCGCGGGGGGTTTCGGGGTAGGTTTGCTGTGCCCAAAAGGGATAGGCAGCAGCCGGTTGGGGAAGGACTAGATCGCTGGTGAAGTAAAATGTCACGGTAGCGATCGCTATGAGCAATGTTTTGACAATCGCTCTAGCACTGCGAGTTAACCTCGCTGTTATGAAAGCATTTCTCATCTCTATAAGGACAACGATTGAATTAGTCATTGGTCATTAGTCATTAGTCACTTGTACTGAGCAGAGCCATTGGCGCAGCCTCTCGTAGAGAAGTATTAGTCATTAGTCAAGGGTCAAGCAGTCAAGAATCAATACTTTGGACTTTTGACTCTGGACTTTAAACTAATAACTCAGCACGGGCTAAACCATAGCTATCCGCGCTTCAGCACTTGATTAACCCCACCAAGGTTCTTCGCCGGTGCGGAAGTCGGTTTCAGTCCAAGGGGTTAAGACGATTTTGTCGTCGTTGACATTGGTATGGGCCAAAGCTAAAGACAGTGGTGCTGGGCCCCGAACAACCTTACCAGTTGCATCGTATTGGGAACCGTGACAAGGACATTTAAACTTGTTTTCAGCCACATTCCAAGGGACAACACAACCTAGGTGGGTGCAGATAGCATTGATACCGTAGTCAGCGATCGCCTCTTTGCTTTCTACCACAATATAGGTGGGGTCGCCCTTTAGTCCTTGAACTAGATTGCGATCGCCTGGGTTACGGTTTTCGAGAAATTTACTGACGCTGACATCGTTACCTAACTCATCTTTCGCTGTTGTACCACCACCAGCACCACCAGTAGCGGGTGGAATAAAGTACTTGACAACGGGATACAATGCACCCAGAGCCACTCCAGTGACAGTCCCAAAAGTGAGCAGATTCATGAATTGACGACGCCCCATATCGGGCACGTCTGCTGATTCAGAAAATTGAGCCATAATCTACGCGCTCTTTATGTATTTTGCTAAGCATTTTGACAGGAGTACTAGTACTTGAGCAACTCTTGTCTAAGTCGAAATGCTAACGCCCACAACGATGCCGTACTTCTCTGTTCCAAGATATATCTAGCATCTTTTCTGTTAGCATTACATTTCTTTATATCCCTATCATACTTGAGTTACGGAACTTAACATCATAACTAAATGTAAAATCTAATTGAGAAAAGCTATGACAGGACAGGAATTACGCCAAATGTTGCTTGATAAGTGGGGATACTCTTACGATGTGCAGTTGCGGCGGACACAGGGGAAAATATTTCTGCAAGTCATGTGGAAATACTTAGAGCAGGCTTCTTTTCCGTTAAGTGAGGCAGAGTACCAAGAGCATCTTGATAGTATCGCCAATTATCTTCACGCCTTGGGCGGGGCAACACAAGTACAAACATTTATCATTGAAACACGCGATCGCCCCCGACTCGGCAAAGCTGTTAGCATTCCTCTAGATTTGGGCGAACGTTCTTCAGAATGGATATTATGACTTTGCTTTTTTTATTTTTTATTTTTAAACTTTTAATCATACACTAAATTCAGCAGTTATAAAATGATAATTTCTCAGTCTATTAAATGTAGTTACAAAATACATATATAGTGAGTTTCATAAGCATAGACCATAGTAGGGTGAGCATTACAATACTCACCCTAAAAACTGTAGTCTAATTAATTAAAAATTGCTGTATATTATTGAACCTAACTATAAAAGTCTTTTACCCAAAGGCACATCTCTGTCTGGCTGGATTAATGCAACTTCTCCATCGTCCAGAACTACACCTAAGACTAAAACTTCTGAAATGAAATCAGCGATTTGACGAGGTGGAAAATTGGTAACAGCTAATATTAATCTATTGATTAAATCCTCTTGTTGATAAAGTTTGGTAATTTGAGCACTAGATTTTTTGATACTTAAATCACCAAAGTCTATCCACAATTTATAAGCTGGTTTTTTGGCTTTGAGAAACTCTTCTACTTTGATGACTTTGCCAACACGAATCTCAATTTTTTCAAAGTCATCATAGGTAATTTGTAACATTTACTTGTGAATTGACATTTTAATTTTGAATTGAAGCATAGACGCCTAGAGAGTAGGTTCCCACATGATAGCGACTGTTATTTACCTGTAAGCTTAACTAGCCCAACGCCACCAAAGTAAAGCCCAAGTACTGCTCCCGCCAGAAGACTTTGGGTAAGGGGGTCAGTAGAAGGTGTCAGGATAGCCCCTAAAACTACTGCTCCCATAATCACGTAACGCCAACCAGCAAGCATTTTTTCAGAAGAGACAATTCCCAAATTACCAAGCAAAACTTGGATGACAGGAATTTGAAATGCTAAACCAGTGCTGAATAACAAAAGCAACACAAATTCAAAATATTTGTCAATCGACCACAGTTGTTCTACTACATCTGCTCCATAGCTGATGAAGAATTTTAAAGCTGCTGGGATAAGGAGAAAATAGGCAAATACTAACCCAGCTGCAAACAGCACACTTGACCCCAAAACCACAGGCCCCAGCAAGCGGCGTTCGCGACGAGTCAATCCTGGGAGGACAAACTGGATAATTTGGTAAAGAATAAAGGGGCTAGAAAGTACTAAACCTGTGTATGCTGCAACTTTGAAGGAGACAAAGAAATATTCTCCAGGAGCAAGCTGGAGAAATTTTACTCCTTGAGCTGGGACTTCCAATAGCTGGACAATCGGCTTGACGGCAAAGAAACAGCCAATAATACCCACTGCTACAACAATCAGCGAATAAAAAATCCGCTGTCGCAACTCCTCTAGGTGGTCGAAAAGGGACATCTCAACTTCACCTGGCAAATCATCAAGAAAATCAGTTTTTGAGTTGCCGTATCCTTCTTGGTCGATATCGGCAGTGGTTACAGTATCTACATCTGGTGAAGGCGTCATGAGTCAGCTAGTAGGCAACATTTGTTAACTATTTTATCCGGGGTAGCAGCTATCAAAATATGTTTTTGGCTGCTTGAAGATTTTTGTCCGGTTTTTTGGCGTTGCATTTGTATAAGTTAAGTAAGAAGCCATCTTTTAGCCAATGCCTACCCTACAAACAGGGTGGAACCGATAATTTGCAAATTACGTCTCTCAAGTAAGCAGTATTTAGTAAATTGATACAAAATCTTTGACATACAAAGCTCAGTTTTTAACAGTAAACAGTAAATGGTAAACAGTAAACATAATTGGGTTTAAGGAGAACCACTAAGGGGGCGCTCACTTCCAACCGAAAACTAATAACCCAAAGCCGATTAGCAGCAGGCGCTATCTGGCAAGTTTAAATCCCCCAACTGTTTACTGTTTACTGTTCACTGTTTACTGATTTAAGCTCCGGTTCATTTAAGGTGGTATGTGCTATGGCGCAATCGGAAATTGTGATCTGAGGTTTTGTATGAATAGGAAAATTTACATTGGATTGATGGCATTACCTGTTTATTTATACAATGCCTGTTCAAGCTTTGCTAGTAGTGACGTGCCAATATTCAACTCTAAAATTCGCATAACAACTGCTGCAATTGCCGTCACCACAAATGCTCAGTTAAAAATAGTACCGTGGCGAATACCAGCTAGAGACGACCAAACAGAAGATTGTCTTCGGGCAGGCATCTGCAAAGATTGATAGGGAATGATTTTCAGTTACACGTGAATAGTACTTTTCTTTGGCTAGTTTAGTGAATGCGCTCTTTGCGCTTAAACTAGTATATTTTTATTTTTACATAGAATACTATATCTACTCGGTAAGACTCCTATTGGATTTAGGAAAAATTCTGTAGCTCTGAATCAAATGCTCGCCAATTAAGTAGCCGATTGTAAATGCTGTTGGGCGATCGCTTGTAGTCATGGGCCAGCCAATATCTTAAAATCGGTGCTGTTGGGCGATCGCCTGTCATAACGCATATGACTTTGTACTTGCAACAAAACTTGTATGACAGTCATAGCCTTGTGTGTGCTGATTGCCAGCAGTTATATGATGACGGTGCTTATTTTGAGTCGTAGTTAAGATAAAGGAGTAAAAAACTCTCACTCACCACGAGCAATGACCTCAACCCTGCTGAAATTTCCTCGTCTCAATGCTCCAAAGCTCAGGCAGTTGCCTAATGGTTTGACAATCATCGCGGAGCAGATGCCAGTTGAAGCCGTTAATCTAAGCTTGTGGGTTAAAGCCGGCTCGGCTGTTGAATCAGATGCTATTAACGGCATGGCTCACTTTTTAGAGCATATGATTTTTAAGGGAACCGAGCGACTGGCTAGCGGCGAGTTTGAACGCCGAATTGAAGAACGCGGTGCTGTTACCAATGCCGCTACTAGCCAAGATTATACTCATTACTATATAACCACTGCTCCTAAAGATTTTGCTGAACTGGCTCCACTACAAATAGACGTAGTATTTAATCCCAGTATTCCTGATGATGCCTTTGAACGTGAGCGATTAGTAGTCTTAGAAGAAATTAGGCGTTCAGACGATAATCCCCGCCGCCGGACGTTTCGACGGGCAATGGAGACAGCGTTTGATTTGTTACCCTATCGCCGTCCAGTATTGGGGCCAGAAGAAGTAATTACCCAGCTTCAACCCCAGCAAATGCGAGATTTTCACGCTAATTGGTATCAACCTCAATCAATTACTGCTGTGGCTGTGGGGAATTTACCTGAAGAAGAATTAATTGAAATTGTTGCTGAGGGATTTGCACAAGTTAATAACAGTCAACAGTCAACAGTCAACAGTCAACAGTTAAGTGTTAATCCTGAACCTGCTTTTACAGAAATTGTCCATTGTGAGTTTATTGATGAAAGTCTCCAACAAGCAAGGATAGTTATGGTTTGGAGGGTTCCAGGCTTGACTCAAATAGATCAAACTTATGGACTGGATGTTTTGGCAGGAATTTTAGGACAGGGACGGACATCAAGACTAGTACATGATTTGCGGGAAGAACAAGGATTAGTGTCTTCCATCGCTGTGAGTAATATGAGTAATCTGCTGCAAGGGACGTTTTATATTTCGGCTAAGTGTGCAGTGGAAAATTTACAAGCTGTGGAAGATGGAATCGCTCAACACATCCGTAAGTTACAAACAGAGTTAATTGCAGAATCAGAAATTGCTCGTGTGCGGCGGCGAGCAGCTAACAGGTTTATTTTTGGTAATGAAACACCAAGCGATCGCGCTGGGTTGTATGGTTACTATCAGTCTATGGTGGGAGATTTAGAACCAGCGTTTAACTACCCAGCTAATATTCAAGCTCAGAATGCTCCTGAATTGTTATTTGCAGCTAATCAGTATCTTGCCCCAGATGCCTATGGTGTAGTTGTCCTCAAGCCGTTTAAGTAGTCAAAAATAATTGACTAATGACCAATAACAAATGACAAAATTGCATGATGTGGACTGAAATTGACGCCCATATTAGCCAGGTAACTGGCGAAAAATTTCAGAGTCAGCAGCGGCGATCGGTTAGTGGTGGGTGTATTAACCAAGGCTATGCTGTCTCAAGTGGTAAGCTAAACTACTTTGTCAAGCTCAACCAAGCATCGCAAGTTGCCATGTTTGAGGCTGAGGCGCTGGGTTTAGAAGATATGTTAGCAACAGCTAGTATTCGCGTACCAAAACCAGTTTGCTGGGGAATAGCTGCTAATTCTAGCTACATTGTGTTGGAATGGTTGGAACTTGGTGGTGACAGTAATTCTAGCGAAGAGATGGGGCGCAAATTGGCGGCGATGCATAAAGCCAGCAGTAGCCAAGGTTTTGGTTGGAAAATTAATAATACTATCGGTTCCACACCTCAAATCAATACTTGGACAGCAGACTGGGCAGAATTTTATGCTAAACATCGACTCTCGTATCAATTTCAGTTAGCACGACGGGGGGGTAATTTCCCTCAACAAGAAAAGCTACTAGCGGCTATTCCAGAATTGTTGGCACACCAAGTAAAACCCTCTTTGGTACATGGTGATTTATGGGGCGGAAATGCTGGGTTTACTGTGTCGGGAGAACCAGTGATTTTTGATCCAGCAACTTATTTTGGCGATCGCGAAGTTGATATCGCTATGACAGAAGTGTTTGGTGGTTTTCCAGCAGCTTTTTACAAGGGTTATAACGAAGTGTTTCCTTTAGATGCAGGCTATGAGAAGAGAAAAACGCTCTATAATCTGTATCACATTTTGAATCACTTCAACTTATTTGGTGGCGGTTATGGTTCGCAAGCCAACCGAATGATTGACCAGATTTTGCGTTGAATTTTATCTCCTACAAGTGGTCAAATCAATCAGTAAAATTAGCTGAAATAGCACTTAGCTGATACTGGGGAATTGGCTGTTTTGTAATTAAAGAATAAATAACATCTGGATCAAGGTCAGCCCCCGATTCCCAATGAATCGTTCCATATTCAGGGTTGACTTCAACTGTGGCAAAGTATTCTTTATCTTGCAAAGGCGTAAATACCCCTGTAAATTGGACAATTTTACTAATATCAACTACTCCTTCAATCCCATCTTCAAAGCGGATATGAAGTTGATAATTTCCTCTTGGCTCTACTGAAAGTATATCTTTGAGCATAATTTACTCCAGTGAAGAAATTTTATTTAAAGTTTGATTATCTCTAGCAAGTTTCCAATCTTCCATTAGTTCAGCTTGATACAAAGCCGCCCATTCTGTACTAGTTTAAAAAGTCTGGGAGTGAGTTCCCCTTCTAAAATTTCCAGGGTTTTCGCTGTCTAGATCCCCGACTTCTTTGAGAAGTCGGGGATCTAATTTTTCATTCATTGTTTTATCCTCTGGTTTCGATATCGTATAGATTGCATAAGGTGAGGATTTTTTGCTTCAGGCGATCGCGCACATTTTCGGGTAACATCACTACACAATCTGGCGCATATTGCATGACTTCGCGGCTAAACCAAAATGTACTAGATACTCGCCTGACAACTCGCCGGACTCGCGCTTTATCTGGTATCCACTCATTAATATTGTCTTCTTGTTTAGCTTGATAGGCAAAAGCCAAGCCAGCAAATAGATGCATTTCCACTTCTATCTCAGCCAAATTTCGCCACTCACCAGAAATTGGCATAACAGCAGCTTCTATAATCCTGTCTAATCGTAAACTCCAGTTGTGAACCAGTTCTGGTATATCAAAGTTTCCTTCTGTCTCTTCGCACCAGCAATCAAGATATTGCCGCTTTTCGTGGGGTGTAACTTTAGCATAGCGAACGGTAAAATTAAACACACGCTCTGCTGCATCTTGATAAGAAAGCTGAAAGGGCTGTTCGCGCAAGATATAGCGGTCTATTTCTAAGCGCCAAGATGGGGGCAAATTCTCTAAAAAACGTTCGATTTCGCCTCGCAACGGTAATGATAGTTCACTGCGTTCGAGAAGTAAGTGTGCAATGATTTGGGCTTGTTCAATTTGCCCGATATCTGTCAAAGCACTGATACATCTATGTAATGCCCTGATGCGTGGTTCTTTCCAATCGTTATTTTTACCGATGAGTAACTTGCGTTGAGCGATCGCTTTAATTAACTTCGAGATGTTAGGGTCTTCTCCCCACATCATACCGAATTCACGAGCGATCGCTTCTAGCTCGGCTTTATCACGTTCTGATATCGACAGCGTTATAGACTGACCTTTTCGACTCATTAAAATGTCCGTGTACTTTATATGTATACTCTCTTGTCAACTTCTATTTTGCGTGCCAATATTTAATTTAACAACGAGTTACGGACAGTTTTTAAGTCAAGTGAAAATTTCGCACCAATGGTGTGAGAAATAGCCTGGAGATGTTTTATACCCATCTAAAAAACTGCAACCATTGGTTGCAGAAATTTGTAAGTGGTATTTAGCACATACATAAAAACTGCGACCAATAGTTGGCAGAAATTATTTGGATTTATAAGTTTGTCATTCTTTCAACTAGCAGTTTCGATCAACTAATCATTTGCAGAGAATTTTCAAGGATATGTCCGAAAATTACAGCATAAATCTCAAACCTGTTTATTCTCAAACCGTTATTACACCTGACGGGGTGAAATTACCTAAAAATTGGTCGCTTTCTTGGCATCAATCAGAAACCTATCAAGCATTACAAGACCCAAATATTGATGTTGTCTTTAATAGAGCCATGACAGGCGATGGTAAAAGCTTGGCTGCTTATTTGTCAGCGATGACAAATCGCACGTACACTTTAGCCATGTATCCGACAAATGAACTTGCAAGAGATCAAGAAAAACAGGTGCAAGGATACAAAGATATATTTAAACCCAAGTACGAACCGCAAATCAGACGATTAACCGCAGCTATTTTGGAGAAATCTATAGCAACTAGTCAGATGTCTTCTAAACGAGATGGGATAGAAGACTTTTCTACTAACTATGAAATTATGCTGACGAATCCTGACATCTTCCATTACATCCATAATTTTTACTACTTGAGAGGAAAAATAGATAATCCTGACAGGTTATTTAGACGTATAGATGAAAATTATAAATTATTTATCTATGATGAATTTCATATTTTTTCATCTCCACAAATAGCTAGTGTCATCAATACCATACTTTTAATGAAACACACTGGCAATGCTAATAAAAAATTTCTCTTTCTTTCTGCTACGCCTAACGAGCTATTAAAGACTTTTTTGGATAAAGCTCAACTTAGATATAAAGAAATTGATCCGGTTGATGTTGGAGCTTATAAATTTTATTCAGATAACTTAAACAATGACTGGCGACAAATTAATCAGCCTATTAACTTGTGTTTTCCTCAAGATATAGAGCCTAATTTGAGTTCTAGCTACAAATGGATAGAAGAAAACGCCGAAACAGTAATTTTAAAGTTTTTTCAAGATAATCCAAACAGCAAAGGGGCAATCATTCTCAATTCAATTGCAGCAGTCAAAAAGCTAATGGACAAGTTAAAACCTATTTTTGAACCGCGATGGAAGGTTAGAGAAAATACTGGTTTAACAGGAGAAACTGAAAAATCTCAGTCGGTTGCTGAAGCAGACTTACTTTTGGGTACATCTACAATTGATGTTGGTGTAGATTTTCGGATTAATTTCCTAGTTTTTGAAGCTGCTGATGCCGGAAATTTTATTCAACGCTTTGGTAGGCTTGGTAGACATGAAGGATTTGAAACTTATCAAGCTTATGCTTTAATACCTAACTTTCTTGTCGCAAGGTTATTTGCAGATAAATCCCATCCTCTACAAGATGGTGAAACTTACGATCGCGTTAATTTTAATAATGCTATTAATGGATTTTGGACATTTAAAAATCAGTTTGAGCGATATCCTCAGCGATGGGGTGGGATTCAATCAGCTTATATCTATTCAAAGCTGCAAGGAAACCATCACATGAAAGAAAAATATCCAGAGGTAGCTAAAAAATTTGTTACTAGTATTCAAAATGCTTTGGGAATTAGTATTAAACAAATGAATGCACAGTTTTATCGCTGTCAAAGTGAAGGGAAAACAAAAATTATTGATGAGGCTAGGAGTTTTAGGGGAAGTAGCCAGTTAGATTGTGCAATTTATGACTTAACTAATCCAGATGAGCCGGAAGCTGAAAAATTTAAAATGTATAATCTTCCTGGCATTCTCAATAACTTTATTTTCGAGTTATGGGATAAAAATAGCTTTATAGAAAAAGCTGAGAAAGCAGGAGTAGTTACTACTCGCTTTGATAAGGCTTTGTGTTATTTGAAGTTCAAAGGCTATCGAGAGGTGCGGGAAGATTGGCACTTTTATTATCCAGGGAATCTGAGAGAAGTGGCTAAATCTGGTAAGGTGCAAGTTCTGAATGACTTAGAGATTTGCCAACGACACGGTTACGGTATCAACCAAATTAGTGATGCAGTGGGTAGACGTAAACTAGTGTGCTTTATTTCAGACCGCGATCGCAACTTTTTACGCGCCACCCTCGGACTACCTATGCACTTTCAAGCTTACCCCCTCACCAATGAGCCAGAGGATAGAAGTCCTCGCTACACCATTACTTTTGGACAAGATGCCCTGTTACTGGAAACCTTAACTTGGCATTGGAAGCCAAAAGACGATGAGGGATGGATATGTTAGAACTAGAGGCTATTAAAGGTGAAGCTACATGAGTAACAATGATTTGCTTTCTCGAATTTCTATTGACCCAAATATTTGTTTCGGTAAACCGTGCATTCGTGGACATCGTATTTGGGTTTCTTTAATTCTCGACCTTTTAGCGGCAGGAGAAACAATAGAAACCATTCTAGAAGAATATCCTGGCTTAGAAAAAGAAGACATTCTTGCTTGTATAGCCTATGGTGCTGAGATGACAAGGGATTGTTTTGTCGAGATTCCTCTAGGAACTCACAGGGAAGCAAAAAAGTGAATATCAAACTAGATGAAAATCTTGGTAGCCTGCGGGTGGCTACATGGTTGCATTTAGCAGGACATGATGTTGCAACAGTTAGAGAACAAGGTCTTACTTCTACTCCAGATGGGAAATTAATTGATATTTGTCACAGCGAAACCAGGATATTAGTTACTTCAGACAGAGGATTTGAAAATCGTCTGAAATATAATCCCTTAAACTATTCAGGAATAGTAGTGCTACGTTTACCATCCCGTTCTAAATTTGCTGATTGGCGTGAAGCTATTGAGACATTAATTGCTGGTTTAGAAGCCGCAGAGGTGACGGGTAAATTGTGGATAATTAGCAACGGAAATATTCAAGAGTATCAACCAATTGAGCCAGAGGATAAAAATTAATGAGTGAATATGATGATGACTTACCCGAAGAAGTACCAGATTTTGATACTACAGAATATGAGGATGATCAATCACCTTTAAAACGCGAATTACTCACTATTCGGTTATTTAAAGAAGCTGTAAAAAAGGCAAAAGGAAATGAAGGCGATCGCATCCTAGAAAAGTTCGCAGATTATGTCTTACCTAACTTAATTAAACAGCTAGCAGGAGCGACTGCTAAAGGTGGTAAATTCTTTGAAATCACAATAAAAATCATTAATGCCAAAAGAGCCGCCGCAGGTAAAAATCCGGTTCGTAGAGATAATGCTGGCGACCAATCTATACTTGCTCACTTACTTAACGGTCTATTTCCCAGCTATCAAATTTTGAAAAGATTACAAGCAGAAGAAATAGGTACAAACCCAGTTAAACGTAGTTGCGAAGACTTGCAAACCTCTGTATTTATTGTTTCTTACTTATTGCATGACTATGAAAAATTCCCTGATTATCCAAATTGGTTAGAACAAAACTCGATCAATCGCAATTGGGAAGAAGAACCACCAAAAAAAGAATATGCTCCGAATCTGGGACGTGCATACATTGCCAAAAAGATTTTAGATTTTGGTTTATATCACTTACTTGGTGAAGAATGGGAAGAACTTATTGATGACATCATTGAGATTAGCAGTAATGCAGGTGTTAAAAATGATTCTGATTTCGGTTTAACGACTCGTGGACTCAAACCTTCAGATAATGAAATATTAGATAGTAGAATTAGACAAGTTTTAATTGACTTAATTAGATTATCTGATTTATTTGCTTCAGTTGTCAAACATCCGCGAGATGTAGAATCTGGAGGCTTACAGACATTACTGACAAGATTAAGTAATCATCAGCTAAAACTTACTTATCACTCCCTTTGCGAGAATCGCGGTATTCTCACAAATATTTTCAATAACGCTTTAATAGCAGCACATCCTGAAGAGTTTTATACACCATTGTTGTATTTACCTGATGGTGTTGTCTATTTAGCTATTGTTGCTGCTCCTCCGATTACAACTGATAAGATTCCCGAACAAGTTATTGCCAAAATTAAGTACCTGTGTTCAGAGAAGCTAAAAGAAAGACAAACAGGTTTTAATCGTGATGGTAAAGGTTTTAAGTTTGCGGATTATTACTGGTTATTTTTTGATGTAGTTGAATTAATGGAAGTTAGCATTAATGCTGCTTCTCGACTACTTCCAGACTCAAAAACTGCTTCTGCTGGTAAACGAGGTGAAAGTTTACAAAGTTATCAAGCACAAGGTGAACTAGCGACACATTTAAATTTACAAATTGCTAATGAAGTTCGTATTGATAGATTGGCAGAGTTTGGTGATACTCTATGTCGAGGAATTTGGGGTAGTTGGTGTGAAAAAGTTAATGATTGGCAGAAACAACAGCCAAAAAATGAGAGGAGAACTATTCCTGATTTAGATTTGACACAAAAGTTAGCTGAATACTTAGAGTTATCAGCAGATATTCCAGCTATCAGACAAATTCAATCTTTGAAAAAAACAGGTGGAGTACCTCTTGATTGGTATTATCTAGCATCACAATACTTTCGCAATCATTCAGGATTAGACTTTGCTCAAATCCTGGAAGTAATGAAAGGGATGGTAAATTATGCTGCTGTTTTTATTAGACCAATTTTAGCAGAGTTTCAGGATGCACCTAATGGCTGGGATGATTTAAAAACTTATGTTAACCGAATTATTTCATTACCAACAGGCGCAGCTATAGAACCAGAGATAGACTCGTTTTTAGTTGAACTAAAACGCTATAGTGCCGCCAAAATTACAGGTAGAGGACGAGAAAATGTTTGTGCAATTTCTAGTTCCTCGTATACTGTGACTGAACAAATGGAATCAGCGACTTTATTCGCACCTCAAGTCTACAGTAATCGTCAGATTTTATTTAATGCTCAAGCTGCTAAACGGCAAATTTGCTCAATTTGGTCAATTGAAATCATGTTGAGACAAATTTTGATGAACCAAACAAATGCTGTAGGAGCAGACTTTGAAGGACGTAAATATCGCTATCTCTATCTTTATCCAACTTACTTTTTTACCCCAGAAACCAATAAATTTTTGCAATTAGCTTACAATCAATTTTCTCGAACCCGGTTTGATGCTGAAATGCGTAAGCATTTTATTACCGAAAATCAAGTTGCAAATTTTGAAATTGAAGATTACCTAAAAGTAGATTCTCTTCTGATTAAAGAAAATCTAAAGCCAGAGGACGATCGCACCTTCAAAATTAGCTTTTCAGACAAAGAAACATTGACATTTTTCTTTTTAGGTTTACCTCCTGGAAGAGACGCTACAGACACAGAATCTTGGGTAACACCAGCTTGGCTGGCGTTAGTATTACCGCTTGTTCTTGATGTGAAAGTGGTAGCGTCCGAATCACCTGTACCACCTTTTATCAGTGGTGCTGATTTTGAAGAAACAGTTTTAATTGATGGAGAACATCAAGCAATTCGTTCTTTGATCAAAAAAGATAACTATCGTTTAGATAGTATTCTCCCTCGTAGTTCACAAAAGCGTAAATTTTCTCCGCTCAATGCTCTGACAGCGGCTTACTCCATCCACTTGGAAGTTAACCGTAAAAAGGATGGCGATCCAGATTGGGGAAAATTAGCAGATTTAGCGCGAGATTTAGAAACCAGTCCTCTTTATGTCTTTCATTACCTCAATAAATGGCTACGGAAGCAAGACAAAATTGATTCTGTACCTCTTGCTAAAGTTCGCCTATACTTGGATTTTTACTACTATTTTGAACCAGAAGGAAAAGCTGTGAATCAACTACGTAAATTAACAGAACTCTACCGTCGTTTTTATCGTTCTAAAAGTCAATATGCTAAAGCTAATGCCATTCTAAAACCAATTGATGAGGCTGCGGATGTAATTTTGAAAATTGATAAATCTATAGCTAATGATACTGATTCTTTAACAGATGTGGTAGCTGCGCGTTTGTCAAAGCTGATGAATAATGTGCGTCGCAAAGCTGCTGAAGGAAAACCCACACTAACTTTAATTGATGGTAAGTGGAAACCGGCTTTAACTTCGGAAGAAGAACGTCAAGCAGTTTATGAGTTTTCTAAGTATTTTGTGAAAGACATTTTTGAGGAAAGTTTTAAAGGCGATCGCGCACGTTTAGCAGGTACTCAACTCAATTTAATAAGAGATACCTGTGAATACCTTTATCGTCTAGCAGATGACGAAGAACGTAAAGCACGTCCACAAGATGAACCTGATGATATTCCTGAATTAGAACTTTAACCATCAGTCTAATTTATTCTTTTCTTCCAACTAACTAAATCGGAGCAATCAAACCATGAAATTCTTAAAAACACTCGATTCTAAGTTTTTCCACGATGTAATCCCTGCTAAACCAATGGGAAAATATGCTCATTTCATTACTATTCGTGTTACTGAGTCTTATCCTTTATTCCAGACAGATGGTGAACTGAATAAAGCAAGAGTACGTGCTGGAATTGAAAATAAAGAACCTATTAGTCGTTTGGCAATGTTTAAGCGCAAGCAGTCTACACCAGAACGTTTAACAGGTAGAGAATTATTACGTAACTACAAAATTGGTGAGTGGGAAAAATGCGATTACAACGTAGATTTCAGCAAAACTACTCCTGATTGTATTCTCTACGGTTTTGCTATTGGTGATTCTGGTTCTGAAAAGTCGAAAGTAGTTGTAGACACAGCGTACTCAATTACACCCTTTGATGATTCTCACCTTAACTTTACCCTCAATGCACCTTTTGAAAATGGCACGATGAGCCGTCAAGGGGAAGTAACCAGCCGTATTAATAGTCAAGACCATATTTTACCTCAAGTCTTTTTCCCCAGTATTGTCACGCTGAAAGATCCCACTGAAGCTGGATTTCTCTACGTTTTCAATAATATTCTCAGGACACGCCATTACGGAGCGCAGACTACCCGCACTGGTAGAGTGCGTAATGAGTTAGTTGGAGTCATTTTCGCTGATGGTGAGATTGTTAGTAATCTTCTTTGGACTCAAAAGATATATGACGTAATGAGCAATGCAACTCCAAAGCAAATTAATCCACCTGATCCGCTCAATGAAGACGAGGTTTTAGAGGCGGCTACACAAGCAATTACTGCTTTTATGTCCCAAGAGTGCATTTCTCATACTGATTTTGTTGGTGCATCCTTTACACAACTTTTGAGTGAAGTGAAGTCTATCACCAGTGATGAAACTCGATTGCAAGAAATGTTGAGTCAAGCAAATGCTGAATCATCTACTTATGCTCAAACATGGGTTCTTAAATCAGGTAAGAAAGACGCTAAGAAAGATACCAAGGTTAATAAAAAAGCTGCTGCTGTAACGGAGTAAGCAAGATGGTAATTATTTACCGCTGTCAAATAGAACTACATGACAGCCTCTATTACGCAACTCGTGAAATCGGGCGATTGTATGAAACAGAGCCAATAATTCACAATTACGCTCTCTGTTATGCACTGGGTTTAGTTGATAGCCAAATCTACTCTACTACCGTTGCTGAAGAACATTCCTATCGCTATTTTTGCCCTGAACAAGTGCCAAAATATGATGAGCATTTAACGCCACTCAATCAACAAAATATTTACGTAACTCCGGCGCGATCGCTCAATCATTCTTCTATCCTCAACACCTGGAAGTATGCTAACAACAACTACCACGTTGAAATGGAGAAAACACAGAAGAATATCCCTAGTTTTGGGAGAGCAAAGGAAATAGCGGCAGAAAGTATATTTGAGTTTTTTGTCATCTCCCAAAAAGAACTCAAACTACCAAAGTGGATTCGCTTGGGTAAATGGATGAGCAAGGCTGAAGTGACAGTAGAACCATTACCGAAACATAAAATTTCTGAAGGTATATTCACTTGTACACATCCATTAAATCCGTTAGATGTGATGTTCAACAATCAAGTGATTAGCTATGATGTTGTAAATATGCCTCCAGTTAGCTTAATTCAGAATGTCCAAATGCGAGGGCAATACTATCAATTTGATGGCATTCAAAACTTAAAAATTCCGGCTCGGATAGAATATCGTTTTCGGAACTAATCACTTCCTAAAACCTTTACTACGTTTTTTCTTTTTCGCAGGTTCTAGCGTCCAGTCACAAATTACGTTAGAATTTTTGACCCCTGTTAGTTCTGTACGCTCCCCACATCCATCGTGAAACACTATCAACAACAATCCAACGCCTTCCCCAGCGATTACCTAAATAACTTGTGGGGAGAAATTCAAGCTTGTTCTTACTTTGCTATCAACAATCTCAACCGCGATTTTGTTGCCACTAAAGGCTTTTCGGTGGTGTTTCAACGTTCTGGATTGCCACAATTAGAGCAGATGTTTCCCTATTTCAAGCCTTATTTAGACTTAGCTCTCCAGCCGAATTGTAATGCTTTTTACCTCAATCCTTTACAACTCAAAGAAGGCTCCCGTGTTGATCCGCACATTGATCGCTCTCTGCGTTCTTACTGCAAAACCGTTGAACCGCCTGCGGTTGTTAGTGTCCTTTATGTGCGAGTACCTGCGGATATGGAGGGGGGAGAACTGGTATTGCGATCGCACAAACGCCAACTTGGACAAATTAAGCCACAAATCAATACTTTAGTTTATTTTCAAGGTGATTTAACTCATTCAGTTAACGCTGTCAAAACTCCAGGAAATCGCCTAAGTTTGGTTTGTGAACAGTATAGTTTGAGTGAGGTTGAACTCCAGGAAATTCCCCAATTTACTGTAGAGTCAAGAGTTACTCAATCTACAACTAAGAAAAGAAAGTATGCCTCATAGCTTAGTGTTGAATTTGCTTCCTCAATCGCTTATTCCACCACAGTTTCTCACTGGTAGACATCTGCACGCCCTATTTTTAACCCTTGTTAGTTCTGTAGATAAAGAATTGGGCGATCGCTTGCACGATTCTACCGCAGACAAAGCCTTCACTCTTTCTCCCCTCCAAACTAATTCCTCCCTTTTGAAGGGGGGTAAGGGGGGATCTAAATTGCAATACTCACATCAACAACCCATCCCCGCCGGGACACCTTGTTGGTGGCGCATCTCTTTATTAGATGACACTTTATTTGGCAAACTTACCCAACTCTGGCTAAATCTTAACCCCAATCGGCCTTGGCATCTTGGCCCTGCTGACTTGTACATTACCAGCATTCAAGGCACACCCCAATCTATGCAACCTTGGGCAAATGCTAAGACCTATACTCAATTATACGAAGAAGCTAGCGATCGCCACAGCACAATTGACCTGACATTTTCCACGCCTACCGCCTTCCGCCAAGGAAAGTATGACACTACCCTTCCTACTAGAGAATGTGTCTTCAATTCCCTACTTTCCCGATGGAATAAATATAGTGGTGTTGAATTTTCATCCATTGCCATAGAGTCAATATTTCCCTCTTTCATCAACATTCATACAGAAATTTTAGCCGACTCTCGCAGTAAATTTATAGGCATCATTGGAGAAGTTAGTTATCGAATTTTAGGTGAAATTGAACCGATACATATTAAGCAAATTAACACCTTAGCCGACTTTGCTTTATATGCAGGTGTGGGACGAAAAACAACAATGGGTATGGGAATGACACGTAGGTTACAGAGGACAGAGAACAGTGCATAAGCGACAGGAGATAGTGAATAACTTATAAACAATGTATCAAATAAAACTTAGTCTAATCAGTTACCTGTTACCTACTACCTATGAAAATAGAGTTGTATTTACAGAAATTAGCAAGATGCTTACTATCCTTCGTAATCGACTAATCAATACACAATGAGTAAAAATATGAAAAATTCCCTATCCCTTGTAACCTATAACCTGTCCCCTTCATTAGAATATATTCCTATTGCGGCATTGAATCAATATGCCTATTGTCCGCATCGGTGCTGGCGGATGTTTTGTGCAGGCGAATTTAGCGATAATCAATACACAATTGAAGGTACAAGTTTACATGATCGCGTCCATTCTACAGGCGACGGACAGCGAGGAGAAACTTGGCAAATTCGGGCGATTTGGTTGAAGTCTGAGCAGTACAAACTAATCGGAAAATCTGACTTAATTGAAGCGGAATCTGGTCAGGTTTATCCAGTGGAATACAAACGAGGACGCAAAGGCGAATGGGATAACGATGAGTTGCAAGTCTGCGCTCAAGCATTATGTTTGGAAGAGATGACAGGGCAAAATATTCCGACTGGATATATCTATTATGCTCACTCTCATCAACGTCAATTAGTAGAGATTAATGCAGAGTTACGGCAAAGTGCGATCGCTACTATCAAATATGTAACAAATATCCTCAAAACCGGAACAATGCCAAAATCAGTTTACAGCAAACGCTGCACTGGATGTAGTCTATATTCGCAATGTTTGCCTAAAGCAACTGATAAAGTCAAAAGTTATCAAGAAGTAAATTAAATCATACCCTAGCAATAGGAAAAATCAAAAATGGGAACAGTTTACGTAACACAAACCGATGCTTTTATCGGCAAAGTTAACGAACGCCTCACCGTCAAAGCTGATCAAAAAACTATCTTGGATGTCCCTCTAATTAAAGTTGAAGGAATTGTAGTACTAGGTCGAGCTACTGTTTCTCCCGCCGTCCTCAGTGAACTTTTAGAACGTCACATTTGTTTAAGTTTTCTCACACAAAATGGAAAATATTTAGGGCGCTTAGAACCAGAAGTGACTAAAAATATCTTTGTTCGTAAAGCCCAATGGCAAGCAATAGGAGAATCACAACCCGCAATACATTTAGTTAGAGGTTTTATACGGGGTAAATTGAAAAATTACCGCCATACTTTACTTCGCACTCAGCGAGAATATCCTCATCTTTCTCTGAGTAATAATATCACTCGACTCGAACACGCGATCGCACCTATAGATAAGACTAGCAGTATTGATTCCCTTAGAGGCTTAGAGGGTGCTGGTAGTGCAGCCTATTTCGGTTGTTTTAACCAGCTAATCAAAACTTCAGAATTTCAATTTGAAGCCAGACGCCGCCGACCACCAACCGACCCAGTTAACGCTCTTTTGAGTTTTGGGTATTCATTGCTACGTCACGATGTGCAAAGTGCATTAAATATTGTAGGCTTTGATCCTTATTTAGGATACTTACACGTTGAGCGTTATGGTAGACCTTCTCTAGCCTTGGACTTAATGGAAGAATTTCGTCCTTTGATAGTCGATGCTGTAGTGCTGTCGCTTATCAATAAGCGATCGCTAACCTTGGCTGATTTTACCACCGAACCCCTCAGTGGTGCTGTGTCCTTAAATAAAGAAGGACTGCATACATTTCTTCGCGCCTACGAACAAAAAAAACAGTCTAACTTTAAACATCCAGTCATGGGAAACAAATGTACTTACCAAGAAGCCTTTGAAGTTCAAGCGAGGTTACTAGCGAAATACCTCATGGGAGAAATCGATAAATATCCCCCCTTAGTTCTCAAGTAACTTTAGTCAACTTAATCTCGCCATTTCTCTTTCACCTATCATGTATATTGTTGTCAGCTACGACATTCCAGAAGACAAACGTCGTACAAAAATCCATTCTGTTCTCAAGTCGTATGGTCAGTGGATGCAACTGAGTGTGTTTGAGTGCGATTTGACCTCTACCCAGTATGCTAAACTGCGATCGCGTTTAGCCAAATTGATTAAACCTGACACTGATAGCGTGCGTTTTTACTTTCTTTGTGGCTGTTGTCAGGGGAAAGTCGAACGCATTGGCGGAGAAAAACCACGAGACGAAACAATTTTCTTTGCTGAGTCCCCTTTTGGCTAGGTTACTGTATGACAAATGCGCGGAAGGGTAGGTGTACAAATTCCATAGCCTGAAAAAAGTACTTCTATCTCAACTCCAGCAAGGATTCCAGCCCACTACTAACCTATTCCTCATCCGCGCAATCTCTGAAACGCTTACAAAAATATGGTTTCAGTCTTCACACTTTACCCGCTCTCTTCCCAAGCAACTTTCCTAATGCTATGATTGCTCTTGAATAACGCAACCGCACCTTGAAAACTAAATATAGCTTGGCTTTGAGGCTCCCGCCGTTCCAATCAATCAAAATCCCTATTAGGGATTGAAACTTAAATAAGTATCCCTTAGCAGCATTGAGAATGGTTCCAATCAATCAAAATCCCTATTAGGGATTGAAACCTACCATTACTTTTTCGCCTTCTGGCTCTGTTTTGTTCCAATCAATCAAAATCCCTATTAGGGATTGAAACAACTATGCTGTATTTTGTGTTCTTGCTTCGCCTAGAGTTCCAATCAATCAAAATCCCTATTAGGGATTGAAACGGGCTAAGCTTTCTCCTCTTATTCAGCGTATTGCATTGTTCCAATCAATCAAAATCCCTATTAGGGATTGAAACTTGAACAGCAGTTTGACCTGTATTAGCAAGAATCGTTCCAATCAATCAAAATCCCTATTAGGGATTGAAACGCTCTAGTCGAGCAAAAGAGTTAAAGCAACTGAAAAGGTTCCAATCAATCAAAATCCCTATTAGGGATTGAAACATAGCCCAAGAATTACTATCAGAAGAATCGGAGTTGTTCCAATCAATCAAAATCCCTATTAGGGATTGAAACAAAACTTTTAGAAAAAGTTGCCCAAATGAAAAATCATTCCAAGTTCCAATCAATCAAAATCCCTATTAGGGATTGAAACTACGAACGCAGTGGTACAACTACGTAACGTGACTAGTTCCAATCAATCAAAATCCCTATTAGGGATTGAAACTTTACATTTTTCTAGCGCTATAGATGCACTTTCAGTTCCAATCAATCAAAATCCCTATTAGGGATTGAAACTTTAAAGTTTATCCCACTACTTCCAACCTGCTTTGTTCCAATCAATCAAAATCCCTATTAGGGATTGAAACATTAGCTCTCAAAATGCGCTAATCAACCTAAATTGTTCCAATCAATCAAAATCCCTATTAGGGATTGAAACGTCTGGCAAATATCCTTTCTCTGGCTGATACAAAGTTCCAATCAATCAAAATCCCTATTAGGGATTGAAACACTAGCAGCCCACTCTAACAATTCTTGCTGCTTAGGGTTCCAATCAATCAAAATCCCTATTAGGGATTGAAACAACACGACTATAAACTACAGCACCGCTGGCACGTAGTTCCAATCAATCAAAATCCCTATTAGGGATTGAAACATAGCCTTTGCAGCAGTTGGCTTTTTCGCAGCACGTTCCAATCAATCAAAATCCCTATTAGGGATTGAAACACGTCCGTAACCTAGAGCAGTTCGCTGACATGGGTTCCAATCAATCAAAATCCCTATTAGGGATTGAAACTACTTCTGCTTACGGACTCCATCAGCACAGTTAGGTTCCAATCAATCAAAATCCCTATTAGGGATTGAAACAGATTTACTGGATTTTCTCCACTTGGAGTACCGCGTTCCAATCAATCAAAATCCCTATTAGGGATTGAAACAATTTTCAATGCTCTAAACGTTCAGGCTGTTTTAAGTTCCAATCAATCAAAATCCCTATTAGGGATTGAAACTACCCCAATCACGGGCATTGAGAGATATGCCACATTCATGTTCCAATCAATCAAAATCCCTATTAGGGATTGAAACGATAGAGAGACTTGCCAGAGCCAAACTGACCAAAGTTCCAATCAATCAAAATCCCTATTAGGGATTGAAACGTATACGCCGAACTACAAGCGCGAACAGAGCTAGAGTTCCAATCAATCAAAATCCCTATTAGGGATTGAAACGGACAGATGCCCAAGACCGGGCTGACCTACTCCGAGTTCCAATCAATCAAAATCCCTATTAGGGATTGAAACTCTAGCAGAATTACGGAGAGATTGAACACCAGAAGGTTCCAATCAATCAAAATCCCTATTAGGGATTGAAACCAATCTCAAGTTGATAGAGAGACTTGCCAGAGCCAGTTCCAATCAATCAAAATCCCTATTAGGGATTGAAACATCCATATCATTAGCCCCATCTTTAAATGGATCGAGGTTCCAATCAATCAAAATCCCTATTAGGGATTGAAACCGATAAATTGAAAAGCGCAAATCATGTGGATATCGTTCCAATCAATCAAAATCCCTATTAGGGATTGAAACCAGGAGTGGGACAAGTAAAAGCTTGTGCAGGCAGGTTCCAATCAATCAAAATCCCTATTAGGGATTGAAACTCTTGGTTCACAGTGCTGGGGAACTGTTGCCAGCCATGTTCCAATCAATCAAAATCCCTATTAGGGATTGAAACGGGCTCTAATGGTTATTGAAGGTGTTTCTTACACAGAGTTCCAATCAATCAAAATCCCTATTAGGGATTGAAACGTGTAGAGTTGTTGCATACTGGTCACTTTAGTAAAGTTCCAATCAATCAAAATCCCTATTAGGGATTGAAACCCACCAACTGACGCTGGTGTATCCATATTTAGGGTTCCAATCAATCAAAATCCCTATTAGGGATTGAAACATTCGAGTCCCAGTCAGCAAAATTAATGATTGTTCCAATCAATCAAAATCCCTATTAGGGATTGAAACAGACTCAATGAGACTATCAACTGCTTGGGATAAAATGTTCCAATCAATCAAAATCCCTATTAGGGATTGAAACCTCAGTGATTGTTCCTGATCTACATAAAACTGGTACAGTTCCAATCAATCAAAATCCCTATTAGGGATTGAAACGCTAACGGTACGCTTTTTACCTACTTCGAGACTAAAGTTCCAATCAATCAAAATCCCTATTAGGGATTGAAACTAAAGAACACAAAATATATAGGAGTTACTTTAAAAGGTTCCAATCAATCAAAATCCCTATTAGGGATTGAAACAGCGATTCGCAGAGAACTAAATAGTTATATATGGAGTTCCAATCAATCAAAATCCCTATTAGGGATTGAAACTCGTGGTAATATTATTCTAGAAGATTCTAGAATAATGTTCCAATCAATCAAAATCTCTATTAGGGATTGAAACCAAAATGGTAAAAATGATGTTAAATACTGGGAACCGTTCCAATCAATCAAAATCCCTATTAGGGATTGAAACCTGATAAAACTGCCACGGTTAATATTGCAAGATGTTTAAAGTTCCAATCAATCAAAATCCCTATTAGGGATTGAAACAGACATTTCGTTGTATGACATAGAAAGCGCGTAGGCGTAAAGTTCCAATCAATCAAAATCCCTATTAGGGATTGAAACTTGAATAGCGCTTTTATTATCCTGAAGAAATGTATATAAGTTCCAATCAATCAAAATCCCTATTAGGGATTGAAACTTTTGGCGGCAAACACAGAGATGCCCACCGAATCATTGGTTCCAATCAATCAAAATCCCTATTAGGGATTGAAACGATATCCAACAATTCCAGGTTAGACGGATCAGCCGTTCCAATCAATCAAAATCCCTATTAGGGATTGAAACAGCTTTATCTGTATAAATAAGATTAATCATATTCGTTCCAATCAATCAAAATCCCTATTAGGGATTGAAACGAAACAGCAGCGTAACAACTGTGGTAGATAGTGGGTTCCAATCAATCAAAATCCCTATTAGGGATTGAAACGGCGGTGATTTTGACTTAATCAATCGAGAAATGCGAAAAGAGTTCCAATCAATCAAAATCCCTATTAGGGATTGAAACTCGTAACCTATCTCTTTAAAAAATGTCATCTGTTGCAGTTCCAATCAATCAAAATCCCTATTAGGGATTGAAACTCCCGTATCTTTGATCATGGGAATGCAATCAGATCCAGTTCCAATCAATCAAAATCCCTATTAGGGATTGAAACTGACTAATCAAATATCAAATTACATTACTACTCACATAGCGTTCCAATCAATCAAAATCCCTATTAGGGATTGAAACTAGTAGTATTTTTTGCTAAAATTGAGAACAGGTTTAAGTTCCAATTAATCAAAATCCCTATTAGGGATTGAAACCTCTGATGAAATACCGTTGCTCGATGCTTTAATGTTCCAATTAATCAAAATCCCTATTAGGGATTGAAACCAAAAATAGCAGGTAATTCCGCAAATCTTCCTAATAATGTTCCAATTAATCAAAATCCCTATTAGGGATTGAAACTGGGCTGCTGATTGGAGGGGCGAATGAACGTTGCAAAGTTCCAATTAATCAAAATCCCTATTAGGGATTGAAACTATATTGCTCAACTGCATCATTGAAAAACTTAAAAGTTCCAATTAATCAAAATCCCTATTAGGGATTGAAACTTTGAAATCAGTATTGATGACCATGATTGTTGGTACTAAGTTCCAATTAATCAAAATCCCTATTAGGGATTGAAACTAATCTCTTTACATCGGCTGCATTTTTTAACTTGAGTTCCAATTAATCAAAATCCCTATTAGGGATTGAAACGGGATTAATTAGTGGTTTAAGTGTGCTAGTGCCATCGTTCCAATTAATCAAAATCCCTATTAGGGATTGAAACTGGTAGCCGCTCTAGAAGCGCTCAAACAACCAGGTTCCAATTAATCAAAATCCCTATTAGGGATTGAAACACTACTGGGCTAATCTCTCAAATTAGAGCGAGAGTTCCAATTAATCAAAATCCCTATTAAACATCTCCAAAAATGAATGTAGAGACGTAGCACTGCTACGTCTCTACAAGGGTTCTAGATAACATATATTTAATTTCTAAAGATATCTATTAGGTATTGAAACAATCTTTGGCGCTAAAATCAGTTTTATGGATGCAAGAGTGTAAGATAGCGGCGAAAATAGATGGATACCCTAATTACACCAGAAAGAATTGATTTGCCTCCTGGCGCTGTCTTGAAACTCTTGGGAAACTGGCAAGATTACCAAAAGCTGCTTTTGCAGTTTGGCGATCGCACTGTGCCTCGCATTAAATATCGGCCAGGAGAGATTTTATTAATCGCTCCTTTGCCTGAACATGGGAAAAAGGTAAGTTTACTTGCATAGGTGGTTGAGAAACTTTTTAGCAATCTGAATAGGAGCGATCGCCTTGAAAATAAGAGCTATGATGATGTAGCGTTTTTACCAGAATCCATGTCGGACATAATAGTAACAGTCAACGGCATCCCTATGTGCCATAATCTGGGTTACGCTTGAGTAATGAACTACGAAACAGCTCGCAAAATCCTCATCGACCAAACAATCGCAACTGAGGAAAACCCAGATGCCCTGTTAACGCGTATGAAGCAGGGAAAACCCCCAGTACCCGGTCAGATCACCTCGATTTTGTTGGCATTAAAAGTGGTATTTGAAGCCCTCAAAGATGCCCCCAGTCTAGACCGAGAACTGGCTTTGGCTCTTTATCAGTTGGGTATTAAGGCTCAACAGCTATTTGCCGCAGGTCGCAAAGCGGGGATTGAATGGCCGCCACTGTTAAAGGAAGACTTGCTAAGAATTTCCTTAGCATCTGAAAGTATCTTTTCTGGTACGTGGCAAACCCTTGCTACTGTGGGGTTGGGGAGGCTGTAGGAAGTATGAAAGATGAAATTTCAAACTTTTATCAGCTTTCATCCTTCATCTTTTGTCCTGTTAACGAGTTCGCAGTTCTGCTTCCAACTTGTCTAAATCAGTTTTGAGTAAAATCGTCATCTGACCAGTGAAAGCTTTTCCTGCTTTGGGTTGGGCAACTTCCACCCAGTAGACGTAGCGATCGCCTACTCGCAATTCTCCCTGTAAAGCTTCTCTGATGGGAGTTTTGGCATGACGCGCCGAGTTAATTGTACTCTGGTTGGGATATTGGTACACGACTTGAGCGCGATCGTAGTCTTGATAAACATCCAAACTATAAATTACCCGTAAGGATTCTTGGAGACGCGCAACTGACATGCCGTTAATGGCATCATACATAGTTATGCGCTCAGTGCGAATTCTGCCACGGTCTTGGGTAAATGCCACTTTACCGGGAGGCAATACCGATGCTAGAAAAGTGAATCGTTGGGCTGCTGTGTCACTTTTTTGGACAAATAATCGTTCACCAACACCGGGGCGAAGTGTAGGATGTGCTTTAATCCAGGTACTTACTTCTTCTGTACTTTGACCTGGTAAAGCATTAGCTTTGGAATCTACAAGCGTTCCTACCCACAGCCAGGGCACTAAAGAAAAAGGCAAAATCAAAAAGTTAAGCAGAGATTTTCTGAGCATTTTTCTGTTCAGGACTTTCATGGAAATTCCCCGTTAGAGAGTAACCATAGTTTTCCCGTTTTTCAGCAAGATTATTTCAAGCGTCAAAGACGAGGATCGTCTACAGGTGGATGCCAGCCTCCTTGTATCCATAACTGCCTAGATTCTTGGATAAATCCTTGGTTGTGAAATTCATCATTAATATCTAGTCGATGACAAGTTGCTCTACCTGTAGGACTTTTGCCAATGATCTTTAGTCCATCACCTGTCCAAATGAAGTGATCTACCCACGCTTGCTGACGAGGATTGAATAGCGCGACTTCTTGCTGAGTTTGAGCATCAACGCCAGTTGTGAAGTTATAACGACGCTCATTACAGCGACGACAAGCTAGAGCTAAGTTGTCATCTTCATCTGAGCCACCTAATGATTGGGGAATAAGATGATCGATTGTGAAGCGATCTGAACTGGAACGTTCTGGAGAGTGGCAATATTCGCACAGATATTTAGCTCTTTCACGCACAAACTGCCGAGTGCTATCTTTAACACCCACGACTAGCAATCAGTTTAGCGTTAACAAAAGTCAGGATACGCTCCAGTTCAGCAATTCCAGCATATTCGGCTTCTTCTTCAGGAGTCAGCAATCCAGCTTTTCTTTTCTCAAGCAATTCCTCTAGACGAGCATGTAACTCATCTGTGAACTTAGCAAGGTTAACATTATCAACTTTCTCGATGGTGATGCCAGAGCGTAGCCATGACGAGGGTTCAATCATTAATACTGGGGTAATGACTTGAGGAGTCATAGTGCTTTAGCCTAAAGTCTGTGGTGCTATATCTAGTCATTGTAGTAGCAACAGGTTGCTCTAGCATCGTCATTCATTTTTCCAGAATGATTCGCTTGTAGTAAGCGGCTCCAGCCCTGCTTTTATACAACTTAAATGCTCATTAGCTTAATCAGGGAGGCAGCAGCCCTCTTAATAGGCATTCCTAGTCGGAGGCTGGGCTAATTTATGTATCTGTCTGGTGCTAAAGCATCTTAGTAACTACCTCTGCTGTATCTTTCGACGAAACGACAGGAATTATCTCGAATTCAACAAGATCCTGCCAGTGGAATATCCACTCCTGAAATAAACGTAGATCGTCACATTCCATCAGTTGAAAGCAACGATCAAAATTGACTTCAACCCAGCTATCTAAATACTTCAAACCTTCAGGCATCATGCGCCCTTTCTCTTGAAATCGGCGGTATATCTCTTTAGCCTTGCCATTCTTAAATCGCTCGACCACCACAAATAACATCTTGTCTTCTTCCTCACACTGTAACTAATACGATTTAAGGAATCATCGCTACCTTGATTACCTTACGCGCCTTCATTTCACAAAACACCTGTTCTAAATCCTTTAATGGGCGTTGTTCACTGATGAGTAATTCAAAGGGTATTTTGCAACTAGCTATAAGTGCAAGCGCCTCCCGCACATACTCTGGTGTGTTGTGAAATACCCCTTTTAGCGTCAGTTCACTGTAGTGTAGCTGCTCTGTGTTGACGGTAATCGTGGTATCTCGTGGACATCCACCGAATAAATTCACAGTTGCACCGGGACGGGCGCAGGCGATCGCAGTTTCCCAAACACTTGGTACTCCAGTTGCTTCAATCACCACATCTGCACCCCATCCTTGTGTGAGGTCTTTTACTACACTAGGAATATCCGAGATTTGATGATAATTAAAGGTCTGGGCTGCACCTAACTTCTTACCAATTTCTAACCTGTGGTCATTACCTCCCCACAGTAAAACTTCAGCTTTCCCACTCAACGCCGCTACAAACATCAGCCCGATCGCCCCATCTCCCAAGACAACTACTCTATCTTTGGCTTTGATGTTAGAACGCGCTACCCCATGCAACACACAAGCTAAAGGTTCAGTCATAGCTGCTAATTCCCAAGGCAATTCATCGGGAACCTTTAACAAATTATGCTGCACTATCGGTGCAGGAATTTTCAAATATTCGGCAAAAGTCCCATTATTCCATGTCAAATTCGGACACAACGAATACTCTTGATGTTGACAAAAAAAGCACTCCATGCAAGGAGCAGAATTATTAGCAACAACGCGATCGCCTACTTGCCAACTCGTGACACCAGCGCCTACTGCTACAATTTTTCCAGCAGCTTCATGACCAAATAGCGTCGGCAGTTTTAGCATCTTCGCATGACCACCACGACGCCAGACTTTCAAATCTGTGCCACAGGTTGTTGCTACTCCTACTTGAATTACCACTTCGCCAGTCGCCGGAGTAGGGTCAACAACTTCTTCTAGACGTAAATCTTCTTGCCCATAAAGCAGCGCTGCTAACAAAGTTTTTAACCCACCAATTAGCTATACCTGATTTTACCAGTTGGAGCTAATTGATAGGTTAAAACTAAATCAGTCTTGAATTTTCAAAAGTAGCTAAATTAGCCTGTCATTTATCCTACAAATTTGAAATTCTATGAACTGACAGCAGGTTGGGGAAGTACTCCCGTGTTTCGGGTTTCCACATTAGTAGGATTAGGTAAACGAGTTACAGTTAACAGCGGTACTTCTTGTCGGCACGATTGACAAAACCAATACAGCTCACCATGACGAACATGACGCAGGAGGGAACCACCGCAACATGGGCAGGTGTTGGCTCTCATACTCATACCAAATGTCCTCCTTAAAAAAGTTGTTTTAGATGGATAAAAAAGTTGTTGATTAAAACTGGATTTTAGCTGCGTGAATGCGGCCATTCGATTTTATGCGGTCTTTGATAATTTGTCTGTAAACAGCTTCATAACCGTTAACCATTTGGCTAACGCTAAAATTGCTTTCTACGTATTCTCGACAGGTCTGGCGATTTAATTTCAAAGCTAGTGGAATCATTGCCGCCATTTCTTCATAGCTTTGGCAGACAAAACCTGTTTTACCGTGAGCAATCACTTCTGACACAGAACCTAAATTCATGGCAATCACTGGTGTGCCAGTTGCCATTGATTCAGTCATAACTAAACCAAAAGGTTCTTGCCAAGTAATTGGGAAAAGAGTTATTGCAGCATTGCCCAGAAGTTCAGTTTTTTCGGCGTGGTTGATTTCGCCTAAATATTCAATTTGCTGACCATCAATATGGGGGGCAATCTCTTGTTCAAAAAACTTAGAGTCTACTACATCAACTTTTCCTGCCATCTTCAAGCGCCAACCAGTCTGCTTAGCAATAGCGATCGCATGTTGTGGGCCCTTTTCTGGTGAAAAGCGTCCCAAAAATGCTAAATACGGTGGTTCTTGCGCTGCGGCTACAAACTTGTAATCTTCGAGTTCGATCCCGTTATGAACCGTGGCAACATAGTTGAGATTAAGTTGGCGCTGCGCGTTACTAATGCTGACGTATGGTTGTTTTTGATAGTAGCTAAAAGCGTTACGGTTATCCTTAGTAAAATTACCATGCAGGGTATGCACGGTCGGGGTTGTTGTTACTAAACTCGCTAAAGGTAGTGCCGAAATCCCTACATGAGAATGGATAATATCGAATTCCGCAGCGTGTTGGTAAACTTGACTTAGTTCTAGCATTTCGTACACGTCATGCTCTTTGACACTGGGGTCTAAGCGCAATGCACGCGGACAAACTGTTTCTAAATGAGCCAATGTGTGAGAATCGCCAGAGGCAAATAAAGTTACTTCATGACCACGACGAACTAGTTCATCTGTTAAGCGACTCACTACCAATTCAATTCCTCCATAACTAGGAGGTGGAACTCTTTCCCATAAGGGGGCAACTTGAGCGATTTTCATAAGTTGTTTTGATTCAGTCGGTGAAGTTGTCCTCAATAGTAATGAATTACATTTTATGAGGCAGAGCATTTGTACTTACTCTTCCGACATTTAAATTAACCTAATTGACTGCTAAAAGCACAATATTGGTTAACCGTACCGCAAATTCGCCACCGACAAATTTAGACTTGTGAGCAGTACTCAACTACACTTCTAAATTACAGCTGATCGCTTACTAACTTCATCTATCTTGGGGATCATAACTTTCTGGAAAATTTTGTAGCAAAACCTACAAAATTGCATATTTTGTAGCTGAAAATACTAAATTATTAGATGGGATCAATTTAATAAAGCCTCCTTTTGGCGAAATAGCAAAATGAAGAAAGGAATTATTAATGTTAAATAAACGTGCATAATTTACATAATTCTTAATTTCAACTTGACTCAATACTGTTAACTAACTAATGAAAATCGCTACTTGGAACGTCAACTCGATTCGTATTCGCCTAGAACAGGTGATCGATTGGTTAAGTAAAAATCCCGTTGATGTCCTCTGCTTGCAAGAAATCAAGGTTGTAGATGCCGAATTTCCGCGATCGCCTTTTGAGCAATTGGGTTATCATCTTTACTTATCAGGACAAAAATCTTATAACGGCGTAGCCCTAATTAGCCGCCAACCGCTCGTAGATGTAAGTAATGGGTTCACAGCGTTTCTGCCAAAACTTCAGCCCGAATGGGATGAGCAAAAACGGGTGATTACAGGTGTAATTGATAAGATTCGGATTGTGAATTTATATGTTCCCAATGGCGCAGCCGTGGGAACTGAGAAATACGAATACAAACTGCGCTGGTTGAAAGTGCTGCGAGAGTATTTGCAGTTGCTCCTGCTATCACAACCTGCTATTTGTGTGTGCGGCGACTTCAACATAGCCTTGGAAGCCAAAGATATTCACGAGCAAGTTAGTACAAACAATCACATTATGGCATCCGAACTAGAGCGCCAAGCTTTACGGGATATTCTTACCCTGGGATTTGCCGATGCCTTTCGCAAATTCACCACAGAAGGTGGACACTACAGCTGGTGGGACTATCGCGCCGCTGCCTTTCGTCGCAACTTAGGTTGGCGGATTGATCACCACTATCTTACACCTGTGCTTTACGAACGGGCAAAAAGTTGCATCATTGATGTAGCACCCAGAAAATTAACCCAACCCAGTGACCATGTGCCGGTAATTGTTGAATTTTAGATATGACCGAACAATTCACAATTGCGAATTGGTTCGATGGGATTGGAAATTGTGAAAACAACAATTTCAGTCAGCTTTAGCTGAGTTTTGCTATGAACCGCAAAATTAATTCTGAAGCGGACATGCAGGAAATGCGAAGATTCTGTAATTATCAAATGCGTAAGTTTAAAATTTCGCATTTGAACCATCTTCCGCCACAGGTTGAAAACCTATGGCTGATAGCAGAAGTCCTCTCAAGAGGACGAAACCCTATTATCGGCATGGATTTCATAACCTGATTACACTATCCCCTGCATCTACAAAGATGTGGGGGATAGTTTTTGGAGTATTAAGATGGATAAAGTGTGACCTAATTCGCCGACGTTGGCGTGAGGATATCTTGAGCATGATTATTAAGTATAAAAATATGCTCATCTTCATGTTCAAGAATTGATAAATGGGTTTTGAGCATAGACCGAGCATTTCGAGAACTATAAAAGCTGAAAGTATTGAATTTAGGTATTTATATGTTTTTGGTAACTGGAGCAACGGGAGGAATTGGTCGCAGAGTTGTGCGACTCCTACGTCAACGGGAGCAATCCGTGCGGTCATTTGTCCGCCTCACCTCGCGCTACAGCGAGTTAGAACATCGGGGTGCAGAAATCTTCATCGGTGATTTACGCCTGGAAAAAGATATCCAAAAAGCTAGTCAAGGCATCCGCTATATGATCAGCGCTCACGGTTCTGATGGTGATGCTTTATCTTTGGACTACCGCGCCAATATTGAACTCATTGACCAAGCAAAAGTTAATGGAGTAGAGCACTTTGTTTTTATTTCTGTATTGGGAGCCGACCGGGGATATGAAGATGCTCCGACGTTCAAAGCCAAACGAGCGGTAGAGCAATACTTGGAAGGTAGTGGCTTAAATTACACTATTTTACGCCCAGCTGGATTAGCATCAAATTTACTGCCATTAGCAGAACGGTTTCGCGAAACTGAGTTGTATTTGCTCATTGGCGATCGCAAAAACCGAACTTCAATTGTCAGTACCGATGATTTAGCAAGGATAGTAGTAGACTCTGTAACAGTTGAAGGTGCTCGTAACCAGATTTTCCCCGTCGGAGGCCCGGAGATTTTATTACGAGAGGATATTCCCCAAATTTTTGGTCGGATCTTCAACAAAGAACCAGTAGTAATTAACTCGCCACTATTTGTAATTGATGGGTTACGCAGTGCATTGGGTTTATTTAATCCTCAAGGACAAACAGCTTTGGGAACCTATCGGACATTGCTAGCAAATGAGTTTTTCTGTACAAAAGAAGAAATCGCCAATTTAGAGGCGATTTTCAACTTTCAATTGGAGACTTTAGAAAGTTTTTTGCGTCGTTATCTAGCAGTTTAGGGGCTAGGGACTGGGGACTGGGGACTGGGGACTGGGGACTGGGGACTGGGGACTGGGGACTGGGGACAAGGTGAATAAATAATTAATACCTAATACCTAATAGCTAATAGCCAATACCCAATCCTCAATATTCGATAATTTAAAATCCAAAATCCAAAATCTAAAATCTAAAATTCTATGAGATCTCCCATAGCTACAAATGCTGCTCAAGCACGTCAAACAAAAGAGCGCTTCGCCAAACCAGAAGAACAACTAACTTTTGAATTGGGGAAGGCTGTACAGGAATTACCACCCTTATATACTAGATTATTGGCGGGGACAATTAGCGTCATAGTTTTTGGGGCGATCGCTTGGGCGCATTTCTCGAAAGTCGATGAAGTAGCGACAGCACCAGGGGAATTAATTGCTTCCACACAGGTAAGACCTGTGACATCCTTGGGTGGGGGATCAATTGTTGCTGTCAGAGTGCAAGAAGGCGATCGCGTTACCAAAGGTCAAATCTTAGTTCAAAAAGATCCAGACTTGCAAAAAACCGATGTAACCCGCCTCGCTCAATCTACTAAATTGATTCAAGACGACTTGCAACGTTTAGATGCAGAACGCACTGGAGGCAAAATTGCTGGTACAAAACTGCAAGATGAACTTTTAAACTCTCGCCTGCAAGACTACCAAGCGCGTCAAGCAGGGGCGGAAGCAGAAGCAAATCGCCAACTAGCACTCATCGATCAGGCGAAAGTCCGCTTGACTCGATTGCAAGACAACTTAGTCAACGCCAAAAGCAGTGTGGCCAACGCCAAGACAAATCTTGCTAACGTTGAAAGTATCCGAATCAAAATTGAAAGTGTCTTGGCGATCGCTCAATCAAGAGAAGAAAATTTACGCACCCTCATTTCTCCTGGCGCTGTCCCTAGAGTCGATTACCTAGAAGCACAAGAAAGATTAGTTCGTGCGAAAACAGATATTACCAAAGCACAAGATGAAGTAGTCAACGCCCAAAATCGAATCACAGAGGCTCAAGACAAAGTTACATCTCTAGAAAAAGATATTGCTGCCCAAATCCAAGAAATTCGCCAAGCTGAACAAGCCTATCAAACCGCACGCAATCAAGCCCAGCGCGTAGCATCAGAACGCCAAAGTGAAATTTTGACACTAATGAACAAGCGCAAAGAAGAATTGACCACCGTTCAAGGTGAACTAGAGCAGGCGAGAAAGCAACAAGCTTTAGAAACAATCGAGGCTCCCTTTGACGGTACGATTTACAGAGTCAAAGCGACTAAAGGCCCAGTACAATCGGGTGAAGAATTGCTGTCAATTTTACCCGAAGGTGAAGAAATGCTGTTAGAGGTGAAAGTCCTTAACCGTGATATTGGGTTTATACGTCAGGGAATGAAGGCAAAAGTAAAAATGGCAACTTTCCCCTTCCAGGAATTTGGTACTATTGCAGGCGAAGTTGTGCAAGTTAGTCCGAATTCAATTGTTGATAAAGAATTAGGCTTAGTTTTTCCCACAAGAATTAAACTCAACAAACATTCAGTTAATGTGCAAGGTAAAAATGTAGAATTTACACCAGGGATGGCAGCAACAGGTGAAATTGTCACACGTAAAAAGTCGATTTTGACATTCATCACCGAGCCTGTAACGCGACGGTTTAATGAAGCATTTTCAGTGCGATAAGTTTGAACTGGGGACTGAGCATTGGGGAAAGGGTAAGGGATAAATGGGAAAGGGAAAAAGCATCCTTTTGCTCTTTAACCTTTTCCCTCTCTTAAAATTGCCCAGTCCCCAGATTAACTCATTCCCAACAATTTTCTATACGCCTCTATTCGTCGTTGGATTATTTGTAATAAGTTACCAAAATCAGGATTATTGCCATTGTTATTATCACTATTATCACCTGGAATGTTGGTATTGTTGCTTAGAATTCTGTCCGAGTATTGTAATTGCAACCATGATTCTGGATTAACCGACATGTCATTGTTTTCAAGTTGATAAATGGTATTAAAATTATTGGCTGGTATCAGATAATTTTCCGTCTGTGTAATTGTCTGACTTACCAAAGAATTAACATTGAAACTATTAAAGCTAGGAGTTGAAGCTGGTGTCAGATAATTTTCCGTCTGTGTAATTGTCTGACTTACCAAAGAATTAACATTGAAACTATTAAAGCTAGGAGTTGAAGCTTGTGTACTATTTCCTGCCGTCTCTGTGACGATTTGACGTACTTGAGCATCAGTCAGATTGGGGTTAGCACTGAGCATCAGCGCAACTACACCAGCAACATGGGGAGTTGCCATAGATGTACCGCTATATCTGCCATACTGATTTCCTGGCACTGAGGAGTAAATACCAACGCCTGGAGCTGTAACATAAGTAATTTCATTGCTGCCAGATCGATTAGAGAAATCAGCTATTTTGTTGTTCCTATCTACTGCGCCGACTGCAATACCCGACTTGTTTGCATAACGAGCAGGATAGTCAGGTAATGCTTCGCCATCATTACCTGCTGCCATAACAACAATCACTCCTTTGCTGCTAGCATATTCAATGGCTGACTTGAGAGTCCGGTTAGAAGAATTGCTTCCTAGGCTGAGGTTAATGACATCAGCTCCATTGTCTACAGCATAGTAGATGCCATTGGCTACAGAAGTAGAGGAACCAGAGCCAGATTCATTCAAAACTTTGACTGGCATAATCTTGGCATCATAAGCAATGCCAGTGACACCATAGTTATTATTCTCTCCTGCGATCGTGCCGGAAATATGAGTACCATGACCATTGTTGTCTTGGATGTTGTTATTGTTGTTGGCAAAGTTCCAGCCGTAAACATCATCAATGTAGCCATTGCCATCATCATCTATACTATTTCCAGCGATTTCCTTAGTATTCGTCCAGATGTTATTTTTTAGATCCTCATGGTTATAGTCAACCCCAGTATCTACAACAGCGACAACAACACCTTGACCTGTGTATCCTTGTGCCCAAACTTCTGGAGCTTTCACAAGATCTGCTCCCCAATTATTACCACCAAGATCAGGAACATCAGCGAAAGTATTTTTACCAGCAGCTTGAGCCACTGCTGCTGCTCCATTAATTAAGCCATAGCCATAGGTAGAGTTATAATTCCTAGTACTAAAAGCAGTAGTAGTAATGTCAGTAACATTTTCTGAACCACTACTATTGAGCAACTCTACATTAGTATCATCTACTTCTAGATTACTGATAGCTGAGTTGAAGCTACTACGACCGCTGAGACTGAAACCGTAGTCCTCCTTACTATTGAAGCTATCTACTGAAGAAATAGGAGTAAAATTTAGCCCTTGATTCGACAACAAATTTTTACTAATATCATCAATGGGCATAAGTATTTTCTCCTCAAAGATAGCAATCTTCTTTTGAAAAATTAATCTGTTAAAACCTTTGCCAAAAAAAGGTTTTAATTCATGAAAAATCTTCTATTGCCAATAATTACTATGAAAAATGAGAATAAAATGCTAATTTTATTACAAAAAAACACTATGAAAAGTGTGATTCTTATTAAGAGTTGATTTATAGAAAGCGGCGAAAAACCTCGTTTACTTGTGGGCGTTATTGGAAAGCCGTACCACCGCATAAGGCATAGAGAAGTATTGCCAATGTCCCATTCCCTATGCCAAAAACCATGCAAGAAAGTAGGCATGGTTTTTTATTCCACAAGGGAAAAGATTTTATCAATATTGTTACTGTTACTTCAGGAGCGTGCTAAAACTACTACCTCATACCCCAGTTTAAGACGATGCTTGAAGCTCACTACAATCAGTTGACTTTTGCCAGGAATTATGAGGTTCAATATTAGACACATTAGCAATGAGAACTACCTCTCCCTTAGCATTTATTTCCCACCCTGTAGCCTCGACGATAGTTTCTGGGTTGGGCTTAGTGGGATTTTGCGTAACAGTTGTATTAGATGAAATTTCGCTAATATCAAGAGTAATCCAATCTGCTAAAACAGCATCAGCGCTGAGGGGTTCCGTAGGACTGGAAGGCACGCCACCGCGTCCAGTAATGGTAAAAGTGTTTTGATTGCGACCTGTACCTGCTTTACAAACTTGGGCTACTTTTGGCTCAACTGGCTGGGTTGGTAATTTGATTAATCTCTCATTAGGATCAATATCGGGGGTATTGATATTTACTACACCGTTTAAAGTCGGATTAGTCTGGGAAATTGCCGTGATATCGTTAGTTTGTAAATTTTGTGGGTCTAGTTTTGTTGGCTCGTTGGTTTGCAGGCGTCTCGCCAAGTCTTTTCGACTACGCGGTTCTATACCGAAGACACCATAAGCTGTGATTTCGACCTTGCCACCAGAACCCGTAAAAGCATTAGCACTGATGTCGCTATTTTCATCAGGAACAGCAACGATGAAGCCATTGGGGGTATCTATAGTAATATTGCCGCCATTCCCACCACCAGCAGCCTCAGTACCTGCCGTAGTAGAGATTTGACTATTATTGCGTAACAGTAACAAGTCTTGTAATTTCAGTGTAATATTGCCACCATTCCCTGATGTGGTTTCAGCCAGTAATTTTCCTTCTCTATCTAAACGGATTTCACGAGCTGTAATATCCAGATTACCTGCATTTCCTGACTCTAAAGCACCTACAGTTACCAGAGCTTGATCTCGCACAATCAACTGCCCTGTAATAATCGATAAAGAACCTGCATCACCGCTACCTCGACTCCGCGCAAACAAACCACTGGGAAAACCATCAAGTGATGTTCCGCTCAGTTCCACAAAGTTAGAAGCGTGTACGCTAAGAGTTCCTCCTTTGCCTTGGCCACTCGTACCCGCTGATACCACTGCTCCATCTCGCACACTCAATTGCCTTGTCTTAATTGTTAAAGAACCTGCATTTCCGACACCTTGAGTCTGAGTAAACAAGCCACTAGGGTATCCATCGGAATCTGTTCCGTTAAGTTTTACAAAGTCAGAAGCGCGTACTGTAATATACCCACCCTTGCCCTGAAGAAGCGTACTAGATGATACCACTGCTCCATCCTGAACAATTAACTGGCTTGTATCAATTGACAAAGAACCCCCATCTCCAATATTTTCAGTCTGAGCAAACAAGCCACTAGTCCCGCTTAATTCTACAAAGTCAGAGGCGCGTACTGTAATATCCCCACCCTTGCCCTGACTAAACGTACTAGATGATACCGCTGCTCCATCCTGAACAATTAACTGGCTCGTATCAATTGACAAGGAACCCCCATCTCCAATATCTTCAGTTTGAGTAAACAAGCCGCTAGGTTTGCCAGTAATTACTGAAGTTCCGTTCAGTTTTATAATCTCCAAGGCGTTTACTTTCAATGTTCCCCCAGAACCGCTACCCTTACGAGCACTTGCTGATACGTTTCCCCCATCCTGAACGATTAACTTTTTCGTTTCAATGGTCAAGTTGCCTGCCGCGCCTTCGCCAAAAGTTCGAGTAAATAAACCACTTGGATTACCAGCATTGGTCTTACCACTTGGTACTGTTCCGATCACTTGCACAGAATCAGTTACTTTCACATTTAAACTTCCCCCAGAACCCGTCGCGCTCTCAAGAGCAGAAGTTGTTACTTGCGATCCATCTTGAAGAGTTAACTGCTCTGCTTCAATATAGATTTCTCTACCGTTTTGACTTCCTTTTGTTTGTGCGAATACTTGCGAAGTATCGCTGAGCGTGATGCTTCTACCTTGGATCTGGATATAACCACCGCCCTCGCCACTAACATCTAAGCGAGCTTGATTTCTCAGCAATACATTTGCTAGTGCTGCTTCATTAGGGAAGTTTAAAGTCTGCTGGTTCTTGCTATCTAAGTTCAGTCCTACTATTCCTGCTCCCAGTACGCCTCCCAATGCAATCTGACCATCTGGAGCAAATAGACTGTTACGCTCTAAATTAACATTACCGCCATCTAGGGTAACATTACCGCCCACCAAAGCCAAAGTTTTACCTGCTGATACCGCTAGTGTCCCCTGCTGATTAATCTCTCCCGCAGTCCTTCCAAATTGCAGTCCAATCGGTACACTCACTGTCAGTAGGGGTGTTTTTTGGACAGCAGTTGCACTAAAAACAGTATCATCAGCAAACTTAATACCGCTAGCTGTACTCGCCACAAATGAGCCACCCACATTGAGTGTGGCATTTGAGCCAAAGACAATCCCGTTAGGATTAATCAAAAATAAATTAGTATTAGAACCAAAAGAAGTCTCAAGCCTGCCTAGAATCTCAGAGATGTTACTACCCGTTATCCTAACTAGAATGTTCTGAATATTACTCGGATTCAAGAAAAGGGCTGATCTACCTTCTCTAACATTGAATTCTCGAAAACTGTGGAACAGATTACTGCCACGAGTTGCCCCACCTGTCAGCGCTTCAGTAGGATTACCAAGGTAGTTGTTGATAACTTGAGAGCTTTCATTTCCTAAGCTGTTATCACTAGTGATCACACTCTGGGCAAAGGCAGAACTTGCAAAATAAAAGACAATGCCAAAGGCCAATACCGCAGTAGTCGCTAAAGAACTTGCTAAATCTAATTGCCGAGAGCAACCTTTACCGTTTTGAGTCATTTGAGAATGTGCCTCTGATCAAAAACTCGCAAGTGGCGTTCAAAACTATGTTTACTACTTATGAAAATGCCTCATATCTAAACCCCCTCGCCACAAGCAGAGAGGGGGTTATTTTTCTTTTTCTCACACCCTTTAACGATTCTTCCTTCAGAAGAATACAACAATGTTTTTTGGGATGGCTTTAGGGTGAGTGGAAGGTATGAGATAGCTCTTGCGGCAGATTAAGGAAGTTTTTTAGGCTGTTCAGATGCCTCTTCCGGCTCATTGGGGGTTGATTGTGGGGGGGAGGATGGCTGTTCCTCATCTGATAATAATCGACGTGGTGGAGTTCCTATAAGAGGAAAGCCTGGTCTTGTGGGTTTTTTGTCACCCGATTGGGTGGCAACGATCGCCCCACTCTTCACTAAATTATCCAGTAGCCCTGATTTGTTAGTCATATGTAAATGTACCTCTTTCAAGAAACAGCAATTGAATAAATCTTTTGAAATGGGTTGCTGAGGATGAACGATAACCAAAAAGTAGTTTAGTAACCTGGAGACTTTCCTGATGGAATTTAGTGTCTCCTTTGATATCTACGGCTATTATCTAGGTTTTATGCAACAACCAAAAATTTTTTACACAACTTTATATGATTCTGAGCTAAGTACCTTACCTGCCCATACATTACTGGGATTGATTTGTCTGGCTTACCTAGAAAAATATTACGTTTTTCGCCCTGGCGACCTGACTATTTTGAATAGGAAACTGTTAGTTTAGCCGTATATTTGGGAACTATGTATACATTACCTGCACAAGTATTGCTAGTCAAGTAAATAATAGCTAAGTGGGCTGATAACATCTGCAAGTCCTGCGATCGCAGATTAGTTAGAACTAATGCATTTTCAGATTGGATGTTCGTTCAGATTTGGCAAGTTATCTACACCGTATCTGCCATTTAGTAGGCTGTTAAGCTTCCCAAGTAATCGATAATAGCGAAATCTCTACTGGGTTTTACTTCCATAGCCAGCTTTCACGCAGGAGGTTGAGAAAATTCAGGTCACTGAATGTAAATGGCAAACCATCCCGCTTTTAAAACTGGGGGATGAGGACTGTGGTGGCTGTGCAAGTAATTTTGAATTGTTGCTCCCACTTCCTCTCTAGGATGACGCTAGCTGAACAAGCGACTAAACTGTGGATAATGTCTAGCAATTGTTGCTTTTAGCACTACTTACATAAATTAAATTGCATTGTTAAACATCCTAAAATCTAATCCTGTTATATCAAATGGTAGTTATGTCAGTGTATCAAGGTAGTTCAGGGGAAACCGCCGATTTGATTATTGGTGTTCGTAACCAAGAAAACCATGACTTACAACCAAATTCTGCTCCTGTAGGTGCTCTTGCCACAAGGCAAGGAACTATTTCTACGTTTCTTGCTCCTCTGACTCAGGATACTTTTAAACAGGTTGTTAGGGATGTCGAGCAAAAATTACAGATTGTTCATCAAACCCTGTCAATGCTTGATTCTCAGGGGTTTGAAACAATTCTGCAAGAAATGTTGCATTCAATTACCTTAAAAACTGGGGAATTATTGGGGGCAGACCGCACGACAATATTTTTATTAGATGAAGAAAAAAAAGAACTTTGGTCAATAGTAGCGGAAGCGGAGGGCGATCGCTCTTTAGAAATTCGCATCCCAGCAGATAAAGGCATTGGTGGTGAAGTCGCTACTTTCAAGCAAGTTATCAATATCCCTTTTGATTTTTATAACGATCCGCGATCGCGTTTTGCCCAGGAACAAGAAAAAAGAACTGGCTATCGCACTTACACCATGCTGGCTTTGCCACTGTTGAATGAACATGGGCAATTAGTTGCAGTGGTGCAATTACTAAATAAATTAAACTCTTCTAATAATCCCCATGCTCCACTTGCAGAGCGCATTGATACTAAAGGTTTTACAAGTACTGACGAAGAATTATTTCAAGAATTTGCTCCTTCAATTCGACTAATTTTAGAGTCGTCGCGCTCTTTTTATGTAGCAACCCAAAAACAAAGAGCGGTGGCGGCGCTGATGAAAGCAATTAAATCGCTCTCTCAAAGCAGTCTCGACTTAGAAGATACTCTAAAGCGGGTGATGGATGAAGCGAAGGAACTGATGAACGCCGATCGCAGTACTTTATGGTTAATAGATCGCGATCGTCATGAATTATGGACGAAAATCACCCAAGACGATGGCTCAACAAAGGAATTGCGAATACCTGTAGGTAAAGGCTTTGCTGGCATAGTAGCTGCTTCTGGCAAAAAGCTAAATATTCCTTTTGATTTATATGACCATCCTGATTCTGAAACAGCAAAGCAAATTGACCAACAAAATGGCTATCGCACCTGTAGTTTACTGTGTATGCCAGTGTTTAACGCCGATCAAGAATTGATTGGTGTTACCCAGCTAGTAAATAAAAAGAAATCAGGGGATTTGCCGCTTTATAATCCAGCGTATTGGCCCAAGGCTCCCGAATGCTTCCAAGCTAGCTTTGACCGCAATGATGAAGAATTCATGGAAGCTTTTAATATTCAAGCAGGTGTGGCATTACAAAATGCTCAATTGTTTGCCACAGTCAAACAACAAGAACAAATGCAGCGGGACATTCTGCGTAGTCTTTCCAATGGAGTGGTTTCCACTGATAAAACCGGGTTAATTATCGCTGCAAATGAAAGTGCCAAGCGTTTGCTAGGGGTAGAATTAGAAGACCGTTTAGAAGGTAAATTAGTTAATGATGTAATTGGCATCAAAGAAAGCGACTTTAGCAAGTGGTGTCAGGACGCTTTACATGGAACTGAATTCAAAAGTCGTCAGCAGTATTACCCTGATCGCACACTCCTGACCACTGGTACAGAACAGCACAGTATTAATTTATCAATTAACACAATTGCTGATGCTAGCGATCAACAGCAAGTTCGTGGGGCGCTAGTTGTCATGGAAGATATCAGTGATGAAAAGCGCCTCAAGAGTACAATGTACCGCTATATGACCCAGGAATTAGCGGAAGAATTGCTGAAATTGGATGATGCTAAATTAGGAGGCGATCGCAAAGAAGTTTCAATTTTATTTTCTGATATTCGTGGCTACACTACTTTGACGGAAAACTTGGAAGCAGAAGAAGTGGTGAGTATGCTCAATGAATATTTTGAATCAATGGTAGAGGCAGTTTTTAAACATAAAGGTACTCTTGATAAATACATCGGCGATGCGATCATGGCTGTGTTTGGTTCTCCTTTACCATTAGAAGAACACGCTTGGATGGCAGTACAAACATCTCTAGAAATGCGCCATCGCCTACAAGATTTTAATCAACGTCGTTATATAGCTAATAAGCCAAGAATTAACATCGGCATAGGCATCAATTCTGATACCGTGATCAGCGGTAATATTGGCTCTAGTAAACGGATGGAATTTACCGCCATTGGTGATGGTGTTAATCTTGGCTCCCGATTAGAAAGTGTTAGTAAACAGTATGGTTGCGACATTATTATTAGCAATAACACTTATCAACCTTGCCAAAATGATATTTGGGCGAGAGAACTAGATTACATTCGCGTTAAAGGTAGAAATGAGCCAGTAGCCATATACGAATTAGTTAGTTTGCGTTCTGACCCAATTAGTAGCGAAAAATTGCAAGTAATTGAGCATTATCATAGAGGACGCGAGTATTATCTCAATCGCCAGTTTACTTTTGCTAAAGCCGAGTTTGTTAAAGTTTTGTCCGCTGATAAGAATGACAAAGCTGCTATGTTACATCTGCGACGTTGCCAGCATTGGTTGCAATCACCCCCATCAGATGCAGATTGGGATGAAGGCGTTTGGACGTTTCATGAGAAATAAGCTTTGTAGCTGTGATTAATTAATTTATCATGCTGAATTTATAATGCGATCGCACTATGTCCGAACTTGAGATGGCCAATTGCGATCGCATTTTTATTTAGTTATTTGGAAGAATCATTGGCAGCATTGTAGGAGGTGTGGCAGGATTTTTTATTGCCGGGTCTGCTGGCATTATCGTTGGAATTAGTGCTGGTGGTGCATTATTAGATGAAATTCAAGATGCACTTTAAGTCATTTTTTTCATCTAATAATTGTTAATGAATATTTCCTCGCCTCTAATTAAATTCACAAGAGGCGATTTTTTTTATAGCTATAAAAAACATTGTTTCACATTCACTAAATTTGGATTTTATAACCCAAAATGGAAAGTACAGCTATCTTGGAATATAGCTTAAAATTAACTGTTACTCGCTCTGTAACAGAAGGTAATATTAATATGCACACTGAGTTCAAATTTAGATCGTTGTAATAGAAAAAATATATTTAAATTGTTTTCTGAATAAAATTAATATTTCTTAAATTAAGTTTAAAAATCTTGGAATTGAATTAAAAATAACAGCGATCGCTTCTGAGGTGGCAATTACTTTGTAAAGGATAATTGATATTTGTTGTCAAACTAACTGGTGAGGTTACACACTAGAAGTACAACACAGGCAATTATTCTATGACTGCTATTTCTAGTTCTAGCTTTGAAATAAAGCGACCCATTTGGCAAACCGCCATTATGCTGACTTTGGGCTTTTGGCTCAGTGCCAGTGTAGTTTTAGATTGGGTAATTATGCCTAGTCTTTATCTTTCTGGGATGATGAATCAGGCTGGTTTTACTACAGCAGGCTATGTGATTTTTTGGAATTTTAATCGCATGGAATTATTATCTGCTGCTGTAGTATTAACTGGGGCGCTGGCTTTAAGCAAAACACAATCTCACTGGCGTCTTGGTGGTATTGTTTTATCTGCGCTGCTGCTAACTATAGCTTTGCTTGATACCTATTTTTTAACTCCGCAAATGTGCGCCATAGGAGTTCAACTCAATCTATTTGAAGCCGCTGCTGCAATTCCATCGACGATGAATTTACTGCACGGTAGCTATTGGCTACTAGAAATAGTTAAGCTAGTGGCTGGTGGCACACTTTTAAGCTGGTGCTGGCGACAACAATTTTAAGAATTCAATCTCACGTAAAAATTGTAAAGACGCTAAGAAACACTTGGCGTCTTTTTGCTATATGGTTTATCTGAATGCACAACCTAAAGGATTTAGTTACGGCGTTTGCTCAGAATCCGAAGAAGCTTCATTGTTAAACAACAGCAAGCGTGCAGCAAGGATAGCAAACCCCACAGCAGCGATCGCTTTCAACAAGCGTGTGGGTAATAATTCTGCTACTGCTCCCCCTGCTAATGCTCCTAAAAGGCTAGTTAATAGTAGTGCGCCGGCTGCACCGAAGAACACAGCACGCGGAGATTGACAACGCCCTGAAAGTGCGATCGCCGCTAACTGACTTTTGTCACCTAACTCTGATAAAAAAACTGTAATAAAGCTTAGTCCTAAAAGATGCCAGTCCATATTAATTAAAGGGGAGTAGGGGAGTGGGGGAAGAAAATAATTAATGACCTTTGACTTTTGACTTTTGACTCTTGACTCTTAACAAATGACTCCTATTTTCTAACTACCCCTGAAAAACATCCCAAAATAGCATTAGAGAAATCACCAGCAACATTACTCCTGCTGATTTTTCCACAATTTTGGGGCTGAGTCGGTTGGCTATCCAACTACCTAAAAGCACACCCAATAAACTTGTGGTTATCAGTGCAGCCGCAGATCCTATAAATACTATCCACGGTGACTGAGATTCTGCACTCATTAACAAAGTGGATAGCTGAGTCTTATCTCCGATTTCTGCTAGAAAAATGGTGATGAAGGTTGTACCAAAAATTGCCACTGCTGATTGCTGCTTTTGAGGACTATCGGCAACTACAGGCTGAACTGGCTCAATTAGCGTCGCAGTAGTTAATTTGGAATCAATGCTGTCTTCCAGTTCTAGCTCGATCTCAGTTTGAGATATGCCAGAAAAGCCCAAAGGTGCAGAATCAAGTTTCACAGGCAGTAGTTTTCTTCATAGGTTGCTTTCATATTCTTATCATATTCTCAGATTTCTGTAATAAATTGCAACCCCATTGAGAAGAAAGAGAGTGAGAAACAAAATCACAGCCCAACAGATCGGTCAAAGCGGAGCATTTCCAGGCTGCGATCGCCATATACTCCCTCTATTTGCTGGCGACAGCAGTCAATGGCAAAATCGTTGAGTTCTTCTGGCTCAATTCCATACATATCTTGAAATATTTTTGGATCTACACGGCAGAAACGAGGACGATTATCATAAATGCGGCATTCTCGTGTGGTACGGTCTAAATTAACGCACCATCCTCCTTCACCTACCATGCTGAAATATAGTTCCAGTTCTGCTGGTGAAAGATACTGCTCTAAGTCTGGACGCTCTGCTGGATCAAGATTACAGCAGGCTCCACATTGCTTTACACATTGCCAAGTTGCCATTTGTTTGGGGATTAGAGATTAGGTATTGGGGACTGGGTATTGGGGATTAGGGATTAAAAATTGGAAATTAGCAAAATTCCTTCCAGTCAACAGTCAACAGTCCCCAATCCCCATATTTTACGTTTTTATGTTTTTTCTTATACTTTTGTTAAGTAAATTAAATGCGACTGACGCTCGCCGGATATGATCGAAGGCGGGTTTTGCAACTAAGCTATTGAATTTTTTAAGGCTATTGGGAGGAAAAGAGAAAAAATGGACGCTTTGTTTAACACCTTCACTAGTATCAATTGGGAAGTTATTTTCCAATTACTGTCTGTAGCTCTGATTATAATTGCTGGGCCAGTGGTAATCTTTTTGCTGGCATTTCGCAACGGAAATCTATAAGAGTGCTGAGTGCTGAGTATGAAGAAGTGTAGAGGAGCCAGTTTGTTGCAGGGATTTCCTCCATTGTGGCAACTGGCATTGCTAAACTGAAGAAATTTGTTGAAGTTAAAACTCAAAACTCATTACTGATACTTACAACTCAGCACTCAAGACTGACAATGCTTTAAGAGCAGCTTGGATAATACTGTCATACTGTGGTTGAGATAAATCAACTTCTTTGGCATTCTCACGATTAGTACCTAGTAAACCAATGATATGTCCTGGCTGCATAACTAATACTTTGCCTTCAGGATTTTTAATTCTTAATTCTGATTCCAAACCATTTTTATAAAAACCACAAGTATACTGACGCTGGTGATATTCAAAGGTGGTGCTTGACGGGGTACGTGGCAAGGCAAAAAATTGGTGAGACTGTGGGAGTCTGACACCTATTAGCTCTAGCTCAATGGTGGTGTTGCCATTAAAGTGATTTTCTCGTAGTTTGTATGCCACATCCACTCGTGGTGGTAGAGGGAAGTAGTCGCGCCAACGCCAGGCGATCGCTTTGATTTTATACTGCTGATGATCAATATTTTGGATGAGTGTGAGTTTGATGTGACCTTTGCCAATGGTTTGTTGCTCAACTACTTGAACATTGGGTGTCCAAAATATCGGATCGGGGTTGTCCATACCGCAGGGGTGCAGGGCATTAAGCTGTTGATAAAACTGCTGATTGATTTCATTAAGGTTGAGTTGAGCATCAATTTTGAGTAGAGGTTTGAGGTGCTGAGGTTCAAGACACTGATTAGCAAACTCACTCAAACGCGATCGCAACGCCTGCAAATTCTGCGCCTTTAGAGAAAATCCCCCGGCTGCTTTGTGTCCGCCAAATTTGCCGAGTAAATCGTGACAATATTCCAAAGCTTCAAATATATGAAACTCTGGAATTCCTCTTGCTGAACCGCGTATGTGTTCTTCATCCTCATAAGTACCGATGAACACCGGGACGCCATAGCGTTCTAGTAAGCGGGAGGCAACAATTCCAATAACGCCATGATGCCAGTTGGGTTGGACAATAAACAATACACGATCTTGTTGTAGAGAGGTAACAAATTCTGTCTCTACATAAGCGATCGCTTCTTGTTCAATTTGCTCACACATTTGCTGGCGACTAGTGTTTGTTTGTTCGCACTGCATTGCAAGTTCTAACGCTATCCCCATATCATCTGTAGTCAGCAGTTCAATTACTGTCTGGGGATTACCAATCCGACCGATAGCATTAATTCGCGGCCCTAAGCGAAACCCAATATCTTCCGGCTTCAACGATTTTGGATTTTGGATTTTAGATTTTGGATTGGTAATTGTTATTTGGTTATTGCTACTCTTCCCCTGCTCCTCTGCTCCCCCTGCTCCCCCTGCTCCCCCTGCTCTCTCATCCCCCCGCGCCTGCACCCCAGCTACTTGAATTAACGCCTGTATTCCAGGTAATTGTGATTTCGGTAAATGCTGTAAACCGCGTTTTACCCAGCGGCGATTCACACCAGTTAACGGAGCTAAATCTGCGATCGTGCCTAGGGTAAACAATGCTAGCATCGGCTTAATCAAACCTTGCACCTGACCTAGATGTTGTGCTAGACACACAGCCAAGATATAAGCAACACCAACGCCAGCAACACCGCGATAAGGTGAAAATTCTGCGATCAATTTGGGGTTGAGGATAGCATTAGCTGGTGGTAATTGTTGGGGAATGTCGTGGTGGTCGGTGACAATAACAGCAAGACCAAGTTCTCTAGCTCTGGCTATGGGTTCAAATGCTGATATACCGTTATCGACAGTCAGAATGAGCCATACATCTTCGCTGTGAAATTCTTCAACAATGCGTTTATTAATGCCATAGCCTTCATGCATCCGACTGGGAATTGCGTAATCTACTTGTGCGCCTAAAGCGCGGAGACTACGCAATAATAAAGCAGTGCTAGTCATGCCATCAGCATCATAATCACCGCAAATGGCGATTTTTTTTTGAAAAGCGATCGCTTCTTGCAACAACTCCAAACTAATCGCCAAATCTGGGAATTCTTCTAGTGGTGAAGGCAATATTAAAGACTCTGGATCTAAAAATGTTTCTACTTGCTTTGGTGTTTCAATACCGCGATTAATCAATAGCTGGCCGATTGTGGGTGAGATATTTGTCGCAACCGCTAGCTTTTGAGCTAATTCCGTTTGCTGTGGCGAAATCTGCCAGCGTTGATCAGGCAAGCGTCTGTGGCGTTTTGGGGGTTCGGATGAAGGTCTATCAGGCATTTAGCTATTAGCTGCTATCAGGTATCAGCTTACAGTCAAAAGGGTGAAGCATACTTCACCCTTTTGATTACTTATACCCAAAGGTCAAAAAACTCTACCAACTGTTTACTTTATAAGATGAGTTCAAAATGTTCAACTTTTGGAAATGGATCGTAAAAATGATGCAGAAGTTGTTTCCATTCCTGATATTCAGGAGATCTTCTAAATCCGACTGTATGCGCTTCTAAAGTTTCCCATCTCACCAGCAATAAATATTTGCCTTTAACTTCAAGACATTTGTGGAGTTCATGGGATATATAACCATGCATCGACGAAATCAGATCTGAGGCTTGTTGGAAAGCGCTTTCAAAATCTTGCTCTGTATTACTTTTGACACTGAGCATTACTACTTCCAAAATCATAATGTGTATTTTAAAATACGTTTACGCGACCATCGTTGAGTATGTAGAGAGAGCGATCGCCTGGGTAACTATTACCAGGACGGATTTCTAGACGTAATGTACCAAAATTTGGTTTAGAAACAATTGCTTGTAATGGCAACCCTGTTTCATCCCAGAATACAAGAGAGACATTTGGTTGTGTACCGTCTCCTTGCTCCAATCGTAATTTCTGCCCAGGTTGCAAGGGAATTGGAGTGGTTCCTTGCAGTTTCTCTAGTTTCACCAAGCCAGATGTGGTATTTACCACTTCCAAGCGGACACGTTGACCAGGTATAAACTGAACTGGGCGTGAACCGCACTTAGAAGCGCAAGTTCCAGCCAGTGTAGCGCTGGGGTTATCGATTAATGCAAGGCTAAGAACTGTTGCTATTAAAGTTACTGGTACTAGCTTCAACATGAAATCACAATTATATTTATGTAAATTTTAATACCTGAATCTAGCATTATCCACGATTATTTGTGTAATATTTGTGTCAAATTTTTTACTTAAAACTTGCGAAAGCGCTCAAAATAATTCCGTAGCATCATTACAGTGTTTTTAGTCAATAAGAATATTTAATCTACTGAAGAAGTAAACTCCTAGCCCAATATTAGATAAAGATTTTGTTCGTAGTGAGCGATAAATCGCTCTCTCTATGTAAGTCAAGTACACAAATGAAGCCTTTTATATGCAAGAGACTCTATTAGCTGCGCTCACAAAGAATGATGAAAGTAGACTTTCAAAGCAGGTTTATTGTCTAGCCGAGCCTGATTTTTTCATTCCAGGTTGCTGAGGTTGAGTTGGGGCATTTGGTTGGCGACTAGTGCGAAAAGTCACATTCACGCCTTCATTCGATTGTTCTAGCACTAAAAGAGGCGTAGGCTTAGCCTTTTGATCCCAATGCATGGAAGCAATCCGACCTTGAATTGTCGGTTGCCATGTATCTTCATCTTCTATTGGACTCAGGTAAGTTTCAATACAGTCAATAATTTGGCTAATAGTCGCAGAAGTTGCTTGCGTAGGTAACTTCATTAACCGGATTTGGATGCGAAACAGTACTCGCTTAGCAGGGTTCGCTGGGCTACCAGTTTCATACTCTACATCAAAAGTTTCATCGACCTGTCGTCCAGTACTATTAGCAATTCCTAATGTTCCTTGTTGAGCTTGATTTGGACGCAGAGCTTGAGAAATTTTATCTTTGACCTTGATCTTAACTTGATTAAGGATTGCAAAATGAAACACCTCCTCTGACATCCGCATTCGCAGATAATCTAGGTTAAAGTCCCGTGAGTTGACCAAATCGGGATTAGTTTCCATTTTGCGAATTGTTTCCAGCGCCAGCTTAAACTTTTTATCTAGTTCTCGCACACGGAATTTTTCAAACTTGATTTTTTTCTCCAGCTGATTCATCTGGAGTTTGCTATATACAATCAAAGCAATCACCGCTAAAGCCAGTCCTCCAGAAGTTATCACCAAAAAAGGTGGTGTTTGAGGATCGCTTGCGGGCACTTCCTGGGATGCCTTTTTAGTTTTTGACCCTGGGGATTGGGCAAGAAACATCGAAGTGAGCATAGTTGACAAACTGAAAAACTTGACTCCTGATTTTTAGGATGCCCAAATCTGGAATACCATCTTGCTGTACCATTAATATTTTTTACAGCTTTTCTCAAACCGCATATGTCCAGACACTTAAGCGTCCCTGCTGAAGGTTCAACAAACCTAATACCCTTGTCTAAGATTTCATCTACTTGCTTGAGCAATATTCGTCTTGTTGCCACAGATATGGATGGCACTCTAACCAAACGAGGAAAATTCACTGCTACACTCTTGCAAGCGCTGGAGGATTTGGCCGCATCTGGCATCCCAGTGCTAATTGTCACGGGACGTTCAGCCGGTTGGGTAAGTGGATTGAGTAGCTTGATGCCGATTGCGGGGGCTATGGCAGAAAATGGCGGTTTATTCTTTCCATCCGGGAACCAGAAACCAGTAACTTTAACACCTATTGCCGATTTAGCTGAGCATCGCCAGCATTTGGCTATAGCTTTTAAGCAATTACAAACCAAATTTCCCCAAATTCAGGAATCTGCTGACAATCGCTTTCGCATTACTGACTGGACTTTTGATGTAGCTGCTTTGAGTTTAAGTGAACTACAAACCCTCGATAATCTTTGTCAGCAAATGGGTTGGGGATTCACCTACAGCAATGTGCAATGCCATATTAAACCCCAAGGGCAAGATAAAGCTGTGGGCTTGTTACAGGTATTGCGCGGATACGTTCAGTACTCACCAGAACAAGTTGTCACTGTTGGCGATAGCCCCAATGATGAAAGTTTATTTGATCCCCGCTATTTTCCGGTTTCTGTAGGCGTGGCGAATGTGCTGGAATATGTCAATCAATTACAATATCAGCCTGCTTATGTAACTACATATGCCGAAGTAGAAGGATTTTGTGAGTTATGTAGTTATCTTCTGAAAAGCTTGGAAATACCCAGAAGTTAGGGAGCGCCAGACTTGCTCTAGAATAAATTGGTAGCACTGAATTTATAACCATGACAGCTATTCTACCTGTCAGTATCGAATCTCAACCCTTCTACCCTAGTGCTGATGGTCAACCAGTGGCGGAAACCTACGATCACCTTTATGCATTGCTTACCACCCTGGAAGTGCTCAAACAATATTTAGCAGAGCGTCAAGCAACAGTATTGGGAAATCAATTTCTTTACTATGCACAGGGATTTCCCAAGTTGCGGGTTGCCCCAGATGTGATGGTAATTTTTGATGTAGCACCTGGCGGTCGAGACAACTATAAAATCTGGGAAGAGGGTCAAGTACCCACAGTCATTTTTGAAATGACATCTTTTGGTACAAAGGAACAAGATGAAATCTTCAAAAAGACTCTCTATGAGCAGCTAGGTGTTAAGGAATACTGGTTGTTTGATCCGAAAGGCGAGTGGGTAGAGCAACAGTTACGTGGTTATCGCTTGCGGGGAGAAACCTACGAAGCTATTCAAGATGGCCGCAGTGAACCTTTACAACTGCGCTTGGTGCTTGAGGGTCGGCTGATTGGGTTTTATCGAGAGGATACGGGTGAAAAATTACTGATCCCCGGTGAGCTAGCAGAGGCGTTACGGCTAGAAGTTGCAGCAAGGCAGCAAGCAGAAGAACGAGCAGAACAAGAACGTCAACGAGCAGAACAAGCACAATTGCAAATAGAACAATTAAAGGCAAGGTTGAGAACGCTCGGCGTTGACGACCCTGATACTCTGCAATAAGAGTCTAATCAAGGTGATACAGAATTAGAAATCATTATTGAGGTAGAGGTTTCGCTCAGGTAGAGGCTTTAAATTGTCGTTCCTGTTACTGCTGGTTAACTGATTAATAACGCGATCGCCTGGCCATATTTCTTTTTTACCACCGACCATAGCAATTGCGCCGTTCACAGATGCGTAGACATAGCTCGCAACTTGCATTGCCAAAGATAGTTTTTTTATAGGAACATATACAGGAGTAGCTTTGTCAACAGATATTAGTAGATCAAGCTCTAACTTTTTGGTCTTCTTTGAGTGCAAACTCAGTATTTGCTCCACATTTTTGTAACCAGTTTTACCTAAATTACAGTTAATTGCACAAGAATATTAGCTTGTACTGATCAAACCAGGTTTTGCAACTTATTAAATAATATTCAGGTCAGTTTATGTAACATCCATGACATTTGATTTGATACTCAATACCCTAGAATCTGTTTTCATGAAGGGCTAATCCTGGAATCTCTAGCTGGAGTCAGAGCAAAACCGCAATTTTGTCTGCAAAACTACACCTCAAGGTACTATGTAGTTTCAAAACCAAGCATTTATATTCAAGATATGAGATTGCTATTTTGGGTATTAGCAATTAATAAGTTAAAGAAATACCATTTTTATAATTTCTTTGTTATTTTGTATTTAGTGGGACAGTTCTTCATCATTTGGTGGGTTTAAATATCAATTAGTTAAACCATTTCCCTGTTCCAATACTGGATGTTAATTATTTGTTTTGTGCTCGTCTTATATCTACAAGCACAAAGTAAATGACCGAAATATGTTGCATACTAACATCTCAAATTAGCGAATAGTTTATCAACACAAGGAAAACCTTGCTTACAACAATGCTCAAAACAAATAATCGGCGTATTGTTTTCCCTGCTTTTATTAATGCTGTAGGAGAAAACCAGAAAGTAGGGAATAAAAACAAGTTTGCTCAGCCTAAATTAGATTTACTGCAACCATTACGTATATGGCTTGACAAACTCGAAATTCCGAATCGGAAATTAGCTAAGTTTATTGCTAAACTGATTCCTGCTCAGTGTCCGTTCGAGCGTGATGTGATGCTGTTTGGTCGCAAAATTGGACATATTCCCCCCATGTGCAAGCTCAATCCCCTTTATGATCAACTTGTAGGCTTGCGTTTTCGCGCTTTGTGTTATTTAGTAGATCAGTGTGGAGAAGATATTCAGTCCTACTGCTGAAAATAACTAAAGTAAACATGGCATGGAAATTAAAATTGAGCATCAACCCAGTCAAGAGCGTCTTAATCAATTAGGTGTGTTCAAATGGGCCATTTGGAAAAAGGAAATCTCTAAGTTTCCTTGGACGTATGATTCTCAAGAAACTTGTTACTTTTTAGAAGGTGATGTAATTGTTACTCCTGATGGTGGACAGCCAGTGCAGATGGGTAAAAGCGATTTGGTAACTTTTCCTGCTGGTATGTCCTGTGTATGGGAAATAACAAGTGACGTGAAAAAACATTATTACTTTGCTTAGTCAAGAGCAGAGATGTGCTGGTTCCAAAGCATTTTTATCTGCTTTATTTTCTAGAACACAAACATCTCATAACTCGGTTCAAATTTTAATTGTAGGGAGGTTCGCAACGAGAGTTGTAGGACAGGCAAAATTAGTAAAGTGCTTGTATCTGTATCTTACAAAACTCGTTGCAACTCTATCTCCTAAACAATATTTCTAAAAATAAATAGCAGAAATATTTTGCCAAATTGGTGGCTGATATCCAAAAATATAGTAGAGACGTTGCATTGCAACGTCTCTACAGTCGTTGATATTCATTAAAATCGCCGTATTTCATAGTGATTATTTCCGTATGAAAGAAAGGGAGTTCATAATCATGTTAGTGGGAAATTAATTATAGAAGATGCTATCCAGTAGCAAGAGGTTGCTTCCCACCGCAATTGTAATGAGGGAAATTCTAAAAAATGTTACTTCATTTAAGTACTTGGCAGGAAGTCGAAGCTTATTTACAGCAGTCTCAGGGTATTATTTTACCTATTGGTTCCACCGAGCAACATGGGCCAACGGGATTAATTGGCACTGATGCTATTTGTGCAGAAGCGATCGCTCGTGGTGTAGGTGATGCAACCCAGGCGATCGTTGGCCCTACAATCAATGTAGGAATGGCACTGCACCACACCGCCTTTCCTGGCACAATCAGTCTGCGTCCCAGTACTTTGATTCAGGTGGTGCGAGACTATGTGACTTGTTTAGCCAAAGCTGGTTTTACCAAGTTCTACTTTATCAACGGACACGGCGGCAATATTGCCACTCTCAAAGCTGCTTTCTCCGAAACTTACGCCTACTTAGAAGATTTGCAGATTGCCAATGCACAACAAGTACAATGTCAAGTGGCTAATTGGTTTATGTGCGGTTCTGTTTATAAGCTAGCTAAAGAATTGTATGGCAACCAAGAAGGCTCACATGCTACCCCAAGCGAAGTAGCGCTCACTCAATACGTCTATCCAGAGGCGATTAAGCAAGCACCCCTCTCACCAGAAGTTGGAACTGGACACAGGATTTATGGTGCAGCTAACTTTCGAGCGCATTATCCAGATGGACGCATGGGATCAAATCCTGGCTTGGCTACACCGGAACATGGCAAGCAATTCTATGACTTGGCGGTGAAGGAACTCAGTAATGACTATTTGGAATTTGTGAACGCAGATTAAAGAAAGGCAAAAGCTACTTATTTTTTTCGCTTGTTGGGCGCACCATCACGGTTACTAGAGTTTTGACTAAACCCGTAATTGCAACTATCACAGTAGCAATTCCCCCAATCGATAATGAAGTTAAAATTGCCATTGCAAGGATGATTTCAGTAGGACTGTACCCGTCTCGCATCCAGGTAGATGGTTTCTCTAGCGATGTTGGCGAGGCGGGGATCAATTGGGAAGTCTGAGTAGTTTGATTGGAATTGGCTGGAGTTATTAGGGCAGTTTTCATGGCTCGAAGCTCTTTTAAATGTTTCTATGCAAATGATATTTCTGCGTTGAAGAGAAGAGATTCCCTAGAGATGTAGACAAAGTAGAAATTAAGTAGAATCAAGGAGAAATCTCACAAGCTGTCTATGCAATGGGCTGATTTTCTAGCAAAAGAAGCTGCTACTCATGGGTTATCCCCGGAGCAAACGGTAGCTTTTGTAGAGCGTTTGAAAACTGAAAACTCAGGGAAGAGTGAGGCAAAACTTGCCAGCTTAAACATCGGTGCTGCTGCTTTCAAAAAACGGATGACTGAGGTTTATGACAAGTTCGCTCAGAGTTATCCTGAGTTAGCCAATTCTGAAAGCCGGGGTAAGCTAGAAAAGTTACGGGCTTGCCTGGCAAGGAAATATAATTGCGGGCAAGATGCCCACCCTACAATTAAAGAAATTCATCACAATATTCCCTCTGCTGTTCCATATCTGGATACAATGCCAGATTTGTCTTTGGAAACACTGCTGAAGCGGCTAGAAAAAATCGCCTTCTTACATCTAAAGTACAGTGAAAAATAGAGGGCAGGCGTTGCTCTCTAAATAAACTGAGGATAAATTTATGCGAACAGTACCAATCCAATTACCAGAAACAGTATTTTCAGCACTTCGTAAAAATCCTGAAGAATTTATCCAATAAATGCGAATTGCAGCAGCAGTTAAATGGTATGAATTAGGTGACATTTTACAAGCCAAAGCAGCAGAAATTGCTGGGCTAACTCGTGCTGAATTTATTAATGCTTTATCACGCTACCAAGTAGATTTTATGCAACATACTGCCCAAGAGTTAGCCGAGGAACTGGCTAATGTCGATTAATTGTGAATTATTAACTCTTCACCTTTGATTGTTCTTTTAAAAAGTCAGCAAGCGCAATTAATTCCACAATTATTCACAGAAATTTTAGTTCCATTAGGTGTTTTTGAATAAGTCATAACAAAAGATGATATCACATCTACACAACTCCCCAGTATTTATTGGATAAAAACAGTAGAAGTTAATACTATTGCTCCTGTTGTAGCAGCTTGGGATTTGGGAAAGAGAGAATCACAAGTATTGAGTTTGGCACTAAAAAATTCAGATTGTGCGGCTATTGTTGACGATAGAGCAGCACGGCGTTGTGGTCAAGCTTTAGGTATTACTACTATTGGAACAGGAGGCTTGCTGATATTAGCAAAAAGACGTGGACTAATCCCAAGCATATCTCCTGGAATTCAAGCTTTGCGTGACGCTGGTTTGTGGTGATCCGATACTTTAGTCAATTTACTCAAACAACAAGCAGAGGAATAGCGATCGCTTATCAATTCTAACTTCAAATAGTGATACCTTTCCTGCGGAACGCTACGCGAAAGATAAACTGTTCAGGCATAGCCCATCGTAGACATCGCTAAGCTGTATAAAGTACAAAACTCGAAACTTGAGGTTCAAAGGCTCAACTGTCAGCCTCTAAGGCTCAAGTGGCGATCGCATCAAAGTAATTCAAAATAGAAAAGTGGGTTATAAGTTCTAAACATGAAGATAAAAGTTGTATTAGAACCCAGTGATGAAGGCGGATACACTGTCCATATTCCCTCACTTCCAGGCTATATCAGTGAAGGGGAAACTATCGAAGAAGCATTAGAAAATATCCAAGAAGCAATTGAACTTTGCCTTGAGCCACTAGAAAATGAATTGGTTGTCCAAGAAGGAGTAATCGTGAGGGAATTGGTACTATGAGCAAGGTTCCCAACCTAAACTACACTGAGATTATCGCTGCTTTAGAACGGGATGGATAGTTGTCCGTCAGCGAGGTAGTCACATTAGACTCAAAAAAACCATGCCAGATGAAGTCTTTAATTTGACAGTTCCGGCTCATCGACCAGTCAAGCGTTCTACTCTGGCTAAGATTTTAAAACAAGCTCGTATAGAAGTTGAACGATTTTTAGAGTTACTATAAAAGCGATCGCTCTCCATGTCCTCTGCCGTTAAAAACAATATCCCCCTCTCCAGTGATAAAAAGAGAGGGGGTAAGATTTTACTTACATCCTAAAGACTCGCGAGTATCGACACCAGTTTTAGAATTCACACCATTTGCTTTAGCGCAGAGCTTTTTCACCTGCTGTCCATCTAAAATTGCATTCGTGAAATCAGCACCCGTGATATTAACATCATCGAAAGTAGAACGTAGCATCATTGCATCTGTCAAAACTGTATCACTTAAATCAACGCTCTTAAACCTTGCTAGATAGGCTATGCCATTACTAAAATCTGCACCATGCAGATTTACTCCCTCCAAGACACTACCGTTAAATACACCACCGCGTAAGTCAGCATTGCTAAAGTTGGAATTCTCTAGATTGACATTGGTAAACTCAGTGCCAACTAAATTTTGACCAGAGTAATCCTTGCCTTTGAATTCATCATTACCAGCAGAACGGGTAATACTAGATGAACTTGCAGCTTGCGCCGATAGAGGAAACAAAAAAAGAACCATAGCTAAAACAAAGCTAGCTAGTAGTCGTCCATATTTCATAATGTTTTCTTAACAAAACTCAACACTTGCATCATTAACTATTAAACCTCACTGGGCTGAAGTATAAAGTGTGAAATTTTCAGCCTTGAGCCTTGAGCCTTCATCTTTTGCTAGCATCCCGTAGGATAGATAGATGTTGAGGTGCGATCGCAAAATTACCTGTGGCTAATCAAGAAGAAATCATCCAATCCTTGGCGCGAACTCCTTTATATCAACTGGGTGTAGAACTCAGAGCACGCCTTACCAGCTTTGGCGGTTGGGAAATGCCCGTACAATTTAGTGGCATTAGCCGCGAACACGAGGCTGTCAGAAATACAGCCGGGATGTTCGATATTTCCCACATGGGCAAATTTACCCTCCAAGGTAAAAACCTCATTTCCCAACTCCAGCCTTTAGTGCCTTCAGACTTGAGTCGATTGCAACCCGGTCAAGCGCAATACACCGTATTGTTGAATCCCCAAGCGGGAATTATTGACGATATCATTGTCTATTACCAAGGTGAAGATACTGGGATACAGCAGGCGTTAATTATAGTCAATGCATCAACCACGGGTAAAGACAAAGCATGGCTATTACAACATCTCAACCTAGATGAGGTGCAATTTCAAGATATTTCGCCAGATAAAGTTTTAATTGCTGTGCAGGGGCCAAAAGCAATTAAATATCTCCAAACCTTGGTGCAAGAAGACTTACAACCAGTCAAAGCATTCGGACACCTCCAAGCAACAGTACTAGATAAACCAGCTTTCATTGCCCGTACAGGTTACACCGGAGAGGATGGCTTTGAAGTGATGGTAGATCCAGATGTCGGGGTAGAATTGTGGCGAAAACTCCATAATGCTGGTGTCATCCCTTGTGGACTGGGTGCGAGAGATACCCTGCGCTTAGAGGCAGCAATGGCACTTTACGGGCAAGATATCGATGACACCACCACTCCCTTAGAAGCAGGTTTAGGGTGGCTGGTTCACTTGGACACCAAGGGTGATTTTATTGGTAGGGCAGTTTTGGCACAGCAAAAAACCGATGGGGTGCAAAGCCGACTCGTAGGTTTGCAAACTCAAGGACGCAACATTGCCCGTCATGGCTACCAAATTCTATCCGCAGGTAAAATCGTGGGAGAAGTTACCAGTGGTACTGTATCGCCTACACTTGGCTATCCCATTGCCTTAGCTTACGTTCCCACCCAGCTAGCGAGTGTTGGTCAGCAGCTAGAAGTAGAAATTCGTGGCAAAGCTTACCCAGCAGTTGTAGTTAAACGTCCCTTTTATCGCTCAAAAAATCGTGTCACTAACTGATAACCATCGAAGTTTTTGAGGATAATGTGTTGTGAGTTACTCAATCTACAGTATGGTTAATTACCAAATATGACCACAATTACTGTTGGGGTGATAAGTTTTTTGATACGAGAGAGGAAATAATATGTCGTCTTTTGAATATCCTCAGGATTTAAGATACCTGGATACTCATGAATATGTCAGGATAGATGGCGAGATTGCCACTATTGGCATTACTGATTTTGCCGTAGACCAAATGGGCGATGTCGTGTTTTTAGAACTGCCAGAAATTGGCGACGCTCTAACTAAGGGAGAAACCTTTGGCTCAATTGAATCAGTGAAAGCCGTTGAAAGCCTGAGTTCGCCCGTAACTGGTACAGTCATCGAACGCAATGAAACCTTGATTGAATCTCCTGAACAAGTAGCAGATGACCCTTACGCCGAAGGGTGGTTCTTGAAAGTGCGCGTCAATGACCCTGGTGAAGTTGAGGACGCCTTGACAGCGGATGAGTACCGCGCTCAGGTGGAAGGGGAGTAGAGAAGAGGTAGGGGGCAGGGGGGCAGGGGAGGTAACTAACAATTATTCTTGTTCACCTATTCAATATCTTCCCAGTCCCCAATCCCCAATCCCTAGTTTTTGTTGCAAAATATGAAATAGTTGCGTCTGGAGTTGAATTTGTGGTATCTTACGCCTCTATTCCTAAGTCTAGCGATCGCCAAGTGCTAGACGAAAAAGGTCAAAAGTTTAGTGATTTTACGCAAAGGCACATTGGGCCTAACTCAAATGACATCCAGCGAATGCTTGAGGTATTAGGTTTTTCCAGTTTAGATGCCCTCATTGACCAAACAGTGCCGCAGGCGATTCGGCTGAATAAACCGCTACAGTTACCAGAAGCACAAAGTGAGTATGCAGCACTAGCAAAGTTAAAACAAATTGCTGCGAAAAATCAGGTTTGCCGCTCATTTATTGGTATGGGATATCACGACAGTATTACCCCACCCGTAATTGGGCGAAACATTCTAGAAAACCCTGGTTGGTATACTGCATACACCCCTTATCAACCAGAAATTGCCCAAGGACGACTAGAAGCGCTGCTAAATTTCCAAACAATGATTATCGACCTCACAGGTTTGGAAATTGCCAATGCTTCATTACTCGATGAAGCCACAGCAGCAGCGGAAGCGATGAGCTTAAGTTACGGCGTTTGCAAAAATAAGGCAAATGCCTATTTTGTTTCTCGTGACTGCCATCCCCAAACCATCGACGTGTTGCAAACACGGGCTAAACCCCTGGGGATTAACATTATTGTTGATGACCATCAGACATTTGATTTTGATCAACCAATTTTCGGTGCAGTCTTGCAATATCCTGCAAGTGACGGCATCATTTACGACTACCGCGCTTTTATAGAAAAAGCCCATGCTGAGGGTGCATTGGTGACGGTAGCAGCAGATCCCTTAAGCCTAACTTTGCTAACACCCCCCGGTGAATTTGGCGCTGATATTGCTGTAGGTAGCACCCAGCGGTTCGGTATTCCGTTAGGGTTTGGAGGGCCCCATGCGGCATACTTCGCCACGAAAGAAGAGTATAAACGGCAGGTTCCAGGGAGAATCGTGGGTGTATCAAAGGATGCCTTCGGGAAACCTGCATTGCGTCTCGCCTTGCAAACCCGCGAACAGCACATTCGCCGTGATAAAGCCACCAGTAATATCTGTACAGCACAAGTGCTGCTGGCGGTGATGGCAAGTATGTACGCTGTCTATCATGGCCCAGATGGATTGAAGAAAATTGCTGATAAAATCCACCAATTAACTTTAATTTTGGCAGAAGGATTGAAGCGCCTGGGTTATGAGATAAGTTCCCAGAATTTTTTTGACACGCTGCGGGTGGAATTGGGAACACATAAATTGGAAGCAATTCTTGAAGCTTGTCAAGCACGAAATATTAACCTACGGATTTTTGACACAACTACCGTCGGCATCTCACTAGACGAAACTACTACATTAGAAGACTTAATTGACCTCTGGCAAATTTTCGCAGGTACAGACGATTTACCTTTCACCATAGAAGAGTTAACTTACTCCCCTCTTTCCCTCTCTCGTCAAAGCAGTTACCTAACTCACCCCGTCTTTAACCGCTATCACTCCGAAACTGAGTTGTTGCGTTATCTGCACAAACTAGAAACTAAAGACTTGTCCTTAACTACATCGATGATTCCTTTAGGATCATGCACGATGAAGTTAAATGCCACATCTGAGATGATCCCAGTGACTTGGGAGGAATTCGGCAAGATTCATCCATTTGCTCCCCTGTCTCAAACGCGGGGTTATCAAATCCTGTTTCAGCAACTTGAGGCATGGTTAGCTGAAATTACCGGGTTTGCGGGAATTTCTCTGCAACCAAATGCTGGTTCTCAAGGCGAATACACAGGGCTTTTAGTGATTCACCAATATCATGAAAGTCGTGGTGAAGCACACCGCAACGTCTGTTTAATTCCCCAGTCAGCACATGGGACAAACCCCGCAAGTGCGGTGATGTGCGGGATGAAGGTAGTGGCGGTTGCCTGTGATTTAGAAGGTAATATTGACCTTGATGACCTAAAAGCTAAGGCAGAAAAACATAGCAACGAACTCGCCGCCTTGATGGTGACATATCCTTCAACTCACGGTGTTTTTGAGGAGCAAATTCAAGAAATCTGCGCTGTTGTCCATGCCCACGGTGGCCAAGTTTACATGGATGGGGCGAATATGAATGCCCAAGTGGGAATTTGCCGTCCTGGAGATATTGGCGCGGATGTCTGTCACTTGAATCTACACAAAACCTTCTGTATCCCTCATGGTGGCGGTGGCCCTGGCATGGGGCCCATTGGCGTCGCTTCCCATCTTGTGCCATTTCTCCCCGGACATCCCGTATTAGGGGCTGGGGACTGGGGACTGGGGACTAGGAAGAAGGAAATTCCCAATACCCAACATATTGGTGCTGTTGCTGCTGCACCTTGGGGTAGTGCCAGCATCTTGGTAATTTCTTGGATGTACATTGTCATGATGGGTGCAGCTGGTTTGACGCAAGCAACTAAAGTGGCAATTCTCAATGCTAATTACATTGCTAAGAGACTTGAACCTTACTACCCCGTTCTATATAAAGGGAAAAATGCTTTAGTTGCCCATGAGTGCATTTTGGATTTGCGTAGCTTGCGAGGCGCTTCGCCATCGCTCAAAAAATCTGCGAGCATTGAAATCGATGATGTTGCCAAGCGTCTCATGGACTACGGTTTCCATGCGCCGACTGTCTCCTGGCCTGTGGCGGGTACAATCATGGTGGAACCTACAGAAAGCGAATCTAAGCAAGAGTTGGATCGTTTTTGTGATGCCATGATTGCTATCCGAGCCGAAATCGCTGAAATTGAATCAGGCAAGGTGGATGTTCAAGATAATCTCTTGAAGAATGCACCCCATACTGCCGAAAGCCTTATTGCTGGAGAATGGCATCATCCCTATTCTCGTGAACAAGCTGCCTACCCTGCGCCTTGGACTCGTGAACATAAATTCTGGCCGGCTGTTGGCCGCATTAACTCAGCTTTTGGCGATAGAAATTTTGTTTGTTCTTGTCTGCCAATGGACGCTTATTAAATCAGTAAACAGTAAACAGTAAACAGTAAACAGTAAACAGTTATCAAGGCTTATGGTGGGAGATTTAAACCCGCCAGATAGCGCCTGCCACTAATTGACTTTCAGTTATTAGTTTTTAGTTGGAAGTGATCACTGATATAGTAGGGGACTTAAACCCAATTATCTTGACTGATAACTGTTTACCGTTTACTGATAACTGTTAAACATGAAGTGGAAAGTTAGGTGTTTTAACTAATTTGCGCCCTCATTCTCCATGCTTACCTGTACTCTGGTTAGTGGTGGGATATAAGGTGGGCGGCGACGATTGCATCTTTTCCTTGTCTTTGCTGCTGAAAGACAAGAAAAAGATGTATGACAGCGCAGCAGTAGGGATAGCGTCGGAACGAGCGTCACTGCGAATTGACAATTGTTTTGGTCAATAATTAACTAACGTAATTACAGTAACTTCTGGTGGACAAAATAGGCGTCCTGGGCGATAAGTTCCTAAGCCGCGATTGACATATAATTGGTTTTTTTCTACCTGATGGAATCCCTGTGCCCACTCCCAATATCGCACTACTTTAGAGCAGTCTCCTAGTAAAAACGTCACCCAACATCGCAGTTTTTTGGGAATTTGTTTCAGCAGTTTTTTGTAATAGACTACTAGAGGGCCAATGCCTGGAATCACAATATGACCACCGTGGGTATGACCAGATAATTGCAAATCTACGCGCCATTGTTGCAATATCTTGGCTGTATCTGGATTGTGAGATAAAACTATGCGGGGTATGTTAGGTTCTAATTGATTCATGATTGTTGCGGGATGAAATTCCCTTGACCAATAATCAGCTAGTCCTACTAACGGTAATTTTTTTCCTAGGGGGTAAGCGATTTCATTCCAAAGTACATGAATCCCAATACTAGTTAACGCTGCTGTAACTTCTGCTTGGGAGTGGCTGTAATGTATATCATGGTTGCCCAGTACGGCATAGATACCATAGCGACTTTGCAGATGTTTGAGTCGAAGAACTAGTTGGTGAATTGGCGTGGGATCGTCAGTTACGTAATCACCAGTTAATAGAACTAAATCCGGTTCAACCTCATTAGTAAGTGCGATCGCTTTTTCTAACATCTCTTCTGACAGTCGCAAACCATCGTAGTGAAAATCTGACAACTGCACCAGCTTTGTACCTTGTAAAGATGCTGGAAGTTCTGCAATCTTAACCGTTATTTTATCGACTCTTAAATGTCCTGTAAACAACCAGTGCATATAGTAACTGACACTCCTCATACCAGCGCTTACAGCTTACCAAAAATTAAAATATATCTTGAGCAACTGCAACAATTTCTGTCATAGAATCTAAATGAAATAAATGTATTGGTTGAAATTCTGATACAAAATTATACCTAGTTAGGAAAAGATGTATTATTTCTTAAGCTCATCCTACTCCTAAAAGGTGATGAGATTTCATGTTGACTGTTAACTGTTAACCGTCAACTGTCAACGACCCAAAAAAGCGTCTTTCATCCCATTCCTTCTAAGAATGGGTTTTCCTGACGCCTTTTTATAAACTGTGTAACGCACTGTAAATTGCTTGGCTCAAGCTTTTTCTGACGAATTACGAATTAGTATTACTCACTTTGTAGCGTAATTATAGTAATTTCTGGGCGACAAAATAAACGACCGGGAAGATAAGTTCCCAAGCCACGATTGACATATAACTGATTTTTTCCTAATTGATGTAAACCCTGTGCCCATTCCCAATGGTGGACAACAGAAAAATTTCTTCGTAAAAATGGTATGCGACGCCGTATTTTTAAGGGTATTTTTCGCATTATTTTTTTGTAAACAACTACCACAGGGCCGATTCCAGGAATCACGATTTGACCCCCGTGAGTATGACCAGATAATTGCAAATCGACTCGCCATGCTTGCAATATCTCCGCAGTATCCGGGTTATGGGATAAAACAATACGAGGTATAGCGGGGTCTAACTGATTCATTACTGATGCAGGATTGAATTCCTTTGAATAACGGTCTGCTAATCCTATCAGTGGCAATTCTTTTCCGAGTGGATAGGCAATTTCATTCCAAAGAACGTTAACCCCAATGTTATTCAGAGCTGCTGTAACTTCCGCTTTGGAGTGTGTGTAATATATATCATGGTTGCCCAGTATGGCATAAATACCAGCGCGACTGTGCAGATGTTTGAGTCGTAGTACTAGTTGATGAATTGGTGTGGGGCTTGTGGTTATGTAGTCACCAGTTAATAAGACTAAATCTGGTTTTACTTGGTTGCTAACTGCGATCGCATTTTCTAACATTTCTTCTGACAGTCGCAAACCATCATAATGAAAATCTGACATCTGCACAAGCTTTTTACCTTGTAATGATGTAGGCAACCCTGCAATCTTAACCGTTAATCTTTGTGTACTCAACGGCCCAGATAACAACGAGTGCATAAGGTATTCGATAATCTTCAATCATAGCGCTTACAGCTTAACGAAAAATTATCCGATTTCCTGTAGCGACTAAAGTAAATTCTTCAAAATTTCATTAAAGCTATAGATTTAAATGTATTTGTGCTAATTTAAATTTGATGTAAATTTAGTCATTTATGTTAAATATGCTACTTGCCTTTGTTTTGAGTGCGATCGCTTCTAACAAGACATAACCCATGTTGGCGTACTTATACCTAATTAATTATTAATTCATGATTCATAATTAAAGAATGAGTCTTGTTCCCACGCTGATTTTTAATGAGCCTGGAGAGTTCAGAGCTAACACTTATTTAAATTATAAAAAGGCGTCGGGAAAACCCATTCCTTCTCGGTAGGTGATGAAAAACGCCTTTTTAGGCTGTTGACAGTTAACAGTTGACCAAATAATTACTAATTCGTAATTCGTAATTCGTAATTCGTAATTACTTCGTGTCATAGCCCCCACCAAATCTGCATGGCTTTGTGGTCTTCAATCAGCGCAAAGTAAGAGAGTGGTGAGTTCAATTCTAAGTTGATTGTAACTACGAATTACGCGCTTCGTAGCGGTAGCGAGACCTTGAGCGTCATTATCAATTACGAATTATGTTGACGGTTAACAGTCAACTGTCAACTGTCAACGTGAAATCCCATTCTCATTTAGGGGTGGGATGAGCTTAGGAATTATTGATTATTGATTATATATTTTGATCTTCATCAATTGTAGCAGGTGGATTAGCATTAGCTTGACCGGCAATTTTATGTTCATACCAAGTCATTAATGGTGTTGAACTTATTCCATGTATGACTACAGAAACTATAATAGTGGTATAAGTAATCCAGGCGATTTGTTCCGCAGCTTCACCTTTTAAGCCATTACCAAACGCATAGGCAAGATAATATAAAGAGCCTACACCGCGAATACCAAACCAACCAAATAACCAGCGAGTCGCTGGATGTAACTTGCGGCGGCGAGAGTTGAAATGACGTACACCAATTGTGCTAATCCAGGCTCCGACAGGTCGGATTACCAAGAATAATAAAAGAAGTACTAACAAGGATTGAGCACCATAATTGAGTATTGGCTTGAATAATAATATTGAGCCTAGTAACAAGATTGTTCCAACTTCTAACAGTTTTTCAATCCGCTCAACAAATCCTAATTGAGCTAGTGGCTTCTCAAGATTTCTATAACTGCGTTGGGCAACTAACCCAGCAACAAATACTGCCAAGAAACCATAACCATTAACTATTTCTGTTAAAGAATAAGTTAGCAAAATTGTACCAATGGCAACAAAATCTTCCATCAACTCATCGGCTTTGCGGCGTTTTTGGATTTTTTTGTCGAGCCAAACTACTGCTTTAGCGACAACAATTCCCATAACAATGCCAGCTGCAATCGCCCAAATCAAATCAATCAAAATCCACTGTTTCAGCCAGTTATTCCAGTTGTTATCTTTTAATGCATAAATACCAAAATAAACAAATGGAAAAGCTAAAGCATCATTTAACCCACCTTCAGAAGTTAAACCAAAGCGTAACTCATCTTGGTCGTTAGTATCAGTTAGTTGAACTTCTGAGGCTAACACTGGATCAGTTGGTGCAAGAATTGCTCCTAATAAAATAGCCTCTCCCCAATTCATTCCTAAAAACAATTTACCCACAATAGCTAGAGCAAAAATTGAAATTGGCATCAACAATCCAATGAGTCGCGTTGTGATACTCCAATCCTTCCAACTAAGTGGGCGAACAATTTTTAACCCGCAGCTAAACACAGAAACAATTACTACAAATTCTGTTATACGCTCTAGCAACTCGGCGTTAAATACATCATCTCGACGTAATTGAATCAGCCCAAAGCCATAAGGGCCTAACAAAACACCAACCACTAGGTAGATAATAGCAAAAGAAAGAGGTAATCGAGAAATCCAGCCTGAGCCTAATGTAACCATCAGCAAGAGTGTGCCAATAACCAATAGGTCAATAATATAGATATTTACATGCATAGCAATACACATTAAAAAAAAGCCTGCTTCGCAAGTCTAGTTGCGATCGCTTGGTATCAAAAATATCTAAAGATAGATTTAGTAAAAATATTTCACGTTTATTTCTAACTCTGTTAGGTTAGTGAAATAGTAACCATTGGAGTATTTGTTATGAAACTCCCAGATAGTCCACAAAAATCAAAATTTACACAGTCACTTCAGTGGGTTTTTAACCCTTTACAACTACTGGAAACAACTGCAAGAGCGCATGGTGACTGTTTTACGTTATGGTTAACTAGCAATAAGCCAATGGTCTTATTTAGTAATCCCCAAGCTATTCAGCAGATTTTTACGGCTCAATTAGAGCAGTTAGACGCTAGAGGGTCAAGTCAACTTTTACAACCTTTGTTGGGAGACAATTCATTGATATTGCTGTCTGGCGCATCTCATCAACGTCAGCGGCGGTTGTTGACTCCGCCTTTTCATGGCGAACGGATGAAAGCCTATGGTCAAGTTATTGCTAAGATTACAAATCAAGTCATCAATGGTTGGAAAATCGGCGAAGCTTTTTCTGTTCGTGACTCCATGCAAGAAATATCTCTCAAGGTAATTTTACAAGCTGTATTTGGTCTACGTGAAGGAGAACGTTTTACACAGTTACAAGAACTCTTAAGTTCCGTGCTTGATTTATCTGGCTCACCTTTACGTGCTTCCATGATGTTTTTTCCTGCACTACAAGTAGATTGGGGTACGTGGAGTCCTTGGGGAAAATTTTTGCATCAAATGCGGCAAATAGACCAACTAATTTACACAGAGATTCAGGAACGCAGAGATCACCTAAATCCATCTCGAAGTGATATCCTTTCGTTGATGATGTCGGCACGTGACGACAATGGTGAGCCAATGACGGATGTAGAGTTACGCGATGAGTTAATGACTCTATTAGTCGCTGGTCACGAAACTACAGCTTCCGGGCTGACATGGGCTTTATACTGGATTCACCATGTGCCAGAAGTACGGACAAAGCTGTTGGCTGAGTTAGATAATGTTGGTGAGAATCCAGATTGGAATGAAGTTTCTCGCTTGCCTTATCTAACAGCAGTATGCCAAGAAACGCTACGCATTTACCCAATTATAATGCTCACCATACCTCGTATTGTTAAGTCTCCAATCGAAATTATGGGCTATGAATTTCAACCAGGGACATTACTATCATCTTGTATATATTTAACTCATCACCGCCCAGATTTATATCCAGAACCGAAGCAGTTTAAGCCAGAGCGCTTCTTAGAACGGCAATATTCACAGTATGAATATTTACCCTTTGGTGGTGGTAATCGCCGCTGTCTGGGAATGGCATTTGCCATGTTTGAAATGAAACTAGTATTGGTGACGGTGTTGTCACAGATGGAATTGGCATTAATTGATAATTATCAAGTGAAACCTACACGTCGAGGCATCACTTTAGCGCCTTCAGGTGGTAAGTGGTTGGTTGCAACTAGTCAACGGCAAAAGGTGAAAATATCTGTGGAGGCGTAATTAAATCAGTAAACAGTAAACAGTAAACAGTAAACAGTTATCAGTTATCAAGAGGTATGGTGGGGGATTTAAACCCGCTAGATAGCGCCTGCCACTAATCGGCTTTGGATTATTAGTTTTCAGTCCTAAGTAAATGCTTAACATCATGGCTTTCAATCTATTGGCACAGAATATTGAAAGTAATGCATATTATCATGGAAGTAGGTCATCAAGATAACAGGTAATAGTAGAGGTCGCTATGCTTCGTATAACTCAAATTCTTCGCAATTCTTTCATTCGTTTGGAAGCCTTTTTTTCAGTTATTTTCACCAGTTTTTCTAATTTCGCTAGAAATTTCTTTGGCTTCTTTGCTGGGGTATTCGGATTTACCAAACCTGGTTATTTTTTGCAATCTGATGAAGCGCAGGGTATAAAGCAAACTTCGGCTAAACAGTTAAGCGAAACGGTTCAGAATACAACTCCTGTAACTCCGACGACTACCCGCCGCCGTTCTAATGCCAAAATTGAAGACTACTATATCAACATGGCTCGTGATGTGAAAAAGAACTAAAAAAAGCCATGAAGCAAGTAGTACAATCGTTTACTCCTAATTAGTTAAATGAAAGCTATTCTTGCGAATGTGAGTTAATTCACATTTTGGATATTAGACTTCTTGCACAAATATTTTAAAATCAGAATTTTCAGATTCACGCAAAGAGGAATGAGAAGCTTATCTGTTTAACAGTTTATAATCTGATTCATGCAAGAAGTCTATTTTATTGTGCTAGCCATAAAGCGACATTACGCACATAAGTCTTGATATCTTCTAAGGCGCGTGGCTCTTGTTTCATACCATTTCCCGGTAGTTCATCTACAAATGTAGGACAGCCTTTTTCAATGTCCCAGTTGTAATCTACTAGGTGATGGAAACTGGAGTTAGCTATTGCTCGGCCTAGTAGATTACCATGTGCATCTGTGTAATGTTCGATCGCAACGACCAAATTGAAGTCACGACCTGTAACTAAACTGTTTCCCAATGCAATCACCTGTGCGTTGAGGTTGCTTGGATGCACTCCAATACCACCCTCGTGAGGATGTGCTGGAAAATATTCGATGAACCCAGAAGGTGAATTAGGATTTTTCAATAGTTCGTGAACAGGTTCGACTAGGGTAATTTTTTGATAGTCGCCGTTAGCTCCCGAATGATAGTTAGGCCAAGAAATATAAGTTGTATATGGATCATCTCGACACCAACGAGAATCATCAGGGTCGAAATTTTTGGTGTTGAAATAGTGAACATCACCAATATCAACTAAACCGCACATCGAACAACCCATATCTTGATGATCCCGTGTCGTCAGAATACCACCGCCACGTCGTCGAAAAGCATTAATACCAGCAATATCTTTTTCAGTTAAACCATCGCCAACATCTAAAGCAAACAGCCAAAGTTCGTCGAAATCTGATTTATCTAGTGTACTCAAAACTGGGTCATTACCCTCTGCATTTGATTTGCGATCGCGGGTTGTAACTTCAAACAATGACCCCACTTCATCTTTAACAGATGCCAGATATTCCTGTAACAGTGAGAAACGAATAATGCTCCAGTCATCTTCAGTTGTAGAAATCGTAGTCTGCAAAAGAATGCGAATTGGTTTGATCATAGCTTCCGCAACTTGATTTATTTGCTGTTAAGGCTGCAATTACTTTACTATAAATTTCTCCTTTAAATAAATTTTATCTGCTGTTGCACCCAAAGGCGAAAAGCCTTGAGCGTTGTGTTTCTACCTGCTGTTGTACTTTGCTCAAGATATTGAGGAATTGCCTTAACTAGTGGTAATCTAGGAAAATTTAAACTAACTACTCTTTGTAGTTGTTAACTGTTAACTGTTGCCAGTTAACGGTTAACAGTCAACCTTAATATCGAGGTAATGTGCAATTTAAATGCATAACAGCGTATCAAATGCACGAGACGTGTAGGAGTCGTCAAATATCCTCTTTACAAAGGAATTGTATGCGTGTGCGATCGCATTTAGAAAAAAAACCTCCGGGGACTCCAGAGGTTATGGTTCCTGATTTAGTTTCCACTTGTGACTACAGCTTGTCGTTAGCCATTTCCCGATGGTGAAGGAGATTATTTTTGTCTTTATTGGCGCTTATTCTCTTCTCTACAAAAGGCTGTGATACCCCTACGCTTAAGCAAGCTACACCTTGGTCTCATAGAGAAGGCTGTTTGTTCATTCTTACAACTCACATAGGACTGCTATATTATTTTCATACTAAAGATAGATACTGATATATAAAATCTGTTCAGATACTTCCATATATCTAGTTTTACCACTATAGATAGATGTAAACTTGTTAAGTATTTATCAAATAGATTGTGTTTTTAAGCAAGCAGTAATAGATTAAACATCAAGCTACTATTTTGTTATTTGAGATTATAAATATTTTGAATTTGCAGTTAATGTTTTGCAAAAAAAAATTAATAACTAAGCAATTATTTTTGAGATAAAATTGGTTTATATTTTTTTAATAAACTTATTATCAAAATATAGTAAAGATTTTTCCTTTTTAGTAAAATATATTGGCTAAATGTAGGAGAATTTTTAAATAAATAACAGTGGATTAAAATGAAGGGTGAGAGACTGTCACTTGTCCGTTGAATTTCTCTTCCAGAGAACTTCAGATTTATCACTCTGGTGCTGATGAAAATATAATTAGTGTTAGGCTACTGTCAGAAGTAAATTTGCTGTACTCATACATATACCTGACCTTCGCTGCTTCTAGATTCCAGTTTTTGGAACAGGTTGAAACCTCTTTTTAGTAATTAAAACTTAACCTACCTAAATACTGAGAGGTTGACCTATGAACCTGTATTGTAGAGTTCAGTAAAATCCTCAAAATAACAGCTACTATCAGGCTATATATTACTTTCCTGTTATTATCAACCAGGTAGAAATAGTCTCAAATAATACTATTTCTGCACCAAGCTTGGTACAAAGTCTGTCAGCTTCTTGGAATTAACCAGTGAGTAGCTCACTGCTTCTAAGTGTTTTACCAGTGATTGCTGATTATCAGGGAACATAACAGCTATGTTTGATGCATCTTTTGTTAGAGCTTACTACTTTTTGCGAGCTAGATACTATCGCAATTTGGGAGTGCAGTCTTTAATAAAGATTTTGCTTGATGGACAAAATAAAAAATTGCATGATGTCCTTTAGACTTTTGGATTACCTCTGTGTTCTAGACTATGCCAATTAAAGTCGGATATTGAGGGATCACAATCTAAGCTAACGCAGGACTACTCTCCTACACTTTGAGAAAGCTAGGAGGTTAGAACAGTGAACAGTGAACAGTAAACAGTAAACAGTGGTCAGAAAAAAACTGATGACTGATAACTGTTAAGCAACGCCTGCTACTAATCGACTTTCAGTTATTAGTTTTTAGTTGTCAGTGCTCGCCGATATAGTGGTTATCCTTAAACATAATTAACTTGACTGATTACTGGTTACTGATTACTGTTTACTGTTTACTGTTAAAAAACAGTGTTAGTTGCACATCATGTAAATCTTTAATTAACGTTCTGAAACTAATGAGTTTTGCACTGTGAATCCTAATATTTTTGGATTTAAAAACAGCTGCAATAGAAACATTTGCCCACATTTTGCAATTGACGGCAACTGGTAAGAATTATGACACAAGATTTAAGTCAAGATCAGATTTTTGAAAGCTACGATACCCAAGAAAGCAAGTTTTTAACGCCTTTTCAACGGAAGGCACTGCTGAAAAACTTGCAAGCTAATTTACAGCCAGAATATCGTCGGCGGATTGAAATTATGTTGCTGGCGGATATGGGTAAATCTCAAACCCAAATCTGTGAAATCATCGGTTGTTCTCAAGAGATGGCGCGATACTGGATTGGGATAGCAGAAGCAGGTTTGGCGCACAAATGGAATGAGCGACCCATCGGTAGACCCAAAACTGTAAATAATGAATATATTGAACGGTTGAAAGAATTGGTGAGCCATAGTCCGCGTGAATATGGCTATGCATTTGGTTACTGGACAGCTCAATGGTTAAGCAAACATTTAGCAAATGAATTTGGCATTGAAATTAGCGATCGCCATGTGAATCGCTTGCTTAAACAAATGGGACTTTCCACCAAGCGCAAAAACATTAGCCAACAACAAACTGACCAGAATAAGGATGCTGGGATTACAATCGGCGACTTGCAATCTAACTCCGAACCTAGTTTGCATTGGTCATTCAATTTGATTCAGACCAATAACTAAGCTGTTACGCATTTTAATTGCATATTTCTTGTAAGAGTTGTCATTTGTAAATACAAACAATTTCTTAACGCAAAAGTATGCAATTGGGATGCAATTTTGCTTAATACAGTTTTGGAGGTAAGAAAATGCCGTCAGCGTTTTCCCAGCAACAGTTAGCTGAACAACTCACCCAAACCTTGGGTGAGTCGCTGTCAGACGAGGAACTTGACAGGTGTTTCAGAGCGCTGGAAATTGTCGAGCCAGCAGTAGCAAAGCAGTTTTGGCAAGCAGCTACATCTGAGCCAGGAATTTATATCATTCTTACAGGTAAAGTTAGACTGCTCGATAGCTCTAATAACTTAATCACCACCCTTTTACCTGGAGCATCATTTGGCGAATTGACTCTATTTCCAGAAGAGAAATTCAGTCCTTATGTTGCTAGAGCTTCGGCAAACTTAAAGCTTTGTTATCTCAATCAAGAGGCGCTACAAGAGTTAATTCGCACATCCCAGAGCATCCGCGATCGCCTTTTAGCACGTGCAGAACTTTGGGATTTGCTGCTGTTTTGTTCCCAGAACTCCCTAATTCCCCGTAATGCATCTGTAGAAGAGATTTTCAAAGCACTATCCTTATTTGAGCGGCACACTTTAGAGAGTGGTTCTCTAAATGCCAAACTCACCAAAGATACCAAGCTCTGGCTGCTGCGTGTCGGAGAGCTATTACATTCTGACGGGCGAAGATTGACACCTGGAAACATCTATGTAAACCCAAAGCAGGGAAGTTTGCAGGCAACACAACCAGCGATCGCTTACAGTTTGAGAAATGCTAATTGGCAAACAGCACAACAACACTGGCCGCAATTAGCAGAGTTGATCGACTTCCAGGAACGGAGACTAGGGACTGGTGACTGGGGACTGGGGACTGGGAACGAGGAAGGTGCTTCCCAATACCCAATACCCAATACCCAATACCCAATTCCACAGCCAGATCCCGATCCAACACCAAAGCAAAAGATCCAACGAGCCTACTTTCCCAGCCCAACGGTGAAAGCGCGGCATTGGTGGGGACGCCTAACCAAACGGTATCCGTTCTTTGAACAACAAAGCGCCTCAGACTGTGGAGCAGCTTGCTTGGTGATGATTTGCCGCTATTGGGGCAAACGTTCTAGTGTCAACCGCCTACGGGATATTGCCAACATCAACCGTAGTGGGGCATCAATGCGGGGTTTAACAGCTGCCGCAGAAACTATCGGCTTTACTACCCGTCCTGTGAAAGCCAGCCTTGATAAATTAGCACAACAATCTCTACCAGCGATCGCTCACTGGGAAGGCAAGCACTACATAGTTGTCTATGAAATCAATAAAAAGCACGTGATTGTTGGTGATCCCGCCATCGGTCAACGCACCCTTACCCACAACGAATTTAAAACTGGTTGGACTGGTTATGCGTTGCTATTGCAACCCACAGCCTTGCTTAAAGAAAACCAGGAAGCAATCACACCATTCTGGCAGTTTTTTGATTTAGTCAAACCTCACTCGCAAGTACTGCTAGAAGTGTTCTTTGCTTCAGTGTTGATTCAAGTATTTGGACTGGTTACACCCTTATTTACGCAGTTGCTATTAGACCGCGTAGTTGTACAAGGTAGCACCTTGACTTTAAACGCTGTGGGTTTAGGGTTGCTGATTTTTGGGTTGTTCCGCGTCGCCATCAACGGACTACGACAATATCTGCTGGATCACACAGCCAACCGCATTAGCGTCGCGCTGTTGGTCGGTTTTATTAAACATACCTTCCGCTTGCCTTTAGCTTTCTTTGAGTCGCGTTACGTTGGCGATATTGTCTCTCGCGTCCAAGAAAATCAGAAAATTCAGCGGTTTTTAACTGGAGAAGCACTGTCAATCATTTTAGATTTGCTGACAGTGTTTATTTATGTGGGGTTGATGTTTTGGTATAGCTGGCAAATGGCATTGTTCAGCTTAGCGATCGTGCCACCTTTTGTACTTTTAGCACTCGTCGCCACACCTTTTTTACGCCGCATCAGCCGCGAAGTTTTTAGTGCCGCAGCCGCAGAGAACAGTTATCTGATTCAATCCCTCACAGGAATTCGCTCAATTCGCTCTATGGCAATTGAGCAGACAGTACGCTGGCATTGGGAAGAACTGCTGAATAATGTCATTAAGAAAACCTTTAGTGGACAGATAATTAGTAATCAACTGCAAGTTTTCAGTTCCAGTATTGAAACGCTAGTAACTACAGGATTACTTTGGTTTGGGGCATGGTTAGTAATTCAAAACCAACTGACAATTGGACAATTAGTTGCATTCAATATGTTGTTAGGCAACGTAATTCGTCCTTTCCAACGGCTTGTAGTGCTGTGGAATCAATTGCAAGAAGTGATTATTTCCACAGAGCGGATTAATGATGTTTTGGAAGCGGAACCGGAAGAAGATTTACAACATCAACCCCGCCAGTCTTTACTAAATTTGCAAGGTCAAGTTCGCTTTGATAATGTGACTTTTCGCTATCACCCAGAAAGTGATATTAACGTGCTAGAAAATCTCAGTTTTGAAATCAAAGCTGAGCAAACAGTAGCGGTTGTGGGGCGTAGTGGTTCTGGTAAAACTACCTTATCCAAATTGATTTTGGGTTTATATCCGCCGACAGACGGGAAAGTGTTGATTGATGGTCAAGATGTCACTAATATTTCCTTGCGATCGCTGCGTTCTCAAATCGGTGTTGTAGATCAAGATACCTTTTTGTTTGGCGGTACAATTCGCGAAAACATTAGCATTGCTCATCCAGAATCGACTCTAGAAGAGGTTATTGAAGCCGCACGCCTAGCCGGAGCAGATGACTTCATTAAACAAATGCCGATGGGTTACGAAACCCAAATTGGTGAAGGTGGCGGGATGTTATCTGGTGGACAACGCCAACGGTTAGCGATCGCACGTGCTTTGTTAGGAAATCCCTCTTTCTTGGTATTAGATGAAGCAACCAGTCATCTAGACGCCGAATCTGAGCGAATTATTCAAAACAACCTCAAAAAAATCCTCCAAGGACGCACAAGCCTGATCATTGCTCATCGCCTCTCCACAGTGCGTCATGCCGACTTGATTTTGGTTTTAGATCGCGGTGTATTAGTCGAAAGCGGTACTCACGATGAATTAATCACCAAAAGAGGTCATTACTTCTATCTCAACCAGCAACAGTTAGCTCAAACAGCTTAAAGGGGGCTGGGGACTGGGAAGGAATTTTGCTAATCCCCAATCCCTAATCCCCAATCCCTAATCCCCAATCCCTAATCCCCAATCCCTAATCCCCAATAGACTCATGCCACATATATCTCAAAATTCATCGTACGCGCCTCCTGCGCCAACGCAGGATGAGTATCTCCTGTTTGAGGACGCGACGAGTACCGTTATTCATCCTCGGACACAGAAAAAAGCTGAGAGCAATGATTGGTTTTATGGCACAGAAGAACTTCTAGATGCTTTGCCAAAGGCTTGGACTCGCTCCATGCTGTATTTGCTGATTAGTTTTGCTGCGATCGTTTTACCTTGGTCGATGCTTTCTAAAGTAGATGAAACAGGAAATGCCAGAGGGCGTATGGAACCTAATGGAGCAACCCAAAGATTGGATAGTCCAGTTACTAGTAGCGTCACTACTGTTAATGTCAAACCAGGTACAACCGTCAAAGCAGGGCAGGTTTTGGTTGAACTGGAATCTGATCTTCTACGTTCAGAACTGCAACAGACACAAGCCAAACTAGAAGGGTTAATCAATCGGCGATCGCAACTAGATCTACTTAAAAACCAAATTGTCTTGACAATCAACATTCAAGAGCAACAAAACCAATCCCAACAATTGGAAAAAATTGCCCAAGTTAATCAAGCGCAGCAAAACCTGGATGCTAGAAAGAGTGCGTATCTCTTACAAAGAATAGAAAAACAAGCCTTAGTGGAGCAGGCTAGGCAGAATATCAATTCCACCCAGGTTGCTCAAAAGTTAGCTAACAGTCGTTTAAGCAGAGATGCAGCAGAAGTCAAACGCTATCGCGATCTTTTGAAGCAAGGTGCAATTGCCCAAACTAAAGTTGTGGAACTGGAAAAGACAGCAGAAGAAAGTCTTAGCTCGTTGGAAGAAGCTAAAGGTAATATCAAACAAGCCCAGTTGCGCTTACAAGAGCAATTCGGCAACTATCAGGCGATTATGAGTCAAGCCCAGTCAGAGATTGAGCAAGCAAAACTGCGCTTGCAAGAGCAACAAAGCAGCTATCAAAGCCTGGTTCAATCAGGTAAACTGGCGGTACTCAAAAATCAAGAGCAACTCAAAGATGTGCAATCACAAATTACATCCCTACAATCAGAAATTGCTCAAACCGGAAGCCAGATTGCGTCCATCAAGTTCCAATTACAGCAACGAGTAGTGCGATCGCCTATTGATGGTACGGTTTTTGAGTTGCCCATTCAAAAACCTGGATCTGTAGTCGAACCAGGACAGATGCTTGCTCAAATTGCGCCTACCAATACTCCTTTGATTCTCAAGGCACAGATGCCCAGCGAACAAAGTGGTTTCTTAAAGGTAGGAATGCCAGTCAAAATCAAGTTTGATGCCTATCCATTCCAAGATTATGGAGTGGTAGAAGGGCGCGTCAGTTGGATTTCACCTAACTCGAAAGTTCAGACTAATAGCCAAGGCAACCAAAGCAGCGTAGAAACTTATGAGTTGGATATTACTCTAGACAATCCTAATATCCAAATTGGCAATAGACGCATCCCCTTAACAGCTGGTCAAACAGCAAATGCAGAGGTCATTATCCGCCAGCGTCGGGTTATCGACTTTATCTTAGATCCGTTTAAGAAGTTGCAAAAAGGTGGTTTAGAGCTTTAATCACTAGTTATTAATTAGCTAGTACACTACGCTGAAAATACAGTTATTTTTGCCATGCTGTACCAGTATCTATTGTCAATGGTCAGTTTTATTTACTACTGACCATTGATAACTGATGCTCGGAAACAGTCAACAGTAAACAGTAAACAGTTATCAGTTCTGGGGGTGTATGGTGGGGGATTTAAACCCGCCAAATAACGCCTGCCACTAATCTGCTTTGGGTTATTAAGCTATTACGCTTTTAAATGCACAGTCACTCATGAGGTTCGTTAACCGCTGACGGTTAACTGTCAACCGTCAACAGTCAACAGTCAACTGTTTACTGTTAAAATCCCTACAAGTTCACAAAATATGCAAGTTGTATTGGTTAGCGATCGCTGACTTTATACGCCATAAACTTTATACTTACAGAGGCGAAATTCTGCATACTAAACTACTAATATTTCTAATAAAAAGTCAATTTTTTATTAATTTTAAATAATTAAATATAATATTTGCATCTATATTTTGATGGATAAATAAAAAACTTGTTTTAATAAAAAGATATTTTATAATTGTTACCAAATAAAGTATTAAAGCTAATATTAAATAAAGCCGTTGAAGCTGTATTTATCAAGACTAAACATATACATTAATGTCGTCTATAAACAGCTTGTTTGTATCACTGATAAAACTGGTTGCTAAGTGGAGGAATTAGATGATGTCCAAAGTGTTAACTGTTTCTCCTGATGATATTCTTTACCATATCAAACTCTCATTTCAAGTCCCTAGTATATTGGAAGCGATCGCCACTCGAAAAGTTATTGCAGATGAAGCTGAAAAAGCAGGAATTCAAATTGATACACAAGAACTGCAACAAGCAGCAGATAGCCTACGTTTAGCTAACCAACTTATCAAAGCAGAAGATACTTGGGCATGGTTAGGAAAATATCATCTTTCTCTAGATGACTTTGAAGTAATAGCCCAAACCAACTTACTATCTGCCAAGTTAGCAAATCATTTATTTGCAGATAAAGTCGAACCATTCTTTTACGCACACCAACTAGATTACATTGGAGCAGTAACCTATGAAGTAATATTAGATGATGAAGACTTAGCTCTAGAACTGTTTTATGCTCTGCAAGAAGGCGAAATAAGTTTCCAAGAAATCGCCCGTCAATATATCCAAGATCCAGAAACCCGCCGCGCTGGAGGATATAAAGGTATCCGTCTTCGCCGCGATTTAAGACCAGAGTTTGCAGCAGCGATTTTTTCTGCTAATCCTCCACAGATTCTCAAACCAATCACTACATTAAAAGGAGTACATATAATTGCCGTTGAAGAAATCATTAAACCTCAATTAGATGAGCAGCGACGTCTTCAAATTATGGGAGATTTATTTACTAATTGGTTAAAGCAACAAGTCGCTACTGTTGAAATAGTAGCAAAGCTAACTGAGAATATTAATTCTGAATCATCGAAAGTAATGCTTAATCAGGCTTAACTTCTCTCATAAAGCTAAGATAAAATAAAAAACCACTCTTAATTAAGAGTGGTTTAAATCATAATTCCAGAACTTACGCACTCAGATCCCCCAACCCCCTTAAAAAGGGGGCTTTATAAATTCCCCTCTTTTGAAGGGGAGATCTAGGTTTCAGCCTTCAGTGCGTAAGTCCTAAATTCGATAAATCTAAATTTATCTAAATACCCGACTTCTTTAAGAATTCGGGTATCTAAATCCAGATTATTTCATAAATTCAAAGAAGTGTAGATATCCTCTGAGTTGGCATTGAGGTAAGGACGTTGCAATTCAATTTCTCGCAAAGAAAAATTTTGCAAAATCGATGCCAGCCGACCGGCTGGTGTATTATTTCCTTGTTGCCAAGCATCAAGCAAACCATTGGCAATAACTTGACAGCGGTTAGTACCAAAACTTTCTTGATCGCCAAATTTTTGATTTGGTTCTTCTGCGATCGCCAACCCTGGCGCTAGTAACTTGGTAAACAAAGGTACTGGCTCATCAAAATGAGATTGGTGTTCTGCATACACCCTTTCTAATACTTTGTGAACAGCTGGATAATTGCTTTTGCCAAAGTACAGCACACCTGAATCATAACGCTGATAATCCGAAGGGTTGTATAACACTTTAAATGAGAAAGAAATCCCCAAAGTGTTAAGTTGGGTTGTCAAACTGTCCATGACTGCAACTGCTCCTTCTGGAGTTAAGTTGAAGTAGACACGCACGATATTTTGATAATTGGGAGTCGTCCCGGCATTAGCTATTGCCATATAGAATCCGTTTTGCACGATATTCTTAGGCATTTTGATTGCCACCGACTTACCAACAGTGACAGATTGAGCTTGTGGTTGCAAATGGAGTAGACGCTCAATGTGCAGCGTCAAACCATTCTTTTGTACTACCAAAGTATCATCTGTTGCTTCTTGAACCACCAGCCAATCATAACTCCAATAGCCTTCACTCTTGTTGCTTTCGTGCAGGCGATCGTAAAACGCTAAATCTACACCCAACAAAGTGTTATTTTCGAGATTTTGGTTCAATGCTAAATTCGTTACCTCTGCATTGGAGCCGAGAGCACGTTTTAAAGAGCCATTGTAATAAATACCGTAAAGAAAACTACGCAATTGCAGACTTAAATATTTATTCTGGAGATCTAAAGGCAATTGCTGAAAACGAGAAACTGCTGACTCTGGCAATTCCAAAGGTTGGTAGTCTGGGTGTCGAATAGAATAGTGAGACTCAATCTGAACCTGATGAACGATGTCTTCCAGTGATGTCTGCAACGACTCTGGAACATCTTGCAGTTGACTTTCCAGTGAAGCTAATAGTTGCATATATACTTTTGCCTGTGAGTTCGGGGAAAGGGAATTTTAAACAGTCAACAGTGAACAGTAAACAGTAAACAGTTGGTGGATTTAAACCCGGCTGATAGCGCCTGCCACTAATCGGCTTTGGGTATTAGTTTTCAGTTACAAGTGAGCCACTCCTTAAACCCAATTATCTTGATTGATAACTGTTTACCGTTTACTGATAACGCGCCCCCTTAGTAGTTCTCCTTAAACCCAATTATGTTTACTGTTTACCGTTTACTGATAACTGTTAAACAGGGGATAAGCTTGTGGGAGCGAGGTAGCGTGCTTCCATACCGAAAATCGTCGGAATTGATGCTTCTGGACGGCACAGCAAACTTTTGGCAACTTGGAGCATACAGACACCCACATTACCAAAGGTTTTTTCATGCTGGAGTTGTGCTTGAATAGCTCTAATCAAAGCTAAACCGCAAAATTGCATGACTCGCGGTAAGAAATCAGGACGACGTTCTAAGATTTCGGGGAAGTCAGCTAAATAAGCAGTAGCTAGGGCCGCAATTGAAGGCTGGAGAAGTTGTAAAGGGGTTGTAGCTAGACGTAAAGAGTCTTCGATCGCGATTGTGTTACTAGTAACCAAGCTGTACAGCCAGATTTGCAGGTAGCTGGCGACTAATGTTCCTAAGTCATTAGCTGGATCTCCCCAAGCACCGCGTTCCCAGTCAATCAATCGAATGATGCTGTCAGTTGTAGGCGATTCTTGAAAAACTGCGTCTTCCCAGTCTAAGGATAAAAGAATATTGTTCAGCTTTAGATCATTATGGGTTAGACAACAAGGGGTAAAAGCATTGCTCAAATCTGCGATCGCTTTTCCGAGGCTGTCATAACGTTGATAAAGCGCAAAGAATTTCAAACCATGACTAGGAACCATACCAAACACCGCCGGAGTGATTCTATCTAAACCACGAGCCAGATTAGGAGTTTGTTGACTTGTATCCTCATCGTCTTGGAGAAACTCTTGATAGTTTGGATGGTCAATAGTTAGGCGATGAATTGATGCCAGAGTAGTTCCAATTACCGTTGCAATCTCACTGGCAAAGTAATTTTCCTTGATGTAAAAATCTGTCAGATCACGATAATCAGTTAGATAATTGAAAACAAGGATTGAATGTGTAGCGTCAAAATGTACCGCTTCCGAAAAACATGGATAAATTTTGCTGAGTTCGGGAAAATTTTGTAATAACTTGTGAACTCGCCATTCCTTTAAAAACTCACCAGCAGTTTTGCCTTCTCTGTTATAACGCTCTTGTTTAACAAGGAGTTTCCGATCGTCTGGTAAGCTGAGTAACAAGTTAAAGTTTTTAGCAGGTTTTGGCTCAATGTTGTTCAAAAACTGCTCTTGAGTACACAAACCTTGGGAAATCAGGTAGTCTACAACATTTTGAGAACTCAATATAAATGGTGGCATATTCTTAGATAATTTTCGACGTTAACAACTAAAACTTCTTGCTTAGTTAAAAGTTGGTTTTGGTAGACTAGAAAACTATATATCCACCATAAAGATGTCCAAAAAGCAATCATATATAACCTCTTATCGCTCATTGTGTCAGGTTGTAACGACAATCATCAGACAGAGAGAGTTATTCTCTTTAGAGCATGAATTTTTCAGTGTTGAATGACTTTGCAATCCACGCAATACTGGAGATAGCAAATATTGCGATCGCAGCTTCCAGTATCTTCATGCCAAAGTTAAAAGTCTGAGCAAAAGCGTATTCTTCACCACCATATATAGAATCCACACCATTGAGATTAGTCAGGAAGGTTTCTGAATCAGCGGTATGCAGGTCAGAGATTTCGATTTTTGCCATTTACTTCATCTTTGAAGCAATAATTAAATAGTTGCTCAATGTGACCCAGATAAAGCTGTAAGTTAGTTAATTGAACTCAGCAAATAGCTAAAAATTAGTCAACGACAATGTAGGCAAGGTTGATATTTATTAACAACTTGGCTGGGGATACAGCATGATTAATTAACAATGACAACCATACTCGGTATTTGAAATTACTTTTTCTTACTAAGAGAGCTATTTAGCTTAGTATCAAACTATAAAGCTATTAGCCATTAGAGTTGTCGTAGGAACTAAATGATTTGGCTAAGTAAACAATCTGATCAATAGCGTATGTAATGACATATCCCTCAATCAGCTTTGTATATCCCGAATAGTTGCTAAAGCCAGAATCATAACTACCAGATATAGAATCTAAATCACTCATGTCATTGAGAAAGCTTTCAGAATCTTGGAATAGTTGTGAGCCAACATTACTCAGTTCTGAAAGAAAGATAGTTGCCATAATTTGCACCTATATTGCTTGATTTATTTGCTTCTCCTGAGTATTTGGTAATTCAAACTCATATTTATCTCAGAGATTACTTTTCCATTTATCTCAGGAGAGCTAAATAGCTCAGTAGTAAACTACAAAGCTATTAGTAAGCGGAGTAATCGTTGGAGCTGAATGACTTAGCTAAGTAAGTAACATGACCAATGGCATATACATTGACATAACCTTCAATCAGTTTGTCAAATCCATAAAATTTACTGAAGTTGTCGTAACCACCAGAGATTGTATCTACATCGCTGAGATCATTAAGAAAACTTTCAGAATCTTGGAATAGTTGAGAACCAGCGTTATGTAGTTCAGAAAGAGTGATGTTTGCCATGATTTTCTCCTAAAATTATTGTTGCAAATTATCTTGAGAGTGTTTAATTTGATAGCCTCTCCTGGGTGTTTGGTAATCGAGAAATCTCATGTTTATCTTAGAGATTACTTTTCCCATCCATTTACGCCAGGAGAGCCAAATAGCTTTGTAGTTTTAGTACTAAGCTATTAGTAAGCGGAGTAGTCGTTAGAGCTAAATGACTTAGCTAGGTAGGTAACATGACCGATGGCATATACATTTACGTAGCCTTCAATCAGCTTGTCAAATCCGTGAAAGCCGCTGAAGTTGTCGTAACCACCGGAGATTGCATCTACATCGCTGAGGTCATTTAAAAAGCTTTCAGAATCTTGGAATAGTTGAGAACCCGCATTACGCAATTCAGAAAGAGTAATAGTTGCCATGATTTTCTCCTAAATTATTGTTGCAAGTTAATTTGAGAGTGTTTAAATTGATAGCTTCTCCTGGGTGTTTGGTAATTCAAACTCATATTTATCACAGAGATTTCTTTTCCTTTTTGTCCCAGGAGAGCCAAATAGCTTTGTAGTTTACTACTAAGCTATTAGTAAGCAGAGTAGTCGTTGGAGCTAAATGATTTAGCTAAGTAGGTAACATGACCAATTGCATAGATATTGACATATCCTTCAATCAGCTTGTCAAATCCATGAAAGTCGCTGAAACCAGAATCATAACCACCAGAGATTGCATCTACATCGCTGAGGTCATTGAGAAAGCTTTCAGAATCTTGGAATAGTTGAGAACCAGCATTACGCAATTCAGAAAGAGTAATAGTTGCCATAATTAACTCCTAGAATTCTTGTTGCAAGTTATTTTGAGAGTGTTTAAATTGATAGCTTCTCCTGGATATTTGGTAATCGAGAAATCTCATATTTATCTCAAAGATTACTTTTCTCTTTTACGCCAGCCAGGAGAGCTATTAGCTAAGTAGTCAACTACGAAGCTCTTAGTAAGCGGAGTAGTCGTTGGAGCTGAATGACTTAGCTAAGTAAGTAACATGACCGATGGCATATACATTTACGTAGCCTTCAATTATCTTGTCAAATCCCCAAAAGTCGCTGAATTTGTCGTAACCACCAGAGATTGCATCTACATCGCTGAGGTCATTGAGAAAACTTTCGGAATCTTGGAATAATTGAGAACCGGCATTACGCAATTCAGAAAGAGTAATAGTTGCCATAATTAACTCCTAAAGTGTTTGTTGCAAATCATCTGTAAATTGCTTAATTTGTTTGATTCTCCTGGGTATTTGGTAATCGAGAAATCTCATATTTATCTCAGAGATTGCTTTTCATTTTTATCCCAGGAGAGCCAAATAGCTTAGTACTAAAACTACAAAGCTATTAGTAAGCAGAGTAATCGTTGGAGCTGAATGACTTAGCTAAGTAAGTAACATGACCGATGGCATATACATTTACGTAGCCTTCGATGATCTTGTCAAATCCATAAAAGTCGCTGAAGTTGTCGTAACCACCGGAGATTGCATCTACATCGCTGAGGTCATTGAGAAAGCTTTCAGAATCTTGGAATAGTTGAGAACCAGCATTACGTAATTCAGAAAGAGTGATAGTTGCCATGATTTTCTCCTAAAATACTTGTTTTCAAGTCAGTAGTTTTTGTGGGCAATTAAGCTGTGCTTCGCTTAACCGTTAATGCAATTTTTATTCAGAACAATTAGGAAAGTCAAGGCTTTAAGCTTTGTTGAAAAGACATAAATAAATGACTTGAGTCTCTTAAATATTGGTTTTGAATTAACTAAGATTCCCGACTTCTTAAAGAAGTCGGGAATCTTAGTTGAAAGTTTTATAGTTGATAATTTTAATAAAAAAATCGTGCGTTCTAACGTTAATTAGATTTAGAACGCACGATAATCAGAAGAAAACTTAATTCAAAACAAGCTGACTCATACATTTATTCTTCCACTACTTCTACACTCTCAAGTGTTTGATTGAGTTGTGCCGACAGCCTATCAAGAACACCATTCATATCATCTATAGTGGCTGTTAATACACTTGTGTCGATTGTAATCGTACTTCCAGTTGTTCCAGTTGCTCCAGTTATTCCATCTGTCCCTCTTCTTCTTCTCCTTCTTCTTAAACCACCTTCCACAGACTTCATTTCCCAAGGCTCTAGTTCAGTGAGCAGATTTTCATTACTACTAGCAGGCAAATTGGAGATTATTATCTTCGCCATTTTTTCCTCCCGAAATACGGTGATAGTCAATAAAACACTCTTGGGATCAGATTAAGCTACCAATCTAAAATCCCTCTCTACTATTTTGTAATGTAATCTTATAAATTCAAGATTTTTAGATTGATTTCAAAGACATAATAAATGGAGTTTCGTCTTTTAAATGATGAGTTTACAAATAATATTGCTTTTTTGTCGTTTTATATAATTAGAGACGCAAGAAATTGCGTCTCTAATTATCATTTGATTGCAGTTTGCGATGGATGAGTAACCTAGATTAATTCTTCATCTGTGGTTGTGAAGTAGGAATAGCCACATCTATCGGTGTCACTTGTGCTGCTAGTTGTGTCAAGGGTGGTTGAATGGCGCTTTGATTCCCCACTACCAAAGTCACAATATTTTCTGGCTTTAGGTATTGTTTTGCTACCCGCTGCACATCAATTGCTGTGGTTGCGGCTACGGCTTTTTGATAGCGGAACAGGAAATCAGCCGGATAGCCGTAATATTCGTATCGCATCAACCTTAACAAGGTTTGGCTGGGGTCTTGAAAGTTGAAAACAAAGGAGTTCAGCGTAGACTCCTTGGCAAAAGCTAGTTCTTTTGGTGTTACTCTTTGTGCTTGGATGCGCTTGATTTCAGCTTGCAAGGCTTTGACAAACTGCACAGTAGCATCAGAGCGGGTTTGTCCACCAGCAATGAACATCCCAGGGTAGTCGAAGCGGGGACTCCAGTAGCCGTATACTGAGTAAGCTAAACCTTGACGCGATCGCACTTCATTAAACAAGCGTCCGCCAAACCCATTTAACACCCCATTCAACACATCCAACGCCGCATAGTCTGGATTATCGAATCGTCCGCCTAAATGCCCAACCAGAATACTACTCTGAGTCAGTTGCGGCTGATTTACAAAAAATACTCCACCTGTATTAGCTGGTAACACCTCTGGTAACTGAGGTTTAACAATTTTGGGGTTACGCTTCCAGTCGCCTAATTTAGCCTGAATAAGCGATCGCATTTTCTTAGAATCGAAATCCCCCACAATCCCCAAAATCAGATTATTCGGGTGGAAATATTGCTGGTAGAAGTTGAGCAAATCCTCACGAGAAACTCGATCAAGTGTTACATACTCTATCGTGCGGGCATAAGGATTTTCTTTACCATAAATCAACTTGCGAAATTCCCGACTAGCAATCTCATCTGGATCATCATTGCGACGGGCAATACTACCTCTGGCCTGTGTCTTAGCTAAATCTAGCTTTTCTTGAGCAAACACAGGTTCTCGCAGCACCTCAGTAAACAGCCCAAACACCGTTTCTAAATCTTCACTAAGTGCTTGAAAACTGGCATTACCATTAGCTTCACCAATGCTAGTTTCCACCGCAGCCGCTCGTTGTTCCAACATGTCATTTAGCTGATCTGGCGAATGTTTCTTAGTTCCTCCAGTCCGCATCACCGCACCCGTAAAGCCAGCTAAACCAACTTTCTCTGATGGCTCCAAGCGACTTCCTGTACGCACTAATGCTGTACCATTCACCAAAGGCAGCTCATGATCCTCCATCAAATACACAACCAAGCCGTTTTGCAAAACAAACCGCTCATACTTGGGTAACTTGATCTCAGCCAACGGTGCAAGTTGCAACTCCGTATAATGCTTTGCCTCCGCCGTCGCCGCCAAAGAAAAGTTAAAAGTAAAAAATAACAAAGCAAAAGCAATAACCAAGGCAGACAACAGCCTCTTACTCTTCTGAATTTTCAATCTCATCCGCCTTTTACCCTTCACCTTGTATCTGTGCATATCTCTCTTCCTCTGCGCCCTCTGCGCCTCTGCGTCTACGTTTCCATCCCTATTTCGACAACAACTTACCAATCGTGCGATTCTCCGGCGTAAATGTCCCCTTCGCCACCCGTTGAACATCAGCCGTCGTCACCGCCGCAATTTGATCCAACTGCTTAAACAAATTCCGCCAAGAGCCAGTTTTTACCTCATATTCCAACAATTGCTGAGCCATCCCCATATTGGAACTGAGAGTACGTAACAATGCTGCTCTTGCTTGGGTTTTCACGCGCTGCAATTCCATTGCTGTAACAGGCTGAGTTTTCAAGGAGTCAATTTCCTTGCGTAAAGCCACCGCCAACTCATCAACTGTATGTCCAGGAGCCGTCAGAGCATAGAAAAATATCAAATTCGGATACTTATCCCCCGGAAATCCACTGAAACCCTGGGCATTTAAAGCCAAGCGTTGCTGTTCGACCAAAGACTTATACAGCCGTGACGTCCGCCCATCGCTTAATAAACTACCAATGATTTCATAAACCGCATTATCTGGGTGAGTAATTGCCGGACGGTGATAGCCTTCTAAATACCAGGGTTGAGAAGGTAACTGCAAAATAACTTCCCGCGTTTGTGTCTGTTTCGGTTCTGTGGGAATTGTTGGCTGTGCTTTTGGTTTTGCTTGATAGCGTCCAAAGTAAGTTTGCGCTAGTTTTTTCACCTCAGCCGGGTTAACATCTCCGACAATGGCGATCGTTAAATTGCTGGGTACGTAGTATGTTGCAAAAAACTTCTCTACATCTTCTAGTGTGAGATTGCGGATATCTTCGTCATAACCAATCACCGGACGCCTGTAGGGATGGGCTTTGTAAGCAGTATCGATAAACTTCTCCACCATCTGCCCAATGGGCGAGTTCTCCACCCGCATCCGTCGTTCTTCTAAAATCACATCTTTTTCTTTATAAAACTCGCGGAATACAGGTTCTAAAAATCGCTCTGACTCTAGCGACATCCACAGTTCCAACTTATTGGCAGGAAAGCTGTAAAAATAACGGGTAGCTTCAGTAGAAGTGTTAGCATTTAAACCCACGCCTCCCGCTTGTTCCACAATTCGCCCCAGTTCGTTTTGCTGAACTAGCTTGGCTGCTTGTGATTCCACTTGTTTAAACTCAGCTTCTAAGCGGGCAAGCTCATCTTTTTTGCCATCGGCTTTCGCTATTCTAATTTGGCTATCTAGCTCCTCTAAGCGATCTAAAAGCGGTTTTTCTGCTTTGTAATCTTTTGTACCGATGCGTGTTGTGCCTTTAAACGCCAAATGCTCAAGAAAGTGTGCCACACCAGTTTTCCCATCTGGTTCATCCACACCGCCTACATCCGCATAGGTAAGAAAGGAAACTACTGGAGCTTGATGCCGTTCCAAGACAATGAATTTCAAACCATTGTCAAGACGGAACTCTGTTAACTGTTTGATGACTCGATCTAGATAAGGCTGTATCGAATTTTGACGCTGTGGTTGTAGTAGTTGTTGAGGAGGTGCTGTTTGAGTATCAGCCAAAGCGATTTCTGGCAGCAATCCCCACCAAAGTATGAGCAGCGCCAACAAGGTAGCAAACAGTCGGCGCAATGTTACAGATACTTTATTTGACCAATCCAAAATCCGTCTTGGAAAGTTGAGCGAAGAGAAGTTGCGTGCGCGGGTTCCCCGCGTTGAGCAAACTTCGGGGACGGAAACCGACACCGCCCACTTTCCGCAAAATCTAAAATCTAAAATTGAGTAGCTAGACTGGCTCATAAGCAAAAATTAAAGTAAAGTTACACTACTTGAAAAACAAACTATTTAGCAAACAGGGCGTTAATCTTGTATTAAGCTTTCTGGGCTTTTTGTACTTGACGTTAGACAATAATGCTACAAATCGTGTTCCAGAGATTTCACCATAACTGCTATGCGAGTTTTTAATTCTCCCCCGCCCTCAGAGGCACAGACGCGCACTCGGATTTTACAGGCAGCACAGCGTTTGTTTGCCTCCCAAGGATTTGATGGCACTACCACCCGTGACTTAGCACAGGCTGCCAGTGTAGCCGAAGGTACACTATTTCGTCATTTTCCCAATAAGAAGGCAATTTTGGTGGAAGTTGCTACTAGTGGCTGGGTAGAAATCCTCACAGATTTGCTGACTGAATTGAGTGAGATGGGCAGCTATAAGGCTGTAGCTCAAGTGATGCGCCGCCGGATGTGGAATTTCCAAAAAAATGCCGACTTGATGCGGGTTTGTTTTATGGAAGTGCAGTTTCACCCAGATTTGCGCGATCGCATCCAATTAGAAGTCATCACCAAAATGACTGATGTGGCCGAAGCATTCTTTCAAACAGCAATGGATAGAGGCATTTATCGCCAAATGGATGCCAATCTTGTTGCTAAAGTTTTCTTAGGAATGTTTGCGATCGCAGGTTTTTCTAACAACACCCTCATGGAACCTGACGCCTCACCCCAAGAAATGCAGCAAATGGCAGAAGGACTGGCTGATATCTTCCTCAATGGTGTATTGGTTAAGGATTAGGGACTGGGAACTGGGGATTGGGGATTAAGGATTAGGGAGCAGAGGGAGCAGGGGGAGCAGAGGGAGCAGGGAGGTAACTTTGTACTCAGTACTCAGCACGGGCTAAACGCCCCGCTACCGCTAAGAGCACTCAGCACTCAGCACTATTTTTGCTTGTTGACTCCATTGTTGGACTAACTCAATCGCCGGACATAAATCTCGCCGCTGCATTGTTGCTACTTGCAAGCGCAAAATTTGTCGGTGCAATCGGTGAGTGGGAGTTTGAACTAACTGCCCTACAGAACCAATACCCGCATGGAGCAATAAACCGCAATATTGTATACCTATGCTGGGAATACGTGCCAAGTCAGCCAAAGCAATCCACTTATTTACATACTGAGGATGAACGTGTAATTTATTCGCTAACGCCAGCCTCATCTGTAAAGTTTTGCCTTGTTTAACTAGTGCTGCTGTGGTTTTAATCCCACAATTTTGTAGTTGAGATTGTTCCTCCTGGCTTAATCCAGGTAGTTGCTCAATCGGCCAGTCACAAGATATGACAGGACTTCGACTATCTATTTGTTTAGCAGACATTTGGAAAAATTAAAATATGGGTTTCTTTAAATATTGTGCCGCATACCGAATGCATAATTTGAGCAATATGAACAGGAATAATTATACTGCCCATAATCGGATTAGCCTGCGAATTTTCATAATTTGATCTCGCCAGTCTGTATGAAACTGGTTATACAATGCAGTAGAGTTTTAGCGAGCCATCAAGAACACCTAATTACACTGTAATCCACTCAAATTGTTCTTTTGATATGACATAAGTCACTATTTGAGCAAGGTTTTTCGGCTAATTGCCTCGCTTTTGAAAATTTTTAAATCTTACACCACTTCGTTTAGTGATTCTGATTTAATAATTGCTATAGTTTGTTTCATTTCTTAGAGGTTGTTTGAAAAGTGGTTGGCTGTATCTTTGCACTTGTTGATCCCCCCTAACCCACGCCAGTCGCTCATGGGGAGCCACCCCAAGGCGGAGGTTGCCGACGCTCGTTCGCGCAGCGTGTCGCAGACAAGACTCGCTCTAAGCGTTGGCGCAGCCTCAAAGTAGAGAAGCCATGCCGTAAAGCCTGCGGCATGGCTTCGCTTAAGGCGAAGCCTCTGTCTACGACACGCTACGCGAACGAAGAGAAGGCTTTACGCTGCGCTATCCGTTGTGGGGAGTGGCGTGTAAACCCCCTTGGCGCAGCCTCAAAGTAGAGAAGACCGCGCTGGCTCCCCTTCAAAAGGGGGGAATTTATAAAGCCCCCTTTTTAAGGGGGTTGGGGGATCTGAGTGCGTAAGTTCTGAAGCTGCTAAAACCAGCAATTGTTTAATCATTAGTCATGAACAGATGACTCTTTTGTCTGAGAATACTGGACAAACCACAATCTAGGGGCAATTAGATCTAGGATCGACTTAACAAAGCTGAAAAACAAAATTTTGGATAATAGATTTGTAGTAGATTTCAGCACTACTACAAATTAATTCCCGATCGCCATCGTTTACTTAGCAGGTCTAAAACTATGGAACTAACAATTGACAACGTTGAAACAGTCTTAGATGAAATGCGCCCTTATCTCATGTCTGATGGTGGCAATGTGGAACTCGTAGAACTTGACGGCCCTGTGGTCAAACTACGGTTGCAAGGCGCTTGTGGTTCTTGCCCTAGCTCCGCAATGACCCTCAGAATGGGCATTGAGCGCCGCCTGAAGGAATTGATTCCCGAAATTGCAGAAATCGAGCAAGTAATGTAGGGACTGGGGATTGGGGGGAGGAACTGGGGGCACAGGAGCAGAGGAGCAGAGGAGCAGAGGGGCACAGAGGCAAGAGAATAACTCTTTCCCTTTCCCCATTTTTCCCCTTTCCCCTTTTTCCCCTTTCCTCCTTTCCCCCTTTTTCCCCTTTCCCCCATGCCCAATCCTCAATAACTATCTATGTCCCATCCCTTACACGTCGCTTTTATCTGGCATCAACATCAGCCGTTATACAAATCTCCTGGCAGCAGCGTTTCAGTGTCTCCTAGTCAGCAGTACCGCTTGCCTTGGGTACGGTTGCATGGTACTAAGGATTATCTGGATTTGGTATTACTCTTAGAACGGTATCCGAAGTTACACCAAACGGTAAATTTAGTACCCTCGCTGATATTGCAACTTGAAGATTACATTGCTGGCACTGCTTTTGATCCTTACCTCACAGCCAGCCTAACACCAACTGAGCAACTAACTCAGCAACAGCGGGAATTCATTATCGAGCACTTTTTTGATGCCAATCACCACACTTTGATTGACCCTCATCCCCGCTATGCACAGTTGTACGAGCAAAAGCAGGAAAAGGGGCCAGCTTGGTGTCTGGCAAATTGGGAATTCCCAGATTACAGTGATTTGCTGGCTTGGCACAATCTGGCATGGATCGATCCGCTATTTTGGGATGACCCAGAAATTGCGGCTTGGTTAAAACAGGGTCGAAATTTTACTTTAAGCGATCGCCAGCGTATTTATTCCAAACAGCGCCAAATTCTCAGCCGCATCATTCCCCAACACCGGAAAATGCAGGAAGCGGGGCAATTAGAAGTTACCACTACGCCCTACACTCACCCGATTTTGCCCTTGCTCGCTGATACAAACTCTGGTCGGGTAGCAGTGCCCAATATGACGCTACCTCAGCATCGGTTTCAGTGGGCAGAAGATATCCCCCGCCACTTACAGAAAGCTTGGAACCTATATAAAGACCGTTTTGGACAAATACCCCGTGGCTTGTGGCCTTCAGAACAGTCAGTCAGCCCGGAGACACTTCCGTATATTATTAATCAAGGATTTAAGTGGATTTGCTCAGATGAAGCCGTTTTGGGATGGACACTGAAACACTTTTTCCACCGAGATGGGGCGGGAAACGTACAGCAACCAGAATTGCTGTACCAACCATACCGCCTGCAAACTCCAGCAGGTGATTTAGCGATTGTGTTTCGTGACCATAGATTATCGGATTTGATTGGCTTTACTTACAGCGCCATGCCAGCAAAACAGGCAGCAGCGGACTTAGTGGGACACCTCCAAGCGATCGCTAAAATGCAAAGAGACAGCCAAAGCGAACAACCTTGGTTAGTTACCATCGCTTTGGATGGAGAAAATTGTTGGGAATTTTATCCCCAAGATGGTAAACCTTTCCTAGAAGCTTTATATCAAACATTAAGCAACGAACCCCACCTCAAACTTGTTACTGTCTCCGAATTTCTCGAACAATTTCCTGCCACAGCAACCATCCCCGGAGAACAACTGCATAGCGGTTCTTGGGTAGATGGCAGCTTTACCACTTGGATAGGCGACCCTGCCAAAAACCGGGCTTGGGACTATCTAACAAAAGCTAGGAATCTGTTGGCGAATCATCCTGAAGCAACAGAAGCCAACAACCCCGAAGCGTGGGAAGCTTTATATGCCGCAGAGGGTTCCGACTGGTTCTGGTGGTTTGGTGAAGGACATTCATCAAATCAAGATGCCATCTTTGACCAGTTGTTTCGGGAACACTTGTTTGGCATTTACAAGGCCTTAAATGAACCCATACCTTCATATATTCGCCAACCAGTGGAAGTTCACCAAGCACGCGCAGACCACCGCCCAGAAGGGTTTATTCACCCCGTCATCAATGGTAAAGGTGATGAACAGGACTGGGACAAAGCTGGACGCATAGAAATAGGCGGGGCGCGGGGGACAATGCACAACAGCAGTGTCATCCAGCGACTTTGGTATGGGGTGGATCACCTGAATTTCTATTTGCGGTTGGACTTTAAAAGTGGTGTTGCACCAGGGGGAGATTTGCCAGCAGAATTAAATTTGCTGTGGTTCTATCCCGACAAGACAATGGTAAATAGTCCAGTTCCTTTGGCAGACGTGCCAGATGCAGCTCCACTTAATTACCTTTTCCACCATCTTCTAGAAATTAATTTGCTGACGCAATCAATTCAGTTTCGGGAAGCTGGAGAAAATCATCAATGGCATCCCCGCGCTAGTCGCGCTCAAGTAGCTTTAAATAATTGTTTAGAGTTAGCAGTACCGTGGGCAGATTTGCAAGTTCCGCCGGATTATCCCCTACGCCTGATTTTGGTGTTGGCGGATGACGGGCGTTTTTGCAATTATTTGCCAGAAAATGCTTTGATTCCCATTGAAGTACCTTAGAAAGGAGTTAGGAGACAGGAGTTAGGAGAATTTAACTTAATAAAGGGATAAAGCAGCTTGTAGGGTGGGCATTACAATGCCCACCCTACTTTTTGATGTTTTAGCTTCATACTTCACAGGTAATTTATCACCTCATTTACCAACAAGTTTCATCAGGATTAATTTGCTATCAAATTTTGAATTTTATATTTGAAATTTTCAATTGTAGGGTGAAAAAGGTCATGATTTAGCAAAGATACAGTGATGCTACTGACACCAAAGAATATTTTTCATAAAATTAAAGACATTGTACAGTAGCTTTTCTATAGCTAATGAATCGCTCTTATTCCAAAATAACTAATCATGGATACACTTCACAACAGACTCAACTTGGTCAAATGTGTGGTTCCAAACAGCTATTTCGCGATCGCTACGAAATACTACGAATTTTGGGTAGAGGTGGTTTTGGCATCACGTATTTAGCCAAGAATGCTGTACTACCAGGGAATCAATTGTGTGTAATTAAGCAGCTTTGTGTGAAGGTGACTAGTCCTCAAAGCTGGCAAAGAGCGTGCGATCGCTTTGAAAAAGAAGCCAAAACTTTAGGTCAACTCGGTAGCCATTCTCAAATTCCTCTACTTTTAGACTACTTTGAAAACAATGGAGAGTTTTATTTAGTTCAAGAATACGTGCAAGGCTTTACTTTGGCGCAAGAAGTCCGGCGAAATGGGCCAAAGAATGAAGCCGCCGTTAAACAATTTTTGCAGGAATTATTACCAGTATTGCAGTATCTTCATAAACATCGTGTAATTCATCGGGATATTAAACCTCAGAACTTACTGCGCTGTGAGTACGACGGACGGGTAGTACTAATCGATTTTGGTGCAGTCAAAGAAGAATTAGCTGACGCCTGTGAAAATTCAATCAATAAAACTGCTTTTATTGGAACTATGGGATTTGCACCACCAGAACAGTTGTCTCTGCGTCCAGTTTATGCCAGTGATATTTATGCACTGGGTATGACTTGTCTTTATTTGTTGACGGGCAAAAGCCCTTTAGAATTTGACTATGATGCAGATACCGGTGAGATATGTTGGCAAAAAGAAGTAAATATCAGTAACGATTTTGGTCAGGTTTTGAGCAAAATGGTGAAAATTCCTTTAGATGAACGCTTTAGGACTGCTGATGATGCGATCGCAGCTTTGAACTGGGAAAGCTATTTGCCGGCTTTAAATAACTGTTTAACTACCCAACACCTCAAAAATCAAACTACAAAAGTAGAAAATCCTCAAGTATATGTGCCTCCAGTTGCAAGAACTGCTAGCGCCATTCGGAAATGGAGAGCACGACTCAAAGAAACAAAGTCATGTAATTAATACCTAAAGTATCAAATTGACAATTAATCAAGTTAAGCTCATCCCACCCCAAAAGGGGTAAGATTTCACGTTGACTGTTGACTGTTGACTGTTGACTGTTGACTGTTGACGGCGCGTCTTTCATCTCATCCTTAGAAGGAATGGGTTTTCTCGACGCCTTTTTAGAAATAAATTTAGTAATGATTTTGACTATATTTAATAGTCAAATATGTTTGATTAATCTGGTTTTAATTAATACCTATAGCTGTTCTCGTTGAAGTAATTAACCACAGATTAACACCGATATAGACGCGTAACGGTGAGGGGGTCGCAGTCTTCTCTACGAGAGGCTTTGCCTTCGCAAAGTGTCTCGTAGAGAAGGCGGTTCCCGTCGATAGCGCAGCGGTAGCGAGTCATCGAGCGTCTTGCGAACCCCTGAACCTGTTCGCGCAGCGTCTTTGCAGGAGAAGGGCTTTCCGCAGGGTACACTGATAAATTTGTACCTCAGTCGGCTAGAAAACGCTATAGTAGCTTGTTACTTGCCAAGAGATAAGCAAAATTACTTGAGTAAATAATTTAAAAAAATTTTCAATTCAGATTATTATATAATCAAGAAAATAATTTTATGGCTCTCGTAGTTTTCCGAAGCTGAGGAAGACTTGCTACTATCTACAAACGCTAACTTATTGAGTAGCTCCATAATCCCCAGAACAGGGTTTTCTACCTACATCTACCAGTACGCGAGAGTCAATTACTTTAAGGGAAAAGCGCAAAGTCTGAACGGTTCGCGGAGCGTCTCGTAGAGAGGCTTCCGACGCTCGTTCCTCGCTAACGCTGCGCTATCCGATGGCTTCGCCAACGCCAAAGGCGAACAGACGCCAGTGACGCTCCTACGTCGCTACCGCTACGCTAATGCACAAGTCTCTTAACCCGCCCAAGCAACTGGCTCAACTTTGTAAGAGAAGGACAAACTTAGCTTAAACAATTTGCAATTCGCAGTTGGGTGTAGCCCCGCTGTGCTCTAAGCGTAGCTATACCGTAGGCTTTACGCAATTATGTTTAGGTAAGGGGATTTAAATCAAACAGTTAACAATCAGCAGTCAACAGTCAACAGTCAACAGTTAACAGTTAAACCCCTTTTATTAAGATAAATATTCATGCAGTCGCGCTTGTCAGATCATGATCTGCTGCTTAAATCCCGATTGCCAAAATCCCCTAAATCCCAATGGAAAGAAAATTTGCCAAACTTGTAGCACCCCGCTGGTGTCACTTTTGAGAAATCGCTTCCGTGTCATCCGAGTGCTTTCAGATGAGGGGGGATTTGGCAGAACCTACCTATCAGAAGATACAGATAAACTAAATGAACACTGCGTCATCAAGCAATTAGCGCCTAAATTTCAAGGAACTTGGTCACAAAAAAAAGCAATGGAGTTGTTTGCCGAAGAAGCAAAGCGACTACAAGAACTTGGAGAAAATCCCCAAATTCCCACGCTGTTGGCTTACTTTGAGCAAGACGGCTGTCTGTATTTAGTACAACAGTTTATCAATGGGCAGAATTTGTTAAAGGAGTTGCAGCAACGTAAAGGGTATAGTGCTAAAGAAGTTCAGGCAATTTTATTAGATTTATTGCCTATACTCAAATTTATTCACGATCGCGGCGTCATTCATCGAGATATTAAGCCAGAAAATATTATCAGGCGTAAAAATGATGGAAGATTAAACCTGATTGATTTTGGCTCCTCAAAGCAATTTACAAACATTCAAAATAAAGTTGGCACATCAATCGGTTCACATGGATATTCTCCAATTGAACAAATTAGAGATGGCAAAGCTTATCCAGCTAGTGATTTATTTGGTTTAGGAGCTACCTGCTTTCATCTACTAACAGGAATTTCTCCCTTTCAATTGTGGATGGAAAACGGCTATGCCTGGGTAGGAAATTGGCGGCAATATTTGCGAATTCCATTGACTACAGAGTTAGAAATTGTTCTGGAAAAGCTTTTGAAAAAAGACATCCAAGAGCGCTATCAATCAGCCGACGAAGTAATTAAAGATTTGACTTACAAACAACCACTTGCACTACCACCAGCTGGTCAATTAACAAGAAAAATCCCACCAACACAAGCACCAGATTTACCAATAAAATATACCTTACTCAAAAGTGTAGTTTTAGTTAGTGCTTTCATTTTATTGTTTGGATTTAGCGAAACTTGGTATCAGCAATCTCGCCGGATTTACGCCAGTTTGGCTGCTAGGTTGAATCAGCACAATCATAGACCAGACGGTGAGGAGGCTTTGGGTCAACCGCCAAAAACTGCTTTGAGAAATATTGTGTTATCTCACGCTATTAAAGGTCATGAAAACTCGGTTTCATCTGTCGCCATCAGCCCAAATGGCCAGATAATTGCTAGCAGTGGCGATCGCACAATCAAACTGTGGAATTTAGCAACCGCAAAGCAAATCTCTTCACTCAACGGGCATTCCCAGCAGGTGAATATTGTAGTGATTAGCCCAGATGGCAAAACCTTGGTTAGTGGTAGTGATGATAACACCATCAAAATATGGAATCTAGCAACCGGACAACAAATCCGTACTTTGATCGGGCATTCCGACTCTGTTCATGCTTTAGCAATCAGCCCAGACGGCAGAACTCTGGTTAGTGGTAGTGATGATAACACTATCAAAATATGGAATCTAGCAACTGGACGCCAAATCCGCACACTTGTAGGACATACATTCTGGGTGCGGTCTGTTGCCATTAGCCAAGATGGTGCAACCCTTGCTAGTGGCGGTTTTGACAAGACTATCAAACTGTGGAATATGGGCAATGGAAATCCAATTCGCACATTAATGGGAAATACTCAAACAGTTACAGCTGTAGCCATCAGCCCAGATGGTAATACTCTTGCCAGTGCTAGTCGCGATCGCACAATCAAACTTTGGAATCTAGCTACTGGAGAAGAAATCTTAACATTAGTGGGACATAGCAACACAGTCACATCTGTAGCCTTTAGCCCAGATGGCACAATTCTTGCTAGTGGTAGTCGCGATCGTACAATCAAACTTTGGAACCTTGCAAAAGGAGAGGAAATTCTCAAATTGGCGGGGCGTAGCAACACCATCACATCTGTAACCTTTAGTCCTGATGGTAAGACCCTTGTCAGCAGTAGCGAGGATAATACTATCAAGATTTGGCAATTGTCTCAGTGAGTGAGAGCAGGGGAGGCAGGGGGGCAGAGGAGGCGAGTATTAAAGAGTTGCTCACGAATATCAAAGACTCGTCCACGAATATCAAAGACTCATTGTTGTATTGCAAAACATATCTCCCCTGCTCCCTCACTCCCCCAATCTCTCACTCCTCTCGTATAGTTTTAACGCCCTAGTAGGATGCGAAGAAAAGACCAAAGACTTTATCATTACTAGATGACTGATTTTAAGCTACGTGTGTAGTTATGTTTAAATTGCTACCTGCACTCATGCTTCATAGTTTTGCAAATTAAGCAATATGAACATAGATGATTTGAGCCAACAAATAGAGGAATTGCGCTCACGGGTAGTGGCATTACTGCAACGCACTACACAGGAGTTTACTTTTACTACTAGCTCACAACAAGATTTAATAACAGAAGCTTTTGAAGAACTCCACATAGCTTTAGAAGAACTAAAAGTAGCTGAAGAACAGCTAAAAGCAACACGAGCAGTGGCAAAGGAAGAACGCCACCGCTATCAAGAATTATTTGATTTTGCACCAGATGGTTATTTGGTGACTGATATTTATGGCACTATTCTGGAAGCTAACCGTGCCGCCTCTGTTCTGCTCAATGTATCGCAGAGATTTTTGATTCGCAAGCCACTGCTTAGTTACATCGCACAATCAGACCATCAAGCTTTTTTTGATTTCCTCACTCAATTGCAGCACCTCGACAGACGCGAGGAGTGGGAAATTTGCTTACAACCACGAAAACAAGTCTGCTTTGATGCTGCTGTGACAGTAGTTACTGTGCGTAACAACCAAAGGGAGCCAGTTGCTCTGCGTTGGCTAATGCGCGATATTAGCGATCGCAAGCGTTTAGAGTTAGAACGCAATCAGTTACTTGCCAGTGAACAAGCTACGCGAATTGCAGCCCAAGCGGCACAGAAGCGATCTTATTTTTTAAGTGAAGCAAGTTGTGTATTAGCATCTTCTCTCGACTATCACACCACCCTAAACAGTGTCGCCCAATTGGCAGTGCCAACCCTAGCCGACTGGTGTATTGTAGATGTCATCGAAAATAATTTGCCGATTTTCAGTAACCCAATAGTGGCTGCATTGGAAGCACAGAAGGAAGCATTAGTAAGAAAACTCCAGCAATGCTACCCAGTCTCTATCGATGCTGATTATGGAGCACCAAGGGTTTTAAGCACTGGAAAGCCGCAACTGAATATAGTTATTCATGAGTCCTCATTATTAAAAATCGCTTATAACGAGGAACACCTCAGCCTCCTGTACCAACTGCAAGCCAAGTCCGACATGATTGTGCCATTGCTGGTACGCGATCGCAAGCTGGGGACAATTACATTTGCATCGACACAACCAGGACGTCACTATACTACCGTAGACTTAGTAATGGCTTGTGAACTGGCCCAACGTGCAGCGATCGCCATTGACAATGCACGGCTTTATCAGCAAGCCCAAGAAGCTAGCCGCATCAAAGATGAGTTTTTAGCGATCGTCTCCCACGAACTCCGTACACCTCTCAACTCGATGATTGGTTGGGTTCAAATGATCCGGAACCGCAAATTAGACGAAGCAACTACCTCTAAAGCACTCGAAACAATCGAGCGAAATGCCAAAATTCAAACAAAAGTTATTGATGACATCCTAGATATTTCGCGGATTGTCCGAGGTAAAATCCGCCTCAATAGCCGTAAAGTTAACCTTATACCCATAATTAATGGGGCAATTGAAGCTTTGCGTCCCACAGCAGAGATTAAAAATATTCAAATCGAATTTAACTTTGACCCCTCAGTGGGTCAGGTTATAGGTGATGCAGAACGCTTACAGCAAATTCTCTGGAACTTGCTCTCTAACGCCATTAAGTTTACACCTAGTGATGGGCACGTAGAAGTGCATCTGAAGCAAGTAAACTCCAATGCCCAAATTACTGTCACTGATACAGGCAAGGGAATTAGTGCTGAGTTTCTACCTTACATCTTTGAACGTTTTAGTCAAGCTGATAGTACAACCACCAGAGCAAATAATGGTTTAGGGCTGGGGTTGGCAATTGTGCGCTACTTAGTCGAAATGCACTCAGGCAGAGTTTATGCAGTTAGTGAAGGGGAAGGACGGGGAGCAACATTTACAGTGCAGTTACCCATTGTAGAACCACCACCAGAGCAGCTAATCAATGAAAGTGAAGAACAATTTAATCACTTCACCGGACTCGACAACTTGCAAGTACTCCTTGTAGAAGATAATCGCGATACGCGCGAGTTAATTGCCTTTATTCTTGAACATTCTGGGGCACAGGTGACGGCGGTTAGCTCAGTAGGTGAAGCCCTGGAAATGCTGGCAAAATTCAGACCTGATATCCTGCTCAGTGATATTGGGATGCCAGAGGAGGATGGCTATTCGCTAATTCGCAAAATCAGAGCGCAAGAAACCGGGCAAAAGGAAAAACTTCCAGCGATCGCTTTAACGGCATTTGCCAGAGATGAAGAACGGAAACTCATTCTGCAAGCTGGGTTTCAAGCTCATATATCCAAACCAGTTGAGCCAGATGAGTTAGTTACTATTGTTACTAACCTCGCCAAACCCAGCGGATAAGTGACAGATAAACCATTGTAGAGACGTTACATTGCAACGTCTCTACTCAGAAAATAGTCAATCGGTATGTGCCGCGTTCCCGTGAATTGTTTGAAGTGACAACTATATAGTAGGTGTCGTCTTCAGGCAATTTAACTCTGTCAATAAGAGCGCTGTACATCCCATCTTTGTCATTATTAGCTGCGATTCTCTGACCTTGAGAATTTAGCAAAACTATATAAGGCGAAAACTCCTCATTGATACTATCTGCACGAATACTCACAAGCTGATTTTTTTTACCCTGAAATTGAGAGACATTGTAAGGACTGCCATTTTGTTTAAGAGTTGAGCTTTGGGCAGTTAGTTCGCCTGATTCGTCTAGAGTATAGCTGGCTCTATCATTCCGCAGAGCTAGACTATAGCGACCGATATCTTTTGGATTGCGGCTAGTTACTGCGATCGTGTAAGTACCTTTAACAGGCAATCGAGCAAATATAAATGCATCTCTAATTGTACTGTTTGCCCCCCCACTACCTCTTTTTAAGACAACTTTATTATTTGGGTCGAGCAAAAACATGAAGGGTTGTAAACTCAAGTTGCTTGTACGGCGTTGATCTTTACTACCACCAAGTCTGATTTGGAGCAGTTGGTTTTCTCTACCTTCAAACTGGTAAAAATGAAAATACCTACCTTTAGACTGGTAATCACCTTTAGACAAGATACCAAAAGCGATATCTACAAAGTTAATTTCTTTGATAGGAAGAGTGCTGGATGGGGGAACAGGCGAAACCTCACGAGTTGGATTGCTATTTCTACCTGGGCTAGTAATTGGCTTACGACCACCCTGCGTCGGCTGAGGCGTTGGTCTGGCGGGTCTGGGAGTAAAGCCGCCCTGTCTTGGCTGGGGTGTTGGTCTGGAAGGTGTAGGAGCCGAGCCGCCTTGTGTTGGCTGAGGTGTCGGTCTTGAAGGTCTTGAGCCGCCTTGTGTTGGCTGAGGCGTTGGTCTTGAAGGTCTGGGAGTAGAGCCGCCCTGTCTTGGCTGGGGTGTTGGTCTGGAAGGTGTAGGAGCCGAGCCGCCTTGTGTTGGCTGAGGCGTTGGCTGAGGCGTTGGTGTAGAAGGTGTAGGAGTAGAACCGCCTTGGGTTGGCTGAGGCGTTGGCTGAGGCGTTGGTGTAGAAGGTGTAGGAGTAGAGCCGCCTTGGGTTGGCTGAGGCGTTGGCGTAGAAGGTGTAGGAGTAGAGCCGCCTTGGGTTGGCTGAGGCGTTGGTGTAGAAGGTGTAGGAGTAGAGCCGCCTTGGGTTGGCTGAGGCGTTGGCGTAGAAGGTGTAGGAGCCGAGCCATCTTGGGTTGGTTGAGGAGTTGGTTGAGAATCTACTGGTGTGGGCGCTACATTCTCAGGTATTGGTGAATCAATAGGTTGGCTGGGTTGTGGAGATACAGAGGGTTGAGAAACAGGGATTTGCTCAATTCCTTGTTGTACCGCTTCTGGTTGTCTTTCATCTGGTGTTTTGGCAAGTCGGAATTTTTCAGAAGATTCTGGGATTTTTAAAGCATTTATCGGTAGAGCGTAACTTGCAAGCAACAAACTACTACTCAGAAAAAAAATTAAAGCCAAGTCAAATCTAAAACAATATCTTATGTTGCTTTTGCCTGCCATAATTTCACTCGTCATTGTTATAAATTTCAATTATTGAGAGTGGATAGCTCATGCACAGTAATGCAAATACAGCAGCTAAGATGCTGCTAGCGATCGCTTGGAAAACAATTCCGTTTTTTATTTTAAATTGCTTAGTTACCTCTAAATTGCTACCTTGATGCAAAATAATCATCCTGGCAACTGCATAGCAAAAATATACGTCATGAATTAACATATACACAAACTGCAAATGGATTCCCAGTATGCTTTGCTGCCTGAATCCCGATTGCCCCAATCCTCAGAATCCTGATGGCAACCAGTATTGCCAAACTTGCAGTACACCATTGATACCACTTTTGAGGGGCCATTATCGTGTCATCAAGGTTCTATCTGATGAAGGTGGATTTGGCAGAACCTATCTATCAGAAGATGTAGATAAGCTAAATGAATGGTGCGTTGTCAAGCAATTTGCACCGAAAGTCCAGGAAACATCAGCATTAAAGAAAGCGATCGAGCTATTTAAAGAAGAAGCTCAACGACTACAACAGTTGGGAGAACATCATCAAATTCCCGCACTTTTAGCTTACTTTGAACAAGATAATTATCTGTTTTTGGTACAACAATTTATCGATGGGCAAAATTTACTACAAGAATTACACCAAACAGTAAAATACAGCGAAAGCCAAATTATAGAGCTTTTGCTAGATTTACTACCCGTACTCAAGTTTATCCACGATCGCGGCGTAATTCACCGCGACATTAAACCACAAAACATTATCCGCCGTCAAAATGATGGGCGATTAGTGCTAATTGATTTTGGCTCTGCAAAGCAACTAAGAGCAACCATACAAACTCAACTAGGAACAACCATTGGTTCACATGGTTATACTCCACTTGAACAAATGCAGTATGGAAAGGCTTACCCAGCAAGTGATTTATTCAGTTTGGGTGCAACTTGCTTTCATCTGCTAACAGGGATTCGTCCATCCAAACTATGGATAAAACAGGGTTATGGTTGGATTGAATCTTGGCAGCAATATTTGAGTAATTCGGATAGAAATGGGGTAGCCTCTAGTGTCAAGTTGGTTGAGATTTTAGACAAGCTGTTGGCAGCAGATATCCAAGAGCGTTATCAATCAGCAGATGAAGTCATCAGAGACTTGACACAGCCATTGCTACCACCAGAACCCCTAACTTTACTAACAATCTCGCCGCCACCCGCACTACTAACAAATTTGCCAGCCAGTCAGAAGTTAGTTCCACTAAAAATACTCGACGACAAACTCAAAAAACGACTACTAATAAATGCTGCCATTGTGCTAATGGGATTAGGGGGAGTTTGGTATTTACAGTTTCTCCCGCAGCTAATGACTGATTCTAACCCCAGTCAATCTGTATCCAATCAACCCAACGCCTTAAAGGGACATTCCAGCGATGTGAACTCAGTCGCCTTTGCTCCTAATGGTAAAACTCTTGCTAGTGGCAGTGATGACAGGACAATTAAGCTGTGGAATTTAGTAGATGGACAAGAAATCTACACCCTTAGAAATCACTCAGGATGGATTTGGAATATCGCCTTTGCTCCTGATGGCAAAACACTTGCCAGTGGCAGTGCAGACAAGACAATCAAACTGTGGAATCTGACAACTGGAAAAGAAATCCGCACCCTAAATGGTCATTCTGAGGGAGTTGCTGCTGTCGCTTTTAGTCCTGATGGTAAGACTCTTGCCAGTGGTAGCTTAGACAAAACAATTAAACTGTGGAATCTGCTAACTGGAGAAGAAATCCGCACATTAAAGGGACATTCCCAAGCAGCTGCTACTGTCGCTTTTAGTCCTGATGGTAAGACCCTTGCTAGTGGCAGTTGGGACAAGACAATCAAATTGTGGGATTTAGCAACTGGAAAGTTAATTCGTACCCAGGAAGGACATTCTGACTTGGTTCTTTCTGTCGCCTTCAGCCCTGATGGTAAGACTCTTGCCAGTGGTAGTAAGGACAAGACAATTAAATTGTGGAATTTGGCGACAGGAGAGACAATCCGCACGTTAAAGGGACATTCTGAGAAGGTTAATTCCGTTGCCTACAGCAAAACACTCAATGGTGTGACTCTTGTCAGTGGTAGTAATGACAACACAATCAAATTATGGAATCCGGCGACAGGAGAGATAAGCCGCACTTTGAAGCGAGATTCTGGCTACATTTATGCTGTATCTATCAGTTCAGATGGACAAACTATTGCTAGTGGCGGTAGCGCTGATAATATTATGAAAATTTGGCGGGTGTCTCCTTAAAATCTCTATTCTAAGATTTTTAATCGCATCCATAACTCAAATCATTATACTTCTTGAAAAATCGGAATAAGCTAATACCATTTAACTTTAAAAATGATACAAATACGTTGGTAGGGACACGGCATTGCCCATACGTGTCAACTTAACGTAAAAGCCTAGTCTGATAAGAAGAGTGAAAATTTTTTGATGTACCACCAAGATTTTCGATCCCCCCTAACCCCCCTTGACAAGGGGGGAACTAGAATCGAATGCCCCCTTAGAAAGGGGGTTGGGGGATCTAAAACGACTGTAAATTGAGTGTTTGAGCTGAAGTTGACACGTATGGGCACGGCAATGCCCATACGAGAAATCTATATGTATCAAGATTTTCGTGAATTGGTATAATGCGCGTCTAAATTACATAACTACTCTTTGTAGTTGTTAACTGTTGACTGTTGACAGTTAACAGTTAACAGTCAACCTTAATGTCGAGGTAATGTGCAATTTAAATGCGTAACAGCTTAAGACCAAAATAAACCACAGATGAACACAGCGAAAAGTTTTGTAGGCGGGTTTACCGCCAGAGGAAACTTTTCAAGGCAGATGAACATAGATGTTCATCTGTGGTTCTATTCAACAAATCTCGACCTATGCAAGAGGTCTACTCACTACGAACTAAGATTTTATTTGATGTTTAATTATGCCTACTTACTTATCCCTCTTGTCTTGTGCTGTAATCCATTCTCTACCATCATGCTTGTTTGCCCAATATATAGATGCAACTTTAAGCTGATATAGATTTCCAGCTAAAGATTGACACTACTATTGTCGTAACTTAATAAGCTATAAGCAACAGTTAAACAAATTCAGTTGAGGAATGTGATCGTGAAACGCTTTGATGTCTCTAAAACCCTTAGTATTAGTGTTCTAGCTCTAAGTTTAGCTACACTGCCCACTATTCTACCTGCTTCTGCCCAGACAACTACAACACCTAACCCTACTGTTACAGATACTACTAGAGACAGCGGCGTTACCGACGGTAATTATCAAGATGGGGATTGGGGTTTGCTAGGCTTGCTCGGTTTATTTGGTTTGTTTGGTCGCAAGAGTCGCAAAAACGAATCTGTGGGTTATGGAAATCGTGATGTGGTAGACGCTCCTGGCTCTCGTTCTAAGTACTAATATCAAGTTACATTCCAAATTTGCCTAAGCGCTAATAATTTTAGGTTAAAGCCTGGATATACAGGCTTTGTTTGTATTCTTGTATTGCTGCGATATTTCCAACGTGAGAAGGTGTCAAGTTTCTCATTTTTAATTATTAATCGCACCCCTAACCAAAATTACTGTACTATCCACACCAGAGGCGAGTTTGTTAATGTTTGAGTGGATTCTACTACTGTCCGCTGCAAAAATATTTGAGTAGATGTATGGTAATAGCTTAAACGTGATACGCCGTTATTACTAATTTTCTGTCTGGGCTGTATATCGCTTCTACTCTTGGATATTGACTATGAATCCACCAGACTTTAATTCTAGACCCCTGTGCTGGGGCACTACCTGATATAAAGTACCCAGCACTTATCATTATGTGCTCGAATTGATTTGAATCGATGACTGTGCAATTAAAGCTTGGTATCCCCTGTATCTGATGCTTGTTGAGGGTCATAAGTGCCCTGGTATGTTGTCCATATTCTGTATCCTGGTAATACTAAAGCAATACCAGCATGACTGTGAATTTCACCAGGGTACTTGTAAGGCTGATCATCTGGAATACTACCACCAATACGAATGGTGAAGTTAGGCAACCATATATACAAACCAGGAATCAACAAGTCCATACTATAAGTAATTGTTCTCATTTGCTCTTTTTGATCAAGAGCAACAATTTTGTTTAATCCAGTTTTTATTGCACTTAGCATCTTTTGAATCCTGTCTTGACAGGGATTACATTTGAATATATTTTAATTTGCTTACAGAGAGCTAAGGTCTTATTTTAGTAATATAGCATTTTATAAAAATATTAAAATAAATTGATTTATATAATGCGTTTAAGCAATCTTAAATCATTGGATAAACTATACTAAAAATACTAATTTTCAAATAGTTTTTTCTAAATTCAATCAGCTTTGTAATTTTTAATTATTAATTGCACCTCTAACCAAAATTACTGTACTATCCACACCAGAGGCGATCGCTTCAGGAATATTACCTTGAATCGCATGTTGTAATAATCCCTCACGAGAGGCTCCTAAAACTACAACATCGTAATCTTCGGTTTTTACTAGGCGAATCACACCTTCGGTAACTGAGTCAGCTTGGACTGGCACAGCAACTACAGTATTGGATAAATTGCGACGACGCATCAACTGACGAATGGCTTGTTCTAAAACAGTCATGTCTGGCTTTAACTCAGATGGTTTAAACACCTGTGTCAAGCGAATTTGTGGATTATTCCCCAATGTCACCAAAGCAGGTAACAATTTAATCGCCACCCGTGCATTTGGGCCACCAGCCATCGGTACTAGCCAGCGGTTGAAGGAGTGGGGAGTAGAGACGCGATTAATCGCGTCTGTACAAGCGAGTGGAGAGTTAGGAGTTAGAAATTCTTCCCCTGCTCCCTCTGCTCCTCTGCCCCCCTGCTCCCCTGCCCCCTCCGAAGTTCCGATCGGAGGAAGCCTCCGCTCGGACTTCTCTCTGCTCCTCTGCTTCCCTTGTCCCAACTTTACCAATACGACATCACAAGTAGCTTGGCGAATTATGGTGTCTACAACATCGCCAAAAATCCGCCCAGGAGTGGAAGTATTGCCCTTCCATCCCATTAAAATCAAGTCGATGTGCTGTTCGTTGATTGTCTCTAAAATTGCCTGTGCGACATCGTGAGTAACTCGAATCTGTGTATGTAAGGGAATTCGCCATTTTTTCGCTAAAACTTCCGCCTGTCGTAGCAAACGGCGACTTTTAGCAGTTCTTACCTGTGTTTCGGATGGGGAACTATGGCGTGACACCAGCATTACTTGCACGCACTCTATTTCATAATGGCGATCGCGGGCAATAGCTGCTGCCATTTGTAAAAGAATAGCTGCTGTTTCTGGGTTAGCTACTGGTACTAATAATCTGCCTCTGCCAATGCTGGGCGATCGCGTTTGGTAAACTACATAAGAAGGTTCTGGCCTCGGCCCAGGAGTCCCATTTTCACCATTAAGATGGTCTGCCTCCGCTCGAATAATATCGCCACGAGTAATAATCCCAATGAGTTTTCGCCCTTGCACTACTGGCAAACGACTGACTTGATAGCGATCTAGTAAATAGAGTACATTGCTCAAGGTGTGAATTGGTGTTACCGTCATCGGAGCAGGCGTCATAATTTCCCTTAAGGGAATATCATTGGCTAAGTTGCGATCGCGTATTTTTAGTAAATCCGATTGGGTAACAATTCCTACCAATTTACTATCCTCTACCACCGGGAAACCACGATGATGGGAACGAGCAAACGCCTGCATTGCTTCTTCTAGAGTCATATCTGCATCTAGAGTTTCTACCCGTTCCTGCATCACATCTTTTGCTGTTAACTTTGTCAAAGTTCCTTCTATGGGAATCTCTTTGGTGAGAGTGATGCCGTTTAACTCTAAAAGTTTCTCATAGAGCGAACCAGGCACTACCTTTTCCGCAACTAGGTAAGCTGCTACAGAAACAATCATTAAAGGTAACACCAGATTGAAATCTGTAGTCATCTCAAACACAATCACAATTGCTGTGATTGGCACTTTAGAAACGGCGCTAAAAAATCCACCCATACCCGCTAGAGCGTAGGTGGTAAGCGAACCTGCTCCCAAAAGGTAAAACTCGCACACACCGATTAAATGCCCTAAACAAGAACCTAATATTAAACTAGGAGCGAATAATCCCCCAGGCGCTCCTGAACCAAATGCTACCAGGGTGAGGATGAACTGAGCCGCAAAAGCGATCGCCGCAAAGGAAGGATTAGCACTACCAGTAATCACATATTCTCGTAATCCAGTATTATCACGGAAATAACTAGGTAGCATTGCCACGACAATACCAGAAATCAATCCAGCTAAAGCCACCCGCAGTGGTAAGCTGATGTGCAAATTTCGATAGAATTTAATACTAAATATTAGTCCACGATTAAATAATGCACCTAGCAACCCTGCCAAGATGCCCAATAGTATGAAAAAGGGAATTTCTGGGATGGAGAATTGGCTAGAGGATTGCATTAATTGCAGATTCAGATCCAAACTACCCCCACCCAATAGCCGAGAAATTACCCCACCAATGAACGAGGCGATAATCGCGGTTCCTAGGGTAATTCCTGATAAATCCTGGAGTAACTCCTCGACGATAAATAATACACCTGCAATTGGAGCATTGAAAGCAGCTGCCAAACCCGCACCTGCACCAGCAGCAATCATTTGCCGTCGATGCTCTGGGGAAGTCGGAACCCAGCGACTCATACCAGCTGCCAAACCTGCCCCGACTTGCACAGTGGGGCCTTGCCGTCCTAGAGTTATCCCAGAACCGATGGTGATCATGGCACTAAGTAACTTCACGACTGCCACACGCCAAGATAATTTAACTGGTAGATTGGCAAGCGAGGCTTTAACTTGCGGGATACCGCTACCCGCGGCCTCTGGCGCTAACCTCTGCACCAAAAAACCAGCCAGAAAACCAAAGCCAAGACCAATTGCTGGTAGAGCCAGCCAAGCTGGTAAAATGTGAGCACTATAAACTCGCCATGTTCCTAGCCATCCCGATCCGACCTTCAGGAACACCGCAGATAAAGCAGCAACCAGACCGATAACAGAAGCTTCTGCGATCGCTAAACCTCTTCTAGGCTGCCACCAAGTGCGAAAGCGCTGAGTCAGAACAGGAAGCGACATAGGGGGGATTGGGTACTGGGTACTGGGGAACTCGGGGCCCCCTCTGGGGATAAGGGGCAATGGGGATTGGGGAACTCGGGGCCCCCTCTGGGGATAAGGGGCAATGGGGATTGGGTATTGAGAGTTAGAGGTTGAGAATTAAGGATTAGGTATTAGAAAACTCTTCCCTAGTCCCTAGTCCCTAGTCCCTAGTCCCTAGTCCCTAGTCTCTAGTCCCTAGTCCCCATCCCTGGCAACGAACTATTCTAATTGCTTCTCCCAGTAGTGGATAGTCCTTCTACTATCAAAGATGGAGTATAACAAGAACCATTCCAATCGGCATCGCCACCTAGTGTAACCACTTGTTTAAGAGCTGTGTAGACGTTGCCAGCAACCATCGTATCTTTAACACGCCCAATTACGTGACCATTTTGCACACGGTAGCCTAAATCAATATTGATTGAAAAGTCTCCAGAAATACCGCCGCCACCACCCAGCATTTGATCCACAATCAAGCCATCATCCATTTGTTGAATCAAGTCTTGGAGGGATGCAGAACCGGGCTGGATGAGAAAATTAAATAAACCAGGGGTAGGGTAGCTACCCAAACCAGGGCGAAAACCATTCCCAGTTGTGCCAGTACCCAGTTGATCTCCGGTGGTGCGATCGCCATAGAAATGCTGTAAAATCCCGTTTTGGATAAACACTAAAGACTGAGTGGGAGTACCTTCATCATCAAAAGGACAACTATAAGGGCCTGCTTCTGGATCTTGGTAGAGAGTGAGACTGGATGCAATTACTGGTTTTCCTAGGCGTTCTGCCCAAGGGGAAGCTACTTCTAGAACTCGTTTGCCGTTCAAAGCCGCTTGCACCGTGCCCCAAAGCATATCAGCAGCTTTAGAAGTAAATAAAATTGGGATGCGGCCTGTAGGGGGGGAAACGTTTTCTCTAGCCCAAATTAACCGCTGTAAAATTTGGTTAGCTAATTTTTCGGGTTGCAGTTCACCCCGCTGGGTTTGCCCATCAGAAACACTCAAAAAATCATCACCACGTACCCATTCTGCTGACATATAACAGCTGAGGGTAGTATCGGTGTAGTGACAATCTAAACCTTTGGTATTGACAAGTCTGGTAGTTTCAACATCACATTCCCAGTCACTATTGCACACTACCTCTGGATAGGCGTCGCGGATGAGGGCGATCGCTTCTTTGCCCCAGTTTACCAAAACCTCTATAGGCACATTTTCCCCTAAGTCTGGGTAAGATGGCTGAAAATTACTGCCTAATTCCACTGGTTCCGGTTGATTCAGTTGACTCAAGGCAAGAGCTCGTTCTACCATTACTTGCGCTTGGACATAACCGTAAGCCACGGTGAGTCCTGGACGCCCGTTTCGCCAAAGCCTTAGTGCTGTGCCTTCAGATTGGCTAGTTTCTAGCTGCTTGAGTCGGTTTGCCTCAAAAAAAACTGGTCGAGAAAGCGATCGCGACTGATACACTTCAGCAGCTTCTGCTCCAGATTTTATAGCTAGTTCCAGCAGATGTTCTGCTAGTGTATCTTCTTGTGACAAAATTTCAGAACCCATGACCCTTAGTGAATTGTGGATTGTGGATTTTGAATCGCAGATGTAGACTCCCTAACAGAGGTGAGTCCAGCGCTGTCCCCCTAGGTCGAAGCAAGTAACGCACAGTATCTCTTTTAAGAGAAGGAAGGTTTCCCCAACTACTGACGTTGCCAACGCTCTTAAGCGTCACTCAAAAGGCTTCCCGCAGGGTAGGCTGATACACACTCATAATTTCTAAAAATTATCGGTGTATTTCAGCAGTTGCGATTTGGAACCACACTCTAGGAAAGTTCTGATAGTCGCCTGAAGTTCCGATAATTGAAAACCAACCCTCAGACATTTCGGTTCAGATCAGACTTTCCGCAAATCAACGCTGTTTTTGTTTTGGAAAGTTATGTTCGTCGAATCGGCTTTCGGCGCTCAAACTTTTCGCTAATGGACGCAGATAATTATCCCAAATCATTGGCACGTATAAACCTATTTCAGCGGTTTTAATTTGGAACCACACTCTAGGAAAGTTTTGAACACCGCCCGTTCGCGTTTAATCCCTTGCCTAAAAGGCTTGTCATTACGCACATCTTTTCAATCTCTGGCTTCGTCGCTATCCCGCTTAGGAATAAATTCCCAAGCTATTTTCTTTCTTCTGAATGCCATACTTTTACGAAAGGAGGTAAAGGTGTAAAGCTAAGCCGAATTGTGAGCGAGTTACTGTTTTGTGTTAAAAGTTCCCTGTACCCTTTCAAAGAAGATTGACTTCTTGTAACAGCCAAAAACCAGTAAAAGATTGGGCTTTGGGATCAGACTGTACACCTATAAAATGTACTCCATTAGCTTTTTGCTTGGCTTCTTCAAAACCTTTGGCTTCTGCTAAAGTTTGAGGATTTTTAATATTTGCCACAATCCAGCTTTCTGTAACACCAGTCTCTAAAAGCAATCTTGCCCCTTCACTTGTGTCAAATCTCATGAAAGCCAACTCCAAGCCAGACATCCAGGCAGCTAAGGGCAACGCTCTAGATGAGAAAATCAAAATCCCAGGAATGCGGGTTTCAGGTGATATTTGAGCCAACTCTAGGGGGAAAGCTTCACCAAAGCTGATTTCCCACTCTGGCATCTCTAAAAGATCCGCAGCCGGTAAGCTAACAAATATCCATTGCTGTCCTTCCAAAGCATCTGGTAAACGTTGGGGTAAAGGTTTTTCTAAGCGTACTGAAGGATTAGTTCCTGCTTGATACCCTGGCTCTTGAGGATACACTTGCTCTATCCGCTGTTCCAACCACTGATTGAGAACCAAAGTACGGCGGCTAGGCTGGGCGGGAATACCCAAGTCTTGGCAAGCTTTAGTAATCATATTGTTCATTTGGCGGCGAAAGAAGCGGATTTTAATTGGCGTTTCTCCTGCTTTAGTAATTGCCTCTTGTAGCGCTGTCCGCAACCAGCCAGAATTGACCTGGGTATTGGGGCAATATTGAGCATAGCGAAACAAAGAATCTGTTTTTGTGCTGATATCCGCAGGACTCTCGCAGACTAAGACTTCCCAAATTTTTTTCTGATTTGCGTCCAGAATTGGACGAGAGTAAAAATCCATTTCCCAAATATTGCCCATATTTTGCAATGAAAATCTGGCTGTTATATTTTCCTGATATTTAGATCATACGAGTGTTAGGGCAGCATGAAGAAATGGAGTAGACAAGGAGGAAAGCGATCGCTCTTGAAGAGGTCTGTTGTCTCCATAATATAAATACAAAGTATGTCATAATCGGAGGCTTTATGTCCCTGACGCTTCAAGACTTAGAAAAAATCCAGCAGCATTACCCCGACTATCGCCTGGAACTAGTCAAGGGTAATATTATTGTCATGAGTCCATCAGGATACGAATCAGATGAAGTTGCTGCTGAAATAGTAGCCCAGTTACGTAACTGGGTTAAACCTCGCAAACTTGGACGAATAACAGCTTCCAGCGCTGGTTTCAGATTGCCCAACTCAGATTTACGCGCACCGGATGCCTCATTTGTCTTAGCCGAACGCTTGCGTCGCAGTCCCAAGTCTTTTGCTCAATTGGCTCCTGATTTGACTGTAGAAGTGAAGTCCCCTAGCGATAACTTAGAAGATATTAGAGCTAAGATTCAAGAATTTTTGACTTTGGGAACTAAGGTAGGAATTTTGCTCAATCCCGATGAGCGGATTGTGGAAGTTTACAATTTTGGACAAGAAGCAATAATACTTCACGATGGAGATATTCTAACTGTTCCCGAATTGCTTCCTGGGTGGGAAGTGCCAGTTGCAGATTTGTGGCCTCTAGAGTTTGACTAAGATAGTTGTAGAAAGCTCTACAGAGGTAGATGAATGCAACTAGAAGATTATTTTGAGTTTTTAAACCCTGATGATATCCGTATCAAAGGGCATCGAATTGGTATTGATAATGTGATCCAATATTATCTGCAAGGATATTCACCGGAGCAGATTCTAGAGGAATTGCCTTCCCTGAATTTGGAGAAAATTTACGCGACGCTTACCTACTACCTGCATAATCGTTTTAAATATGTTGCGGTTAGCAAAGTGGCGAGAACAGCAGTATCAAGAATCATCAGCAAATCCTTCACCTTTGATACAACGTTTAAGAACATTAAAGGCGCAACGCGAGCAAGAGTTGCTAAACCGCTGGTGAAAATACGTTTTTTCCTAGGACATTCTTGATAAAAAAATATGACAGTGTAAATCCTAACTGTAGGCGCAATTATTGAGCAGGTTGGTAAGTTGGCGAAATTCCTTTACCACCTCTGATTTAGATTCGCTATAGAACAGGTTAATTTCAACGCAAAAAGCTTCTTAACCACCTAATCGCTTCACTTGTTGTTTGCTCATTTGCAATTTGGAGGCATTGCTGCACAATTTCTTTTGCGTTAGGAAAATAGTTGCTTTCTGTAATTACGTAATTTTCACCCTGTAATCTATAAACTATCAGCTGCTTATTCTTTAACAACCAAACCTCTGGTACTTTATAAGGAAGATAGTCATTAATATTGGTATAGCTAGTAACATCTATCTCAATTGCTAAATCAGGTGGTGGATCAAATTCCCAATTAATTCTTTTTTTACCCACTACTGCTCTCCAGTTTTCAATGTAAAAGCAAAAGTCAGGCTCAATGCCGCTGACTTCTGGCAAGCTCATGGTAATAGGCGTAAATGAGTCGTATCTTTGCTCTAAATGATCCAGCAAAACCTTAGCAATATCTGCAAGCAAGCTCGCATCTCTTCCATGCTCTGGTAGTGGTGTCATCAGCAAAATCTCTCCAGGTCGATACTTAATCCGAGGGAAGGGGCGATCGCCAAGTTGCTGGCTCAGTACTTGATAATCTTGCCAATTTCCCAAAAGTTTCAACACTGCGCCAGGTGGCAACTCGATTCTTTCAGGTGTAATTATGGTATGCATATTCGCCTGCCTGCTTTATCTAATCTCGTTTTTCGCTAGTGCCTCTGTTTCTTCAAATTGTACCCACCAAAAGTTAGATCCCCGGCTTGTTTGAGAAGTCAGGGATTTGGACACCGCAAAGTTCGTAATGATTTAGGCTCTGCATCAACAGAGGAACGGTAGAATATACCTAATTTTCGTAGCTTCAAAAGACGAACCATGACAATGCATCCTACTCTCCAACGCGCATTTACTAACCGCCGCGTCCTAAAAGTGATTAGCGGGTTGAATAACTTTGATGGCGATCGCGTCGCTGCTATTGTCAAAGCTGCTGAACTTGGCGGTGCTACTTTTGTCGATATTGCTGCCGATCCTGCCTTAGTTAAACTAGCTAAAAACTTGATAAATTTACCAATTTGTGTATCAGCAGTAGATTCAGAAAAATTTGTCCAAGCTGTAGCCGCTGGGGCTGATTTGATTGAAATTGGAAATTTCGATACCTTCTATGCTCAAGGACGCCGCTTTGAAGCAGAAGAAGTATTAGCGCTAACTCGTCAAACTCGTGCTCTCCTTCCAGAAATTACCTTATCTGTCACGGTTCCCCACATCTTGGAACTAGACAAACAAGTACAGCTAGCTGAGCAACTCGTAAAAGCTGGAGCAGATATTATCCAAACCGAAGGCGGAACCAGCAGCAACCCATCTCATCCTGGCACTTTGGGATTAATCGAAAAAGCTGCCCCCACCTTGGCAGCAGCTTATGAAATATCCCGTGCGGTGTCAGTGCCAGTATTGTGTGCTTCAGGCATTTCCAACGTCACAGCAGCATTAGCGATCGCCTCTGGTGCTGCTGGTGTTGGTGTCGGTTCTGCCATCAACCAACTCAATAGCGAAGTGGCAATGATTGCAGCTGTGCGTGGTTTAGTAGAAGCCTTAGAGACTGCTAGCAGCCGCGCGATCGCCTAGGAAAGCTTTAACAGTTAACAGTAAACGGTAAACAGTAAACATAATTGGGTTTAAGGGAAACCGCTAGAGGGGCGAGTATTTGCAACTGAAAACTCATAACCCAAAGCCGATTAGTAATAGGCGCTATCTGGTGGGTTTATTAACAGTTAACAGTAAACGGTAAACATAATTGGGTTTAGGGGAAACCCTAAGGGGGCGCTCACTTCCAACTGAAAACTAATAACCCAAAGCCGATTAGTGCCAGACACTATCTGGCGGGTTTAAATCCCCTAACTGTTTACTGTTCGCTGTTTACTGTTTACTGATTTACCCCCCCAAACAATCCTTCAACGCATAAATCACCTGGTCTTGTTGTTGATCTGTTAGTTCTGGGAACATGGGCAAAGACATGACCTCATGGCAGGCTTGCTCTGCTACTGGCAACTCTCCTGGTTGATAGCCCAAACTTTGATAAACTGGCTGCAAGTGTAAAGGGTGGGGGTAATAAACCATTGAACTCACACCCTGCTCTTGCAATTGATTACGTACCCAATCCCGATATTTGGCGCTAGAACCATTTCGTCCCTCGCCTGATATGCGAATGGTGTATTGATTCCATACCCCAACACCTCCAGCTAATTCTTGAGGCGTGATGATACCGGGAACTTGATTGAGAAACTGATGGTAATAAGCAGCGATCGCTCGCCGTCGTTCATTCCATATATCTAAATAACGTAGCTTAATCTGCAAAATAGCCGCTTGGAGAGCATCCAAGCGGCTATTTACACCTACTTCCTCGTGGATATATCTAACTTTACTACCATGATCCCGTAGTATCCGCAGCTTAGCGGCGATCGCTGGGTCATTAGTCGTGATTGCTCCGCCATCCCCGCAACCACCAAGATTCTTGGTAGGGTAAAAACTAAAGCAACCAATATGTCCAATGCTACCGACTTTTTGCTCGCTCCAAATTGCTCCGGTAGACTGAGCGCAATCTTCAATGACTGACAAATTGTGAGACTGAGCGATCGCCATCAGTGCTGTCATATCCACAGGCTGTCCAAACAAATGCACTGGGATAATTGCTTTGGTTTTAGGTGTAATCGCCGCTGCTATTTGCTCTAAATCTAAATTAAACGTAGTAGCGTCAATATCAACGAAAACTGGCCTTGCACCCACAGCGCTGATCACTTCAGATGTAGCAATAAAAGTGAAAGGCGTTGTAATAACTTCATCGCCTGCACCAATTTCTAAAACTCGTAGTGCTAAGTAGAGTGCATCAGTCCCAGAGTTACAAGCCACACATTCATTTACACTATGATAGGCGGCAAACTGTCGCTCAAAGCCTTCGACTAGCGGGCCGCCGATGTAACGACCAGAAGCCAGAACCTCTAAGACAGCTGCACTGACTTCTGCTTCAATGGTGGTGTATTGTTGCTTGATATCAAAGGCAGGGATGGGATTTACGCTTTGGATCATGAGTTCTCATTTTATCAAAAGATACAAAGGATGCACTTCGACAGTCAATTGTTGCTGATTGATATTATTAATCAAATAAAGCTACTAAAAGACCGTCGCCCAGGATACGCATCAATAAAGGGTTTTGCTGAGATTTTATAACTGTAAGGCTACCATTTACTGGCAAAAAAGGTGATAAGTTGTTACGCGTTTAAATTGCATGATTCCTCGTAAGGAGTGTTTAGAGTCAAAAGTCAAGATTTATTCTGCACTCTGGACTCTTGATCTTTGACTGCCTTAACTAAAACAAGTGCAATTTGTAGGCGCATGAGCTTATATATCAACCAAGATCCAACACCTCAAATCAAAGTTCCAGGTGTTTAGGTTGTTTTAAGAAAAAAATACCAGGAGATAGAGAACCTATGCAGGATCTAATCAAGCTGGATGTAGTAGATTTAGCTATTGCTGTGGGATTGATGGCGATCGCCATTGGTTTATCTGCGTGGGAAAAAATCGGACTAGAGTTGAACTTAGCCCTGGCTACCGGCAGAACCATCCTACAACTACTTGTATTGGGATACATTTTAGATTTCATTTTTGCTTTGGACAATGCTTGGGCAGTTTTGGCGATTTTATTAGTAATGCTGACAATTACGGCGATTGTCGCACGAAATCGGATCAGCCAAAAAATTCCTCATGTGTTGCCTTTAGTATGGGGTGCAATTCTAATCAGTACCGCCTTGACATTGTTTTACACCAACTTCTTAATCATTCAACCAGACAGATGGTATGAACCACAATATGTGATTCCCCTGGCAGGGATAATCTTAGGTAATGCTATGAACGCCGCTGCGATCGCTGGGGAACGTCTTGTCAGCACTATTAACTCCTTTGCAGTAGAAATAGAAACCCATTTAAGCTTAGGTGCAACACCTCAGCAAGCAGTTAGCCAGTACCGCAAAGAAGCAATTAGAGCTGGATTGATTCCCACTCTCAATCAAATGATACTCATAGGTATGGTCGCATTACCAGGAATTACTACTGGACAGCTGCTAGCTGGATTAAAACCCTTGGATGCTGTATCTTACGAAATTTTGATTATGTTTATGCTAGCTTTTGCTAACTTACTGACAACACTTTTAGTTACCAAAGGATTGTGCCGTCAGTTTTTTAACTCAGCCGCGCAGTTGGTGAGGTGATTGGGGGATTGGGGATTGGGGATCGGGGATTGGGGACTGGGGAACTCGGGGCCCCCTCTGGGGATAAGGGGCAATGGGGATTGGGGATTGGGGACTGGAGACAGTAGGCGTTAATTTATGTCATCATTCAGCTTACGAATCAGACGGGATAACTCACGAATAATATTCACAGCAATTTCGGGAGTTTCTTCAATTGCATCATAAAGTTGCTCTTGTGTGAGTTCCAAACATTCACAAGGTTCCAAAGTCGTGGCGGTAGCGGAGCGAGGTTGAGTATCAAATACTGCCATCTCACCAAAGTATTTTCCTTGCTCTACCTCTGCTAGTGATTTATCCCCAATGTGAACTTTAACTCGACCTGACACAATAATATAGAGCGATCGCCCTTCTTCTCCCTGTCGAAAAATGGTGTAATTAGCTGGAAATGACAGCTCGTTCATCACTGAGGTGAGCCGCACAATAAAATCATCCCGCAATTCCTTAAATATCGGAACTCGCCGGACGAATAGTAAACGGTCAACACTGGTTAGCATAATTACAAATTAAACAATACTGGAAGTCTCAAAACTGAAGTTAGGGCGCGATTAGCCATATTATCCGATGTTTATCGCTAGTCGCCAAGAATATGGGAGTGGGGGCAGTTAACAGTTAACAGTTAACAAGAGTATGAAGTTAGGGGTCAAAGAATGTTTTGGAAATGGTGCTTTCGACTACTAATAGTATTCCTGGGACTTTGGCTACTATTGACTCTGGGTTCCAGTATAGGAGCGGAGATTTTTTGGTTTCAGGAAGTCGGCTACCTCCAAGTCTTTCTGCTGAGGCTAGTAACTAGGGGTGCTTTATGGGTATTCGTAGCTGGTGTCAGTGCTACTTATCTGTTGGGAAACCTTGTCATAGCACAACGGCTGAAGTATCCCCAGTCTTTGAAGATTGAGCAAGTTAGACGGGAGGAAGCAAAATTCAGTAGTGAGCTAAAAAACTTTCTCAGTCCTCAGTATCCAAGACGTGATCAAATTCGGACACCTGATGCGCGAAGCTTTAAGCCATTAAGATTACGCTGGCTGTTGCCTTTAGCTTTGGCATTGAGCTTGTTGTTAGGTTTAATGCTAGCTCACTATGGTCAAATAGCCTTTTCATACTGGCATTATTCAGCTAACAAGGCAAATTTACCAGTGCCCGCTTTATTCCGACCAGAGTTAATCTGGCAACTGGTAAGACAAATTTTATCCCAATGGCATCTTGGCTTAGTTGCGGGAGTAGCGATCGCTATCTTAATTTATCCCCGATTGTTATTTGCAGCGATCGCAATCATATTCAGTATTGGCTTAGGGTGGATGCTGTCCCAACACTGGGCAAAAGTCCTGCAATATTTCCACCCGACTGCTTTCAATAACACTGAGCCTTTATTTAATCGAGATATCAGCTTCTATATATTTTCTCTGCCAGTGGGGGAACTGCTGGAATTCTGGCTGATGGGATTATTTTTATATGGTTTTATTGCTGTCACCCTCACTTATCTCCTGTCAGCAGATAGTCTGAGTCAGGGAATTTTTCCCGGTTTCTCACCACAGCAGCAGCGTCATTTATCTGGTATGGGTGGCTTGTTAATGCTGGTGGTTGCCTTGAGTTATTGGCTGAGTCGTTATGAACTTGTATATTCAAGCCGTGGGGTGAGTTATGGCGCTAGCTATACCGATGTTACAGCACAGTTGCCAGCTTACATAGTTTTGTTTGTGTCAGCAGTGGCGATCGCAATTTATTTACTTTGGCAAACGTTTTTCTGGCGGACAAAATCCAAATATCGCCGATTGGTTTTTTCCGGCTTGGGGATTTATCTAGTAATGGTTGTAGTAGGTGGTTTTGTCATACCTAATGCCGTGCAATCTTTAATTGTCGAGCCTAATGAATTGCAACGTGAGCAACCCTATATTCAGCGTACTATCGCCTTGACTCGGCAGGCATTTGATCTTGAAGCGATTGATGCCAGAACCTTCAACCCGCAAGGAGAACTAACTGAAGCGGATCTTAAAGCTAATGACCTGACAATTCGCAATATTCGCCTTTGGGATCAGCGACCATTATTAGAGACAAACCGCCAATTGCAACAAATTCGTCCCTACTATCGGTTTCCCGACGCTGATATTGATCGGTACACTCTACAAACAGACGTAACCACACGCCGACCAGCTGCCCCTCAAAAACCACCAGCAGAGCAAGAACCAGTTGAAGCAACAGAACGGCGTCAGGTATTGATTTCGGCACGAGAATTAGATTATAGTGCTGTGCCGCAGCAGGCCCAGACATGGGTTAACCGCAATCTAATTTATACTCACGGTTTTGGATTTACTCTTAGCCCAGTTAATACAGTTGGGCCAGGTGGGCTACCAGAATATTTTGTTAAAGATATTAGCGGTGATGGTCGTGCCCTCACCACTTCCAGCGAGGGTATTCGTGATAGTGTTCCCATTGGGCAACCCCGAATTTATTACGGTGAAATTACTAATACTTATGTCATGACTGGCACAAGAGTTAGAGAGCTAGACTATCCCAGTGGCAGTGAGAATGTTTACAACAAATACGATGGTCGAGGTGGCGTCCAAATCGGTTCAGCTTGGCGACGGTGGCTATTTGCCATGTATTTGAAGGACTGGCAAATGGTATTAACGCGGGACTTTTTGCCTGAGACGAAGGTGTTATTTCGGCGAAATATTAACCAAAGAATTCGCGCGATCGCACCTTTTTTAAAATTTGATAGTGACCCCTATTTGGTCGCTGCGGATGCCAATCTTGACAAGAATAATCCAGATTTCCCAAACAATGAAAGTTATCTTTACTGGATTATTGATGCTTACACGACAAGCGATCGCTATCCTTACTCAGATACAGATAGCGATGGGATCAATTACATTCGTAACTCGGTCAAAGTAGTGATTGATGCCTATCATGGCACTGTTAACTTTTATATTGCCGATGCCAACGATCCGATAATTGCCACTTGGTCAGCAATATTCCCCAACCTATTCAAACCGCTCAGTACCATGCCAGTCAGCCTCCGCAACCACATCCGCTATCCAGTGGATTTCTTCAAAACTCAATCTGAGCGGTTGTTGACGTACCACATGACCGATCCTCAAGTATTTTACAACAGAGAAGACCAGTGGCAGATTCCTAACGAAATTTACGGCAGCGAAACTCGTCCACTAGAACCGTATTATTTGATTACTAGTCTACCCACCGTACCTTTTGAAGAATTTATCTTGCTTCTGCCCTACACTCCTAGACAGCGGACTAATTTAATTGCTTGGTTAGCAGCGCGATCGGATGGAGATAACTACGGTAAATTACTGTTGTATATTTTTCCCAAGGAACGTTTGGTTTACGGCCCAGAACAAATCGAGGCGCGAATTAATCAAGACCCGGTAATTTCTCAGCAAATTTCTTTGTGGAATCGGCAGGGTTCGAGAGCGATTCAAGGTAATTTGTTAGTAATTCCGATTGAGCAATCCCTACTGTACGTAGAGCCAATCTATCTAGAAGCGACACAAAACAGCCTACCAACTCTGGTGCGGGTAGTTGTAGCTTACGAAAACCGGATTGTCATGGCACAAACCCTAGAACAGGCATTGCAGGCAATCTTTCAACCAGAAGTAACACCAGCTCCAGCAATTATCCGTCCTGTTGAGGAAGCAAGCCCGTCTAGTTAGAAATCTACGGCGACAAAGAGGAATTTCTATCTTGTCTTCCCAATCCCCAGTCCTCAATCCCCATTGCCCCTTATCCCCAGAGGGGGCCCCGAGTTCCCCAATCCCCATTGCCCCTTATCCCCAGAGGGGGCCCCGAGTTCCCCAGTCCCCAGTCCCCAATACCCAATCCCCAATCCACCGATGAACCCTGATGAACACCGATATGAAGATAGACAAGCTTTTACAATATTAGAAGTTCAAGAGCTTAATGTTAATTATGGCGGTATTCAAGCTCTCAAAAATATTAATTTAACTATTCAAAAAGGAGAAGTAGTTACTTTAATTGGTGCTAATGGTGCTGGCAAAACTACCACACTCCGCGCTATCTCAAAAATAGTGAATCCTAAGAGTGGTGAAATTATTTATAGTGGACGCAACATTACACGTCGCCAAGCTCATGAAGTTGTCAAACTTGGTATTGCTCATTGTCCAGAAGGACGTAGAGTATTAGCGCGGCAAACAGTTTTAGATAACTTATTATTGGGTGCTTATATTCGTGCCAATCAAGCAGAAGTAAAAAGAGATATTCAACGCCAGTTTGAGTTATTTCCGCGATTGGCACAAAGACGTAATCAACTAGCAGGAACTCTCAGCGGTGGTGAGCAACAAATGTTAGCGATCGCTCGTGCTGTTATGAGTAAACCAAAACTATTACTCTTAGACGAACCTAGCTTAGGTTTAGCACCTGCGATCGTCCGAGAAATCTTCTCTATTATTGAAAATCTGCGGGCTACTGGCGTTACTATTTTGCTAGTCGAACAAAACGCCAACCTGGCTTTACAAATTGCGGATCGTGGCTACGTTCTAGAAGCTGGTTCAATCACCTTAACAGGTGCAGCATCAGAATTAATTAGTGATGAACGAGTTAGAAAAGCTTATTTAGGGTAATTAAACGAAGACTTTGGAGGTGTAAGCAGATGGTAAAGTCACCAACTAAACCCTTAACTTTAGACGAGTTTTTAAAACTACCAGAGACAAAGCCAAGCTCAGAATATATCAACGGTCAAATTATTCAAAAACCCATGCCTCAAGGAAAACATAGTAAATTACAGGGGAAGTTAGTTACTGGTATAAATAAGGTGGCTGAGAGTCAAAAAATTGCCCTTGCCTTTCCAGAACTACGGTGTACATTTGGCGGGCGTTCTATTGTGCCAGATGTAGCCGTGTTTGCTTGGGAGCGAATTCCCATAGACGACCGTGGAGATGTGGCGAATGTCTTTAAAACTTATCCAGACTGGACAATTGAAATTCTTTCTCCAGATCAAAGTCAGACTAAAGTTACCGGAAATATCTTACACTGCTTAAAGCATGGTAGTCGCTTAGGTTGGCTAATTGATCCAGAGGAGCGATCGGTTTTAGTCTATCCACCAAAGCAGCAACCAGAACTTTTACAAGAAGAACAGGATATATTACCAGTTCCCGATTTAGTTAGTGAACTTCAGCTGACTGTAAGGCAACTATTTGGATGGTTGAAGTTATAGAAACATAGTATTATTCATAAGATATATTCTGAACAATGGCGAATTTTTAAGTAGAGACGTTGCATTGCAATGTCTCTACTCACGCCATTTGATTATCGGAATCGAAATTACAAATTCTGTTCCTTCTCCCAAAACAGAATTAACCTTAATTGTCCCGCCATGTTTTTCTGACACAATTTGATGGGCAATAGATAATCCTAATCCAGTACCTTTGCCGACTGCTTTAGTGGTAAATAAATAATCGAATATTTTGCTTTTGAGTTCTTCGCTCATCCCTTGACCATTATCTGCTATTGATATTTTTACATTGTTATTTTCTACTGAAGTTTTAATCGTAATTTTGTTAGTATCTGCCTCAATTTCTTTTAAACTACGTCCTGTGTTAGATTCATCTAAAGCATCAATGGCATTTGCTAAAATATTCATAAATACCTGATTTAATTGACTGGGAAAACATTCAATTTCTGGTAGATTACTATACTCACTTATAACTTCAATTGCTGGACGCCGATTGTTTGCTTTAAGACGATGATGCAAAATCATTAAGGTACTATCGATGCCGTCATGGAGGTTAAATTTATGCTTTGCATCGTTGTCAGCACGAGAGAAATTACGGAGGCTCTGACTGATAGACTGGATGCGATCGCCTCCCTGTTTCATCGCCTTAATCAGTTTGGGTAAATCCTCCCGTAGGTACTCCAAATCAATAGCTTCTAGTTCATCCTCGATTTTGCCACCAGGTTGAGAAAATGTTTCATGGTAGAGATCGATAACTCTTAGCAAATCATTGGTGTAGTCCTGTACCGCATTGATATTGCCGATAATACAGCTCAGGGGATTGTTGATTTCATGGGCAACTCCTGCCACTAGTTGCCCCAAAGCAGAGAGCTTTTCCTGCTGTACCATTTGAACTTGAGCCTGTTGTAGCGCCTGGGTACGTTCTACTACTTGCTGTTCTAAAGTATCCGTCAGTCGTTTCAGTCGCCAGTGGATTTTCATCCGAGCTAACACTTCTGCTTGTTCAAAGGGTTTAGTGATGTAATCAACAGCACCTAACGATAAGCCTTTGACTTTGTGATCAGTATCCGCCAAAGCCGTCATAAAAATTACTGGTATTCCTTCAGTGGCAGAGTTTGCCTTCAGACGACGACACGTCTCAAAGCCATCCATATTTGGCATTTCGATATCCAACAAAATCAGTTCTGGATGGCTATATTCCACCTGTGCTAAAGCATCTTCGCCATCCACTGCCATGCGGATTTTGTAGCCTGCTGACTTCAACGCACTAGAAAGCACAGACAAGTTGCTTGGGTTGTCATCGACAATAAGAATAAACGGAGAATTCATAAAACAGTAAACAGTAAAGAGTAAACAGTAAGCAGTGAAAGGCGAATTTATTTTTTTATTCTGGTTGTTTTTAGGATGGAAAATAAAATTTTTCCGACTTCATCAGTATCTTGGTAAATGCTGTTAAATGCATTTATTTTTAGATATTCAGTATCTTTTAGTAAGGATAGCCAGTATTTAGTCTCTAGAGTCTCTTTATAAGCAGTAGAGATTTTCGCTGAAAAATCTAAACTAGAGATTGCTCCATTAGCTTCTGCAATATTTGCGCCAATTGATGTCCCACTTCTCAAAAGCTGTTTGGATAAAATAAACTCTTTTTTGATTTCTTGCAAATATTTATAAGCGTTCACAATTCTAATCGCTAATGCATAGGCTTTATCATAAGCCATGCTCTTTCCTCTCAAATCCTCATTATTCATAATTCATCTATCAATTAAATCCTCATTATTTACTGTTTACTGTTTACTGTTTACTGTTTACTGTAATAAATTCCCGCAGTTTTTTAATCTCACAAGCATCGGCAAGGCGGATAAGTTCTTGAGCAAAAGCGGTGTTAGTTTCTTGAATTTGTTGGGCAATATCGAGAATGCTGTCGAGGTCGTTTCTTTGGGCTAGCTCTGCCAGTTGAGTTAAGATGGCAGCGGCAGGTAATTCTATCTGCTTAGATGGGATAGTTAAATTTTGCTTGTGATTGATTTCGGTGTCATAGATCCAATTGAGTTGTAGATATTTTTGAATTAACTCCAGCAGTGTTTGGGCTTGTACTGGTTTAGGTAAGAAGTCATTACCACCCGCATCGAGACTCTTGTGGCGATCTATGTCAAACACACTTGCAGAGGAGACGAGGACAATTTGGTTTTGTAATTGAGGGTGCAATCGCAACTTCTGCAAAAATTCAAACCCATCCATCACAGGCATGGCTAAGTCAGTAATGATTAAATCCGGTAAGGAATGCAAGGTTTGCTCAATGCCTTCGAGTCCATTGTTGGCTTCGATAATTTCAAAGCCAATAGGTTCGAGAAGATTTACCAATACTGAACGATTTTCCCAACGGTCATCAATAACTAAAATTTTGCGTTTTGCGCCTTCATAACTCTTAATTACACCTTGCTGTACCACTCTAGAAGCAACTGCCCAATCTAAAGCTTGTTGGAGTTCCACCGCAAACGAAAAGGTACTACCTTCACCTGGTGTACTTTGGACTTTAATTTCACTCCCCATCATAGAGACGATTTTGTGGGTAATTGCTAGTCCTAAACCTGTGCCTTCGGCTTGTTTTTTAATGTCGCCAACTTGCTCAAAGGGCAAAAAGATTTTTTCGATTTGTTCTGGGGTCATACCCACGCCAGTATCTTGTATTTGAAAGTGAATCTGCTGATTGATTGATTCAACTTTGAAGGTGACACTACCGCGTTCAGTAAATTTAATTGCGTTACTTAGTAGATTGATCAAAGCTTGACGGAGGCGTTTTTCATCTGCACAAATACCTTGGGGAAGATGAGAATCTGCTTGGTAAATAAACGCAATTCCTTTTTGTTCGGCGCGGACGCGATTTATTTCCACGACGCTTTGCACGAAGGAGGGGAAGTGGAAGGGAACGGGATAAAGTTCGAGTTTACGGGCTTCTATTTTGGCGAGATCGAGGACATCATTGATTAGAGTCAACAGATGTGTACCGCATTGGTAGATGATGTCGATGCCGTTGCGTCCTTTTGAGGTTAGGGGTTCATTGCGTTGCAAGATTTGTGCATAGCCAAGAATGCCATTCAAGGGAGTTCGTAACTCGTGGCTCATGTTGGCGAGGAATTCGCTTTTGGCTTGGTTAGCGTTGTCAGCAGCGAATTTTGCTTCTTTCAATTGGGTGGTGCGTTCCTCAACTCGGAGTTCAAGGTTTTGATTCGTTTGTTCTAAAGTCGTAAATGAGTCGCGTAATTGCTGTGCCATTCGGTTAAATGCCTGTGAAAGAACGCCAAGTTCTTTGACCTGAGAAACTGCTACCGTTTGCTCTAGGTTTCCAGTGGCGATCGCTTCAGAGGCACGGGACAGTTGCAGTACAGGATGAGTAATCCACCGTGAAGTATAGAATCCTAGTATGGTTGCAACTCCTAACGCAACTAGGCATAACAGCATTGTCGTTTGGGTATTGGCGTTAATTTGCGCCATGAAATCTGATTCAGGAACGCTGACTACGACTAGCCAATCTAGTCCATATTGATCTTGCCAAGGACTAACTAAAGCGTAGTGGCGATCGCTCTCCAATTGCACATAAAACGACTGTTTAGTTGTAATCGAGTGCAAATTACCGAATCTTTTTTGTAAATCTATGACAGTTGCTCGAACTAGAGGATCGGTGCTTTTAACTGCGCTCAACCGTTGTGCTGCCCGCTTAACTATGGTAAAAGGTTTCTCATTGCTGGAACTGGCAACAATGTTGCCATCCCTCTCTATAATGAAAAGTTTTCCAGTTTTACTCACTTTTAACTGCTGTAAAAACTTGCTGATGTTAGAGAGGAGCAAGTCAGATGCCATCACAGTAATTAATTTCTTCTGGTCATCATACACCGGACTTGATGCGCTGATGGAAATGAATTCTGGTGTATCTTGCCAGTTGTAAATCTTACTCCAAATCGGTTTACCTGTTTGTACGGCTCTTTTATACCAATCTTCTTCCAAGGGCTTATACTCTGCTTTGAAAACTACTTTCTTTCGGTTTCCCTGTTCGTCTGTTGCATAAGTATGGTTTTGATAATTAGTCCGTGAAGAAACTTCGTCAATTGTGGTTTTGCCTCCTTCCATCCAGCGCCCTGCCGCAGTATATTCTCCAGTGGGCAAAGCATAAAAAATATAGCTGAGGTTTTTGTGAACCTGCATTTGTTGCCAGAAATAGTGTCCTGTGTTTTCCAGAGCTTGTAGATTTAATATCTGACTTTTAGCCGCATTTGCATTAATTTGGTTAAGCTGTTGAGGCACTGCCAAATAAGAGTCTAGATGCTGATTAATCCGACCGTCTATTTCGCCTAGCAATTGCTGTGCTAGCTGATTAATTGCCTGCTGCCCGTTTTTAAAAGAAAAATAGCCCACTAACCCAACGGCTGCAAAAATTTGCAGCACAAACGGCACAATCAAAACTGCCCGCAATGGTACACGCTGAATTTGGTGGCGATTGATGTGATCCTTTGAAAAGGAAGACATGGCCCCTGCCTCCGATAAATTGGCAAAGCCTGAGTGCAGTTTTATTGTTCCCTTACACAAAGCAAAACAAACCTAAACTGACCCTCAAGGTGTTATACAGACCTTGGCTGTTTCATCGAAATTTCAAGGCAAAACTTCGTACAACAATTATGATGCGATCGCCTACGGTGGGGCGTAGCTCATTGCGTAATTCTGCCAGCGCCTTCCCTACTTCAAAAAACGCCCGTTCCAGATAAAGGCGGTAAGCGTAACCATACCGTGTAAAGTTATGATAAGCAAGTTTTACAAGAAAGCGAGAAAGCAACAATATTAATGGGTTTTAAACTTAAAAACGTCATTCCTTGGGGACGTTCGATGCAGGAATATATTAAGATGTTTGACTTAACTTCTGATGAACTCAAGTTAAACATCCTCGATTGTGCTGGTGGGCCTGCTAGTTTCAATGCAGAAATGACATGTCAAGGCTACAAAGTTATTTCTTGCGATCCAGTTTATTAATTCACAACCGATGAAATTGGTCAACGGATTCAAGACACTTATGAAACAGTAATACAAGGTGTCAAAGCCAATCAAGAATGTTACGTTTGGCAAGATATTCAGTCACCTGAACAAATGGGTGAAATTCGGATGGCGGCGATGCGTCAATTTTTGGCAGATTTCCCTTTCGGAATTACAGAAGGGCGTTATCTTATAAGCGAATTGCCTAGCTTACCGTTTGAAACAAATCAGTTTGATTTGGCTTTGTGTTCCCACTTATTATTTACTTATTCTGATCAGCTTTCAGAAGAGTTTCATCTTTCATCAATTTTAGAAATGTGTCGAGTTGCCAAAGAAGTAAGGATTTTTCCACTATTAAAAATATCTGGTGAACCATCTCCCTGGCTGCAATCAATCATAGATGAATTACAACAACGTGGATATTCAGTGGAAATTAAGCAAGTACCTTATGAATTTCAAAAGAATGGCAACCAAATCTTGCGTGTTAATGGAATTTCTGCCAAGATGCAAAACTGAAGCCTCTTCAAATTTCACCTAAATTAGTTAATTTATTACAAATAATTACAAGATTTGTCCTATATTGGATTTCAGCCCACTTTGTGGGTGTCTATCGTAGATGCGAACTTTAATCGCCTGAATATTTAAACCCATGAGTCAAATAGTCTGGATCGCAAGACATGCCAACCGCTTAGACTTTGTCAACCCCGATTGGTTTCTCACCGCAGAACGACGTTACGATCCACCTTTGTCTGATGATGGTGTCGTGCAGGCGCAGCAGTTAGCTAATCGCTTGAAAGGCGAAAATATTGCTCATATTTTTGCTTCTCCCTTCTTGCGAACTGTACAAACAGCAAACAAAGTTGCAGAAGCTCTCAACCTGTCGATTAAATTGGAAACAGGCTTGAGCGAATGGCTAAATCCCGCTTGGATGACAGAAGAACCAGAAAGACTCTCAATTTCAGCTTTAGCAGAATTATTTCCCAGAATTGACATCGGTTACACGTCGCGTATCGCCGCCAATTATCCTGAAACTCATGAAAAAGTGCGGGAACGTTCAGGGCAAACTGCGAGATGTCTGGCTAACGAATTTTTTCCAAAAAATATCTTGCTGGTAGCGCATGGCGCTTCTGTACTGGGGGGAGCAATGGGGCTAGTGGGGGAAATTGCCAAAACAGAGGTTAAAGCTTCTTTATGTTCTTTAGTAAAAGTTGTACGTCAAGATTCACAATGGTTATTAGAACTAAAAGGCGATATCTCTCACTTAAGCCTGGTAGAGAAGGTAATTCGATTTAACTGAATGTAACTAATATGACATTACTATTAGCAGGAGACATTGGCGGTACAAAAACTATTTTGCGAGTGGTTGAGGTATCAGAGTCGCTGGAGTTACGTACTATTGCTCAGGAAAGCTATCGCAGTAGTGATTTTCCTGATTTAGTACCGATAGTGCAACAGTTTTTGGTCAAAGCTGACACACCGACCCCACAAAAGGCTTGTTTTGCGATCGCAGGCCCAGTGATCAAAAATACTGCCAAGCTGACTAATTTAGTGTGGTTCCTCGAAACCGAACGACTAGAACAAGAATTAGGCATCGCGCACATTTCCTTAATCAACGACTTCGCCGCAGTTGGTTATGGCGTTTTAGGTTTACAAAAGCAAGACTTGCTAACTTTGCAAGCTGGTAAGTTCCAAGCTGAAGCCCCCATTGGGATTATTGGTGCTGGTACTGGCTTAGGGCAAGGATTTTTAGTTAAGCAAGGGCCCTACTATCAAGTCTTTCCCTCAGAAGGTGGACACGCTGATTTTGCCCCCCGTAATGAATTAGAGTTTCAGCTGTTGAAATACCTGCTAGATAAACATGATATCCAGCGTGTTTCTGTAGAACGAGTGGTTTCTGGTCAAGGAATCGTCGCAATTTACCAATTCTTGCGCGATCGCAAAATCGCCCCGGAATCACCAGATGTCGCTCAAATTGTCCGCACCTGGGAACAAGAAGCGGGACAACCAGAGAAAAGTGTTGATCCTGGTGCTGCTATTGGTATGGCTGCATTGCAAAGAAGCGATCGCTTGTCCGAACAAACCTTACAACTATTTATAGAAGCTTACGGTGCGGAAGCTGGCAATCTTGCCCTCAAACTTCTTCCTCACGGCGGCTTATACATTGCAGGTGGTATTGCTCCGAAAATACTCCCCTTAATGCAAAACAGTGATTTCCTGTTAAGTTTCACCCAAAAAGGTAGGATGCGCTCCATCCTCGAAGAAATACCTGTATATATTATTCTCAATCAACAAGTGGGGCTAATTGGTGCTGCTTTGTGTGCTGCTAGGTTATAACAACTAACATCCTCAGTGATGTCAGCACCATAAAAGCAAAAACTATGACAATCAGATGTTTGTTGCCATTAATTGCAGCTACTTTTTTATGCAGTGGATCTGTCTCAGTAGCGCGTCAACCCAAACGTCCATCTCAACCAAAACCAACTGCTACCCAACCAGTGCAGCCACAATGGAAGTTATTTACTGCTCCAGATGGGCGTTTTAGTATTTTGATGCCTGGAATGCCTCAAAGGGAGATTCAAACCCAAAAAACCTATATGGGGGTAATTAACTTAGAAATATTTGTCGCTCAACCGCCAAAGCAGCAAGTGGCATATTTAGTGACTTACAATGACTTTCCTCACAGTTATGGTCAAATGACTAACCCCCAAGAAATACTGAATAAAGCACAGTATATGGCTTTAAAAACTACGAAAAGTAATTTAGTCCGTCAACGCAATATTCGTAGTTCCAATGGTCATCCGGGGAAAGAAATTGAGTACGTTAACTCTGGAGGTAAAATCACTAAAAATAGGATGTATGTTGCTGAGGGGCGATTGTATCAGGTAATGGCTATAACTACGAGAAAGCAACATAAGACTTTAGCTAGAACTATTACAGGTTATTTAAATTCCTTTACTGTAGTTTTGAAAAAATGAAATAATTTACTAGCCTTGGACTTAAAACAGTGAACAGTAAACAATAAACAGTAAACAGTCAAGATAATTGGGTTTAAGGGGAACCACTAAGGGAGCGAGTACTTCTAGCTGAAAACTAATAACCCAAAGCCGATTAGTGGCAAGCGCTATCAGCCGAGTTTAAATCACCCACCATACCTCTTGATAACTGTTTACTGTTTACTGTTTACTGAATTGATGGGTACAACACCCAAAGCCTACAGAAAGTAAGTGAAAATTGAGTGAGCAAATATTCATGAGATATAAACTGTTGGGCAAAAGCGGGTTAAGAGTCTCAGAACTCAGTTTGGGAACCATGACTTTTGGTGAAGACTGGGGTTGGGGTGCATCTAAAGACGAAAGTCAAAAAATATTTGATACTTATGTGGAAGCTGGGGGCAATTTTATTGATACCGCTAACGGTTACACTGATGGCAGCAGTGAAAAAATTGTTGGTGAATTAATCGCTAAAGACCGAGAACGCTTTGTAGTGGCGACTAAATATTCTTTTCCCTTGCACATGAACGACAAGCAAGGCAATCATCCTAATGGCAGTGGTAATCATCGCAAGAATTTAATCCAATCTTTAGAAGGTAGTCTGAAACGGCTGAATACTGATTACATTGACTTGTTTTGGTTGCACGCTTGGGATTTCACAACGCCTATTGAGGAAGTATTGCGATCGCTTGATGATGTAATACGTCAAGGTAAGGTACTCTACATTGGTATTTCTGATACACCTGCTTGGATCATTGCTCAAGCAAACACTATTGCCCATTTTCACGGATGGACACAGTTTGTTGCTTTGCAAATTGAATACAGTTTGATTCAGCGCACACCAGAACGAGACTTGATTCCCATGGCTAAAGCCTTTGACTTAGCAATAACCCCGTGGTCGCCCTTGGGCGGTGGTGTGCTAACAGGTAAGTACAATAAGCCTAGTCAAGAAGGCGGCGAACAGGGACGCTTAGCAAGTTTTGGAGGAATTGCTGAGAAGAATTTAGCAATTGCTGATGCTGTCAGCCAAGTCGCCGCAGAAATTGGTCATACAGCCTCACAAGTAGCACTGGCTTGGTTACGCGCTCAAAGCAACGCAATTATCCCCATCATTGGCGCACGTAAACTGACTCAGTTTCAAGATAATTTAGCTTGCCTTGAGCTGCAATTATCACCAGAACATCTGCAACGCTTAAATGAAGTCAGTCAAATTGAACTGGGTTTCCCCCATGACTTCTTAGAAAATGATGTAATTCGCGATCGCCTTTTTGGTGGCACATTTAGCACCATAGACAACCATCGTAATTAAGCTAATAGCTATTAACGGTAACACATTCAGCCGTTAATTCAATCTGTCGCCAGAGAGTTTCGCACAGCATATAACTAAATGTAAAGTTAAATGTCAAAGGCATTAACAACCTAGAACCATGAGCGACAACACCCTTGCATCACGTTTGTACCCCACCCGCATTGACCTTCCCGCCGCGGCGAGAGTGCAAATCGTGGTAATTCTCAACCAAACCTTAGCAGCTACTTTAGATTTAAAAACCCAGGCTAAGCAAGCTCACTGGAACGTTAAAGGCACTGACTTCTTCCAGCTGCATGAATTGTTTGACGAACTGGCTGGTGAATTGGAAGAATACGTCGATATGGTTGCTGAACGCGTTACAGCTTTAGGCGGCTACGCTTTAGGAACAGCTCGCGCCGCAGCAAGTAATTCAATTTTGCCAGAATATCCTTTTGATATTTTGGATGGCAAAGAGCATGTAACAGCATTGGCAGATCGCTTTGCACCCTATGCTAAACATATTCGAGAAGCGATCGACAAAACCAATGAATTAGGCGATGCTGATACCGCTGACCTCTACACTGAAATTTCTCGCACTATTGACAAGCGACTCTGGTTCTTGGAAGCTCATCTACAAGTATCAGAAATCAAGGGAGAGAATGGCATAGCAGGTGCTACTACAAAAACTCCACAGACAGCTGGTGTAAGATAAACACTTTCCCAATTCCAGTAGTATCTTTTTGGTAAGTACGTTACTTTTAAGTGCGTACTTTTCTTTTTATATGTATATACTTTATTATTTAAATAGTTCAAAAGCAGGTATAGAAAGTTTAAAAATCTCTTTGAATAGTAGCAAAGCGATACAGTCTGGTTTGATAGAAGATCAATACAAAAATACTCAATACTTCTTTTAATAAGTATTCCTCACCTCTGGTGTGGACTAAGCAAAGATTAAGAGGAAAATTAGTGAATTTAAACTCTTTCTCTTTAACCGAGAAATATTGCAAAGATACTTTATTTATTGACGTTAAAAACTCATTAACAGCGAGGTATTATGTCTCAAAATACGATTAACCACTTAATTCATGATCGTAACGCACGTGGTCGTGCTCAGATAGGCTGGCTCGATAGTTACCATACATTTTCATTCGGTAGTTTTTACGATCCGAATCGTATGGGATTCCGCTCTCTAAGAGTGATTAATGATGATCGCATCGCACCAGGTGCAGGATTCCCCACCCACAGTCATCGGGACATGGAAATCCTCACTTATGTCTTAGAAGGGGGGGTAGAGCATAAAGACAGTTTAGGTACAGGGTCGGTAATTCGTCCCGGTGATGCTCAAATAATGAGTGCTGGTACTGGTATCGCCCACAGCGAATTTAATCCCTCACCAACTGAACCACTCCACTTGCTACAAATCTGGATTCTTCCTGACCAGCAAGGACTAGCACCAAGATATGAACAAAAAGCTTTTTCTTTAGAAGAAAAGCGTGGCAAACTACGTTTAATTGCTGCTAAAGATGGGCGCGATGGTGCTGTGACAATTCACCAAGATGTTGATTTATATACATCCGTTTTGGAGGAAGGTGATGTTATTAATTATCACGTCCAACCCCATCGTTACGCCTGGTTACAAATGGCTCAAGGGATAGCAAATTTAAATGGTGAAGAACTTAGAGCAGGCGATGGTGTGCAAATCAATGGCGAAGAACAGCTAGAAATTAGCACCAACATTGGCGCAGAAATATTACTTTTTGATTTGGGATGATATCTAGTTCTGCCAAACTCAGATTTTACACCAATCTCAATTAGCAACCTTACCCGCCCAGAATTCAAATTCTGGGCTAGTAACCCAACTTCACGCATAGTGGACTAAAATCCAAAAAATCAAATCCAACCTCTCTGTGTTACCTTTCATCACTCTCCACACAAGGCATCTAGCATAATCCTTGAGTTAGCTCTCCGGGCAAAAAAAGGCAATACATGCTAGAATTGTATCAAAATATAGCAATTATTCAAGAGAAAATTAGAGTAATTTTGCGCTTTGTCGAGTATAAAGGCTAAAATCTGAGATTTTTGGAGATTTTTAGGTTATGACATTCTCACAGGAGAGGATTATCCCGACAGACTTGCGAAACGAAATGTCGCAGTCTTATCTGGAATACGCCATGAGCGTGATAGTGGGTCGGGCGCTGCCAGATGCCAGGGATGGTCTAAAACCTGTGCATCGTCGCATTCTTTATGCAATGCACGAGCTAGGTCTACTCCACGATCGCCCTTTTAAGAAATGCGCTCGTGTGGTGGGGGAGGTACTGGGTAAATATCACCCCCACGGTGACACAGCAGTATATGACGCCTTGGTGCGGATGGCGCAAGATTTTTCGATGCGATCGCCCCTAGTTAACGGTCATGGTAACTTTGGTTCTGTAGACAACGACCCGCCAGCGGCAATGCGATACACAGAATGCCGCTTGCAAGCTCTAACTAGTGCTGGTCTACTTCACGACATTGAATCAGAAACCGTAGACTTTGCCGATAACTTCGACGGTTCCCAGCAAGAACCGACAGTTCTACCGGCACGTATTCCCCAGTTGCTACTCAATGGCTCCTCTGGAATTGCCGTGGGTATGGCAACCAACATTCCGCCTCATAACCTGGGCGAATTGATTGATGGCTTGGTGGCACTAATTCACGATCCAGAAATCACCGATATCCAGTTAATGCAGTATATCCACGGCCCAGACTTTCCAACTGGAGCGCAGATTTTGGGGACTGCGGCGATTCGGGAAGCTTACACCACAGGGCGTGGTTCCATCACCATGCGTGGTGTAGCCAATATTGAAACCGTCGAACAGCGAGGGCGTCCAGATAGAGAAGCAATTATCATCACCGAACTGCCCTACCAAACCAACAAAGCGGCGCTAATTGAAAAAATCGCCGAAATGGTGAACGAAAAGCGTTTAGAAGGGATTGCAGATATCAGAGATGAAAGCGATCGCGACGGGATGCGGATTGTCATCGAACTCAAGCGTGATGCCTATCCCCGCGTTGTCCTCAACAACCTCTACAAGCAAACGCCACTCCAAGCCAACTTTGGCGCAAATATGCTGGCGTTGGTAAATAGCGAACCCCAGATCCTCACCCTCAAGGAGTTTTTAAGCGTCTTTTTGGATTTTCGCATTGAATCCATTGCCAGACGCACCCGCTACGAACTGCGAAAAGCCGAGGAACGCGACCATATCTTACAAGGGTTATTGATTGCTTTATCTCAGTTAGATGCAATTATTAACTTGATTCGCCATGCTCCTGATGCACCCACAGCCAAAGGTGAGTTAATCACAACCTACGGTCTTTCGGAAATGCAAGCAGATGCAATTTTGCAGATGCAATTGCGGCGTTTGACTGCCTTAGAAGCAGACAAAATTCGCCAAGAACACGAAGATTTACAAGCGCAGATTACCGACTTGCAGGATATCTTGGCTCGGCGGGAAAGAGTGCTGGAAATCATTGAAACTGAAGTTACACAACTAAAAACTAGCTTCGCCACACCTCGGCGTACGGTAATTTTACCAGGTGAAGGAGAATTAGATGATCGTGATCTGATTGCCAATGAAAAAGCAATAATTTTAGTTACCGAGCAAGGTTACATTAAACGGATGCCGGTTAACACCTTTGAGGCGCAAAGCCGCGCTACCAGAGGCAAAGCCGCAGCTAAAGTCAAAGATGATGATACCGTTGAGCATTTCTTAACTTGCTGCGATCACGACAGTATTTTATTCTTTAGCGAGCGTGGTGTCGTTTACTGCTTGAGAGCGTATCAAATTCCAGTTGGTTCGCGCACCAGTCGCGGTACACCGATCGTCCAAATGCTACCCATTCCTCGCGAGGAAAAAATCACCTCGATTGTACCCGTTGACGAGTTTACCAACGAAGAATATCTGGTAATGCTCACCAAAGGCGGCAATATCAAGAAAACTGAATTAGCGGCGTTTAGCCATATTCGAGCCAATGGACTGATTGCCATTTCTTTAGAGGAAGGTGATCAACTACGCTGGGTACGACGCGCTAAAGTAGAAGACAGCATCATCATTGGTTCTCGTCAAGGTATGGCGATTCACTTCCGATGCACCCATGAACAACTGCGTCCTCTTAGTAGGGCAACTCGGGGAGTGAAAGCTATGAAACTGAAGAATAATAACGATGAACTGGTGGGAATGGATATTCTTCCTGCGGCAATTCTAGAAACTTTGAATACAGATGTAGCCGACGTAGTTGAAGATATCGAAATAGAAGATATCGAAAATGAAGAAACCACAGAAGTACCTGGCAACGGTAGTATCGGCCCTTGGGTATTGGTAATCACAATGGGAGGATATGGTAAGCGTGTACCAGTTGCTCAATTCCGCTTGCAAAATCGTGCCGGTCAGGGTTTAATGGCAACCAAATTTAAAAACCGCAAAACCAAAGACCAATTGGCAACTCTACGCATTGTCAACAATGACGATGATGAAATTATGATGGTTACTAATCGCGGTATTATTATTCGTCAGGCAGTGAATGCGATTTCTATACAATCGCGATCGGCAACTGGAGTAAGAGTACAGCGTTTAGACGAAGACGACGCCATTACTGGAGTGGCAATAGTTCCCCCCGATACAGGTGATGCGGAAGAAGCAGAATAACAAGCAGGGGAAGCAGGGAGAGAGGTTTATCTCCTTAATCCCTTGCTTAATTGCCTTAATCAGTGGGGTTTTAATGGGGCTAACCGTGGCCCCTGTAGGTGCATGGTTCTTAGCGTGGATTGCCTTAGCACCTTTATGGATATTAGTTGTTAGTGCCTCAAAACGTAAAAACCAATCCCCTCCTGCCCCCTCATCTTTCCCTGCTTTCCTATGGGGTATCGCTTATCACGGTATCGCCCTATCTTGGATTACGGGAATTCATCCCATGACATGGTTGGGTGTTCCGTGGTTGCCAAGTTTGGCAATCACTCTTTTTTGTTGGGGATTTATCAGTGTCTTGGGAGGAATATTCGTTACTATTTGGGCGGCTGTAATGGTTCGCCTGGGTAGACAAAAATCGTGGCTACGTATACTAATTGGTACAGCTGTCTGGTGCGGCTTAGAGAGTTTGTGGAGTGCTGGGCCGCTGTGGTGGAGTTCTCTTGCTTACACACAAAGTCCGCATAATCTCGTAATTTTGCATCTAGGTCAACTCTCCGGGCCTAATACTGTGACAGCGGCGATAGTTGCTATTAATGGCTTGATTGCTGAAGGATGGACAAACCGCAGAGACGCAACGGAAAGTCTGAGCGCCGATTTCCGGCGAACAAAACGTTCCAAGACAGAGAACACAGAGGAAATTCTCTCTGCGCTCTCTGCGCCTCTGTGGTTCGTTAATAAATACTTAGTTACCGCCGTGGGACTATTAATTAGCTTACACCTCATTGGTTTAATCTTATACATCCGCCCCATCACTCAAGTACCAGAAGCAGCATTGAGAATTGGGATTATTCAAGGTAATATCCCTAACCGACTTTTACTTGGTTCTGAGGGGTTTCGTCGCGCTCAAGAAAACTACACCAATGGGTATATTACTTTAGCAGATCAAGGTGTAGATGGAGTTTTAACCCCAGAGGGCGCTTTACCTGTTTTCCAGCGTAACTTGATGGAAACTGCCTTAGTCTCAGCAGTGCGGGAAAAAGGTGTAGTTGCTTGGATTGGGGCTTTTGGAGAACGGGGACGCAGCTACACAATTAGCTTGTTTACTTTTAATAGTAATGGTGAAATTGTCAGCCGCTACGACAAAGCCAAACTAGTACCTCTGGGGGAGTATATTCCCTTTGAAGGGATTTTAGGCGGGATAATTCAGCGCTTATCGCCTTTGAATGCACACCAAATTCCCGGTTCAGCAAATCAGATAGTTGACACCCCTTTTGGTCGGGCTATTGTCGGTATTTGTTACGAATCTGCATTTCCAGAGCAATTTCGCCGTCAAGCTGCTGCGGGTGGACAATTTATCCTCAGTTCTTCTAACGATGCTCATTACAGCGCTCACATGCCATTCCAGCACCATGCACAAGATATCATGCGGGCAATTGAAACTGATAGATGGGCTGTGCGGGCAACTAATACCGGATACTCAGCTTTTGTAGATCCTCACGGCAAAACTCTGTGGATATCTGGATATAATACCTACGAAACTCATGCTGCAACAATTTATCGCCGACAGACGCAGACTTTATATGTTCGTTGGGGTGATTGGTTGACACCGTTGTTGTTGGGGTTAAGTGTCGTAGGGTGGTTTGTAGAGAAAGGCAATGAAGACCACTATGAGCAAGTTATTAAATGACTCTCTATGGGCGGCATAGATTTTTTTGAAAAGTAGCAATTGTTGCTAATTCAACTAGACGCTTGCGATATAGTTCCAATAATTTAATAATTTCCAACTCTGATTAGACACCTAAATCTTTACTTTTTAGGGAACTTTTCTAGTAGCTAGAGTATAGGCGATCGCATAGCCCACACAACAACTGAATATACAGATTTGTAACACTTTTCATTCTAGAAAATTTTCAATTCCTGTTAGCAGTACTCTTGATAAATTTATTGTAGCTATGGCTGGTTTCTTGGTAAATGTAACAATAATTTCACTAACAGTATAGACAATCTCATCAAAGTGTTTTTAAATTGTACGCAAAGGACGAATGACTAATTTAAATAACTTCCAAAAACTAATAGCGCTGGCAAATGAACACGGGATTATTTGCCAACCAGCACAAGAAGAATGCTTGATTGCATGCTTACCTGGATACGATAATTTTTTATTAGCTTTTACTTGGTCTGGTGCAGTTGAGGGAGAGCCACCAGAGCATGAATTAATCGCAATTAGCATACAGGATATGGCTAAAGAAGTTACGGTTGCAGCTTGGCAGATTCCTGCTTATTTATTTGGCAATGTTTTGAGGCAAGCACAAATGCTTGTAGCTGCCCATAAAGATTTTATTAGTTAATGGACAACAAGTAGCCAAAAACTACTATAGCTATACCTTAAAGTATAATTTTTTACTAATGATCCGGCTGCCGTTAATATTATTAGTATTTTTTTAGGTATTGCTATCAATAACTTTTACTAGCCTCATGGCTATTCTTGTTCTGGCTAGAATTTAAAATGCCAATTTTCCACAGCATATAAATAGTACTTTTCAGGTTTTTGAGCAAGTCGATTTTAATTTATTAAAAATAAAACTACTAATAATATGTAGCATAAAAAACACACAGTATACTACCGTAATTAAGCTGATAGGACACACGTCTAAAGGTAGATACTATTTATCTTAAGGAATGTTACGTTTGTAACAGAATGTAAATTAGTTTAAGGTAAAACACATGGCTGACATTGTTGATACCGCCGTTAATGCTGGGTCTTTTAATACCTTAGTTGCTGCAATCAAAGCTGCAAATCTGGTAGATACCCTCAAAGGTGCTGGCCCGTTTACTGTGTTTGCACCTACCGACGAAGCATTTGCTAAGCTGCCAGAAGGTACAGTAGATGCACTGCTCAAAGATATTCCAAAGCTCAAGAAAATCCTGACTTATCATGTTGTTTCAGGTAAAGTACTTTCATCTGATGTAGTTAAGCTGAAGTCAGCTACTACCGTTGAAGGTTCTGATGTGAAAATTGACGCCTCTAATGGAGTTAAGATAAATGATGCTACTGTTGCAACACCAGATGTTGCTGCTGATAACGGTGTCATTCACGTCATTGATACAGTTTTGATTCCTGCATAAGCAATTACTTAAATTTGTAGCTCAAAGAAAGTTTAAACTTTCTTTGAGCTACAAATTCTAACTAAAGCGAGTTTAATTAAAGTTGAGAATAGAACGGTGTTTGACGTACCAAATACTTTTGCTAATGCCAGAGTTTTTGGATATCCAGTAACAGGAACGCTTACCCTAACTATGGCAATACTCTAAACTAAATGCATATTTATTTACTAGCAAAAAGTTCTTTTATTTGAACTATTCTGTTTTCAAGGTAGTTCGTGATTAATTCACGGTAGACAGCTAGTGTTTCCTTGCTCACCCGCTTGGCGCTAAACCGTTCTAGGTTTTGTTTGGCGCGGGATTTCCATTTGTGCATCTGTTTGGGGTCGCTGAGCAATTGCACCAAAGCATCTGCTAAGGCTTTGCTATCTTTAGGTGGTACTAAAAGACCAGCTTGTCGATTATCTAAAGTCTCAGGAATACCGTCTACATCGCTGGCAATAATGGCACAACCTGCTTCTCGCGCCTCTGTTAGCACCAAACCAAAAGATTCGTGATGTGAAGCCAGAACGAAGATATCTGTTGCTAGCATATAGCATTGTGGCTCTGGCTGGAAACCTTCAAAATGAATGCGTTGGCGCAGATCACCGCAGGTATTGCTAAAAGGTATTTTTTGCACCATTGCTTCAAACATAGAGCGTTCTGGGCCGTCTCCTATTAAATATAGATGTACTTGCGGAAAGTCTGCCGCAATTTTGACGAAGGCTTCAATTAACTCAGTAATACCTTTGCGAGAATACATTCCTGCTACTGTAGCGATCGCGGGACGGTACAATGGTAGTGGTTGGTAATCTTTAATACTCTTATGCCGGGGACTGCCTAATGTGCCATTGGAGACTACTCGTAATTTGCTCTTAGGTATACGACGCTGCACCATAGAATCGGCTACTGCGTGACTAACTGCAATTACCCTATCTGCTAATCCCATCAGTACTGCACTACGCTGAAATTCATTGTGTACAGTAGAAACTAAACTATATTCACAACGGCTTCTAAGTACTCCTGCTAGCACGACTCCTGTCATCATGTGTGCATGGACAATATCCGGCTGAAACTCTTGTACTATTCCCCGATAACACCAAGCAGCTTTAATCAGATTTAGTGGTGTCCGTGACTGATCTAGTTGAAAGTGTGTGACACCATGAGATTCTAGTAATGCTTTATATTCTCCCCCAGCAGACGCTACAGCAACATCATGACCGTCTTTTGATTGCAAACATGCTAAGTCTACGGCCACATTCACAATACCGTTACCAATTTTTTGGATATGGTTTGTAATATGTAATATACGCATTTATATGTTCTCCACAGCGGTTACTTGTAGCGAATCGATAAGTTTTAGCCCTATAAATGCAATCTCTACTTAGCTCTGGATTGGATACTAAGATTCAGCTTTAAAGAAGATTTCTCGCGTCCCTAAAAATTGCTTGATAAAGCCACGGGGTAGGCTTTGAGTTTGAGAAATATATGAGGCGATCGCTTTATTTTTCTTGTCTTGAACTGATGTAATTGGAAGATAGTGAGCTGCTGCTATATCTTGCAACTTTAATAGAATAAATATTGGTGCTCTCCAGAACAACCAAATAGGATATTGTAGCAGGTCAATTTTTATTTCTGATTGGGCAATTGCTTCTTGAATTAATTTATAAGTTGCCTCATGATCTTTATGGCAGTCTTTGTGATGAGGCACGTAAACTTCTTCTGATTTATAATACTTCAAAAGTTTAGCAACCTGTTTAATTATTTGTTGCCGTTCCTCATTTTTTAAATCTTGCAAAGTTCCATCTGGTTTTTCCAAAAAGTAAATTTCTGAAGGACTCACTCCCAAAATTTCTAGTGCTGTCATCGCTTCTCGCTTACGAGTTTGGCTAATTTTCTCTTGAGAATGTGGCTTTGAACTACCTGACCCTTGTCCATCCGTCAAAAAAACTACTACTACTGGTATGCCATGTTCACGTTTCATAGCAATCATCCCACCACAGCCAAAGGTTTCATCATCTTGGTGGGGAGAAAACACCATTGCTGATTTTTGGCTAAATGCTAATGGCTTACTTCCCCAACGCAAAATCCATTGAACTAATAGGCTGGAGTGGATATATTGCATCTGATACAACCAGATGTTTGGAATTAATTTATCTAACAGTTTAAGCTTTGTTTTGAAATTCATAATTCCTGTTTTAATTAGCAAAATATGAGACTACTTATTCAAACTTTATGCTTATTAAAATATCTTTTAGCCTCAAAGTAATCTTATACTTTGTTGAACAATTGCCCTTTTAATAAAATATATTATTATCATAATCTAGTTGATTATTGATGATGCATAAAATATATGTAAATCTGGAATTTTAAATATGAAGAAATAGCTGATTTTTTAAGCGGCATTTTTATAAAGTTCAAAAAATATCTAACTTATAAAATAAAAATTTAATTATCTGTGCAAAGCTTGTAGGGTGGGCATTGCAATGCTCACCCTACTGTGATCTATTGTAGGACTTACGCATTGAAGGCTGAAACCTAGATCCCCCCTAGCCCACGCCAGTCGCTCATGGGGAGCCACCCCCTTGCGGAGGTTGCCGACGCTCGTTCGCGCAGCGTGTCGCAGACAAGACTCGCGCTTCGCTGCGCTATCCGTTGTGGGGAGTGGCGTGGAAACCCCCTTGGCGCAGCCTCAAAGTAGAGAAGACCGCGCGCTGGCTCCCCTTCAAAAGGAGGGAATTTATAAAGCCTCCTTTTTAAAGGGGTTGGGGGATCTGAGTGCGTAAGTTCTGTATTGGTATAAAACCCGCTGTATACGTGTTATATCAAATCTGAAAAAAAAGAATGTGGCAGATAGACCATTGTAGAGACGTTGTATGGCAACGTCTCTACTACTTACCCCATCAGCCTATACATAATTACTTTTCCTTTCCAATCTTCTTCTACAAACACTAGGTACTCACCATTTGAACGCCGAAAAGCGCGGATACCGTATGGTATATCAATCCAGCCGCTTTCACTTCCAACTTCTGGGCCGGGTTTTAACTTTTGTACTTGCGTTCCCGTTGCTGTGTTGTAGACGTATACCTCTGCGGTTTTTACTGTCACGGCGAATACATATTCTCCAGCCACGCTCATCGCAGCAGTGGACACTTCACGTTTGCCAGTGGTGTCGTGTGGAATTACAATCCGATAACGAGGAGTGCGATTTCCTTGGCTCCAATTGTCAAAACGTGCAATCTCAGAACCAACGACTCCGTTATCATCACCGATCGCAGGATGCTCTCCTGTGAAGCCTGATAAATACATAGTATCTGTTTCTGGGAAATATTCGATCCGCCGTAAATCTGTAAATATCTTTGGAGTGGTTTGCTTTTGCATCGAACTATAGGAATAAATGGGATTCCCCTTTGCATCTATTCCCTGTAAAGGATAATGCCTAATCCCAATACCATCTTGAGTTCGCAAAGTTTTCCAAACATCTCCTTTGTTGTCTACCCACCAGCCGCCGATGAAGGGATAATCTTTACTGCTATCATACTCATTTTTCTCAAACGCCCCGTTGCCGTTATTATCCCGCCATATCCACTCGCCTTTTTCCGGTTGCTGCGGTGGCCAGGTTCCTGAGATGGATTTTTTATCTCCGCCATTAGTACCAACAAACATTCCTGCTGGAATGGCAATCTTACCATCTGTAGCTGGATTGAAACGATATATTTGCAGAAAGCTGCCATACATATTTGTGAGGAACAAGAAAGGCTTACCTTTGATGCGCCGAACAAAGGTTCCATCTGGCGATGTATGCAAGCGGGGATCTTGAGGATATTTGAAAGCGTTTAAAGTATAACCCTTGTAAGTCCATTGTTTGCCAGCAGGCTGGCTGTAATCCATCAAATAGTGTTCCTGCTTGGTGAATACATCTACACCGTCAGTTTTGGGATCAGCATCAGCATTATCGACGAATATCAATCCTAGCATTTGCCATAATTGTTTTCCTGATGGCGAGAATTTGCGTAAATCCGTTCCTGATTTGTTGAAACCATTACTATTTATATAGATATTACCTGCGGCATCTGTACCGATTCCAGTAATACCATAAAGTTTTAAATCTCGCACTTCACCCGGAATACCTGCATAAATACCGCCTTTGCAACCGAAACTACTCACCTGCACTGGTTTATCTTTGATGTCATAAGTCAACATTTGTTGACGCGGCCCATTTTCTGCCACTAACAGCCTACCTTGATGATCAAGTGCGATCGCTGTTGGTTCGACAACATCGGCAATCTGTTGAGGTAATTGCTTTCCAGTCTGGGAATAATGCAGAATCTTGGCAGGGTTACTACCATTTTTGCTTTGAATAATCCAGAGATTTTCTTGTCTATCAACGGTTATTGCTCCCGGACGAGCAACGCTAAAGCTGCGAAGTTCTTTCATTGTGTCAGTATTGTAGACACGAATGCGATCGCTAGCAAAATCACTCACATACAACTCGCTTCCCGCAGTTGCTAAGCCGGTAACTTCGCTTTTGGTGCTGGTGATTAACATACTTTTATCCCAGCCACGTCCTTCAGGAAATGGTGCAGGTTTTCCAGATAAGTCGTAACGTCTGACGCAGTGCCAAGTTGTTCCTTTCGCAGGATAATCCTCTTTTGTCTCACCCATCGCACCTTGGCTCATAGCAATGTAAATATATTTACTATTTACAGCCACGGCTTTGCCACCGCTACGACTCCAGCCGTGAGTATCACCAATAGCACTAATTACTTTGCCATCTTTATATATTTGTGCTTCTGCTCCAGCTTCATCCCAATGGCTGTTAGTATAAACTGTGCCATCAGCAGCAACATACATTGCTTCTATATTGTTTTGTACCCGCAGATTTCCACTACCGAAAGTATTACCTATCCAAGATGTTTTGTATGTAAGTGCAGGCGTTCCAGTTGTAGCCCAATCTGTTGTAATTCCAATAGAAGTAATAATTACTCCGACAGTTAGACTGAGTAAAAAGTTGAAAGTTTTATTTTTGTGCCAACGCCTAGTTTTAGATAGCTTCTTGATGCGCTGATTGAGATTTTGACAGAATTTACTTAACTTGAGTAGTAATTTGTTTTTCATAAAATTCCTAAGCTTATAATTCCTTTTAAATGCTCATTCTTTCTGGAATTCCAAAAAAACATAGTTACACTTGATTGTCTATAAATCACAGCATACAGACCAGGAATTAATAGCTAAATATCACAACTTGAATGCATCGTATTCTGCTATACATGTATTTTTAGATGTATATAGACTGATTATGGAGATTCTTAAGTATACTGTTGCAAATAAATATTAATTTTTAACATTCAAAACCCTGATGATAGCCACGTTGAGGTATAGAATTTTGACTATTTTGGGTTGTTGTATTTATTTGCGCCTGTTTACTTAAAACTATCTAAACTAAGAAAACAATTGATACTTAATTGCTGACCTTTTGTTTAGCAGTACATATATATAAATAACAAAGAATTGATATTAATGATTAAATGTTTACTAAATCTTTATGAAAAGAATATCAACATTTAAAATTTAAATTAATAGTTTTAACCGGAAAGATTCAAAGTATTAATATTTACTTTTTAATCAGACAGCAAGTCAATATTAATACAAAACTATTTATGAGCTAATTACTTGATTATGGTTGATTTTGATGGGATAACACCGAGCAATATGATGAAAAAACTAGATATATAATTATTGTGCAAGTATCATATCTATCATAGCTAGTGTTATTTAGTTAACAAAATACGTGTTTCAGTTTTATTGTTGACACAAAGATATAAATAGTTTATAAATTGGTGTCCTTGCAAAAAATAAACTCTTATTTATAATGTGTATGCAGTTATTGACTTTAATAACTTAGATTTTTAGATAATCATAAATCAAAATTATATTTGTATGCAAAGGTACTTGAAAAGTGCGGATAATGCATAGAATCGTAGGATACAAGTAATAGCATCAGCAATTTACTGCTGATTTCAAAAAAGGCGGTTGAGCTTGGTGTGATTAATAAACTCATGCTCAATAAATTATGGGAGAAACATTTTTGGAAAGCAACAAAGAAAATTTTAATTCAACATCTGCATCAATCCTCACTCTGGGATTAGGATGGTTTCCCCAAACACCCGGAGGTTTAGAAAGGTATATTTATGAACTAACTCATAAATTAGCAGCAAATCATGACCAGGTTGAATTATGTGGAGTTGGTCTACCAGAAGGTGAAAAAAATTTGCCAATCAAGCTGACTAACTTGGCTTCTCCAGATAGTGCTATGTGGCAACGATTATGGTCAATTCGCACGAACTTCAAGAAAACAAGAGTTAGTAAACCAGATGCTATTAATCTGCATTTTGCATTATACAGCTTTCCTATTTTAGATATTCTGCCCAAAGGAGTGCCAGTTACCTTTAACTTTCATGGCCCTTGGGCTTCTGAGAGCCAGCAGGAGGTTGTTAATAAAAAGCTGAGTATTATTCTTAAGCATTGGCTGATAGAACAAAGCACTTATAATCGCTGCGATCGCTTTATTGTTCTTAGCAAAGCATTTGGCAATATTCTACATCAACAATATCAAATTCCTTGGAGTAAAATTCATGTTATTCCCGGCGGAGTAGATATTACCAAATTCCAAACAAACTTGTCACCTCAAGAGGCTCGAATACAGCTAGGGTGGCCTAGTAATCGCCGTATCTTGTTTACATCTCGCCGTTTAGTACATCGAGTAGGGCTTGATAAATTATTGCAAGCTGTGGCGACAATTAAACCGAAAATTCCAGATATTTGGCTGGCGATCGCAGGTCGTGGTCACATCCAAGCTACACTACAACAACAAGCTACAGAACTAGGGCTAGATGACAATGTTAAATTTTTAGGTTTCATACCTGATGAGCAGTTACCTATAGCTTACCAAGCTGCTGATTTAACCGTCATGCCTAGCCAATCTTTTGAAGGATTTGGATTAGCAATTGTCGAATCTTTAGCCTGTGGTACTCCTGTTATGTGTACTCCAGTTGGGGGTATGCCAGAAATTTTAGAGAACTTTTCACCCGATTTAATTACTACTTCTACCGAAGCTTCTAGTATTACTGAAAAATTAGAAAATGTGTTTCTAGAAAACATACCCATACCTTCACGAGAAGCCTGTCGTCAGTACGCTACTACACACTACGACTGGAATAAAATTGCTCAGAAAGTACGAAATATTTTATTAGCTTAAATTTAATTTAACTGCTCCTTAAAGACAGTCATTCGAAAATGGGGTATTATAAGGATATTTTATGAAAATTCTTTTTTTAGACCAAAGTGGTAAACCAGGTGGTGCAGAATTATGTTTAATAGATATTGCTAAACCTTATCGCGATCGCGCTCTTGTAGGACTATTCACAGATGGGTCTTTTAGAAAATTACTAGAGCAAAATCATATCCCGGTAGAAGTTCTCGCTACTCAAGCAATTCAGGTTCGCAAAGAAAGCAGTTTGACTCAAGGATTAAAGAGCCTGGGACAAATTGCACCGCTAATTACTAAAGTAGTAAACAGAGCTAGTAAATACGATTTAATTTATGCCAACACCCAAAAAGCATTAGTTGTTGGGGCATTAGCTAGTTTATTCAGCCGTCGCCCTCTGGTCTATCATTTGCACGATATTCTTTCTCAAGAACATTTCAGCCAAACTAACCTTCGTATTGCTATTAATCTTGCTAATCGTTTTGCATCATTAGTAATTGCCAATTCCCAAGCTAGTAAAACAGCTTTTGTGCAAGCGGGAGGCAACCCAAACATTATCAAAGTTATTTATAACGGCTTTGAACCAAAAATATACAAAACTAGCGAATCTGATATTAAACAATTAAAACAAAAATTAGGAATCGAAGGACAATTTGTAGTTGGACACTTTAGCCGTCTTGCACCTTGGAAGGGGCAACATATTTTAATTACTGCGCTTGCTGAATGTCCGCCACAGGTAACAGCACTTTTAGTTGGTGATGCACTATTTGGCGAACAAGATTATGTGCAACAGTTGCATCAACAAATTGCTGAAATGGGGTTAGAAAACCGTGTTAAATTTTTAGGATTTCGTTCAGATATTCCCCAGTTAATGGCTGCTTGTGAACTGGTAGCACATACCTCTACTTCCCCAGAACCATTTGGTAGAGTGATTGTTGAGGCGATGCTATGCGGACGACCTGTAGTAGCAGCAAAAGCTGGGGGTGCAATAGAGTTAGTAGAACATGGGATTAATGGTTTTCTAGTGACGCCAGGAAAATCCCAAGAACTTGCACAAGTGATTACTACCTGTCTTCAGGAGGTAGAAACAACTGCAACTATGGCTAAGAATGCTCAGGCTATCGCTAGTCAGCGTTTTGATGTAACAACTATTAATCAGCAAATCGCTCAACTATTGTCTCAATACGCTTCCGATCAGCCTACACGCTAAATCCCTTTTTATTTTCACATCACCAGCCCTGTCAAGGTATAGCGTTCAACTTTTAATATTCTTTGTGCCTTATTGCCTCTGTGGTGATACAAAGACACAAAGACACAAAGACACAAAGTTTAATTGCATCGGTAAAGCAGATTTTTCACCAGGGTTACATTACAATGCCCACCCGATAAGCAAAGTTCTAGTAAGTCTACCAGTTGCGCCACCCGCCCTTAGGTGAAATTTCATCTGTATACTTTGTTGCTTGACCTTGCAATAAAGATTGATATTCTGTGCTACTTGCCCAGCGGTCAATTTCTCGCGCGCGTAGTACTGGTACTGGATGGGTTAATTGGGCTGTGCGGGCAGCTTTGACCATTTCACCCAGTTCAGTCTTACTGATATCATCGTAAGCGCGGGCTTGGGCAACAAAGGCATCAAGATTAAGTTGTGGAGCCAAGATTGGGGAGCCACCAGCCAACTTCATCAACACTGACATGACAACTTTGGGGTCTTGGGTTGCTAACAAAGCGGCGCGATCGCAGGTAAACTCAGCACAGCGTACCCATTCTAAAAGTTGTGCTTGTATCGCTTGTGCCAGGAAGGTTCCGACATTAGGCACAATTGCTGCTGCTAATATTAATAAATTTACAGGTGTCAAGTAAACGCTGTGGTCACACTTGAGATGCCCCAATTCATGGGCAATCACTGCCTGTATTTCTTCTGGTGTCAGAATATCAATCAATGAGGTGTGTAGCACAATAAAAGGCTGCTTACCCCTAACAGCAAAGGTGTAGGCGTTAGGAGCCGGATGTTGGCGGATATACAACTGAGGAGGCTCTATATCCAGGATTTTGCAGGCATCTAACAACAGCTTGTGTAAATCGGGCAGTTGTTTTTCACCGACCAAAATGCTAGAGGCAATATTTTCCACATAAAAAACCTGCTCTGCCATTGGCCCAAGCCAGTTCCGTACCATCATGTCTATGCCTGGTATCTGCTTGAGAGTTTTGGTAGCTTCCAGATCTAATGGGTGACGAAATGAGTCAGCTTTTAAACCAATCAGCGGGGTTTTAAAAAAAGACATGGTGCAGCAAGCTATAAAAAACGCAACTGTGGAATCTGGCTGTTTATCTAAAACAACCTCCCACAGCTAGTATAACGATTAAGTAGGGTGGGCATTGCCCACCTAACTACTAAGTTGAAATCGATGCTGGCGGAGTACTGCCATTGGAAGCTAGTTCTGCATCTGCTGGTACATCTCCCACGCGTAGGATTCTAGCTCCTAACTGCTGCAACTTTATGTCGAATCGATCATAGCCGCGATCAAGGTGGTGTAATCCCTGAATTGTCGTTTGTCCTTCGGCTGCTAGTCCTGCTAAGACTAACGCTGCTGATGCCCGTAAGTCTGTACCCAATACTGGCGCACCAGACAACATCGGCACTCCCCGAACAAAGGCTGCATTGCCTTTAACGCGAATATCTGCCCCCAAACGATTTAATTCTGAAGCATGACGCAAGCGGTTTTCAAATACAGATTCGTTAATTAGGCTGTCACCTTCCGCCAATGTTAGCAAAGCCATAAACGGTGCTTGCATATCTGTAGGAAAGCCTGGATGGGGCAAAGTTTCAATGTCGGTTGCCTTGAAAGTTTCCGCAGGCAAGATGCGTAAACAGTTAGGCGATTCCTCAATTATTGTCACTCCAATTTCCCGCAGCTTGGCAATTACGGGAATCAAATGATCTGGTAGCACTGGCGACAGGGTAAGTTCTGAGCGAGTGATCGCACCAGCAACCAAAAATGTTCCTATTTCAATGCGATCGGGAATAATTGTGTACTCTACAGAATGCAACTTGGGGACGCCAACGATTGTAATCGTACTTGTCCCTGCACCCTGAATCTTCGCTCCCATCGCATTACAGAAATTTGCCAGATCGACTACCTCTGGTTCCCGTGCGGCATTTTCGATGATCGTTTCGCCATCTGCTAAAGTAGCCGCCATCATCAAAGTCTCTGTGGCTCCCACACTGGGAGTATCCAGATAAATCTTGGCTCCTTTTAATCTGCCACTGCTACCAGGAACATAGGCATTACAAATACCATGTTCAATCTGGACTTCGGCTCCCATTGCTTGCAATCCCCGAACATGCAAATCAACTGGTCTGGCCCCAATTGCACAACCGCCTGGTAAAGGCATCTGCGCTACTCCTAATCGTGCAAGAATCGGCCCAATGGCGAAAAAACTTGCCCGCAATTGGGTGACTAGTTCATAGGGAGCTTTTGATGTTGTAATTTCGCTGGCATTAATATCTAAGATATCGCCGTGTCGTTTTAAGCGAATACCCAAAGCTGATAAAACCTGCCCCATCCGGTCTACATCAGCTAATAAGGGAACATTGCGGATACGACAATCTCCTGAACATAGCAAAGTTCCAGCCATGATCACCAGTGCTGAATTTTTTGCCCCACTAATTTTTACATGACCTCGCAAAGGATGCCCACCCCAAATTTGCAAGACTGAGGAGTCTGCTTCTGGAGTAAATTTGGCATCTGGTAAGCTGCTAGAAGGATTAATAAACCTACCTCCAAAAAAATAAATACATAATTGTCAAGGTTTGAAGTTGGTTTTGATTCTACAGTAAAGATTCGATTTGTCCACAATTTTGAAACTACATCTTGCATTGCTCAATAGTGTCTTAAGTGTAGACTGACGGCTGAAAACACGTAGCATTAAGTCTTATGGGCATTGAAAAATTCCACATTAACTGAGTGTATAACCTTTGATTTGAGCAATATTCAATACTCAGTGAAAGAAATCCAATGTTATCTCTGGTAGTTCGGCAATTAATGTGATAAAAACACCTCTTACTAAGATACAAAACTACTTTCTCTCAGTCTTCCCTATTTTTTCCCGATTACTTACTAGAAAATAAAGATACAGCAGATATTTGGAATTAAACTACTCTAACTTGATGATTATGGGTGGTAGAAAAATAATATTCTAATAAATAAAAATGTGATGGTTTGAAATCATCTAACTTGGCTTCAATGTTTCCGGGAGCTAGAGTCACTAATTCCTAAGCGCTAAAAATATTCTTTACTCACAAGCAATTCCCTTTGTTGATTTCATCTGGACAAATAAGTGAGTTTCCTAAGCAGATATACTTATTCCTTATCAGATGCATCTTGCGGAAGTTCCTCAAATATCAAGATCCATAGGAGACTAAAGAAAGAAGAACAGGCGTTACTGAATTGAGGTGTGAAATGAAATTTGTCATGCTGAGTACAGCAAAGCGGAATGGAGCATCTGATGAGATTCTTTCCTACGGAACGCTACGCGAACCTTTCACTTCTCTGCGAGAGGCTCCGCCAACGTTATGCACCCTGCGGGAACGCTGCGCGAACACAAAGACAAATCATACTTTGACTCAGTAAAGCCGAACAAAGAAACGTATCTTACGGGTCTTGACGCAGGGAATGCTGCAAATAGCTAAGGAGGATTTATGCGTGCAGTACTGATGGCAGGCGGTTCGGGAACGCGGCTTCGCCCGTTAACTTGCGACCTGCCTAAACCGATGGTGCCTATCTTAAATCGACCAATTGCCGAACACATTATCAATCTTCTCAAACGACATCAAATTACAGAAGTAATTGCGACATTGCATTATTTACCTGATGTCTTGCGAGACTACTTTCAAGATGGTGGCGATTTTGGCGTACAGATGACCTACGCTGTAGAAGAAGATCAGCCTCTTGGTACAGCAGGCTGTGTGAAAAATATTGCCGAACTTCTTGATGAAACTTTTTTAGTCATTAGCGGCGACAGCATAACAGATTTTGACCTCACAGCGGCAATTGAATTTCACAAACAAAAGCAGTCAAAAGCAACTTTGATTTTAACTAGGGTTCCTAACCCAATTGAGTTTGGGGTAGTTATTACCGACGAGCAAAGACGAATTCGCCGATTTTTAGAAAAACCCTCTACGAGTGAAATTTTTTCCGATACAGTCAACACTGGTACTTATATTCTTGAGCCAGAAGTTTTGGAATATCTGCCAGCAAACACTGAATCCGACTTTTCTAAGGACTTGTTTCCCTTGCTTCTAGCTAAAGATGAGCCAATGTATGGTTACATTGCTGAAGGTTATTGGTGCGATGTTGGTCATTTAGATGCTTATCGCGAAGCTCAGTATGATGCATTAGCTCGGAGGGTACAACTCGATTTTGCCTACAAAGAAGTTTCATCTGGGTTGTGGGTGGGTCAAAATACCTTTATTGACCCAACAGCAATTATTGAAACTCCAGCAGTAATTGGCGACAATTGCCGCATCGGGGCGAGAGTACAGATTGAAGACGGAACTATCATTGGCGATAATGTCACTATTGGCGCTGATGCTAATCTTAAGCGTCCAATTGTGTGGAATGGGGCAATTATTGGAGATGAAGCACAACTAAGCGCCTGCGTGATTTCTCGTGGGACTCGTGTAGACCGCCGCGCTCAAGTATTAGAAGCTGCTGTAGTGGGTTCGCTTTCTACGGTGGGAGAAGAAGCTCAAATTAGTCCTGGTGTGCGTGTTTGGCCCAGTAAGAAAATCGAGTCAGGTGCAATTTTAAACATTAACTTGATTTGGGGTAACATCGCTCAACGAAATTTGTTTGGGCAACGTGGTGTGCAAGGATTAGCTAATATCGACATCACCCCAGAATTTGCCGTCAAGTTAGGGGCCGCTTACGGTTCTACTTTGAAACCTGGCTCTAAAGTAACAGTTTCCCGTGACCAGCGTAATATTTCTCGGATGGTGACGCGATCGCTAATTGCTGGTTTGATGTCAGTAGGTGTTGACATTCAAAACCTCGATGCTACAGCCATCCCCATAGCTCGTACAGTAATACCCACAATGTCGGTTAATGGCGGTATCCATGTACGAGTACACCCCGATCGCCCTGACTATATTCTCATTGAATTTATGGATGCCAAGGGTATTAATATCTCCAAGGCTCTAGAAAAGAAAATTGAGGGGGCTTACTTTAAGGAAGATATGCGGCGAGCGCTAATTCATGAAATTGGCGATGTGGCATATCCTAGCCAAGTCATTGACCGTTACTGTACTGCGTTTGAGAAGCTGTTACATGTTGCTACTCTTTGCAACAGTCGGGCAAAAGTGGTGATTGACTATGTTTATGCTGTATCTGGGGCAGTGTTACCCCAAATGTTAGATAAATTTGGCGCTGATGCGGTGGTGTTAAATGCCAGCCTGAATAAAAATGCTGTAACCACAACCGATCGCGAAGGTCTGCTGACTCAGTTGGGTCATGTAGTTGAAGCGTTGAAAGCTAACTTCGGCGTCCAGGTAACGGCGAATGGGGAACAACTGATTTTAGTTGATGAATCGGGAAGCCTGATTCGTGGGGAAATGTTAACAGCGCTGATGGTGGACATGATGTTAACGGCTCACCCTAGGGGAACGGTAGTTGTGCCAGTTCACGCTTCTAGTGCCGTGGAACAAGTCGCCCGTCGCCATGATGGTAAGGTGATTCGCACTAAAGCCAATCCCGCCGCATTGATGGAAGCTTGTCAGAAAAATCCGAATGTGGTGGTAGGAGGTAGTGGAGACGTTGGTTTTATTTTCCCGCAACTGCATCCGGGATTTGATTCCATGTTCTGCATTGCTAAACTGATTGAGATGCTGACCATTCAAGAGCGATCGCTCGCTACTGTCCGCTCAGAATTACCTCGTGTAATTCACAAAAGTTACACAATACGTTGCCCCTGGACAGCTAAAGGCGCACTGATGCGTTACTTGGTCGAAACTCACCCAGCCCAAAATCTAGAATTAATCGATGGGGTGAAAATTTGCCAGCCCTACGATGACAGTTGGTTGTTAGTTCTACCAGATGCTAGCGAACCATTGGTACACTTGTATGCAAATAGCAACGATCGCGATTGGGTAGACGATACCGTAAGAGATTACCGCGCCCGTGTCCAGTCATTTGTGGAGAGACAACAAGAATATCTCCCCGCTGAAGTGTAATTTCAAACAGTGATTAGTGATTAGTGATCAGCGAAGCGATCGCTGATCACTAATCACTAGGGTTGAAGGGATTGAAACATGAGGAGCAAGGCTTGGAAAGCTAAAGGTTGGGTTGCAAAGCATCTAATGCCAAATTCAGTTTCAAAACGTTGACTCCAGGTTCACCAAAAATACCCAAGAATCTGCCATCAGTGTTTTTGTCTATCAGCTTTTGAATTTGGTTTGGAGCAATACGGCGGGCAGTTGAGACGTGCTGCACTTGTGCTTGGGCTGCTTCAGGGCTGATATGTGGATCTAGACCGGAGCCAGAGGTATAAACTAAATCGGCGGTAGGTTGAATATTAGCTTGTTTCAGCCGTGTTACTTCTGCTTGAATGCGTTTGAGGAGTTCGGGATTACTGGGGGCGAGGTTGCTGGCTCCTGAAATTCCGGTGGTAGCAACTTCGGTGGTACTATAGTCAATGGTACTGGGACGACTCCAAAAGTAGCGATTGCTTCTAAACGGTTGACCAATCAATGCTGAACCAATGACTCTTCCTTGAGAATTGGTGAGTAAACTGCCGTTAGCCTGGAAAGAAAACGCTATCTGTCCAGACAGTAGCATCAACAAAGGATACAGTAATGCTGTTAGCACCCACAAAGCAATAGTAGAACGAATAGCTTTATTAATTTGGCGCAGCTGACTCATTTAAAATTTCTCCGGTTGAAAAATCACAATGAATAAATAAATGCACAGGCTTAGAGTAACAAGGCCTAAAAGAGCAATGGTGTAAGATGCAAAGCGTGATTCACCTGGTGTTGCAGCCTGTACTGCTGGTGCTAGCAGCACATTAAAGCACAGCAGTAAAAATAGATTTAGCGGAATGCGATTTCGTTTGGAAGTTACGAAGGCAAACACTTCAGAAAAATTTTGTGGTAAATATCCCATAGTTCAAAATCCAAAACTTTAATTAGTTCTGTGGGTTCAAATCCCCCGGTTCCATAACCGACAAGCTTTGTATTGGGGTTGAATCCCCATTACAAAACTTAATTACGAATTACGAATTACGAATTACGAATTACGAATTACGAATTATTTAATTACGCCAAACCGACCACAGCTATCAGAACATCGATCGCTTTGAGGGCAATGAAGGGAGCAATAACGCCACCAAGTCCATAGATGAAAATATTTCGTTGTAAAAGTTGATCTGCCGTTAACGGTCGAAACTTGATACCAGTTAGCGCTAAGGGAATAAGTGCCGGAATAATCAAAGCATTGTAAATCAGTGCTGACAATACCGCAGATTGGGGGCTTGCCAAACCCATAATGTTCAGACTACCAACACCAATCCCCGCGAAGATAGCGGGAATGATGGCAAAATACTTGGCAACATCGTTAGCAATTGAAAAAGTGGTGAGTGCGCCACGGGTAATCAGCAATTGCTTACCAATAGTGACGATATCAATCAATTTGGTGGGGTCAGAATCCAGGTCTACCATATTGGCAGCTTCTTTCGCGGCTTGCGTGCCCGAATTCATTGCCACCCCGACATTTGCCTGAGCTAAAGCTGGAGCATCGTTAGTACCATCTCCAGTCATAGCAACCAATTTGCCTTGCCCTTGTTCAGAACGAATCACCTCAATTTTATCTTCTGGAGTAGCTTCAGCAATAAAGTCATCGACTCCAGCTTCTTGAGCAATTACAGATGCAGTGATGCGGTTATCTCCGGTAAGCATAACGGTTTTGATTCCCATCCGCCGCATTTGATCAAACCGTTCTCGGATACCTGGTTTAATGATGTCTTTAAGATAAATCACGCCGTAGATTTCGTCGTTTTGACATATAGCTAACGGAGTTCCGCCTAATCTAGAAATTCGCTCGTAGGCTGCATCAAGTTCGGGAGTTAGTTTTCCATTTCGGGAGCGGACAAATCCTTTAATTGCATCTACAGCACCCTTGCGAATTTGTATACCATTGGGTAAGTCAGTACCGCTCATGCGAGTTTTGGCAGAAAATTCGATACCTTCTGCCTGTTTCGGGTCAAAATCTAATCTTGCTTCTAATTTCTCTGCCAGTTTAACGATAGATTTTCCTTCTGGTGTTTCATCAAAAACACTAGATACTAATGCAACTTTCGCTACTTCATTTAGGGAATGACCGTTAATAGGAATAAATTCTTCTGCCAAACGGTTTCCCAAAGTAATCGTGCCTGTTTTATCTAATACCAACGTATTAACATCCCCACAGACTTCTACTGCGCGTCCAGAAGTAGCAATCACGTTAAACTGAGCAACTCTATCCATCCCAGCGATACCGATCGCACTCAATAATCCCCCAATTGTGGTAGGAATTAGCGCCACCAACAAGGCTATCAACATAGCAATACTTACTGGTGATTTAACGTAGACTGAAACTGTAGGCAGAGTTGCAATCACTACTAAAAATACCTGGGTCAGAACTGCTAGCAAGACTGTGAGGGCGATTTCGTTAGGAGTTTTACTACGAGAAGCTCCTTCTACTAGAGATATCATCCGGTCAATAAAGCCTTTACCAGGGTCAGCTGTAATACGAATTGTCAGTTCATCGGAGGTGATGCGCGTTCCCCCAGTAACAGAACTGGCAATGTCTGTGCCTGGTTCTTTCAATACTGGTGCAGACTCTCCAGTGATGGCAGATTCATCAACGGAAGCCACTCCCGCAATTACCTCCCCATCGCTAGGGATGATATCGCCTGCAATTACTTTGATTTGGTCGCCGCGACGTAAGGCTGTAGAGTTAATTTCTTGAATAGAGCCATCAGGGAGAAGTTTACGTGCTGTCACATCAGATTTTGTTGCTCTTAAAGCATCTGCCTGCGCTTTGCCTCGTCCTTCGGCGATCGCTTCGGCAAAGTTAGCAAACACAACGGTAAAGAACAAAATAACGGTAATCAACCCATTAAACAGTCGTGGATTGTCTCCGGGAATGTTGCCAAACAGGTTAGGTTCAATTGTTACCAGCGCTGTGATAATTGTGCCTACCCATACCAAAAACATCACCGGATTCTTGAGCATATTGTGCGGGTGTAGCTTGACGAATGCTTGCTGAAAAGCCCTAGAGTAGAGTCCAGTATTTTTGGCTTTAGGTGTATGTTTGCGTTCTTGTCGAGGTTTAGTTGATGATTCCATTTTGAATGAACAAATATTTTAATTGTTTACCCGCCTCTGGCGATTTGAAACGCTTCAGCCAGAGGGCCTAAAACTAATACGGGGAAGAAAGTAAGAGCACCAAGAATCAAAATTACGCCCCCTGTAACTCCAGTGAAGAGTCTGGTATCGGTTCTCAAAGTACCAGAGGTTATAGGAACGGCTTGCTTGCGAGACATACTATCTGCTAGCAGCAGCAGGGCGATGATGGAGATATAACGTCCTGCCAAAATACTGACACTGGCGCTGAAGTTCCACCAGAGGGTGTTATCTCCTAATCCTTCAAAGCCAGAACCGTTGTTTGCTGCTGCTGAAGCATATTCGTAAACCACCTGCGAAACGCCGTGGAAACCTGGGTTACTAATACCTGAGAGAGTATCGGGAAAGCCAAAAACGATCGCCCAAGGGATGAGAATGGCAAAAGGGTGAACTAACAAGATGACGCTGGCAAGGACGATTTCTTTTTTCTCGATTTTGCGTCCTAAAAATTCCGGGGTTCGTCCCACCATTAAACCAGTGAGGAACACCGCCAAAATCAAGTAGATAAATAGGTACGCCGTGCCAGTTCCCTGACCTCCCCAGATGATCTGCAAGAACATATTAAATAGAGTCGCAAATCCACCTGGCGGCATCAAAGAATCGTGCATTCCATTTACAGCACCACACATTGTTGCTGTAGTCATTACCGCCCACAGTGCTGTTTGCGCCCAACCAAATCGAACTTCTTTTCCTTCTAAGTTGGGCTGCTGTCCTCCCAATAACGGATTAACAAGGGGATTTCCTTGAAACTCACCTACTGCTGCGATACCGACTAAAAAGACAAAGATAACAAACACCATCCAAAACACTAACCATGCCTGTTTACGGTTGTTAGCAAACACGCCGTAGGTGTAAATCAGCGCTGAGGGGATGGAAATCATTGCCCAAGTCTCTAATAGGTTAGAAAAACCATTGGGATTTTCCAAGGGATGGGCAGAGTTGATGCCAAAGAAACCGCCGCCGTTCTCTCCAATTTCTTTAATAATCTCGAAGTGGGCAACTGGCCCACGGGCAATTACCTGAGTCGCACCTTCTAGGGTGGTTGCTGTTGCTGGGCCTGCCAAGGTTTCTGGTACACCTGCCAAGATTAACAACAATCCCCCAATGATGGACATGGGTAGTAATATTCGTGTAATTGACCTGATGAGGTCAATGTAAAAGTTGCCCAAAGGTCTGCCAGTTAAACCGCGAATAAAGGCGACGCCTACAGATAAACCCGTTGCAGCAGAAGTGAACATTAGAAAACCAAGCGCAAAAGTTTGACTGGCATAGCTAAGAGTTGTCTCGCCAGAGTAGTGCTGCTGGTCTGTATTTGTGAGGAAGGAAACAGTAGTGTGCAATGCTAAATCCCAACTGGGCGCACCTAACCCTGTAGGATTAAGTGGCAACCATCCTTGAGTCATTAGGATAAAGTAAACCAAAATCCCCATAACGAGATTGCTATAAAGCACGGCTTTGGCATATTGCCAGCCAGTCATCTCATCTTGCGATGGGCTACCCCCCGCCGTAGGCGATCGCACCGCACTAAAGCCATAAATAGCTCGTTCTAGCGGATTTATTATCGGGTCGAGTAACGTTCTTTCTCCCATAAAGACATAAGCCATATATCTCCCGAAAAAGGGAGTAGTTGCTATGACAATAAGTAACGTTATCGCAATTTGAATCCATCCTTGTAACATGAATTAGAAAAGCTCCCAATACATTATTTTTTAGTTTTTGATTAAACGCTTTTTTGTCAAGTGGTTTACTGTATACGTTAGACCTCTTGCATAAATCAGATGATCAACTGCTAAATAGAGAAATTTCTAGTTACTCTCTGCGCCTCTGTTTTAGAAAGTTATGAACGCTATGCGGGTCTTACTGCCCAACCGTTCTTTTAGAACGGTTGTCTTGTGTCCAAAGGACACAAGGGAGAGGCGCAAAGACTTGCGCCTCTCGGCAGTGAACAGACCATCGGATAGCGCAGCGTAAAGCCTTCTCTTCGAGAGGCTTCGCCAACGGCATGGCTTCTCTACGAGAGGCTGCGCCAACGCTTAGAGCGAGTCCGCGAGCGTCGGAAACCTCCGCTCAGACTTTCCGCTGCGCCTCTGCGTGAACCTAAAAACTCTATTTTCAAATATTCGTGCACGAGGTCTGTTTATCCAAATTTTCACACTTGTGAAATTTATTCACCTAGCTACCTTTTCGCAATCAACATAACAAAGAAATACTGTTTTTTAATTAAGATTAATTTTGATCATGAGTTATTTTTGGAAATAAAACAATTAATATTAGATATAAAATATAGTTTAGTTTTTTATAAAAATGGTTTAGTTGCATATATAGAAATGTTTACTGCGTTTACTTAGCTTATATATCTGGATATACTTTTGGATAAACGGTAGTTTTAAAGGCAAAAATGTAGTAGATAAAATTAAGATAAATATATAGAATCAAATTGAATTTTTCATTAAAAACGTATAGGAATAATTCTTGATAAAATGGGAGCTTTAAAAGCTGGATTAATTGATAAAAAAACGTTTTGGGGCAAATCTTTGCTCATTATTAGTCTATTCATAATTGTTTTAGTTCTAGAGTTTTCAACGCCTAATGAATATGTGTTTGGGTATCTTTACACCGGCCCGATTTTGTTGGCAAACTCTTGGTTAGGGCGGCTTGCCACCTTTCAAGCCACTCTGATTGCTGTGTGCTTAGTCATGTTGAATCTTGTAGTGCCAGGAGGTGAAGTGATTAAGGCTTCTATAGTTGCAAGTAGAGCGATCGCAGCGATGGCACTGATTGTCACAGGTGTTTTAAGTGCTCGCCTGCGTCGTTCCGAAGAAGCGATCGCTCTGACTAAGGCAAAGCTAGAAGCACAAGAGGAATTAGTCAGATTACGAGAAGACTTTGCTTCCACACTTACCCACGATCTAAAAACGCCGCTGCTGGGAGCGATTGAAGCTCTCAAGGCCTTTCAACAAGAAAAGTTTGGTGCAGTCTTGCCAGCACAGCAGAAAGTTTTAGCAACGATGGCACGCAGCCATGAGACTTCCCTACAACTTCTAGAAACCTTGTTGGATATCTATCGTAATGATACTGAAGGCTTAAAGCTTAACTTAGCACCTGTGAATTTAGTTATCCTAGCTGAGGAAACAGCTAGTACCCTCACTGAGTTAGCTGCAAATCGTCGCGTTTATTTCTCGTTTAGCTATGGTGACTCTGATTGGCGACAATCGCTGTGGGTTAAGGGTGATGTCCTACAACTTCAACGAGTTTTTACTAATCTCTTGGTGAATGCCATCAACCATTCTCGGCGCAGTGACCGTGTTGAAATCGTATTATTAGCCCAAACATCCTATCAAGTTGTCAAAATTTTAGATACTGGTGCAGGTATCCAGCCTGAAGAGTTCCCCTACTTATTTGAGCGATTTTACCAGGGAAATAGCGATGCCTACGGTGGGCTTTGCCAACGCCAAGGTCAAGGCTCTGGATTGGGGCTTTACTTATCTCGCCAAATTATTGAAGCGCATAGCGGTATAATCTGGGCAGAGAACAGAGTACCCACTGGTGCTATCTTTGCCTTTAAACTTCCCGTTTATCCATTTCAATCCTCTCTAACTTCGTGAGATGCACCTTACCCCAATCAAAATTCTCCTCGTTGAGGATGATGAACTCTTCCGGTTAGGCTTACGTGTGCGGTTGCAACAAGAAACTGGGTTAGAGATTATGGCTGAGGCTGAAGATGGTGAAACAGCTATTGAGTTAGTCAACCAGACTCCTGTTGATGTAGTGCTGTTAGATGTGGGATTGCCAGGAGTCGGAGGAATTGAGGCGTGTAGACAAATCAAGCAGCAAAATCCTCATCTGCCAATCTTAGTTTTAACTTCCCATTCTCAAAAATCCCTAATTACACGTTTGATTGAGGTAGGCGCTCAAGGCTATTGTCTCAAAGGAATTGCTGCGGAAAAATTAGTTTTGGCACTCCGTTCTGTCGCTGCTGGTGCATCATGGTGGGATGAAACCGCAACCAAAGAAATTCGCTCTACCTTTGCATCTGCTTTGCCCCAGTCTCAGATGGCAAACCTCTTAACACCTGCAAATCCTCTAACCCACCGCGAACAGGAAATCTTATCGCTCTTGGCAGCAGGAAAAACTAATCAAGAAATTGCTCTTGCGCTCTACATTACACCTGGAACAGTCCGGGTGCATGTTCATGCTATTTTACATAAGCTAGAAGTAGGCGATCGCCAAACCGCTGTTATTGTTGCTTTACAAAAACGCTTACTTAAAAGCGACTTAATTGTAGAAGAGTAGTAATCGCAAAACTTTTGCTGAACGCAATAAAAGCCACCAACTGCCTTAGTATTTCTCAAACAAAAATGACTCGCCCTCAAGATACATAGGAACGTGTTCTTTAACAATATACGGTACGCTTTCTGAAATTCCCTGATGCTCTTGTGGATTATTCACATGAAAAGAAAGCACATCAATCAGCGCCATGAGAAAGAAACCTTCTGTAATCTGTAAGTAGTGTTCAGGTAACTTACGGATAGTTTGATACCCTTCAAAAAAGGAAGGTCTGACAGTGGGAAGTAAATATTGAAGCGAACTTGCCATATCGTAAAGATAGTATCCAAAGCCACAGAGAGCGAAATCGATTGGACGAAATTCCTCATTGTGCAAAAGATAGTTGCCTTCATGAAGGTCAGCGTGAATCAGCCCCCAGACATTTTGTTCTTGACCCAGTGTTTCTATCATCCCTTGAACTTGGCAAGCCGCTACTTCGAGGGTCTTGTAATCTTCTGCCGAAATCAATTCTTGTAATACTGCTGGATAAAGTGCCTCAAATGCTGCTTGCAGCCGATTCTGATCATAGGCTGGGCGAACAAAGTTTTGTGGCAGTTGCCACTGACTACTATGCTGGTGCAATCGAGCTAGCAATAAACCGAGTTGGTAAGCCTGTTGTGGAGTTCGTTGGGCGTTGAGGATATTTCCACCATCAATCCAATGCAGCAGTGAGCAATAAAACACTTCTCCGGTTTCATCTGCTAACACTTGAGTGACCCACTTATCTTGTAAATTTTTTACTGGCTCCTGCACAACAATCTCTGTGTCATTACGCAAGGCAGCAAGCCACAAAAGTTCTGACTCAATCACCTGTGGTCTTTGCCACACATCGCTATAGAGCATAGATATTGGTCGATGAATACGGAGAAGAAATTTTTTCGTTTGTGTCTTTATACAGAAGGTTACGCTTCCACTATGAGCTAAAAAACAACACTCTCCTTGAGCTATACCATATTGGGCAAGGGCAGCTTTCGCGATGTAGTCATAGATGTTATCCTGCATTTTCGCATAACCTCTTGGTATACATATTGAAGACCACCAAATTAAAAATTATGGTTCAGGATTGTACCCACTTTAATTACGAATTACGAATTACGAATTACGAATTAGTAATTATTTAGTCACCTCTACTAGTTTTTTCTCCCAGAATAATGCCTTGCCCATCTGGGGATTTAGCTGATAACCACTGAATCCGCACGCCTTATATGCTGACTGGGCAACATGGTTCCCTTCTAGTACCTCTAGCGTGAGCTTGCAGCAGCCCAAATCTAACGCGATCTTCTCTGCTTTCTGTAGCAGCAGTTTGGACAAGCCTTTACCACGGTGGGGTAAAGCAACGATGACATCGTGAATATTAAGTAATGGCTTGCACGCGAACGTTGAAAATCCTTCTAAGCAGACAACAAGCCCTGCGGGTTCGGCATCGACAAGCGCGAGAATGACATGAGCCGCTTTTCTTTTTGCAAGCTCTGCTGAAAGATTTGCTTTAACGTAGTCAGACAGACCTTTACCACCACCCATTGGGTCGAGCGCATACTCATCCATTAATTTAACCACAGCGTCCGCATGAGCAGGCATACTAAGATCTGCTTCAACAATTTCAATCATCTATTAATTCTTGATTCTTCAAATGTTGGCATAACGTTCCTAGTCAGCTGTTGCCGACGACCCTAGCTTTGAATATTTTATTTGAATAGAACCAGCCATTTCAAGGTCTAAATTAAAAAGATGTATTTTTATTAGTGTCTTTCTCTTGAAAAGTTCTGAGCGGAGGAAGCCTCCGCACCCTGCGGGTTCGCGTAGCGTTCCGTAGGAAAGTAGGCTACAGACTTTTTGCTGTATTTTAGGTTTCAAAAGTCAAATTTTTCATCACAAAAACACTAAGATGAAAAACCCATAATTGGCAAAATTTTCTAAGTCCACAGCCTAATACCCTTAAATTTATAGGGATATTAATTTTTAATTCTTAATTCTTAATTCCTCAAAGGGGCTGACTTCGTGCTATTCGATAAGATATTGGTTCATAGATTTTGAAATCAATTCTTTGTCTGGGAACCAAAGTGTATCTTTATTTGGACTGTTTAACAAAATTATTGGTAAGTCTGGGTTAAAAATGGATGCCCATCCTGACAAAAATGAACTTGTTCTGATTAATACGTTGCATCGAGACAGTAACAGAGCGTTGATCAGCGCTTCTTCACCTTTTTTAAAATTATCTCTACCTAAATTGATGTGATGAAAAGCTTGATTGTTAATTGCTTTTAGCTGATCTTCATGGTTAAAAACTGGTATACATTGAAATTCATTTTTTATATAATCAATAAAATCACCTTCATCACTGGCTACAAAAAGACAATCTACTTTAGGATGTTTCTTTAGATAATTATTTACTACTTTCTTAACATATTCCCAAGAAACTCTAGGAGACTCAACTATTTTATCAGTACCCCTATAATGTATCCCCAGTACAAACTTGCTCTGAAAATATTTTTGGAAGTATGTATTTACTTTTGTCTGTATATGTTGGTTAATATGCATATATTTTTTCATAAGATTTGATGCATATAATACAGTCATTTTATCAAAGTGTTCACTTGGCAAAAGTAATTGTAAAATATGCGTAATTGTGATACTTTTTATTAATTTATTTTGTGAATTTCTATATATATTCTTGTCTCCAACCAACTCAGGAACTTCAAAAAAGTATTGAAACCAATTTTCGCCTAATTCAGGAGCTAAATAATTGTCTCCTGTCAGGTAAATATCAGGAATTAAACCTTTGTCTTCACAAAAAGAGAAGATATAAAGACACCAATTTAGTTGAGCAAAAAAACCGCTATAATTGTTGTGTATTGTTACAGTAAATTTCCTAGAATTAAATATTGAAAAATAGGATGGACGCACTTTGTCATAAACATTTCTAAGTACTTCCTTTACAATATCTTTGGTTGATTTTGGTATTGTTAACATTATCATGGTATTTGCTGTTTATTTGATGCTTAATGTTTGATAGTTAATATAAAATTTAGGTAATAGACAAGCCTAAATAAGCACTTTTTACAAAAGCTTTAATTCTTTAGTTGAAAAATATACTTCAGCACAAAGTTACTACTTAAACTTAAAGTTTCAGTAAAGATTGGTATAAATTAGTATATAAAATTATTTAGTAATACTTCTGTAAAAATTTTAAGTGCTAGAGCATTGATACATTCTAACACTGGTTATTTTGCAAAAATCAGTAGGTTATGGTAGGAATAGAAATTATACTTATAAGCCTGGCCATTGATATTGTGTTGATGAAATCGACGACAGCACTAAGGCGTTAAAAGATTCTTGCTGAATGAACCGATCGCGATCGCCAGCTTTCGGCTCAAAGATACACCAAAATTAATGCGTGAATTACTCAAATGAGTAAGTCAAATGCCATTTTGCTTGCGGAAAACACCATTTTGAGAAAGCAATACGCCTTTTTGATGATTAAATATGAGTTTTTGAGAAAGTAATATGCCTTTTTGCTGATTAAATATGAATTTTAGTCTGGCTAAACATGTGATCGGCTTTGCCGTGCCCCTTGGGCAATCGCTATCATTTCTACCTGTTAGGCTGCAATACAGGTGCTTAACGAGACATGAATGTGGGCGAGCATGATTGTTGCTTTGACTAATGCTTTTATTACCTGCTATATTTGCTTGCTGCATTACCTTATCGTAGGAGTTAGAGCATCAACAAAGGTCAGAAAAAAGCTCTAACAAAAGTATGATTATGGAAAACCTTCTGCTTGCCGTCCTGCCCTGCGAAGTGTACGCACAGCTCAAAAACAATATGGAGCAGGTATCGCTTTCATACGGTGAGATACTCAATCAACCCGGCGAAACTATTAAAGATGTCTACTTTCCTCTCACCTGTCTGATCTCAGTCACCATCACGACGAACGACGGCATCACGGTTGAAGCCGGAGTGGTCGGAAACCGCGAGATAGTAGGTATCAACGCCTTCATGGGCGGGAGCGAGGCAACGCAGACTACGTATATTGTCCAGGTTCCCGGTAAAGCGATACGAATGAAAGCAGAGTCGTTGCTCCACGAGTTTGACACCAATAAGCCGCTGCGAGATGTGATGCTAAAATACACGCAGGCCTATATCGCGCAAATCTCGCAGAACGTTGCCTGCAACCGCCTTCATACTATAGAACAACGCATGTGTCGCTGGTTGCTCGAATCCAGGGATCGTCTCAACTCAGATGAACTGTTGCTGTCGCATGAATTTCTCTCCCATATGTTAGGCGTGCGCCGCGCTGGCGTCACCGAGACCGCCAATTACTTGCAAAAAAAAGGTTTTATTCAATGCAGCCGAAAGAAAATCATAGCTATTGATCAGCAAGGGCTGGAAGAGACCTCCTGCGAGTGTTATCGGGTAATCAAAAACGAATACGATCGCCTATTAAAGTTTAAGCTAGAGAGATAACGAATAAAGCCCTTCTAGCTTTTGCTAACCGGGTGGGGTATTGAAACAGCCGCCTGATGTGGTTAAAACCTAATTGATATCAAAAATCACGGCGTTGCTGAATTGATGTATGAAATCCTAAAATCGAGTGTTTAAAACTTTTACCTTTGCGTCTATGCGACGCTAGTTGCTTCAACGGGTGGAACCCTCCGAAGTTCCGCTATCGCTATGCGGGTCTGACTTCTCTTTGCAACGCACTGGCTCGCCTTTGCGTGAGAACTAAATTCATACTCTTAATCAGCAAAGCCAAAATCGCAATTACCCAATTTAAAACATTGCTCTTGCAATTTGCGACGTTGTTCTCGCAATTGGTAAAGTTGTTCTTGCCGTTTGCGACGTTGTTCTTGAAATTTGCGACGTTGTTCTCGCAATTGGTAAAGTTGTTCTTGCCATTGGCAACGTTGCTCTTGCCATTGACAAAATTGCTCAAATTTATAACTAGGTATAGAGTCATAAATCATCTTTAAGGCTCCTTTTGATCCGTTTTATACGTCTATTTGAGCTAAAACCGATTTCAAAAGTCTGCACGGTTTCGTACATTAAGCGTATAAGTATTTGGCTTTCATCAAAACCTGCTCCGACTGAACAAGGAAATGGATTCTCAAATGAAAAAGCAATATACCTGTTTGCTTATTGAATTAAGTAGGTCAAATGCCTAAATGCTTGCAGAAAATACCAGAATGAGTAAGTCAAACGCCATTTTGAGTCAGTCAAATGCCTAAATGCTTGCGGAAAACGCCAAAAGGAGTAGGTCGAATGCCATTTTGAGAAAGGAAATAGGCATTTTGAGAAAGCAATATACCTTGAGGCTAATTAAATATGAATTTTTGAGAAAGTAATATGCTTTTTTACTAATTAAATATGAATTGTTAGTTCAGTTAGCATATATGATCGCTATCATTTGTATCCGTCAGGCTGCAACACAGGTGCTTGATGAACTAGAGAGCATGAAGGTGGGCGATCGCATGATCATTGCTTTGACTAAATATGTGAATTTTAAAGTAACCTCACCTTACCTTTTCCTTAACCCAAAAATAGGATTATCGGCTTCGTAGGCAATAAATTGAATGTTTGAGAACAGCAAATGCTAAATTTCAAGCGTAAGCGATATCTCTTACTTAGCCTGCTGGTAGCAGCAGTAATAGTAGTAAGCGGTATCCAGGTAGTTAGCGCTGTGCTTGCTACTAGCCCGGTTGGCGAACTTCCTGAAGGTGGGGCATTACTACCCACAGGTCAGATAATTACACCCGCAGCAGCACCAGGCTCGACTTTTGCACCTTTGGCAACTGGTTTGCGTGCAGATAATAATGCTGATGCAGCCGAAGCCGTAACCACAACCCTCAGTTCCGATGGTAAAACTCTACTGGTGCTGACTAGTGGTTACAATCAAAATTTCAAAGATCAAAATACTGGCGCTGATCTCACTTATCCTGTGCTAGACCCGTTAACTGGCAAACCAAGTAGTGAGACAACCCGAAAAGCCGAATGGGTTTTTGTTTATGATGTCAGCAACGGTAAGTTAGTTAAACGGCAGCAACTCAATATTCCCAATACATACAATGGTTTAGCTTGGGCAAAAGATGGTAAACGCTTCTATGTATCAGGTGGAATAGACGATCGCGTTTATATCTATGCCTTAAATGGTGACAAATATCTACCAGAAGCCCCCTTTATTCTGCTAGGTCACAACTCTAATCAAAACGCACCTTTCCCTGATTATGATGGGGGCTTGTTGAAAGACACACCAGCTAAGAATGTTGCCACAGGAGCAGTTGTAGCTGGTCTTGCTGTTAGTAAAGATGGCAATACTTTAGTAGCTGCTAATTTTGAGAATGACTCAATCTCAATTGTGAATACTACTAACCGTCAAGTAGTCAAGGAAATTAAATTTTTCGTACCAGGCGGTAAAGAAGCAACAGGAGAATTCCCTTTTGATGTCGCCCTTAAGAATACCAACAGTGGTGCAGCGACTAAAGCCTTCATTAGTAGTCAGCGCGATAATGAAGTCCTGGCTGTTGACATTACTTCTGGGGAAATTACCCGTGTCCCCGTGGGTAGCCAACCCAACAAGGTACTGCTCTCAACCGACCAAAACCGACTGTATGTAGCTAATGGTAATAGTGACTCGATTTCAGTCATCGATACCAATAACAACAGCGTCGTCCAGACTATCTCTCTGTCTCGAGCAAGTGATAGATACAAAGGAGCAAATCCTAACTCATTGGCTCTGAGTCCAGATGAACACACGCTTTACGCTACTCTTGGCGGTGAGAATGCTGTTGCTGTTGTAGACTTGCAACCTGGTAAAGTGACTGGACGTATTCCCACCGGCTGGTATCCCAATTCTGTCAGCGTTAGCCGAGATGGTCAAAAGCTATACGTTGTCAATGCCAAGAGCAATTCTGGCCCCAACCCTTCAAATAACCGGACAACAGAGGCGGGATTAGCACGTAATACCACTTTTAGAAACGAGTACAACTGGGCTTTGGAAAAAGCTGGAATCTCCATTATTCCGGTTCCCAAGAGTGGGACGTTGGCTATGCTTTCAGAGCAGGTAGACAAGAACAACGGTTTCTTCAATCGTCGCCCTGACCGGACAATGAAGTTTTTGCAAGGCAAGATAAAGCACGTTATCTACGTGTTGAAAGAAAATCGCACATACGACCAGGTACTCGGTGATTTACCTGTTGGCAACGGCGACCCTGCCCTGGCTTTATTTCCCCAACCCGTGTCACCCAATCATCACAAGTTAGCTCTTGACTTTGTAACTTTCGATAACTTCTACGATTCTGGTGAGTCAAGTGGTGTGGGCTGGAACTGGTCTACTTATGGACGCACAACTGATTATACTGAGAAAACTCAGTCAGTACTTTATGGCAACGCTGGGTTTAGCGGTTTGACTTACGACTACGAAGGGACTAACCGTAACATCAACATTGTTTTACCGCAAACTTCCTCTAATCCTTCTCAATTCAATACACGCGTCACGGGAGTTTTAGATCCTTCTGGTCAATCTGCTATTTTGCCTGGAAACATAGATGTGAACGCCCCCGCAGGCGATGGTGAATTAACATCAAATACAATTGGTGGCTATCTTTGGGATGCAGCATTGCGTGCTGGTAAGACTGTACGTAATTACGGTTTCTACGTTGATGGCAATTACGGCACAGCTCAAGAAGATCCCACACAACCCGATCCCAACAATCCACTTTACATCCCTATCTCTGCAAATCCTGCTGCCGATAATATTCCTCAAGCTGTAGCTGCTAAAACTGTGCTGTCAGATAAAACTGACATCTATTTCCGGGGATATGACCAGAAGGAACCGGACATTTATCTATATAATGAGTGGGAACGCGACATCGATAGCTATCTGGCGAGGAATGAACTGCCTAACTTGTCGCTGGTACGTCTGCCTCACGACCACTTTGGTGATTTCAGCAATGCTCTAGCTGGTTTGAATACTGCCCCACTGCAAATGGCTGATAATGATTATGCCGTCGGCTTGCTAGTGGAAAAAATCTCCAAATCTCCTCTATGGAAAGAGACTGCGATCGTTGTGCTGGAAGACGATTGTCAGAACGGCCCTGACCATGTAGACAGTCATCGTTCTATAGCTTATATCATTTCGCCTTACACCAAGCGAAATGCCGTTGTTAGCACCAACTACAATACTGTCAGCGTGCTGCGGACGATGGAGGATCTGTTAAACATTGGCTACTTGGGAATGAATGATGCCAATGCTAAACCAATGTCGGATGCCTTCACTAGAGAACCGGATTTTACTCCTTACACAGCTGTTGTACCAGGTAACTTGTGTGCTGAACCTGTAGATCCTAAACTAGTGCCAGCTTGTCAAGACAAGAATGTAGAAAAGAGCGCGATTGTTCCTTCCCTGCATAACAAACAGTGGTGGGCGCAAGCAACCAAAGACTTTTACTTTGAAGTCGAAGATAAGCTTGATGCTGATAAATTCAACCGCGTACTTTGGGCTGGCATTAAAGGTGACACTGCGCCTTATCCAAATGAGCGCAGCCATGTAAATCTCAGCCAAAATCGAGCGCAACTACTTGAAGAATGGCGTTTGAGTTCAGATTACCTCACTGCTCAAGCAGACTAATTAGTTTTTCGGCATGGGGAATGAGGCATTGATAATTTTTCCCCATGCTTTATTAGACCTCTTGCACGAATATTTGAAAAGAGAATTTTTAGGTTCACGCAGAGGCGCAGCGAAAAGTCGGAGCGCCGGCTTACGGCGATGGTCTGTTCACTGCTGAGAGGCGCAAAGCCTTGCGCCTCTCAGCAGTGAACAGAGGACACAAGGCAACCGTTCTTTTAGAACGGTTGGGCAGTAAGACCCGCATAGCGTTCTGAACTTTTCAAGACAGAGGCGTAGAGGTTAAGCTTCAATTTTTTTAACTGATTTTCCTTTTCGCTTCATGAGCCAGCCAATGCCGCCAGCTATGAGACTACCACCTAGGGTGATCGGCTCAGGAACTATCTTATAAGAAACTTTACCTAAGCCTATTTGGTTATTTGCAGAAGTAATGGTGAAATCGTAACCATTAACTTCGTAATCGATAGCAGGATTAGCTTTGTCCTGAAACTTATATTCCAATCCCACAGATTTTGTTCCTGTCAAGAATGTGGTTGGAAATACGAGGGGGAAAGTGGGGTATTCTGTATCGTCACGTTCAGTGTAAATATTAGATTCGCCGTCAAATTGGAAATTTAATGACTTAATTTGTGCGACTGGAATATTATCATTACTGAAAGTTGCGTCATCAAAGCTAAAAGAACCATTTCCTTTAGTGATGGGACTATCTACAGTAAAATCGTAATAAATAATTGCGGCAGATGCCGATTTTTCCCCAAAACTAGTAACAATTAGACCAAAACTAGCAGTAGCGATCGCTAATCGTGAAACCAATTTCATATTAATTTTCCTCAAGTTAAATTTCTTTAAACTATCCTCCAGGCAAAATTAATATACTGAGTTTAAGTATAATTTAATTAAAGGTAAAAATAACATCTATAGTAGAAAATAGTGAATAGATTTGAAAGTTTTTTGTTTTAAGTCGTTTAAGTAGTGGTGTGGCAAGGCTACCACAGTAATTTAATTTTTACTTTATAAATGATCTCTAATGCAATTTGATACCCAACTGCTACCTCGCATTAATGCCACATCTCGTCGAGAAAATGGTAAACAATATTATGTAGATGCAAAGGGAAATCGCTTCCCTAGCGTGACAACAATACTTAATGCCACAAAACCACAAGCAGACCGTGATAGATTATTAAACTGGAAAGCGCGTGTTGGTACAGAAGAAGCTACTCGCATTTCTACAAATGCCAGCCGTCGGGGAACTCAAACACACAAACAAATTGAGCGCTACCTCCTCGGTCAAAATCCTGTTTGTTTAGAAGCGAGTCTTCCTTATTGGGAAAGTATTAAACCAATTTTACAAGAAATCAACACAGTTAGACTCGTCGAAGGCTCTGTTTTTCATTATGATTTGAGCTATTCTGGCAAAGTTGATTGTATTGCTACTTATCAAGGCATTCCTTGTATTTGCGAGTGGAAAACGGCAGACAAACCTAAAGGTTCAATTGAACATTTATATGAACATCCACTACAACTTACAGCATACATAGGTGCAGCTAACGAGTATTATCGAGATTATGGCATTCAGCTAAACCATGCTCTGTTAGTGGTGGCAATTCCAAAAATGTCAGCTGAAGTTTTTTGGTTTGAACCAACAGTTATTAAAAATTACTGGGAACAGTGGGAGAAAAGAGTTGCTGAATATTGGCAACGCAAAAGTTGGGGTTAGTAAATGCGATTGCAGAGACGCTGAGAAGTTGAATTTTACTGCTTTGAGGTGAGGCGATCTAATTTTGCAATGGCAAAACAGTAATTAACTCAGAAAATCTGGCAAAATCATCTGTGTTGTAAGTGAGTAACTGAGGAATGTCATAGACTAACATCGTGGCGACAATATTTGCATCATGAACTTGCTTACCACCAATAGAAATTTGTTCCATGAGTACCAGTAATCTTTCTGTCACCAGCAAGTTATCTTCAACCAAGCGAAAATAACTAGCAAAATATCTCACATCTGCTACTAAAGATGCAACAGGAATTTTCCCGGTTAAGTCGCCTCGTCTTGTCATCGCTGCCAAATATTCTCTCAAAGTTTGGCGACTAATCCATAAATCAAGACCTTGTTCTGCAAGCGCCTGAAGTCGTTCTGTAGCTTGTACATGAAATGGTGACAAAGCTAAATTTGCATAAACTAAAATATTCGTATCGATGAAGACAGATTTATTAGTCGTTTGCATAAAGGTCTTCTCTGCGGAAAGTCAGGCTTTCTGAGACTAATCCTACAGGATAGGCGGAAAATTTAAGAGGTAATTTCTGATCTTTCCTCTCTGCTTTCTCTAGCAAAGGCTTTTCATCAATCACTATCACTACCTGATGTTCACCCTCTGGGATATCGAGTGGTAATTGGGCTGTAATCTTACCATCTTTTGTTACTGTGGCAATTGTTTCTATACTTTTCATATCATTCCTCCTGGAAATAGCTAGACATTAATAAATCAAAGTTCGTAGCTTGTAGTTAGCGCTAAAGCACTAACTACAAACTACAACATATTTTAATATCACTTACACCCATTGACTTATAAATCCATCACAGCTAAAACAGCTTTCGGCAATAACTTATCTTTAAACCAAACAATTCTCGCGGGAACATCGTTTAATTTTACTCCCGCTTTTTCAAGATTAAGCCGCTCGGAAATTGCCAAAATTAAGTCATCACGTCCAGCACGTCGCACCTGAGAAAACTTCTTTTGTAAATATTCTGGTCGCCAATAACCGACAATTTCTAATAAGAAGGTGCGACCATCATGATGCACTAGGCGGAAATCGGGAATCATCACACTACCGGGAATCGGAATTAAATCAACTTCTCGCTCTAACGCCCAGTCACTTTTGAGAGCATCCCACTTATCAGCAAAGGATGCTTCTAGCATACTATCGTAGGGCTTGCCTGGTGGGTAGTGAGATACCAAACCACATTCAGAATTGAGGGTAAAGCGTCCAGTTTTCCAAGCATTTGTGTAGGCGTCGCGGGTTTTGAGAATAGAGGAAAGACTCCATCTAGTAACGTGAAGTAAAGCGGGGATAAGTTTAGCGATCGCCAAACCATATCGCGTACTAGGATTAAACAAACTCGTCGGCCCATCAATGCTAATTGTAAACCCGTGATCAGCATCGCCCTCAATATAAGCCATCAATTGAAACAACTTTAAATAACGAAATAACAGCTTATATTCTCCCGGCACATTCCGATGAGCATTCAACACAAGTTGACTGGCTTTATAAAACACACCCTGCACCTGAGATAAGTTATATCGATTTAACAAATCTGGCGGTGTTGGTGCATCAAAAGCTGTCAAAATTTTATTCTCATTTAAATCAGCATATAACCCATTGCGAACCTGTTCTAGTAAAACTTCTCGCTCAAGTTCTTGAGTTAACTCATCAGCAATTTTACTAAGAGTAACTTGTGTTGATTCCCGACTAGAAACTGATTTTGCCGATAGCGAAAATACCCGTTCTCTTAACATTTGTGGTTCCAGCGGACTCACCACTTCAAATGTGCAAAAACTGCTTTTGAGAATATAAGCTAATCCTCGCTTCACACGATAATCCGTCGTATCTCCTTCAAAATCAGCTAGTTGACGCTCAAGCACACCTTGAGTCTTACCTACTGCTGCTTGAAAATAATTAATTAACTCAATCGCCAACTCCGAAGTTTTCTGATCAATCTTCAGTCTCTTCGGGATGATCTCCTCCCCATTTTGGCGATGCATCAGTAAGTCTGTCGGTAACATCTGAATTTTTGATTTTAGATTTTAAATTTTCGGTTGAATAATTGATTTCTAACTGTTCCGCCGCCTTCAAACTCTTTTCCTTCCCACTCCCATACACAACCTGCAAATTCCCTTTCCTATCTTTTTCTCCCCCTGCTTCCCCTCTCTTCTCACCACGCCGCCGCGCCGAAGTCCCCTCCTCACTCGTATCCTCTGCCACCACCTCATACAAAATCGCCTGCTTATTTTCAATATTCCCCTTACGCAAAACCCTCCCCAAACGCTGAATATATTCCCTTGCCGAACCAGTCCCCGATAAAATAATTGCCACAGAAGCCGCTGGCACATCAACACCCTCATTCAAAACATGAGAAGCAACCAAAGTATTATATTCACCCTCCCGAAACTTAGTTAATATTTCATGTCGTTCTTTCACAGGTGTTTGATGAGTAATTGCCGGAATAAGTAACTCTTGGGAAATGCGGTAAACTGTGGCATTATCAGCAGTGAAAATTAAAATTCTTGCAGGGTAATGTTCTGCCAGTAAATCGATAAGAATTCGTAACTTTCCATCAGTACCCAAAGCGATATCTTTAGCTTCTCGGTGCGCTAACATAGCTCTACGTCCAGCTTGCGAGCGCGCACTCATTTGCACGAACATTTGCCAACCTTGCAGACTCCCCAAAGAAATTCGAGATTGCTTTAAAAAGTCGTTGCGGGTTTGAATTAACTGATTGTATCTTTCCCGCTCAACTTGCGATAACTTCACCTTAATTTGGACAATTTCGTGTTCTGCTAACGCCTTCCCCGCTAAATCTTCAGCGCGTTTGCGATATACTTCTTGACCAATGAGAATATTTAATTCAGCATGTTTGCCATCAGTGCGTTCTGGTGTAGCAGAGAGTCCTAAACGATAGGGTGCGATCGCATACTCAGCGATGACACGATTAAAATCTGTCGGTAAATGATGACATTCATCGAAAACAACCAAAGCATATTTATTCCCCAGCGCCTCAGCGTGAATTGCTGCACTGTCGTAAGTCGCCACTAAGATGGGTGTCCTATCCCGCGAACCACCCCCCAACAATCCCACCTCAGCATCAGGAAACGCCGCAACCAAGTGTGCATACCACTGATGCATTAAATCCAAAGTTGGCACAACAATCAACGTTGAGCGCGGTGTCGCTTGCATTGCCATTTGCGCTAGATAAGTCTTTCCCGCTGCGGTGGGAAGCACTACCACCCCCTGTCTTCCCGCCAGTTTCCAAGCTGCTAAAGCCTCACTCTGGTGGGGATAAGGTTCCATTTCCAAAGTAGCAACCAAATCTATGGGATGAAATTTCTTTGCTTCGTCGATAAAGTAAGTGTCTTCCGCCTGTAGCGCTTCCACCAAAGAGCGGTATCTAATTGCCGGAATGCGGAATTTTTCAACTCTATCATCCCATGTAGCATAGTCCATCCAAGCTTTGCCACGTGGTGGTGGATGCAAAACTAACGTACCGCGATCAAAAGTTAATGTGGGAGTGCGAGCCATTTATAGGGATTGGGGACTGGGGAACAAGCAAGGGAGCAGGGGGGCAGGGGAGCAGGTTAGAAAAAGGACAATTACAATCTTTCCCCTCTGCTCCTTTGCCTCTTCAGTACCTAGTCCCTTGATTACTAATAACGCAAAAAGTGGATGATTCATCCAATTCTCTGCCGCACTTCTGCTGCCAGGTCTAGAATTAGAATTGATGTGACGTTTTCTAGTGGCTCAAGTGTCAGAATTGCCATTGCGCGATCGCTATCTCGCTTTAATCGATGAAATTGTTGAAACCACCCTCAAGGGCAAGATTAGCTCTGTGGATATGGTGTATCAAATGCTGCTTAAAGGTATAACTTCCGGTACAGGAGAAGTGTTTGAGCTAGCTTTAAGCGATCGCTTAGATGCCATCCAAAGCCAAGTAGACAGCGAAAAGGATGAACTCAAAAAAGCCAAGGCTACCCGGAGTTTAAGAGCGATTAAAACCATCCAAAGTCAATGGCAACGTTGGCAAGAGCAAAACAAAACCACAGAAGCGATCGCCTCCGCAGTCAAAGAAATTACCACAGCCGATGCAGACGAGCGGCTAGCTATATTCTTACGTGTTACTGACCCAAATCAGAAGAACCCGCTGAATCTGTCACAATTACAGCAGTTATCAAAATCTTTACAGCAATTTGCCCAGGCTGATTCTGATTTACAACAATTCTCTGAAGGTATTACTCGTGGTTTGAGTTGTTGGCAACGATTGCAAGACAACTTGATCAGTTGGATGTACGAGCAAAACCAGGGATTAGGATTTGGTGGCGTACCTGGAGAACGTGGCCCTTGGGCAAGTTGGGCTAAGCAAGTTAATAGTGAATTACCCCAAAGACTATTTCGCACCTTGGCAATGGAAGAATCTGTAATTTCATTTGCCGAACAGCAGCGCGGTGTCACCCTCAGAGATTGGGTGGAGATGGCAATAACTTTACAGTACTTGCAACGGGGATTGATTAACTGGTTTGACCAACAAGCCTACGATGTTAAAGCAGGGCCAAAGTTGTCCATTTCGACTTTCTTGACCTTCGCAGTGATTTGGAGTCAGTTAGCGAGTGGTTTTCGGAGCATTGGCACAGTGTACAGTGATGCCTGTTCGCAAATTATGCTCCAGATTCTACGAACCTTTGCCCAGCGTCCATATTTCCCTTTCTACGGTGGAATTTTTGCTTCTTTTTCTGGTACTTATTTGCGGGATGCCCTAGATTATTTAGATGAACCGCTGCAACAAGTCGAGGGAACCCAGGAAAAGGCACGGATTTTGACACTTTTAGGCTACTCGCAGCGTGCTTTAGGGCAATATCAACGTGCGCTTGATTTTCATCAGGAAGCATTGGAGATAGCTAGGAGTGCAGGCGATCGCCCCTGTGAAATCGCTAATCTCAACCACCTCAGCCGCACCTACGTGCAAGAGCAAGATTACGCCGAGGCGATTAACTACAGTCAACGGGCATTAATTTTGAGTCGGCAAGCAGGCGATCGTACAGGCGAGGCCAATGCACTGGTAAATTTAGGTTACAGCGAAGTTATGCAGGCTCAAGAACTGGAAAACATCGAACCAGAAACCTATGAAGCCGCAATTAATTATTTAGAACAAGGTTTAAAGTTATCAGAAAAATTAGGTGATATTCAAAGTAAAGCTTTATGTGTGAGCAGCCTAGGAATTGCCTATGTAGTAATTGGACAACATCAAGCTGCAATTAAATATCTTGAAGATGGCTTTAAAACAGCCCAAGTTTCTGGTGATTTATATCTCCAAGGACGCAACTTAGCTTGTTTAGCCCAAGCTTATTATCATCTGCAAAATGCTGAAAAAACTATTTACACTGGCTGTTTAGGAATGTATCTTTTAGAACAAATTGCTTCTAGTGAATGGCGTCAATCAGCAGGCTTACTAACAATTTTGCAAGGACAAATAGGGACAGAAGATTTCCATAATATATTACAGCAACATCGCCCCAAAATTATTTCTATTATTGGTGTAGATGGGTATGATCACATTCCGCAATTATTAGCAGAATACAAGCAAGATATATGATCATGCCAGCCGATAATTTAGAGATTAATGAAACGACTGCGGCACAATTTGCTCAGTTAGTGCTGGATTGTATCGAGCGGGAGTATCCCCACAGTAATATATGTTGGGCTGATAGCGACGAAGATATCAAACCGCCACGTCAATTGACACCTGTTTTTTATGGCTGCTTAGATTGGCATTCAGCCGTACATGGTCACTGGTTACTGGTACGTCTGATGCGTCACTTTCCTGAAGCCTCGTTTAGTGCAGCGGCAAAGCAAGCACTTGAGCAGAGTCTAACGCCTGAGAAAATTCAAGGAGAGATTGCCCACTTCCAGCGGTTGCCCTTTTTTGAATGTCCTTATGGTATAGCATGGCTTCTGCAACTGGCTGCGGAACTTCATGAGTGGAATCATCCTCAAGCGAAAGTATGGCGAGTTGTATTGGAACCGTTAGAGAAGTTGATTGCAAGTAACTTACACCACTGGATTGACAGATTACAACTGCCAAATCGTACAGGGACGCATAACCAAACAGCTTTTGCACTTGGTTTGATTCTGGATTGGGCAAGGATTACCGAAAATGCTGACTTCACTCGGTTAGTGGAGAACAAAGCACGACAATTTTATCTGAGCGATCGCAATTATTCCTTACAATTTGAGCCACTTGGGTACGATTTTTCTTCTCCTGGCCTTGCCCAAGCAGACTTGATGCGGCGCGTACTCTCAACAACAGCTTTTACTGACTGGCTCACTAATTTTCTACCACAAATACCGACTGAAAATACAGTAAATTGGTTAGAACCCGTCAAAGTGGATAATCCTCAAGACTATATGCAATCACACTTCCACGGTCTTAATCTTAGCCGTGCTTGGATGCTTGAGGGCATTATTTCTAAATTACCCAATGATGACCAGCGGATAGAAACACTCCGCTTTGCTGCTATTCACCATCGTCGAAATGGACTAGCAGATGTTGTGAGTCAACATTATGCAGCTAGTCATTGGCTAGGAACTTTTGCTGTTTACCTGATAACGAATCGTGGGTTGCAAAAACAATATGTTAGCTAATACTAATTCCCCAAAATAAGACTACAGATGGAAACCTCAAAACCCAGATGAATTATGAATTATGAATTATGAATTATGAATTATGAATAAGCCCAAAAACTCGCAGTTATCTAAACAAGATGTTGTTGAACTACTTGAAGCATGGTCATTTATTGGTAATTTAACAGTTAAACCAACAAACAAAGGTACAGTCAATACAACCTTTTTTATAGAAACGCAAGCAGGCAATTTTATTCTAAAGTTATACAACGACTCTATAACCACTGCACAAATTCAATATGAACACTCATTACTGACATATCTGCAATCATCTGATCTATCGTTCGCGGTTCCAACTCCTATACAAACTCAGTTGGGCAAAACATTGATTTTAGTTAATAAAAATAACTCATTACTGCGCGTTGCTTTGCTTCCTTTCATTTTAGGTGAGCCTGGCGATCGCAAAAATATCGCTCATACCCATGCTATCGGTCAAACACTTGGCGAACTACATCACGCCTTGGCTGGATTCGATTCAACAAGAAAAATGGCTCAATTACCTGCGTGGGGAGATATTTATCATATTCATCCGTTGGTGACAGATCCATTAGAAGTGCCACAATCACTTGAATTACCTCTAACACAGCAACAGTACATTGTTAAAACACTGACAGAAATTATTGAAGCTGCGCCCAACCTGTATAGAACACTTCCAGTTCAAACAACTCATGCAGATTTCCTTTGTCCTAACGTTTTACTGATAGATAATCGTGTAGTTGGGGTTTTAGACTTTGAGTTTGCTACTTCAGATTTGCGCTTAATGGATTATGTTGCAGCACTCGATCATTTCACTCGATTTTCTTGGAAAGATGCACCCAATTTGGAGTTTGTGGAAGCTTTCAGCACAGGATATGCCAAGTATAATTCTCTGACATACTCAGAAGCAGAAGCATTGACGTTAGTTTGGCGCTTGCAGCGAGTAAGTTGTATTGTTTACTGGACGGGTTGGCTTCGTGAGGGTAAAGCAACTCACCAAAGTGTGATTGATGCAGTAAAAAACACAAGTTTGTTAGAAGTGTGGTTGGAAGAAAATACAACTAAGCTGTTGAGTTATATTGCTCCAACTGCGTAGATACACAGAGGCGATGTCTCTTGACTCGCCTCTCTCGGAAATTTAAACTACAACTTCTTCGCGTTGACAATCAAAGACAACCATGAAAGAAGTGTTTGGTTTCTCTTGGCGTAGGTGCTGCATATAACCATCTGCATCAGAACGACTGCGGAAGCGGGCGACAATCTCCCGTTGTGTGTCAGGAAGTAAACGAGCGATCGCCCAAGAGTTAAGACGCTCTTTGTAAGCGATCGCTTGATTGTCTGACTTGGAAGCTTTGTTATCCGTATTTTCTGGCATGATTATGTTATCCGTATGAAGTTTAGTAGAGGGCGTTAATTAGTTTCTAGGTAGGAATGCACTAACGCTTTTTATTTAATGATGCTGCCACCTTGTTATTCGATTATTTATAAATTGTCAACACTTAGGGCTACATTTTAGACCAACTAAATTGCAATGCCCCCTCAGCTATCAACCTCAAAGCCTTAATTTGCAACTGATACAAGGAAAGCTAAGAATAAACAACAACAAAGTTGAAGGTATGACAAGTATTGCGTCTGTGCGATTTAGATAAATAAACACAAATAGAGCTAGTAGCAGTGATCAAATGATAAACTGAGTCTCAAATAATACATTCATACTTTAAACGGTGGCTTCCCGTAAAAGTAGCTCAGTTTTCGATGTACAAAATTTCCGAAGCAGCAAATCAACAAACATCACACTCTTAACTTTCCTATTATTAAGTAGCTAAGTGTAAATAAATTAAAGTTTAGTTTGTAGTAAGGACTTTAGTCCTGATCATCCTTGTTTTAAGCGATGAATCGCTCACTACAAACTCAGAGTATATTGACCTATTACTATAAATTAGATAAAATTTTTTCGTACAATTTAAACCTTTTATAATGAAAATACCATTTACAACTTCAACAATTAAAAAACTAGCAGAAGAAATAGGAGCAGTAATTGTAACTGATCCAGAATATAGCTTTGTTGGACATATTACATTTAAAAATGGAAATAAAACATTTTTTCATACAGCTACATTTGATATTAATTATTTTGGTTCAGCAGCAATAGCAAAAGACAAAGGTGTCTCAAACTTTTTTCTCAAGCAATTTGGATATCAGGTTACTGAAGGTCAAAGATTTTTTAGTTATAAAGTTTGTGAAAAACTATCTAATGCCAAGAATATTGATGCCGGATTTGATTATGCGAAAGAATTGGGATTTCCTGTAATTGTTAAGCCGATTAACCTCAGTCAAGGAATGTTTGTGACGAAGGTTTATAACAAACAAGAATACTATCAAGTAGCTAAGAAAATATTGAAAAACAATTCAGGATTAATCGTCGAGCGATTTTATAATGGCAATGACTATAGAATTGTGGTGTTGGATGACGAAGTTCTTTCGGCATATCAAAGAATTCCCTTATTTATTAAAGGAGATGGGAAATCTAATATTTTGGAACTGATGCGCCAAAAACAGGAAAATTTTCTCAAAAGTGGTAGAAAAAAAACTATAGATTTTGAAGATTACAGAATCAAACTCAAGTTGCAAAGACAGAAGCTAAATTTTGATAGTGTAATATCCGAAGATAGTATTGTTTACCTTTTAGACAATGCAAATTTATCAAGCGGAGGTGAGGCGGTAGATTTAACTGAAAATATTCATCCAGATTTTCATAAGTTAGCAGTAAATATCACAAAAGATATGGGTCTGAGATTAGCAGGTGTGGATATTATTACTAATGATATAACATTGCCAATGTTATATTATACAACTATCGAAGTAAATGCCTCTCCTGGCTTAACTCACTATGCCTCAACTGGTGAGATTCAAACTAAGAGAGTAGAAAATTTATATCTCAAAGTTCTTAAAGCACTTGAGAACGGGCAAAACACTAAATTAGCGTGAAAACATAGCAACCACTATATAAACCATATATTTATAAACTTTAGCAGTTGCTACGACTGTTGCAAATCACCAGTCCTTACCTAGTAGAGATTCAAATTCCGCTTGTAAAGCCTTAATATCTGCTACCCTAGCTACTAGTAAATTATCTCTACCTGCATCACTTAAACGTGCTTTCCAATAGCTAACGCTCTCTGAGTTATTTAACCAAAACTGAATTACTGTATCTACTACTTGATCAAAATTCCAGCCCCACTTTGCTGGAACTGATTCCACAGATTCTAAAAATGCATCTAAAGTACACGTATGCGTTCCCAGATATTCCACGCCTTGTTGTGGGGATTTTTGCCAACTTTGCTGTTGGTGATTAAAAAAGTACAAAACTTGAGATACGCCTACAATATCAAAAGTATATTTCATTTTAGCCTTTACCTTTGTTAATCAGTTGCCCAAAAATCTTATTCTTTTAAAGAAATCATCTCAAAAAATTTGCCCAAATTACATCTGAAAAAAGTAGAGTTTTTGCCTATATCAAAAGTCTTAAAATTCAGTCACAAATTAGCACTTGCTAGCTGTGAGTGCTAATATTTATTCCATTGTTTGATGTAGTATTAAAGAGTTTCAGGCATTAATTCAGGTGTGTATATTATTTTTAATAATTCTTTAATTATTTCGCTTACAGCTTGGAAAGGCGAAGTGGCAGCTTTATTTGCTGCCTGTTTTTGGGCTATAGCATCAGTGGTGTACGGACTTTTGGGGCAACGTATTCCGCCACTGCAACTGAATCTGATTAAAGGGATAATTGCGATCGCCCTACTTCTATTAACTATCTTGCTGACTGGGGATTTTTTGCCAACCTTGGCCCCTTTGCCTGTATTTCTACTTTTTCTAAGTGGTGCTATAGGTATAGGCTTAGGTGATACAGCCTTCCTGACTGCCATAAATTATTTGGGAGCGCGTCGTGTTTTACTCCTGGGAACCCTTTCGCCACCAATGACGGCGATCGCTGCTACAATTATTCTCCAGGAACGGCTAAATATCAATGCTTGGTGTGGGATTTTGCTCACCATTTTAGGAGTTGCTTGGGTAGTGACAGAACGAGTTGCTGGTACAACCGATGTCTCCTCAACGCAGCTATGGCAAGGAATCGGCTTTGGTTTGTTAGCAGCAATGACAAATGCTACTGGAACTGTGATTTCCCGTGTAGCCTATGCAACAGCAAGCATTAACCCGTTATGGGCTGCCTTGTTACGATTGAGTGCAGGTGTATTGATTATCTTAGTATGGGCGTGGATTCCTAACCGCAGAGATGTTACATTATCGTATCCCTACTGGCGATCGCGGCGAGTAATCTTCGCAAGTTTCTTTGCTGCCTTTTGTGGAACTTTCTTAGGAATATGGTTGCAACAGACAGCAATTAAATTCACAGCTGCGGGAATTGCCTCAACCTTAATGCAGACTAGTCCACTATTTGTCATCCCCATCGCTATCTGTATGGGTGAAAAAGTGAGTTGGAGAGCAATATCTGGTGTGATAATTGCGATCGCAGGGATTGGATTATTGTTTTACCTGAAATAGCTAATATAAGTGAGTTCCTTTGGTTGATAGCTAAACTTATCAAAGCTAATAACTGATAGTGGTATGTTAGATGATGATTAACGGGTGCATGATGAGGTTTGTTATGCCAGACGTTCGGTTTAATAAATATTACCGTTACGAAGACCTGACACGCATTCTGCATGGTTACGCTGAAGAATTTCCCCAGCTAGTACGCATAGAAAGCATTGGCAAGAGTTACGAAGGACGTGATATCTGGCTATTGACAGTTACTAACTTTGCCAATGGTGCAGATACAGAAAAACCAGCCCTTTGGGTTGATGGCAACATCCACGCCACTGAACTAGCACCGTCGAGTGTCTGTCTATATCTGCTGCAAATATTAGTCACAGCTTACGGCACTAACTCAGACATCACACGTTGCTTGGATACGCGCACCTTCTACATTTGTCCCCGTGTTAACCCCGATGGTGCTGAGTTGGCGCTAGCTGAAAAACCGAAATTTATTCGCTCTGGAACCCGTCCCTATCCCCATGATGATGAACATAGCGACGGGTTAGTGATGGAAGACATCGATGGCGATGGTCGGATTTTACTCATGCGAATCCCGGATGCTAATGGTGCTTGGAAAATTTGCCCTACAGAATCACGCTTGTTGGTGCGTCGTGAGCCGACAGAAATAGGTGATCAGTATTATCGCTTACTACCGGAAGGTCGGATAGAAAATTACGATGGGGTTGAAATTCAGATTCAGCCTTCTAAGGAAGGGCTAGATTTAAACCGGAATTTTCCAGCTTTGTGGCGACAAGAATCTGAGCAACCGGGGGCTGGGCCTTATCCTACATCTGAAACAGAAGTGCGATCGCTTGTAGATTTTATTACAACTCATGCCAACATTACAGGGGCGATCGCTTTCCACACCTTCAGCGGTGTTCTGATTCGCCCCTACACTCACCTCAGCGATGAAGAATTACCTGTCAAAGACCTCCACACTTACCAACGTATTGGCGCAAAAGGCACTGAACTCACAGAATACCCTGCCATCTCTGCCTTTCATGAGTTTCGCTATGACCCCAAAGATGTAATTACAGGCACATTTGACGACTGGGCTTATGAATACCAAGGTCTATTTGCCTGGACAGTAGAAGTCTGGAGTCCTCAACGTCAAGCCGGAATTACCGAGTACAAATATATCGATTGGCAACGGGAACATCCTTTAGAAGATGACTTGAAGTTACTGCGCTGGAACGATGAAAAACTCGCAGGTAAGGGCTATGTAGATTGGTATACCTTCAATCATCCCCAACTTGGTCAAATTGAACTAGGCGGTTGGGATAGTATGTATGCTTGGACAAATCCACCCCCAGAGTTTCTGGAGAAGGAAATAGCCCGCTTCCCTGACTGGCTGGTGTGGCACTTATTAATTTCCCCTTGCTTAGAGATTTACGAAGCCAGTGTCTCCAACTTAGGTAATCATACTTATCGGGTACGGCTGGTTATACATAACACAGGCTGGCTACCCACTTACATCACTCAAAAAGCCTTGGAGAAAAAGCTGGTGCGAGGTTGTATCTGTGAAATTACACTGCCTCCTGGTGCAACTTTAGAAACAGGTAAGCCCATTGAAGAGTTAAGTCAATTAGAAGGACGTGCCTACAAGCCCTCGGCTCCTGCCAGACGGCAGGGGGATTCCACCAAGGATAGAGCAAAAGTAGAATGGGTAGTGCGTGCGCCCTTGGGTAGCACAGTTAAACTATTAGCTCGTCATGAGCGGGCTGGAGTTGTTCGCACAGAGCTGACATTCGCGTGATTTGACCGAAGAAAAGATAAAGGATGAAATGCTCTCGATTTAAAACGACTAAATTTTAGAATTCACGTTATGTTGATTTGTACAGTGCATAACTTCTAAAATATTTGATTAATCATGCTCTAAATTCTCAAGTGCGATCGCTCATTTACAATCTACCAATTCTCAATTTACCGTTACAGTCAACTATCTAAAGAGTGAAAAAATAATCTCAAACTATAGTCATTAGCTAGTTGTGTAATTGGAGTGATAGATTCAAAATACTATATGTGTTGGAATTACACATATTTCTCATTGAGAATATTACTAAATCTTATGCAGCTCAAGTTTGACGGCATTAACATTTATCAGCAACTACAGAGAGACGCCGCTCAAATGCTAATTCATCTACTACAAGACCACGACCCAAAATTGGTAAAGTTATGGACTTGTACTAATTTATCTAGGGTTCTTTAAAAAACCAAACTATTACAACTCAATTAGGACTACTATATGTAATAAATAGTTGGAGAGGTATTATTGGACGCAAGAGCAGATGACTAGAATGTCAAACATTGGGATTTTCAAGAGTTACAGTTCCGAATCTTGGTTTTGATCATAAGGTAAGCCAAACAATCATCTTGATATTTGTGCCCCTCCTTAACCTTGCGTGTGGTGTTTTTCCATAGTCAATCAATAAATTTGAGAAATGACTTTACTTTTTTCTGGAGGAGATTTTCATGTCTAGTTTCTTTCGTTGGTCATCAGCAAGCGCCCCTTTGCTAGCTCTAGGAGTGATAACTGCTACAGTAGCTCCCATCTTGATTTCTGCGCCAGCTTCGTCTCAAGATACTGTTCCCACAACTCCAACTACTCCAACTACTCCAACCACTCCAACTACTCCAACTCCTGTTACACCATCATCAACTCCAACGGTTAACTTGTCTGATGTTGCCTCAGATTACTGGGCAACTCCATTCATTCAAGTTTTGGCTGCCAATAATGTAATTAGTGGCTTTCCTGATGGCACATTTAAGCCGAATCAATCTGTGACCCGCGCTGAATTTGCGGCGATGATTCAAAAAGCCTTCAGTAACCAAAACCGAATTCGGCAATTGAGTGCAGGTGGTTTTAGAGATGTGCCTGCTAACTACTGGGCTGCTTCTGCAATTCAGAATGCCTACGAAACTGGATTCATGGCAGGCTACCCTGATAACTTATTTCTGCCAAATCAAGAAATTCCTAAAGTACAAGCGATCGTCGCTTTAACGAATGGCTTGGGTTTGAGCAGTAGCAATGATGCATCAGGTGTTCTTAGCACCTATTATACCGATGCCTCAGCTATCCCGAACTATGCTGTTAATAATGTAGCAGCAGCGACACAAGCCAATATTGTTGTCAACTATCCAGACGTAAAACAACTCAATCCACAAGTGCCGCTGACTCGTGCTGAAGCAGCGGCATTTTTGTATCAAGCTTTAGTTAGGCAAGGACGGGTACAACCCATTGCTAGCAATCTTCCAGCTAGTCAGTATATTGTAGGAGCAACTCCTGGTGGCACTCAAACCGGTAGTGATATTGTTTCTCTTGCTGCATCCAGTAGTTCTTTTACAAACCTGACTGCTTTAATAAAGTCAGCAGGTCTAGCGGAGATCCTACAACAACCTGGCCCTTATACAGTCTTCGCTCCCACAGATGAGGCATTTGCTGCTATACCTGCTGCAACACTAGAGCAATTACAGCAACCAGAGAACAGAGAAACATTGATTAAGATTTTGAGATATCATGTGGTTCCTGGTGCAGTAACAGCTAATCAACTCTCGGCTGGGGAACTGAAAACCTTTGAAGATAGACCCGTCAATATTCAAATTGATAGCGCTAGCAATCAAGTTGCAGTAAACGATGCCAGGGTTATCCAGCCAGACATTCAAGCCAGCAATGGTGTAATTCATGCAATTAACCAAGTTCTGATACCACCTGATATCAACCTCAGTCAGTTAAATCAACAGCCAGGAACTCCTTCTGGAGTTGCGCCAGGTAGAACTACCCTTGGTGGCCCTAGCTACGTCGGTGTTGCTGGTAACATTGGTTTACTCGGTGGCTCAGCTCTAGGTGAAAGTAACTTTGCAGCTATCAGCAAAATCGGTTTGACACGCAACGTATCGGTACGACCATCGGCGCTATTTGGAGACGATACACTGTTTCTAGTTCCTCTCACCTTAGATCTTGCTCCACGGACAGCAGATACCGGGGCTGTACCAGCCTTCCCCATATCTCCTTACATAGGTGCTGGTGTAGCTGTTGAAATTACTGGCGACACTGAGTTTGGTTTACTGCTAAGTGGTGGCGTTGATATTCCTTTAGGTTCTCGATTTACGGCAACTGGTTCTGTAAACGCAGCTTTTCTAGATGAAACTGATGTCGGGTTACTACTAGGAGTCGGCTTCAACTTTTAACTTTGTGTCTTAGTGTTTTAGTGAACCAGTCGCCTACGGCGGGTTTCCCGCCGTAGGCGACTGGTGTTAGCGCAGCGTAAAGCCTGCGGCATGGCTACGCTTAGAGCGACGTTCGCATAGCGTCTCGCAGAGAAGGAGCGTCACCCGGAGGGTGGTTAAAAAGTCAATTTTTAACCACCAAGACACTAAGACACAAAAAAAATACATTGACTTCTAACGTCGTTTAAGCGCTAACGTAAGTCCATCAGCAATGGGGACGAGGGAAAGAGTTACTCGTTTGTCGTGGTGTAGTTTCTCATTCAGGGCGCGGATAGATTGAGTGCTTTCATCTTGAATTTGCGGGTTAGCAACTTGTCCAGACCATAAAACATTATCAATAGCAATTAATCCACCTGGACGCACTAATTGCAGAGATCGCTCATAATATCCGTCATAATTTTCTTTATCGGCATCAATAAAAGCAAAATCAAATGTCTCAGCTTGTCCAGTTGCCAAGAGCTGATCTAGAGTTTCCAAAGCAGGTGCTAATCGGAGATCGATTTTATGAGCAACCCCTGCTTGCTGCCAATACCGTAGTGCGATCGCAGTAAATTCTTCACTCACATCACAAGCAACAATCTGGGCATCAGCAGGTAACGCCAGAGCTATACAGAGTGAGCTATAACCCGTAAATACTCCAACTTCCAGAGTTTTTTTTGCTCCAATTAGCTGCACTAATAGAGCCATAAATTGCCCTTGTTCCGGTGATATCTGCATTCCACTGCTAGGATGGCTGGCTGTTTCTTGACGCAACTTCTGAAGAATCTCCGGCTCTCGCAGCGAAGCAGATAAAAGGTAATTGTAGAGTTTGTTATCAAGACCAATAGTCTGTTTTGGCATGGTAGATGAGAGAATTGAAGGCATTTACCGCTATACTAACGCTGGAAAGTTTATCAGAAATTACATGGTGCGGTTGATTTTAACAGTCATGTTGCTTGTGTTATTAACAGCTTGTGGCAGTATTGGACTGCTGCCAACTAGTCAGTTAGTACAAAAAGCGATCGCACTTGAGCTAAAGCAAACCCAACAAAAACTTAACCAACAGCTAGATTTAGATTTTCAAAGTTTTGAAATCAAGCATTTATCAATTACCCAAGAACAACCCCTGACTATTGAAAATTTACCAGCTTTTCGCGTTCGAGGCAGCTATGACTTAATTGTCAAGCTACCAAAACGAAGCTTAACGCAACCACAAAAACCCTTTGAAGTTTACTTGCAAATTCAGCAAGAAGGCAAAACTTGGCGATTGCTACTTCCAGAAAAAGGAAGTAAAAATAATCAACCTATTTGGCACAGCTATTTAATTCAATGAAGTGGGGATTGGGGATTGGGGACTGGGGACTGGGGACTGGGGACTGGGTATTAAGGACTGGGAAGATATTGAATAAATGAACAAGAGTAATTGTTCAGTTACTTCCCCCACTCCCCTGCTTCTCTGCTCTATGCCCCCTGTATATGTGCAACTAGAAAAACCATCACAGGTATATCTGTATAACTACGAACTCGCAGCCATGATCGAGGTAATAGTTTCACTAGAGATATAACAAAATGTATATTAACTTTTTCATCAGTTCCATTGCTGGAATTGTGGTTGTAGTGTTGGCGGCTTTTGGCTTACTGCAATGGTTGCATATACCTGCTGGCAATTTTCTCGACTGGGTGATTGGTGGTGCAAGTTTTTGGTGGTTGTTGGTAATTGTTACCGTACCGTGGAATGTGCATTTTCAAGCCAAAGAAGTTTTAGCAGAAGCAGCACAGTCAGCGGAGAAAGGAATTCCAGTCGATGAGAAACAAGAGAAATACGTCAAACTGTTAGCAAAGCGATCGCTTTGGGTTGCCATTGGTTTACACTTATTCTCAGCTATTGGTCTTTATACTCTTGCTGCCACTGGTATTAGTAGCGTGGGATATATAAGTTCTGGTGCAGCTTTATTATTAACTATCCTACGTCCAGCTATCCGTGCCTATGAATATTTGTATGCACGCTTGACAATGATTCGCCAAGAATGGAAGTATCCTCGCGAAGATATTGTAGAACTTCGCAATCGCTTCAATTCTCTAGAAGACAAGGTTCGGCAAATAGAAGATCAACTTAATCCAGAACAACCCTATTCCTTACCAGCAAATCAACAACGCTTTGCCGAAGAAACTCGCAGAGACTTAGCTCGAATAGCTGCTAATTTAGAAGAATTACGTGCTACAAATCAAACTGAACATGAACGTTTGGCAAGAGAAGCCAGAAATGCGATCGCGCAACTTTCAACTGACGGGCAATTTCTTGATAATGTCCGCGAAATTATTCGATTTTTTAAATCAGCCTAATTGCTTAATTATTGCTGAGTAAGTGGAAGTAAATGTTAGGTTTTCTAACTTTAACTCAACTTATATCAATTAGCGATCGCCAGTTATAATCACGAGCGATCGCTATTTCCTTAATAAAAACGATCAACAATCCGCCTCTGCTTTCCCACACAAAGAATTACAGCACTATTTCGGTAATTCAAGTCTATTTTTAGAATATTAATGTGATCGATTAGAGTGGTAATAGGTAATAGTTACAGTCAGTTGCTAGTCGTTTTTATGATAGCCAATGACAACCATGATAGTTGACCAATTACCAATTACCAATTATCAAAAAACACTCAAACAACGATTAATTAACTGTAGTTTAATAAGCAGACCTAGCTAACCAATAGATAGTTATGCCTAAAGCCGACCCAGCTATTACCTGAACTGGTGTATGTCCAAGTAACTCCTTTAGACGGTCTTGGCTAAAGTCAGGTTTTTCATGAAATAACTCATCAATCATTTGATTGAGAATACGAGCTTGCTTACCAGCAGCTTGGCGTACTCCTGCGGCATCATACATGACGATGATGGCAAAAACCACAGCAACGGCAAAATCAGGAGATGCCCAACCAAGTGTTTGCCCTACACCAGCTGCAAGAGCTGTAACTAGGGCAGAATGAGCACTAGGCATACCTCCGGTTGTCACTAAAACACGCACATTCAGTTTGCGATGTTGGACTATCTCGATTATGAGCTTTAATGCTTGAGCAATTAAACAAGCTATCAGAGCAACCATCAGCACCCGGTTGTCTAAGATGTCGCCTATGTCCTGCATGGTATTTTGGTTAGGTTTGTAAATATTAGCAGCGGTTGTTAATTGAAAAAACATTTTGATGCAACCCAAATGCCAAAATCCAAAATTGACCTAGTGATTGCGACTGGTAATGAAGTGAGCGATCGCCACCATTGGCTCGGCTCGTTCCTTAAATGGTTCTAATTCTGCACAAGCTGCTTTAACTAGCTCTTGAGCTTTTAAACGGGATTCCTCAAGTCCCCAAAGGCTGGGATACGTAACTTTTTTAGCTCTTTGGTCTTTGCCAGCAGTTTTACCTAATTGCTCTTGAGTAGCAGTGACATCCAAAATATCATCTATAATCTGGAAGGCTAATCCAATGTTCTGAGCATAACGAGTCAATCGTTGCACATCTTCAGATGATGCTCCGGCTAAAATCCCCCCACAGACAACACAAGCTTCTAAAAGTGCAGCTGTTTTGTGTCTATGAATGAAATTCAGCGTTTCTAGAGAAATATCTGACTTGCCTTCCGATTCTAAATCAACCACTTGACCGCCGACTAAGCCAGCAGCCCCCAGCGCCCTTCCTAGACGAGCGACTACCTGTAAAACTCTTGATCTATCAACGATTTGGGGAGTTTGAGTTGCGACAAACTCAAAAGCTAAAGCCAACAAGCCATCCCCAGCTAAAATTGCCACATCGTCGCCATAGACCTTATGATTTGTCAGCTTCCCGCGACGGTAATCATCATTATCCATCGCCGGAAGGTCGTCGTGAATCAACGACATTGTGTGGATCATCTCTACAGCACAAGCTGTTGGCATCGCCATTTCGATTGTGCCACCAAACATTTCACAGGTAGCAAGGCAGAGTATAGGACGTACACGCTTACCTCCAGCTAATAGCGAGTAGCGCATTGCTTCATAAATCTTTTCTGGATAAATGATCGGGATCGCTTGATCCAAAGCAGTATCACAAAGCTTTTGTCGCTGTTTTAGATAGAGTGCTAAGTTAAACGTGGCTTCCTCTGGTGTCTTATAAACGTTATCTGTTGCTACCATTCTTAAATTCCTGACATTTTAGAATTTTTGTCGTATACGTCACAATTTTAAGGTGCTCTGGTGCTGAAAAAGTGAGGAGTTAAAGAGAACTCTGAGCGGAAGCTTCCTGCGTAGACGCAAAGCGGCTTGTCGTTAGACATCAGAACTTCAAAGAGTTAAAAATTAGGAAAATTACTCATAATCTTTAACTAAAGAAGTAGTTCTGACTCCTATCTCCTGTCTCCTATCTCCTATCTCCTTCGATTCATCACTCCTAACTACCTTGCTGCCTTTGAATAACTGATAAATGTATTTTGCAACAATATGGCCACAGTCATCGGGCCAACACCGCCAGGAACCGGGGTGAGAAATTCTGCCACATCAGCAGTTGATTCAAAGTGGACATCACCCACTAACCGACTGTTGCCATTAGCATCGGTAACGCGGTTCATCCCCACATCTACCACAACAGCGCCCGGTTTCACCATATCAGCAGAGATTAATCCGGGACGGCCCACTGCTGCAATTAGAATATCAGCATTCTGGGTGATGGTTTTGAGGTCGTGCGATCGCGAGTGGGCGATCGTGACTGTAGCATCAGCTTCTAGTAGCATCAATGCCATTGGCTTACCCACCAAAATACTGCGTCCCACCACCACTGCTTGTTTTCCCCGCAAAGGAATCTCGTATTCTTGTAAAAGCCGCATAACACCAGCTGGGGTACAACTACGTAAACCAGCTTCTCCCCGTACTAATCGCCCCAAGTTAACTGGGTGCAGTCCATCAGCGTCTTTATCGGGATCAATTTGATGTAGCAGAGTTACAGCATCCAAGTGGTTAGGCAAAGGTAGCTGTACGAGAATGCCATCCACCCGTTCATCATCATTGAGTGTCGCAATCACGTCTTCTAGTTCAGCTTGGGTAGTTTCGGTGGAAAAATGTTTACCAAAAGAAGCAATACCTACTTTAGTGCAGGCTTTTTCTTTATTGCGTACATAAGCAGCTGACGCTGGGTTATCACCAACCATCAGCACGGCTAAACCAGGAGGTCGCCCAATTTTTGGTTGCAATTGTGTAATGGCAATAGAAAGTTCTTGCTGAATTTTTGCAGCTAAAGCTTTACCATCAAGAAGTTTGGCAGTTTTTGTTTCCATTAGAATTTCCAGCTATATTCGCCTTACGTCCAAAGTCCAGCCGCTATGCTCAGTCAAGAGTCCAAAGTCCACTAAATAAATCATTGATTCTTGACTATTGGCTGTTGACCATCATGATGTCGCTGTTTAATGCCGTAGCGTTTTTTTCATAGCAAGTCCATAATGTTTATCTTCTCAGATCAACGCCATCATTTGATGAATTAAATAGGAGTGGGCAACACGTGGCACTCTCTGGAGATTAGGGACAATGGGGAGCAGGGGGGCAGGGGGGCAGAGGGGCAAGGGGAGCGGAGGGGCAAGGGGAGCGGAGGGGCAGGGGGGAAAATAAAAGAATTTCTTCTCACTCCCTAATCCCCATCCTCCTTTCTCCTTTCTCCCTTTTCCCAGTCCCCAGTCCCCAATCCCCAGTCCCCAATCCCCAGTCCCCAATCCCCAATAAATGGGAACTGACCTAATGAAACTGGCGACAAGGCAAGCAATGATGCGAAAATTTGCTCAACCGATGGCTTTCATGCAACAAACAAAAAATTTTTCCCTTTCGTTTTTGTACGAGGACAGCTTGCCCGATTTCTGCAAGAAGTCTATGTACCACCTAGGATTGATCTGTTTCCTAATAATGGGACTTTATAGTTGTGGAATGACATCATCTGGCTCTAGTGGGATGCTGCCCTTAAAAATTGGCACTAATGTTACCCCGATTCGAGAAATTAAGCCAAAGCAAAACAATCAGGCTATAGTTTACATCCAAGGTAAGGTAGAAAAGCAAGCTCCCCTGATGAAGCAACAGGCTTATCAAATCAATGACTCAACTGGCAAAATCTGGGTTGTCACCAACCAAACTGGTCTGGAAGAGGGAGCGCAGGTAGTGATTAAGGGTAAAGTTCGCTACCAAAGTATCCCCTTAGCTGGCCAAGAGTTGGGGGAAGTTTATATAGAAGAAGAGTAATAGTTTTAACAGAAATACAGCCAAATAAAAATTTATGAACAATCAACCAGTGCATGTAGCGATCGCTATTCTCTACCAAGAAAACAAGTTTCTCATGCAACTGCGGGATAATATTCCTGGTATTCTCTACCCTGGTTACTGGGGACTATTTGGCGGTCATATTGAACCCGGCGAAACTCCAGATGTCGCAGTAAAGCGAGAAATCTTAGAAGAAATTGGCTACACCCTACCACCCTTTTTTGAATTTGGCTGTTATTCCGATGAAAAAGTTGTCCGTCATGTCTTTCAAGCACCACTCTTAGTGGAATTAAATCAACTAATTCTGAGTGAAGGCTGGGATATGGGGTTGATGACGCTCGAAGATATTCGTCAGGGTAACTGTTATTCGCAAAACGCTGGAGAAGTCCGCCCCTTGGGGCATGTGCATCAGCGTATTTTACTGGATTTTATCAAGAAAAAGTAATAACCCCAACAATTGATTGTTGTAGGTGTTATACCATTTCACAAAAATATTGATACAAATCACTTTTCTTACTCCCCCTGCCTCCCCTGCCCCCCTGCCCCTCTGCCCCCCTGCCCCTCTGCCTCCCCATTGTCCCTAATCCCCATTGCCCCCTATCCCCAGAGGGGGCCCCGAGTTCCCCAATCCCAAATCCCCGCCAAAATAAAGTTAGAACTCTTGTGGAGTCATCACTAATGCAATCAGCAAATAAACTGCCGCGATGGATTACTTTAGGATTGGTATTTCCCCTGGCTATTCTCAACGGTTGGTTATTAATCCAGGTTGTACGGTATTTTCAACCTCTGGTTAGTATTTTTGCCGCCGCTATTTTACTGGCTTTTGTGTTGAATTATCCTATCCAATTTCTCCAGGAACAAGGAGTAAAACGCAACCTGGCTATTGGAGGAGTGTTGCTTTTGACTGTAGTGGTTTTAGTGGCTTTAGGCATCACCTTAGTGCCCTTGATCATACAACAACTCAACGAGCTAGCTAATATTTTGCCCAGTTGGATTGACTCTGGTACTCTACAACTGCAAGCTTTTCAGGATTGGGCATTAAATCAACAGCAGCTTCCTATTAATGTAAGTGGCTTGGTTAGTGAAGTTCTCGAACGCTTATCTAACCAACTTCAGTCCTTTACTGGTAGAATTCTCGGCTTTGCTGTCGATACTATTGGTACTGTAGTCAACGTATTATTAGCAGTGGTGTTGACTATTTACTTGGTATTAAATGGTGAAAGTCTTTGGGACGGAGTTTTTCAGTGGTTTCCTCATAATATTGGCTCCAAATTACGGCAATTATTACGAGAGGATTTTCACAATTACTTCATCGGTCAAGCAACATTGGGTGCTGTGCTAGGATTGACAGTTACACTAGCATTTTGGGTACTACAAGTTCCCTTGGCTCTACTTTTTGGCATCGGTATCGGCTTGTTTTCTCTGTTTCCCTTTGGTACGGGGATAGGCATCGCCATAGTAAGTCTGTTGGTAGCGTTGCAAAATTTTTGGCTAGGAGTAGAAGTTTTGGGTGTAGCTGTTGCAATTGATCAAGTGAATTCTAATTTCATTGCACCTCGGCTTCTAGGAAATTTAACTGGTTTAAATCCTGTATGGGTTGTAATTTCTTTACTGCTGGGAGCTAAATTGGGAGGCGTGTTGGGTTTGTTAGTTGCTATACCCTTTGCCAGTTTTATCAAGGATATAACAGATAGCTGGCGTGCGGGAGAATTAAATAAGATAAATGATATCGAGTTAGAATCTGCAAAGGTTGAAAGTGATGTAGTAGGAACTTATAGCTAAAATTCATCCTGATGTAGCGTTTCCTAATTAATCATCTGAGGTACAAATTTATCAGTGTTTATCTGTTTTGAAAAGTTTTGCGCTCCTGTTACCCGGACGCGTAAACTTTCCGCTATCTTTATCTATGGTTAATTAATTCTTTGTGTACTTTATTCAAGTAATAACCACTAGATTTATTAATTAAAAATTAACATAAATTAATTAAAGCATAGAGCTAAAAAAGACATTAATAAATAAAGAATGAAGTCCAAATTGACTAGCCTTCATTCTTTATAAGTAATCAATTTTTTATGATTTTAGGCGGTTACTACACAACTACATTCGCTGTTGCCTAAACAAAGGTTAAGCTTTAACATTTTTTGTTAATGTTGCCTTTCTCTTCAAAATCCAGCCAAGACTACAAGCGAAAAGAGTACTAGCTAAAGTTGTTGGCTCTGGAACTTTACTATAAGAAAGTTTGCCAGAAACGATTTCACTATTTGGAGAAGTTCTGGAAAAAATTGTAAAATCATCACCAACGATTTCGTAACTTATGGAACTGGAAGGATTAGCTTTATCATCAAATAGATATTCTAATCCCACAGATGGCTGTCCTGTTAAGAATGTGGTTGAAAATACAAGAGGAAACTCTGGGTAATTAACATCATCCTGCTCTGTGTAAACAGTTGAGTCACCATCAAACTTGAAATAGAGAGACTTCACTGCTGTTTCTGGAATGTTGTCATTACTGAAAGCTGAGTCATCAAAGCTAAAAAAGCCTTGTCCTTTATTTATCGGACTATCAACAGTGAAAGCGTAACTAATAATTGCGGCGGAGGCAGATTTTGCATCTATGGTAGCAAAACCTAAAGCAAGAGTAGCAGTAGCAAGAACTATTTGCGGAACCAATTTCATTTCAGTTTTCCTCACGATGAACTTCTGCAAGCAATGCACACACTATAAAATTTTGCGTTTTATTTAATCCACGTTTCCAAGTCTTTGGAACTAACTCACTTTGGTTGGATTGGTTTAAACAGACTTTAATCAGAGGTGAAGATAATATTATGTTAGGTAATATTGAATTGTTTTAATAATGTTTTATTAACCCTTGGATAACTCAACCTTTACTGATTGGCATAACCAGATATGGTAAATACTTATCCTATAATACTTTCGCTTAAGCTTGCCATTAATTAATATGGAATCCAATCACCCATTGAAGCTAAACCGTCGCCAGTTTTTGCTACGTTCAGCTATCACAGCCGGTGGAATTATTTCTACAAATCTTGTATCAAAATCACGAGTTTTTGCCCAAGCACCTGCAATTATCACCTCCGACAAAATGCGTCCTGCCATACCTTATGGCGTAGCTAGCGGCGATGTATCCAACGGTAATATTGTAATTTGGAGTCGTAGCGATCGCCCTGCAAAAATGATCGTAGAATATTCTACCAGCGAATCTTTTCGCAATGTGCAGCGCGTTCTCGGCCCCAATGCTTTAGCAAATAGCGACTTTACAGCTAGACTTAATCTCAACAACTTACCACCAAACCAACATATATTCTATCGGGTGATTTTCCAAGATTTAAATTATCAAAATATTTACAGCGCTCCTGTTAATGGCACTTTCCGAACTCCTCCCACACATGGTCGAGATATATTCTTTGTCTGGGGTGGAGATACTGCCGGTCAAGGATGGGGTATTAATCCTGATTTCGGTGGGATGAAAATTTACGAAACCATGCGCCAACTAAAACCCGACTTTTTTATCCATTCTGGCGATAATATTTACGCTGATGGCCCAATTTCATCAGAAGTAACGCTGGACGATGGCACAATCTGGAGAAACATCACCACAGAAGAAAAATCAAAAGTAGCAGAAACGCTAAAAGAGTTTCGTGGTAACTATCAATATAATTTATTGGATGAAAATGTTAAGCGCTTTAACGCTGAAGTTCCCATCTTGGCACAGTGGGACGACCACGAAACCACAAATAACTGGTATCCTGGCGAATTTCTCCTCAACGATGAACGTTATGTAGTCAAGGATGTTAACTTACTAGCCCAAAGGGCAAGGCAAGCATTTTTAGAATATATGCCTATTGGGTATAAAACTGATGATCCAGACAAAGCAAGAATTTATCGCTCTTTCAAGTATGGTTCATTCCTAGACATTTTCATGCTTGATGAGCGCACCTATCGGGGAGTAAATACTCCCAATAATCAGCCAGTACCAAGTAAAGACACGGAATTTCTCAGCAGAAAACAAGTGCAATGGCTGAAAAGACAATTACTATCATCAAAAGCAACGTGGAAAGTCATTGCTAGCGATATGCCTTTGGGATTGATAGTTCGAGATGGTAGCACTGATTTTGAAGCTTGGGCTAACGGAGATGGCCCAGCTTTAGGAAGGGAATTAGAGCTTGCTGACTTACTACGATTTATCAAAAATAAGGATATCAAGAATGTTGTTTGGTTAACTGCTGATGTACATTATGCAGCAGCTCACTATTACGACCCCGCTAAAGCACAGTTTACTGATTTTAAGCCTTTCTGGGAGTTTGTCGCTGGGCCTCTTAACTCTGGCACATTTGGGCCAAATCAATTGGAAAATACTTTTGGGCCACAATTGGTATTTCAAAGCCTTCCTCCAGATACGAAAGCAAATCGACCTCCAAGTGAAGGTTTGCAATTCTTCGGAGGAGTCAAAATTAATGCTTATACAAATGTGATGACGGTAACACTGCGTAACTTGGCTGGGGAGACTGTTTATAGTGTAGATTTACCGCCAGAAAAATAAGTCGTTAAAAGCGTAGTGAAATGTAGCCAGTTAGATAGAGTAATTACGTATTTACTCTATCTGCTGGTTTTGTTGTTTTTGGCTGTGATGATGTAATAGTTGAAGGATGTAGGCGGGAATTAAGAGAAGCTTTAAGTGACTGGCTGGCGCTACGGTTACGTTTGGGGTTAACCATTCCTGTAATTGCTGGTATCAACCTTCAGGTTAAATTTAAACGCAGAGGGACGCGGAGTTTGGCGCAGAGGGGCGCAGTATTAAGCCTGTCGAAATAAAAAAGTCAAGGACTGAAGGCTTATGAACCACCTACCCCAGCACCTACGCGTCGAAGTAGTCGCAAGAAAGGGTAAAAAACATTGAGCGATCGCCCCTAAACTTTCACATTACCTTATCATCAGATATTGTGGAAATTCCATGCATAGTTACTAGCATCTATGACATTAATAAAATATGGATGATTAACTAAATAGGAAAATCTCATGGATGGTAAAACATTTATTCGTTCTCTGCGATTAGAAAACTTTCTTTCCTATGGAAGTGACGGTGAAGAAATTGAACTGCAACCGCTAAATGTTTTAATTGGGGCTAACACTTCTGGTAAATCGAATTTAATTGAAGCAATTGGAATTTTAAAGGCAACACCCACAGACTTACCTGCCCCATTTCGTCAAGGTGGAGGGGTAAGTGAGTTTCTATGGAAGGGTGGACAGGAAAATCCAGTAGCTACCATTGAAGCTACTTTAGATTACCCTCAAAGACCCCAAAATTTACGTTATCAGGTTAGCTTGACTGCAATTGGTCAAAGGCTAGAATTAGTAGACGAAGCTGTAGAAAATGAGCAAGCATATGCAGGAGCAAATGATGTTTATTTCTACTATCGTTACCAAAATGGACGGCCTATTTTAAATATTAATAAATTAGATGATGATTTAAAAAGAATAGTTCAACGTACTCGTACTCTTCGGCGAGAAGATTTGATTCCAGATCAGTCAGTTTTATCTCAACGAAAAGACCCAGATTTGTATCCAGAACTTTCTTATCTCAGTAACGAATTTTCTAAGATTTGTTTATATCGTCATTGGCAAATGGGGCGATATTCAGAACCAAGAAATGCTCAAAAAACTGACTTGCCCGAACATCCTCTACTGGAAGATGGGAGTAATTTAGGTTTAGTTTTAAATAACTTACAACACCAAATAGGTAATAGAAAAATTATTGAAAAATTGAAAAATTTGTATGAAGCAGTTGAAGAACTGAGTGTAAGGATATATGGCGGTACAGTGCAGATATTTATTCGTGAAGAGGGTCTTATTCAACCAATTACTGCAAATCGTTTATCTGATGGAACCCTGCGTTATTTATTTTTAATGGCTTTACTTTTAGATCCAACTCCACCGCCACTTATATGTATTGAAGAACCAGAAATAGGGTTGCATCCAGATATTTTACCTACTATTGCAGAAATGCTAATAGAAGCATCAGAGCGAACTCAAATCATAGTTACTACCCATTCTGATGCTTTAGTTTCTGCTTTGAGTGAATATCCTGAATCAGTGTTGGTGTGTGAACGCGATGAAAAAGGATCTCACCTCCGCCGCCTTGAACCTGACAAACTGAAAAACTGGTTAAAAAATTATACTCTTGGCGACCTCTGGCGGATGGGTGAAATTGGGGGTAATCGATGATAAGAGAGATTAGAATTTATATAGAAGGTGGTGGGGATGGAAAGAATACAAAAGCTTTAATTAGGGAAGGATTTAGTCAATTTTTAAAACCACTTGTAGAAATAGCTAAAAGTCAAAAAATTAAATGGAATATTATTATCTGTGGTTCTCGAAATAACGCTTTTCGGGATTTTAGGAATGCTTTGAAATCTCATCCAGCAGCCTTTAATGTATTGCTTGTTGACGCAGAAGCACCTGTTAATACACAGTCTCCTTGGGAGCATTTAAAGATTAGGGATAATTGGGATGCACCAGCAAGCGTTGATGATAGTTATTGCCATTTAATGGTTCAAACAATGGATGCTTGGTTTATTGCTGACATTGAAACCCTAACAAAATATTATGGTCAGGGATTTAGGGAAAATGTAATTCCCAAAAATTCTAATGTGGAAAATATTGACAAAGACAAGTTATTTGATAGCCTACAGAAAGCTACTTGCAATACCTCCAAGGGTGAGTATCACAAAATAAATCACGCATTCAAATTGTTAGCATTGTTAGATGTAGCTAAAGTTCGCCAAGCTTCTCCGTACTGCGATCGCCTCTTCACTACACTAGCCGCAAAAATGGGTAGCTCAGCAAGCTAAATATAACGAAGGGTAAAAAATTCTTGAGCGATCGCCCCTCAACTTTCACATCACGTTATCATCGGATATTGTGGAATTTCCGTGCGTAACTCCTAGCATCTATGACCGCTTCTTACTCTGAAACTCCATCTACCAAGCCCGACTCAAGTACTTTTATTTCCGATCATCGACAGGTAGACCGCAGCAAGCTAAGTCAAATGTACTTGCACTATGTCGAGACGAAGGATAAATATCCTCACGCGATGTTGTTGTATCGGGTAGGAGATTTCTTTGAATGCTATTTCCAAGATGCTGTAAAACTAGCACAAGAATTGGAATTAGTCCTCACTAGTAAACAAGCTGGGGAACAGGGACGGGTGGCGATGTCTGGTGTTCCGCACCACGCTTGGGAACGCTACGCGACAATGCTGGTAGAAAAAGGTTATGCAGTGGTAATTTGCGACCAAGTAGAGGATGCTTCAGAAGCAGCTGGGAGATTAGTAAGGCGGGAAGTAACGCGCATCCTGACTCCTGGGACTTTGCTAGAAGAGGGAATGCTGAAATCAGGTCGCAATAATTACCTAGCGGCTGTGGTAATTGCTGCTAACCATTGGGGTTTAGCTTATGCAGATATCTCTACAGGCGAATTTCTCACGACTCAAGGTAGTGATTTAGAACACCTGACACAAGAATTAATGCGTTTGCAGCCTTCGGAGGTGCTGGTTCCCACCAATGCGCCTGATTTAGGTAGTTTGCTGCGTCCGGGAGAAACTTCGCCGCATTTACCGCAGTGTTTGCCACCATCATTTTGCTATAGTTTGCGATCGCAAGTACCCTTTTCTCAAGGTGAAGCTAGACCTAGATTATTGCAGAAATTTAAAGTGCGATCGCTCGAAGGATTGGGTTGCGATCATCTGCCTCTCGCTGTCCGCGCGGCTGGCGGTCTTTTGGAATACTTGGAAGATACCCAAAAAGAAAACCCAGTTTCTCTCCAGAGACTACGCACCTACACAACCACCGATTATTTGATTGTTGATGGACAAACCCGTCGTAACCTAGAAATTACCCAAACTGTTCGTGATGGCACTTTTCACGGTTCCCTTCTCTGGGCATTAGATAGAACGAGTACAGCGATGGGCGGGCGTGCTTTGCGGCGGTGGTTGCTGCAACCGCTACTCGATATTAAGGGTATTCGGGCGCGGCAAGATACCATCCAAGAATTGATGGAAAATACTTCCCTGCGTCAGGATTTGCGGCAGTTGTTACGGCAAATTTATGACCTGGAACGGCTGACGGGGCGGGCGGGTTCTGGGACTGCAAATGCTAGAGATTTAGTTGCTTTAGCAGATTCTTTGTCACGCCTACCGGAATTGTCTCGCTTAGTGACTGATACACATTCTCCTTTTTTGAAAGCTTTGCAGAAAGTGCCAACTGTGTTGTCAGAATTGGCACAAAAGTTACACGTGCATCTTGTAGAGTCGCCGCCGATTCTGATTAAAGAAGGCGGATTAATTCGCGCTGGTGTAAATCCTCAATTGGATGAAAGAAAGGCAACTGTAGAAGCAGACCAACAATGGATTGCCAATTTGGAGGTTGATGAGAGGGCCAGAACTGGAATTCCCACGTTGAAGGTAGGATTTAATAAAACATTTGGTTACTACATAAGTATTTCCCGCGCCAAAGCTGACCAAGTACCTTCTAATTACATCCGCAAGCAAACCCTGACGAATGAGGAACGTTATATCACGCCAGAGTTGAAGGAACGGGAAGCGCGGATTTTGACTGCGCGGGATGATTTAAATCAGTTGGAATATGAGGTTTTTGCAGCGTTGCGCGAAGATGTGGGACAACAGGCGGAGGTAATTCGCAATCTTTCCCGCGCAGTGGCGGCGGCGGATGTGTTGTGTGGTTTGGCTGAGTTGGCGGTACATCAAGGCTACTGTCGTCCAGAAATGTTGCCAGGACGGGAGATAAATATTGTTGATGGTCGCCATCCGGTGGTGGAACAGTCTTTGCCTGCGGGTTTCTTTGTGCCGAATTCGACGCAGTTAGGTCAAGAGTCATTAGTCATTAGTCATTCGTCAAATGACCAAGGACAAATGACTAATGACAATCCTGATTTAGTCATCCTCACTGGGCCGAATGCAAGTGGCAAAAGTTGTTATTTACGCCAGGTGGGATTGATTCAGTTAATGGCGCAAATTGGTAGTTTTGTACCAGCTAGGTTTGCCAAATTGGGAGTATGCGATCGCATTTTCACACGTGTAGGTGCAGTAGATGACTTAGCAACTGGTCAATCTACGTTCATGGTGGAAATGAATGAAACGGCAAATATCCTCAACCATGCCACTTCTAGGTCGCTGGTGCTGTTGGATGAAATTGGCCGCGGAACGGCGACGTTTGATGGTCTATCCATTGCTTGGGCTGTAGCGGAGTATATAGCTGTGGATATTCGGGCGCGGACGATTTTTGCTACTCATTACCACGAGTTGAACGAACTGGCTAGTATTTTGCCGAATGTGGCTAATTATCAAGTGACGGTGAAGGAGTTACCCGACCAAATTATCTTTTTGCACCAAGTCCAACCAGGAGGTGCTGATAAGTCATACGGGATTGAAGCGGGAAGATTAGCGGGTTTACCAGCGGTGGTAATTCAACGGGCAAAACAAGTGATGGGGCAAATTGAGAAACACAGTAAGATTGCGATGGGTTTGCAAAGTCTAGATTAGTTGACTGACACGCCCCTGGTTGAACAAGTTTCGCTACGCTTACTTGCTCGGAAAACTAGGAGATTCTTAAGACCAAATCAATGATCTTAACGGCAATATCAAAGCGCCTCTACTGATTCCACTAAGATTTAACCCTAGCTTTATCGCTACTTTTCTAGGACTTAAGCAAAAACTCTCTGAAACTCTTATTTCTCCGTGCCCTCTGTCTTGAGAAGTCTGAGCGGAGGAAACCTCCGCTCAGACTTCTCGCTGTGTCCTCTGTGGTTCGTTCCGTTACCCGTGCGTAAGTCCCGTTTTCTACAAACGTTGGCTGCTCCATTGCAGTCAGCATTTATTTTTGTTCCGTTTTGAGGGCTGCGCGGTGTCGCTTTGAGGAATCGTAGTTTGCCTGAAAATAAATGTATGAGGCTAAGGCGATCGCACATATTGCAGTGTTCATGCTTTTTCCTATACCAAAGCCAGAAGAACTTTTTTTATACCAAAAATTTTGCATTACGACGTTTCTATTCACCTACGCTCAATTGCTGCAAAGAAATCTGCTTGCAAAGACTTTCTACCGCCAGTGTAAGAGACTGCATCAATTCAGAATTTTCGCTGTAGTCAACAGGCGCGAGGTTAGCAACCCGTTGACTTTGAGTAATTTTTAACTCTTGTCCCCATTCTTCTGGAGTGCTGTCTTTATATAATGCGATCGCTGTACCCTGTTCTTGATTCATCAGGGAAAAGCAGGGAATATCTGACTCACCATCACCAACATAAATTACCTGTCTCAGTGGAATGTGCAATTCTTCTGGTGGTAAATCTCGATATACAAATGTTTTACCATCATCTTGGTAATCATCAAAACCTTTGGCAATTTGGAACAGATAGCGGGTTTTCTCTGTGTGAGTCACAATTTTCTTTAAAAACTCTACTTCGCCGCGATCGCCATAAGAAAATTCACAGCCCCACATTGCTTTAAAATTTGGAGCAATACAGTTATTACGAGCAATTTCCACCATTCCGCAAGTTATTAAGTAAAATTCTACCTCTACTTTTGGATTTAATTCATGGGCGCGTTTTTGCAAATGGTCAAACATTTTAGTAACACCATCAAAAGGAGCTAATTCTTGACCGAACCTGGCGATATATTCCTGTGTAATTTTGTTGTTTTGTCGTTTTGATTCTGCAATGAGGGCATAAAATCGAGCGAGAATTTTATCCCAACCTTTGTTAATTAAGGGTTGAATTTTTTCTTGGCGAAACTTCAGAGCGTCAATCCCTAAACTTTCTAACAAACTATCAACGGTATCGGGAACAAGAGTATCATCAAAATCGAAAACTATAGCGATGCGATTAGAAAGGATTTTGGTCGAAACAGTCATAACAAAAGATTCTCAACTATGGTCTTTTAGCAAAAGTATTGGTAATTTTAGATAAAATACCAAAGTGGTCAGGATAATTAGTTAAAAGTCAAACAATTAATAGTAGAATACCCAGCGTCACAAATTTGGCAAAAATTAGCGAGCGCGTTAAAAAGATCAGTCTTAAGTAAATTTATAAGTTAGCAATATGCCGATAACGAGCCTGTATTACTGAATAGATACCGTAAGCAATCAAACCGGAAGCCACTACGCCCAGAATCCAAGAACCAAAGGGTTGCTGTACAAGAATTGTTAATGCACCGCCCAGCCCTCTGGCCTTTCTACCATTAGATTGAATTGACGCCAGCATCAAGAAAATGCCAATAATAACAAAAACTACGCCACGGGCAGCAATCCCAAATCTACCCGTACCCACTGCCCAATTTTGCTCAGTCTGACTCATTTGGGAAAGTTTGAAAGAGTGGCGAAACTTCCCTTTATACGCTTGATAAAAATAATAAATACCAACACAAATTACTGTCACCCCTGCCAGAGCTACTAGCCATCGCCCAAAGGGTTGAGCCAAGAGATATATCGTCCAATCCTCGATTGATTCGCTATCGCCAATGCTTGAACCTATAATCAGTTTCACAGCCGTCAAAGCCAAACCTGTATAAGCTAAAGCACTGATAGCATAACCAATCCGTTTTGCAATTCGTTTAGCATTAATTGGTTGCTGACTTTTTTCAGGGTCGAAAAATGTCTGAACTAAACGCCACAGTACATACCCGATAATTCCGAGGGTAAGGATACTTAACAAGAATTTTCCAAAGGGTTGGACAACAATTGCCTTTAGCGCACCAGTTGTATTCGTCGTTTTACCACCAGAACCAATGGCTGCTTGGGCTGCTAGTAACCCAACAATAAAATAAACGACGCCTTTTGCTGCGTATCCTAATCGTGCTAGTCGTTCAAACCAAAGTAGAGAAGTTAACTGTTTAACTGGTTGCTTAATTTGTTCTAAGGGTGAATCGGGTAGTGTCATACGGCATAATGACTATTAAAAAAATGAAACTGCTCTCCAGACTGTGTTTATCAACCTGAGCCAATGATACCAAGCAGTTGTAACAGATAAATAATTGCAAACACACCAAAAAATATACCAGCGATCGCTGTTCCACCAAAAATTATCTTCGATGGTTGCAGTTCTTTAGGCAACATTCGATGATTTAAGTAAAGAGTCAGTCCAGTGACGATGGGGATGTGAGCAGCTTCAATTCCACCTGCGGTTTGTAGCAAAGCAACTGGTTCACCGAAAAATAAATAAACGGCAATGGGTAAAGCTACGAGTAGCACTACAATATACACACGTTGCAAAAACTTTTCATTTGTCCAGCGTCCTCGCACCCCAAACCCTTGTAAAAGAATCTGCGTACCATCGGCAAACATTCGTCCAAAACCATCTTCTACTGAAAGTACGGTGCTACAGAAGGTGATAAAAACGATCGCCACCATAAACCAAAAGCCAAACGGCCCCCAAAGGTCGCCTAGCAAGCTACCCAGAGTTTCCGCTACCTGATTTTCTTGTGGTACAAGTCCTTGTGGACGCAACAACTCACCACCAAGAATTAAGAAAGATAGCGCCGCCAACAGTGCTCCAACCACTGCTAAGGTATTGGATATAGTCATCAGATTTAGCCAACCGCGCAGTTTCTTTTTTTGCTCCTGGTTGAGTTGCTTGGGGTCTATGCTCTCTTGTCCTTTAACACTAGCAGCGCCATATCCTCTAGCTTCTACCCAGTAGGAATACCACATTAACCCGGCGGCTCCTGCCAACATGAAACCTAGCCAAGGTAGTATTTCTTGATACTGCACGTTTTGCGGTATTTGCGGGACTAGTCCCGATGCTAGTTGGCGAACATTAGGGAAAACGAAAATAGCAGCGGCTACCACTGCTACAGTACGAGCAATCCCCACATAAGAAGAAATTTTTTCGACTAAGTTGTATTGCCCTAAAAGTACGATCGCAGCTGTCACAACAATGATAATTACCGTCCAAAGTTGGACACCTCCCCCAACAACCAAAATTAGCGCTGTAGCGGCGGCTCCTGAAAGTCCAGCAACGGTAGAAATTGCTACCACTACCTGCGGTAGCAAAATCAGCCAGATTGCCCAGTTTTTAGGGCCTGGAAGCTGCTTAAAGCCTTCTAGGATAGTTGCGCCGGTACAAACAGAAAAGCGACCCACTTCACCATTAATAAACCATTTTAGAATCACAGCAGCAAGTAGCGCCCATAAAAGGGTGTAACCGTAAAGTGCAGCAATTCTTGGGGTAAATAGCAATTCACCTGAACCCGCAGCCGAAAGCATCCACAAAAAACTCGGCCCTAGCCATTTCAAATTTTCCCAACCTTGGGGTGAATCTGGTATCTTTATCATGTTTTGTGGTTGCTGTTTGTTACTAGTGTGTGTTGATAAATTGCGTAGGCGCAGCTCATCTTAGACATCGCTTTGATGATTCATTTTTTGCTATCTCACTCACATTGAGACTGCTTTAAAACAGTGATTTTCAATTTTCCTTTACTGCAACACTTTCGTAGATGGAGCAACAATCGCAAGCATATTTTCTGAGAATGCTGGAATTGAACGAACCGCGTCTAGATTATATTTTTTAGCTATTTCGTCTTTATCAAATCGACGCACAATTCCTGTAAATTGAACTCGACTACCCACTTGAATTGCTTTTGCTGGAGTCGTATTAATAACCCTTGATGTTGACTTTTTGTATTCATAAATTTGTGTATCCTAAATATTTAAGATATTCTGGTATAATTCAAAAACTTTCTAAATTGACAACAAGTTTTATTTTCAATTATTGTGTTATTTAATTGCAATTAATAAAAAAATATTATCTTTATCATTAATTTAAATTAAATATTAAATGCCTGCTATACTTTTTCAGTAAAAGTAGGAAATTCTTCTATTTTTAAAGCTAGTTTTAAAAGTCTGTATTTACGCAATACCTGTATTTTTAAGTTGCTACCTACCTGGCTTTCTTTTATTAACTGTATAACTTCATCAACTGTATTCACAGGCTGATTGTTGATTTCTAGAATTACATCTTTTAATCTTAATCCTGCTTTGTTTGCTGGAGAATCCGGAACAACATTGACAATCAGAACACCTCGTTTTTGGATGCCAAAAATGTTGAAATTATTGTTAGGCTGTATCTCAATACCTACATAAGGGTATTCAACTTTTCCCTTAGTAATTAATTCCTGGGCAATTTTTTGAGCTGTATTAATAGGAATAGCAAAGCCAAGTCCCTGAGCCGTAGAAATTACAGCACTATTTACACCAATAACTTTCCCACGAGCATTTAGCAGTGGGCCGCCAGAGTTTCCGGGGTTAATAGCGGCATCAGTTTGAATCATACCAATATGTTGATTAGAAATACCTATATCTCTAGCAGAACGGTCTACAGCACTGATAATACCAGCAGTAACACTTCTTTGGAAACCCAAGGGATTACCAATAGCGATCGCCCATTGACCTGATTGTACAAAGTCGGAATTTCCCAATTCTATGAATGGCAAATTAGTAGTAGGAATTTGTACAACTGCGATATCAGTTACAGAATCTAATCCCAGCACTTTCCCCTCAAAAGTACGACCATCGAGAAGCGATACCATAACCGTATCGGCATTCTTGACCACATGAGCATTAGTAAGAATCTGACCATTAGGATTGATAACAAAACCAGAGCCAAGACGATGTGTAATTTTCTCCTGTATTTGTATTGGTATGTCTTCACCAAAAAAATGTCGCCGAAATGAATTATCAAACCAATCTGAAACCTGGGTTCTTATACTTCTGGCGACCTTAATTTCAACCACCGCAGGTTGCACTTTTTCTACAACTTTAGCCACAAAATTTGTGTCGCCAACGGTGGGTAAAATAAAGAGGTTACTTTGCTTTTCTGGCTCCTGAATGATTTTTGGAGATATTAAAGAAGTAATGTCTGAAGACCGAAGCTTTGTAGAAAAATCTATTGAGTATCCTCTGATAAATCCTACTGCTAGTATGCCAATAGTAACTAACAAAAAGTAAGTTTTCGTTTTGTTGTCATAAGAAGTGTTCATGGGATCGATTTTTTCTTAGCTTTTCCCTACGGGATGCTACGTGGATAAGTAAAGCAGAAAGCAGTTTTTAAAACTCTGCTCAATAGGCATTGCTTTTTGCCCTTTGGGTGACGCTCCTAACCTAATGTCAGTTGCTCTGGAGGTTCACCCCGAGAGCTTGGGAGAAGACCGTAAAGCAATCATTGCAGACTGAGCATAACCAGTACGGACTAAAGTCCTCAGTCCTCTTTGATCGGCTTCAAATTCATCTTGAGCTTCTGCGAGACTGCGATCGCAGATTTAAAGGTGCGGCCCGTTCCCCCAAACCATAAATATGCTCCTCTGGATGCAGTTTCGCCTAATGTACCCAAGTATCACCTTTTACTTGGCGCAACTTTCTTGATAGACAATACTGGTTTTCAGCAATATTAAGAAATACTTTATTGCGGAATTGCTGAGGGGTAAACTCCATCCGCAACTAACACAGGTTTATTTCTGTACTCTGCTTCTAGCTGCTTCTGTAAAGTCAAATCCCATTTGAGGTTATATTCTCGTTCTAATTCAGCTACAACAAACGGACGCAACACACCTGTTACAGCGACTTTCTCACCTTCGTTGACAGTTGCTTTCGGAGTACCGGCGCGTATCACTAACAAATCTTGCCCGCCAAACAACTTGTCTTCATCTAGAGTGAAAGAATTCGCGTTTCTAATGTCTTCTACTTCGCCTGTTACCGCCAAGTTCTTACCATAATATAAGTTGGGGTTTGTGGTAATTTCACCCGGTTTAGGAGCAAGTGCAATTGATTGAGCAATAATTGCAGGTCGAGTTTCATACTCTTTATACAAGTTTGGATCTAAGCCCAAATTGTAATCTCGATTAATATCTGCAACCACAAATTGACGAACTGGGCCTGTCGCTTGAATTGGTGTATTTGGATCAGTAGGCAGGGTAAAAACTTTACCTGAAGCATTCACAACTAAAATCGGTTCAGTGCCAAAAAATTGCTTATCGCTAATTGTGAAAGTCGATGGGCCCAGTTTTCTGATGGGTGTACTTCTAACTGTTACAGTTTTACCGATTAGTTGCTTTGTATTGTCTGCGACTTCCTCTGTAGTAACGTTGGTTTCTGGTACTGCGGCTTCTCGCTCTAAATTGTTGGTACAAGCTCCAAGCAGCACTGCAAAAAGTGCTAAAGTAATAGCCCCTTTAGAACTCCATTTAGTTTGAAGAAAGTTGGTCATTTCAAAATCTCCATTCAAGTTGACTATATTTCTATCAAGTTCAGATCACGACTTATTATTTAAAACTCACTATGTGTTTGCATCAGTCTGAGTAATGAGTTTTCAACCGAACCTGATATTATTGGAAGACTACAAAACTTTTGATTTTTTGTAGCCAGCGTTTTAACGTATTCAAAATCAATGCGGCGGTAAAACTACACTAATTCAAAAAGACTTGACCATCCTTTTGAATTCTCAATACGCCTTGGTTGTTATCGAAGTTGGTTGTTTCATCTAACGAGACTGCAAGTGTACCCTCTGAGGTAGACATAGGCATAACTTTTAGTAGTCCACCATCTTGACGAACCAAAGTGATACTGATAGGGGTTGGTAGATTCCGTAAAACAAACTCTTGTCCACCTGCGAGAAATCGAGGCTGTGTATGACCAATTGCTTGATAAGAGATACCAGCATTTGTGTTATTTTTCAATCTCACATTGACTGTACCTGCTGTTGGTGTAAGAGTTGCAATTGCACTTTGCCTACTTTCTGAAAACGGTGGTTGTATAATTGAGCGTCTTCCATTCATAGGATAAACAGGAACAATAACACTCTGAGAACCAGTAGTTTGCTGTTGTCCTCCGAATCTTAAAGTTGCAGCATTTGGTGGACATCCTGCTGGAACCAAGACTCGATTACGGTGTGGTTCTTCGTAGAAAATACTAGGACAAGGGTTAATCTTAGAAGTTTGTTGCTGCGCTAATGCCGATTGAGGAATTGCAGACCAACCAACTATTAAACCTCCAAAAATTGTTCCTAATAATCCAATTTTTTTCAAAACAACATGATTTAACTTGCTGTACATAAATGCCTCCTGAAATACCTCCTGGTAATTTTTTCAATTGAATATTAGAAGAGTTACATCTGTCACTAGATGTAAAAATAAGCTAATACATACCCAGAGCAAATATCTGACTATGATTTTTGTAATAACCTAAATCTTTGAAATGTAATTTAGGTAAAGTTGAGCCGCTCAACCCAAAAAGGAGTTATGAAAAACAGACTGTATTTTGAGGTTAAGTCTTAATGGTGGAAAATTCGTGGAGAATTCAAACACCTTTCACAAATACTACTTTAGAAATAGCATTACTACTTCAATAGTAATAGCTAGCGACATGAACAAATATAGAATCGATTATTCTTCTACCCAATAGAGTAGACCAAGAGAAGTAACTCCTCCAAAAAAGTGAGCGCCAATCATGTTGACATTTGCTAACATTACAAAAATATCTAGCGAACGAATGACATTTTCCGGTTGATAAATTGCGACACCTTGAGGTTGAGCTAATGTTTTTCCTAATATGATTGCAACTGTCGCTTCCGAAGCAATAAAAGCTATTAATATACCTACTAAACTCACAATTAATCCAATTCGTAAATTTTGAATTACGTCTTCTCTCTTAGGATGGTTTTGAGAATTTGGTGTTTGTAAAAGTTTAGCTAACTTCCTATAACGGAAAGCCCAGTATACTCGAAAGCACAGCAATAAAATACCAACAATAGCTAAAAATATACCAAACCCTATGCCTGCATTGCTTGTTTGAGTAGTAATATTACGGCTAAAGGATGCTAATAACAAAGTAATGGCAGAAATACCACCTAGCAATAACTGTACCCAAAAGCTAATTTGACTTACTAAACGAAAGGTAGCAGCAAATTCTTGTTTGCTCGGTGGACGTGAAAAGGATTCTGAATTATTTAACATTTACACTTCCTAAATCAAGAGCTAACATAGCAGTCCTAAATCACTTGTGAAAATCTTTCTGTGTGTTCTCCATGTCTTTATGAATACCCTTACCGTAAGACGCTGACCTGCGGCAATGTTTAATGGAGAACGCGTCTATTGATAAAAAATAATTTTCACAAATTCAGATAGGATTACTAAACCAAGTGATTTCTAAATTAAATAAAAAAGGTGGAAAACTAGTGGAGAATAGATATTTTTTAAAAAAACTACTACTTAGGAAATAGGTTTATAAAACTATAGATAGACTAATTCTCAAGCAAAGATGCTTAAAAATTTAGGTGCTAGCGTTATTCAATTTAGAGGTAAGAATAGTTGAACTTGAAACAGTCGGTATGATTTTTAAATTTACTTTAGTTCAAGGCTGCTGCTACTTGAACAGCTAGTTTTTGAGGATTGAAAGGTTTACTGATTATGCCTCTAACGCCGAGTTGAGTAAATAAACGCTGGTCAGTTGTGCGCCCCCTAGCTGTCAGCAAAATCACAGGTATATGTTTAGTTGTTTGATTAGCCTGTAGTTGTTGAAAAGTTGTTAAACCATCCATATCAGGCATCATTACATCCAAAAGGATGGCATCGGGTTGAGATGACTGAGCTAAGAGTAATCCTTGATTACCTGAAGTAGCAGTCAACACCTTCCAGCCCCCCATTATTTCTAGACAAGTCTGAATCAATTGACGGATGTCATCTTCATCATCAATAACTAAAATTTGTTTAGTATTCATTATTATTATCTTCCTTGGAGTTTGAAATTATTATTGTTGCCTACTTCAATTTCTCCAATATCGTGAGGGGCACTGTTTAGAAATACCATATTCTTAAGGTTCATTTTCTAAGATAAAACTCGAAAGTGGAAAACTCGTGCAGAACCCTAATAAACCTATGGCATAACCAGAAGTAATAGAAAATGTGGAGATTGACGCGATGGGCTTCGTCCCGCCTTTCCTACGGAACGCTTCGCGAATGGCGATTCTCCTACGGAGACGCTACGCGATCGCAACTACAAGGTTATGGCATTGCATTCTTAAGCGTTTTACTGGCTTTACTACTGACGCTGCTTCTATGGCAGCTACACAAGCTCAATTCGATTTACCCACTGTTTTTAGCTGCTGTCATGGTTAGTTCCTGGTATGGCGGTTTAAATCCAGGATTATTAGCAACTTTTTTGTCTGCTATAGTCTGCGCCTACTTCTTTTTACCACCTTTTTATTCTCTGGCTGTGAGTGGGTTTAGTATAGTGGGTTTACTTCAGTTTGTGTTAGTAGGATTGTTGATTAGCTCACTTAACTCTGCACTACGTCAGGCGCGATCGCAAGCCCTAATTAATGCGCGAACAGCCCTACAAAATTATGAGCGTCTACGTGAAAGTCAAGACAGTCTGCGTCAAAGTGAAGAACGTTATCGCTTGTTAATAGAAGGAGTCACTAATTACGCAATTTTTATGCTAGATCCAAATGGTAAATTTACTAGTTGGAACATTGGAGCAGAACGTATTTTAGGCTATCAAGAAGCAGAAATTATTGGTCAACCTTTTGAGTTGATTTTTTCACCCGAAGCAATTGAGCGTGGACAACCACAACAAGCATTGAGACAAGCCATAACTGAAGGTTTTTCGCGGGAAAATCGTTGGCATATCCGCAAAGATGGGACATTTTTCTGGGCGCATTGTGTAATCACACCTTTACGAGATGAAAATGGAAATCTGCGCGGCTTCTCTAAAATCATGCAAGATATTACTGAGCGCAAACAAGCCGAGGAAGAAAAAGAGCAACTGCTGCTGCGAGAACAAGCTGCACGCGCCGTTAGCGAAGCGGCACAAAGTGCAGCAGAAGCGGCAAATCGTTCCAAGGACGACTTTTTGGCAATAGTTTCTCATGAATTACGTACTCCTATGACTGCAATTATCGGTTGGGCGGGGATGTTGCAAACGGGTGCGTTAGATAACGCTAGAGCAAATCTCGCGCTGGAGACAATTGAACGCAATGCTAATTTGCAAATGCAACTTATTGAAGACTTACTTGATATTTCACGTATTGTTAGAGGAGAGCTTTCACTCTCCATTGGCTTGGTAGATTTAGTGGAAGTGATTACAGCCGCAATTGAAGTTGTACAATCACTGGCTGATGCTAAAGATATTCAAATTGAATCTATACTTGATACTTCAAGAAAAAAAATTTGGGGCGACTCAGACCGCTTGCAACAAGTTGTGTTAAATCTACTCACCAATGCGATCAAATTTACACCCAACGGCGGACGAATTGAGGTGCGGTTGTCAAAGGGATTGGGTATTGGGGAAAATTTTCCTCAATACCCAATCTCTAACTATGCTCAAATTCAAGTGAGTGATACAGGCCAGGGTATCAGTGCTGACTTTTTACCGCACGTATTTGAGCGCTTTTGCCAAGCAGATAGTAGCCATACTCGGTCAAATAAAGGACTGGGTTTAGGGCTGGCGATCGCACATCATGTGATAGAACTGCATGGTGGCACAATCCAAGCCCAAAGCCAAGGAATAGGGCAAGGAGCAACATTTACAGTCAAGTTGCCCGTTTTAGAAGAAAGTAGACGAGCAGAGGAGCAGGAGAGAATAACTGACACTCCACCCTCATCTCCCCAATTTCTAGTCCCCATTGCCCCTTATCCCCAAAGGGGGCCCCGAGTTCCCCAGCCTTTAGTCCCCAGCCCTCTTACTGGCTTGCAAGTGCTAGTTGTAGATGACGAGGCGGATGTGCGGCAGTGGATTACCGTAGTACTCGAAGAGTGTGGAGCGGAAGTTACTGCTTTTAGCTCTACAAGGCAGGCACTTCAGGCACTAGAAGAATTACATCCAGATGTGTTAATCAGCGACATTGGAATGCCAGATGAAGATGGCTACGCGCTGATACGTAAAATCAGAGAACTTGAACCAGAGCTAGGCGGAGGCATTCCTGCTGTTGCACTAACAGGGTACGCCAGAGTAGAAGATTACAGAAAAGCATTAGCAGCAGGATTTCAGCTACACGTAGCGAAACCAGTTAGAGCCGCTGAGCTAATTGCAGTTGTTGCCAGCCTGGGTAAAATGTCTGGTAAACTTTAAGATGTTTTAACTTTTCACTGATAAGATTAAATGCAATCTATAGGACTCATATTTGATTTTTGAAATCCACGTAAGGTGCTTTATGCCTCATGATCAGTAAGGTGTTAGATTTGATTTTAATAATTAAATTTTACCAATACCAAATGTGTAGCATCTTAATATATAACTCACATATTGTAGTTTAATTAGTAACAATTAAATATGTGCTTAACTTTTTAGCTTTCAGAGTCAGCAAAAATAATGTAAAACACATATAGCTGGGTTTAACTAACCCTTTGATAGATGTCAGATTAATCCGAAAAGATATAAAAGTATCAAGGATATTCAATTTGTGGATATTGCTATTTGCTAATGGAGTGTTTCGATGAGCAAGTATTCAGCATGAGAATTCTTTTAGTAGAAGATGATAATTCGCTTGCTCAAGCTTTGGCAACAGTTCTAACTAAACAAAATTATGTAGTTGATATTGCTGCTGATGGTGAAGCCGGTTGGGAGTTGGTAAGTGTTTGTAAGTATGACCTGATTTTATTAGATATCGTTCTGCCGAAGCTGGATGGCATAAGTCTTTGTCGGCAACTACGGCAAGAAGGCTATCAAATGCTGATTCTTCTTTTAACAGCAAAAGATACTGAAACTGATAAAGTTATCGGTTTAGATGCCGGAGCCGATGACTATGTAGTTAAACCATTTGACTTTCAAGAGTTATCAGCGCGGATTCGTGCTTTACTACGTCGGGGAAATACTGCTTTACCTCCAGTTTTAGAATGGGGAAGATTACGCCTTGATCCTAGTACTTGTGAGGTAACTTATGCAGACATTGCACTAAATTTAACAGCAAAAGAATTTAGTCTTTTAGACCTATTTTTACGCAATAATCAACGCATCTTTAGTCGGGGTGCAATTGTAGATCAACTTTGGAGCGCTGAAAAAGATCCACCTGAAGAAAATACGATTAAATCTCATATCAAAAGTTTACGACAGAAGTTAAAAGCAGTGGGTGCGCCCTACGATTTTATAGAAACTATTTATGGAATGGGTTATCGTTTAAAAGCTCTATATCATGAGCCAACCTCTCAGACACATGAGCCAGAAATAGATTTAAAGCAGCAGCAAATTCTACTAGCAGCCGTTGCTAAAGAACGGGAAGCTTTTAAAGCTAAGGTTGGTTCGCGCATTGCAGTATTGAAGCTAGCAGCTGATGCTTTCAGAAAAGGTACACTTGATGCTCAACTGCGGCAAAAAGCAGAGCAAGAAGCTCACAAGTTAGCTGGTTCGTTAGGTAGTTTTGGCTTTCCAAAAGGCTCGTTATTAGCTAATGAGATAGAAGATTTATTTCAAAATCAAAAATTTCTTAGCCAAGCTAAATGTTTTTACTTAGATAAGCTCTTGATGGAGTTGCAACGAGAGTTAGAAAAAAATCCTGTTGAACAAACCCAAAATCTACTATTAGTAATTAGCAGCGATCGCCAATTAGTTGAGGAATTGATAAAGGAGGCTGAAAATCAGGAACTACAAGTTAAGATTGCTACTAATCTCGCCGCCGCCAGAAGTATAATCCCATCTTTAAATCCCGATGTGGTGCTACTTGATCTTGATAGTGTGCAAGATAGCTTGCAATTAATAACAGAATTACCCCAGCGAACACCTACGATGGGCGAAACGCCAACGCCACAAATACCCGTGTTAGTTTTTACAGAACGAAATAATTTTAGCGATCGCCTAGAGATTGCACGAATTGGCGGACGTGCTTTTTTGCAAAAATCCATGCCTCCTAACGAAATTTTGGAGTCAGTGACTCAAGTTTTACAGCAACCTCGTATTAATAAAGCGAGAATCATGGTTGTAGACGATGATTCACAGACATTAACTGTTATAAAACAATCTCTAGAAAATTTAGGACTTACTCTAAAAACTCTTAAAAACCCACGCTACTTTTGGGATACTCTAACAGAATTTTCCCCAGATTTGCTAATTTTAGATGTAGAAATGCCTCACATCAATGGTATTGAACTTTGTCAAGTAGTGCGTAACGATCCGTACTGGAAATTTTTACCAGTACTTTTTCTAGTTGATAATTTACAAGCAGATATTGTTGAGCAAATATTTGCGATCGGTGCTGATGATTGTGTGAGCAAACCTATTGTAGACTCACAACTGATTGCCCGTATTTTAAACCGTCTGGAGCGGATTAAATTAATTACTGGCTTAAAATTAAAACCTTAAAAAATTCCAGTGAGCTAAGAAGGGAATAAAATCAATCCAGCTAGAGTAATCAAAGAGTAATGTAGTTGCTGAATAAAAAACCAGCTATAAAATACCTAAATTATATCGGAAGGTAGATATAACACTACTCTTCAAAAATCTGTCTTTTAGTGGCTTTTTTAATATAGTAATACAGCTAATTTTAAATAACTAAAGTCAGCACAATCACTGAAAATATTAAAAATCGGAGGATGCATTGTGCGATTCGGACAATTAATTGGGTTTCTTGCTCTTGTTATATCTCTTTACATTTTATGGCAAATTCGGCAAATACTTTTAGTGATATTTGCAGCGGTGGTTTTAGCTACAGTTCTAAATCAATTAGTGAGCTTTTTTCAAAGATTTCGTATCAAGCGAGGAATTGCAGTTACCATATCAGTTATTCTTTTATTGATCGTTTTGTTCGGTTTTTTTGCACTGATTGTACCGCGTCTTATTGACCAATTGCAACAATTTGGTAATATTATGCCTATGGCGCTAGAACGGTTGCGATCGTGGAACAACTGGTTACAAAATGTAATTCCTGACCAACTATTAGAAAATATTCAGGGACTTAGGTATCTGACTCAAGGTTTACAAGATTGGTTAAATCGGCTAATAAACAACTTTTTTAGCTTGGTCAGTAGCTCGCTTTCTATTATTTTAGGTTTGTTGCTTTTTATAGCTCTCACCATCATGTTATTAGCCAATCCCTTGCCCTATCGGCAGGGATTTATAATGCTATTTCCTGCCTTTTATCGTCGGCGAGTTGATGACATTCTAAATAAGTGTGCAATCTCGTTGACTGGCTGGATAAAAGGCACGCTTCTTACTATGCTGGTCATTGCAACATTGAGCTATATTGGACTCTTGATTTTGGGAATACCATTGCCATTAGTCAATGCTATTTTGGCAGGATTATTAGAATTTATCCCAAATGTTGGGCCAACCTTAAGTGTGATTCCACCTGCACTGCTAGCATTAAGTGAAGAACCTTGGAAAATTGCCGCTGTTATAGCTTTGTACTTTGGAATTCAACAGGTTGAAAGTCTAGTTATAGTGCCTTTAGTGATGAAAAGCCAAGCATCTCTTTTGCCAGCAGTTACTTTAGTAGCAGTAGTCTTTTTTGGCAGCTTCTTCGGTTTTTTAGGTGTGTTTCTGGCTGTTCCGTTAGTAATTGTCTTTCAGACTTGGATTAAAGAAGTTTTGGTCGAGGATGTACTCAACAACTGGCATGAAAATAAAAACAATAATCACGAACAAAAAGTAATAACTGTGGTAAATAGCAAGTCTGAATCATCTGTTGAAAACAGTTAATAAGTCAGGTAGTAATTACCTACCTGACAAACTTAAGACTGGGTATTATTTGGAGATGGCAGTGGTTCAGGTTTTACTGTAAATTGTAAGTTCTGTCCGTTGCGTAGCACTTGGATTTGTAAGTTATTGTTTAAGCCATTCTTTTCGAGAATCTGCTGAACTTCTTCAGATGGGGTGATGGATTGATTGTTAATTATTTGAATAACATCTCCTGGGCGCAGTCCGACTCTTGCAGCAGGAGAATTAGGGATAACGCGAACAACAAGAATTCCTTGCTCTGCTAAAATGCGGACGTTACTGTTGGGATAATTATTGATTCTCTGTTTGACTTCTGGTGTTAGTGTTAGCATTTGAAGACCTAAGTAAGGATATTCAACTTTGCCTTGAGTAATTAATTGCTGGGCAATTCGTTGAGCTGTATCTATAGGAATAGCAAAGCCAATACCTTCAGCACCTTGAATAATTGCAGTGTTGACACCTATCACTTGGCCACGAGCATTTAAGAGTGGCCCGCCTGAATTTCCGGGGTTAATTGCTGCGTCAGTTTGAATATAGCTACTAGGTCTAGTGGAAAGATTTAAGGAACGGTTAATCGCACTAATAACACCTACTGTTACTGTTTGTTGTAAACCTAAAGGATTACCGATCGCAATCGCCCATTGTCCTGGTTTTGCAGAGTCAGGATTTGCTATTTCTACTGCTGATAAGTTATTACCAGGAATTTGCACAACTGCAACATCGCTCACCGAATCTTGGCCTAGCACTTTGCCCTCAACAGTACGACCATCAGAAAATGATACCGTCACCGTATCTGCATTGTTGACAACGTGAGCATTGGTGAGAATTCGTCCATTGGGACAATGATAAAACCAGAGCCGACACCGCGCTCTACTCGCTCTTGAGGCTGTGTAGGGAGATTTTCACCAAAAAAGCGCCGAAAGAATGGGTCATTAAATGTATCTGGTAATTGTGGTACTTCGGTTCTGATAGTTCGGGATGTATTAATTTGAACTACAGCCGATTCTACTTTTTCGACAACTGCAACTACAAAGTTGCTGTCCTCAGCAGTTGGTATAAGAGAGCGCGAGCTTTGATTCTGTAGCTGACTAACTGTAGGAGAAGGAACAGTCGAAGGAGGAACCTCTCTCGAACAACTACTCAAAAATCCTACTATTATCCCTATAAGAGATAGCAAATGAGCTGTTGATTTATTCCACAATAAGTTTTTCTCTAAATTTTCAAATTTTCTTTGATTAAACTGTCTTCGCGAATTAAATAAATTTGAGTTATCATAATTATTCTTATCATGTATATTCTGTTGTTTCATAATATCTTTCAAACCTGAAAACTTAATTTTTAAATTAAACCATTTTTCATAGTTTTTAATCTATCCTAAGTATTTAATATGTCTCAGTTTGGGAATTATTTGCTTTACGGCTTGTCCATTTTTGCAATGCCCAAAGACTAATTAAAGCTGCTAATCCAGCACCAAGAGAGTCCATAATTAAATCAATGATGGTGTCATCCAAGCTCTCAATTACTTGAGTATTAAGAATTTTACCAGCAGACCATTCCGTAACTTCCCACAAAGCACCAATAGCAATCCCAAAACTAGTAATTGTCACCAGATATAAGAGTGTATGATTCCGAAAAATATTTAACATTGAGCTATAGACTAAAAAACTGAGTGCGAGGGTAATTGCAAAAGTTGTATAAGCATGAACAATCTCGTCATAAGGCCCCGGCATACCAAATAAATTCCATACCCAACCAGTAGCATTAAGCAATGCAGCCAAGACAAACAGAAAATCAAACAAGGTGGGTAATTTATCATCTCGGACAACAAACACAAAAGATGCTATGAGGAAAAATGCTAGACCCAAAGCATTTGACCACTTTCCTTGAACTGCTGCGACTATGACAAATATTGCTAATAGAGCTTGTCCAAACCACGCAATAACTCGGAAACCTTTCCAATTCATACTTTTCATACCTAATCTAAAATAAAACTATTAATTTAAAATGCCATTTTTCTAGTTAATCCCAATCTTTAATAGTGCTGCTCTTATCTAAAGTTTTGATAACCTCGTAATACCGTTCTTGCACATCTTTGCAGTCTTGTTCTTGTGAGAGTCCCTCACGGCTATCTTGTAAAATTATGTCAGCATGATGCCGCAGGGCTGCTTGATATTTAGAATTGTTAGTGTAACTAGCAATTAAAGCTATAGCTTCTAACAAGCGAATAGTTACTGCGGCATCAGACCGCCCATACTGACGAATTTGATTAAAAGCAGCATCAGTTAGTCCCTTAAACTTTACGCTTTCGGTAATTACGCGCAGTTTATTATTATCGTAGCGATAAGGTGAAGGGAAATTCCTTTGAACGAGATGACACAATCCAGCACCTAATTGGTCAATACAGCGAATTGCAGTAAATGGGTCATTCACGGCAGGAGAGATAGCACGTAGGGCAATTTCTACTAACTGATTGATCGGAAATTCTACATCCTGCTGCTCTGTACGTTCTTTACCCAAAATAAAGGCATCATTGATTTTTTTGACCAGTTTTTGATTGACTTTTTTACCAGGAAAAACCAAGACTAAATCGCTACCTTGAACCACAAATTTTCCCGGATGAACTTTAAGGCGTACTAGCAAATTATGCTTACAAGCAATTTTCATCAATTCTTGGTCATCGATCGCTTGTAGATAACCAGTATTATTAGCTCGAATCGGTAAAGCTTCCTCCTTAAAAGACATGGGAATTTCTTCAACTCCAAGGCTATCTTCTGGTTCACCACGCCCAATTTTTTCTGGAAATAGCCGCTCAATTGCTGAATGTAAATCTGCACTAACATTTTGGATTACGTTAGATGCCTGAATTATTGTTGAAGCATGATGGATAAAATAAATCAAAACACCAATGCTAATAATTGCGAGTAAAATGCCGATTGTAACCGCAAGTTGTGGCACAAACTGGCTGTATCCATCTCCCTCTCCATGAATTGTCCGCAGTACGAGCAAGCAGTAGATGAATGTACTAATAAATGTGCCAAGTACAACCTGATTACCCGTATCCTGCATAAAATTACGCAGTAGGCGGGGGCCAAAATTGGAAGCCGCAAGCTGAAGCGCCACGATTGTAATTGAAAAAGCTGTAGCAGAAACGCTTACCATTGAACCTGCAACAGCTTCTAAGAGCGATCGCGCTCCATCTGCTCCACCAGTGTAAACCCACCAATAATCAATTTCTACCTTGCCTGTACGGTCAAGAGTGAGCATTGTAAAGGCTAAAGCAGTAGCTATCACCGCCATAACTGCTGGTATAAACCAGTAACTTGAGTGGAGCTGATCCCAAAGTTTGCTTAACTTGACGTTTCTCATTGTTTGTTAATTTGAGAATCTATTTTGCCGTTGTCATCTTGTGAGGAGCGTACTTGAGCAAGTAATCTAAGCGAATCACTGATGCGGCGAGGCTTTGGTACTTCACCTTTACCAGATGGCCAACCTTCACGCTGACGGGAGCGGTTTCCATCTGTCTCTTCGGTCTGGTCGTGGAACAGAATTTGTTGAGTTGGGAAGGGTAAATCAATGCCGTTTGCAACGAGCTTTTTCTTAATTGCAGACAACACCTTGTCCCGTGAATGAAGATCGTCTATCCGTCGTGGTGGATTAATCCACCAGCGCACGCGGATGTTAACAGTGCTTTCGGCTAGTTCCATTACCAGTACATCAGGAGCCGGATCTCTTAAAACTTCGTCTATGCTGTGCATTGCATCTAGCATCAACTGCTTGGCCACATCAATATCATCGCCGTAGCCAATGCCGACATCATACTCTAATCGGCGGTTATCAAAGGCAGTGTTGACAGTCACAGAATTAATAAACAACTCAGAGTTAGGAATGACAATCCTTCGCCCGTCATAAGTTCTGATTGTTGTTGCGCGTGTCTCGATATTTTCGACCGTTCCTTCAAAGTCTTTAAAAACAATTTGGTCATCAATTTGGAAAGGTTCAGTCAGCAGAATTAAAATCCCAGCTAAGAAGTTTTGCAAAATATCGCGGAAGGCAAAACCAATTGCAACACCGCTTATTCCCAATAGTTGTATCAAATCACCGGCTCTAAATGTAGGAATCACAATAGAAAGGGCGATAAACAACCCAATCAAAATTGTCACCCCCTGCGCTAACCTTCCCAGCACTAGTCCCAGATTTCGGGCTTGGCGACGGTTGCGAGTTAACCGCTTAACCAGTGCCTTAATTCTGCTAGCAATAAACAAAAAGAAGATGAAGACAATTAACGCTAAGACAATATTCGGTAGCAAAGCTATGAACCCGTTGATCATGCTTTGAACCTTGTCCCAAGCTGCGGAGATTTCTGCATTCATGTAGTTTCCTCACTCATTAATTTTCATCCAGGACTTACGCACGGGTAACGGAACGAACCACAGAGGACACAGCGAGAAGTCTGAGCGGAGGTTTCCGACGCTCCTACGTCACTAACGCTGCGCTATCCGTTGGCGCAGCCCGCCAAGAGCGAAAAGTTCTGCGGGAGGGTTTCCCTCCGCAGGAAACTTTTCAAGACAGGCATCAGAACTTCTAAAGACAGAGGGCACGGAGAAATCAGAGTTTCAGAGAGTTTTTGCGTAAGTCCTATCATCATTCTGAATTTTGATGCAATAGTTCTTGAATTTCTCTGCGTAATGCTGCGATTTCACCCTGAAGCACCTGAATCGATTTCGCCCCGGCTAACTCTGCTTCATCATCGTCGGCATCACGACCAATAAAGAACGTCGCTAGAGTTGCAGTGACATAGCCAAACACGGCAAACGCATATAACGCCAAGAAAAAACAAAGCACGCGTCCTTCGGGCGTTTTGGGCCAATACTCAGAACCCATTGTCGTCATGAGCATTGCTGTCCACCATAAAGCACTGCCGTAATTATGTAGCCCAGATTCATTAGGAACTTCATTTTCAAAGGCATACATCCCTGCTGCTCCTACTAAAGTAATAATCATGGTTAACGCCACAACATAACCAAACCCTCGACGGCTAATACTTGCTGAGAGAACTCGCATTCCTCGGTTCGCACGAGTCACAACTCGCAACAGTTGTAGCCCTCGCACAGCGCGTGCTGTTCGTAGTATCTTTACAACTCGGATAATCCGAAAAGTACGCAGGGCTGGCAATAGTAGAGAAATAGCTGTTAACCAGTTGCTTTTGATATAGGAAATTTTATGAGGAGCGATCGCTAATTTCAGTAAAAAATCTAATATAAAGATAATCCAGATAGTAATACTAACGGTTTGCAATAAAGGATTTAGCCCCCAGATAATCTCGATGATGAATAGTGCTAGCCATACAAAACCCAGCACCAGCATTGGAGTTTCCAGCCAATCTTCCAACTGTTGCAAAACTTCGCTACGTTCTTTTTCTAAAAGCTTTGAACTACTCATAAATGGTTTTATTGGCTACTAGCAAGGGTTTTTAGGACATTGACATCAACTAAAGGTGTGATGTTAAAATCCTGTTTCAATAAATGGGTTTGAATTGCTTGGGTGAGACGATGCCTAGGTTAGGCTGCGCCTACGCGAATTTTTTCGCTAGACAATGAGTTGACGCATTTTACCCTCTTACCGCTAACCATCTAGCTTTTTAATGCGATAACTCTACTACCCAAAGAAATATTTTTTAACTGGGGACTGGGGTAGTGACGAATTTTGATTGGGATTCAAACCCAAACCAAATTGTGAAAAAACTTTTTCCCAGTACCCAGTACCCAATCCCTAGTTCAAGATGTTGATAAAACCATTAACAAACAGACTAATAATAAACCTACTATTACCAACAAAGGTTGATTGCGTTTTATCCAATTTTTCACAGTTACGATAAAACTGTTGGTGTAACGTTGCTGTTCCAACTCTAATTTAATTTCTTCAATATTTTGGTAGAGAGTACAGTCTTTGGCGTAGGGACGTTGGGGAAAGTTGCAGGTATCATCGGCGTGATAGGTGCAGGTGTCGCACAGATACTCATCCCCAGCGGCACGGTGTAAGGGAATGCCAGGATGTCCGTAAGCTTTAAGTGTTGTGCGGCAATACGGACAACTGATAGCTTGACTATCAACGAGTTGATGGCAACGGGGACAAGATACAGTAGCCAAATTCAGCGCAAATTGGGTAAGTAAACACTTTGATTTTAGCTATTTGCGGGGAAAAAGGAGCTGTATCAAGCATTGTAATCTTAATATTCAGCTAATTTAATAAAAAACCCCTGCCTAACGATAGGGGTTTTTTACTATTCATCTATAAAACTAGTAAGCTGTTATGTATTTGAATTGCCCATTACCTCGATATTAAGGTTGACTGTTAACCGTTAACTGTCAACAGTCAACAGTTAACAACTACAAAAAGTAGTTATGCAATTTAGACGCACATTAGCTTAGCCAGATTAACCGAACTTACCAGCAGTCGAAGCAATCAAGAATGCTGCATAAGTTACGACATAGCCAACAGTAAAGTGAGCTAGACCAACTACACGCGCTTGGACGATAGATAGAGCAACGGGCTTATCTTTCCAGCGAACCAAGTTCGCTAAAGGAGTGCGCTCGTGTGCCCAAACAAGGGTTTCAATCAACTCTTGCC